>CAWGQT010000032.1:0-198419 GCA_963824755.1 uncultured Solirubrobacterales bacterium | reverse complement strand
TGGATGGAGTGGACCTCGACAGTCCAGCATCTGCTGGTGCCACGAGTGCAGCGGCTTGCGCGGTACTGCCAGCACGGTCATCGCGGAGCCGGCCACTGCGAGCGGGTCCCGCCTGGCGGAGCCGGTGGGCGCGTACCTCAAGGGCGTGCGCAGCGGGTCTGACGCGCGCAGCGTCGACTCCTCCTTCGCCGCCGCCTTCTTCCACCGCCGGCGCACAGGGCGGTCACGCGCAGACATCGCCACAGCGACGGTATGGCATAAACGGAACAACCACATGCGGTCTCGGGGTCTGGGACCGATCACGTATCACGCACGCGCCAACGACGGTGCGGATATCGCTACGTCTCTGGCCCCACGCGAAGCATCGGCGACCACCTCTCCGCGTGCCTGCACAGAGGCGATGCGGCGGTCAGTACGGCAGACCCGGCATGCCGCCTTGGCATCTCGGGCACTTCCGCTGGAAGTTGTCGGAGCCGTTGCTGCCGTACTCATGCCCGCACTGACCACAGATGAGCACGTAGACATACTGGCCATGGTCGTTTCCCCGCGTCTCCGTCCCGCGTAACACAGTCTGGTTGTTCCTGTTCACGTAGCCCGGCCGCACGCTGCGGCTGTCGCCGCGTCGTGGCCGTGAAAGGGTCGGCTCCCGCCCGTCGTGCACAACGGTCGCCGGTATCCGCTGGCGTCGCTCGGGCGCGTCCGCCCGTGCATACCGATCGGGCAGCTCGCGCGTCGGCAACAGCATCGCATCGGTGCCTTCACCGACCCAGCTGTGACCCCCTTCGAGCGCAATGAGCCCGGTGAGAGCTCCGAGCGCCGCGTCCACCTGATCTGGCCCCCGCATCGCCGCCTGGCCGACTCCGTAGTCGGCGAGCAGCCGTCGCCGCACCTTGACTTTGTCGCGGAAGGCGGGTACGTGACCCGCAAGCACGACGCAGGCGGCATGTGGATAGTACTCGGCCGCCGCTCCCCGAACATCGCCCCCGTGTACCTCGGGTAGCGGCTCGTGAGAGCCCAGTAAACGGTCATGCCATCGCGCATCCAGTGGTGAAACCTTCCGCCGCTCTTCCGATGGTGTCCAGTAGGATTGATCCCACGCCGCCGCAACTCGCGCTCCGCGGGACGTCGTGTTCCCGGGTCCACCCATTGCGACGGCGAATCGATACAGACGACAGCCGGCCGCAATGCGTCCACCGCACGACGATGTCGGCGACATCGCGGATATGGTTGCGCGTGTCAACGACCCGCCGGGAATCGTCGAGGGCCACCACGTCGAGCCCCTTCCCCGTAAGGAGTCCGACGTCGATCCCGACCGCCACCAAAGACATCCGGTGAGCCTAACCTGTGCCCGGGGAGTCCCGCTGCTGCTCCGCGATGCCTGCGCGGGGTTCGCTGGTACCCGTCGTCCGGCTCATGTGGCCCCCCGTGAGCGGCTGCTCACGCTGACGGTGGCAGGCCCCTCCCGGCGCTTCAAGCCCAAGGGGCTTCCCCTCACTTCGCTCGGTTCCGCGCGGTCGGCCCCTGCCCTCCGATGCGCATCGCATCCGCTCACGGAGGGACCACGACATGGCCGACCGCAGCACACCCCGAAGCCCGCGACCGCCCCGGCGCCGGGAAGCGCGGCCGTCTCGAAGGTGGCGCTCTCACTTACGAGGTCATGGACAGTTCGCCGAGCGTCCTCGGCCGCAACCGCGGCGGCGCCATACGCGGACTTCAGCAGTGGTACTGCCGCCCGAGGCAGCGGAGCTGATCGCCGCGGTCAACGGCCACGCGATGTCCACGCTCGATCCCACCGCCGGCGACGGCTCGCTGCTGGCCGGCGTCGACCCCGAGCACCGCTTCGGCATCGAGATCGACGCCGACCAGGTCAAGGCCGGCACCTACGAGGCGATCCACGGCGACGTGCAGCGCGCCTACCCGCTGCTGCGCGTGCTCGGCACGCGGTTCCCCCGCATCGCCTGCAACCCGCCGTTCGGCCTCGACTGGCGCGGTCCGCGGCAAGCGCGAGAGCTCCACCGTCGCCACCTGGCGGATGGCGATCGGCCTGCTCGCCGACGATGGCGGCGGCGCCTTCATCGCCGGGACGCGACCGCTTCCCCGCGAGGTGATGCAGCCGCCCTGACGCCGCCGGCGTCTACGCGCTGGTCGAGTGCCACGACCTCTTCGAGGGCGTCGAGCTGCCCTGCGTGATCGCCTTCTTCGTCCCCGCCGCGCAGCGCGACCGCGGAGGGAGCGCCGCTGCGCCTCACCGCCTCGCGCGCGGAGCTTGCCGGAGCTCGCCGGGCAGATCGGCGAGGCGCGCGGCAGACGCTGCCACGTACATCCCCGCTTGGGACCGCGACCGCGCAGCGCTCGCATCGCACTTCGCGCACCGTCGGCGAGGAGCTGGCAGCGCCGCCGCGAGCGGCGCCGACTCCGCGACCGCGTCACGACCTCTCGCTGTCGGGCGGTCGCATCACGTCGCGGCCGCGCCCTTCGCCCGGTCGTCGCCCTCAGCAGCGGCGCGTGCTGCGCAACGTCGAGCGCCTGAACGGCCAGCCGCCCACCTACTTCGCGCTCAACCTGCGGGAGTGGCGCCAGCTCGAGGCGCTGCGCGGACGACGGCGTGCTGACCATCGAGCCGGCGCTGCGCGAGGCGGTCGCCGCGGCGACGGTCGAGGCCGAGCAGGCCATCTGCCCGCTCTATGAGGTGCGCCCGCAGCAGCGGCTCGCCTTCCTCGATGACCTCGACTCGATCCGCTGCATCGACGTCCGACCCCGAGCGCGGGTTCGAGGCCGGCGAGCGCTACCCGCTGCGCACCTCGAGCGACGTGCGGTGTCCCGACTACGAGAAGGCCCCCACCACACGCGACACGGCGATGTCGAGATCCGCCGCTACGAGCACGAGGCCAAGGTGCTGCGTGTCGACATCGACGGCCACGCTTCGACGAGTCCGCCGACGACGTCGCCTACCTGCTGGAGCACTTCGAGCTGCCCGACCCCGGCGATCTCGGCACGCGCTTCCCCGACGAGGTCGCAGCGGCGCCGAGGCGACGCTCGACGCCATCGCCGCGCGACAACGGCTTCAAGTTCAAGAGCTTTCCGAGACGGCAGCCGAGACCTGGCGCGCCTGCTCGTCAAGGGCTCGCGGCGTGCTCGGCTGGGAGCAGGGGCTCGGCAAGAGCCTCGGCGGCGCGTCGCTGATCCACGCTCGCTGCGGCGCGGCGCCGCGCGCAAGCGCCTGATCGTCTGCCCGCAGGACCTGGTCGCGCAGTGGCAGGAGGAGGCGCGCAAGTTCTACGGCATCGAGCCCGAGCACATCCGCACGCCCTGCGCAGGCGCGCGCCGTCGCCCGCCACCTGCGCGCCGGCGGCACGCGGCATCTACATCACCCACTACGAGGTGCTGTCGCTGATCGGCCGCGTGACGAGCGCTGCCGTCATCGCATGATGCGCGTGCCGCGGCGAGGATGGTCCCGTCGAGCTGGACACCGCCGAGTTCTGCCCGTCCTGCCCCGCCGCCTTCGACGGCGGCTGGCAGAAGCGCGCGCCGCTCGTCTGCGAGCGCTGCGGCTACGTCCACAAGCGGCTGCGTGTGAAGACCGGCCGCCCACTACCTCGCCCACGCCTTCGCCGACGGCGTGATCGTCGTCGACGAGGGCACGCTCGCGAAGGGCGATCAGTCCTGCGCTCCAAGGCGATCCGCGGGCTGCGGGCGCGCCACCGCTACCTGCTGACGGGCACGCCGATCTCCAACTACGTCAACGACGTGTTCTGGCTGCTGTGGTGGGTGCTGGGCAACGCCACCTGCGCGTTCCCCTACGACTACGAGGGCGGGCGGGCGAAGTTCGAGGCCGACTTCTGCGTCATCGAGCACATGATGGGCACGCCGAGAAGGGCACCGCGCACGGCGCGAGCGCCGCAAGGTGCTGCCCCAGGTCACCAACGTCTCGCGGCTCTGGCGCCTGCTCGCCGGCGCGATGGTGCGCCGCCGCAAGGAGGACATGGGCGAGCCGCTCGTCCGCGCACGCTGACGACGCTCGCCGTCGCCGATGGGCATCGCGCAGCAGAAGCTCTACAAGCACTGGCTCAGCACCGCCAACTTCGAGCGCTTCTTCGCGTGGAAGCATCCCGGCCACCCGCTGCATCGAGGCCGGCCTGGTCGAGAAGTTCGCCGCCGGCATCGGGCAGCTGCAGAAGCTCGAGTACGCGACGACGCTGCCGCAGGCCGATCCCGACTCGGCGCTGGCCGGGCCTCGACGGACCTCGAGCTCACCAACTGGACGCCGAAGAACCTGAAGGTCGTCGAGCTCGCGATCGAGCACGCCGCAGGCGGGCGAGAAGGTGCTGATCGGCTCGTGCCTGATCGAGACCGGCCGCTGGATCACCGAGCGCCTGCGCGAGCGCGGAGTGCGCGCCGCCCACATCGTCGAGGAGAAGGACGGCCGCGCGCAGACGCTGGGCCCGCGCAGCGCGCGAAGGCGATCGCGCGCTTCCGCCACGGCGACGCGCAGGTGCTCTGCTGCGGCATCCCCTCGATCCGCCTCGGCCACTACCTCGACACCGCCGCCGTGCGTGATCGTCGACGGCCTCGTCTTCAGCTACGAGATGTTCGACCAGTTCATCGCCCGCGTCCACCGGCTCACGAGCAAGCGGCCCGGTCACCGTCTACGTCGCCGCTCGTCCTGGGCTCGCTCGACGAGAAGAAGTGGGAGCTGCTGTCGCAGAAGGCGCAGGCCGCCGACCTGGCGCTCGACGGCCAGCTGGTCCCGAGCGCGAGGAGCCGGTCTCGCTCGAGAAGGTGCTCAAGGATCTTCAGCGCGCCGGCATCCAGCCAACCGGCGACGAGATCGACGAGGGCGACCTCAAGAACGCGTGGGTCGATTCGCTGGCGGTTGTCCACGATGTTCCCTCCGTCCCGCGCCCGCCGATGCCGTCCATCGCTGCCGCTCAGGGCAGACGAGCAGTTGGAGCTCTTCGCCGCCTGACGACGCAGCCAGAATGATCCGCATGTCGGCCGATCAGACCGAGCGTGTCGGGGTCGACGCCGTCCGCCTTGCGTTTTCCCTTCTCGGGTGGTTCCCCAGGGAGGCGGAGCGGCCCGATTACGGCGTGGACCTCTTCGTCGAGACGGCGACCGAGGACGGCCGCCCGAGCGGCCGGCTGCTTGCCGTGCAGGTCAAATCCGGTTCGAGCTACATCGCTGCGTCTGGGGACGGTGTGGTCCGCCCCGACCAGGCGCACATCGACTACTGGAGCGGCTACTCCCTTCCGGTCATCATCGCCGTGTACGACCCGGGCGCCGAGAGGTGTCCTGGCAGGTTGTCTCGGAGGAGACCATCGAGTCGACGGGTCAGGGCTGGAAGGTCGCCATTCCGTCGGACCAGATCCTCGATGAAGGCGCGCAGGCCCGCTTTCCTCTCTCGCGGCCGCCCAGCCCGAGCCAGACAAGGCGGAAAGCGCCCTGAGCCGCCTTCGAGCCGACCTCACGTGGATGCAGGTCCTCGAGCAGGGCGGGTCTGTTGTCCTCGAAGCCGACGAGTGGATCAACAAGACATCAGGGAGGGGCGACCTTCGCCTCATCGCGCACCCGGCCGGCGACGGCGACGCCATCGAGGGCCAGTTCACCGTCTTCTTCGGCCTGCGCCCGTATGCGGAAGCGCTCCCCGAGTTCTTCCCGTGGGCGGACCTTCATCTCGACGAGGACGCGCCGAGGACGCCGACGAAGACCATGGATGGCAGAGACCGGCATCTGGGACAGCGAAGAGAAGCGCTACGTCGGTAACAGCGAGGACTTCGCGGAATGGCGCGCCAGCCGCTATCCGCCCGGCGAGCTGCGCCCTACTCCGAGTGGGCGGGCTGAAGTCGCGCACTGGCGGCTGACCTCACGCTCAATGACCTCGGTCGGGGAGTCCTTGCTCTTGAGCGCCATCTCGCGACGTCGTAGCTTGGCGCATGCCGCGCCGGCCAGCGCGGGCCCGAGCTGAGCGCTGCGGGCCGCCGCGCCAGGGGTGTCCTGCGGCCTTTCAGCCGCAGGACACGAGATGAAGGGCGTGGGCCAGGGCGACGAGGAGGATCGTCGCGGTGACGTGCGCCGCGAAGGCGAGCAGCCAGTGCTCGGCGAATGCGGCGGCGAGCTGGCGGCGGGCGGCCTTGCGGGTCCGCTGCCGGCGGGTGGAGGTGTGGGTTGCCATGGGCGTTCTCCTGTGGGACTGATCGACGCCCAGCCCTCGCCAGGAGCGTGCGCCGCGGAGAGTTCCGTGCCTGCGGCACGTGCACTTCAGAACCGCAGCGGCGGATGCCCTGGTTGATGTGGCAGTCCGGATCAGGACAGCGGAGAACGCTCGATGTCAGCCAACACCCTGCACGCAGGCGGCCCGCAGGCCCACCGCCGCGGCGGAGCCGCATTTGCTCGATCACTAGGCCGGCTCCAGCGCAGGGAGCGATCCAGCATCGCCGGTGCTGCCGCTGCTTCGTTGCCCACCCGACATAATCCGCGGACTAGGTTCCCGCGCCTGTCATGGAGCCGACTTACCCATATGCAGCAGAGGCGATGCACCCGCGGGACTACCCCTGTCCTTCCGCTCCTTCCGTCTCTCCGGCACCGGCCGATCGTGGCGACGCACCGGGTGACCGACCATAGTCCGCGGACTATGTCGATCGTTGAACGAGGTTCGGCACGTCTCCAGCGGCGCCGGTCCGGTCCGCCTTGTCGCGCGGGCGCGGGACCTCGCTGCGGGCGGACGTCGCCGCCAGCCCGTGGCGCGCTCCTCAGCCGGTTCGGCGACGACCTCGCCGCTCTGGGAGGGGCAGTTTCACGCCTTGCCCGCGGGCCCTCCGACTGTGCGCGTCCGTCCCGCAGTCGCGGCATCCCGGCTTGTTCTCTATCGGTCTGACCGGCTCGGCCTTGCGGCGCCGTGGCCGGGCCAAGAGGTAGTCGATTGGGGCGGCCGGTTCCATCAACTCGCCAAGGCTCAACAGGAAGTCTGTCGCCGCCTGCGACGCGGCCCAGGTGTTGAACGTGATCACGCTCGGAGCCGGGATCTCCTCGATGTAGCGGTTGCGAGCGCGTTCGCGCGGGTCGGTCGCCTCGTCCTGGAGCCTGGCCGCGGAGATCAGCCCGTTGCATCGCAGACACCCGCTCCCCGGCAAGATCGGCCGGACGTTGGTCCGGATATCCCCGACCGTCCCGGTCTTCTCGTCAACGTCGATCCGTGTCCCGAGTTGGACGGCGGGGATGAGGAACTGATGAGCGACAGCGTTCACGACCATGCGAGCCAAGTGCCCATCGGCGGCGAGGAAGATGTAGTCACAGTCGATCAGTTCGAAGGCTGCCTCGGGCTCGACGACGTTCGTGGGGATGGCGCTGAAGCGGATCTTCGGATTGGCGCGTCGGGCTGCCCGTCGTGCGAGCCGCACCTTCCGTATTGAGAAGCGGTCGGCGATGTGTGTCGCGCCCGGCAGTCTGCGCAATGGCATCAGCGCGTCCAGGCGCCGGGCCTCGGGCATGCGCGGAAGGTTGGTGGGATCGAGACGGTCCGGATCGATCACCACCAGCTCGCCGACCCCGAGCCGAGCCAGCATCGTCACGAGCGGCAATCCCACCCCTCCGGCGCCCACCACGCCCACCTTCATCTGGGCGAGCCGATCCCGCCCTCGCTCGCCGAACCACCGGACGAGGCGGTCATACGTCGCGTCGACGCGCGGAGGCGGCGGCGGCGGTTCCGGGTACAGCCGGCGCAGGTTGCGCCCGACCACCACGGTCTCGCTGATCGGCCGCCGCTCGCGATCGGGCGTCCAGATGTCACCGGCCAGCGCGTCCGGGCCAGAACGAGAGCCCCCACGGCCTGCCCCGAGATGTCCAGAAGCGCTGGGTAGCCGCGTTCGTGGGAACGCATATCCGGATCGCTGAACGCGACCGACCCGGTCCCGCCATGGTTGTGAACGGCGAGATAGACGAGACGTTCATCGCGGCAAAACCGGATGCGCTCACGCACGAACTCGGCCGTCAGCCGCCGATACCCGCGCACCCCCGGGACGAAATCGACGCCGTCCTCGGCCAGGAAGAGGTCACGCGCAAGCAGGCGCGTCCCACGCTCGGTGCTCACGATGCCGGCGGCGATGACCGCCCCGTGTTCGTCCTCGTCCCCCGGAAAGAGGTGAGCGTGGAGACGCTCGTACAGCGGGTCCTCGATCCTCAGCATCCAGGGCTGCATCAGCGGCTCCTCAGGAACTCGATGATCCGCAGCAGCTTCTGCAACGCGGAGTCGGTCTCGGCGTTGCGGTGGTTGGACCTCCGCGAGATCTGGATCGCCGGGATTCTCGAAGCCGGGCATCGTCGCGCCGCGACTGATCGCGGCGGGCAGGTTGCCCTCGGGGTGTTGGTTCGGCGTCGGTGCGGAGCCGATATACGTGAGTCCGGGATCGATGAAGTGTGGATACACGTCGGCATCCGGGCAGGTCCAGACGATGTGGAAGCCGATCCACGAGGTGGACGGGGAGAACGCGTCGCCGATCGCGATCCCGTCCACGATCACGCACGCGCCGCCGTCGGCATCCTCCTTGGTCCGGACGCCGGTGCCGACCCCGGCGTCCTCGATCTCCTTGATCGCGACGGCGACACTCTCCTTCATCTACGAGTCGTCGTCCCCGTCGTTGGCGATGAACTCCGAGTGCTTGGTGACGGTGATCGTCTTGTCGTCGGCGATCGTCTCGGCGGGCTTGCCATCGTGCGCCTCCAGCGTGAGGATGAAGTCGAGCTCGATCTGCACACCTTGCGCAATCGCGGCCTCCTTGATCTCCAGCCCGGTCACCCGGTGCTTCGGGAGGACTACCGCTTTGGTGTTGACCGTCACCGTGACCTCACCGTGACGGCCGTCGGTCGAGGCGTCCGGTGTCTGATCCTGCGATGTTTGCGACATTGACCTTTCCTTTCTGTGACGTGATCTAGGCAAACATCACGATACTGTCAGTCGGAGACGGAGTCAACGAGCGTGTCCGATCGCATCATCGATGTCAGTCATCCAAACCGTCAGCCACATTGACATCCGTCGGGCTCCGCGCGATACTCCCCCGCGGTGGACGGTCTGTACCGCGACTTCGGCGAACACTTCCGGGAGGCCCGCAAGGCCGCTGGTCTGACTCAGGAGCATGTCGCCGAGCGGGTCGGGCTCACGCGCACCTCGGTGACGAACATCGAGCGCGGCAGGCAGCACATCAGCCTCCACCAGCTGTACCTTCTCGCGGCGGCTGTCGGTCGACAGCCGGCCGAACTTCTGCCCGATCACGACGGAGGTGTCGTCGAGTTGCTTCCACAACGTGCCCTGAACGCTCTACAGCAGGACGCCGAAGGTCTCGACTTCGCCAAACGGGTCCTGCGAAAGTCCAAAGGTCCGTCCGTCCGTCGCGCGGCGGGCGACCGGTGAGCGCACCATCGTCCCCCGAAAAGAGGGCTATCAGCCTGCTGGAGCGGATGGGCGTCGCCGAAGCGCCGGTCCCTGTCGAACAGATCGCACGCCGTCTCGGCGCCGAGCTCACCTACGACAGCTTCGAGGGCGATATCTCAGGCATGCTCTTTCGCGATGAGGGCAGGGCCGTCATCGGCGTGAACTCGCGACACGCCAAGACACGTCAGCGCTTCACGGTCGCCCACGAGATCGCGCACCTCGAGATGCACAAGGGACAGCCCGTGTTCATCGATCGGTTCGTGCGCGTGAACATGCGCGACGGGCAGTCGACACCCGACGAGCGGCAGGCTAATGCCTTCGCAGCCGAGCTTCTGATGCCCCGGAGCCTGGTCCCCGGGGAGATCGACAAGACGCTCGCCAAGCGTCCGGACGTCACGCTGCCGGACTTGGTGGCGGCACTCGCACAGCGCTTCCAAGTGAGCCCCGCGGCGATGCAGTACCGCCTCATCAACCTCGGGATGCTCGACCCGTACTCGCTGGCCGGCTGACCCGCCCGCCGACGTCACCCGAGCGCTCGTCGCTGCGGTGTTCCCGCGCGACGATGAGGCGGCGCAGCGCTACCATCCGCCTCGGCGATGCGACGCGCAACCGGCGGAACTGTTCCATGGATGTTCCATAGGAACACCCGAGCACAGAGGCAGCACAGCCGGAAAGCCCGTAGCAAAGCCACAAGGGCGATTAGCTCAGTCGGTTAGAGCGCTTCTCTGATAAGGAAGAGGTCCCAGGTTCGAGTCCTGGATCGCCCATCTCCCGAAGTTAATTCGCTGGTCGTGCACAGCTGCGATCGGAAACTGGTGGACGCGAAGGGGCACATGCGATGAGTACGTCTAAACCACCCGGCGCATCTGGGGAGCCTCAGCGGCTGCCCGAGCCGGACGCCGGATCGACTCCGCCCGGGCCCGTCGAGGACGGACCTGCAACGCCGGCGAATCCTGATCTGGTGTCGAGGCTGAAAACAGCACTCACGCTGGAGGGGATGCGTCCAGAACTGCATCTGCCCGCGCCCACCTCGGTCGACCTGCGCGGGAAGCGGATCCTGCTGACCGGCGCTTCATCGGGGATCGGCGAGGCCGCCGCGGAGAAATTCGCCGCCGAAGGTGCGACGGTGATCGTCGTCGCACGCCGGGAGAACCTCCTGGCTGCGGTCGTCGAGAGGATCGCCGCACGGGGTGGCAAGGCGATCGCGATGCCGACGAACTTAGCCGACCTGGACGCCATCGACGAGCTCGTGGAGACCGTCGGCCAGGTGGACATCCTGATCAACAATGCAGGCCGGTCCATCCGCCGCCCGCTGGCCGAGTCGCTCGAGCGTTGGCACGACGCCGAGCGCACGATGGCCCTCAACTATTACGCGCCGCTACGGTTGATCCGTGGGCTCGCGCCCGCGATGATCGAGCGCGGCGACGGGCACATCATCAACGTCGCCAGCTGGCGCGTTCTGCCGGAGTCCGCGCCGCTGTTCAGCGTCTACAACGCGTCGAAGGCCGCCCTGAGCGCCATGAGCCGCGCGATCGAAACGGAGTGGGGCGAGCTGGGTGTGCACTCGACGACGCTGTACTACCCCTTGGTGGCCACCCCGATGATCGCGCCAACGCGGGCCTACGACGGGGTGCTCTCGCTCAGCTCCAGCGAAGCGGCTGACTGGATGCTCACGGCAGCGCGCACTCGACCCGTCCGGATCGCGCCGCGAAAGGCTTTGACCACCCAAATCCTCGGTATCGTGGCGCCCGGCCAGCTCAACGCCATGATGAGGCGTCAGACCGCCTGGCCAGATCCCTGAGCAGATGGCCGCTCCTTGGTTCATGCGCGGGAACGATCAGCTGCCCTCGTTCGCGGGCGTCACGACAGCGTCGCCGCTGCCATAACCCAGAAAAATGGTTGAAAAGCAACGGGACGGGTAGGGTGGGTCTGCAGGCAGGGCGGGCAGCGCCCCCGGTCCCGGTTGTCCGTCCTGCCCAGCATTTTCCGTCGCATCGCTCGCGACCTCTGGTGCGGCCTGATAGCCGGCGCGGCGCAAGGCGGTCCGACGACTTCTCCACAAAGCCACTTAGGCTTGTGGAGAACCGCGGGCGCAAACGGGGCGCGCCGACGAAACGGGGGGCGCGCCGACGAAACGGAGACGCGCCGACCTTCCGATCGTCAAGGCTCCGGGCAAGCTCCACACCTCGCACCTGACGGGCTGCGCCGCGGCGCCTCGCCTAGATCCTCGGTCCAGCAGGACGCGAGAGCTTGCGGCGAGCCACTTCTCGGGCTACGATCGGCGCAGGATGTTGTGGGCGCGACGGTCGCTGGCTGGATGCCTAACGACGATTGGTGCAGTGGTGGTGCTGGCCGGACTCCCCGCGCCGGCAGCCGCCTTCCCACCGAACGGCGGAACGGAGACGAGTACCGGGACCGCGCCGGCCGACGGCGCACTCGTCACCCATACCGATGAGATACCGGCCGATGCGACGCAGGGCTCGTTCAGCGTGCAGCCGCTGCCGGGCACCGACCCGCACGACTTCGATGAGCTGACGGCCGCGCTCGTCCAGACGTTCCCGCATCTGAGCAAGGTCTCGAAGCACAGCCAGGCTGTGCTCGCCTGCGTCCTTCTGTCCTACCTCCCTTACTCCAACGTCCCGCGAGACGAACCGATCACGTACACGCAGGTCAACTATCAGCTCTTGGTCCTCAACATCTGCCTGCGGATGGCGCTCTCGATTCCGAACACCCCGGGGACGGCCGCCCGTGATCGCGCGGGCGCAGCAGCGGCAGGGGCCTGCGGCCGCATCGCCAGGTCCGTGCCGGTTCGGATCACGCACACGCGCTCGGGCTACACCGGCGTCGTGGACGGCAACCTGCAGGCGCCGCCTTCACGTCCCGGGCTGGCGGTCACGTGTCGCCGTGCCGGGAAGGGCCTGCTGCTGAGCGTCCGGCCGAAGAGGCGCGGCCAAACTCTGCGACAGGCGGGCAGCCCGGAACTCGGGATTGCCTACACCAACCCGAGCAGCAAGCCGGTCGGCATCCGCACGACCTTCAGGGCGAATTAGCGTCCAGACGCCTCGCGATCCAGCCGCAAGCGCTCTAGCGTCGCGTTCAGGAACATGGCCGAGACGACCAGCCGGGCGATCAGGTACAGGACCAGGAGCACGACGACCGCCGCGCCCAGCGTTCCGTAGAGCGCCGGTGTGCTCTCGAGCCGCCCCGCCAGGTAGTAGGCGAGAAACACGTGCACCCCGGTGACGCCGGCGCCGACGAGCGCCGCCCCGGGCCATTGACGACGCCAGGCGATGTGCTGCGGCCGTGGGAGATAGTGGAATGCGAACAGTGCCAGCAGGCCGAACACCACCGCGTCCAGGAGGGTGATCACGAGGCCGAGCACGTCGAGGTGGTACCGCGCCCACGACGCGAGCATGCTGGCCGCGAGGCCGACGACCCCGGCCGCGGTGAAGACAAGGCCCGAACGCACAGGGTTGCGCAACCGTGCAGGGTCGAGGCCCCAGGCGAGACGCGCGGCGACGCGAAGCGCTCGCACGGCTCCGATTCCAGCCCACAGGAGCAGCACCAGTCCGGCTATCAGGAGAAACCAGCGGGCGCGCGACCCGTCCTGGACCGCGCTCGTCGCCGAGTGCGCGGCAACACCACCGAGCCCGAAGCTCCTGGCCGCGTCCTGCAGGCCGCCGCGATCCAGCCGCACCCAGAAGCTCGCTATCGCCGCGACGACGAGGCCGAACGGGACGAGCCACAGGAAGAAGCGATATGCCAGGCCGCCAGCCAGCAGCCCGGCCCCCGACCGCTGCTCCCACTCAAATGACTCGAAAGCCTCACGGAAGCCGCGCTTGTCGTGGGCGCGCTCGAGCGTGCGGACGGCAGACTCGCGGGCCGCATGTGCGGAGCGCCGGGCGGTCGACCAGTACTTTGGCTGCTCGGACACGACCGCCGGTTCACACGCCGCGCAGGGCCGGCACCTCGCCGGCGGCGACCGCATCCGCCAAGCGCTGGTAGTCGGCCTCGTTGTGATCTGCGTAGGCGGAGGAGAACCTGGCGATTGCCTCGTCGAACTTCCGGCCGGTGCCGAGATATGCAGCGATCGCCAGCCGATCGCCTGAGCGGGCGTGGGCCCGCGCCAGCGACCAGCCGCAGGCGCGCGTGTAGGCGTGAAGCCCTGAGTAGCTCATCTTCGAGAGGTCGATCGAGGCCTTCCAGTCCCATAGCTGGCGGACGTAGAAGTCGTGCTCCCGGCCGTCCAGACCCTGGCTCCGTTGCCAGCTCAGGAACACGTCACTTGCGGCCTGGTCCATCCGCTGGCCCCGGACCACGCGCTCACCGTGGTTGTCGAACTCGCTGGCCCCGAGGTAGGGCTCGAGCACGGAGGCCTGCGCCTCCTTCGCCTGAAGCACAAGCGGATCCTTTTCGCCGCGGCCGACGAGCAGGAACACCCACGCGCGCGTGCCGACGCTCCCGACCCCGACGACCTTGCGGGCCATGTCGACAAAGCGGTAGCTCCGGAACAGGTAGCGGCGGTCCGGGTCGAGCCCCGCGGCGTATTCATCGATCAGCTCGCGCACATAATCCCCTTCGTCGCGGTGGTCGACCGAATGGAACAGCTCCCGAAACGGCACCAGCAGGGGCGGGACGCTACGGAACCGCGGCTCGCCCTCGGAAACCTCGGTGAGCCTCGTCACCGCCCGCAGGCTTGTCTTGCGGCGCGCCTTGGCAAATGGCTTGGCGAACAGAATCCGTCCCCTGTTTCCCAGCCTCCCGCCGAACCGGTCGACTAGCTCGCTTGCGTTGATCCGCTCGTACCACACGTCGAGATGGCTCATCGCAGCGAACGCATGCATCGCCTCCCGATACTCGCGCACGCACTCCACGACGAGCCGCTTGCGCCGGTCAGGTGCCAGCTCCACGTCCCGGCCGGCGATCTCGACACTTGCGGCCATCCGCTTGACGTCCCACTCCCAGGGGCCGGGGAGCGTTTCATCAAAATCGTTGGGCCCGAATATCAGCCGACGATCAGAGGCGGCGAACCCTCCGAAGTTCGAGATGTGCGCGTCTCCGCAGGCCTGCACCACGATGCCCGTGACGGGGGTCCTCGCAAGGTCTGCCGCCATCACGGCCGCGGCGCCGCGATAGAACGTGAACGGGGAGACCAGCATCCTGCCGTAGCGGATCGGCACGAGCTCCTGGACCCGCGTCGCGGCCTGCGCCTGGAGCACCGCGATCGGATCGGGACGGTCCGGCGCGGGCACCCAATCCCCGTGTACCGGGCGTGGCAGGTCCCGGCGAGCAGCGCGCCCGCGCTCGGCCGACTCCCCCGGCTCCAAGAGCGCCCGGCCCATTACCGCTCAGGCAAGTGCCTTCTGCTTCGCCCGCTCGAACTCTTCATCGGAGAGGATCCCGCGCTTGCGAAGGTCGTCGAGCCGCTCGAGGTCATCCGCGGGTGTGCTCGCGGCGCTGCGGAGTACTGGCGGAACGCGGCATCCCGGTCACGGGCTTGGCGCGTCAAGAGCGCATCCGCAAACGTGAAATTCGACGCCACGCGTGGCATGTGTGCTCCCTTCGATTGTGCTGTGCTGGAGGCTCGCCGTTCGAGGCACGCGCCGCCTCACCCTGATTGGATGACGGGCGCAGGCTAAGCCCTCCGGCGGACTGGGCCGGCGTGGGTCCTCAGCCCAGCCTTGCGATGCCACGGCCGATCAGCAGCAGGCCGATCACACCGACCACCGCCGCGATGATTTTGACCTGGTTCTCCCTCATCCACGCGGAGAACCGGTCCACCCGAGCCGCGGTGCCGCCTGGGTCGATCGCGAAGCTGAGGATCGGGATCTCGATCAGCGCGAACTTCACGAGGTTGAACGCGACCAGTGCCAGGATCGAAGCGATCAGCGAATATCCGCCACGCGCCAACCGACCCACGGCGAGCAGGTCGAACGGTCCCGGAATGCCAAGGATCAAACCCACCCCCGCGGCAACCAGGACCGATCCGCGATGCAGTGCGTGCTCGGCGCTGGCCTTCACTCGGTGCACCGACAGCGACCTCTCCGGACGATCGCCGTCGCGCGAGCGCAGCCGTGTGAAGCTGGAGCCGAGCAATCCGCGGCCGCGCTCGCTCGCGACGAGGGCCGCGACCAGCACGGCGATCACGCCCACGACGAGGTAGACGGAGGCGCCCAATCGGTGCGAGGTGGTCCCGGCAACGCCGTTGCGGTCGCGGAACACCAGCAACACGGCGACGCCGCAGCCCAGGCTCACGCTGACGGCTCCGAGATAGCAGGCCCACAGCAGCCGCCGGGGCCCCGGACGCGTGAGGATCACCACCACCACCGCCAGCAGCTGCGGGTACACCGCTGCGGCCAGCGCCAGCGCGAGGATCGTCGCCACGCGCTGAGTATCCCTCGCGGAAGAGCGTCAGAGGGCGAGCGCGACTCAGGTGGGAGGAGCGAGTTGCTCGACCGACGCCGCACCCAGGGCGATCACGTCGGCCGCATTCGGGATCCGTTCCCGCGAACAGTCGACGAGCAGCGGAGCACCTGGCCCGGAACCGATCGGTCCGGGGGCCCCATCGCCCTCCGACGCGAGCGCGTGAAGCACTGTCTCCACCACCGTGCCGGGGCGGTCGTTATGGAGGTAGTGATTCGCATCCGGGATGAAGTAGAGCCGATTTTCGCCGGGCTTGAGCATCAGGTACTGGGCCCATATAAAGCTCGGCACTCGTGGCGGTGAGACGGTGTCGCACAGGCCCCAGATGAGGGTCGTCGGAGTCTCCGTAGCGGCGAGCGAGGCCAGCCAAGTGTCCTCGCCGGCCGAGCGCTCGACCAGGTACTGGATCGTCTCGTGCAAAACGGCGACGCCGTCGCCCCACTCGAACGTTGCCGTGAGTGCCTCAATCTCCGGGTCATCGGCACCGCGCGGGGGCGTGAACATGGTTGCCCCGAGCCCCGCGGCCAGCATCGCGGGAGTGAGCCTGGCGAGCACCTCACGCGACGAAGCGCTGTCCAGAACGAGTCGCTGAAAAGTCGTGAGGTTCGATAGCGGCAGGAAGAGGTTGCCGTTGGTCAGCACGAGGTGCTCGAGGCGCGCGCGCGAACGACCCTCCGCGCAACGTGCCGCATGGAGCAGGGCCACGCTGTCGCCCCGGTCGTGCGCCATCAACGTGAGTGTGTCCACACCGAGCACGTCGGCGATGTAGAACTCGATCAGCTCCGCATCGCGCTCGAGGCTGTAGCCCCATTCGCGTGGCTTGTCCGAGAAGCCGTGGCCGGGGAAGTCGAGAGCGCACAAATGGAATCGATCACTAAGTCGATCGGCAATGTCGAACCAGTCGATGCTGCTCGTCGGGAAGCCGTGCACCAGAAGCAGCGTGGGGGCCTTCGGATCGCCGAGCTCGAGGTGGAAGATGTCCACGGGCGATGCGTCCGAGTCTCTGGGCCTCCATGAGAAGGATCCACCCCGCGCCCGCCATTCATCTGCTCTTGTCTGGCTCATCCGTGTCTGCTCCTTTCGATCCGTTGGCTGCAAATCTAGTGGCCGCGATCAACCCGGGTCCTCCTCGGAGGCTTTGAGTCCTCCGGGGAGGCCCGGGCGGATCGCCTCTACGTGGTCGGGCTCGACCAGGTCCTCATGGCCCGACGGCGCTTCCCGCGAGAGCCGGCTGGCGCTCACCCTCGGACCTACGCTGACGCTCACGCTTCTCGAAGAACTCCGCTCCCTCGATGCTCACCTGCGGCAGCGCGCGATCGATCCACTTCGGCAGATACCAGTTGGCCTTGCCGACGAGGATCATCAGCGCCGGCACCAGCAGGCAGCGCACGACCGTCGCGTCGAGGATCACCGCGACCGCGAGACCAATCCCGAACTGCTTGACCGTCGGGTCGCCGTTGAGCACGAAGCTCCCGAACACGAACACCATGATCAGGGCCGCCGAGGTGATCACGCGGGCGCTGGTGACCAGCCCCCCGACAACCGAATTCTTGTTGTCCTCGCCGGCGTGGACGTGTTCCTCGATCTGGCTGACGAGGAACACCTCGTAGTCCATCGATAGCCCGAACAGGATCGCGAACATGAACAGCGGCACGTAGGAGACGATCGGCACCGAGCCTTCGAGGCCGATCACCGAGTGCAGCCACCCGAACTGGAAGATCGCGGTCAGCACGCCGTAGGCCGCACCGATCGAGAGCACGTTCATGACCGCTGCTTGGACCGGCACCACGACCGTGCGGAACGCGAGCAGCAGCAGCAGGAAGCTGAGCACGATCACCACCCCGATCTGCAGCGGCAGCTTGCTCGAGATGTTCGACGCCAGGTCAACGTAGGCGGCGGTGGTGCCACCCACATAGGCCGTCATGTTGGTGCCCTTCTCGGCCTTTGGAATCTCGGTCGATCGAAGCTGGTTGACGAGATTCGCCGTCGCCTGCTCCGATGGTCCGGTCTTCGCGATCCCGTTGAAGTACCCGGTCGTGCCCGCCTTGTCGACCTGGATCGGCGTGACGCCGGCCACGCCCGAGGTCGAGGCGACGTCCTGCTGGAGCGTGGTCAGCCGCGGGTCCTTGGCGCCGTTCTGCGCCGGCGTGCCGAGCTTGACTGCGATCAGGAGGGGACCGTTGACACCGGGGCCGAAGTTCTGTGAGATCAGGTCATATGCCTGGCGCGCGGTGGTCTTCGTGGAC
Source organism: uncultured Solirubrobacterales bacterium (assembly GCA_963824755.1). Lineage (GTDB taxonomy): Bacteria > Actinomycetota > Thermoleophilia > Solirubrobacterales > Solirubrobacteraceae > Palsa-465. The sequence goes on along the minus strand of CAWGQT010000032.1, from coordinate 180,326 downwards.
AGGGCCGCGACGTCCTTCTGGCCGAGAGTCAGCGACAGCACCGGGACCGCCAGCGGGATCAGGATCGCGAGCGCCGCGAGCCCGGCGATCACGGGCCGGCGGGCGATCCGATTTGCCCATTTCGCCCAGGCCCCTTGCTTCGGGTGTGCCGGGTCCGGGCGCCTGCCCACGCGCAGCGAGTTGATGTGCGGGCCGACGATCGACAGCGTCGCCGGTAGCAGCGTCACGGCCGCCAGAACCGCCACCACGACCGCAATCGCCGCCATCAGGCCCATCGTGGTCACCAGCGGAATCCTCGCCACCGCCAGCGAAACGAGCGCAATCGTGACCGTCCCGCCGGCGAACACCACCGCCCCGCCGGATGTCGCGGTGGCTCGTGCAATCGATTCTCGGAGCTCCAATCCGTGGTCGAGGCCGCGGAAATGCCGGGTCACGATGAACAGGGCGTAATCGATCCCGACGCCAAGCCCGATCATCGTGGCCAAGGTCGGCGCGACGGTCGGCACGGTGGTCGCGTGACTCAGGAGTCCGATGATGGACAGCGTCGTCGCGAGCGCGACGATCGCGTTGAGGATCGGCAACAGCATCGAGATGACGGTCCCGAACGTGAGCGTCAGGATCACCATCGCGGCGATGAGTCCGATCAGCTCGCTCGACTCGGTCGAGGGCTTTGACACCTTCTGCCCGAGCTGCCCCCCGGTCTGGACCTCGATCCCGGCCGCCTGAGCCGGCTTCGCCGCGGCGTTAATGATCGCCTGGGCCTGATCGACCGTCAGTGATCCGGGGCTGACCGACGTTGTCACCGACAGGTACCCCGTGGACTGATCCTTGCTCAGTGCCGAGGCGCCCTGCGGCGTGAGCGGATTGACCACCGACCCAACGTACTTCGCCTTGGCCACATCGGCCGCCGCCTCGTTGACAGCGCTCGAGTACTTCGAGTCGGTCAGCTTTCCGTTGTGCACATGCAAGACGATCGGGCTGGAGCCGTTGGACTGATCGGGGAAGGTCTTGGCGAGGGCATCCGTCGCGTGCTGACTGCCCGTCCCAGGGAGCGTCAGGTTGTCGTTGGTGTTATCGCCGGCGCGCTTGGCCACCACCACCAGGCCGATCGCCAAGATCAGCCACGCGGCGAGCACCGCGAACCGCCACTTCGCGCAGAACCGCGCAATCGCATAGAGCACACCTGTCATTACCGGCCCCTTCCTCTCCCCCGGCGGCGCACCGCCGAGCGCGTTGGCTAATGGCCGCAATCCTGTTTGTGGAGCGGCGTGCCAACAAGAGGGGAACCCCTCCTCTTTCCCCTACGTTTTTCCCACCCGGCCACCCCCTCGGGGGTCTATTCGCTGATCGCCTCGGCCAGCTGGAAGCGCGAACGGATCTCGAGCTTCTGGTATGCGCTGCTGAGGTGGCGCTCGACGGTCTTCTCGGTGACGAACAGCGCCTCGGCGATCTCGCGGTTGGTGAGGCCCTCCGTAGCCTGACGGCACACGCGCCACTCCGCTGCGGTCAGCGCGCTGCGCCCTGTGAGCTCGACCCGCGCCCGCCGTCCAGGACCAGCCTGAAGCTCGGAGCGCGCACGCTGGGCGAGCACGATTGCACCGCAATCGTCGGCAAGCTTGATCGCCGTCCGCTCTAGGTCGCGCCCCTCTCGTCGTCGGCCGAGGCGGTTCAGCTCGGCCCCGAGATCAACGATCCCATGGGCCAACTCCAGTCTCGCCCCACTCGACTGCAGGACGGCAACCGCCTCCTCCAGCAGTGGTAGCCGTTCGTCGCCGCCAAGCGCCAACCCGGCAAGGCGAAGCGACATCCCCAGGGCCCCGGGCGCTCCGACACCGCGCGCGATCTCGAGTTGCTCACGCGCCATCCTCTCTGCTTTCTGCTGCTCTCCGAGTGTCGCCAGGGCCGCGGCCGCGTAGGCCTTCGGCTCGGTGGGCCACACCACGCTCATCCCCTCCAGCAGCTCGCTGCACCTGAGCAGATCCGAAACCCCCTCTCGCACCTGATGCTGCGCGATCCGCAGCCTCGCGCGCGCGGCCAGAAAGTCCGGCCCGTAGGTGCGCTCCTCGACGATCCCGGAGGCCTCGCCTCTCTGCGCCATCTTCGCGGCTTCTGTCAATTCCCCGCGCTCCGTGTGAACGGCAATCATCACGGCGATCAGTTGCAACACCGCGAAATGCGGTTCCTCGACAAGCAGCAATCCGGTCTCCGCCTCGACCCGGGCCTCGTGAAGTGCGCCCCGTGCAAGTTCGATGGCGGCCCGGTGGCCGTGGATCAGCCCCTGCCTTGCCGCGTGTCCCTCGCGGCGTGCCCCCTCGAGCGCCATGTCCAGCAACCGCAACGCGAGCTCGTAACGCTCTCCCAACCGTAGGAGCAGCACCGCCAGGAACCCAGAGTTCGTCACGGCACTCGGTGGCAGGCCAGCCGACAGCGCTGCCTCGATTTCGCTCATCGCTGCTGGCGCCGATCCTCCAGCGACCAGCTGTGCGTTAGCCATGTGAATCCTCGCCACTGCCTCATACCCGGCGTGACCCCACGCCTGCTCGCGGAACCGCTCGAGTTGCGGAGCCATCCGGTCGCGGAGGCGCATTACAACCGTGTCAACCATCAACAACTGCGAGCCGAGCTCGAGCGAGCGCTCCCGGTCCACCGGTGCAATCTCAGCTGCAAGCGACTCGAGCGCCTGCGCGGCGCTCTCGGCAGAGCGACCACCGGACACGATCGCACACCTACCGAGCATCGAGGCGGCGTCAGCGCGGGTCACCAGAGCGCCGCCCGAGCTCACGCACGCTTGGAGGTGCTCCTCCGCCTGTGCGAACTCCATCGCCGCGACCTCGTAGCGCCCAAGCTCCGCCAGGATCTCGGCGCGCGTCTGCTCGTCGGGCGACTCGGCGAGAGCCCGGCGCAGACGTGCGGCGGCCGCAGCCGGCGCACCACGGCGTGCCGCGGTGCCGGCAGCCGACCGGAGCGTCTGCACCCGTCCGGCGTCGCCCGTCGGGGCGGTGAGCATCAGGTGCGCGCTGATGCGTTCCGGCGACGCGCCAGTGCGTCGCAGGGCGTGTGCGACGGCCGCGTGACGTGACTGCCGCTCGCCGGGCGCAAGCTCCTCGTACAGAGCCGCTCGCACGATGGGGTGAACAAAGCCCAGCTGCTCGCCGCGGACGAAGATGTTGGCGCGGGTCAGGTCATCTGCCGCGTCGCGCGCTTCCTTCACGCTCAGCCCCGCCACGAGAGCGGCGAGCTGTAACTCGCTGTCGTCTCCCAGCACGGCCACCGCACGGGCCAGCTCGGTGCCAAACGGCCCGAGTGCCGCGAGCCGGTGCAGCACGAACCGCCGTACAGCGGCGGGACCGACCGCCTGGACTTCGCTGGCCGCGGCGGCCGACGGCACGACACCCGCGGCGGCGACACCCTGGAGCAGCTCACGCACGAACAGCGGATTGCCACCCGTGGCCGTGTGGCAGGCGCGGCAGAACTCATCGTCCGCTTCGGAACCCAGGCGTTCGTGGGCCAGCTCCCGGACTGCGGCAGGCGTGAGCGGGCGCGGATACAGCACCACGGACTCCGGCCGGGAGCCGACCTGCGACCAGAGCGCGGCCACCTGCGTCTCCGCGGACTCTGGGGGTCGCCCCGCGAGCACGATCGCAAGCGCGAGGCCCTCGGTGCGCTGCGCCAGGTACGCCAGGAACCGCAGCGAGTCCCGGTCCGCCCACTGGCAATCGTCGAGCAAAAGCAGCAGGGGCTCGCGATCGGCGAGGTTCACGACCAGCCAGTAGAGGCTGTGCAGTGCCTCAAAACCGATGTCGTCGCCGGCGGCGGGGCGCTCGTCGAGCTCGAACAGGCGTCTGGCCGGTGCGGCCGCCCCCGCAAACATCTCGGACCCCGCACGTTCCTCGCCGATCACCGGCTCGAGCAGCTGACGCACGACCCCGAATGCGAACGGTCGCTCCAGCTCCGAGCCGCGGGCCGTCAGCGCGGTCATGCCCGCTCGCTCCGCCACCGACCTGACCTCTCGCTGCAGCTCGGTCTTGCCCGCCCCCGGGGGCCCCTCGATCAGAACCAGCGTCCCCTCGCCTGCGGCGGCGTGATCGAGCGCCCCGCGCAGCGCGCCGAGCTCGTGCTCGCGCTCCAGGAGACCCCTGGTGGTGGACGGCACGACCTGACCATACACCCGAGCCGCGGCGCGGACCAAAACCTAGGGGTAAACCCTGGGGGCCCCTCCCTTGTCGGCTTCGAGGGGGCCGCGACATCATCCGGCTCGAGATGAGCGTTACCGAGCGCAACAAGCGCAGGATCGAGCTGTTCATTGACGCGGTCTGGAACGAAGGGCGGATGGACCTGATCGACGAGCTCGTGGCTGCGGACTACGTCGGTCACGTCTCATCCCTCGACGCCGCGATAGAGGGACCAGCAGCGCTTCGTCAGTTCATCTCGAGTCGGCGCCGGATCCACCCCGGCCTCTACATCAAGATCGAGGAGCAGATCGCCGAGCACGACCTCGTGGTGATTCGCTGGCGGGCGACGGTGCAGCCGCCCGCCGCTGCCGCGCAGGCAGGCTGCCTGGAGAATCGCGGCCGTTCGGGCATCTCGGTCCTGCGCCTGCTCGCCGGAAAGCAAGTCGACTCCCACACCGGCTACACGAACGACGCACGTGAAGGCATGTCCGCCGCATGAACGGAGTGCTTGCAAACACGTGGCCGCGCTCGTCGCGCAGCCAATCCATCAGGGGTCGGCCCCCGATCCGCCCGAGGTCCCATTAGTATCGGTTCCCTCGGGGCGTGGGGCCATGGGGCCCGCGTGGAGAGTCGAGCCATCAGAGGGGATCTTCATGCAACGAATTAGTGTCCGCGGCGTGACCGCGGTTGGGTTGTCGATTGGTGCGGTTGCGCTGCTGGCGGTGCCGGGCGCGAGCTCGGCGGACTCGCGGACAAACGCGAGAATCGCGCATCCGGCCGCTGCTGAGAGCACCGCGGCCGCCGCCGCGGCGGCCTTCAGGGCGCGCCCGGCCGCATCTCCGGGCGCTGTGACAAAGACGTTCTCATTCATCGCCGGGCCAAACAGCAAGACGTCGACGCTGCTGAACATCGACAACTTCCTGATGAACGCGCGCTGCGACTCGCACGGCTTGCCGGTCATCTTTGCGTTCTCGTCGGCGAGCGCCGGGGACCTGTTCGGCAATTTCGTCGACGGGGCTGGCCGGACGCACCTCATCCACAACACCGTGTTCTCGAAGGGGAACAAGGGCGTGCTGGTGTCCTCGACGTCGTCCGACTTCGACGCCAGTGGTGTCCTGGACTTCGAGAACGTCAACACCAAGGTCGTGACGGTCAGCTACGGGTTCGACAACAGTACGACGCTCAACAAACGGAACGTCTGCACGGTGTTCGGCTCGTACACGGCGACGTAAGGGACCCGGGGCGTGCGTCCGATCAGTGCCCTGCGGTACCTCGGTGGTGCCGGGGCGCTGTTGCTTGCTCTCCTGCTCTCGACGGCGCTCGCCACCGGCCAGGGCGGGACCGCCGCCAGGCTCGCTGGTCGGCTGATGAGCGGCGGTAAGCCGATCGGGCGCACGCCCGTCACCCTTTATGCCTCCGGGCGCGCCTTTGGCCGCCGGGCCACGGTGCTCGGCAGCTCACGGTCGAGGCCGGACGGTTCGTTCTCGCTCAGCTACCGAGCGCCTGGCGGCCGCGACTCGGTGCTCTACGTGATCGCCGGCCGGGGATCGTCCGTCCGCCTCGCGGCTGCGCTCGGAGCAGGCCGGGTCTCCTCGAGCGTCGTGGTCGACGAGCGCACGACGGTCGCGACCGGCTTCGCGTTCGCCCAGTTCACGGACGGTCGCAACATCGCTGGTCCGGCGCCCGGCCCGCGCAACGCCGCAGCGATGGCGGCGAACCTCGTCAACGCTCGGACCGGCGCGCTCGGCGGCGTGATTCTCAGGAGGCCGAACGGTAATCAGACTCCAACGCTGCGCACGTTCAACTCGCTCGCGAACCTGCTTGTTCCATGCGTCCGCTCTGCCGCTCGCTGCTCGGGGCTGTTCGGTCTGGCGACGCCGCCGGGCGGCAGCAGGCCGCGCGGAACGCTTGCGGCCATCGCCGACATCGCTCGCAACCCCGCCAACAACGTCGGCAAGCTGTTCGCGCTTACCCGCTCGCGTCCGACGCCGTACCGACCGGCCCTGAGCCGGTCGATGCGTCCCGATGCTTGGATCCTCGCCCTGCGCTTCTACGGTGACGGTAAGACGCTGAGCGGACCGGGCAACAGCGCCATCGATGCCGAGGGCAACGTCTGGGTCTCCGCCAACTACGTGTGGAGCAGCAACCCTGCAGCCGAGGTATGCGGGAGCAAGCTGGTGTTCAAGTTCCTGCCCTCCGGCCGCTACGCGCCCGGCTCGCCATACAGCGGCGGCGGCCTGAACGGCGCCGGCTACGGCGTCGACATCGATCTGCACCGGCACATCTGGGTCGGCAATTTCGGGTTCGCGGCGCGCAAGTGCGCCGACCCGCCACCCCACAACAGCCTGTCGGAGTTCACTCCCTCGGGCAAACCGCTCTCGCCGAGCGCGACCTCGACCTCCGGCGGCGGCTTCACTGCGGGAGGCGTCAGCTGGCCGCAGGGCGTGGTGACGGACCGCCATAACACCATCTGGGCGGCCAACTGCGGCAACAACAGCATCACCATGTACCAGAACGGCAACCCGCGAGCGGCGAAGAACTTCAAGAACCTCGGTCTCCAGAAGCCCTTCGACATCGCGTTCAACAAGCAGGGGCAGGCGTTCGTCACCGGTAACGGCAACAACGCGGTCGCGATCGTGAACCCGAACGGCACGCTCGCGAGACCGCTGATCACGCAGGGTGGCCTCAACAAGCCGCTCGGGGTCGCCGCCGACAGCCAGGGGAACATGTGGATCGGCAACTCCACGATTCTCAGCGTCCCCTGCCCGAAGGGCGGTGTTCATTTCCATGCCCATGGCTCGGTGACGTTCATCTCAAGCGACGGCAAGACGGTCAAGAACTTCACCGGCGGCGGCATGACTGCGCCGTGGGGGGTCGCTGTCGACGGCAACGACAACGTCTGGATCGCGAACTTCTCGCACAAGCGTGTCTCCGAGCTGTGCGGTACGAAGCCGAGCAACTGCCCGCCCGGCGCGCACACTGGCCAGCCGATCTCACCGGCGGGCGGGTACGGCTTCGCCGGTCTGGACCGCAACACGAGCTTGCAGATCGACCCCTCCGGAAATGTCTGGATCACGAACAACTGGAAGATCAAGGCGCGTCCGTTGCGCAACCCCGGGGGATACGAGATGGTCGTTTACATCGGTGCCGCCAAGCCGCTGCGGACTCCCCTGATCGGTCCGCCCCGAGCGCTTTAGCTCGCGCTGAACATTCAATCGGGCGGTGTGTCATGCCGCCACTCCTCGCCGTCGACGGAGGAATACCACGTGTCACCGGCGGACTTCAGGAGCCACTGGCGGCCGCGGGCTGCGAAGATCATCCCGCGCAGCGCCTGGTCGATCTGAGCCTCAGTCATCAGACCCGCCTCGCGCATCGAGAGGAACTGGGTCCGCTGCGTGGCGACCTCGGCGAAGCGCGGATCCCGCCCGGATGGCTCAGCAGGGACGCCCGGCGCCGCGGCGCCGGGCGCGACGAGTCCGCCCTCCAGGGCCTCACCGCCAGCGTCCGCACCCGTGATCACCTCTCCGCGCTGCACGTCCTCGCGCTTCAGCGCATGGAACAGAATCCCGATGTTGTCGCCGGCCCGGGCCTCATCGAGCCGCTTGCGGAATGCTTCGATTCCGTCGACTCGCAACGAGCGGTCGCCGATCCGCACCTCATCCCCGACGCGCACGGTCCCTTCCTCGACGCGGCCCGTCACGGCGGTTCCGCGACCGCGAATGAAGAACACGTCAGAGATGGGCATGCGGAACACCATCGCAGAGCATATGTGCGACGCCTCTAGCCGGTCCAGACGCCACTGCTGGCAGACTCGGCTGCGTGGAGACGACCTCCGAGCAACTCGACTCACCGCACCAGACCGCATCCTCGACGACCGCTGACCAGGACACGGCGGCCGTCGCGCTGCCGCGCTCACCGAGCCGGCGGACCACGCTGCTCGCCCGAGCCGCTCCCTTCAGGCAGACGATCCTCATCTACCTGGGCACGCGGATGCTGCTGCTCGTCGTGGCGATCCTCGACAGCCTTCTGCGCCACCACTCGCTCACCCACGAGCTCGCCAACTGGGATGGGCTGTGGTACCGCGAACTAGCCAACAACGGCTATCCAGGGCACGTCACCCACGTCCAGTCGACGCTCGGATTCTTCCCCCTGTACCCGATCGTGATCTACGCCGTCGCGCAGCCGCTGCAATCGCTCACCGCGCACTCGGCGATCTGGTCGATCACGGTCGCCGGCGTGATCGTCTCGACGATCGGCGGGCTGATCGCGGCAGTGTTGATGCAGAAGCTCGCGACCGGCTGGTGGGGCGAGCAGACCGGCCGCCGGGCCGCCGCTCTGTTCTGCCTGTTCCCCGGCTCGGTCGTGTTCTCGATGGTGTATGCCGAGGGGCTCCTGATCCCGCTCGCCGCGGGATGCATCCTCGCCCTGGAGCGCCGGCGCTGGCTGCTGGCCGGGATCCTGGCTGCATTCGCGACGGCCTCCGAGCCAGAGGCCCTCATTCTGATCCTGGTGTGCGCGGTGTCCGCCGCGCGCGAGCTTCACCGCCGGGGGTGGCGCAACTCCGGTGCCCGGCGCAGCCTGCTGGCGCCGCTGCTGTCGTTGACCGGCGTGGGCGCTTTCGCGGTCTATCTGTGGGCGCATACCGGCACGCCGCTGGCGAGCTTCCATGCCCAGCACTACGGCTGGAACGAGAAGACCGACCCGCTGGCGCTGGTGCACCTGGCCCGGAGCCTCGTCCACGAGATCTCCTTCGCCCACTTCAACAACCCGACGATCAACCTCAACCTGGCCGTCGGACTGCTCGGAGCGGTCGTGCTGATCGTGTTGCTCGTGCTCCTCGCGAGGGCCCGTCGCGGCGTCTCCGTCGAAGCGATCGTTTGGACGATCGGGATCAGCTTTCTGGCGCTGACCTCTGAGTACACCCCACCCAATCCGCGGCTGCTGATCACAGCGTTCCCGGCGATCCTCGTCCTCGGCTACTACGCGCGGGGGTGGCGGTATCCCGCGCTCGCCATCGCAAACGGGGCGCTGCTCGCGGGCCTGAGCGCCCTGACGTTCATCGGAACGACGCTGCGCCCGTAGCGGACGCAAGCAGCTCGATCCGGATGACCGCAGCGCGCCCGAGCGACGTCACCCGGTCACTCGCATACGCATCCTGAAGCGCGCTTCGCAACGCGAGATAGCGCATGTAGTTCGCGCGCGACCCTGCCGGCCCGGACCGCTGGCCCTCGTGGGAGGTCACGAACCACAGGCGAGGGCATGCGCGGGTGACCGCTGTCACGGCCGCGGGCGACAGCGTGGCGTAGTCCTCCACGTAGGGCCGCGCGGCTCCCCACGACGCGGCCGGTAGCACCGACCGCGGCGCCGGACGATCGCCGAGGTAATACCGGAACGCCATCCGCCCGTCGGAGGGATAGAAGGCGATGCAGTCTCCGGCCTGCGCGCGCGCCAGCACAAACGAGGTAGCCCCCTTCCATTGCTCGGGCGAGACGCCGTACGCCGGGACCAGCGCGGCGGCGCGCAATGCGAGCACGCCGGCTAGCAGCGCCCATCCGAGCATCTGCGGCACCCGCCGGTGAGTGAGCGCCAGCGCCACGAGAACCGCCACCGCCGGCTCCGCGACCAACAGGTTGCGCGAGATGAAGATCGGCTGCGCGAGCAACGACTCCAGCCACGCCAGGAGCAGCGGCACGATCAGCCACGCGAGCATCAGCGCGCCGCGCCAGTCGCGGCGATCGTGCGCGAGGGCGCGCAGAATTACGACCGCGGCGCACAGCACGAGAAGCGATGTCACCGCGAGCAACACCCATGTAACGCCCGACGAAGCGAAGCTCGGACGAAGGGCCGCGGAGCTGAGCGACTCCCACACCTGCTGCGCGTTGCGCGACGGGCCTGGCACCCAGAAGAGCTGACCCGACCCGCGATCCAGCGCGAGCACCGCAAGCGGGATCCAGCACAACAGGACTGAAGCAACCGCGATCAACACGGAGCGGCGCGCGCGAGGGACAAACGCCAGCACGACCAGCTGCGCGGGGATGACCAGGGCCGCCGCAAAGCTCGTGTAAGCGGCGAGAGCCGTGAACGCGACGTACGCGATCCACGCCCAGCGCCGCGACCGTCCCTGCTCGACCCGCTGCACGAGGACCACGAGCGCCAGGAAAGACAGCGTTACCAGCGCGACCATCGGCGCGTAGCCACGCGCCGCCTGCGCCCAGAAGATCAGCGGCAGGCTGACGGCGCAGATCAAACCGGACATCAGCGCCACGCGCCGCCCGAACATACGCAGCGCCAGCGCCGCGAGCGCGCCGACGGCGACCGTTGCGGCCACGACCGATGCAGAGCGGACCGCGACCACGCCGTTGCCGAACCCCGCGATCACGCCGTGCAGCAGCACGTAGTAGCCGGACATGTTGCCCCCGTCGTGGGCGATCGCCGAGCCAAGCGCAGAGCCGTGCTGCGCGGCGATCGTGACGCTCGCGCCCTCGTCGAAACCGAGACTCCGGGCGGTGATGTCGAGCAGCGACAGGATCAGCGCCAGCGCGGCGGGCGTGGCGACGCACGCAAGATCGAGCAGTCCCCCGCGATTCTCACCGCGACGCCCGCCGCGGGCGCCGGATGCCGACGCGATCGGCTCCGCAACCCCGGTGCTCATCCGAGCACCCGTTGCTCGGTAAGTGGAGCGGTTGCGCCTGGCAGGCGCATGACCGCCCCTCGCCGTCGCCGCCACGCCCACGCCAGGGCGGCGACCAACAACACGTACATGAGCAGCGTCAGCGGCGAGCTCTTCAGCGGCAGCGCCAGGATCCCGCTTGGCTTCACGACGAACACCGAGGCCGCGATCGCGACCGCCGCCACCCGCGAGAACTGGATGCCCGGGCAGGCGGCGAGCAGCGTGATGCCCCAGGCGAAGTACCACGGCCACGCGGCCGGCCCGCAGAACGCGAACACGACCAGCAGGATCCCCAGGTACCGAACCAGCGTCGCGAACCGTGCGCGATACAGAAGCCACGCCCCGAGCGCGACCGTGAGAATGAACGCGATCTCGATCAGCGTCGACTCGAGATGGCGCGAGGAAACGGACACCCCGACGTCACGCAAGCCGTGCGCGACCGTCCATCCAAGCGCTGTGAACGGAGTGATCGAGAGCTGCACGCGCTCGGGTGTCGAGAACACGGCACCCGAGAGCCAACCGAACCCGAGCCCCGTCACCAGGCTCACCACGAGGATGACCCCAGCCGCAATTCCGAGCATTTGAGCCACGGCCCGCACCCGCGCGCGGGGAGTCTCGATCGTGCGCAGCCACACGACCGCGATGAATACCGCGGCGACAGCCGCCGGGACTTTGATCGTCGCGGCGATCACGCAGGCGAAGATGCCCACGAGCGGCCGCCCTTCGACGGCGAAGCTCACGCCCGCGACCATCAGACCGACCATCAGCAGGTCGTTGTGCCCGGCGGCGATCAGCTCGAGCAGGACCAGCGGGCTGAGCAGCGCCAGCCACACGGCTCGCGACGGGTCAGCTCCCTGGCTTCGCGCCAGGCGCGGAACGAACACGGCGACGAGCACGAAGCCGATCACCTCGAGACCCCGTACCGCGAGCACGCCCGACACCACGTGCGAGCCGGTCACCGCGACGATGCCGCTCACCAGCCCGAGGAACAGCGGTCCGTACGGCGCGGTCGTCTTACGCCAGAACGGCGAGACCGTTTGGAGCAGCCGCGCGTGACCGAGGTGCGCGAGGATCGTCGGCGGATCGTGGTAGGGGTCGCGTCCGAGGTGCGCGATCGTTCCCTGGGCCAGATAGCTGTAGACATCGTGGCTGAACAGCGGCGGGCCGGCGAGTAGCGGCAGCGCCCACAACCCACCGATCAACCAGAGCGCGCGCGGTTGCAGGTAGCGCGCACGCGCGCAAGCGCCAAGCGCCAGCCACGCGCCAGCCATCAGCACCATTCCGGCGTAGAACGTGAAGTGACCCGATGGGAAGCTCGGCGAGAACCACCAGGTGATCGCGTCGCCACCGCCGAACAGGCGCGGACCGGAGAGGGCTACGAGCAGCGACCCGGTCAGCCCAATGCAGGCCAGCACGACTGCTCGCTTCATGGCATGAGCGTAGGGCAGCCGACGTTCCGGCTGCCCCACGAACACCTGTTAAGAGTCCGTTGGGATGGACGCTTACGCCGCTTCGCGGAGCTGCTCGAGCTCGGGCCGGCGAGCCAGACGCCGCAGACCCTGCTCCTCGAGCTGACGCGCTCGCTCGGTCGAGATGCCGAGCTCGGAGCCGGTCTGACGAAGCGTCAGCGGCTCCTCGCCGGTCAGGCCGAAGCGCAGGCGGATGACATTGCGCTCACTCTCCGGCAACTGCTCGACCACCCTGCTCAGCTGGCGGTCGCGATCGGCGTCCGCGACTTCCTCGACGGGTCCCGGGCTATCGCTCGCCAGCAACTCGCCGAACGCGGTCTCGCCGTCCTCACCGACCGGCTGATCGAGGCTGGCCAGCCCACGGTCGAGCTCGCGAAGCTCGATGACCTCATCAACGGTCATCTTCACGACCTCGGCAAGCTCCTCGTCCGTCGGCTCGCGGCCGAGCTTGGTGCTCAGCTCGCTCTCGGTCTTGCGGACCTTGACCTGAGCCTGGGCAACGTGGACCGGGACGCGAATCGTCCGCCCGTGGTTCTGAAGCCCGCGCTGGATGGCCTGGCGGATCCACAGCGTGCCGTAGGTCGAGAACTTGAACCCGCGACGCCAGTCGAACTTCTCGACGGCGCGAATCAGACCCAGCATCCCTTCCTGCACCAGGTCCTCCATCGGCAGGCCGTGGCCCTGGTAGCGGCGCGCCTGCGAAACGACCAGCCGCAGGTTGGAGTTGATCATCTGCTCCTTCGCCGCGAGGTCACCGCGCTCGATTCGCTTGGCCAGCTCGATCTCCTCCGCCGCGGTCAGCAGCGGATGAACACGAGCGCGCTGGAGGAACAGGTCGAGCGACTCCGGCGTCCCGCCGCGGATCTCGACTTCCTCGCGCGCATGCACGGCCTGCCGCCGGTTCTGGCGCCTGTTGCCACCGGCGGTCGTCGCGCGCTTACGTCCATGTCGGTCGCCATTGCGACCGTGTACTTCAAAGGTACTCAGCGGAATCTCCGTTCAAATTGCATGTTCGATAGGTGTCGAATTATAACTCATAGTTCGATGATTGTCGAACTATGATAAGGGGCTGCTAAAGCAGCATCCGTCGAATGGGCTCCCGCCCACCCGGGCTCGTCCGGACGGGATTGGAAGTGCGTCTCCAACCTCGTAACGCCTGCCAATGCATACCCCGGTTGGCGCCGTTTATTACGGGCGCCCGAGCCCGAACGTAGGCTATGCGCTCGTGCCTGACGATAAGCTCTTCAGCGGCCTGTTCGGCGGCGGCCATGCCTCGGGCGAGCTCACCGATCGGGCTCTCCTGCAGGCAATGCTCGACTTCGAGCTGGCGCTCAGCCGGGCGCTGGTGAACGCGGGTCTCGTGCCGGCGGGCGCCGCCGAGGAGTTGGCGCGCGCGTGCGATGCGAACCTCTTCTCTCTCGAGGAGATCGGCCGGTCGGCTGGAGATAAGGGGACCCCGGTACCGGGGATGCTGAGCGCGTTGCGTGCCAGGGTCGGCGACGAGGCCGCCGCGAGCGTCCATCTGGGCGCGACCAGCCAGGACGTGGTCGATAGCGCCGTGATGCTCGTCGCGAAGCGGGCGCTCGGGCCGGTGATCGAGGATCTGCGTGCGGTCGCCGACACCTGCGCGGTGCTGGCCGATCGCTACCGGGGTACGGTGGAGGCCGGCCGTACCCTCCTCCAGCAGGCCCTCCCGGTCACGTTCGGGCTCAAGGCCGCGACCTGGCTCTCCGGTCTCGATGGCGTGCTCGATGAGCTGATCCGTGTGCGCGAGGAGGGTCTTGCGGTGCAGCTGGGCGGAGCGGTCGGCACGCTGTCCGCGCTCGGCGATTCCGGCCTTGAGGTCGTGGCAGACGTCGCCGGCCAGCTCGGCTTGCCCGAGCCCGACACGCCGTGGCACACGGTCCGCCTGCGCCCGGCTCGGCTCGCCTGTGCGCTGGCGATGGCGCTCGGGGCGATGGGCACGATCGCCCGGGATATCGTCCTGCTCGCGCAAACCGAGGTGGCTGAAGCGGCAGAGGGCGGCGCGGTCGGGCGGGGAGGGTCCTCAACGATGCCCCACAAGCGAAACCCGGTCGGCTCGGTGGCTGTGCTCGCATGCGCGCAACGCGGACCTGGCCTGGCGGCGACCATTCTCTCCGCGATGGTCCAGGAGCACGAGCGTGCGGCCGGAGCGTGGCAGGCGGAGTGGGAGACGCTGATCGAGCTGCTGCGGCTCGCCGGCTCGGCATCCGCTTCGCTCAAGGAGGTTCTCGACGGCCTCATCGTCGATCCGGAGCGGATGCGGGCCAACCTCGAGCGCACCGGCGAGCTGCTGATGAGCGAGAGCGTCGCGGTCGCGCTCTCGGGCTCGATTGGCCGTCCGGCGGCGCAGAAGCTCGTCGAGGAGGCGGTATCGCGGTCGGTGCGCGACGGGCGGTCGCTGCGAGATGTTCTGATCGAGCTTCCCGAGGTTGCCGAGGGGCTCGGGACTGAGCGCCTCGATGCCGCGCTCGAGCCGGAGCGCTACCTGGGGGTCACCGGTGCCCTGATCGACCGAGCGCTCGCGAGGCACGCGTGACGCTGGCGCTCAACCATGAGCTCTCGGGTCCTGAAGGCGCGCCGGTCGTGGTCCTGTCGAACTCGATTGGCACGACACTCTCGATGTGGGACGCGCAAGCTCCGGAACTGGCTGAGCGGCTTCGTGTCCTGCGCTACGACGCGCGCGGCCACGGGTCGTCGCCGGTGCCTCCGGGGCCGTACTCGATCGCAGACCTGGGTCGCGATCTGATCGGCCTGCTCGACGCGAACGGGATCGAGCGTGTCTCGCTGTGCGGTCTTTCGATCGGCGCGATGACGTGCATCTGGGCCGCCGCGCATGCGCCAGACCGGGTGGAGCGGCTCGTGTTGTGCTGCACGAGCGCGTATTTCGGCACTGAGCGCTCCGCTGGCCACCGCGAGCGTGCCGCCGTCGCCCGCGAGCACGGCATGGAGCCGATCGCGGATGCGGTGCTAGGACGGTGGTTCACGCCGGCGTTCCGGGAGTCGCATCCCCAGGTTGCGCGGGCGATTAGAGATCGATTTGTCGCGACGCCGCCGGAGGGCTATGCGGGCTGTTGCGAGGCGCTCGCGAGGCTTGACCTCCGCGATGCGCTGGCGCGGGTGCGGGCACCGACGTTGGTGATCGCCGGCGCCGAGGATCCGGCGACGCCGCCCGACGACGGCAGGTTGGTCGCGGCCGGGATCGCTGGCGCGCGGTTCGAGATCGTGCCGAACGTCGCACATCTCGCGAACATCGAACAGCCCGAACTGGTCACGCGACTGATTGAGGAGTTTCTGAGGTGAGCGATTACGAGACCGGAATGAAGACCCGCCGCGAGGTGCTCGGCGACGAGCACGTGGACCGAGCGACGGCCGCCGCCCAGGGTTTCGGCGAGCCCTTCCAGGAGTTCATCACCCGCTACGCATGGGGCGGGGTGTGGTCCCGGCCGGGTCTTGATCGCCGCTTCCGCAGTGCGATCACGCTCACCGCGCTGGTCACGTTGCGAGCCGAGAACGAGCTCGGCATGCACATACGTGCGGCGCTGCGCAACGGGCTGACGGCGGATGAGATCCGCGAGGTGCTGTTGCACACAGCCGTCTACGCGGGAGTCCCTGCTGCCAATGCGGCGTTCGCGGTCGCGCGCCGGGTGCTCGAGGAGGAGGGCGCGATCTAGGGGGAGGGCGCGATCTAGTCAGTGGGGCTCCCGCCAGGGGGAGAGACCGACCACCTCTCCGGCGTGACGGATCACCTCGGGGTCGTGGGTGGCGCAGATCACCGTCTGGCCGTCCTCCGCCGCCGCTGCGGCCAGGATCTCCGCGACGGCGCCGGCGTTGGCCTCGTCGAGACGCGATGTCGGCTCGTCCACGATCAGCAGGCCGCGGGCGCTCGCCAGTGCGCGCGCGAGCGCCACCCGCTGACCTTCGCCGGCGGACAGGCGCGCGACCCGCTGCCGCGCCCGGTCCGCAAGCCCTAGGTGGGCGAGCACGATCGCGGCGCGCTCGCCAGCTTCATCTGTCTCCCAGCCTCGCAGCCGCAGTGACAGCACGACGTTCTCCTGCGCGCTGAGGAAGCCGACCGGCGAGGGCTGCTGGGGCAGGTAGCCGATCCGCTGCCGCCGCAGCGCCGCTCGTTCCTCGGTGTCGCACACCTCGAGCCGGCGGCCGTCGATCAGCACCTGACCTTCGTCGGGGATGTCGAGCCCGCCGAGCAACCGCAGCAGCGTGGTCTTGCCCGTGCCCGACCGGCCGGTCACGACGGTCATCCCGCCCGGTGCGAACGTCATCGACAGCTCGTCGAGCACGCGCCGGAGCGCCGCGCCGCGCCCGCGCGTCCGCCCCACGCCACGGAGCTCGACTCGCGCAGGTTCCCATTGGCCCAGGACGAGCGCTGTCGGTAGCCGCAGCCTCGACGGCGCCACGGAGATCGCCTCGCCCTCGGCCGGCGTCACGATCACGCCGCCCTCCACGACTCGCGCGCTCACCCGCTCACCAATCCCGGCCTGGGCGAGCATCTTCCGCGGAAGCTGCAGCCATCCGCCCGGTGCGACCAGGAACGCGTGGCTGCCGTTGCGGCTGTCCTCGACGATACGGCCGTCGCGGATGTGCACCGAGCGATCCGCGATCGACGCGCTCTCGGGATCGTGGGAGACCATTACAACGGTCGCGCCATCGGCGCGCGCGAGCTCTGCGATCAGTCCGCGCACCGCGTCTGCCGCCGCCGCATCGAGTTCGCCGGTCGGCTCATCAGCCAGTAGCAGTCGTGGCCGGTGCGCGAGCGCGACGCACAGCGCGACGCGCTGGCGCTCGCCGCCGGAGAGCTCGGACGGACGCGCATCGGCCCGGTCGGCGAGCCCAGCGGCCCTGAGCAGAGCCGTGACGCGGCTCTGCCGTTGCTCGGATGCGATGCCCCTGAGCGCGAGGGGCAGCCCGACAGCCTGCGCGATCCGTAGGTCGGGTGGCAGCACCGACTCCGGATGCTGGCCGAGGAAGCCGATGTGGGCGTGCCGTAGACGCGCCCGGGCTCGGTCCGAGAGCCGTCCGATGTCCTGGCCCAGGACGTTGACGGCGCCCGCCGACGGCGTCTCGAGCCCCGCGATCACGCGCAGCATCGTGCTCTTGCCGGCGCCGCTGGGCCCCAGCACGCACACGATTTCCTTCTCCTGCACGGCGAACGTCGTCCCCTGAAGCGCGGCGGCATCGCCCTCGTCTGTCCGGTGGACGCAGAACACGTCGCGCAGGTCGAGCAGCAAGGCGCTCACCTCGCCACCGCCGTTCGCGTCGCCAGCCAGCTCGCGGCCCCGATAGCCCCGATCGCGGCGATCGCCCACAGCACGAGCATCCCCCAGGGCGCGACCGTCACCAGCGGCGGCTCCGGCACCGCCACCGTTCCGGCTGCGCGCACCGTCACGACCGCGAGCGTTGTGAGAGCGAGGCCGATCACGAGTCCGAGCAACACGCCGATCACGCCCGCCAGCAGCATCCGCATCCGCAGTTCGCGACGCAGTCCTCGAGGGCCCATCCCCTGCATGACGAGGTCACTCTCGACGCGCTCGTCTCGCGCGGCGCCCAGGAGCGCGACCAGCAGCCCGATCACCGCGAGCGCGCCGGCAAGCGCGGTGGCGGCGATCAGCGTGCCGAGCACCCCACGCGCGACCGGAGCTGACCGGAGCTGGTGCTCGATATCGCCGCGGAATGTCGCCGTCAGCTGCGCCAGCGGCTCGTCACTCAGTGCAGCCCGTAAGCGCGAGGGGTCGCGCGTCGCCATCCACAGCTCATCCGCCCGCCCCTGCCCCGGCTGCTGCGCATCGAGCGCCGCCGCAAGCGTCGCCTCGTCGGCGACGATGAAGCCGGCGTCACCCGAGGAGATCGTCGGAAAGCGCTTCAGCACGCCGGCGATGCGCGTGTCGATCGGCAAGCCGTCAATCGTCAACGCCAGCCGGCCGCCGGGCGCCGCCGCGGCCGCCGTCTGGGGGTCGACGAGCACCGGAAGCGGGCGTGAGTCACTCGGCTGCACGGGACGCAGCACCCCTGGCTGGCCACTGGTCTGAAAGCGAATCGAAATGGCGCCGGCGCCCGTGGCGAGCGCATCCGCGCCACGGATTGTCGACAATTTTGTCGCCAATCCGGTCGAGGCCGCGCCTACGGCGCGCCACGCCGCGACCGGCAGCGCGCTCACCCCGCTTCTGGCGACGGCGCTTACCGGCCCGATCGTCAGCGGCGCGGTGAACTGCGTCGCGGCGGCCGGGTTCTCGCCGTTCTGATGGCCGTTTGTCGCCTCGAGGCCGGAGGGCTCCTGGAGCTCCAGTGCCTCGAGTTCCCAACTGCCCGGAGGGACCGCGGCACGCAATCTGGCCGGCCGCGGTCCCGCGGTGCCCAGCGCGACCTGTTGGACCGCACCGGACACGTCCCGAAGATCCGCGCTCACGCTCACCGCAAGCGCCGGCGAGGAGAGCCCCACCGAAAGCGAGCGCGTGCCCGCGGGCAGCATCGGACCCGGCGTCCGCACCGGTCCCGCCGGGACGAGACGTCGTGCAAGGGCCGGCAGCGGCGCAGAGCCGTCGGAGGCTCGCCAGCCGTGCATCAGCGTCAGGCCGGCGGCCGGGACGCCCAGCGCCGGCACGGTTACGGTGCCTCCACCGTTGAGGTACGTGGCGTCGGTGCGCCTCACCGGGAGCACCGTCCCGCCGGCAAGCGAGCGCCACCGTGACAGCGAGACGAGCTGCAGCGGCGGCGTGAAGTCCGGCCCGGGCGCGACGATCGCGTCGAGTGGGACGCGCGCGGCGGCCTGGTCAGCGGTGCCGCGTAGCAGCGTCGCCCTGTACGCCAGCGCGAATCCTCCGAGGCCGATGCTGACCGCGATGAACGCGATCGCCAGCGACGGCGCCGCCGGCGCGCGCGCCAGCCCGACGAGCGCGAGCCGGCTCAGCACGGGAGCGCGACGGGCCAGCCGTTCGCCGCCTCGGAGCGCCGCGGCCGCGCCGCGATACACGAGCACGCCACCGGCCAGGCAGCAGAGCGGGGCGAGCAGGACGGCCAGCGGATCGCTTCCGCTCCCGGCGCTGCTGAGGGCAAGTGCCAGGGCAGCGATCGCCGCCACTGCCAGCACGTCGGCGGCGTGGCGCCACGAGACGAGCAGCAGTAGCGCCAGCAGCGCCGTGGAGCAGATCAGTCCCCCCGCCAGCGCGAGCAGGGCGACCGGTGTCAGCAGGCTGTGTGCGAGCACTGCACCCGCCGACAGCCCCGCTGCGGTGGCCAGCAGCGCCGCGACCGCCACTGCGAGGACGGCGCCGGCCAGCAGCGCGATCGCACACAGCCACCCACATTCGCCGACCACGAACATCAGACACTGTCCGCTGCGGGCGCCAGCGGCCCGCAGGCGGGCGACGTCGGCACCCTGGTCGCGCCTCAGTCCACCGGCGGCCAGGACCAGGAACAGCGCCAGTGCTGCCAGCGCGCCCCCGCCGACCAGCAGCAGCCTCCTCGGCGCCGCCGAGGCCTGGGCGCGAGCGGCGTCGATCGCGTTGAACGGCCCGCTGAGGGTGAACAGGCTCCCGTTCGTCCCCAGCTGCGTCTGCGCTCGCTGCAGCCGAGCCTCGAACGAGCGCATCTGCCAGCTGTGAAGCGACCCGAGCGCCGGCACTGACAGCCAGCTATGGGTTCGGTACACGCCGCTGAGTCCGGCGAGCGACCCGAGCCCTGCCACGTCGCTGGTCACGAGCAGCGGCGGCTCGCCGCTCGTGCCGCCGGGCGTGAAGCCGAGCGGTGCCGCCGAGCGCAGGCGACCGCGGCCGGCCACGGTGATCCGGACGCCGAACGTCGTCAGCGCCCCCGCCGATCGTGGCAGTGTCCCGCCGACCAGCAGCATCGGGCATCCCGAGGCGCGGCAGGGGCCAGGCGCGGCACCGGACACCCAGCGGCTCAATGGCGCGATCGCCGCGGGCCGCACGACGATCCCCCCGAGCCGCACCGGCCAGAGCAGCAGCACCTCCGTCTGCGCGCCGAGACCGAGGCTCCGGAGCGTCGTCCGAGCCTGCGCTGCGACCCCGGGAGTGACGACCCCCTGCCAGGTGATCCTGACGGCCCGATCCAGCGGCGAGAGGGAGTTCAACGACGAGCGCGCGGCCTGGTCGCCGGCGATCGTGCTCTCCGCGGCCACTGCACCGGCGAACGCGGTGGCCAGCGCGATGCCGAGCACGGGCAGTAGCCAATGAATCAACCCCCGCCCACCCCGGCGCCCGGCGCGAGCTGCGATCAGCGTCAGAACCGCGCGCACATCAACCACCTCGCCTGCGCCGGTAGTGCGCCTTGGCCTTAGCCCGGCCGCCGCAGACGGACATCGAGCACCAGCGGCCGGTCTGGTTGCGCGAGTGGTCGTAGAACGCCCAGCCGCAGTCCTCGCCCGGACAGACCTTCAGGCGCGTCCACGTCCCGTCGATCATCGCCACCGCGGCCGCGGCGAGCAGCACGCCGATCGCCGCGCCGAGTCCCGTCTCGCGGCCTGCCACGAACTCCGGACCGTCGGCGCCGAACCGCATCTCGACCGGCGCTCCGCGGGCGGCCACGTTCAGGCGGGCCAGCGACGCCGGGTCGCCGTTGGAGTTCGCCTGCGCCAGCGAGCGCAGGCTCTCGCGCACGACGAGCAGCGGCTCCACGTCCCTCTTCCGGATTCGCGGGCGAGCCTGGACCACGCCCCGGGACACCAGCCACTGTGCGACGGCCCCCGAGCTGTCGAGAACCTCGGCCCCGTGCACGACCTCGAGGTCGTAGTGCGTGTTGATGAACGCCTGCACGAGCGCCAGCCCTCCGGGCGCGGGCTTACGGCCGCCCGGCTGTATCGCCGAGCCCACGGGCAGCCGCTCCACCTCACCAGCAACCATGGCTTGACCGGTTAGCTTACGCCCTGGCGGCTCCGCCGGCAGGCAGGATCGACGCCGCAGAACGGCTCTGCCAGCGGCTTATACTTGCTCGGGTCCACGTATGAGGAGCCCGGCGTGCAGGAGATGGTGATCTATGGCGTGAGCTTCGACATGGTCGGCAAGCAGCCGATCGTGTTGCTGAAGACCGTCGAGAGCAACAAATTCCTGCCGATCTGGATCGGCCACCCCGAGGCGGCAGCGATCCTGATGAAGCTCCAGGGCGCCTCGACCCCGCGGCCGATGACTCACGATCTGCTCTCCGATGTTCTCGGCGAGCTCGAGGTCGAGTGCACCCGCGTCGCGGTCACCGAGTTGCGCGAGAACACCTTCTACGCGTCGATCAGCCTCCGCGTCAACGGGCGTGAGCTGGAGATCGATTCGCGTCCCAGCGACGCGCTCGCGCTGGCGGTCCGCGCCGGCGCCCCGATCTTCGCCGCCGACGACGTGATCGCCGAATCCGCGATCGAGTTCGAGCACGAGGTCGAGGACACTGAGGAAGTCGTCGAGAAGTTCAAGGACTTCCTCGACCAGGTGACGCCCGAGGACTTCGCCGCCGGCGACTCCTAGCCGGCGGGAGCGTCCATTTCGCAACGGAGTGGCTCGTGGCGGCGGCGACGGGCGCCTAAATGGACGCCACATAGGGTGTCGCACAAACCGGGGCCGTTGGGCGAAGTTGATAGTGGCCCGCTTCGGGTGCAAACCCACCGTCCGCGCCGGCGCAAGTGAACAATGGCGAATTCGTTCGGACTGTCCGAACAAAGGCGGCAAAGTTCAGCCCCGGCGGGGTCGCAGGCCTCAGGCGCCCAATTCAGGGCTGTAGCCCAGTGCCTCCTGCCAGCGACCGCTGTTATCAATTCTTGCTAGAGAGCCGGTGGTCTCGCGGGTTTGCGCGACACCCTCCACAGCGGCCATTAGGGCACATTTCGCTCGCTGACTTGGTCGCTTTGTCACGAAATGGACGCTCATCCCTCCCGCGCTGGTTACTTCAGAGGGAAGGAGGGTGTTGGACGGTCGCCGGGACGCGGTCACCGCTCCGACCGAACGCCGCAGCCACATCCGGCGAGCGGCGCGTAAGCGCCAGCTCGCCCCTAACATCACTCCCCGGGAAGCGTCGATGAGAACTCGGGTTGCACCTGTAGCCGTGGTCGCACGAGCCACGGCATCTCCGAAGAGTGCCGGCAGCTGCCCGGTCTGCGGGTCTCCGAGCGAGGGCGATGCGCACTGTCGCGAGTGCTGGGAGCGCGAGGCAGACCTGGACGCGATGGTCGTCAGCCATCGCCGCCACTGGGAAGAGGTCAGGCGCCGACGCGGGCGCTACGGCTATGGCCCGCTGGCGATCGTCCGGGAGTGGTGGGGCGAGCGCCGGCCCCGGCCGCCGTCCCGCACCAGCCATCCGCGCGAAGCCTAGACCGGCTCGGTCTCTCGCGACCTCGCCAGCGCGCGCTCGATCTGCTCGTGGTGGTGGATCAGGGCCGGCTCGTTGCGGCCGTAGACGACCTCCGGCATCAGGCCGGTGCGCAGCGAGCGATGGATGTCCTGCTGCTGGCCGAAGTCTTCCTCGAACACGACCCGGCTCGTAAAGCGGACGTTCGCGTCCCAGAACGCGCGTCGCTCCTCGACCTCACCGGAGGGAACGTAGTAGCGGACGGTGACGCGAGTGCGGTGCGGGTTCTCGGGCTCCGCGTACATCTCCCAGAGCTCGACGTGGCCGCTCATCGGCATGTTGAGCAGCGCGCTCGGGAACAACAGGTAGACGATCGAGGCGTACGGTCGCAGCTCCCACTCGGACTCCGGTCGCTCCAGCAGCGAGACGACCTCCTTGCGCATCACGACGCCGCGCGTATGCGGACCGAAGTTCTCGCCGACGAACGGGGTGGAGAGCAGGTCGCCGGCGATCGAGTCGCGATGGAGCGAGAAGATGTGGTAGCTCTCGGTGAAGGTGTCGTGGATCAGCTTCCAGTTGGCCTCAAACACGCCCTCCCGCTGCTCGTAGAAGCTCATCTCGTCGAAGCGATAAGAGGCCAGCTCCGGCCCCAGCCCTGCGAGCTCGGTCTCGACGTCGATCGGCTCATCGCTGCCCAGCCGCGCCATGATCACACCAAAGCGCTCGGCGACGGGCACCGGCACAAGGCCGAACTGCGAGCGCTCGAGGCCCTCGAACGCATCGCGCGCGAGCGGCTGCCCGAGCAGCGCACCGTCGAGGTCGTAGGCCCACGAGTGGTAGGGGCATTTGAGCGCCCGGCCAGGCCGGCCGCGGCCACTGAACACGCGCCCGCCGCGGTGGCGGCAGATGTTCAGGAAGGCGCGTACGGCGGCGTCTTCACCGCGCACCAGCAGCAGGGGAACGCCGGCGACCTCGGTCGCGACGCACCCCCCGGTCCCGGGCAGATCCGCACTCAACCCGACCACGAGCGCGCGCCCGCGAAACAGCGCCCGGACCTCTGCGGCCAGCCGCGCGGGATCCATGTAAACGTCGGCGCGCTGGCGAACGGCCTGCGGCGCCAGCGTCGTGGTGTGGGCGTCCCGGAGCGCGAAGAACGTCCGCAGGATTTCTCGCTGGGTCTCGATGTTCACCGCTGGCTCACCGCCTCGAGGATCCGCCCGATCAGCTCGTCGAAGCCTATTCCAGCGGCATCGGCGGCCTGTGGCAAGAGGCTGGTCTCCGTCAAGCCAGGGATCACGTTGAGTTCGAGCACGTAGAGGTCCTGGGTGTCGTTCTCGAGCATCAGATCGACCCGGCCAAACCCGGAGCAGCCGAGCAGCGCATAAGTCTCGAGCGCGAGCTGGCTGGCCCGCTCACCGATCCCGTCCTCGAGCGCCGCCGGGCACTCGAACCGGGTCCGTCCGATCTCGTAGCGCGCCTCGAAGTCGTAGAAGTCCTCCTGCTCGGGGACCGCCTCGACGATCGGCAGGGGAATAGGTTTCCCGCCCGCCCCTCTGCCCGCCCCTCCGCCCTCCTCGAGGATCGAGACCGCCAGGTCGCGGCCCGTCACGTGCCGCTCGAGCAACACCTTGCGGTCGTACGAGAACGCCGCGACCAGCGCCGCCGGCACGTCGGCGGGCGTGCGCGCGAACTTGATGCCGAGCGCCGAGCCCTGGCCGGCCGGTTTGACGACGATCGGAAACTGCAGACGCTCCTCGATCGCAGGCAATGCCTGTGCGGCGCCGAGCTCCTTGAACGCGGTCTCGTTGAACGCATAGAAGTCCGGCGTGGGGACACCGTGGTCGAGCATCGCGTGCTTGGCGAGGACCTTGTCGGCGCAGCGGATGCAGGCCGACACACCCGAGCCTGTGTACGGGATCCCCATGACCTCGAGCAACTCCTGCACCGTGCCGTCCTCGCCGTCGCGTCCATGCAGCGCCACGAACGCCACATCCGGCTTGGCGGCCATCAGCCGATCGACGAGATCGCCGCCGACGTCGATTGTCACCACGTCGTGGCCGAGGCGCTCGAGCGCGTCCTGCACCCTTGCTCCGGACTTCAGCGACACCTGCCGCTCCAGCGAGCGGCCCCCCTTTAGGACCGCGACGCGGCTCATCCAGCGCGTTTGCGCAGGTGCAGGACCTTCGCGAGCTCTGAATTAAGTTCCCGCCCGGGGCGGGCGGGATCCGATTCGGGGCGCGGCTCGCGGCCACTCGTCGCGGGTTCTCGCGCCGCCGATTGCTCGGCCGGCGCCCGCACACCCGTCAGCGTGCCGTACAGAGCCACCTGCTCGCGCACGACCTCACCGATGCGGCGGATCCCCTCGCGAATGTCGTCCTCGTTGACGCCGGAGAAGTTCAGGCGCATCGAGGAGCCGCCGCGGCCGTCGATGAACGCCGCGCGACCCGGAACGAACGCGACATGGTCCTCCAGCGCCCGCGCCAGCAGGTCGGTCGTATCGATGTAGTCGGGCAACGTCGCCCAGATGAACAAGCCGCCACGCGGATGGGTCCACTGCGCCTCGCGCGGGAAATGCTCGGCGAGCGAGTCGAGCATCACGTCGCGGCGGCGGCGGTAGATCTCGATCAACGAGCGCACGTAGTCCTCCCAAGGCCCGGACTCGAAGTACGCGGCGACGAAGTACTGCGAGATCGAGGAGGAGCAGAGATCGGAGCCCTGCTTGCCGATGTTCATCTTCTGGAGCACGGGAGCGGGTGCGACCGCCCACCCGAGCCGCACGCCTGGCGAGAGGATCTTCGAGAAGGTGCTCGCATAGATCACGAACTCGTCGTCGAGCGACCGTAGCGTCGGCAGCGGTGTGCCCTCGTAGCGCAGGAGGCCGTAGGGATTGTCCTCCAGCACGAGCAGCTCGCGCTCGCCCGCGATCCGGACGAGCTCGCGGCGGCGCTCCAGCGACATCGTCACGCCGGCGGGATTGTGGAAGTTGGGGACGGTGTAGATGAACTTCGGACGTCGGCCGGAGCGCTCGAGCGCCTCGAGCGTCTGCTCGAGCTCTTCGACCCGCATCCCATCGCGATCCATCGTCACCTGGACGACGTCCGCCTGATAGGCGGAGAAGGTCGGAACGGCGCCGGGGTATGTGGGCGCCTCGCAGACGACCACATCGCCAGGGTCCAGCAGCGTCTTGCAGACGAGGTCGATGACCTGCTGGCCGCCGGTGGTCACCAGTACCTCGTCGGCGTCGACCTCCATCGCCTCGGCCCCCATCACCTGTGCGATGCAGTGCTTCACGAGCGTCAGCCCCTCGGTCGGTCCGTACTGCAGCGCTCGTGCGCAGGATTCGACCGCCACCTTCCCCATCAGCGATGCGTATGAGTCCGGTGGGAAGGTCGAGGTGTCGGGCAGCCCGCCGGCAAGTGAAATCACGTCGTCGCGCTCGGTGAGGGCCATCAGGTCGCGCATCGCCGAGGACTTCATGACCTTGGTGCGCTCGGCGAACAGCGACGCGTACCGTTCGATATCTCGTGCGGTGGACCGGGTGCGTCTTGACCCACCGCTGCCAGCAGGGCTCGTCATGCCCTTTTGTCTATCGTCACGTACAGGCACGGTACAGCACGGTGCATCTGGCGTTCGACATATTCCAGGGCATGGGCGTCGCGGCGGCGGTCGGGATCCGACCGTTCCTGCCGGGTCTGGCGGTCGGCGCACTCGCCGCGGGCAATGTCGAGATCCACTTCAAGGGCACCGACTATTCGTTTCTCCAGAGCGGCTGGTTCCTCCTGCTTCTGGTCGTCGGCGTCGTCGTTGTCGCGCTGCTCGAGCGTCGCTACGGCGAGCGGCTCGAACGCGGGCCAGGGCTGGTCGCGCTCGCAGTTGTGAGTCTCGCGCTCGGCGCGCTCCTGTTCGCCGGATCCCTCGCCCGCGGCCACTACGCCGCGTGGCCCGGCTTGATTGGTGGACTGCTCTGCGCCGCGGTCGGCCTCGCTGCGACGCTGCCGCTGTTCGCACGGGTGCGGGCGCGACTCGATCGGGGCGCCGCGGCCGCCATCCCGCTCTACGCCGAGGGCATTGCGGTCGTGTTCGCAGCGCTGTCGGTGGTTGCGCCGCCCGTCGGTCCGATCGGGTTCGTGCTGCTGCTCTGGCTCTTGATTGCAGGGCGCGCGCGAAGCGAGCAGAAGTACGCGGGCCTGCGGATCCTCAAGTGACGGCCGCACGCAAGCTCGTCCTGGTGGTGATCGACGCGCTCAAGCCGGCGATGCTCGAGCGCGCGATCGCAACCGGCAGAGCGCCGGCCCTTCAGCGGATCCGCGAGGAGGGCGTCTATGTCGACGATTGCGTGGCTGCGTTCCCCTCGGTGACGCCGGTCTGCGCGGCGACGATCACCACGGGCGTGGGGCCGGACCAGCATCTGATCCCGAGCATGAACTGGTACCACCGCGACGAGGCGCGGTACGTCGAGTACGGCTCGAGCTTCTCGGCGTCTCGGCAGTTCGGCGTGCTGCGTTCGCTGACCGACACCGTCTACCGGATGAACGCCGAGCATCTCTCGCACGACGTCGAGACGGTGTTCGAATCGCTCGACGACGAAGACGTGCGGACCGCGGGCACCACCTATCTGATCTACCGCGGCCGTTACCACCACGACGTCTCGAATGAGACCGCCCTCGCCACGATCGTCACCTCGACCCTGTTTCGCCGGACGATTGACGGCCCGCGAGAGCTGTTCTATGCCGACCTCTACGCCAGTCGCAAGACAGGCTGCCGCGGGCAGCTGGGGATGCCCGGAATCCGGGATCAGCACACCGGCTGCGTCGGGGCGTACCTGGTCGAGAACGACCTGTTCGACTTCCTGCTTTTCTCGCTTCCGGACAACGACGCCTGGTCGCACAAGAACGGTCCGCACGCACAGGTCACCTCGATCGCCGCTGCGGACCGTCAGCTCGAGCGTCTGATGCATGCCGCGGGCGGACCCGACGCCTTCTTCGAGCAGTACGCGGTGATCGTCACCTCCGACCACTCGCAGGCGTCGGTCGAGGAGCGAATCCGGTTCGATGAGGCGTTCAGCGAGTTCGAGGTCGCCACGCCGCGCCCGTCCCGCTCGGCCGGCGCCAAGCTCGCGCTCAGTCCCGCTCAGCGCTCGGCGATGATCTACGTGCTCGACCAAGACGATCGGGATGAGCTCCTTCAGCGCTCGCTCGAGGTGGCGGGCGAGATCGAGGGGGTCGATCTGGTGATGTGGATGGCGGGCGACTCCGAGCGCGAGGCGGTCGTACGCAGCCGGCGCGGTGAGCTGCGCTTCGTGCCCGGCGGCGAGCTCGAGGATTCCCGTGGCGGACGCTGGAGCGTGGAGGGCGATCTGACGGCGCTGCGGGGCGAGGTCCAGGATGGCCGCTTTCTGTGCACGGAGTACCCGGACGCGCTCGCGCGCGTCTGGTCGGCGCTCGCGTGTCCGACCGCCGGCGACGTCCTGCTCTCAGCGGCTCCGGGCTATGAGTTTGTCGACTGGGGAGGAGCGGATCACGTCGGTGGCGGCAGCCATGGCTCGCTGCATCGCTCGGACTCGCTCGGCGCGCTCTTATGGTCCGGGACCGGGCCGGATTCGAAGGCCGTGCGGACTCAATGGTCGCTGCGCGACGTCGCCCCGATGGTGCGCCAGCACTTCGGCGTGGAGGAGGATGACACGAGCGATCGGGGAACTAACCGAGACGATTAGGGGCGTGTTAGCGCCTGGAATGTCTTACGGTGCTGGAATACAGCGCGGATACGCTTTCCTGATGCCCGAAGAGTTGACCTCAACCGTCGAGTTGCCCGCCGTAGAGCTGTCGAGTCCCGGCGAGCTGCAGGTGCCGCTGCACCTGCGCGTCCGACACGGCGTCCGCAAGCCGCACAACTGGAAGCAGCTCGTTCGGTTCGTCACGGTCGGCGCGAGCGGTTACGTCGTCAACCTCGCGGTGTTCACGGCCTGCGTCTCGGTCGCCGGGATCGACTACCGGATCGGCTCCGTGATCGCCTTCGTCGTGTCGGTGATCAACAACTTCTGGCTGAACCGGCACTGGACGTTCGACGCCCGCGGCGGCCATCCGATGTTTCAGGGCGTTCGCTTCTTCGCCGTCTCGCTGCTCGCCTACGGGGTGCAGCTGCTCGTGCTGATCGGCCTCGTGGAGGTGGCAGGCCTCAGCAAGGTGATCTCGCAAGCGATAGCGATCGTCACCGCGACGCCGCTCTCGTTCCTCGGGCAGAAGCTTTGGAGCTTCAGGGCGTAGCCCGAGTTGCCCTCGCGCGCGTTGCGTTACTGCTAGCGCTGATTCTGGGGGCTACCGCGGCCGGGCCTGCGGCGGCGCACGCTGCAAGAGCAACGTCGAGCACCTACACAGACCCAAACGCTCCGGTCCTCGTCACGTCGCTGGGAAAGGCGCCCGCCGGGTACAGGCTCACCGCCGACCAGGTGCTGGCGATCGCCTCCCGCGATTCGAGGGTGATCGCCGAGCTGCGCCGGCATCGGAAGCTGGTGCCCTACGAGTACACGA
This sequence comes from uncultured Solirubrobacterales bacterium, assembly GCA_963824755.1. Lineage (GTDB taxonomy): Bacteria > Actinomycetota > Thermoleophilia > Solirubrobacterales > Solirubrobacteraceae > Palsa-465. The sequence goes on along the minus strand of CAWGQT010000032.1, from coordinate 151,168 downwards.
AGGGCCCGGGGCGCTGGCAGGTGAGCTGGTTCACCAGGGGGCCGAACGGCCGCGAGCTCATGCAGGTTTATGTCGACAACGCGACCGGCAAGGTGACCGAGGTGTGGACCGGATTCCAGGTCGCGTGGACGATGGCGCGCGGCTATCCGGGCGCGTTCGGCAGGCGCGTGAACGCGTGGTATGTGTGGATCCCGTTGTGCATCGTGTTCTTCGTGCCGTTCATCCCGCGGCGCCGGCGCGGCCGCTGGACCGGCTGGTCGCTGCTGCACCTCGATCTGCTGATGCTGCTCGGGTTCTCGATCTCGCTGGCGTTCTTCAACCATGCCCGGATCGGGCTATCGGTGCCGCTCGCCTATCCGTTCCTGGTCTACCTGCTGATCCGGATGTTGCTGCTCGCGTTCGGTCGGGGGCGTCCCCGGGGACCGCTGCCCTTGCTGGTGCCGGCATCGTGGCTCGCGATCGGAGTCGTGTTTCTGGTCGGCTTCCGGATCGGGCTGAACGTCGCCGATTCGAACGTGATCGATGTCGGCTACGCGGGCGTGATCGGCGCCGACAAGCTGCTCCACGACAAGCCGCTCTACGGTGGCTGGCCCCACGACAACGCCAACGGCGACACCTACGGTCCGGTCAACTACTACGCCTACGTTCCGTTCCGCGCCGTGTTCGGCTGGAGCGGGACATGGGACGACCTCCCCGCGGCCCACGCGGCCGCGGTCGCGTTCGACCTGCTGACCTTGCTCGGACTCTGGCTTCTGGGTCGCCAGATCCGCGGCCCGACGACCGGCACGGTGTTCGCGTACCTGTGGGCCGCCTACCCGTTCACGCTGTACGCGCTCAGCTCCAACAGCAACGACTCCTTGGTCGCGATGTTGATCGTGCTGGCGCTGCTCGTGATCACCTCGGCGCCGGCGAGAGGGGCGGCTGCTGCCTTAGCCGGGATGACGAAGTTCGCGCCGCTGGCGCTGGCCCCACTGTTTATGCGCGGCGTGGGCGACCGCTGGCCTCGGCGACGCTCGCTCGTGGCCTATCTGATCGCCTACGGGCTGACTGTCGTGGTCGTGATGCTGCCGGTCCTCCTGAATAACGACCTCCACGCCTTCTGGCACGACACGATCTCCTACCAGTCGGGCCGCGGTTCGCCGTTCTCGATCTGGGGGCTCTGGAGCGGCCTGGGCTTCTTCCAGCATCTCGTCCAGGGCGCCGCGGTCGCCCTCGCCGTCGTCGTCGCGTTTGTCCCGCGCCGGCGCACGATCGTGGAGGTCGCCGCGCTCGGCGCCGCGGTCGTGATCGCCCTCCAGCTGGGCATCACGCACTGGTTCTACCTGTACATCCCGTGGTTCTTCCCCATGTTGATCGTGGCGCTGGTGGCGAGCCATCCCTCGAAGGAGGCGGCGGCACTGGCGGCGGCAGACGACTGGCCGGCGCAGCGGCCGGTGGCGGTGGCCGCGGGGTAGATAGTGGCCGCCTGCGGCGGGGTCCATGGGCCCGCACGGCCTCACGGACGCAGGCGCGCCAGCGCCGGCCCCTAAGCACCCACCCCAGGCGCCGGTACCAGCACCTGCTCGATCGACTCGGCCCTCATCGGCTGCGAGCGGGAGCACCGGATCAAGACTCCGTTCAACCACGGATCCTCACCGGAGGTCTCGAACTTGATCGGCATCCGCGTGACCATCGCCTCCAGCGCCTGCTCGCGCTTGACCCCGATCACCCCTCCCCGCGGTCCGGTCATCCCCACGTCGGTGATGTACGCGGTGCCGCCCGGGAGCACGCGCGCGTCCGCGGTGGGGACGTGGGTGTGCGTGCCGACCACCGCGGTCACCCGCCCGTCCAGGAACCAGCCCATCCCGACCTTCTCGCTGGTCGCCTCGGCGTGCATATCGACGAGCACGTGGTCGACCGACCCGCGCAGCGCGTAGAGCGCGGCATCGGCCTCCGGGAAAGCCGCCCGCCCCGCGTTCATGAACAGGTTGCCCGACAACGACACCACCCCCAGCCGCTCGCCATCACGCGACACCACGCACCAGCCATGGCCTGGCTGGCTCTTCAGGTAGTTGGCGGGCCGCAGAATCCGATCCTCGCGGTCCAAGTACGGATAGATCTCGCGATGGCGGTAGGTGTGGTTGCCGAGCGTGATCACGTCGACGCCGGCGGCGAACATCTCCTGAGCGATCTTCGGCGTGATCCCCACCCCGCCGGCGGCGTTCTCGCCATTGACGACGACAAATGTTGGCTCGAGCCGCTCACGCAACGAAGGCAGCAGCGATAGCAGCGTGCGCCGGCCGAGTCCGCCGACCACGTCGCCAACAAACAGGATACTCACGGGTTTATTCATGTCTGCGGGACGTCCATACTTCCAGTTGCATGGCCTTGGAGGAAGAAAGCGCCAGCGCGGGCGAGGAGCAGGCCGCGCCGAAGTCGTCCGAAGACGTCGGTGATCTACGCCCGCCCGCTCCGCCGATCCCGCCAGTGGTCGTACCCCGCTGGGTCCAGCTCGTGCTGCTGCCGCTCGCGCTCCTCGGGCTGTGGGCGCTTGCTCGCGCCGCCGGGCCGGTTCTCCTGATCCTGCTCGCCGCGAGCACCTTCGCGCTGATTCTCAACCCGCTTGTCAAGATGCTCGAGCGGATCGGGCTGCATCGAGGCCTCGCGATCCTCGTTGTGTATTTGGCGGGCTTCGGGATTCTGGCCGGCGTCGGCGTGCTGCTGGCGAACGTGGTCAGCACGCAGGTCAGCAAGTTCGCTAGCGACGTGCCGAGCCTGATCCGGCACGCCAACCACGACCTCACGAATCTTCAGAACTGGCTCAACAGGCACGGGATCCACGTCCAGGTCCAGCATCAGGGGCAGACGGCGCTGCAGACGCTCGAGAACAAGGTCCTCAAGAGCTCGGGCAGCATCGTCTCGTTCTCGCGTGACCTGCTCGGCAAGCTGGTCACGATCGGCTTCGACCTGGTCCTGATCCTCGTCCTCTCGATCTATCTGCTCGTGTACGGCAAGCAGATCGGCGAGCTGGTGCGCAAGATCATGCCCCAGGGGGACGGAACCGCCGAGGACGATTACCCGTTGCTCGTCCAGCGCGCGGTGTTCGGATACGTCCGCGGGCAGATCCTGTTCAGCCTGATCATGGGCACGAGCGCCGCGATCTGCCTGTGGATCTTCGGCGCCGTCGGGATCTTCCCGGCGGGGCAGACGTACGCGGTGTTCTTCGGCGCCTTCTATGGGCTGATGGAGTTCATCCCGTACATCGGGCCGATCATCGGGCCGGCGCCCGCCGTCGCGGTCGCGCTGTTCAACGATCCGATCAGTGCGCTTTGGGTGGTACTGCTGTTCATCGCGCTGCAACAGCTCGAGGGGCACTTCGTCGCGCCTCAGGTGTTCCGGATTTCGCTGCGCATCAACCCGATCCTGATCATCCTCGCGCTGCTGATCGGCTACCAGCTGTATGGCATCGCCGGCGCGCTGCTCGCCCTGCCGATTGCGGCCACGGTCCGCCAGACCGTGGTCTACCTGCGCCGTCACATGGTGCTCGAGCCATGGCTCGTGACCTCTCCGGTGCCCGGGACCCTTCCACTCGGACCCGACCGATGTCCCGACTGCAATACGCCTGCCGGGCCCGACGACGCCTTCTGCCACAAGTGCGGAGCGTCGCTCGAGCCGCGGGTACGAACCTCCGGCTAAACACGCCGGGCTAACACACCAGCCTCTAACCTCCGGGCCTTGCCCGCCAGCACAGCCATAGGCGAAGGGATGAGCACGCTCGCCGCCCACTCGCTGACCAAGCGCTTTGGCACCCGCGCCGCCCTTCAGGACGTCAGCTTCGAGCTGAAGCCCGGCGAACTTGTCGCGATCATCGGGCCCAACGGCGCCGGCAAGACGACGCTGCTGTCGATTCTCGCGGGGGCGCTGGAACCGACCTCCGGCGAGGTCCGCCAATCGAGCGACAAGCCTCCCGGCTGGGTCCCCCAGCAGCCGGCCCTCTACTCGAAGCTCTCGGCCGCCGAGAACCTGCGCCTGTTCGCGCGTCTCGAGAAGCTAGATGACCCGGACGCCGCCGTACAACAGATGCTCGAGCAGACCGACCTGCATGACCGCGCCGACGAGGAGGTCGGCCGGCTGTCGGGCGGCAACCAGCAGCGCGTCAACATCGCGATCGGTCTGCTGTGCGAGCCCGCCGTGCTGCTGCTCGACGAGCCTTCCGCCTCGCTCGATCCGCGCCAGCGCGAGCGCCTCTGGCAGTTCATCGATGGCCTTGCCCACAAAGGCACGACCGTCGTGTACTCGACCCACAATGTGGCCGAGGCCGAGCGCTACGGCGACCGCGTCCTAGTGCTGGTCGACGGCGAGCTGTTGTTCACCGGGACCCCGGGCGAGCTCGAGCGCACCGTCGGCGGCGACCCGCGCGACTTCGAGGCGGCGTTCGTGCGCTTCCTCCACGAGCACGGCCACTGAGAGCGCGCGATGCGCTGGCTGCTAGTAAAGGACCTCCAGATCCTTAGACGCTCGCCGCTGCTTGTCGGACTGCTGATCGTCTATCCGATCCTGATCGCGTTGATGATCGGCTTCGCGCTCTCGAGCCCGCCCGGCAAGCCGAAGGTGGCGTTCTACAGCGAGGTCCAGCCGGGCAAGGGCAAGCTGCAGTTCGGACAGCAGAAGGTCAACATCTCAGACCTCCAGGGGCCGCTGTTTCAGTCGATCGATCGGGTCAAGGTGAACTCGACCCAGGAGGCGATCGACGCGGTCAAGAACGGGGATGCGGTCGCCGCCGTTGTCGTCCCCGCGGACATCATCACCGAGATGCGCAACCTGGTGACCACCGGCGTCGGCTCGCCTACCGTCGAGGTCTACCTCAACAGCAAGGATCCGCTCGAGCGCCAGTTCGTCAACGATCAGATCACCGCGCGCGTCAACCAGTTCCAGCAGGCGGTCTCCAAGCTCGTGCTGCAGGCCGCGGTCAGCGACCTCCAGCAGGTGCTCAATGGCGGCCAGATCAACTTCGCCGGCGAGAACGTGAACCTGCTCGGCCTCCGCAACTCCAAGGCGATCATCGAAGGAGCGGTCGCGTCGCTGCCCGCCAACTCGCCGCTCAAGCCCGCGCTCCGCCAGGTGGTCGCGTTCGCCGATCTCGCGATCCAGGGGCTGAGCTTCGCGAACCCGGTGCTCGGCTCGATCGGCTCGCCGCTGACCGTCGACGTCACCCAGCTGGCGGGCTCAACGACGCCGACCGACTCCTATGCTGTCGCGATTGCGGTGATCGTCTCGCTGATGTTCGTGACGCTGCTGCTCGCCGCCGCGATGCTCGCGCTGGAGCGCACCGAGCACGCGTACTCGCGGTTGATCCGTGGCCTGGTCTCGCCGAACGGGTTGCTGTCGGAGAAGATCCTGCTGGCGGCCGGCTGCGCGGCTGTTGTCACACTCGTTATGTCGGCCTGCATCTCGCCGTTCGTTCACCTCGAGTGGGCGCGGTTTGGCCTCTGGGTCGCGGCGCTGGCGCTCGGCGGGCTGGCGTTCGGCGCCCTCGGCGTGGCGATCGGGGCGATCGGCCGCGAAGTGAGCACGGCCTCGCTGATGGCGTTTCTGCTGTCGCTGCCGATCGCGTTCGTGGCGCTGGTGCCGGCCAACGCGGTCTCCGGGGCGCTGAAGGCCGTGCTCGACGCGATCTCCTTCGTGTTTCCGTTCAAGGCGGCGCTGCAAGCGGCCAGCAATGCGTTCAGCGGCGCCTCACCCGGGATCGGATGGCCGCTCCTGCATCTCTTGGTGCTGACGGTGGTGTTCGCCGGGCTGGCGCGTCTCGCGCTGCGCCGCTTCGTTTCCTAGTTGACGATGCGGCGGAACAAGAGCCCGCAGATCGCCGCGATGACGAGGAAGATGATCGGCCACCCGGCGCCGACCACGCCGGCGAACGCGAGCACGATCCCGACCACGCCGACGACCCCGAAGCCGCCGCTTGCCAGTGCCAGCTGGTAGGCGCGCCGCTCGCGCACCCGCCGCGGCGTGTAGCTACCACGTTTCTGAATATCGGCCACATCTGCCAGGGTACCGCGTAATGAGCCATCACATCCTGTTTTACGATTACGTCGAGGATGTTCTCGATCGCCGTGCGCCGTACCGCGAGGCACACCTGGAGCGGATCCGGGCACGCGATGACATCGTCATGGCAGGGGCGGTCGGCGATCCGCCGCATGCAGCAGTGATCATCTTCAAAGACACTGAGCCCGAGCAGATCGCGGAGTTCGCGCGCAAGGACCCCTATCTGGAGGGCGGTCTCGTCGTCGAGTCGAGGATCGAGGTCTACAGGGTGGTTTAGCGTCCCCGCCCACCCCAGACGGTGCATGCGCCGGGCTGGGTGGGGTCCTACACTCAGTAGCGCAATGCCGTTCCCGCAGACTCGCCTGCGCCGGCTGCGCGCCACGCACGCGCTGCGCGGCCTCGTACGGGAGACCCGACTCTCACCGGCGGACTTCGTTTATCCGATGTTCGTCGCGCACGGGATCGACCGACGCGAGCCGATCGCGGAAATGCCCGGCGTCGACCACCTGTCGATCGCGCACGCCGTCGACGAGGCCGGTGAGGCCGCGGCGCTGGGGATTCCGGCGGTCCTGCTGTTCGGGCTACCGGCGGCCAAGGACGACGAGGGCTCGGGGGCCTGGGACGACGAGGGGGTCGTGCAGCTCGCCACGCGCGCGATCAAGGAGGCGTTCCCCGACCTCGTGGTGATCACCGACCTTTGCCTGTGCGAGTACACCAGCCACGGCCACTGCGGCGTGGTGCGGCAGCCGGACGACTCGCGCGCCGCCGGATTAAGCGAGGCTGGACGCGGCTGGCGCGAGGGATCCGTCGACAACGATCAGACGCTCGAGCTGCTCGCGCGCACCGCGGTCTCGCAGGCGCGTGCCGGCGCGGACATCGTCGCGCCGAGCGACATGATGGACGGGCGGGTCGGCGTGATCCGCGCCGCGCTCGACGAGGACGGCTTGAGCGAGACCCCGATCCTCGCCTACTCCGCGAAGTTCGCCTCCGCCTTCTACGGCCCGTTCCGGGTGGCCGCCGACTCGGCGCCGGCGTACGGCGACCGCCGCGGCTACCAGATGGACCCGGCCAACGGCGATGAGGCGGTGCGCGAGACGCGCCTCGACGTCGAGGAGGGCGCGGACATCGTGATGGTCAAGCCGGCGCTTCCATATCTAGACCTGATCAGGCGGATCAAGGACGACACGGCGATGCCGCTTGCGGCCTACAACGTCAGTGGCGAGTACTCGATGGTCAAGGCCGCCGCCGCAGCGGGATGTCTTGACGAGCGAACCGCGGTGCTCGAGGTGCTCACCGGGATCCGGCGGGCCGGCGCGGACATCATCATCACCTACCACGCAAAGGATGCCGCCCGATGGCTTCAGTGAGCTCCGCCTTTGGCCCGAAAACGCGCAGCCGCAAGGACGGCGCCGCGATCCCGCTCGACGAGCTGGACAAGCGGCTGCTGAACCTCATGCAGGGCCGCTTCCCGATCGCGCCCCGGCCCTACCAGCACGTTGCCGCCGAGGCCGGGATCGAGGAGGCCGACGCGATCGTCCGCGTGCAGCGCCTGCTCGACGAGCGGATCATCCGCCAGGTCACGCCGATCTTCGATACGCGCGCCCTCGGGTACCCGTCCATGCTGGTCGCCGCCAAGGTCGATCCCGAGAATCCGTGGCGGGCGGCGAACGTGATCAACGACCACCCCGGCGTCTCGCACAACTACCTGCGCAACCACGAATTCAACATCTGGTTCACGATCGCGACCGAGCCCGACTCTCCGCTCGGGCTGGACGGCACGCTCGAGGTGCTCGGCCGGCTCGCCGGCGCCGAGTCGATCCGCCAGCTGCCGACGCTGAAGCTGTTCAAGATCCGAATGGACCTGGAGATGGAGGGCGACACCGCGGATCTCGCCAAGGCGGTCGAGGTCGCGCCGCCGGCTGAGACCGAGCGCCAGCCATACGACGAGTTCGATATAGCCGTCATCAGAGCACTTCAGGGCGACATGCCGGTCGTCGCTGAGCCCTACGCGCCGGCTGCGCAGCAGCTCGACATTCCGGTGGAGCGCTTGCTCGAGCACCTGCACGGCATGCAGGAGCGCAGGCTGCTGCGCCGGGTTGCGGCGATCCTCTTTCACCGCCGGGCCGGCTTCAGCGCCAACGGGATGGGGGTCTGGAAGGTCGACGACGAGCGGATCATGGAGCTTGGCCCGCGGATGGCCGCCTACCGCGGGATCTCCCACTGCTATCAGCGCCCCACCTATAAGGACTGGCCCTACTCGATCTTCACGATGGCGCACGGCCGCTCCAAGGAGGAGTGCGATGCGATCCTCGACACGATCGCCTCCGAGACCGGGGTCAGCGAGCGCGCGACGCTCTACTCCTCGACGGAGTTCAAGAAGATCCGGCTGCTCTACTTCACCGAGGACTACCGCGCCTGGGAACGCGAGCACGCCGGGGTTTGAGCCTCGCAGACCACACAACGACCCGCTCGACTGAGCTCTACCACCGTGCGCAGGAGCTGCTCCCGGGAGGGGTCAACTCGCCGGTCCGGGCGATGCGATCGATCGGGCGGGACCCGATCTTCATCGCCAGCGGCAACGGCTCCTCGCTCACCGACGTCGACGGCAACGAGTACATCGACTGGGTCTGCTCCTGGGGCCCCCTGATCCTCGGCCACGCCCGCCCGGCGGTGATCGACGCGATCGTCGAGGCGGCATGGGACGGGACCACGTTCGGGGCGCCGACCAGGCGCGAGATCGATCTCGCCGCCGAGGTCGCGCGCCGGATTCCCTCGGTCCAGATGCTGCGCATGACCTCATCGGGAACGGAGGCGACGATGAGTGCGGTCCGCCTCGCACGAGCCGTCACGGAGCGCGAGCACATCCTGAAGTTCGCCGGCGCGTACCACGGGCACGTCGACGGCCTGCTGGCGCAGGCCGGATCAGGTCTCGCGACGCAAGGGATCCCGGCGAGTCCGGGCGTTACGGAGGCCGCCGCCAGCGCGACCGTGATCGTCCCCTGGAATGACCCTGACGCCGTGCGAGAGGCGACCGAGCGATACGCGTTCGCGGCGATCCTGGCCGAGCCCGTTCCCGCGAACATGGGCGTCGTTCCGCCCGCACCTGGGTTTCTGGAGCTGCTGCGAGAACGCGCCGATCACACCGGTGCGCTGCTGATCTTCGACGAGGTGATCAGCGGCTTTCGCGTCTCGCGCGGCGGTGCCCAGGAGCATTTTTCGGTGATGCCGGACCTGACGATCCTCGGAAAGATCATCGGCGGCGGCCTGCCCGCCGCAGCCTACGGCGGACCTCCGGTGCTGATGGAGCGGATCGCGCCCGCTGGCGACGTCTACCAGGCCGGGACGCTCTCCGGTAACCCGCTCGCGGTGACCGCCGCGCTCGCCACCTTCGAGCTGCTCGACGAGGCCGCGTACAAGCGGCTGAGTGTGGTCACGGCGAAGCTCGCGGCGGGGCTCGAGCGAGCCGCGCGGTCGGCCGGTGTGCCGGTGCAGGTTCAGAGCGCCCCCGGGCTGGTGACGCCGTTCTTCGCTTCTGAGCCGGTGCGCGACTACGCGTCCGCGGCGGCGTGCGACCTCGACGCCTACGGCGCCTGGTGCCGGGGGCTGCTGGCGCGCGGCGTCTACCCGCCGGCTTCACAGTTCGAAGCATGGTTCCCGTCGCTCGCTCACAGCGACGAGGACATCGAGCGCACGGTCGAGGCGGCGGGCGCGGCGTTTGCGGAGCTCGCGTGAGCGCATCGCTGGCCGCGGCGCTGGTCGAGGTGGGTGGGCTTCTGGGCGAGCTGGCCGCACGCGCACGGGACGGCTTTGCGGGCGCGGACGGTCCCGGACCGGCGCAGGTCGCCGCCCGCGGTCCGCGCGCCGCCGGACACGAGGAGGACTACGAGCTACTGCTCGAGATGATCATCGAGGGGTCGCGATTGCACTATGGCTCGCCGGCGCTGGTGTTGCCCGACGATCCCGATATCGCGCTGCTGCTCGGCGACCAGCTTTACGCGCTGGGCCTGGCTCGCCTCGCCGCGCTCGGCGATCTGGAGGCGGTCTCCGAGCTGGCCGACGTGATCTCACTCGTCGCGCAGGCTCACGCGACCGGACAGCCGGAGTTGGCGGCCGCCGTTTGGGATGCTGGCGCCGCGGCCATCGGCTGGGGTCCGTCTGATGGCCACGAGCAGGCAAAAACGCTCGCGCGCGCTGGCGATGCAAGGGCTGCGGAGGCGCTCCGCTTGGCTGCGCGGGCCGCCACCTCGTGACGGTCGCCTCTTTGTTGACGATACGCTTCCTGGCCCGTTCAATTCAGGTTCTCTTTACTTAGAAACGTACGTGCCCGACAGACACACAGCACCGAAATCGAAGTACACCGCCGAGCGCAACATCCCTGGCGCCTTCGAGGGCGAGACCGTCACGCGCCGGCGCTTCATGAACCTCAGCGCCAACGGCGCCGGCATGGTCGCGGCCGCCGCCTTCACACTCCCCGCGCTGGGATTCGCGCTGGCGCCGGTGTTCCACCAGACGAACTTCCCGTGGCAGACGGTCGGCGTGCCGTCGGACTTCACCAACGACAACTACGTGACGAAGGTGGTCACCCTGATCCCGGGAATCGGGGAGGCTGGGAAGTCGATCGCCTACATGCGCGCACGCAACCCGGCGATCGACACCGAGCCGGCGGACCAGTACAACCAGTTCATCGCGCTCTCCTCGCGCTGCATGCACCTGGGGTGCCCCGTGCGATACGTGGCCGCCGCGGAGCGCTTCATCTGCCCCTGCCACGGTGGCGTCTACGACTTCCGCGGCCTGGTCGCGGGCGGTCCCCCGGTGCGCCCGCTCGACCGCTTCTACACCCGCGTGTACCAGGGCTACGTCCAGGTCGGCCCCCGCTACTCCGTCAACACCGAGCTCAAGCGCTTCTCGCCGCGCGACCCGGGCGAGCCGCTCGACGGGCTCGGCCAGTACTTCTACCCACCGCGTTTCTCGACCGCCGCTCCGCCGCCTGGGGCGCACGAGTCCCACTGGTAAGCCGATTGTCCCGTTCCGTCTGAGATGCCAAGCCTTCCACTGCCCAAGACGCTGAAGCCACGACCGGCACGGCCCGGAGAGGAGAACGGCAACGGCGCCCTCTCGCCGGTCGAAGCCGGTATCAGCGTCGTCGACTGGGTCGACGAGCGGACCTCGCTCTCGCCCGGCCTGCGCTGGCTGCTGTGGCGCAAAGTCCCGCGCGGCATCAACTGGGCGTACACGCTCGGGTCCGCGACGCTGTTCGCGTTCCTCAACCAGGCGGTGACCGGAGTCTTCCTCGCGATGTACTACCGGCCGGACGCCGCCGGCGGCGCGTACGAGTCGGTGCGCAACATCAATGACAACGTGTTCGCGGGCCAGCTCGTGCACGCCATGCACAAGTGGGGCGCATCGGTGATGATCATCCTGATCTTCCTGCACATGGGCAGGGTGTTCTTCTACGGCGCGTATAAGTACCCGCGCGAGTTGACCTGGGTGATCGGCGTCGTGCTGTTGATCCTGACGCTGGCGATGGGCTTCACCGGCTATCTGCTGCCGTTCGACCAGCGTTCCTACTGGGCGACGATCGTCGGCGTGAACATCAACGGCACCGGCCCGTTCATCGGCCCGTACCTCTCGGACTTCCTGCGCGGTGGCCCCGAGTTCATGCAGACGACGCTGTCGCGCTTCTACTCGATTCACATGCTGCTGATCCCCGGCGCGATGGCGGCGCTGATCGGTGCGCACCTGTACCTCGTCACCAAGCTCGGGATCAGCGCGCCACCCTGGGCTCGCGCCGAGTCCGAGAAGCACGACACCGCCGTCGAGGCCGAGACCCCGAAGAGCGAGGTGTAGGCCTTGAACCAAGCTCAGAAAGAGGCGTACCTACGCGAGTACTCAATCCTGAAGAACCAGGGCAAGCCGTTCTTCCCCTACGCGGTCACCAAGGACGCGGTGATGGCCTGCGTCGTGATGGCGGTGATCATCTTCCTCGCGCTGATGTTCGGCGCCGAGCTCGGTCCGAAGGCCGACCCGACCACCACCACCTACGTACCGCGGCCCGACTGGTACTTCTTCTTCCTCTTCGAAGTCCTGCGCGTGATGAGGAACGTGCCGAAGTTCACGCCGATGGCGACAATCGGCGTGCCGACGATCTGCATGATCCTGCTGTTCCTGCTGCCGTTCTACGATCGCAGCCCGGAGCGGCGGATCGAGCGCCGGCCGGTGGCGCTGGCCGCCGGGATCGTGACAATCGGTGCAATCGCGTTCCTGACGTACACGGGCGCCGACACCGGCTCCCCGAACTCGGTCGACATGAAGCCGCCCGCGGCACTGAGCTCGGAGCAGAAGGCGACTTTCACGGCCGGAGAGCTCGTCGTCGGCCAATCCGGCTGCCTCGCGTGTCACGCTATCGGCTCCAACGGCAACAACGGGCCGGGGCCGCCGCTCACCCACATCGGGTCGAAGCTGCCCGCCGCGGCGATCGCCTCGACGCTGCGCAACCCGACCTCGCCGATGCCGTCCTTCCAGAGCCTGGCGCAGCAGTCGCCGCAGAAGTTCAACAACCTCGTCGGGTTCCTCTCAGAACTGCAGTAGCCTCGCTCCCGGGACTATGACGTCTGCCGCGGGCTCCTCACCGTCCGTGCCCGGCACCCTCCAAGAGGCCCAGGTGCGCGCCATGTTCGACCGGATCGCCGGCGTCTATGACCGGATGAACACGGTCATGACCGCCGGCCTGCACCACGCCTGGCGGCGGCGGGCGGCGGACCTGGCGGAGGTCGGACCCGGTGACCGGGTGCTCGACGTTGCAACCGGCACCGGGGATCTGGCGATCGAGCTCGCCGGGCGTGTGGCGCCGGAAGGGGAGGTGATCGCCAGCGACTTCTCAGAGCGGATGCTCTCGTTGGCACGAGAGAAGGCAACGGGCCTCTCGGACGTCCAGTTCGTTGTGGGAAACGCACTCGATTTGCCATTCGGGGACGACGGGTTCGACGCGGCGACCGTCGGCTTCGGCGCTCGCAACTTCTCCGATCTGCGAACCGGCTTGAGAGAGATGACGCGGGTGGTTCGGCCCGGCGGTCGAGTCGTCGTGCTCGAGATCACGACGCCCCGGCGGCCGCCGCTGTCGACGTTCTTCGAGCTCTGGTTCGATCGTGCGGTGCCGGCATTGGGCCGCGTGGCAGGCGACTCCCAGGCATACAGCTACCTGCCGAGTTCGGTCCGGCGCTTCCCGGGGCCGGAGGAGCTCTCGTCGGTGCTGTGGAGTTGTGGCCTTCGCGAGATTCGCTACGTGCTGACCGCCGGCGGGATCATCGCCCTGCACGTGGGGCGGGTGGCATGACGACCGCGCCTGTGCAGGCCGTTGTCGAAGCCGGCGGGCCCGAGGCCGCGCGCGTGATGGGGCGCGTCGAGGCGCGGCTGGCCGAGCTCTCCGGCGGGCATGGCCCGGTCCTGGCCCAGCACGCCAGCGACACGATCACCGCGGGCGGCAAGCGGCTGCGGCCCCTGCTAGTGTGCCTGGCCGCGGGCGTGCCGGTCCCCGAATCAGATCAGCTCGTCAGCGCCGCGGCCGCTGTCGAGCTGGTGCACAGCGCGACGCTTGTGCACGACGACGTGCTGGACGGCTCCGCGCTGCGTCGTGGCCGGCCCACGGTGGTGGCGCTCGGCGGGCGGCGGCTAGCGACGGCAACCGGCGATCTGCTGTTCTCACGGGCGTTCTCGGAACTGGCTGACGGCGGTTCGATCGACGCCGTGCGCGTTCTGTCGCGAGCTTCCTCCGAACTCGCGCAGGGGGAACTTGTGCAGCGGGCCGACGCATGGAACGCCCGGATCCCATTGGAGCGTTATCTCGACCGCTGTCGGCTGAAGACCGGTGTGCTGTTCAGGGCGTCGTGCGAACTGGGGGCGCTGGCGGGAGGCGGTTCCGTCGCGTCGCTTGCCGCCTTCGGAGAGCAGATCGGCGTTGCCTTCCAGATCCTCGATGACGTGCTCGATGTCGCGGGTCCGCCCGAGCGGACCGGCAAGCCGCAGGGCGCCGACCTCCTGGACGGCACGATCACGATGCCCTTGATTCTCGCGCGCGAGCGCGATCCGGAGCTGGCGCGGCTGGATGTCCGCGAGGTGGATTCGCCCGACGCCGCGGTGGCCGTGTGCGTGCGCATCGAGGCCACGGGTGCGCTGTCAGCGGCACGCGAGCGGGCGCTGCGGATGGTTGGATGGGCGAAGGCTGCGCTTCCGTCGCTGCCCAAGCGCCAGCGGGTCGCGCTCGAGCTCGTGGCCGACGGAGTGGTCGAGCGATATAGCTGAGGGCCGGGCGGGCCGGTGTCTCAGAAGTCCTCGGGCAGGATCAGATCGGCGTGCAGGGCGGCGACGAAGCGGTCGATCTGCTCTGCCATGTTGGCCTGAGTGAGGCGCTGCAGGTCGCGCAGCATGTCGGCGAGGCCCTCGTCCAGGATCTCCTCGAGCCGATCGACGTCCTCACGGTCGTAGAAGCCGTCAGTGATCCAGCCGCAGTTCGGGCACCCGAGCGTCAGCTCCCAGCGGTCATCGGGAGCCTCCGCCCAGGCGACCGGCTGGACAAGGTCAGAGCAGCAATCGGGGCAGACGTGCAGCCCGGTTGTGGTGTCTTCGGTTTCGTGAAAGCGCACTACTTCAATCGTCCTGCCGCTCGGCAGAACAATTCGGCGAACGGAATGTTGGTGTTTATTGGGGTTCATCGGAGCCTCCTGGATGACCCATTAATCGGCCATTCTCGAAGAACCCTTGAGGGCGGCCGCGGTCGAATTCACGCAAGGGCAACAAGGCCCGCTACCCTTCGGGCTACCCGATCCGGAAGGCTCACGCATGTTCCGCAATCCGACCACCGATCTCATCGTTGTTCTCGTGATCGTGCTGCTGATCTTCGGGCCGAAGCGACTGCCCGGGCTTGGGAAGCAACTCGGCCAGGGTATGCGCGAGTTCAAGGATTCGATCACCGGCGATTCGAAGCACGAGGACGACGCCACGGAGCGGCCCGAGCTCACTCAGGCGACCGCCAATCCGGCTCCTGCTGCCGGCGCGGCACAGCCGCAAAAGGTCGAGAACGCGCCGGCGTCCGGATCGACCGAGCGGCCCTCCGCCGAGGTCGGTTCAGAGCAGGGTTCGTAGGCTGGTAGGGGGCGCCCTGGCATGGCGAAGGTCCTGCGGCCGATAGGGCACGAAGAGCGGCTGAGCATCATCGACCATCTCGACGAGCTCCGCACGCGGCTGTTCATCTGTCTGGCGGCGCTGGTCGTGGCCTTTGGCTTCTGCTTCTGGCAGAACAACCACCTGCTGGATCTGCTCAACCGGGCGCTACCCGCCACGCCCGCCGGGAGCTCCAATCACGTCAACAGCCTGACGGGCGATGCCGTCAAGGAACGAGCGGGCCTTGACCAGGTCGCGAAGTCGGCCGCGGCGCTGGCGAATTCGAGTTCGCAGTCGCCCGCGGATCGTTCTTACTTCGAGGGCATCTCGCAGGGCGCAGCGGCGGCCGCGGGCGCACTGCCCCAGTCAACGCCCAAGCGCCTGCCGATCACGATCGGGGTGGGTGAGCCCTTCACGACGACGCTGACTGTCTCGCTGTATTTCGCGCTGCTGTTCTCGCTGCCATTGATCATCTACGAGGCGTACGCGTTCGTGATACCGGCGCTCAACCCGCAGGAACGAAAAGTTGCGCTTCCCGTGATGATCGTCGCGCCGCTGCTCTTCCTGGTCGGTGTCCTGTTTGCGTTCTTCGTCGTACTGCCGCCGGCCGTTCACTTCCTCCAGGGCTACAACAGTGACCAGTTCGACATCTTCGTTCAGGCCAAGACGTACTACACGTTCGAGATCTTCACGATGCTGGGGATCGGCCTTGCCTTCCAGCTACCGCTGGGGTTGCTTGCGCTGCACCGGTTGGGCGTCATCAACGGGCGCACACTTACGCGGCACTGGCGCTACGCTACGGTCATCATCGCCGTGATTGCCGCGGCGATGCCAGGGGCGGACCCGGTCACCACCGGCCTGGAGATGCTCCCTCTAGTTGTGTTGTATCTGGCCAGTATTGTCATGCTCAAGATCGCCGACCGACGCACCGCAGCCCGCGCCGCAGCGGAGGCGAACGAGCCTTTTGGCGACGGCCTCGAACCTTCCTGATCAGAACATGCTCTTTGACCTTCGCAGTCGTGGCCGCAGGCGGACCGTCCAGGCCGTGTATCTTGGCCTCGCCGTCCTGATGGGCCTCGGGCTCGTCCTGTTTGGAGTCGGCGCCGGCAACGGCCTCGGCGGCCTGCTCAACGCGTTCACCGGGAATGGCTCGAGCAGCGCTCAGACGCAGGTCGTCAGCGCCCAGGAGAAGGCCGCGCTGCGTCAGACCCAGCTGAGCCCCAAGGACCCGGCGGCCTGGGCCGCGCTGGTGCAGGCGCGCTGGACTTCCGCCGGCCAGGGCAACGACTTCAACAGCACGACCGGGCAGTTCACCGCCACCGGCCGCAAGGAGCTGACGGCGACCACCCAGGCCTGGCAGAAGTACCTCGCGCTCACCAAGAACCCCGACCCCAATCTCGCGATCCTGGCCGCCCGCGCATACGGCAACCTCGGCGACTACGCCCAGGAGGCCGGCGCCTGGGAGGTCATGACGATCGCGAACCCGAGCGAGGCCAAGGGTTTCGAGTGCCTGGCGGTCTCCGCTTATGCGGCCAAGCAAACCCGCAAGGGCGACCTCGCACTGCAAAAGGCCCTGACGCTGGTACCCAAGGCCTCGCAGAGCGCGCTGAAGACCCAGATCGCCGGCGCCAAGACGAACCCGCAGATCGCCCAGGCCTGCTGAGACGTCGCGCGGCCCGCGCGCGGCCCCCGAGCGGTGATCGTCCCGCCGCGCTCGCGGGCCTTCCGCGCCGCGGCACTCCGGGTAACATCGCGGCCAAGGGCCGTTAGCTCAACTGGTAGAGCAGGGGACTCTTAATCCCAAGGTTGGAGGTTCGAGTCCTCCACGGCCCACTCGATAAGCCCCGCTCCAGCGGGGTTTTCTGCTTCTCGGGTTGTCGACGGATGGCGGACCTGTCCCGAATAGGTCCCGAGAGGAGCGCATGATTTTGCGCCGTGAGCGGGATCGTGCGTCCTCCATCGGGTCACGTCTATCGGGTCGACGGAAGGCGCGGGCCCGTGTGGTACGCCAAATACCGGTTGGCCGACGACCGTCAAGTGAAGAACAAGCTCGGGCCGGCCTGGACCGTACGCGGGCGACCGCCAGCCGGCTACTTCACAAAGAGGCTGGCGGAGGAGTGGCTGCGCTCGATTCTCGATCAGGCTCGGCGCGGGGCTTTGGCGGGAATGGTGCGGACGGGTGCGAGCTTTGAGGACGCCGCCGCCGAGTACCTGCGCTACATCGAGCACGACCGGGGGCGGAAGCCGTCGACGGTCCGCGGGTATCGCTCGGCGATCGAGGCTCACCTGCTGCCGGCGTTCGGGTCGATGGCTGTCGAGGACGTAACCACTGAGGCGATCGAGCGCTGGATGGCCGGATTCGAAGGATCAGCGCGGTCGAGGAACAAGCTGTTGATCCAGCTCCACGGGATCCTCGGGCGGGCCCGGAAGGCATACGGGCTGCCGGTGAACGCCGCCGCGGATGTGGAGAAGGTCCGTCAGCGCCAGAGCGGCGACATCAGCGTGTTCACCCCCGAGGAGGTCTGGGCCCTGGTCCGAGCCGCTGAGTCAGCGCAGGACGGTGCCATCTTCCTGACCGCGGCCTTCACCGGGTTGCGGATGGGAGAGCTGCTGGCGCTGCGCTGGCGCGACGTCGACTTCACCGGCCGGACGATCCGCGTGCGAGCGAGCTACTACCTCGGACAGTTGACGACGCCGAAGTCCGGCAAGGTGCGGGCCGTGCCGATGGCGCCCGACGTCGCCTCAGTGCTCGCGCACGTCGGCCAGCGCGAACATTGGGTGGGCGACGACGATCTGGTCTTCTTAGGAGCTACGGGCGGCCCCGTTCTCCAAGCGTGACGTGCGCGATGGAGACGGCGGTGGCGTGGATCTCTTCGTTGCCGTTCTCTCAATGCCGCCGCCAGACCGAGCGGTCCCACGGCCGTCCCGAGAGCTAGGCGCCGAGGGCTGGGGCGAAACCGGTCTCTCTCCTCGTTGCCGCAATCAGCGCACGTCGCCGGTCTGCTGCCCTCGATCGGCGGGACGCTGCTTATGCCTGAAGCGGCAGTCTGGATCTAGTGGCTGCAATGGCGATGAAGCGGCCACGCCGGATTTTCGTTCGGTTCTGGCTGCTGTTGTCCGGTAGGAGTCACGCGCCGAGCGCCTTCCGGCCCTCAGATCACCGCCCCTTCGCGAGCGGAGCAGTCGCGCCGAGTGCCGTCGCTAGGCCCCTCGTCGGGGCGGGAGCGGCCCGGCTCGCGATGCGATGACGCACATACGGCGAGGCTGTTTCGCGCTGGTTGACAGCCGGTGCTTGCGTGGCATATAGGTTTGGCGCGAGAGTGTTGAGGGTTCAGTTGGCCGAGCGCGCTCGCTCGGCGGCTGGGAAGGAGTCCGAAGGTGACCGGGATCGTTGTTTTGGAGCGTGCGCGGCGCTTGTTGCTGTCGGTCGGGTTGATGTTTGCGCTGTTGGCGGGGTTGGCGGTGGTGGGCTTGCTGGCGGGCGCGGCGAGTGCGCTGGCGGCGCCGCCGGCGTTCACCCCGGTCGCGGGCTCGCCATTCGCCACCGGCGACCGCCCGGAGTCGGTGCCGTTCAGCGCGAGCGGGGGGCTGCTCGCGACCGCCAACGAGGGCGCCAACACGGTGTCGGTGTTCTCGGTCGGCTCCGGCGGCGCGCTGACCGCGGTCGCGGGCTCCCCGTTCGCGACCGGCAGCGCCCGTTCTCGGTGGCGTTCAGCGCGAGCGGGGGGCTGCTCGCGACCGCCAACTTCGCCGCCAACACGGTGTCGGTGTTCTCGGTCGGCTCCGGCGGCGCGCTGACCGCGGTCGCGGGCTCCCCGTTCGCGACCGGCAGCGAACCGGCCTCGGTGGCGTTCAGCGCGAGCGGGGGGCTGCTCGCGACCGCCAACGAGGGCGCCAACACGGTGTCGGTGTTCTCGGTCGGCTCCGGCGGCGCGCTGACCGCGGTCGCGGGCTCCCCGTTCGCGACCGGCCGGCCCGTTCTCGGTGGCGTTCAGCCCGAGCGGGGGGCTGCTCGCGACCGCCAACGTCGCCGCCCGCACGGTGTCGGTGTTCTCGGTCGGCTCCGGCGGCGCGCTGACCCCGGTCGCGGGCTCCCCGTTCGCGACCGGCAGCTTCCCGGTCTCGGTGGCGTTCAGCGCGACCGGGGGGCTGCTCGCGACCGCCAACGAGGGCGGGAACACGGTGTCTGTGTTCTCGGTCGGCTCCGGCGGCGCGCTGACCGCGGTCGCGGGCTCCCCGTTCGCGACCGGCAGCGAACCGGCCTCGGTGGCGTTCAGCGCGAGCGGGGGGCTGCTCGCGACCGCCAACGAGGGCGGGAACACGGTGTCTGTGTTCTCGGTCGGCTCCGGCGGCGCGCTGACCGCGGTCGCGGGCTCCCCGTTCGCGACCGGCAGCAACCCGATCTCGGTGGCGTTCAGCCCGAGCGGGGGGCTGCTCGCGACCGCCAACTCGAACGCCAACTCGGTGTCGGTGTACGCGGACTCAGATCTCGCCCTGACCGGCGTTCCGGCGAACATCACGACCAACGCGACCGCTCCGACCGGGGCGGTCGTTCACTACACACCGCCCACCGCCACCGATGAGGACAGCGCCGAGACCCCGACCGTGGGTTGTCTGCCCGCGTCGGGGTCGCTGTTCGCGATCGGGACCACGACGGTGACCTGCACGGCGACCGACAGCGACGATTCCAACAGTCCGGTCAGCGCGAGCTTCACGGTGACGGTCAAGGGCGCGCTCGCGCAGCAGCAGGATCTGCTCGCGTACGTGCGCGCGATCCCTGCCTCGCTCGGCAGGCTGATCCTGGTCCGCGACCTCAACGGCATGATCAACAACCTACAGCTCGGGAACACCGCCCAGGTGTGCTCTGATCTGACCCTCGTGGGACTGGTCGCCCAGGAGTGGTCGGGGTCGCTGATCAGCGCCGCGCAGGCTGACACGATCCTCGCCGACGTCAACCGCATCGGCGCGGTGCTCGGCTGCAACGCGGGCTCAGGCTGAGCGAACCCTGGATAGTTCCGGCGGGCGCAATCACCCTCGCGTCCGCCGGACCGGACCGTTGGCGCTTTGATCGACATGCACGAGCCCGCCAGGCGCAGAGAGCACGTCGGTCAACTACTGCTCGCCCCCGGGATTCGGCAGTGGTCCGCGCGCTGGCGGGGCTCAGGTGCTTGACTCGCGGTATTCGCGGGCGTAGATTCCGTCTAGGTGCGTTGGGGGCTTGCCCTGGATGGCCGCGCCCGTCCGCCAGCTAGGAAGGAGCGAGGGTGATGGGGATTGTTCGTTTGGGGCGCGTGCGGCGCTTGCTGGTGCTGTTCGGAGTGGTGTTTGTGGTGCTGCCGGCCGGTTCGGCGCTGGCGGACACCACAATTGGGCAGGCGGGCTTGTCAACCGGCAACGATGCGGAAGGCTACCCCAACGGTCAATGCGGCTCCGGATTATTCGCCGATACGAATTATGTGGTGCCAGCCGGTGGCGGGACCATCAACAGCTTCTCCGTTGACTCGAGTGCGGCAAGTGCCGGTAACCAGCGCGATTTCCTGGTTCTGCGTTCGACGCCAAGCGGCTACAAGGTCATCGGCAAGACCGGCCTCGTTACGCTGCTCGGAATCGGGGTTCAGACAATCCCGGCCAACATTGCCGTCCAGAGCGGCGACATGCTCGCTGTCCTTGTGCAGGGCCCCATTTTTGGTATCCAAGACTGCAATCGGACCGTGGCGAGCGGCGGCGGTGTTATCTCGGGCACCACCACCTACTGCCCCACCCCGTGCACCAACGCTGATCCAAACGTGGGCGACACGCTCCCCCCCGGAGAGAACACTGACTCGCAATATGGCGGGGCATTCAGGTACTCCACTCCTGACCCTACACACGACGTGAACGAGCAGGCGAACCTCGTCGTCGAGCCGCCGTCGATCACCAAGGCGTTCAGCCCGACCCAGGTGCAGGTAGGTGGGACGAGCACGCTGACGTTCACGCTCACCAACCCGAACACGGGGGTGGCGCTGTCAGGTGTGGCGTTTACCGACGCGCTCCCCGACGGGCTGATGATCCCGAACCCGGTCTCAGTGACCAACTCCTGTTTGGGGGGGCTCACCACCACGTCCGGGACAACCATTACAAACACGATCTCGCTCTCCGGTGGAGTTATCGCGGCCGGCTCGAGCTGCACGGTCACGGTCGCCGGCATCACCGCCACGACCGCAGGTGTGAAGAACAACACCACCGGCCCGGTGAGTTCGAACGAGGGCGGGACCGGCAACACGGCCACCGCGACCCTGACGGCCGTTGGTCCGCCGTCGATCGCGAAAGCGTTCAGCCCGACCCGGGTGTCGGTGGGCGGGACGAGCACGCTGACGTTCACGCTCACCAACCCCGCCGCGAACACTGTGGCGCTGACCGGCGTGGCGTTTGGCGACACGCTCCCGTCTGGGTTGGTGGTCTCGACCCCGAACGGGCTGAGCAACACGTGTGGCGGGACCGTTACGGCTACGGCAGGGTCAGGCTCGGTCTCGCTGTCCGGCGGGTCGATCGCTGTCAGCTCGAGCTGCACGGTCAAGGTCAACGTCACGCCCACCAGCGCGGGCACGCTCACCAACACCAGCGGCGCCGTGAGCTCGACCAACGGCGGCACCGGGAACACGGCCACCGCGGCCCTGACCGCCGCCCCTGTCGTGCCCCCGTCGATCGCTAAGGCGTTCGGCGCGGCCACGGTGCCGTTGAATGGCACGACGTCGTTGACGTTCACGATCACCAACCCGTCCGCGAACACGGTGGCGCTGACCGGCGTGGCGTTTACCGACAACCTCCCGTCCGGATTGGTGGTCGCGACCCCGAACGGGGTGAGCAGCACCTGCGGTGGGACTGCGACCGCGACGGCTGGGTCAGGCTCGGTCTCGCTGAGCGGGGGGTCGATCGCAGCTAGCTCGCATTGCACGATCTCCGTCAACGTCACCGGCACGACCGCTGGTGCCAAGAACAACACCACTGGCGCCGTTTCCTCGACCAACGGCGGCACCGGTAACACCGCCAGCGCGTCCCTGACCGTCGTCGCTCCGCCGTCGATCGCTAAGGCGTTTAGCCCGACCAACAATGTGCAGGCGGGTCAGGCGAGCGCGTTGACGTTCACGATCACCAACCCGTCCCCGAACACGGGGGCGCTGTCTGGTGTGGCGTTCACCGACACGCTCCCGAGCGGGGTGGTGGTCTCGACCCCGAACGGGCTGAGCAACACGTGCGGCGGGACCGTCACGGCCGTGGCCGGGTCAGGCTCGGTCTCGCTGAGCGGGGGGTCGGTCGCGGCTAGTTCGAGTTGCAAGGTCGTTGTCAACGTCACGCCGACGAAGGCGGGCACGTTCAACAATGTCAGCGGCGCGGTGAGTTCGACCAACGGGGGGACCGGCAACACGGCGACCGCGACGTTGACTGCTGTGGATTCGGACCTCGCGCTGACCAATGTTCCGGGGAACATGACGGTCAACGCGACCAGCCCGCTGGGGGCGGTCGTGAGCTACACGCCGCCGACGGTTGTCGACGAGCTCGGCGAGACACCGGCCGTGCATTGCGTGCCCGCGTCGGGGTCGACGTTCGCGATCGGGACCACGACCGTGACCTGCACGGTGACCGACAGCGATGATTCCAACAGTCCGGTCAGCGCGAGCTTCACGGTGACGGTCAAGAGCGCGCTCGCGCAGCAGCAGGATCTGCTCGCGTACGTGCGCGCGATCCCGGCCTCGCTCGGCAGGCTGATGCTGGTCCGCGACCTCAACGGCATGATCAACAACCTGCAGCTCGGGAACACCGCCCAGGTGTGCTCTGATCTGACCCTCGTGGGACTGGTCGCCCAGGAGTGGTCGGGGTCGCTGATGAGCACCGCCCAGGCTGACACGATCCTCGCCGACGTCAACCGCATCAGCGCGGTGCTCGCCTGCAACGCGGGCTCAGGCTGAGCGAACCCTGGATAGTTCCGGCGGGCGCAATCACCCTCGCGTCCGCCGGACCGGACCGTTGGCGCTTTGATCGAGCACATCGATGGTGGCGTTCAGAGCGAGAGCGTTTCCCGGTGCGAGCTGGCACGCGCGCTACGCCGGGTGTACGCGGCAGTTCGATGGCGCCCGCGGCGAGTGCCGCCTCCTCAGTGATGGACGGCGCACCAGCAGACGATTCAAACGTTGTGTGTGTCGCGTGAGGGTGCCTGGCCGGGGGGATGCTCGATCAGCGCACTCTGACGGCCTTCGAGCAGAAGGTGCGCCGGTCCGCTGGGTCCGTAGAGCAGGTGGAGATCGTGTTCGTTGTCAGTAGACGGATGCTCGCGGGGGTTCTGCCAGTGGCGATGCAGGGTCCGTTGCCCGTGCGCGCGAAGTCCACGATGCTGGCGCGGTAGCGTCCACCCCCGAGCGGCGCGATGTCGGCGAGGTCAACGTGGCCGACGAGGTTCGGACACTCGTAGGGATGGACTAGGCGCGCCTCGAGAGTGGTGGGGCCGGCGCGGCTGACGCGAAAGACGACTGGCCCGGAGCGCCATTTGCCGATCAGCGGATCGGCGCCGCACCGCGCCGCACCCGCGCTCGCGACGCGTCTGCTCTTTTTGAGCGGTACGTAGCCCTCGAAGCTGAGAACCGCTCGGACGGCGATGTGCGCAGCCTTGCGGTCGAGATTGCCGAAGAACCGCTCTCCGTACTGAAAGCCGGCCGCCTGGTACTCCGGCTCTCCCCCGCACGTAAGCGTCTCATCGAGGGAGGTGCCGCAGGTGTAGACGTCGGAACATTTGTGGACAGGAGGGGTCTCCCCGGTCACCCGCTCGGCGCGGAGTCAGAGCTGCTGTCGCCCAGAGCGCCGCTGGCGCCGGCGGTGGCGAGCAGCGCCAGCGATAGGGCGGCAATACATGCCAGGTGGATCGGGCGTTTCATCTCTCGTGTCTTTCCGTTCTGTTTTCGGTGTCTAGTGGTCCCCTGCGATCAAGTTGATGGTCCCGCTCCGCACGCATGCGGCGCTCGGAGCGATCGGACAATCCGTACCTCGCGGTTAGTCGAGGTGCGACAACGCGGCACGACGGGCCTTCGTTAGACGGGCGTGGCGGTGGATCGACCGCAGTCGCTGTTGTCGTAGCGCACGGCGCTTTAGCCGGGCGAGCGGGCGCGAGGCAGAGCTCGTGATGCTTGCCGAGTCGTGTGAGTAGCCGAACGACAGGACCTGGGGCGGCCGAAACGTTCCGAGCAGAGTCACAGCTCGCCGAGGACCCAAGAATTCCTCTCTTCGGTCTTTCGTCCGGAACGGCGTGAGCCGCCGCCGCCCCGGGGGGCATGGCGACGGCGGCTCGGTTGGGAGAGCGCTGGGTTGGCGGCTCAGCGGTATTCGGTCAGATCTCGCGGCTCGATTCCGTGCTCGCGGCAGTAGGCGAGGTAGCGTTCCATCGAGGTGAGGTGGTTCTCGCGCGCGATGATGTTGCCGTCCTCATCGAGGAACAGCAGCTCGCCGACGATCACGAAGAACACCTCGGCTTCCTCCTCGCCGCAGCTCTCCGGCGTGTGCGCCGATCCGGCGGTCTCGTACACGGTGCCGCCGGCGCTGGACACCCAGTCGTGCTCGAGGTAGCGCCAGGCTCCCTTGAGCGTGTGGCCGATCACGATCCCGGTGTGGTAGTGGGTCGGGAGCCGCAGGCCCGCGGGGAACCGCATCGAGACGAGGATCTCTCCTTGGACGGGGTTGATGTGGTGGTACTTGAGAAAGACCTCGTCCGAATACGGGGCGAACGGAACCCAGGGGAGGTCGTGGCCGTCGACGCTCTTGGTGGTGACGGGTTTGACTTCGGTGATGCTGCTCATCGCTGCTCCTTTGCGTTGTTGTCAGATTGAGATGGTGTGAACCGCTCGCACAGCTCACGCCGTGCGTGATCGTGTGAGGCCTGTCTGTGCCGCTTGTGGTTCGTTGACCACGTCTCGCGCGCGCTCTTGCAACTCGGCGAGGGCCGCGCCGAGCGTGTCGAGCAGTGGCCACGGGTCCTCGAGCTGCTCGCGGTCGGCGACGATCCCGAACTCGAGCTTGTCGCGGTAGCTGAAGACGGTGATGTTCAGGCCGAGTCCGTCGAGCACGCCGGAGATCGGGTACTGGGAGCGCTGAAGCGCGCCGGCGCAGTACAGCGGCCGCGGCGAGCCGGGGACGTTGGAGATCGCGACGTTGACCGGCGCTTGGATGCCGCGCAACGACGTGACGCGCATCGTCGCTCTGGCGGCCCGGGCGAACAGCGCTGGCGGGATGAAGTGGTTGGCGTCCTGCATCAGCGACGCGGGTAGCGCCTTGTGTCGCTCCTTCGCAGCGCGCATCGTCTGGTTGACGCGGCGCAGCCGCTCGATCGGGTCGGCCTCGTCGGTCGGGAGCTCTGCGAGCATCACCGACACGCGGTTGCCGTAGGTGCCGATCTGCTCGGGCGTGCGGACCGAAACGGGCACGAACGCGACCAGCGGGTCGTGGGGAAGCTCGCCGCGCTCGGCCAGCCAGCGACGCAGCGCGGTCGCGCAGATCGCCATCACGACGTCGTTGACGGTGCAGCCGAACGCGTTCTTGACCGCCTTGACCTCAGCCAGCGACAGCGAGCCGAACGCGACGCGGCGGTGGGCGGAGATCAGGGCTTGGAAGCGGGTCCGCGGAGCCTTCAGGTCGCTTCCCTCGAGTAGCCCGCCGTCGCTGCGGTGTGGGAGCATGCGCTTGACCTGCCGACCGGCGCGCGCGATCGTCTTGACCCCGGGCAGCGGCCGGATCGTCGGGACCGCATCGAGGTGCGGAAGCGTGCCCGGCGCCGCCCGCAATGCGCGCAGCGGCTGGCGCCACATCCCGGCCAGGCCCCGGGCGAGCATCTCGAGCTCGCCCGGATAGCGCTCGACCTCTGGCAGCTCGCAGACGTTCACGTCGCGTCCTTCCGGGGCGTCGTCGAGCAGAACGCTCATCACCTCGGCGCCGGAGACGCCGTCAACCGCGGCATGGTGCATCTTCGTCAGCAGCGCCACCGACCCGTCCTGAGGGCCCCCTATGACGTACAGCTCCCACAGCGGTCGGGAGCGGTCCAGCGGGCGCGAGATGATCCGCGCGACCTGCTCGGCAAGCTGACGCCCGTCTCCTGGCGAGGGGAGCGCGAGTTCTCGCACGTGATACTCGACGTCGAAGCTCCCGTCGTCGACCCAGTAGGAGTAGTCCAGGCCGAAGGGCACGGGCGCGAGCCGCCAGCGGAACGTCGGCAGCAGGTGCAGGCGATCGCCGACGAGCTCGCGCACGAGCTCGACGTCGAGCTTGCGCCCGCACACGGTCCGTGGGTCGTAGGTGGCGAGGACGCTCACGTGCCCGTGCGTGCGCCCGTCCTCGAGGGCCAGGAACTGTTGGTCAAGGCTGGTCAGCTGTCGCATCGCCGGATCATCCGGCCCGGCGGGACCGGCGCGCTTGTCGCACCGCGCCAACCACGTCCAAGCTGGTTGTCGAATCTCCGCTCACTTCATGCCAGCGGCCAAGCAGTCCCCGGCCTCTCGCCGCGGCCACTGTGTGGAGGAGCGTCTCCAGCGCGTTCGCCGGTACGGTTGCGCGCGTGGAGCCTCAGTGGAGTCGCGCGCGAAACGAAGCGCAACGCCGGGCCTGGGAGCAGGTGCTCAGACCAGCCGCCGCCGAGCTCGCGACCCGCGCGCGGGAGATGTCAGTCGACGTGACCCGGTCGATCGGGCAAAGTCTCGGTGACCTGCTGGCCGACCCCGAGGCGTTCGAGGCCAACCGTGCCAGCACCGAGGCGAGCATCGTCGGCTTCGCCCAGATCCTCGAGCAAGGTGCGGATCCCGCCGCTGCCAGCCTCGGCGCCGCGACGCTCGCCTACGCCCAGGAAGGCGCGCAACGGGGCATCCCGCTGACGATCTTGATCCGGAGCTACCGGCTCGGGCACGCTGCCGCATGGGAACGGTTCGTGGCCGTGATCGCCGCTCACGCGACCAACGCCGAGGACCAAGCGACCGCGACCGAGCTCTGTTCGGCGTGGCTGTTCGCGTACGTCGACGCCGCGTTGTGCGTAGCGGAGGATTTCTACAGCGCCGAGCGCGAACGCTGGGTG
The DNA here is from genome assembly GCA_963824755.1 of uncultured Solirubrobacterales bacterium. Taxonomy (GTDB): domain Bacteria; phylum Actinomycetota; class Thermoleophilia; order Solirubrobacterales; family Solirubrobacteraceae; genus Palsa-465. Next base: position 123,909 of record CAWGQT010000032.1, on the reverse strand, counting down.
CGCAGCACGGCGGCGATCCACGCCGAAACGATCGACACTATCCTGGCCGGCGCACCGATCGACGCCGCACTGGCGAGTCGACGCTTGGGATACGAGCTCGACCGTCAGCACACCTCGGCCATCGCGTGGCTGCAAGCACACGAAGAGGGACGCGACGCCTACGCCGCGATGGAAGCCGCCATCCGCGACGTCCGCGAGCGCCTCGAAGCCAAACGGGCGCTCGTCCACCCGCTCGGCACCCTGTCGATGGCCGCGTGGATCGGCACCCACGACGACGCTCCCGCCCGCCTGCTCGATGACCTTCGGTTCGACATGCATTCCGCACCCTGGGTTCGCATTGCGATCGGTGAACCCGCCCCCGGAATCGCGGGATTCCGCCAGAGCCACAACGAGGCCGCACACGCCCGCCGCATCGCGGAACTAGCCCGCAGGCCGCCCGGAACAGTCACCCGTTATGCACGTATAGCGCTCACGGCGATCGCCACCGCCGACTTCGACCAGGCCCGGACGTTCGTGCACCGCGAGCTCCGGGGCCTCACTGACGACGACGATCTCACCACCAGGCTGACCGCCACCCTGCGCACGTATCTCGACGAGCACTCAAGCCGCAGCCGCACCGCCAAACGGCTGGGCATCCACGAAAACACCGTCAGCTACCGAATCAGACAAGCCGAGGAGCTCCTCGGGCGCAGCGTGGACCAGCGGACACTCGAGCTCCGTGTAGCGCTCGCGCTCGCGCACCTTCTCCGCGACCCCGACATCGAGCGGCCGTAGACTCCTGACCCTCCACGACGATCTGCTCGAGGGCGCGGTGGCGATCGCCGCAGCGACCTCCAGACAACGCTCTACGACCCGCCGGGGGCGTCCGGCTTGGCGTCGTGGTCACGTCGGTCGAGCTGGCGGGCGATGGCGCGGTGGCAAGACTCGAGGACGGAACCGAAGCGCGGGGTGACCTGCCGGTCGGTGCGGATGGTGTGCGCTCGCTCGTGCGAGCCGCGCTTGCACCGGCGCAGCCGCGCTACGCCGGCTACACCGCGTGGCGCGGTATCTCGCCCGTCGCCATCCAGGCTGGGCAGCTGACCGAGTCGTGGGGAACCGGCGAGCGCTTCGGCCTGGTCGATGTCGGGCTTCAGACCTATTGGTTTGCCACCTCCAACGCCCGCGAGGGGGAGGCCGAGCAAGCAGGCGAGCGCAAGCCGGAGGTGATGCGACGCTTCGCGAGCTGGCACGCCCCGATCGGGTCGGTTCTAGAGGCGACGCCGGACGACGCGATCCTGCGCAACGACGTCTACTACCTGGACCCGCTCCGGCGGTGGAGCAGAGGGCGCATCGTGCTGCTCGGCGACGCCGCCCATGCGAGCACCCCTGGGATCGGCCAGGGAGCGGCCCAGGCACTCGAAGATGCCGTGGCGCTCGCGGACGCATTGGACGGCGCTGGCGAGATCGAAGACGCGCTCGCGCGCTACGAGTCGATCCGCCGCCCGCGCGCCGAGCTCACCCAGAGGCTCTCACGCCGAGCCGACCGCGCCGCACAGCTCGCCAACCCCCTCGCCTGCCGGCTCCGCAACGCCATCGCCAGCCACATCCCGCCAGACCTTCAGCGCCGACAGCTCGCCCCGCTCGTGCTCACGCCTACCCTAGGCGATTACTCTGCGCAGCTCAGGAGCGAAGCTTTCGGGTCAATCGGGCGCACCGCGCGCAGTGGGATCGCTGGGGCCGCCGAGTACAAGGAGCCGGGGCCGCGCAGTGAATGCGGCGGCTACGGCGTCAGCAGCTAGAAGCGCCAGCTTCAGCAAGGCGCTCCGCGGTCGATCTTGAAGGTCGCGCGCTCGCCGCCGCCCAGCTCGCGGACGAACTTCCCGACGGCCACGTTGATGGACCCGGTGAAGCCGTTGGGGAGGGCGTTGACGGTCAGCTCGGTGCCGCGTAGGTCAACTCTGATCGGTCGGTGGCGTACCTGCATCGGCAGCGACAACCCGTCGAGTCGATCGACGAGCGTCGGGTTGAAGTAGACCACGCCGTCCCGGATCTCGACCCCGAGGTAGGCACGCTGGACGAGATCCAGCGTGCCGGCCATCACTCCGAGGTGGATGCCCTCGCTGGTCGTTCCACCCTGGATGTCGCCGATGTCGCTCTCCAATGCGACGAGGAAGCGCTGCCACGAGCTCTTCGGGTCGAGCGCGGCGAGAACCCTGGCGTGCGTGACGTAGCTCAGTGTTGACCCGTGCGAGGTGCGGCGGTCGTAGTACTCGATCGTTCGGCGAGCGGTGTCGTCGCTGTACTCGTACCCGAGTCGGCGAAAGAGCGCCCGGAGCTCGCTCTCTGAGAACAGGAAGAACAGCATCACGGTGTCCGCTTGCTTGGCCACCTTGTAGCGGTCGGGCTCGTCGCCTTCGGCCCGCAGGATCCGGTCCAGGCGCTGGATGTTCCCGTACCGGGAGCGGTAGGCATCCCAGTCGAGCTCCTCGAGGTCCTCGTAACCCTCGAACTGGCTGATGATCCCGTCGGCGTGGAAGGGGACGAACATCGTGCGGCTCATGTCCTGCCAGGTCTGGATCTCCTCGTCTGTGAGGTGCATGCGTGCCCGGAGCACCTGGCGGCGGCTCGCGGGGAGCAGGTCGAGCACCTGCTGGGCGGTTTCGCAGATCCAGGCGACCATCACGTTGGTGTAGGCGTTGTTGTGCAGCCCTCCCTCGCTCGCGCCCGGATACTTCTCGTGGAACTCATCCGGGCCCATCACCCCATGGATCTCCCACCGTTCGCGCTCGGGATTGAAGTGCGCGATCGATGCCCAGAACCGCGCGATCTCGAGCATCATCTCGGCGCCGTGGTCACGCAGGAAATCGAGATCGTGAGTGATCTGGTAGTAGTGCCAGACGTTGTAGAAGATCGCCGCGTTGACGTGACGCTGGTTGTGGCTGAGGTCCGGCTGCCACTTCATCGACAACGGGTTGAGATGGGTTACCTGGGTCTCCTCCTGACCGTCGCTACCGCTCTGCCACGGATACATCGCCCCCCGGAAGCCCGCCGCCTCGGCGGCCGCGCGGGCCTCGCCGATCCGCCGGTAGCGATACATCAGGAGCCCCCGCGTGATCTCGGGCAGCCGGTAGTTGAGAAACGGATAGACGAACAGCTCGTCCCAGAAGATGTGCCCGCGATACGCCTCGCCGTTGAGCCCGCGAGCCGGCGCTCCAGCATCGTGGTGAGGGGTGAGGCGCGAACATGTCTGCAGCACATGCGAAATGTGCAAGCGCAGGAGGAACTGCACTCGCGGGTCACGCGGCAGCCGGATGTCAGACACCTCCCAGAGCTCGTCCCACGCGTACGCGTGGCCTTCGAACGCCTCGGCGAACGTCGGATAGCGAATCGCGCTCTTGCCCGCGTTTGCCAGGGGCTCGGTGATCGCCCGGTCACGCGAGGTATACAGCGCCGCCATCTTCTCGATCCGGATCGGCTCGCCCTGCGGCAAGTCGAACTCCAGGATCTGTTGGATGTAATCCTCCATCTGGTGCGTGCTCCGAGCGACGTCGAGCGTCTCCTCTCCGCGGTACACGCGTGTGCGCGCGGCGGCTGCGACCTCGATCCTCGACTGCCGTGTGCGGGTCTTCAGGCCGATCACGTCGGGGGCGTATATCCGAGGCCCTTGGGGATCATGGTGACGGCCCTCGAGCTGGCGGTAGCGCGCCACACCCTGGTTGACCACCCGCCCGTCGAGCGCCGAGATCACCTCGACGGGCCCGGACCAGTTCTCCGCCACCAATTCCCACGACACCGCCGACAAGTGCATCCTGCCCATGCTGAGAAACCGTCGGCTGCGCAGGGCCGTTACCCGCTCGTCCCGACCGCGGAAACGCAGCTCCCGGGTGAGCAGGGCATGACGGATGTCGTATAGATGCCGGTAGGACAACAGCTCGAGCTTGGCCATCTGAATCGGCTCGTCGCCGTGGATGCATAGCCGCAGCGAGGTGCAGTCGGGCAGATTGACCAGATCCTCATTGGGGACCGGATGGCCGGCCAGGATCGTCGTCTGCCGGTTGTACACACCGTGTGCATAGGTCCCGGGATAGTGAACGTCGCCCGCTTCCTCCCACTCCGCGGCTCCCCGGATGCAGAGGTAGCCGTTGCCGGTCGACGTCAAGGCCTCCCGCAACCCCTCTTCGAGCGGATCAAACCCGTCGTAGACGAGCGTGAACTCATCCGACATGTGTGCGTGTTCGCCACTCATCGCTCCTCGCCGGCCCGGTCCCTCGACAACCACTCCACCTCCTTGGTGTCACTGACGCTTCGCGGCGGCGGCGGTGCTGCGCCCCGAGGGATCAGCCGGACCGGTCTGGAGGACCGCTTCGACTCTCCCGGGCAGCGCCCCGAGCGCGTCGTCGTCGGTGATGTCGTCGCCGATATCGAGCGGCAGTAAGTTCGCCCGATCGAACCCATCCGCCTCGAGCAAGTGCAGCACCGCCGTGCCCTTGCCGCGGTCGGGTAAAAGCCCCACGCGTGTGCCGTCCATCTCATCGGCGCGCCTGTCGTCGCGTCATCAGGCGCATGTGGTAGTCAGCTGATGTCCGGGTGATGACGCTCACCGAGCACCCCGCACACACGCGCGAGCGGACAGCGCTACTTTGGACTCGCGTGAGGGCTGCAGACCCGTCCCGGAGGAGCCCGACGCAAACAGTCCTCGCGCTCACGACAGCAATCCCTCCTTCTCTGGCAAGTTCTCACTCTACGCCTGGAGGGCGGTTCGACCATCGGCTCTCACCCGCGGATCGGTTGCGGATACCTACGCGATCTTCTGGAAGGGCCTCTCCACCACGGCGTCGATCGCCGGACGCCGATCACCGCGGTCATGCGTCACGCATCGGACCGATGAGGGACGGCGAACGCGCGTCTGTTGTAAGCCGGCGGCGCGACGGGGTGCACCGCCGTTTGAAGCCGTAGCAGAGGCATGAGACCGTCACGCCGATCGCAAACTGGAATGCCACGTACGCCAGCAGTGGCCACTCGCTCGGCTGGTGCGAAGGTCGTCTGGGCTACAGGGCCGTGTGTTCGGCTGCATGTCGGTGTGGCGTGACCCGAACGGACACGTACACGATGGGCGATTCGCCGCCAGCTTCCCAATTCATGCCGTCGAGTGTGCAGCGCTGGTTCTCGCGCCGTGCTCGTCGTTCGCTGTGTCCGGCGTCTCTTCGTCCAGCATCCCTTCCAGCCGCCAGGCGGCCGCGAACCGTTTGTACGTGGGGCCGTCCAGAACCCCGCGCCAAGTGCGCGAGGGAGCGGACATGTCAAGGTGATCCTCGGTCAGCGCCAGACCGGCATCCTTCAACTCGGGCGCGACCCATTTCAAGGAACGTCCGTAGCGCGCCTGCTGGTCGTATTGGACCCTTATGGTGACGTATCGCGTATCGGACATCATTGGGCCGCTTTCCAGTAACGGAACACCCCAACGTAACCCTCTCGTGGCTGGCCCGCATCCGGAGCGACGCCCTATCGGGCTCCGTAGTTACTTCCCAGGAAAGAGTCGGGGTTGTGAGACGTCGTTTCCGTTGGTGTGACGGTGAGAGTTCCCTGCGGGTGAAGGGGTTTGTGGTTCGGCGCAGACCGCTGCTGAGGGGCTCACAACCGCCCTCGATCGGGGTCGACTGTGGCGCACCGCTCCCCAAGATTGCGATCACTCATGCCGGCCCGGCGTCGTGCGAGGGCCCATTGCCGACGCTGACAGCATGACTCCTCCGCGTTGTAAGCGGTAGCGTCGAGGCGGGTAGAGGGGGGCGGCGAGGCTGCTGGTCCTGGTAGCGGAGCGGCGCTCTGGCTGAACGCCGGTTGTATCGCCTCGCGCTGCTCAGTCGCGCCGGCTTCCGAATTGCCCCGCGGATCCAGCGGTGTCACGCGCGCGTCGACGTCGATGCTGTTAGCCCGTTCCAGCGGTGCGCCGGACGGCGCTCTTGGTTGCTCCTCTTGCTCAGATCCAGCAGCCAGCTCAGCGCTGCTGGCTTACGGCGCGAGCGACGGTGGCGTTCGGGCGCACGAGATGGCTGCCTCAGCGACTCGCTTCCACCCTCGGCTGCCCGGTGCTGGTCTGCCTACGCTGCGGCGCGTCCCACGCCGAGGCGTTGCTGCGCGGCCGCGCGATCGACGCCTAGCGCGGCGATCAGCTCGGCGGCGGGATCTGGCGGCTCGAGCTCGAGGACGGTTAGGAGCGCCTGTTGCGGGCCGATGTGGTGACCACGGCGTATCTCTTTGTACGAATCCTCCAGCGCCGTCTTGGCTGCGGGTGTCATTGGCAAACGGTCCCGCAAGACGGCTTTGAGCGTCGGCCTCGACGGACGTCTGATCGGCTCGTCGATCGGTATCGGTGGTGCGTTGAACGCAGCGCCGATGCCGACTGCGGCGAGCGCATCGTGATCCATCGCGTCGAGCGCGTCGCGGGCTGTCTGTAGGTCGCATCCGAGGGCCTGCGCCAGGACTGGTTCCCTGAGCAGCCCGAGTATCAGGTGCTCGGTGCCGACCTTGCGGTCACCGCGGCGCCGTGCTTCCTCGCGAGCGTCGATGTACGTCGTCCAGGGGTGATACGCGTCGGCTGGTTTCGGATGCTTGGTCATGGGAGTCGCTTTCCGTATTTGGCGTGGACTGATTGGCGGGTAACGCCGAGCGCGTCACCGATCTGCTGCCAAGACCACCCCTGCTGGCGGGCGGTCGCGACGTGGTCCGCCTCGACCCGTTCGGCGAGCCTGTGCAGAGCTAGAGCGGCGCGGAGCCCCAGCGACGGGTCGTTGGACGTCTACGCGTGACCCGCATCGAGTCCGGCGACACGCTCCCGGGGGACGAGGCAGTGGTCCAATGTCGAGGGTCGCGCTGCTGCATTTGCTCGCCCGGCGGGCGAAGCGAAAGTGTGGGGCTGCCGGATCGCCCCGACGTTGCAGGAGCCGGCGCGAGTCCGGGACCGGCGCCTCGTGCGACCGGTCGAGCCGAACGTCGCTTGCCAGGCAAGCGACACTCAGCCGTTACCGCTGCTGCTCGATCGTTCCGCCTGCGTGAGGCTCGCGCGTATGCTGCTGGCCTAACGCGGGGTGGGTGAGGTACATTGGGTGCTGTTGAGGCGGCCGGGGGGCCCCTCCACAGGATTGGGGTGATCAGGGATGGTTTTTGGTAGGCGTGGGTTTGGCTTGTTGGCGCGCGGGCGTGGCCGGGTTGTTGTGTTGTTGGTGGTGGCGGCGATGTGCGTCTTTGTTGCCACGGCGGCCGGGTTCTCAGCGAGGCAGTCGCCGCGACGGGGTGCTGCGGCTCCCAGCCGGGGTGTGGCCGGTCAGCAATTGACCGGGCTTGCGGCGAGGGTGCTCAGTCGCCCAAGCGCCGTGCGCGGCACCGACGGGCGCTTTCACATCGCCTATGAGCTTGTGTTGACAAACATGACGCAGTTCGCCGTGGACGTCGAGCGGGTCGAAGTCCGCGACGCCAGAACCCACCGGGTGCTTCAGTCGCTTGCCGGACGTGCGCTGTCCTCCAGAATGAATCCGGTCGCCGAGTCGAACACGGGACGCAAGCCGGCCGACCCGACGCTGATGAGTTCTTCCGGTTCATCGATCGTCTGGTTCGACGTCACAGTGCGAAGCAACGCGGATGTCCCCGGCGTGCTCGAGCATCTCGTGGTGGCCTCTACCCGCCCCCCGCAAGCAGTCCGGTTTTCGAGCTTGGTCGGTCGGGTCTCGCTTCGATCTGTACCACCGGTGGTGCTAGGTCCGCCCGTGCGCGGCGGCATTTGGTTGGCGATGGAGGGGTGCTGTGACTTTAATACACACCATCGCCGCGGCCTGCTCACCGTGGACGGCAACATGGTCGTCTCACAACGCTTCGCGGTTGACTGGATCATGCTCGACCGGCAACATCGGGCCTGGGTCGGAAACCCCGCCCGATTGTCCAGCTACTTCAGCTACGGCCAGCCCGAGATCGCCGTGGCCGCTGGGACGATCGTGATCGCGCGCGACGGCATCCCGAACTCACCGCCGCCGCACGATCCAACGCCGCCGCCGCTCGCGCGGCTCACCGGCAATTACGTGGAGCTGCGCGTCAGTCCGGGGATCTATGTGACCTATGCGCACATGAAACCAGGCTCGGTCCGTGTCCACGTTGGCCAACACGTTCGCCGTGGCCAGCTGCTGGGAGAGCTGGGTAACAGCGGCAATTCAGCCACCCCCCACCTCCATCTACAGGTCCAGATCACCCCGAGTTTCGTCAGCGACGGCCTACCGTACGTCTTTAGCCGCTTCCATTTCCTCGGTGAGATCACCGAACCGGTAACGGACTCAACCCTCGGCCTGAGACCCAACGGCAAACTCCCCTTCGCCCCAGCCCTCCATCCCGGTACACGCCGCCTCGAGATGCCGCTAAACCTCAACGTCGTTCGATTTTCTGAGGCGAGGTAGCCACGGGCCGACCCGGCGATCAATGACGATCGGCTACGACCATTCCGCGCGATCCCCGGCCAGCGTGTCGCAACGGGCTAACGGCATCTCAGTCGACGCGCGCGTGACACCGCCGCTTTCGCCTCATAATTCGGAACCCGGCGCGACCAAGCGGCGCGACCCATGTGCCCGGCGCCCAGTCAGAGCGCCGCTCCGCCACCACAAGCAGCAGTTGTGGTCAAGGCGGCCGCATAACCGAACCAGCAGTGAGCGAGACCGCTGGGTGGGCGCTATCGCGGGCAAGGAACCGTCGGCGTCCGGAGGGCGGCGCTGCTCCTATCCAACGGGCAGTGGCTCCTTTGGACGGTGACCGCTGAAAAAGTCGGCTGTCTTGGGGGTGCTGTCCGGGCTGATCTGGAGTTTTTCCCTGGAAATTGTGGTTTTGGGTGGTTCGACGTCCGGGGAGGTGCGCGATGCTGACGGTGGCGGATCAGCAGCAGGGTTTCTTTCATGCGGCGTGGTGCAGGGAGCTGCTGTCGGAGGACTCGATCTATGTGCTGCTGGCTGAGCACGGGGAGCGGATCGTGCGCGATCAGGATTTCGCGGATTGCTATTCGGAGCGCCGTGGTCGTCCTTCGATCCCGCCGAGCCTGTTGGCGAAGGTGCTGTTGCTGGCCTATCGGGACGGGCTCTCTGATGAGCGGGCGACGGAGGCGGTGCGGTTCGATCTGCGCTGGAAGGTCGCGCTGGATCTCCCGGTTGACCATCCCGGTTTCACCCTACGAGCCTGGTTCGGTTCCGCGCGCGGCTCCCGTTGCACGGCAAGGAGCGGTTGGTGTTCGAGCGCTCGCTGGAGCTCGTGAGTGAGTTGGGGTTGCTGTCTGGACCGGCGGAGCAGATCCTCGACTCCACGCCGACGTTGGGGGCGGCCGCGGTGCAGGATACGGCGGTATTGGTGCGGGCGGCGGTGCGCAAGCTGCTAGATGCGGTTAACGCGGTCGACGAGCAGGCGGCGCAGGAGCTTCGAGCGGGGCTTCGGTTTGACTACAGGCGCCCGCGGGTCAAGCCGGAGGGTGACTGGCAAGATCGCGAGGCTCGCGCCCGGCTGTTGGTGGAGGTGGCGGTGGACGCGGCGGGGGCGCTGCAGGCGGTCGAGAGCGACCCGGAGCTGATGGCGGTCGATCACGTGGCCCAGGCGGCGAGGTTGCTGCGGGAGATCATCGGCCAGGAGTTCGACGTCGGCGAGGACCAGGTTCCGCGCTTGCGCCGGGGCCGGCGGGTGCGGCAGATCGTCTCCGCGCACGACCCCGAGATGCGCCACGGCCCCAAGATCCCGGCGCGGCAGTTCACTGGTTACAAGCTGCACGCCGCCGCCGATACCGAGGCTCCGACTGTGACCGCGGTCGTGCTATCGGCAGGCCACGAGCACGACGGCCACCAAGCGCCGGCGCTGATCGATCAGCAGCCAGAGGGCATGCGTCCGGAGCGGGTGATCGGCGACACCGCGTATGGCAATGTCGAGGCCCGGGAGCTGCTCGAGCAGCACCAAGTCGCAGTGCTCGCCCCCGGTTCACAGCAGCTCACCGAAGGACGGCACGATCCCCAAGGACCAGTTCAAGATCAACCTCGAGAGTGACACCGTCACCTGCCCGCAGGGGCACACCACCCCGATCTACAAGCCCAGAGCCGACCGGAGGACCACCAGCGGCGAGCGGGTCGCACGGTTCGCCCGCGAGCACTGCGAGCCCTGTCCGCTGCGGTCGCGGTGCGCGCCGGGCGGGCAACGAGACGTCCGGATCAGGCGCCGCGAGGATCTGCGCCAAGCCGCGCTGCTGGCGTTATCCGATCCAGCCGAATACGAGCACCTGAACCGCACCCGGCCACGGATCGAGCGGCTGCTCGGACTGATCGTGCACCGCTACCACGGCCGCAAAAGCCGCTACCTCGGCGCTCGAAAATCGACGTTCCAGGCCCTCTGGACCGCAGTTCTCGTCAACCTCCACCCCATCGGGAAAGCCATCCGCACCCAGGCGGCATAACACAGCCTGCCGGAGCTCCAAACCCCGACCCCCGATCCAAATTCAACCGGCCAAGCGCCGCACGCGAGCGTCACTCTTTCAGCGGTCACGACGGTGAGGGGCAGTCTGCGGACGCGCATTTTCGGCGAAGGCGATCGTCCGACCCCGTTCGCGCTGACGAATGCGTTCGCAGCTCCTATGTCAAGTGGTGTTCGCTATTTGCGGGCTTTCACCGGGTGCATGGCATCAGTGCTGGGGCGCTGACTCTGACCCGCGGTGCCGGTTCCACGCTCGGTGGTGGGCTGGCTGGTTGGGCGTTGTAGAGGAGGTGGAAGATCTGCCGGGCGATGTGGCGTTTGAGGCAGCGGATCGCTTCGCGTTTGGTCTTGCCGTCTGAGACGCGACGTTGGATGTAGGCGCGGGTCTCGGGGTCCCACGCGACCCGGCCGAGCGCGATGATGTGAATCGCCCGGTTCAGTTGCCGGTCACCGCCGCGGTGCAGGCGGTGACGGGTCGTTTTGCCGGAGCTGGCCGGGATCGGTGCGGTGCCGGCGTGCCGGGCAAAGCACGCTTCGCTGCGGAACCGCTGGGCGCCGGCGGTTCGTCCGATGATCACGGCGGCGGTCACGGTCCCGATGCTGCGCTGCTCAAGCAGTTGCGGGGCGTGCGCCTGGATCAGGGCGGTGAGCTCGGCGAACAGGTCCTTCTGTTCTTTGGTGATCTCGTTGATCCGCCGCAGCTGCGCTTTGGCGACCCGCAGCTGCGGGCTGGCCGGCAGCTGCCCGAGCTGCCGGGCGAGCCGTGCTCGGATGCGGGGGCCTTTCAGCGCCTGAGGGCCGAGCTGCGCCTCGAGCTGCGGCGCGATCCGGACCAGATGCCAGCGCAACCGGTTGATCAGACGGGTGCGCTCGCTCATGAGCTGATCGCGGTAATCGCAGAGGACGCGGATCTCGTGCGCCTGCTCGTCTAGGAACGCGACCGGCAGATTCTCAACCCCCTCGCGGATCGCGGCGAGCGCGACCGCCCGGGCGTCGATCGGGTCAGACTTCCCCGCCGTCCGGGTCGCTTTCCGCGACGCGCCGGTCAGCGATGGGGGGACCCGGATCACCCGCTCACCAGCACCCAGCAGAGCACGCTCAAGCCGGCTCGTGACATGCCGGCAGTCCTCCACCGCCCACACCCGCTCGTTCTCAACGCCCGCGGCGAACCGCAGCGCGGCAAGGACGCCATCATCGCTGGCCTGAACCGTTGTCTCGCCCCGGCTGACGCCGGTCCCCGCATCAAGCGCGACAAGCGTGTGCGTCCGCTTGTGTGCGTCCACCCCGATCACGATCATGTACCCGTCCCTTCGTGAGATATGGCTGACGAAGCGGATCGCCGGCGGACAGCACTCAGTTGGGCTCTGGCAAGCTCCTATCAAGTCACGCCGGCGGTCCTCGGTCGGCGACGGGCGACACAGCGAAAGCCGGTCAGACCCCCAGGGGTCGACAGTGGCAAAGAGAGTCAGCCCGCCGCCGCCCGAGAACCCAAGCTCACCGGCCGGACATCACCGATCCGGACAACAGCCTTCCACTGAGTGGCAAAGCACTCGTCCCACAGCTCAAGGGCGCGGACGCCCGTGCCACGCGATAGCACTGGTGCGGCGTGGACCTTAGCCTGGATCCACCGAGTAACGCGCTCGGTTCCGTCCGAGCCTGAGTCTTAAATGTCCTCCTGAGCAGGGCTTTAATGGCAGTCGTATGGGGCGGCTGCGGCCCTGTCAGGAGGTCACCCATATGGTGCACGACGGCGCGGACGTTCCCGAAGGTCCGGCGAACCTGGACTCGGTGCAGGTTCGGTTCGATGAGCAGCGGCTGGTCAGTAACGCCGGCTTGTTGGTGACAGCCACGTTGGCGGATCGGTTGGGGATCGAGGAGCTGGTGAACGAGTCGGTGTGGCTTGACCCCAGGTTGCCGGGGGCGGCGCTGCCGGGCCGCAAGGTCATGTCGCTGGTGCACGGGATGCTGGCCGGCGCGGACTCGATCGATGACATGAACGTGCTCAGAGCCGGAAGCACCGGCCTGATCTTGGGGCACCGGGTGATGGCTCCCTCCACGTTGGGGACGTTCCTGCGGGCGTTCACCTTCGGGCATGTCCGCCAGCTCGACCGGGTGCTCGATCAGGCGCTCGCGCGCGCGTGGCAGGCCGGGGCGGGGCCGGGCGATGGGCCGTTGGTGATCGACATCGACAGCTTCGTCGGCGAGGTCTACGGCTATCAGAAGCAGGGCGCTGGCTACGGGTACACCAAGAAGCTCGGCTATCACCCGATCGCGGCCGTGCGCGCGGACACCGGGGAGGTGTTGCACATCCGCAACCGCAAGGGCAAGGCCAACACGCAGCGCGGGATCGCCCGGTTCGTCGATGAGCTGATCGCCCGCGTCAGACGGGCCGGACACACCGGCCAGCTCATCATCCGCGCGGACTCCGGGTTTGAGAACCACAAGCTGTTCAAGGAGCTGAACAGTCGCGGGATCGAGTTTTCGATCGGCGTCAAGCTGACCAAGACGATCCGGGCGCTGATCGAGCAGATCGAAGAGACCGCGTGGGTGACGGTCGCCGACTACCCCGAGGGCGGCGAGGCGCAACTCGCCGAGACCGAGCTCAAGGGCTTCAGGCTAATCGTGCGCCGCACCCGCCTGATCGGCGCCCAGGCCGAGCTGTTCCCCGACTGGCGCTACCACTGCTTCGCCACCAACCGCACGATCCCGACGCTCGTCGCCGACACCGATCACCGCGACCACGCCAGCATCGAACTGGCGATCCGCGACCTCATCGACCAAGCACTTCAGCACTTCCCCTCCAGCCGCATGCACGCCAACAGCGCCTGGACCGTGATCGCCGCGCTCGCGCACAACCTCGGACGCTGGACCACCCAGATCGGCCTCCCCGACCGGCCGGTCCAGACCGGCCGGTCCCGCCGCCACCAACTGCTCCAGATCCCCGCCCGCCTGACCCGCACCAGCCGCCAATGGACACTCCGGATGCCCGCCCGCTGGCCCTGGCAACACGACTTCACCACGATCCTCGACGCGATCCGCGCGCTTCCCGCCCGCACCTGAGCACCCCCACATCGAGCACGACCACCACCAGCCGGACCCCGCGGCCGACACCGGCCCACTCACCCCTGCCCCGAAACCGGGTGTCAACCCAAACTCACGACGTTGGCACTCCCACCGGAACGCTCCGACCCAGGACAACACCGTCGATCCCGACTATCACCACGGTGAACTCGCCAACTTCGCCTCACCAACCCAGCCGATCGGTGGATCCAGCTTAGTACTAGTGCTTTGGCGACCGAAGGAGTCGTCCCGCCTGAGACCGCCCAATAGCAGCGGCGTCGGGTGGGCCCTGCTGCGCCGTTCGTATCGCGTGGTAGGGACGGCCGAGGACGCTAGGGATCAATCTCAACCACAAACGTTCGTGTCGAGTTCGAGCTGAAGCGGCTACGGCTCGAGCGGCTCGTCGGTCGCTCGCCGGCCGCCTGCGGTCGGCCAAGCTCACCGCTTTGAAGCTGAATGGTGTGCCCGCCTACGGCAGGCGGTAGCCGCGCTCGGCCTTGACCACCTCGCCGCTCTTGGCGAGTTTGGACAGCGTCGTCGAGACCGTTCCGCGGGCGAGGCCGGTGGCCGCCGCGACCTCGGCGGCCGTCATCGCCTTGCCACCAGTAAGCGCGCCGAGCACGCGCGCCTTCGTCGCCCCGGGCGCCGTGCGTCGCCTCGTTCGGTGAGTCTGCGTGCGGCGCTGTCGAGTTCCAGCGGGCCGTGGGCGCGGAGTGGCTGTAGGCGAAGGCGTCGGCGACCGGCCCCGAGGGTCAAGTGCAGCGAGTGCACGACGGAGCTTCTCGGCCTCAGCGAGCAGCTGCTCGAGTCGTTCCTCTATCTGCTTGCGGATAGTGTCGATCAATTCGAAGAACCCCCTGGCTCGTTGTCGGCGAGCGATCCTACACACGCCGCCCGGCTGCATCGACAGGGCGGAGTGGAACCCGAGGAAAGCTACGGTACTGATCGCCCTCCGGTGGGGATGGAAACCACCCAGAGCGCTCGCAGCTGGGTGAAGGGGACGGCGCGGCGCACGCGCGATCGCATTCGTGTTCTCGCCGACCCGGCGAGCGCTTCGGCGACCATCCGATCATCCGCTCGAGGTCCGGGCCGGGTCGGATCTTGTGCCGGTCAGGACCGCCGGACGGTGGGTCCCGAGTTACTGAGGCGAATGAGTAGGGCCCGGCGATGGTCGCGCTCTCGGATGTGGCCTTGCCAGCGCCGGCCTCGGCTAAGTCATCTCGGCCGGGGATCGGAACTGGCCTCGCTGACCTTCCCGCGCTTGCGGCTCGTCCTGCCAGGCGAGCCGTCCCGATCCGACCATCTCGTCGTCGCCGAAGGGATCACACACTCGGTGACCGCGGCGGGACCAATGCGATCGTGCCGACCCCGGCACTGAGATGCGTGAGAGGGGCGGACTCGGCGCCTCTTGCCGCTGGCACTGGCCCGTCGATCAGGCCAAGCGCGGGTTTCGCGCCCGTCGGTCGGAGACTGCCGCGGGGCGTCAGTGGTCGTGAGCCATCTCGAGGATCTCCTCGCGGCTCATCTTGCCGACCAACTCAGGATGGCGCTCTTGAACATGCTCCTCGACGTTCGAGACGAGCTCGTCATCGGATTCTCCTCGGACGTCCATTCCGCACTCGCAATGGATGACCTTGGTCATTGGCTGCCAGTCCTTTCAACTTGACCGAGCGAACAGCAGCGAGCCTAGCTCGCATTCGAAGTCGCCACAACCCTCGTTCACCCTCTTGGGCGGGATGTCTGCCTTGGCGCCGAGACAACGGTTCCCGGATACGCACCTGAGCCGTTGCCGTCTGTGATTCGACGCGTCCGTTCGTCCCAGTGCTCACGACCACCCGCTCCGTCGCTGTCGGCATCGTCGGCGACGGCGCTGTGCTGGCGATCGAGTTCGTGGCTGAAGGACTCGCGCGCGCCGGCGAAGCCGGAGCAGCGCGTGATCGCCGTAGCGCTCGCCCGCCTTGGGCTCGCGGGACGATCGCTCTCGAGGAATGCGATCGCGCCGCAGCCCTCGCCGTCCGCAGCACGGGGCTACCGGGTTCGGTGGGGCTGCTGGTTTGCCGGGCGGATCCAGCGGCGTCAGTCTGGCGTCGACGTCGATGCTGCTAGCCCAAGCCGACAGTCTTCGAGGGCGTTCGTTTCTGCTTTGACGAAGGGGGCGTCGTGCTGTCGCCCGGAGCGGTGCGAGGCCATGCCGGACGAAGGTCCAGGGTGAAGTCAACCAGGACTTGATTGAATCGCGCTAGGTGCGTGTGGATGAAAGGTTGAGGGTTCGCAATCCCGTGGCGGCTCTGCGCCGCCGACTACTTTCGATCTCGGTGGCGATTGACGATGTGCGGCATCGCGTCATTGCACTCGAGGCCGAGCTGGCGGAGCTGCGCCAGGAGAGCGGCTGGCACCGCGAGATCTTGCTCGCCCTGCGGGATCGCGAGCCCGAGCAGCGCGAACGCCTTGAGCAGCTGCGCAGATCAACAGATTACGAACTGGCGTTCACCGAGCCGGAGCCGCTCGTGAGCGTGATCATCCCGACCTACGACAACTACGAGCGGCTCGCCGACCGCTCGATCCCGTCAATCCAGGCGCAGACCTGGCAGCACTTCGAGATCCTGGTGGTCGGTGATGCCGCGCCTGAGCAGGCCCGCGCGGTTGTCGAAAGCATCGGCGACGAGCGTGTCACCTACTGGAATCGCACCTACCGCGGGCCGTACCCGGACAATCCGCGCGACCGCTGGCACATTGCGGGGGTGCCCCCATACAACGAGGCGGCGGCCGTAGCGCGCGGGCGGTGGATCGCACACCTTGGCGACGACGACGCGCTCCGCCCTCACCACTTCGAGGTGTTGCTCGACCGGGCACGCAAGGACAGGCTTGAGCTGTGCTACGGGATTTCGAACACCTATCGGCCCGACGGTACCGTCGCACCGCTCGTGGGGCGGTTCCCACCGGAGTGCGGGCAGTTCTGCTTTCAGGCCACGATCTACCACGCGGGGCTGACGCCGATCTTTCCCGCCGAGATGACCGATGCACTGTTTCATATGCCGTGGGACTGGGCGCTGTGCAGGCGGATGATGCGAGCTGGCGTGCGCATGGGAATGGTCGACTCGATCGTTGCCGACGGCTACCCATCGGCGCTCTGGGTCGGACGGGAGGGAGCAAGCTCGGTCTGAGTGCCGCCCACGATGAGGGCGGTGCGCCCGTCTTCTGCGTCCACGAGATTTGTTGGGGCTCCCGGCATCGATGTAGGTCGGCGCGGCGTCGGTTTCGGCGTTTGAGCGGGGGGTTCGCGGCCCGGCTGGCGCGGTGGGAGTCGTGCTCTGCTTCTGCGGGATGGAGGCTGCCTGCGTGAGGGGGTCGCCCGGCGGCCATGGATGGCCGGCGGAATGGGCATGGAAGGGGCCGGGAGTGCCGCGGCCGTCGGGGTGACGCGCCGCCGCCCTCATCAGGCAAGCTGGCGGCTTTCCAAGGTCAGTCAGCTCACAAGGAGGGCGACGATGCGCGTCTGCGCGGCATTCTCGCGCCTGTTGCGCCTGGACGGGATCTGGGTGCGGCGGGTGCAGTTCTTCGCCGATCGGGTGGTCGTCTCGGTGGCGCTCAGACGCCGTCGGCTGCACTGCCCGCTGTGCTCGTTCTCGACTCGCCATCGTCACAACCGTCAGCAGGTCGAGTCGGTCTGGCGGCATCTCGATCTCGGGATCTGGCGCCTGGAGATCCGCGCGCAGCTGCGGCGACTGGAGTGCCCCGAGCACGGGGTTCGGGTCGAGGGCGTGCCGTTCGCTCGGCACCGCTCCGGGTTCACGCGCGACTTCGAGGCGCTCGTCGCCTGGCTGGCCACCAAAGTTGACAAGACGACGATCACCAGGCTGGTGCGAATCGACTGGGACACCGTTGGGCGGATCATCAGCCGGGTCTGCGCCGATGAGCTGGACCCGGACCGTCTCGAGAACCTGTTTGAGATCGGGATCGATGAGGTCAGCTGGAAGCGCCAGCACAACTACCTCACGCTCGTGGCCGACCACATCCGCGGCCAGATCGTGTGGGGGACCGAGGGCAACGACAGCCAGGCGGCGAACCGGTTCTTTCGCCAGCTCGGCAAATCCCGCTCGCACGCGATCGAGGTGATCTCGCTCGACATGGGCCCCGGGTACGCGAAGTCGGCGCGGGAGCACGCGCCCCAGGCGACCATCGCGATCGACCCATTTCATGTCGTGGCCCTCGCGAACCGGGCGCTGGATGACATCCGCCGCGCCTACTGGAACAAGCTCCGGGAGCTCGACGACCCCGACGCCGCCCGCCGGTTCAAGGACGCCCGCTGGTTCTCTGCTCAAGGCGCCCGACAAGCTCAACGATCACCAATCGCGAACGCTGAGACGGCTGCGGGCAGCCGGCGGCGAGGTGTGGCGCGCCTACACGCTCAAGGAAGCGCTGCGGGCGATCTTCAAGCCCGGCCTCACCGTCGAGGACGTGGAGATCCTGATCGACCGGTTCATCAGCAAGGCCGCACGCAGCCGCCTCAGACCGTTCGTCCGGCTCGCCAAGACGATCCGCAAGCACCGCGACGGCATCCTGCACGCGATCCGGCTCGCGATCAACCAGGGCCGCACCGAAGCGCTGAACAACAAGGTCCGCTTGATCACCCGCCGCGCCTACGGGTTCCACACCGCCACAGCCGCGCTCGCGCTCGTGATGCTCACCTGCGGACCGACCACCCTCACGCTCCCCCACGAACTACACAGGTGACCGCAGTTCACCTACATCGATGCCGAGAGAGCCGATTTGTTTCTAGTAGAGCCGTCCGCAGTCCTTTTACTCTTACCTGTGTTACTCTAAACCTTTTGAGGGTTGTCTATTGTGTTTGTCAGATTGCATTTCGGGGAGCCGTCGCCGAACTGGATCTTGAAGGCGAGCAGCGCCTTGATCCATGCCCTCGTTCGGGTCCATGCGGGACGGCGTTCTGCTCGCGAGGTAGATCAGCTTGCGGGCGGAGTCCTCGGTCGGGAATTGCCCTTCGGTCTTGATCGCTTTGCGTAGTTGTCGGTTCAACGCCTCGATCGCGTTCGTCGTGTAAATCACGCGACGGACCTCAGGCTCGACTGAAGGAATGGTGTGACGTGCTCCCAGGCGTCCTGCCAGGCTTGAACTATCGGCGGACCGCTTGCCCCACTTCTCATCGAACGCCTCGAGCGCCGCCCGCAGCGTCCTGGTCGATCGCGGTGTAGATCGGCTTCAGGTCCTTGGCGACCTGGTCGACTCGCGCGCGGTACGTAGCGCAATACCGCGGATGAGATGCACTGCATGTCTGCACGACGTCTGCGGGAAGATCACCTCTATCGCTTCGGGAAACCCGTCAGCCCGTCGACGCAGCAGATCAGGATGTCTCTGACGCCGCGGTGTTTGAGTTCTGAGAGCACTTGCATCCAGAACTTCGCGCCCTCTGTCTCTTCGAACCACATGCCGAGCACGTCGCGCTCGCCGTCTGACACGACGCCGAGCGCGAGGTATCACGCCTTGCGCTGCACGCTGCCGCCCTCCTTGACCTTCAGCACTAACACGTCGAGGAACACGACCGCGTACACGTCTTCTTGCGGTCGCTGCTGCACGCGCGGTCGTCTTCCATGACGCGTCTACGCGGCTGATCAATCCCGGCCGACGTTGACGCCTTAAGCTCTCGCAGGTAGCGCTCTATATCCCGCGTCTAGAGCCCACGGCTGTATATCCGAATCTTCTCGTCTACCCTCAAAGCGCCGCTGACTCTTTCTTACCATTCGGCTCAAGCTGCCATCTCTATCTCAGCGCCTTGATCTACACCATCCCGTGCTCCGTTATGAGCGTCTTCATCTTTCCCTTCCCTTTGCTCGTGTTCCCCGTCCCTCCTGCGGCTCCGATGCACCTCATAGCCATGTCTGTCAGCTCTACCTCCATCGCCCGCTCTACCAACCTCTTGTCATCGCCGAACACACCACCACTCCGAAAATCTCCTCCTCTATCCTCTCCCCCGCTAGCATCTCGTCGATCACCTCATGGTTTTTTTGCTTCGAATGTCCTGCTTCACGTCCCCCAGGATCTCAGAAGGTGTCGCCTTCGTCTCTCCTATCTTCTCGCCGCCGCCGCCATACCGTGTCGAGTCAGACACACAAACAATATCTACTTCTTTGGTTGGAGGCATGACGCTGTCTTTCGTTCATGCCTACACACTTCTGGACACTCCCCGTCCGCAGTTCGTCGGGTAATTGAGCTGATGTTCCGACCGGGGCGCTCGCCACTATGTTGGTGTGTCGAGCGTTGGCCGTAATGATCCTTGTCCTTGCGGGTCGGGACGGAAGGCGAAGCGCTGTTGTGGGGTGGAGCGGGGTCCGTCGGAGGAGAGCTTGGCGTGCGCGTTCGTGGCTCAGGCGTGTCGGGGGGCGGCGGTGAGGCTTCGGAGGCGGTCTGATTCGGAACTGGGCGAGCTGTTCGACGAGTTGTAGGAGCTGCCAGCCGCGGAGTTGTCGTTGCAGGTGGAGTTGCCAAAGGTGTTCTCGTCGGAGCTTGATCGACTTGCTGACGCGGTTCGCGACGACGATCCTGATTCGGAGCTGCTCGAGATCGTGGTGGAGAAGATCGACACGCCGTTTGAGCGTGCTCGCCTTGCTCGGGCGGTGATCGCGCAGGCCGATGCTGGGGTGATCGATCGCTTGCTCGCGGCGGCTGCGCTGGTTGATTTGGGTAGCGGGTCTCGGCGGTTTCTGCGGGCCGGTCTGCTTGAGGCGGTTGCGGTGAGGGTCGGGGTGGCGCGCACGCCGGGCGGCTTGGTGCTCGCGGCGTAGCTCGGGGTTAGGCTGCGAGCTGGATGGCCGCTCGGGCGTCGTTGCGCTGGCGGGCGTCGACGCGTTCGAGCACGCGCTCGAGGTCGGCGCGAGTGAAGGTCCAGTCGAACGGCCGGGCGATCTGCCGGTAGTGCTCGCCGAAGCCGATCAATCGCTCGGCGAGCGCGTCGAAGGTAGGCAGGTCGTTCGGGGTGAGCGCTTTGCGTTGCACGATCGAGAAGTACAGCTCGATCTGGTTCAGCCACGAGGCGTGCACGGGCAGGTGGATCAGCCGGGCGGTCGGCCACCGCGCCTGCATCCGCTCGATCGACGCGTTGCCGGCGTGCGAGGAGCCGTTGTCGACGATCCAGAACACTCGGGCCGCGGACGCGTACGGCTCGCTGGTCATGACCTGCTCGACGAGCCGGCCGAACGGCTCGATCCCGGTCTTCTGCTCGACGCGATCGAACAGGTTGGCGTGATGCACGTCCCAGGCGGCGAGATAGGCGAGCGTGCCGCCGCGCTCGTACTCGAACTCGTAGCGGATCGGACGGCCGGGAGCCGGCGCGGCGGTCTCGTGGCGGCGACCGAGCGCTTGCAGCTGACTCTTCTCATCCGCGCACACCACGTACTCGTTGGGTCGCAGCCGGCGGCCCTCGAACACGCGCGCGTACAGATCGAGCACGCGCGCGGCCTTGGCCTGAAACTCCGGATCGCGGCGGTAGATCCACGACCGGGTCTGCCAGGGCTTGAGCGCGTCGTCGTGCAACCACCTCCAGATCGTCGACGCCGACGCCTCGCACACCGCCAGCTCGATCACCAACCCGTGTAGCTCAGTCCGAGAAAACCGTGACAACGGCAACCCGTACCGGATCGGCAGCTCGCACGCGACCGCCTTGACCGCGGCGACCTGCTCCGGGGGGAAAACGCCGCGGGCGGCCTGCCCGCGGCTTGTCCGCGAGACCCTCAAGCCGCTGTTCGCTGAATCTTCGCCGCCACTTCGCCACGCAGTCGACCGAGCAATCCAACCGCGCAGCAATATCGATGTCCTGCATCCCGTCAGCCGCGTACAGCACGATCCTCCGTGTGGCATCGTGCCCCATTTCGTGCCCCGAACGGCTCTTGAGCGAGGCCATCATGTACGCCGGAGCGCCACAGCCCGCCCAGCCGCAAACAGGCGTCGAGATATCCCTCCATCCTAGGATGCGTCCGGGGCCCGACGACCTGAGATAATCGGCGTGTGGGCTTCGATCGCCAGCCGACACTGCAAGGGCCGAGGCTGAGGCTGCGCCCCTTGCGGCCCTCCGACCACGACGCGTTCGTAGCCGTCGCGAAGGACCCGCTGATCTGGGAGGAGCACCCGGAATCCGACCGTGCGACGGCCGAGAAGCTGGAGCGGTTCTTCGCGGATGCGCTCGCCTCGGGCGGCGCGCTGGTGGTCACCACCGCGGACGGCGAGGTCGTCGGCAGCTCCCGCTTCGAGGAGCCCGACGAGGCCGGCAGCCGGATTCTGATCGACCACACGTTCCTCGCCCGGACCCACTGGACGCGCGAGGACTACACCGAGGTCAAGAGGCTCCTCTTCGACCACGCCTTCACGGCATTCGAGACCGTCGAGCTACGCGTCGGCGTCGACAACGGCCGCACGCGCGGCGCCGTCGAGGAGTTCCTCGGTGCAGTCCATGTCGACACCGTCCGGACGCCCTTGGGTGACCACGCGGTGTACGAGCTGTCGCGAGACGCCTGGGCGCAACGCGCGTGAACGACGACAGGAGTCCCGCCGCTCCTATCGCGTGAAGGGGGGTATCTATCTAACTCAGGTAGGCTGGCGGAGTGCCTCAGACGGGCAAGGATTACCCTGGCTCCTACGCGGAGCTGCTGGCGTGGTTTCCGGACGAGGCTGCCTGCTGGGACTACCTCGAGTGGTTGCGTTGGCCGGACGGGTTCCGTTGCCCGAGGTGCGTCGGCCGGGCTGCGTGGAGGCTGAGCAGCGGTCGTTGGGAGTGCGCGGTTTGCGGGCGTCAGGTGTCGGTCACGGCGGGGACGATCTTCCACCGCACTCGCACGCCGCTGCGGCTGTGGTTCGCGGCGGCGTGGGAGATGACCAGCCAGAAGCACGGCGTGTCCGCGCTGGGCATCCAGCGGTCGCTGGGGCTCGGGTCCTACCAGACGGCGTGGGCGATGCTGCATCGCTACCGGTCGGCGATGGTGCGACCGGGCCGCGAGCGGCTGGCCGGGCACGTCGAGGTCGACGAGGCGTACCTGGGTGGGGTCGAGGGTGGTGTGTTCGGCCGGCAGACCGATACCAAGGCGATCGTCGCGATCGCTGTTGAGGTCAAGCACCCCAGGGGTTTCGGGCGGATTTGACTGCAGCGTGTCGACGATGTCTCCAAGGACAGCTTGATCCCGTTCATCGAGAGCGCGGTCGAGCCTGGAGCGACCGTCCACACGGACGGGTGGCAGGCGTACTGGACCGTGCCCGACCGTGGCTATGAGCACGAGCGGACGATCATGCGCGCCCAGCACGACCCGGCCCACGTCGTGATGCCGGGCGTCCATCGAGTCGCGAGCGTGCTCAAGCGCTGGCTGCTCGGCACCCACCAGGGCTCGGTCGGACCCGAGCACCTCGACGCGTACCTGAACGAGTTGACGTTCCGGTTCAACCGACGCGGCTCGCGGCGGCGTGGCCTGCTCTTCTACCGGCTGCTCCAGCAGGCGATCCTCGCCGACCCGATCAGCTACCGCAGCCTGATCATGAACCCACAGCCTGGCCGGCCGCGGCCATCACCGCCGCTCCGCTCCCCCGCAGCCCCGAGGAGCGACAGGCCCTGGCGCGACCCAACCTGACTCAAATAGATACCCCACTCGCGTGATTGCAGAAGCTAGGAAGCGACGGGCAGGTCATCGCCGGGTCTGGACCCCGAAGGGCGTCACGAGCCAGGCGTCTTCCCATCTCCGAGCGAGGGCGAGCGTCCGCCGCCCTCGCTGAGTTGCGCTTCCCGCTGATTTCGCTCGTCGGCACCAACGGAAGCCGACGAATGGCTTTGGGCGAACTCGCAAAGGAGCGAGCGTTCCAGTGCAGCGTCCTGCGCGACCGCGTTCGCGTCCCGGCGGGTTTAGATCTGGCTACTGGTTTGCCACGGAGGCGGTCACCGAGTCCGGCCATGATCCGCCCTGACCGCAACCGGGACGCAGGCGCAGCGGGAGGCACCCCTGCGCGTCGGGCGGTGCGCTGGGCTGACGACTCCCGGTACGGCCGGTCGCCAGATTCTCCGATCCGACGTCTATGTTTCGGTGGGCGGGCTTGCCGGTCTGACACGCGCCGATTGTCGTCAGCGGAGATGCTGCGGCGGCATGTGGAGGACGTCGCCGGATAGGCTTCCGGACTGTGAACCGGCTGCGCGTCTACCATCGAGTCGGGGCGGGCCGTCCGATTCGTGTCGTTTGGGCCCTCGAGGAGGTCGGCGCGGATTACGAGCTCGTGACGATGAGTGCTGAGGAGGGCCGCAGCGCTGAACATCGCGCGCGCCATCCGCTCGGTCGCGTGCCGGTGCTCGAGGATGAGCAAGGCCCGATGTTCGAGTCCACCGCGCTCGTCTTCCACATTGCCGAGCTCTACCCGGAACGCGGATTGCTGCCGCCGCCCGGCACGCATGAGCGGGCGGTGGCGCAGGGCTGGTCGATCTTCGCGATGACCGAGATTGAAGCGCCTGCGATCGAGAGCGCCCGCCAACGCGAGGCGAACCCGGAGGCATCCGCGAAGGCGGCGACGCGCTGCGCGGACGCGGTCGCCGTGTTCGAGAGCGCGCTTTCGGGGACGCCTCCATACATCGTCGGCTCCCGGTTCTGTGTCGCTGACATCGTCGCCGGCGGAGTGCTAGGTGTCGCTGTCCGCGTCGGCGCGATCGAGCCGTCGCCCAGGAGCGCCGCGTACATGGAGTCGCTCGCGGCGCGGCCGGCCTGGCAGCGGGCGTCGTCGAAGCTGGGTTCGCGCGGACCTGTCTGAGGGTGCGAAGCGATCGTGGCCCTCTCCCGGCGGCGGTCGAGGCAACCACAGCATGTCCTATGAGCCATTGAGCGTCTCTACGTGTCCGCGAACACCCCGTGACGCATACGCGGGCCGTTTTCCGGAAGCTCGAGGCGTCCTCGCGCGGGGAGGCGGTCGTGGGCGCTCGCGAGGCCGCACTGCTCGACGCGGTCGCGAAGGGCTCGAGCCAGATCTAGAATGGCTCTTCAGCGATGCTTGATCTGTTCTTCCGGCCCCTGCGGTCCGCCCTAGGGATCGCCGAGCAGGAGATGGAGCGACCGATCGTCGACGCTGAGCACGAGATCCTCGATGCGGTCCGCGCGCTTCACCGGGTGGCGGAGTCGGTTGAGCGCCACGTCGAGGTGATCGAAGGGCTCGCGACTTCGATCGACCCGCTCAAGAAATCCGTCAATGACCTGACGGCGACGATGCAGGAGCTCGTGACGATGATCGCCCCGATGGGGAAGGCCGAGCTGGGGGTCCAGCACGCCTCGCAGGAGGTCAGGCACTTCCTCGGATTCCGCCGCCACAAGAATGCGGCGGCGGCCGCAGCGCCGCCTCCAGCGCCGGCGGGCGCCGAGTCGGCAGGCGACGCCGCGCCGGCGGCCGATTCCGAGTCCTAGGCGCTCGGGCTCTCCGGCCGGGACGGACACGCCGGATCAGGTGACCGTACCGGACCGATCCTGTTAGCCCGATGCAGCCGTCTGATCGACCCGCCGGAGACTGCCCCTATCGCCCAAAGGAGAAGCGACGCCAGTGCCGAGATTCGGGGGGGCGACTCCCCGCGCTGTGGCTGACTGTCGCGTTCCCCGAAAACGATAGTGCTAGACCGTTTCTTCTTTCCTTGGCCTGAGCACAGTCGCTGGCGCTGCGCGATCGCTGGCGCTGTGCACTCGCTCGGGTGCGGCGTGTCGCTCTCATCGGGAGACACCGCGGTGGCCGTGCGGTCCGACGGCGATCAGGCGGTGGCCGCTGCGGACGGCGTGCTCGTCAGCTCGAACTCGGCCGGGTCGAAGCGCGCGAGGCGCCGCTTGTACTCGTTCGCGAATCCGGGCCATATGGTGAAGTTCCGCCCGTCGGGGCCGACGTACCACGAGTGACAACCGCCGCTGTTCCAGACAGTCGGGCCGAGCCGGCGCTGGATTTCCTCGTCGAAGCGGTCCATGACGTCCCGGCGCACGTCGACCGCTGTCGCGCCACGCGCGTCCATCGTGCGCAGCGCGTCGATCGCGAAACCGATCTGCGCCTCGATCGGCTGCAGCGCGGAGTTGTTGCCGCTGGCGGTGTTCGGGCCCAGCAGGGCGAAGTGGTTGGGGAACCCGGGGATCACGGTCCCGAGGTACGCGCGGATGCCGTTCTCGTCCCAGACCTCGCGGATGCTGCGCCCGTCGCGGCCGACGACGTGGCGGAAGTGCGGCGGGTTCATCACGTCGAACCCGGTGGCGAAGACGATCGTGTCCAGCTCGATCTTGCGGCCGTTCTGGGTGACGATGCCATCCGGCACGATCTCCCGGATCCCGTCGGTCACGAGCTCCACGTTGGGCTTCATGAAAGTCCCGAGGAAGTCGCTGCTGATGATGATCCGCTTGCAGCCGATCCGGTAGTCGGGAGTCAGCTTCGCGCGGATCTCCGCGTCCGGGACCTGCCGCTTCAGATAGCCGAGCGCCAGGCGCTCGAGTCCGGCCAGCAGCCGCGGACGCCGGACGAGGCCGAGGATGAGGAGCTCGTTGTTGTAGTAGATGGCTGACCGGATCGCGCGCTGTAGCACCGGGAACCGGCACAGCAAGCGTTTCTGGGAGTCGCTGTGTGGATGGTCCACGCGGGGCAGGACCCATCCGGGGCTGCGCTGGAAGACGGTCAGTCGCGCGGCGTGCGGCTGAACCTCGGGGACGATCTGCGACGCCGTCGACCCGGTCCCGATCACCCCCACGCGCTCGCCGCTCAAATCGTGCCCGTGGTCCCACCGCGCCGAGTGGAACATCGTCCCGGCGAAGCTCTCAAGACCGGGCACGGCGGGGAGCTTCGGTTCCGTGAGGCCACCGGCGGCGGACACCAGCACCTGCGCCGAGAACGCCCCATGATCGGTGTCCACGCGCCAGCGGCACGCATCCTCGTCCCACCTCGCCCCCCTCACCTCCGTCCCGAACCTAATCAAGGGCTCGATGCCACGCTCGCGCGCGACCTGCCGGAGGTACTCGAGGATCTCGGCCTGCGGCGCGAAAAAGCGGCTCCAGTCCGGGTTCAGCGCAAACGAGAACGAGTACAGATGCGCTGCAACGTCACACGCACAACCCGGGTACGTGTTCGCCCACCACGTCCCGCCGAGCCCGTCGTCACGCTCGAGGATCACAAGGTCCTCGTATCCGGCCTCACGCAGCCTGATCGCCGTGCCGATACCGCCGAACCCCGCCCCGACGATCGCGACACGAACGTCCCGGAGCCCGTTCTCGACATACGGCGCGAGCACCACGCTGACGATCGTAACCCATCGGCGCCAGCGGACGACTGTGTGGCGCCGGCTTCTCCTTCCGGTGACCGACACTCCGACCCGGCTGGCGGGTGGCTCCCCAGGGGCTATCGGCTTGGCTTGGCGACACGATCGCCAGGCTGGAGCCGGTTGCTATCGCCGCAGCGAACAGCAATGTGATAAGTCGTGGATGTCGCATTTGAATTCCTCTCGTGGTTGATTCGTTAGGTTGACTTGTTACGTCAGTGGCCACACCGCGATCGTGCGCCCCAATACGGCTGGCCGGAGGGCACCCTCCCTAGGGCTGGTTTTCCATCACCTTCAGCGCGACTCGCTAAGCCGCGGCCGAAGGGGACTTGCGGGCCGGAACGGACGGCACCGAGCCCACGCCATGCGGTCCGCTCTTCAACGGCGCAGATGGAGGACTATTGACGCGCTCACGTCACTGCGCATCGGCCGCTTTGATCCGTCGCCTGTTTGCACGAAACCATCGGCCCTCCGAGCAAGCGCGCAGCCGGTGCCCTGATCGATTCCCACCAGCGATCGTGGCAGCGTCCCTCGGAGTGTTGCTTGAGGCGAAAAAAGGAACGACGTCGCCATCAGCTGGAGCCGCCTGCCACCACCCACTTACCGTTGAGATGGGTGCCGTTCCTCGCCGCCCAGCCGGCGGCTCGTTAGTCAAGGCGGTGCAGCCCGGCCGACGGCTGACCCTCGCGCGAAGTTAGCTCATGTCGCCCCACGACCACGTGAAGAATCCGGTACGGCCGCCTACCGAAATCAACCAGCGGGGGCGCGCCAGGAATCCGGAACCGCTCCGGTAGTTGAAGTCCAGCACGTCGGCGCGGCGGGACCCAGTGAAGTTGCCGATAAGTTCCGCGGATAGCTCCTCGTTTGCGTGTGGGCGGAGAACGCGCCACGGCGTCGTTCCCCCCCACGAGACCTGCCATTCACCGTTGTGGCTGCGCGCGATGTCACACTTGCCGTCGCCGTTGAAGTCCGCGAACACCAGCTCGTTGAGGTTGGAGGAGAGCTCCTTGTTGAGCCGCTGCCAAGGCGTGGCGCCGCCGTAGGAGACGGACCATTGGTGGTTTGCGAGGCTGAACACGTCGGTCTTGCCCTTGCCGGTGAAGTCGCAGAAGCGAAGCGCGTTCAGCTTGAGGCTGGAGCTCTCAAGCGGCTTCCAGGGCTTGGCGCCACCGTCCGAGTACCACCACTGCCCGCCGCTGCCGATGCGGAAGATGCCGGTCTTTCCGTCGCCGGCGAGATCGTAGAAGCGGTACTGGCTCATCGGGATGCTCGACCCGAACGGGAGCGGTGTCCAGGGGCCGGTTCCCCCATAGGAAACCAACCATTGGTCACCTGACCGGGTGAACACGTCGGTCTTGCCGTCGCCGTTGAAGTCACCGAGTGCCAGCTGATTGAGGCGGTGAGTGTCAGCTTTCAGGAATCGCCACTGACTACGCGCCCAGGGCGAGTACCACCATCCGGCTCCCGTGGCCTGAAAGACGCCATCATGGTGATCGCCGTCAAAGTCTCCGACGGCAAGCTGAAGCTCGGTGTCGACGTTGTACTGGTTGCCGTAGACAGACAGCTTCTGCTGGCGCTCTAGGCTCTGCGCGGCCGCGCCCCCGCACTTGGGATCACACACCTTGAGTGCTTCGCTCTCATTGCTGTGTGAAAGGACGTTGTCGGCGAAGACTGCCTTGTCCGCGGGCGTGCCACGCAGCTCGAATGCAGGGCGGGTCTGGCGCTTAAAGATGGACCCATAGGTTTGGGCGCCGCGGAACGTGTTCTGCATGATCTCGGTGTAATCACCGGCATCGCCACCGTAATGGCCGCCGCTGGTTCCGGTTCCGTGCATGTCGAAGTGTTGGTTGTAGTTCCCGTCACATGTGGGACCTTTGTAGAGCGTGAAGTTCTGATCGGCATCGTAGCCCGTCATCGACTGTCCACCGCCAGCGATGTCGTGGCGGTTGTCCTCGAACACGTTTCTGTCGATGTACGCGTGCGCAGTGCCGACGCCGAAGTCGGCTCCAACGATGACGCCGTAACCGCCCCCTTCGCAGGAAAGGTTGTCATGGATGAAGTTGTTGGTGATCCGTACCTGCTCGGCGGTGCCAATCGTGGTGCCATTGCTCGCCACCCCGATCCCGGCTGTAGGCCAGCCACCGATGTCGTTGTTGTCAATCAGGATGTTGTTGCGCAAGACCGGCATGTCGCAACCTGATGAGCACACCGTGTAGGTCCCGCCGATCTGAATTGCCGCGGTGCTTTCCGGATGTCTCTTGGCCAACGGGTCGCTCGTATCGCGCGGGTCATAGCCCTCGATCCGGAGTCCCGTAATGTGCGTGTTCGAGCCCAGATCGAGCATGAAGCTCTGCGGAAGTTGACGATCGAGGTACAGGAGCCCTCCCTGGTTCACCGCCGAGCGCCCGCTCTCGAGTGTCACCCCATCGGGGATTCGCAGCACCGCGCATCGCTGCTGCGGTGGCGGGCCCATGGCAATGTTATTGGGCGCCGGCGGCGGGCAATCAGGTTCCATCGGCTGGATCTTGCCCAGGTCGATGCGCGCATCGTTGTTGACAAAGATGCACTTATAGCCTGTGTTCAGCGCGTAGACCAACTCCTGGCCGGTGCTGACGTGGAAGCATCCCTGGACCAGTATTTGAATCGTGAACGAGTGTGGCGAGCTGCCGGCGGTTGGCGACTGCGGTGTGCCCTGGAACGTGACTTTGGTGGTCTCGCCCATCGTCGCCGGGGCGTTCGCATCGGCGCTCACAGTGAGCAAGGTCGAGTCCCCGGAAGCAGGGTTGGGCGAGAACTGAACATGCACACCCGGGGGTGGCGCCACGCTTGATCGCGAGAAGCCAAACGCGATGCTTCCCCTGGAACCATTCATGCGCGTGATCCCGATCGAGTCTGTCGCCGTCCCTCCCGGCACCACCACCACGGCACCGCTTGCGGGCGTGAGCGTGAAGTCCGGGGAAGGCGTTGAGGATCCGAGCGTCGCTGTGGAGCTGCTGTGAGCGCTGCTCCCACCCAGGTCCGTGATGGTCACATCGACGGTCGCCTGGCCGGCACTCTGATAGGTATGCGTCCCGGTGACGTCAAACCCCCCCGACGGCGACGACGAGATCGTTCCCGCGGAATGGCTTCCATCACCCCAGGCGATCTGCGCCCCGTAGTCGTTGACGGTGCCCTGGGGATCGGCGTCGAAAAAGTGGGAGACCACGCCCGTGAACGACTGCCGCGCCGTGGCTGAGACGTCGACGCCCACAGCGCTCAGACCCGCGTCTGCCACCGTCGCCACGAACGTCACCGTCCCGTTCGGCGTGCAGTCGGTGCTGTAGGTGACGGTCCCGCTATAGGTGCCCTCCTCCGCGTAGGTGTGCGTGCCCTTCACGCCAGGCGTGCTGCCGCTGCTATCCAGCGCGCCTGCGGTCGAGGTTCCATCACCCCAATCGATAATCGCACTGCCAAATACGCAGCTATCGATATTCGCCACCCGCCCCGTGAACGAGATCCCCTCAGTCGCCGAGATATTGACCCCGCGCCCCGCCGCCGCGATCGCCGGCCACACCACCACCCCAAACGCCAATCCAACCACACCAAGCGCGGCCAGTATGGGGTGTGGGGGTGGGGGGGGGGGGGGGGGGGGGGGGGGGGGCGGGGGGGGGGGGTGCGGCAGGGCGTTTGCGGCGGGCCCGGGCCGCCCCGCGGCGCCGCCGGGCGCGCGGGGGGCGGCGGGGGGGGGGCGCGCGGCGGGCGGGGGCGAGCCGCGCCGGGGGCTCGGCGCGTGGCGGGCGGGGAGTCGCGCTGAGTGTGACCGGCTGCTTGGTCGGGTGGGCTGATGGCTGTAGCCGTCCAGCGATCGGGACACGATCCGTGGTCGCGGTACCGAGCAGCGCGGAACGCTCGCGGGCGTGCCGGCGATCAAAGAACAGCCTGCGAGGGTCGCGGTCACAAGCACGCCCCTCGCCGCGTGCGCCAGCCGGTCTCACGACATGCACCGCGTCTGGTCAAGCACCCAGACCTGCGCTGCGGGCCCGCACGCCACTGAGCGCGCTGGCAGATCGCACGATGGCCGACCGAGAGCCGGCGCCGAACAGTCGCGCAAGCTCGCTCACCCCCCGACGCGAGACCCGAAGCGCGTCAACGTCACCACCGCCGCCTGGAACCGTACCCGAACCCCGACACGCGATCTGACCCACGCAGCGCTGGCCGCGAGCGCAGTGCCGGCAACGCAACGGGGCGCGGGCTCAACCATCACGCTGATCGCGGTAGCTCAGCGACGGCGGCACGAACCGACCACTGCCAGCTGCGCATCGAATCGACGCCACACGCCGCACCGCTCCAGAAGAGACGACGATCTCATCGATCTGACCTCAGGCCGCAGCTCCACGGCACCCCGGGCCCCGGCTGACCGCCGCCTGACCGCTCACGCTCCCGGCACACAACCCGCCCGCACGCGCTCCGCACGCCGCGCCCCCGACCCGGGGACCATCGACGGCGCTGAGCTCGACACAGCCTGACGCACCTGCTCCTCCAACGCTACAACCGATCCTCGTAGCGCAAACCAACGCGAGAACAAAAGAACTCAACACACGCCTCCGCCCCGAGACATAAATCGCCTCCGCCTCCACGCGATCCATACGCAAAAACGCTTCACAACAAAAAATCCCTCCTTGGCCCCGACTTCTGACGGTCACACATTTTCGCACTCACACATAACTTTTTCTATATACTCATCCCTCTCTCATACCTTTCTCTCTTCTTTATCTCTCTTTCACTTTTTTTTCTTATTCGGCCACAAAAAATTTCTCTACCATAAACATTCTCACACGCTCGCCCAGATCTACACACCTCTGTCGCGAAATCACACATCTCTTTTGACACCACTATCACTCTATTTATCTATCCACACTTTTTATTTCTCTTATCGCACTTACCAACCTTCACTCTTGCCCCCTATCCCACAAAACTACCTTTAATTCAGCACAACAACAACACAGACAACACTCCCTACCAACCCAACCTCCAACCACCCCCCTCTCCCCCCACCCCCCCCCCACACCCTAACACTTCCTCTCCCCCCCCCCCCTCCCCCCCCCCTCTCCACTCCCACACCCACCCACCTTTATATCTCACACCTCACTTTTTCTACTATCGCCTCTCACAACTATAATTATCTGCGCAACTATCTCATTATGCGCCCACA
Source organism: uncultured Solirubrobacterales bacterium (assembly GCA_963824755.1). Lineage (GTDB taxonomy): Bacteria > Actinomycetota > Thermoleophilia > Solirubrobacterales > Solirubrobacteraceae > Palsa-465. Next base: position 91,906 of record CAWGQT010000032.1, on the reverse strand, counting down.
TACTGGCTACCACACAACTCCCCACCCCACCCCCCACCACACCCCCCCCCCCCCCCCCACTTCCCCCCTTACCCCCCTACTTCCTCATCTACCTTCTTGCCACCTCACAATACCTCACATTTATACCCACCACCCACCCCCCCCCCCCCCCCCCCCCCCCCCCCCCCCCCCCCCCCCCCCCCCCCCCCCCCCCCCCCCCACCCCCACCCACACGTCCCACCCCGCACCCCACCACCACCCACCACCCCCCTCCACACCCTATCCACCCACCGACTCACCTCCTCACCTCCGCACTCCTCAAGCTCTACGCTCACGCACGCACAACAAGACACCCCAAGCCACATCGCCCGCACGCACACCGACAGACCCGCGCAACCCACCAACCGCACCCACCCCTCCGCCCCACCACCACGCGACTACCTCTACCGCAACCGCACACGCTACGACGGACCTACGCACGCTCCATCGCCTCACACCTCCCACAGACCCACCGCACCTTCGACGCTCCGGCAGCGCTACACCCCAACCCCAGCGCTCCCAAGCTACGCGCCGCGCACCTCTCCGGCGACCTCACGACTACGAACACCACATCAAACACACCAACAACGCCTATACCGCAAGACTCCTGCAACTCGCCTGAAGTAGCCACACCCAATGTGTGGATGGCGGCAAGAGGTCAGGCGGCGACCTTCTCGTCTGTCATTCCGTCGTCGTGGTTGTCGTCGTCTGTGACCCGGATGCCGTCCTGAAGCTGACGCCGTCGAGCACGTCGGCGACGAGGTGGTGGCCGTTGAACCGCCGCCAGCGTTCCGGCGGTGGCGAGCAGTTTGTAGGCCATCGCCAGCGCGCGGTCTTCGAGCCGCGCCCTTCGTCACCCGCGTCCGCAGACGCACAGTCGCGAACGCGCTCTCGATCGGTTCGTGGTCCTCAGTGCCGCCAGGCTCGGCGGGTAGTCGTAGAACGCAGTCAGCTGCGTCCAGCGCGTCGAGCTTCGCCAGCGCCTGGTACTTCGCGCCGTACTCCTCGCGGAAGGTCTCGAGCGCGACCCTGGCGTCCTTGCGGGTCGGCGCCTCGATGATCTCCGACAGCAGCCCCTTCGCGCGGGAGTGCAGCCGCTTGGGCAGGCAGTCGATGAGTTCCCCGAGGCGTGGAACCAGCAGCGCTGCTCACCCGCGCCCGGGTACACGTCGCGCAGCGCGGCCCACGCGCCGAGCGCGCCGTCGCCGACGACGAGCTTGGGCTCGTTCAGGCCGCGGCGCTTCATGTCGCGGAACACGCCCGCCCAGCTCTCGTGCTCTCGCGGTAGCCGTCCTCGACCGCGAGCAGCTCCTTCTCGCCGTCCTCGCGCACACCGATCACGATCAGTAGGCACACCTTCGGGTCCTCGCCGGACGGACCGAGACGTGATGCCGTCCATGAACAGATAGGCGTAACGGCTGAACCCGAGGTGCCGCTTGCGGAACCGCTCGTGATGCTCCTCCCACTCCTTGCAGAGCCGGCTGATCGTCGTCGGCGACAGGCCGGCGGCGTCCTCGCCGAGCAGGCTCTCCAGCGCCGGCTTGAAGTCGCCGGTCGACAGACCGCGCAGGTACAGGATCGGGATCACCTCCCCGACCTTCGGCGAGCGGCGCGCATAGGCGGGCAGGATCCTGGAGCTGAACTTCTGCCGCTCTCCGCTCTCCTCATCGACGCGCTTGTCGTTCACGCGCGGCGCCTTGATCGGGATCGTGCCCGACCCGACGTCACCTTGCGCTCCTTCGCACGGCCGTTACGGACCACAAGCTGGTGACCGTCCTCGTCGACCTCGTCGGCGAAACGCTCGACGTACTCGTCGGCCTCGCGCGCAGTGCCGCTGCGATCATCCGCCGAGCTCCCTCCCGCGCGATCGCGTCGAGCGTGTCCAGCATCTCCTCGTTGCCCCCAGCGCCCGGGAGCGTGACAACATCGTCATGGCGTGCCTTCCTTTCCCGCCTTCAAGCGGTCGGTCTTCAATCAACCGGGAAGGTACGCCGCCTTCCTCCTCGCCGACGTCATCCACAACATTCGGTTATAGCCCAGTGCGGCCAACACAGCCCCCAAGCGTTTCCGCTTGATCCGCCACCGCCGGTGCGAGGAGAAACCCATCGCCCAATCCTGATGCCAACTCTACGCCAGTCAAACCACCAAATCAACGTCCCGGGCAACAAGCTCTCAACATGCGAATCTCCGCCCGCGGTAGCTCACGTCCAGCCTCCTTACCGCTCACACGATCAGAAGCGTTATCGTCGCCGCAAAGACGAGATGACCGCTCGGACTGGGTGAGCGAGACTGATGTCGTGGGCCGGCTGCGGAGGGGTGGACCAGCCTTGCTTCAGCGCACGCGCGATCTCAAGCAGAACGACATGGCTTCCGGATTGGATGAGGAGCGAGCGCGACGGCTGCCGACGCCACCGCGCTCCCGAAACGCCGGGGCGGAGCAGCAGTATGAACGAAACCTGCGACACGGCGGACCAGCAGTCTCGTTCGAGGAGCTCGACGGCGAAACTACTCTCGCAAAGGACGACAAGCAAGAGCAAGAGCAAACGCTGACAGCAGTCACGCGTGCGCAATCAGATCGGAAGCCAGAAGCCGCTATCGCGGCGAGCGCACTGGTGGGTTGATCGAGCAGCAGCGGCCTCATCGAGACCGCCAGGCCCTCGGATCGCCCCGAGGTTGCAGGAGCCGGGCGCGAGTCCGGAACCGGCGCCTCGTGCGACCGGTCGAGCCGAACGTCGCTTGCCAGGCAAGCGACACTCAGCCGTCAGCGCTGCTGCTCGATCTTTGCACCGGTCTGGGTCAAGTCCGGCGGCCGCAAGCAGTTCGCGCCCGCCGGACCCTGATCCCGGCGTGTCTATGGCGCGTTGCAGCCGAGCACCGCGATGATCTGGTTGATGTCGGCGAGGATCGTGTCGCCCTGGGCCGTTGTCATCAGATCGCCGGACCACGCCTGAACGACCAACGTCATGAAGGTCAGATCGGAGCAGACCGAGGCGGTCCTTCCCGCCTGGAGGTTGTTGATCATGTCGTTGACGGCGTTGACCAGGATCAGCCTGCCGATCGACGCGGGCATCGCTTTCACGTCGGGCAGCAGCGGGTCCTCTAACTGCGCCAGCGCACCGTTGACAGTCACCGAGAACATCTTGGACACCGGACTGTTGGAATCGTCGGCATCGCTCACCGTGCAGGTCACCGTCGTCTCGCCGATCGCGAACAGCGACCCCGACTTGGGCAGACAATGCACGTTCGGCGTCACGGCATCCTCATCGACAACCGTCGGCGGCGTGTACGTCACGACCGCGCCGCCCGGACCGGTCGCGTTGACTGTCATGTTCCCCGGAACGTTCGTCAGCGCTAGGTCAGAGTCCGGGCTTACCACCACCCCCACCGGGAAGGTGCCGGCGGCAAACGGCGAGCCCGAGACCGCGGTCAGCCCGCCGCCCGACCCGATCGAGAACGCCGACACGTTACCCGACTGGAAGTTGGTCACGTACAGGTGGGCGCCGTCGGGGCTCACCGCCACCCCGATCGGGTTGCTGCCGGCGGCAAACGGCGAACCCGAGACCGCGGTCAGCCCGCCGCCCGACCCGATCGAGAACGCCGACACGCTACTCAAGTTCTCGTTGGTCACGTACAGGTGGGCGCCGTCGGGACTCACCGCGACCCCGTACGGTTTGCCGCCGGCGGCAAACGGCGAGCCTGAGACCGCGGTCAACCCGCCGCCCGACCCGATCGAGAACGCCGACACGTTACCCGACTGGAAGTTGGTCACGTACAGGTGGGCGCCGTCGGGGCTCACCGCCACCCCGATCGGGTTGCTGCCGGCGGCAAACGGCGAACCCGAGACCGCGGTCAGCCCGCCGCCCGACCCGATCGAGAACGCCGACACGCTATCCGAGCCGGCGTCGACGACGTACAGGTGCGCGCCGTCGGGGCTCACCGCCACCCCGATCGGGTTGCTGCCGGAGGCAAACGGCGAACCCGAGACCGCGGTCAGCCCGCCGCCCGACCCGATCGAGAACGCCGACACGCTACCCGAGTTCTCGTTGGCGACGTACAGGTGGGCGCCGTCGGGACTCACCGCCACCCCCTCCGGCTCGCCGCCGGCGGCAAACGGCGAACCCGAGACCGCGGTCAACCCACCGCCCGACCCGATCGAGAACGCCGACACGCTGCCCGAGATGCCGGTGCCGGCGGTCACGTACAGGTGCGCGCCGTCGGGGCTCACCGCCACCCCGAACGAGTTGATGCCGGAGGCAAACGGCGAACCCGAGACCGCCGCCAACCCACCGCCCGACCCGATTCAGAACGCCGACACGCTACCCGAGCTACCCGAGCCAGAGTTGGCCACATACACATAGGGCGGCGCGGCCGACGCCGCCGACGCACCAGCAGCCGAAACCGCCAGCGCGCACACGACCCCAGCAACGACCGCCCGCCAGCCAGCGATCAACCTGCCTACCCGACCGACCGCCAGCGCCGAAAAACCCTTCGCGACCACGGTCACGATCGCCCTCCTCAATTAGCCGCCGGACGGGCGCGACCATCCAAGGGCAAGCCCCCAACGCACCCACCCAAACCCTACGCCCCCAAAAATGGGGGCTCCCGGCATCGATGTAGGTCGGCGCGGCGTCGGTTTCGGCGTTTGAGCGGGGGGTTCGCGGCCCGGCTGGCGCGGTGGGAGTCGTGCTCTGCTTCTGCGGGACGGAGGCTGCCTGCGTGAGGGGGTCGCCCGGCGGCCATGGATGGCCGGCGGAATGGGCATGGAAGGGGCCGGGAGTGCCGCGGCCGTCGGGGTGACGCGCCGCCGCCCTCATCAGGCAAGCTGGCGGCTTTCCAAGGTCAGTCAGCTCACAAGGAGGGCGACGATGCGCGTCTGCGCGGCATTCTCGCGCCTGTTGCGCCTGGACGGGATCTGGGTGCGGCGGGTGCAGTTCTTCGCCGATCGGGTGGTCGTCTCGGTGGCGCTCAGACGCCGTCGGCTGCACTGCCCGCTGTGCTCGTTCTCGACTCGCCATCGTCACAACCGTCAGCAGGTCGAGTCGGTCTGGCGGCATCTCGATCTCGGGATCTGGCGCCTGGAGATCCGCGCGCAGCTGCGGCGACTGGAGTGCCCCGAGCACGGGGTTCGGGTCGAGGGCGTGCCGTTCGCTCGGCACCGCTCCGGGTTCACGCGCGACTTCGAGGCGCTCGTCGCCTGGCTGGCCACCAAAGTTGACAAGACGACGATCACCAGGCTGGTGCGAATCGACTGGGACACCGTTGGGCGGATCATCAGCCGGGTCTGCGCCGATGAGCTGGACCCGGACCGTCTCGAGAACCTGTTTGAGATCGGGATCGATGAGGTCAGCTGGAAGCGCCAGCACAACTACCTCACGCTCGTGGCCGACCACATCCGCGGCCAGATCGTGTGGGGGACCGAGGGCAACGACAGCCAGGCGGCGAACCGGTTCTTTCGCCAGCTCGGCAAATCCCGCTCGCACGCGATCGAGGTGATCTCGCTCGACATGGGCCCCGGGTACGCGAAGTCGGCGCGGGAGCACGCGCCCCAGGCGACCATCGCGATCGACCCATTTCATGTCGTGGCCCTCGCGAACCGGGCGCTGGATGACATCCGCCGCGCCTACTGGAACAAGCTCCGGGAGCTCGACGACCCCGACGCCGCCCGCCGGTTCAAGGACGCCCGCTGGTTCTCTGCTCAAGGCGCCCGACAAGCTCAACGATCACCAATCGCGAACGCTGAGACGGCTGCGGGCAGCCGGCGGCGAGGTGTGGCGCGCCTACACGCTCAAGGAAGCGCTGCGGGCGATCTTCAAGCCCGGCCTCACCGTCGAGGACGTGGAGATCCTGATCGACCGGTTCATCAGCAAGGCCGCACGCAGCCGCCTCAGACCGTTCGTCCGGCTCGCCAAGACGATCCGCAAGCACCGCGACGGCATCCTGCACGCGATCCGGCTCGCGATCAACCAGGGCCGCACCGAAGCGCTGAACAACAAGGTCCGCTTGATCACCCGCCGCGCCTACGGGTTCCACACCGCCACAGCCGCGCTCGCGCTCGTGATGCTCACCTGCGGACCGACCACCCTCACGCTCCCCCACGAACTACACAGGTGACCGCAGTTCACCTACATCGATGCCGAGAGAGCCCAAAAATGGAGAGTCAAGAGCGCGAGCAGCCTCGCCACCCAGCCGTTCTCGCACCCCGAGCCGCACTGTCGCAATGGGCTAGCAGCATCGACGTCGACGGGCGCGTGACATTGCTGGATCCGCGGGGCAATTCGGTAGCCCGCGCGACCGGCCGGCGCGACCCCATGTGCCGGGCGCGCAGTCAGAGCGCCGCTCCGCTACTCCAAGCAGCAGTCGTTCTCGAAACAGCCACCTCGGCTAAGCAGCAGTCAGCGCGCGCTGAACGGGAGCGCCGCACCCTCCTGCAAGGACCCGTCCGGCGTACGGAGGGCGCTGCTCCTATCCATGCAACTGGGCAGCGAGCTGAGCGTGCTTAGGGCGTCGAAGGCGAGACCCGCATCCACCAGACAGCAGGGCGGCGTCAACCTCCGACTGGCCTCGTTGCGCGCCCTGCCTTGCCGGCATTGCACGTCTCTTGCCGCGGCCGGGTCGCGGCTGCGACACTTCTGCTTCCGGCCCGGCGAGACGCGAAGCGAAGCCGTTCCTGGGCGTCGAGGGCGAACTCTGTGGCTGGGCGTGGATGGAAGCAGAACCCGTGCCAACCGCGCACGTGAGCGTCTGTTTGCTAGTCGCCGCCTAGCACCGCGCCGTCGCGAGCTCGCGCTTGGTCGCCAACCAATCCGATCGTCCGCGTTTGTGTGACCGGAAAGCGGATGCGATCGTCGCGCCAGGGTCGCGAGAAAGTGTCATCGTGCGGGCAGCTGCAGTCTTACGTCCTCACGCTTGGGGTTGGCCGGGGTTGCTGGCCGATCGGTGCTACCGGCTTGTACAGCCCGGCTTCTGGGCGCACTGGCGTTTTGCCGTCGCGAGTTCGCGCCGGCCAGCGCGATGATCTTTGAGATGTTCATGTGCGTGGCGGCAAAGCCGGCGATCGTCGCCTGAATGGTCATGTCGCCTTGGAGTACGCCGATCCCGACGTGAGTCTCGTCACCTTGGGTTACCTTGCCAGCGGCGCTGCGCTGGCCGACTCTGGGCGGACGAAGCGGCGAGAAGCCGCGAACCTTCTTGCTCTTCCGAGCGGCTTCGTCAAACGCGGAAGAAGCCTTCCTGGAGCTTGCGTACTGGTCGACGGACAGCGTCACCTTTGTCGAGGCTCCCTTGTTGGCGTAGATCACCTGCCGGCTCGCGACCGGCATGCCAGACGAGGTGGAATTCTTGCCGGTCTCCTTCTGATGAGTGACCCGGGCGAAATACTGGCGAACCACGCCGAGCGAGACGACGAACCCGCGCGGAAGGATCGAACTCGTAGCCGCGGTCGCAGCGGTCACGGCCGACACCGTGCTTGCAAGACCGCAGCCGATACGACTACGACCAACACAGCCGCCGCGATCGCAACTCGCCGTCGACGACCAGCCGCTGGTGGCTCGGCGCCGTGTGACCGCTTTATCGCCATTGCAGCCACGAGAGCAAGACTTCCCCTTTCCATGCGTTGGGGCAGCCCCACCTGCGCGTGGCCCGACGCTACTGTCGGGTTCAGAACCCGAAAGCCGGCAGACCGTGCGGATCCTCGAGCCGTACGTGCAAGAGCGTCTGCGTTGGCGGGGCTGCGCTCGGCTGTTCGATCGGCAGGCTCGGACTATTTGACCGCGATCGTGCCGCTGACCTTGTTCTGACAGGACGGAGCGGACTGGTAAGCGAGCGAATACGGATGGCGAGCCGTCTGACCTCGACCGACGAACGTCCCTTGATAGGTGATGGCCACTTTCTGTCCCCCGTCGATGAACCGGCCACGAAGCACGAAGTAGTTAGTCCCGTTGGCCGTGGGCTTAGAGCCGACGCCCCCGAACCGGCCGGTCGCGCTGATCTTCAGCTTGTTGCCTTCCACGTATGAGGTACCGGCGCCGCAGTAGTAGGCGTAGTAGCCCTTGAAATGCTTGACGCGAGTTCCGTCGGCCGAGACGGTGAGGCTCATGTGCTGAGTGAAGCCCTTGAAGGTTTCAAGATGCGGCCCGTTGTTCTCGTACTCCTGCCCCGTCCCGGCATACGTTCTCCCGGCCAGCGCGTGCGCCCCGAACGCAACCCCCGCAACCACCAGCAGCGCCAAACCAGCCAGCGCAGAGAACGTGAGCCCCTTACGCATCACCTCTCCCCTTACGCATCGCCTGTTAGCCCACAGCTTACCACTATGGGGTGCGTTTGACCGAGGCCAACCCCTAGCGCGACCTGGAATCGGCTACGCGCAAGACGCAAGCTTGCCGCTCGCTTTCGACCTGTCCTCGCCCGCAAACTCGCTTCCTGCATCGCGGCGCGAGCGACCGCACCCGCTAATTGGCGCCCATGACGGGGAGCAAGCGGCGCCGCACACACATCGCGCGCGGCGGGCGGAGCATGGGAGCAACAGTCAGGGGCTGCCACGCCGCACCGATGGAATCTCGAAAGCAGGCGTCCGCCGGCCCGACACGGGACGCGTGGTTCGCCACGAACCCGATCGTCAGGTCGCGGGCTTGGCGGGACACTGGGTTGTCGCCGTTGCGATCGCTGGCTCGGGGCGCGTCGGGACGATTGCTCTCCCAGGAATGCGATCATCGCGCCGCTGGCGCGGTTCGGCGGAGCCGCACAGCTGAGTTTGGGAACCACGCGCGACCTCTTGGGCGAGGGCTGCCGGTTTCAGCGTGCGAGTTCGTCCCGGCGTCGGTGGTTATCTGCTGAACGGCCGCGGGCTCTGGGCGCATCTGGCGCCTTTGGGTGGCAGGATCTTGTTGATGAGATAGCGGACTAGGTATCGGTCCCTGCATGGGCTGGTTGTGCCGTGCCCGTAGCCGTCGACCGTGAGCAGCCGCGCCCGGGCCAGCTGGCGTGCCATCGCCACCGATCCCTGATACGGCGTGGCGGGATCGACGGTGGTGCCGATCACCAGCACCGGGTAGGCGGTGCGGCGGTTCCATGGCCCGGTGTAGCGATCGGCCGCGACTGCCGGCCAGCTGGCACACGGCTCGCTGAGCCACACCCAGGACGGGCTGGCAACCCCGGAGCGACGCGAGGCAAACGCGTCAAGGTCGGGGAACTCGGCGGGGCGCGGGTTGGGACTCTCAGAGCAAGTGACCGCCCATAGCTGCTCGATACCTGAGTACCGGTGACTCTTACCACGCGCGGCATTCGCGCGCGACGATCGGTGGTTCGACACCACTGCCGTCGACGTCGCTAGACCCCGCCCGTTCGAGGCAGGCAACGCCCCGCCCTCCCACACTTTCTCGAGCTTTGTCGCCAACGTGCTCCAGCCCGTCGTCGAGTTGTAGAGGCCGCCCAGCGTCATGGACACCAACTCCGAGTAGTTGACTGCGCCGGCCGGGTGCCTTCGCAGCCGCGCCAGCAATGCCGCGAACCTCCGGCGAGTCGCGGCCGGGCTGCCTGCCGAGAACGCACAGTGGGCGGTGTCGGTGCGTCCACACAGCTCGAGGAACGCGCTCAGGGTCTTCGCCGAGCCCTCATCGGCGCGCTGCCGCAGATAAGTACTCAAGAACACGCCCCCGTCGGTGTCCCCGGCGCCCTGCACCCATGCCCGCGGCGCGAGGTTCGACGAAAGCACCATCGCTCGCACGCGGTCGGGAAATAGGTTCGCGTACGTGGCACCCAGAAACGTGCCATAGGAGTTCCCGAGGTAGTTGAGCGTGCGGTCGCCGACGGCGCGGCGCAAGAGATCCAGATCCCTCGCTGTGTCCGCGGTGGAAACATGTCCGAGCAGGCGGCCGTTGCGCTGCGCGCACCGCTTGCCAAAGACCCGGTAGCGCTGGATCCATCGGTTCATCTGCGCCCTGCCGACCGGAAACGACACGCCGGCGAAAAACCGCAGCTCCGCAGCCTGTGAGGCAAAGCACTGCACCGCGGTGCTGGCGCCGACCCCGCGTGGATCCCAGCTGACCCAATCAAACCGCGCGAGCAGCACCGGTGGCAGGCCGCCGAGTTCGGACGGCAGCGTCTGGACCCCCGAACCGCCAGGACCGCCCGGATTGAAGAACACACTGCCAAGCCGACGTGCCTGGTCGCTCGCGGGATGACGGATCACCGCCAGCTCGATCACGGCCCCCCGCGGATACCGATAGTCCAACGGCACCCTCGCCGTGGCGCACTGAAAACCCTTCTGCTGCTTGCCGCTACACGCGCGCCACACCAACCGGGGCACCACCACCCCCGACGCCGTCGCGGCCCCGGCCGAACGAGCCCGAGCAGTGACCCAAGATCCGACCGACACGAACACCAGCCAGGGCGCCAGCACCGCCACCACGCACGCCAGCCGAACCCTCACACTGCGCACACCGCCCTCCGATCAGTGATCACCAGCAGAAGCCCATGGACGGCCACTGCCACGCGCCAATCGGCCGCCAGCCGAAGCCCACCGTGAGATCAAACTCTACTCGACGCAACCTTCAACCGAGCTGACCAGAACACCAGTCGCTCTCCCTGGGACCCAGCTCGCGGAAGTGCCCGCGGCTCATCGGCATCAACCAGACGACGAGCGGCGCCCATGCCCAGCGGTCCATGCCGACCTCGCGCCGCTTGTCGCCCTTGCCATGCCGTATGAGAACAGCGCCGCGGTTGAAGTCCAGATCGGTCTCATTGAGCGCGAGGGCCTCGGTGATCCGCACGCCGGCGCGCCACAGCATCACGATTAGGCCCCGCAATCGCAGACCGTCCGGATCGTCGCCGGCGGCGCCCATCACGGCGATGATCTCCTCCACAGTCGGCGGGTCGGGCGGATAGCGACGGCCCTTGTTCCGTGGCGGGAGGCCTAGGTGGAAGCTGGACGTGGTCGCCGGTGAGCGCCGGCGACCGGCGCGGTCCGGCAGTGCTGGTGACGTCCTCCTGAGGACGATGGTTGACGCCACCATCGTCCTGGGGGTGGCGGAGCCACGAAGCTGACTATCACGCTCACTCCCGACGGCTATCGCCAGGTGAGAGAAGCAAGACGACTCAAGATCACCGCCGAGGCAGGCTTCGCTCCCGCGGGCAGCACGGCGGTTCTTGCCAGGACCACATTCATCCTCATTCGCACCGAGCCGTCCGCCAGCTAGATCAATCCGACGGCTCAACGCGGGCTGCGTCCATCAGAACCCGTTCCAGGTCGTCGCTGTCAACGGCAAGCCGGTCGATGAGCGCCACTACCGTGACACCGCCACTCTGCCTGCCTTCGGCACCCTCACGGTCCGCCATCGCTTCCTCGACTACACCGGCAGGTTCGTGTGGCACTGCCACATCCTGTTCCACGAGGACCACGGGATGATGCAGCTGCCGGAGGTGATCAAGAACGGCCGGCCAGAGACTGTCGCGGCCGTCGGTCCGGGCGCAGACTTCGCATCGGAGCAGAACCCGCTCGTGTGCCACCTGCCCTTGGTCTGACGCCGCAGCTCGCGCTCGAGCTCTGGCAACCGGGCTGGCCGTGAATGCTCTTACCTGGTCTGTGCGTGCTAGCGCAGGCCGGCTCTTGCAGGGAGTACAGGCGCTGGCCGCCGAGGGACGGTGTTGATGATCTCGCTGCTGTCGATCCCTTCGAGGTAGACGCTCGTGATCCCGAGATTCGCGGGCCCGAGCTGGCGCTGCATGACGATCAGCGGGACGCCCTCGCGAGCGATCTCGACCCCGCGCGCGTGGCGCAAGTCGGCCGGGCAGTTACGTCCTCTGTTGCGCGGCGGACGACCGCAATGAAGGCCGGGCACGGTCGCCGGCGACCTACGACGACCGCGGCGTCGAGAAGCTCAAGAGCAGGCATCAGCGCAGCATCCCGCCAGAAACGGCCGCGCGCGACGCATGGAAGGGGTAGCGTCGTGTCGAACAGGCGTCGGTTCTTCGGAGGCAGAGCAGGCGCCCGGCCGGCCGTCGCCGTGTGACAGGCGCCGGCGGTAGTAGTCTCAAGTCCGAACTGAGTTCACCAGGGGGGGTGGCGGTGTTGATCAGGGAACGGAATCTGATGGCCGAACGGCGGATCCGAGGGGCACCTCGCCGGGTCCTGGTGGCGGAAGTGTGGCTTCTGGCGGCGGTGATCGCGATCTTCGTGCTGGTGCCGGCGGGGGCAGTCGCCGACCCGCTGCCCGGCGCATGGCGCTCGATCGGCGCGCAGGTTGACGGTACCCCGGTGGGGGACGCTGCCGATCTGGCGGGACGGGTCAGTGCGGTGGCGATCATCCCCGGCTCGCCGGCCACAGAGGTGGTCGGGACGCTCGGCGGGATCTGGAAGCGCACCGGGAAGGGGTCGTGGACCGACGTCACCAGCTCCTTCTGGCCAGCTACCGCAGTTAACTCGATCGCCGTGGATCCGCGACACCACCAGATCTTGTACGCCGGGACGGGGTGGGATGACGTCGACTACTGGGCGGTCCAGCCGGGCGACGGCGTGCTGAAGTCGGTCAACGGCGGCAAGACGTGGACGCCGCTGAAGAGCAGCGAAGCCATGATGTACGGGTTTGCGGTCACCGGCTTGGCGGTGGATCCCCGCGACGACAGGATCGTCGTGGCGGCCGCCAACAACGGGATCTTCCGTTCCGTCAACGCCGGCCAGAGTTGGAGTCTTGTGCGGGCGATCACCTCCGGACCGCTCGCGCCGGCCGAAATCCACCTCGCGGTCGATCCCGTGACGGGCAACATGCTCGCCGGGGTTGCAGGGGGAGCAAGTGTCGCCGCCCACTTGGGTGGCAGAACGATCGAAACCGGACACGCCGTCTATGAATCCACCGACGGTGGTGAGACCTGGATTCCGTACGCGGTCGACTCCGGCACGGGGCCGGGCGCGGTGCTCGTGCCCGCGATTGCCACCACCACCGGACGCACGCACCGCACGTTCGCCTACGCGCTCGACATCACCGGGGCGAGGGGCTCTGGTCTATACACGAGCACGAACGGCCGGTCGTGGACCTTTGAGACCTCGGACAACGTGGTCGGGAAGTTCCACATCGGGGAGCTGGTCGTGGACCCGCTCGCCCCGACGACGGCCTATTTCGCGGAGGAGGGAGGTCCCTACGGCTACTCGTTCGGCAGCCACACGGCCCCTGCATTGAGCAGCCGCAACGGAACCTCCTGCACGTTCGGCGACTTCCGGGCACTCGCGGTCGGGCAATCGATTTCCAACGCCTCACACTCCGCCGTGTACGGCGGTGATGACGGCGGCAGCTGCTACTTCGACACCACGAGCAGAACGTTCACGAACAACAACAAGGGCCTGATCTCGGGGCTCGAGTACGACGTCGTGGCACGGTCCGCGACCGACGAGCTGAGCGGCGCTCAGGACCTCGGGGTGGACAAGTTCAGCGGCCAGGGCGCCAGCCGCGAGATCTACCACGCCGACGGCTACGGGGTGCTGATCGACAGCAGTGATCCCTCGACCTACTACGCGGCCGTGAACCCGCCCGCGAGCGCGAACGAGTTCGTCGTCTCGACCGACGCCGGAGCGCGATGGAACATCCTCCCGCTGTCGCCCGCGCCGGGTGTCGTGTTCGATCCCACGCTCCGGCTCGTTCAGGCCACAGGCGACCCAAGCGTGCTCGTCCTACCCGCGCGGTTTGCCCTGTACGTGAGCACCGATGGCGGCAGCACCTGGTCGGCGCACACGATTCCGGACGGTGGCGATGAGCTGACCGCAGTCAAGGCGGCGCGGTTTCCCGGTGCCTCGCAGCCCGTGATCTACGCCGGAACCTACAGCGGGGTCGTCTGGCGCAGTACGGACCTCGGCGCGAGCTGGACCGAGCTGAAGAGCTTCGCTCCGCTGACCGTCAATGACTTGGCGCTCGATCCAGCCGGGACCGCCTCCCCCGGCGGAAACCGCCTGTACGTTGGGCTCGGCGTTGGGCTCGTGTGGGACTATCACAGCTTCTCGTCCGACGGCGAAGCGTGGGAGTCGAGCGACAGCGGGAGCTCCTGGAGCGAGATCGGACAGGCGTTGTCCCACACTTCTGTGAACGCGCTGCTGATCAGCGGCTCGACCCTGGTTGCCGGCACCGACCACGGCGTCATGAAGTACAGCGGCGGGACCTGGTCGCCCGCCGGGACGGCGCTGCCGAACGTGCGGGTCAACGACCTCCAGCTCAGCGCGGACGGCAAGGCGTTCTTCGCGGGAACCTACGGCCGCGGCACGTGGGAGGCTCCGGCGGTCACGAACTAGCCGCAAGCCTAGGCTGCCACCCTGGCGCGAACGACCACCCGAGCATCGACATCGAATCATCTCGCACGGTTGGCAGACCAGCAGCAAAGAGACGCCACATCTTCGGGGCAGACTGTCGGGTTCATACTGTGGCGTAACCCGCTGTTGATGAGCTGCTGAGGCCGAGTGAGCGAGTGTCAGCGACGACGGTGGCCGCGACTACGGTCGTGCGACCGTCATGAAGGTCGGATGGAGCAGTTTGGTCGAGTCGGGTCCGCGTTCGGTTCCCGGGCGGATGTACTCCCGCACCACGAGCTTGAAAGAGCCGCCGGACTGGACCATGCGGGTCGTGATCGAGAGACACCTTCCTTGTGTCAGGCTCTCAAGCCCTTTGCAGTTCCGCGTCAGGTAGTAGACGAACAGCTTGTCCGTGTTATGGACGGTCGTGTACGAGTTGGCCGATCCCTTCAGCTGGGCGTCGTTGACGTTTGCGATGCCCACGAAGTGAGAGCTCTCGTTGACCGACAGTCCGACGTAGCTCGCGTTGCCCGTTTCGGTGCCGAGCGTGCCGGTCACGGCGTAGATCTCCCCGTGGTCGAGCGGGAGGTTTGCAGTCAGCATGTACGTTGTGTCCTGCGTGTCGCCAAGGCAGTTCATGCCGATCTCGCGGCAATCGGCCCCGACCGCGTTGAAGGGCTTCGCCTGGCCGTCGAGGAACTTCGTCGGAGGACTGCCGCACGCACCCCACCGCTTACAGACGGCGCTGGAGAGGTCGCCGAGGTCACGCTGGTACTTGGCCTCACGGTTGGCGCTCCGCGCGTCCAGGACGGCATCAGGATACGGCTCCGCCACGCGATGGTCGAAGGGGCGCTCGCGCACTCGCAGCACCGACAGGGGAAGGATGCGGCGCCATGCCTTCCCCGCGGCCGCGCTGTTCGGCAGCGCGTAACGGAGCACGGTCATGAAGTCGTCGTCGAGCTTCTTGAGCCCCAGCTTGAAGCCGGGCGAAGGGATCGGCTCGGTGAACACATCCCTGCCGGAAATTCCCACGCCGGCGAGCTTGCTGCGGACAACACGGTTCATCGTCTGATCCGGGGTGATGACGAACGCCTTCAGCGTGCCCCACGAGGATCCGGACCGTCGCTGCATCACGACGTTGTTGTTGCTATTGCTCAGGCTCGAGAAGCTCTCGATCCGGCCGGGTTCCCTCGGAACCTTGGTGAAAAGGGTGTCGAGGAACTTCGGGAACTTCTTCGCGATGAGCCTGTAGGTGACGCTCGACGTGTCGAAGGTCCCCTTTCGCGTCCACAGGTAGGACTGGATGCCCATGTAGCGAGCAGGAGGCGGCATCACACCCAAAATGACGACCGCCTCCCGCCGGTCAACCCGGTGCGTCACGCTGTAGCCGCGACCGGTTGGGAGGAACAGGTTCCGCATCGTCGGATCCACGTACTCTCCAGGCCAGGTCGGCACGACCGGCAAGATGTACGGCGCGGCGGCATTATTGGCAAAACACGTCTGCCACTTAGGGATCGTGTACTTCTTGCAGTCGTGGACCGTCCACAGCGTCGGATAACCGAGCGCAACCTGGTAGCGGCCCTCGAGCTCATCGACCAGCCGATTGGTCAGGCGCTTGACCTTCTGCTTAGCGCCGATGGCAACTGAACCGGCGCCTGCGGCGAGCGCGGGGACACGAGCACGAGACGCCGTCCGCGCCGCGACCGGCACCGTCGCCACCGCACACGCCGCCACGATGCCAAGAACAACAAGAACCGACCGACGTCCAGCAGGACGCCAACGAGATGAGTTGACTGGCCTCAGCGCATCCTCCGATCGACGACTCAGCCCCCTTGAAGCATCACACGGTACGCGCCACCGCGGGCTAGAGAATCGGTGCAACACACCCCCGCGCAGGCGGGAAACTACCGATCCTCCGGGCGGGCCGGCAAACCACTGATCCCCCGGCTTCCACCCCTTGCGTACGGCAGTCGACCTGCGGCAGGCTCGCGCAGTCAGGCGGCCGAGCGAGAGCGTGGCGACCGCTGGCGTACAGCGAGTACGGCGACCGCGCTGGAACGCCGGTGATCAACTGTCACGGGGGGCTGACGAGTCGGCGCGACTTCGAGGGCTTGCGAGAAAGAGCGCGCGGGCCGCCGGGGTGCGAGTGATCTCACCCGACCGCCCCGGCATCGGCCGTTCAGACCCCAAGCCGGGCCGCACGTTGCTCGACTGGCTCGATGACGTGGTCGCGCTCGTCGATGCGCTCGTTGTCGATGCTTCCACTGTTCATCGCGGTGCTGCGGGAGCGCCCGCCTGCACTCCGCGTCAAGCGGTTCACGGAACTCACCGTGTCCGGGGGATCACGTGCACGTCGGCTCGTTGGCGATGATCAACCGATGGTGGAAGGGAAACTCGAAGCATCCCTGGTTAGGGCGAACTTCGGATGCCACTGCCTGATCCCACCCGAGTGGCAAGGGCTCCAGCCCCTCGGATTTGAACACGAACGCGAGCGCCTCACACGCTGCTTTGAGGCTCTCGGTTCGGACACAGCTTGCCGCTGCTGTCCTCATGACTTCAAGACCGAGGCAGCGGAGCAGGTGCTCGATCCGGTCAGGGAGATCCGTCGCGGCGTGCCGCTCGACGCCGACGCGTGCGAGCAGCCTTTGCCAAGAGCGATCAGGAACGTCGTGACACACGACGACCACCGCGCCGTCCACCGTCAGCGCTTGTCGGGCAGCTGTCAGCGTCGCACCGAGATCCGACTGCGGCGAGAGAACATAAGACATGAGCACTAAGTCAAATTTCCGCCCGGGATCGAGCGGCCAAGCCCGCTCGATCACTTCTAGCCCCTGACGACGAAGCGCGAGCGCATGTTCATGAAGACTCTCAACCGCAAGGTAATCGGAGACATGCGGCCTAAGCATGCGCGCGAGCGTTCCCTCACCAGCGCCGACGTCGAGCAACCGACGCACCTTCCGGGCCTCGATGATTGAGGAGATCTTCTCGCCAAGGCCGCGCTTCTCGTCCGTTGAGCGGAGGAACGACGCGAAAGAGCGAGCGTAGGCCCCGTCGATGTCCGGACGAAGGCCGTGATTCCCGGTACGCGTCGACATGTGGCCGAGTCTCCCAGAGATCAGATTGACGGTGGCGCGCGGCGGCACCTTCTCAGTCGTGACCGGGAGCAGCAGCGCTGACGCGTCGAGGGCACGCTGCGCCCGGGCGCTCGGGCTACAGGACGCTTTCAGCCTTTGAGTAGCCAAGCTGGAGCAGGTCAGCGCCCGCTAGCACCGTGAACGTCGAGGAGACGAGGCGCGTCGCACGCGGAGACACAACCAGGCCGGCCACGAACGCGGTGGCTGTCCACATCGATAGGCAGTATGGGCAAACCAGTAACTCGCCGAGCGTCCGGCGCAGTCCGCTTCCGCGCGCGGCCTCGTCGAGCTCCCCCGGCCCGTCGTCGTCCTGGAAGCGCGTGAACGGGGCGCGGATCACGCTCGTCACCCGGTCGCGCGCGATCAGCCGTGTGAGCTTGTGGGTCGCCACCGTGATCAGCGCGAGGTCACGCGTTTCGATCTGCTCAGGCGGCTTGCGCCCCGTGCGCTTCATCCAGGCTGCGAACGCACCGGTGGCGGCGCCGTACGCGCCGATAACTGCCGCATATCCCGCTAGCGGGCGAGGCCTGTTCGGGCTGTGGCCCGCAAACGGCGGCACGCTCTGCAAGCCCGCCTCAGTTGTTCCGGCGTCAGTCACTCGTCTAGGCGGCTACCCCATCCAAGCTCATCCAAGCGCGCATTCGCTGTTGAACCGCACAGGCGGGTGGCGTCGCAATGTGTCGCTTGATCCCTGAGACGCGGTGGTAGCGATATCGGTGTTGCAGTTTGCCGGCTCCAGACGCGCGGCCGGACGAGGTGCCCCCTCGGGACCCGCGCCTCACCTCATCCGATGAAGATGTCGTAAGAGATCTGCAGCCCGCCTCCGGCTCGGGGCGTGAACGTCAGCACCGCCCATCGCCGGGGGGAGGTCACGACCCTTCGACCGACACAGAGCGACGAGACGTAGTGCCCGAATGCCACGACCATCGAACCGCTTGCCTGGACGGCGCTGGGCCTGAAGGTAAACGCGCACCAGCCCGCCTTGAAGACTCCTATTAGGTACCTGCGTATGGCGGCGCGCCCGTGCACCGGCGGGGACTTCGATGCGACGAGATTCGCGCTGCGCGCGTACAGATCGGCGACGGCGTTCAAATCGCGCCGCGCCACGGCTCGGTGGTAGGCGCGGTCCACCTGATCGACTTGCGCGCGGGCGCTTCGGGGCCCGGCGACCCCGGCACTCCGCTTGATCGTCACGCCATTGGCGGCACTGACCGATGCGATGCAGCAGGCAAGCGCAGTTGCGAGCAACGCACCGGCGAACGGCCGCGAGGAGTGCCGACGGCCAAAGATCGCTCCGCGGGTCATGCTGCTCCGTCCTCCATCCGTGGTCGAGGAGCGATCGTAGGCTCGGCTCGAGCTGTCGTCAAGCACACCGCGTGGCCGTCCCTCCTCGTCTTGATGGGGCGAAGATCGCCGAACCGGACGCGCCGCCGGATATTCGGGAGGTAAGGTCCGTATCAGGGGTGTTACTGGGTTATTAGGGCCCTTTTGGTCGGGGATCGCTGCGCGCGCTGAAGTCGGTGGCTGAACGTGTGTCGCCACTAGGGAGGCTTCGATGCGGATCGCAGTTGGAAACGGTAGGGCGGAAGTCGAGCCCGAGCAGGTTGCGCGCTCGGCACCCGACGCCGGCGGGGGGTCTGGCCGGGCCCGGCTCACGCGCCGGCAGTTGCTGAGCGGTGCCGGTGGTGCGGCGGGGCTGATGGCGTTGGGCGGCGCGGCGTTCGGCGCCTCGCGCGTGTTCGGCTCCGGCGGAGCGCGCACGATTGGTGCTTATTCACCTGAGCCGAACGGCTCGGTGCACGTGTTTGACTCGCGGCCGGATCTGCGGCCTCCGGCCGTGGCTGCCTCTGGGCGCGGCGTCGCGCCGGGTTATCTGTTCCTCGGGCCGAAGGGCGCGGGCGGGTCGCAGCCCGGTCCGCTGGTAGTCGATGCTCGCGGCGACCCGGTCTGGTTCAGGCCGCTTGCCTCGGGACAGTGGGCGTCGAATGCCGGTGTCAGCCAATACCGCGGCGACCCGGTGCTGGCGTGGTGGCAAGGCATCGT
The DNA here is from genome assembly GCA_963824755.1 of uncultured Solirubrobacterales bacterium. GTDB lineage: Bacteria > Actinomycetota > Thermoleophilia > Solirubrobacterales > Solirubrobacteraceae > Palsa-465. The sequence continues at coordinate 72,445 of CAWGQT010000032.1, read as the reverse complement.
GGTCGCCCCCGGATACGGGCAGGGTGAGGGGGTGATCGTCGACGCCTCTTACCGCGAGCTGGCGCGTGTGCGCGCCGGGAACGGCAGGACCGCCGACCTTCACGAGTTTGTTCTGACCCCGCAGGGAACAGCGCTGCTTACGTGCACGCCGGCGCCCGTAGAGCGCGACCTATCGGCGATCGGCGGTCCGCGCGACGCCAAGGTGCTCGACGCGATCCTCCAGGAGATCGACATTCACAGCGGCCGGGTGCTGTTCGAGTGGCGAAGCCTGGATCACGTACCGGTGTTGGAGTCCTACTCAGCTCCCGGCTCACTCTACGACTACATGCACCTCAATTCGATCGATCTGGCCCCCGACGGCAACCTGGTGGTCTCGGCCCGCCACACCTGGGCTATTTACAAGCTCGACCGCCGAACGGGCGAGGTCATCTGGCGCTTGGGCGGCAAGCGCAGCGACTTCCAGATGGGGGCCGGCGCGCAGTTCTATTGGCAGCATGACGCCCGGCAGCTCCCCGATGGTTCGATCACCGTCTTCGACGACGGGGCGGGGCTACAGAAGACGGAGTCGCAGTCGCGCGCCGTCGTGCTCGAGGTTGACGAGAGGCGCAAGACCGCTCGACTCTCCCGCGCGTACCGCCACCCCGACCCCATCCTGGCGGACGCGATGGGGAACGTGCAGACCCTCCCGGACGGCCACGTACTCGTCGGGTGGGGTGCCGAGCCTTACGTCGGCGAGTTCGCCGGCGACGGCCTTCTGCTCAGCGACGTCCGGCTGGGTTCCAGCCGCGACTCCTATCGAGCCTTCCGCTATCCGTGGCGAGCGAAGCCGATCGAGCGACCCGCGCTTGCCGCCAAGCGCAGCGTGGGCACCCGCAACAGCACGCTATATGTCAGCTGGAACGGAGCGACCGACGTATCGCAGTGGCAGGTCAACGCGGGTCTCAGCCCGACCACGTTGCGGCCGCTGGGGATCGCCGAGCGCCACGGCTTTGAGACCGCGATCACAATCGGCCGAGCCGAAGGCTACGCGGCCGTCACCGCGGTCGACGTTGCCGGTCGGCGCCTGGGGGACAGCCGGCCGATACAGGTGTGAACGCCGCGAGCGTCGCTCAGGACCGCAGAACGCCGCGAACTCCGCCCTCCGCACGCACTGGTCGTCGATCCAAACTGTGGCCGGGAGCGCGTGGAGCAATTCGAAGTCATCAACCGGGGGAGTCGACAGTCGCTCGGTCGTCGCCTCCGGCGCTTTCGCGAAGTCGATCTCGACTGCAAGCCTCTTGCACTCGACGCAGAGCTGACCTCTCCGTCTGTCACGCGAACACCGGATCACTCAGCAGTCAGCTGGCGTGCGACCTGCCGCTACGTCACGTCTCGTCGTAGAACTCGAGTCGCAGCGACCCAATGTCGACGCCGGCGTCCTGCATCGCCTGGCGCAGCTCGGCGTTCTCGAAGAACGAGTGTGCCTCCTGTGAGCTCGCGAATTCGTGCAGCACGAGAACGTTGTTCGGGTCGCCTTCGGCCCGGTAGACGGCTTCCCTCGTGACGCCTCCCTGGCGCTGTAGCTCGGCGACGCTCTCATACACCTGATGCCATGCGTCGTAGTCCGCGACTCGGTGCAGGATGAAGCTGATGGTCATCTCGACTCCTAGGATCGTCGTTGCGGTGGCGCCCCGGCCGGTCTGGTGCGACGGTATCCGATGGGGGACGTCCGAGCGAGGCTGCGGCGCAGCCGCGGCCGGGGAGGCTAGAGCCGCGCTGTGCTCCGCGATTGGTCCCTGGCCGCGAACAGGCGCCAGTCGCCTTCCACCCCTCGTAGCGTCTTGGTGCCGCGGTCCTCGAACTGAAGGTGCGATCCGGCGACGAGATCCTTCACGGTGCCGGACACGAGAACCTCTCCGGGACCGGCAATCGCGCCGATCCGCGCGGCGATGTGCACGGCGATGCCGCCGACGTCCTCGCCGATCAGCTCTATCTCTCCGCAGTGGACGCCAACCCGAACCTCTAGCCCGTCCTCGCCCGCGCAGCTGATGATCGCGTGGCCGCACTCGACTGCCCGGGCCGGACCGTCGAACGTGACGAGGAACCCGTCGCCGAGCGTCTTGACCTCGCGCCCACGGAAGCGCGCCAGCTCGCGGCGGACCGCTTGATGGTGGGCTGCAAGGATCTCCCGCCATCGTGCGTCTCCGAGCTGGGCTGCCCGCTCGGTCGAACAGACGACGTCGGTGAACATCACCGTCGCGAGCACGCGATCGGGTGCCTGAGCCGAACGTGTGCCCGTGAGGAATTCCTCGAGCTCACCCAGCACCGGCTCAGGATCACCAGCCCACGGGAGGTGATCGATTCCCGGCAGCTCGACGTACCTCGCGCCGGGAATCTGGGCGGCGACCTCGCGACCGGCGCGTCGATTCACCACGCGGTCCAGCCGCCGGTGCAGGACCAACGTCGGCACGCGAATCGTCGGCAGGACGTCACGGACATCGATGTCGAGGAACATCTCGAAGATCTTCTGCACCATGCCGGGGCTTGCCGCCGAGCGCTCCAGCCGGCCGGCAAGCTCGATTGCCCGGGGATCATCGGCGACGCTCGGTGCGAACAGCTCGAGCGTGCCTCTGGCGTCCCGTCCCCAGTACGGCGCGATGAACGCGGCGGCGGACTCCCGCAGGGCTTCTGCCGGCACCGCCCACGGATAGTCCGGCGCCTCGGTCGTCCGACCCATCGCGCCGTACAGCACAAGCGCCTCGACGCGCTCCGGATGCGTCGCCGCCACGAGCACGCTCGTTGGCGCGCCCTCGGAGATCCCGACTAACGTTGCGCGCTGAGAGCCCGCCGCATCCATCACCGCGCGGATGTCATCCACTCGCTGCTCTAGCGTGGGTACCTCGGAGACCGGGTCCGACAGGCCGGTTCCTCGTTTGTCGAAGATGATCAGCCGCGCGAACGACGCAATCCGGTCGCAGAAGCGGGCAAACGGCGGCATCTCCCACTGCAACTCGAGATGGGTCGCGAACCCAAGCACCAGGATCACGTCACGCGGACCATCCCCGACCAGCTGATAGGCGATCGAGACACCATCGGAGTTGGCGTAACGAGTCGGTGGCATCGTCCTCATAAGTGTGAACTACGCGAACGCAACCGCGCCTGCGTGCCGATCCCGGACCATGATCGAGCATTCCCAGCGAGTCACCCGCTCGGCGTCCGAGTAAGCTTGCCGCGTGCCCACGGAGATCGTGTTCTCAAACGGTGCGTCGGTCAACGTGATAGCGACCGTGCAGGAGGTCTCGGACGCGCTTCGGGGCAATGGTCAAGTCCTGGATACCGTCCGGTTCGCCGGGTTTCGAGGCGATGAGGCGGTCGGCGGTGAGCGCGTGCTGGTGAGCGTTGACGCGGTCGCGTACGCCAAGGACCTCCCGGGACCCTAAGTCGCGCCGGCTGGCGCTTGCGGTTGGGGCCGCCACCAACGTCCATTTCGTAGACCGTTGCCCTCCCGACAAGTCGAATTGTTACGAAATGGACGTTCGGCCCTCGCAACTCGTGCTTCAGCGGGAGCGGGGTGTTGTATGAAGTCCCGCGTGGGGCGGGATCCCAATCCCGCCGGCCATGGATGGCCGGCGCAATGGGCACGGACGAAGCCGGCACAGCCAAAGCCAACGCCCGTAGCGACAGACGCGGCCGGCCGCGCCCAACGAGAAGGTCCGGACGGGCCCGCACGGGTGGGCGGGTGGGCGGGTGGGCGGGACCCAATCCTCGCGCCGAAGGCGGCCCCAAACTCTGAGAAGTCTGTCCCCCGCTTGTTGCGCGCCGCTCGACCCGATGGTCTAGATTTCAGTGCAGTCGGTGAGCCTTAGGGGCACACCCGCGGCCGATGGGAGGACGACAGTGAGACGCTTGCTGGGCGCCGGACTGGCGATGGCCGCGATCGCGATGGTCTGGACCGCGGGTGCGAGAGCGGCGACAGCGATCGTCGACACCTGGGGCTACCTGCCGACGAGGGACGGCACGCTGTTGCGCTACGACCTGCTGCGTCCGGCGGCGCTGGTCAACCAGCGCCTCCCAATGCTCATCAACTACGAGGGTTACGCCGCGGGAACAGACGCGACCGACAACGGCCTCTCGACATGGATCACGGATCCGGATCTACATCGAGGCGCCGACCGGGCACACCGGGTTTTTCGCGTTTGCTCCCACCCCCACGCCCGCCGTGAACACCGTTCTGCACGATCCGAGCCATCCCTCGCGGCTCGTGCTCGGCGTACTCGAGGGGCAGGTGGCGCATACGCCCCTGCCGGCCTGCGACACGCTGCGCAATCAGCCCTGCCGGCCGGACCCGCTGGCTACCGCGCCCCTCCGAGGGTAGGGGCCGCTACGCGGCGTCCGTGGGGCCGTGCAGCCCCGTCCGGACCGGGTAGCGGTCCCAGAACCGCGCTCGCCTGGTCAGCTCACGACTTCGCCGGCCACGATCTGCGGCCGCCCAGCGATCTCCTTCCAATGCGAGCGAATCGTGACATCGCCGCTGTCGCCGGAATAGCGGATCTGCGCGACGCTCTCATCCCCGCCGATATCGAGGCTCAAGACCTCGGCGGCCGTAACCGGCTGGGGGAGCGACTGGGCAAGCTGCGGCACCTGCGGGCGCAGTTCCTCCGAGAAGTCGCCGATGACGGCCTCCATGTCGCCGCGAACGACCGCGTCGGCGTGACCCTGGATGTGATCGCGCGTCTTGGCCTCGTCCATGCTCGCTCCCTTCGATCGTGGTGAGAAGCTGATCCTCGCAGATCGAGACGGACCGATGAATTCCGCCGCGCCCAGCAGTCGAACCCTGCAAAGTGACAGGAGGCTCGAGATGACGCAAACACCCACCTTGTACGTATGCCACGGTGACGATGGAGGACCGCGGATACATCCGTGCCGCCGCGTCCAGGAGGCGCTGCGTGAACACGGGATCGCGTACGAGAAGGTCATTGCCGGGCACGGGAGTCCGATCCCGTTCCTGCGCAAGGGATCCCGGGAGGAGTTGCGCAAGCAGACCGGCGACACCAAGCTTCCGGCGCTGCAGCTGCCGGACGGCACGGTGCTCTACCACTCTCGCGCAATCCTGGCCTGGATCGCCCAGCAAGCATCCACACCAAACGCGGCGTAGTCTCGCGGTGTGCTCGTCTGCGACTCGTTCGTGATCGCCGAGTGGACGGATCCGGGTACCTACCCGGGCCGTCCGATCGCTGGACTGCACGTGCATCGCTCAGATGACGAAGCTTGGTTCGTGCTGGAAGGGCGCCTGGGGTTTCGCGTCGGCGACGAGGAGCGCGAGATCGGCGCAGGTGAGTCGAGCCTGGTCACGCGCGGCACGCCACATTCCTACTGGAATGCGGTCGGCGAGCCGACTCGGTACCTGCTGGTGATGACGCCGCGCATCCACCGGTTGATCGAGGCGCTGCATCGTGGCGACCGCCGGGACTTCGCGCGGATCTTCGAGGAATACGACTCCGAGCTGCTGGCGTAGATCCGCCGGGCGCCCGGCGCGGTCCTAGGCTGCCACTACCGGCTGATACCGAACTGAGCGGACTCTCCGATCACGCGGCCGGTGCGATCGAGCGCCTGGACCGTGAACCTGGTGGCGCTCTGGGTGACCGGGATCGGGGTCTCAAAGCCGGATTTCGCCGATGCGGCCAGCGGCGTCAGCTTGCCGGCGCTCGACTCGCCGAGCACCTTCCACGAGGCGACCTCAGTCGACCCGTTCCAGCTGGCGTACACGGTGGTCCTGCCTCCCTGCTGGCGGGCTGCTGCCCGCGGCGGGTCCAGCGGCGTGCCCACCCACGGCTCGAGGGTGGCGCGATAGGTCAGATCTGGGTGCGGGAGGGCCGCATCCATCAGCATCTGGCCGCCGACGGTGAACTCGCTGATGTAGGGCGCTGATCCCCAGCCGACGAACTCGTTCCCGTTCGGCAGCGGCTCGATGCTGCCCATGTACTCGGCGTCGAAGTTCGAGCCGTGGCCGTACTGGTCGGCCAACGTGGCCGTGTGCGTGGTCTGGTCGAGCTTCAGCACGAGCCCGCGCGACGGGCCCGTCGCCGGGACGTAGGTGCCGCCGCCGGTGATCTGGCAGCAGTGATCGTCGAACACGGTCACCAGCGGCGAGCCCGGATACACGGTCACGTGGTGCTGCCACTGGAAGGCCGCTCCCTTGCCGAACTTGAACGTGGAGTGGCGGCCTCCAAGCACCCACAGCGGCTTGCCGGTCGCGATGTTGACCTTGTAGGCGGCCCAGATGTTGCGCATCGAGGTCACGAACGTGCCGTCGCCGGGAACGTTGATCGAGTTGACGTGGTACGCGTCCCACGGGAATCCGTTGGTCGGCAGGGAGGCCTGGGAGTCGCTCAGCGGGATGTGATCGAGCGCGTCCCAGTTGTACAGGAGCTTGCCGGTCTTGAGGTTGTATTCCTGCACCGCGGAGTCGATCAGCGCTCCGTTGTAGGCGCCGCCGTACTTGGAGAGATCCATGGCGATGTTCTTGTTCGCGGTCACCCAGGCGTCGTCCCCGCGGATCACGATTTCGTGGAGCGTGAGCACCCATCCCCCGGTGGCATGGAGCGTCGCGATCGTTCGGTAGTGCTGGTCGGCGATCACGTACTCCCCGGTTTCGGTCGCGCCCGTGTTCGTGATCACGCCCTGCCACCAGGCGAGCACCGGCTTGCCCTGGTAGGTCTGACGGCTGAGGTTGCCCGCGACGACCGACGTGGGCAGCGGCTTGAACCACACCGGCTGGAGGTTCTTGTCGAGAATCATCGGCCCGCTCTGCCCGACCATCGGCGGATAGTTGAGGTCGTAGAAGTTGGCCATGAAGATGTAGCCGGGCGCGAGCTTGGTGGTCGCGGTCGAGATGTCCGTGCGGATCTTGGGCGGATGAAGCCCAGGCTCGGTGACGTAGCTGTAGGTGCCATTGGTCGTGTACGCGCCGATCGGGGCGCCGTGCGAGCCTCCGAACGCGAAGTCGACCGCGATGAACAGCGCGATCACCCCGGTGACGGCGAGTGCGATCGGTGCGCGCCTGAAGATCGATCCCGTCTCTGCTTGCGTCTTGGGGATGAGCGCGAACGTGAGGATGGCCGCGACCGCGCACAGGCCGGCGCAGATGTAGTAGCCCAACCGGAAGCCTCCGGTCAGCGACTGCGGGACCCCATGCCCCTGGCCGATCAGGTTGCTCGTGTAGGTCGTCGCGAGCGTGATCAGGACCGCCAGACCGAGCCCGCCGCCGACCTGTCGCGAGGTGTTCACCAGGCCTGAGGCGAGGCCCGCCTGGCCCTGCTTGGCACCCTGCGTGGCGGCGATCGTCGAAGGCACGATCGAGAGCGCGATCCCCGCCGCCGTCAGCAGGCCCGGGATCATGATGTACACGACGCCGCTGCCGCTCGCCGCGATCTTGGTGAACAGCAGCATCCCGGCGGTCATCATCGTCAACCCGCCGCCGAGCACCGCCCGGACGCCATAGCGGCTCACGAGCTTGCCCGCGAAGCGCGCGACGATCCCGATCGTGGCCGCCATCGGCAGGAAAATGAGCCCCGCTTTCAGCGGCGAGAGACCCAGCACCTGCTGCAGGTAGAGCGAGCCCAAATACCACATCGGGAACAGCGCAGCGCTGAACAGCAGCACGATCGTGTTGGCGTTCTTCAGCGGTTTCGTCAGCTCCTTGAACGGGATCAGCGGCGCCTTGGCGAAGCGCGTCTCGATCAGCCCGAACAGGCCCAGCAACACGAACCCGATCAGGATCGGGGCGATCGCGAGCGGCGCGTGCCAGCCGCGCAGGCCTGCCTGCACGACTCCGTATACGAGAATCATCTGGCCGATCGTCAGCGTCAGCGCCCCGGCGATGTCGAACGGCGGCGTGTCCTCCCGCCGCACATCCCGGACCACCCGGAACGCCACGAGCGCGGCGACGATCCCGATCGGGGGGTTGATCAGCAGCACCCAGCGCCAGCTGAGCGCCTCCGTGATGATGCCGCCGAACAGGACGCCGGCGGCACCGCCCAGTCCGTTCATGGATGCCCAGATCCCGACCGCGCGGTGAAGCTCGGGTCCAGGCGCGAACGAGGATGTGATGATCGCCAGCGACGATGCAGCCATCAGGGCGCCGGCGACGCCCTGGGCGATCCGAGCTGCGACCAGCACCTCCTGCGTCGGCGCGATCCCCCCGAACAGCGAGGCCAAGGCGAACAGGAGCAGGGCAAGCACGAACGTCCGGCGCTGCCCGAAGTGATCCGCCGCGCGGCCGCCAAGCATCAGGAAGCCGGCAAACGCGATCGCGTAGCCATCGATCACCCATTGCAGATCGGCCGAGGAGAACCCGAGGCTCGACTGGATCGACGGCAGCGCCACGTTGACGATGCTCAGGTCGAGGATGACCATGAACTGCGCCACGCAGCAGACGATCAGGATCCACGTCTGGCGCGAGCGCGGCTCGCCTGCGCCGCCCCGCCGGCCGATCAGCCTGCGCGTGCGCGGCGGCGCGGCCGTCACGACCGCTCCACCCTGCCCACGGAGGTCGTCCTCCTGCGTTCCTTCGTCCTGCAACGTCATCCGCGCTGCCTCAGATCAGCAGTGATCCCTTTCAAGTGTCCGATCAGCCGCCACCGGCTCTGGTAATCGCCCGGACCAGAGGGAATACGAGGTACCAGATTCCTCGATCGAACGCGATACCTTACAGAACTCTCATTTGGCATTAGGCCGCGCGGCCGTATGTCAGACAACTTGCATGCCATCGAGCGCGATGCGCGGAAATCGCGCGAACGTCTTGTACGCTGGAAGCGAAGTTCTCGAGCGACCGACAGGAGTCCGTCCTAATGAAACGAGCCTTGCTAATGACGATCGCGGCCGCCGTGGTGGTGGCTGGTTGCGGGAGTAGTTCCTCAAAGACGGCGAGCTCTACGCAGAAGACGACGACCTCCTCGACGACTGTGGCCTCGGCGACGAAGAAGGCCACCCACAAGAAGACCACCCACAAGAAGAAGCAGACGCATACGACGACGTCGGCGACTGCGACGGCGACAGCCGCGGCCGTGACCACCACGACGGCGGCAGCGCCGGTCACGACCGCTGCCCCCCAGTCGCAGGCACCTCCGCAGACGACCGCAACGCCTCAGACGAGCCCGCAGGGCTCGGGCGGGAGCAGCGGCGGCTCGGGCGGCAGTAACGGCGGCTCGGGCGGCAGCAGCGGCGGCTCGGGTGGCTCGGGCGGCGGCTCGGGTGGCTCGGGCGGCGGCTCGGGTGGCTCCGGTGGCAGCGGCGGCAAGGGCAGCGGTGGCGGCAGCGGCGGCGGCGGCGCTGGCGGCCAGGGCTACTAGCCAGCCTCAGAGACCCGCAGCGCCTCGGCGCACCCCAAGAGAAGACCTCGCAGCGCCCCGCGCCCGCGCCTGAGCGGTGGGGGCGGCTCCGCGGCCGAACCAGCGCCGCTATGCTCGAAAAATGCGAGCATATGTTCGCCTACTCGCTAAAGGTTCCGTCCGAAACATCGATCAGGATCAGTAGATGATGATGGGAGTACGAATCCGCATCCGACGCAGAAACGTCCAGTCGCAGCGGGCTGCGCTGGCGCCACGTGGCATCGTCGAGCCGCGTTCGCCGACGGCCTGCCGCTCGCCGCTCGTCCACGGGCGGTTCTGTGACTGCGCTACGCGCCCGCGCTCGCGGGACTGAGCACGCGCCCCCGCGGCACGCCAGCCCGCCCACGACGCGCCAGCCCGCCCACGACGGGCCGGCTGCCGCGATACAGCCGGCGCCCGCTACTCACCATCGATACTCTGCGAAGCCATGAGTGACGATTGGCGCTTGCGCATCGACCTGCACGAAGGTGGAATCGCGCACAAGTTGACCGAGCGGCTCGAGGCCTCCAAGCTCGAGCATGAGCTGGAGAGCTCCTTCCACGATCGCGTGGCCGTTTCCGTCGATGGATCCGAGGTCTTCTGCTACACGGGCACGCGTGAGCAGGCCGAACGGGCCGAGCAGCTGATCCGCTCGCTTGCCTCCGAACATGAATGGGAGCTCACGACCGAGCTCAAGCACTGGCATCCGGTCGCCGAGGAGTGGGAGGATCCCGACGCCCCGCTGCCGGCCAGCGATGCCGACGTGAAGGCTGAACACGAGGAGCTGATCGAGCAGGAGCGCGAGGACACCAAGAGCCAGGGCTATCCCGACTTCGAGGTTCGTGTCCAGTGCCCTTCCACGGCGGATGCAGAGAAGCTGGAAGCGACGCTGACCGCGGAAGGACTGACCTCGGTCCGTCGCTCGAACTACCTCTTCCTCGGCACGACCGACGAAGACAGCGCGAACGCGCTCGCCGAGCGAATCCGCCGCGAGGCGGCAGGCGCCACCGTCGTCGTCGAGGCGAGCGCGGAGGCCGTGTACGAGGACCGGCCCCCGAACCCGTTCGTGTTCTTCGGCGGCATGGCTGGTTAGCGGCCGGCCGCAGCTAACGGCCGCACAGCTCGATCCGGTTGCCCCACGGGTCCTCGGAGAAGAAGCGCCGCACTCCCGGCAGCTCGTCGTCCCACTTCACCCGAGCGCCGGCCTCTGACAGGCGGCTCGCCAGCGCATCGAGCTGCCCTGCCGGGACGCGGAACGCGGGATGTGCCTTCAGCGCTGGTCTGAACTCCTTCTCGACCCCGACATGCAACTGCTGATCGCCAAGCGCGAACCAAACGCCGCCACGGGCGCGTAGAGCGTCGGGCTTCTCGACCTCAGCCAGCCCCAGCGCCTCGCCGTAGAAGCGCCGGGCGGCCTCCTCGCTGCCGGGAGGCGCTGCAACTTGGACGTGATCGAGGCCGATCACTGGCACCGACCAAACGTAGCGCGGTCTCGGCTGGAGCCGAAGGCCTGGGGGCGTAGGAAACCCCCGGGGCGCGAGAACCCCCCAGGCTCATCAGCTTTCAGCCGCGGTCCGGGACCTGCTGCACCGACCAGCGATTTCCGTCTGGGTCGCTGAAGAACACGAACGAGCCCCAATCGAACTTCTGGACCTCGGAGACGTCCACCCCGCGCTGCACGAGCTCCTCGCGAGCCGTCTCGATGTCGGCGACCACCAGCTGCATGCCGGCCACTGAACCGGGCTCGGAATCCACGATGCCTCGGCCGATCGCGATCGAGCACGCCGATCCGGGAGGGGTGAGCTGCACGAAGCGAAGCTCTGGATTGACGGTGACGTCGTGATCGGCGTTGAAACCGGCCCGCTCCGTATAGAAGGCCTTTGCTCGGTCGACGTCGGTGACCGGCAGGGCAACCAGCTCGAGCTTCCAATCCATCGTCTTCCTTCCTCTCGCTCTTCGGCAGGACCAAATCCCAGCCTACGCCGGATTCAGGACGGGATCGGTCCTCAATTGTTGAAAGACTGCGCTCATGCTGGAGACCTCGGCACGACTGCTCGAGCTTCTTTCGCTGCTCCAGTCAAGGCCGGAATGGGCGGGAGCCGAGCTTGCAGATCGGCTCGGCGTCGGGCCGCGCACGATCAGGCGCGATGTTGAGCGGCTGCGGGGGCTTGGATATCCGGTCAACGCCACGCGGGGAGTCGCCGGCGGATACCGGCTGGGCGCGGGTGCTTCACTGCCGCCGCTGCTGCTCGACGACGAGGAGGCCGTGGCGGTCGCTGCCGGTCTGCGGGCCGCCACGAGCGTCGGAATCGCCGGGATCGAGGAGATCTCGCTGCGTGCGCTCTCAAAACTCGAGCAGGTCCTGCCCGGCCGTCTTCGGCGGCGAGTCAACGCGCTTGGCGCCGCGACGGTCGCCTATCCGGGCACCGGCCCAACCGTCGACCCCGAGACGCTGGCGGTGATCGCCGGCGCCTGCCGCGACCACCAGCGGCTGCGGTTCGCCTACCGGGGACATGATCGCCCTGTCAGCCGCAGGCTCGTCGAGCCGCACCGGCTGGTCCATAACGGGCGCCGCTGGTACCTGGTCGCCTGGGACTGCACCCGGGGCGACTGGCGAACGTTCCGCGTCGACAGGATCACGCCGACGCCGGCGCTCGACCGACGCTTCCATCCTCGCCAGCCGCCTGCCCAGGACATCGCCGCCTACGTCGCCCGAGGTGTGTCAGCCACTCGTGACCGCTACCAGGCGACCGTGATCCTGGATCTTCCCGCCGCCCAGCTGGCAGGCAGGATCCCTCCATCGATGGCCACGGTGGAGCCGCGGGACGGCGCCAGCTGCGTCCTTACCACGAGCTCCGACTGGCTCGGCGGGCTTGCGGTCTACATCGCCAATCTCGGCGTCGGCTTCGAGGTGCTCGAGCCACCTGAGCTGATCGAGGAGGTCGCGAAGCTGGCGGGCCGCTTTGCGTCAGCTGCCGCGAGGTCGAAGAGCTAGGGAACGAATGCGGTCTGGACGGGGCTGCGCGGCCCCATGGATGCTGCGCCAGCAGCCCCACCCCGAGGCCCTCGTTTTCCTCCGCCTGCGTCGGGTAGCACTGAATCGCGGACGAAGTCGACGGGACGAGGAGGACAAGATGGCATTTGCGATCAGAAATCCGTACCAGTCGCGCGCACGAGCAGAGGGCGGGGCCGTCGAGGCACCGACTCGCGCTCAAGGCGTGGCCGGGCGCAGCCGCTGGGCGATCGGCTCGCTTTTGCTCGCGCTCTCGCGCCTGGTAAGGCTTGCTGTGGGCGTGGTCGTCGCGATCATCGTCGTGGCGATCGTGTTGCGCCTCCTGTCGGCAAATCCGGGCAACTCAGTCGTGCGTGACTTTCACGACGCGGGTAGGGCACTGGTCGGGCCGTTCAGGAACGTGTTCTCGCTTCATAACCCGAAGGCCGCGTTGGCGGTCAACTGGGGGATTGCGGCGGTCGTTTACCTGATTGTCGGCTCGTTCATCGCGCGCCTGATCGCCCGAATGGCCGCGCCCCGCTGGCGTGCCGCGAATTCCGCCGTATAACCGCAAATACGGATTGTCTATCCCCTGACCAAGAGGGAATCCAACCCGATTGAGCATGGGCAGAGTCGGGTAACGCTGTTGTATGCGAACGTCGACCAAGTCACAAATCGACTCACGTGAGCTCTTCGCTCGCTGGCAGGAGCACGGAGATCATCGCGCCCGCGATGAGCTCGTGGAACGCTTTCTCCCGCTCGCACGCAAGCTCGCCCGCCGGTACACCGGTGCGCGCGAGCCATTCGACGACCTGCTGCAGGTCGCGAGCTTGGGGCTCGTAAAGGCGGTCGACCGCTTCGATCCCGATCGCGGGACCGCATTCTCGTCTTTTGCTGTGCCCACGATCCTCGGTGAGCTCAAGCGCTACTTCCGCGACCTGGGCTGGTCGGTCCACGTGCCGCGTGGCGCGCAGGAGCAGGCGCTCGAGGTCGAGGAAGCCCAGCAGAAGCTGGCTGCACGTACCGGCCGTTCGCCGACCGTGCAGGAGCTCGCCGAGTTCCTCGAGATGAGCATCGAGGATGTCGTGGAGGCGCTGGAAACGGCCGCGGCGCACCACTCGACGTCGCTCGATGTCCCCCGAGATGACCAGGATGGAGAATCCGGCACGCTTGCCGACACGTTCGGCAAGGAGGATGAGCGGTTCGACCGGGTGGACGCGACGGCTACCATCGCCGACGCCGCCCGCCAGCTGTCCGCGCGTGAACGCCGGGTACTCGCCCTACGTTTCGTCAAGGACATGACGCAGACCCAGATCGCCGAGGTGATCGGGGTCTCGCAGATGCAGGTCTCTCGGATCCTGCGCCGCGCGCTGACGCGGCTGAGCGAGAGCTGCAATCAGACGATGCCGGCTGTCGAGCAGCTAGCGCGCCTCGACAGCGACTGAAGGGCCAACCCCGCGACGCGTGCCGATTCAGCGCTGTCGCGGGGTTCGGCTGCGCACGATGAGGCCGAGCGGCGGGCGTCCCCGCTCGTCCCGGCCGGCGCTCCGCCGGCGGTCAAGTACCCGGTCACAAAGCGTGATTTGCCCGGTTGTGGTTCCGTTCCCCATGGGCAGGCTTGTATGACATGACCGTGTTCGACGAACGACCGATGGTGAGCCTCGAGCTTGACAGCAGGCCCGAGACGCTGACGCTCGTTCGTGGGGCCCTCGGAGGTGTCGGGGAACTGCTGTCTTTCGATCCCGAGCTGCTCGATGATCTCAAGACAGCTGTCAGCGAGGCCTGCAACAACGTCGTGATGCACGCCTACGACGACGATCACGGTCCGATGGGCGTACGCATGTACGCCGAACAGGATGCGATCGCCGTGGTGGTTGACGACCGCGGCGGCGGATTGCCATTGATGACCAGCTCCGACGATCAGCCGCGGGGAGTCGGCCTTCCTGTCATCCACGCACTCGCGTCGAGCGCCGAATTCCGGACCAGGCCTGGCGGGGGCACGGAGGTTCGGATGCAGTTCGCGGGCCGTCGCGACGGCAGGGCTCTATTCGAAGCGCCCGGTCGCCCCGGGCCCGTGAACGGGTGGGCTGACCATCTCGCTGGGGACGCAGTCGTGTCCGTCTCGCCGGTGAGCCTGCTGAGTGGCGTCCTCGGTCGCATCGCGCGCGCCCTCGCCGCCCAAGCCCGCTTCTCGCTGGACCGCTTCTCGGACGTCTACCTGGTCACCGACGGAATCTCGGCACACGCCGCGACCGCCGCAGCCGGATCGCGCGTCGGTTTCGGCATCTCGACCCACGAGCGGCGGCTGGAACTGATGATCGGGCCGTTCCTGCCCGGTGCCACGGCGCAGCTTTGCGCGCAGCAACCCAGCGGCCACATTGGTTCAGCGCTGACGTTGCTCAGCGACGAACTCGAGATCAACCCGATCGACAACTACGAGATGCTGCGGCTCGTGATGGTCGACCGCCGGCAGGCGATTCCGCGCGCCCCGATCTAACCCCCGCCCAACATCTCCTCCGGGGCGTCCACCAGGCGCACCCGATCCGCCACGCCTGTCAGGCTGAGCAGTCGCTCGACCTGCTGGGGTCCGCGCACGAGCGCGAAACCCTGCCCGAGCTCCTCGGCCTTCTGATGCGCCTTGACGAGCACGCTCAGGCCCGTGGAGTCCATGAACTCGAGCCTCCTGAGGTCCACGATCACCAATGTCGCCTCCGACGAGGAGGCGCGCTCGAGCTCCTGCTCGAGTGCAGGACTGGTCGCGAGATCGAGCTCGCCGCTGACGCTGATCACGACGGCGTGGTCTTCGTTGTTGACTTCGACTCGGAACTGGCTCTGCACGGTGGCGCGAGGGTACTGATCTTGCCGGGAGCTTGCTCAGCCGCACGATTACCCATTCGCAGGTCGGGTAGCCGAACGGCGACCAGCATGCTGCTCGTCGCGCCATCGAGGACGCGCGTGACTTCGCGCAGGATGTGCGAGCAGCGCGGAGCGGCGAAGCGGACCTGGAGCGCTCGAGCGAGCGCGACGAAGATACGCCGTGAGGAGCGCGGGACCCGCACGCGCGGGTCCCAGCCGGTAGGCGTGCTATCCGCAGATCCCGGGTAGCCGTTCGCTTACGGCGCACTGGGAGGCGCCAATGAGGAAAGGAGCCAACATGGTTGCGCTAGTCATCCTGTTGCTGATCCTGGCCGTATTCGGCGGGCTTGGCTTCGCTGCACACTTCCTGTGGTTCGTGCTGATCGCAGCGCTGGTGCTGTGGGTACTCGGATTCCTGGTCGGAGGAGTGGAGTCCGGTATGGGCCGTCGCAGGTGGTACGGCCGCTGGTGAGGAACGGCGAGCCAGCCCTGGCTACTACTAAGGGCGAACGGCCGGGTGATCAGGGTGGCTGGAGCCGTGAAAACGGCTCCAGCCCCTCTCACAACGGACGGTCGCCGGTCAGATCGCGCAGCCGCTGCAGCGACCGGCGCAGCAGGCGCGAGACCTGCATCTGGGAGACGCCGACGCGCTCGGCGATCTCGGTCTGGGTCAGGTCCTCGCCGAAGCGAAGGTACAGAATCTGCCGTTCGCGCCGGGGCAGATGCCTTGCGGCCGCGAAGATCGTCGCCTGCTCATCCACGAGCTCCAGCCGCTGGTCCTCGTCGCCGATCGCATCCAGCCTGGTTGAAGTTCCGTCCTCGTCGCCTGCCAGCGGGGCGTCAAGCGAGATGGCGTCATACGCCTCCGCAGTTTGCAGCCCGTCGAGCACCTCTTCGACGCTCATCTCGAGGAATTGGGCCAGCTCATCGACGGTCGGCGGCCGGCCCGTCCGGGCGCTGATCTGCTGCTGGGCGTCGGTGATCTTCCGCGCCCGTTCCTGTGCCCCGCGGTCCACGTGCAGAGTCCAGCCAGCGTCGCGGAAGTACCGCTTCAGCTCGCCGACGATCGTGGGGACGGCAAAAGACGTGAAAGCGAATCCGCGGTCCGGATCGAACCGCTCGACCGCCTTCACCAGGCCAAGGCTCGCCACCTGGACGAGATCCTCGTACGGCTCGCTGGATGGGACATATCTGCGCGCAAGCTTGCGCGCGAGCGGGAGAAACCGCTCGACCAACTCGTCGCGCGCCCGGCGATCTCTATGCCGCCGCCAGCGCTCGAACAGCTCGGGCGAGCTGGGAGCAGAGGCTGCAGCACGAACCATCGGGGTCACCGCCATTCGCTGACCTCCTCTTTCGCAGACAACTCTGGTTTTACCACAGTCGGATGACTCAGTCAGCACCAATACGTTAACGCTGTTGTAAAGCTGCGGTGGCTGCAGACCATCCGCGCCACTTCTCTTCCCCGTAATTTGCGGGAAGTTGCGGCGCCTGGCCCGTCCGAAGCTGCACACGGCTCACAAGTCCCGGGCGGCGGCTCGACGCTTGAGAGCTGCGCGCCGTTCCCTGAAAGGCGCGCGTGGGCGGCCCTCGCCCCGGGAAGTCTCGGCCTGATCGATCCAGCGAAAAGGAGGGTTGTATGTCAGTCAGAACCAGCTCGCGCGGAATCCTCGCGCCCGACCATGCCCAGCAGCGCGACGAGCTCCTGCAATTGCTCGTCAAGGCGTACTGGATGGAGCTCGAGACGGTGATGAGCTACCTCGCGAACTCGATCAATCCGGACGGGGTGCGCGCCCAGGAGATCATCGAGTCGCTGAGGGAGGACATCGGTGAGGAGCTCGGCCATGCGCGGCGCTTTGGCGAGCGGATCAAGGAGCTCTACGGCGTCGTCCCGGGCTCGATGGAGTTCCGCGCCGAGCAGTCATACCTGCAGCCGCCAGAGCACCAGACCGACCTCGTGCACGTCATCAAGGGCGTGATCGAAGCCGAGACGGGAGCGATCGAGCACTACAACGCGATCATCGAGGCGACCGACGAGATCGGGGGTGGGGGGGATCCCGTCACTCAGGACATGGTGATCGACATCCTGCACGACGAGGAGCGTCACCGCAGGCTGTTCGAGGGCTACCTGCGCGAATACCAGGCGGAGGGGCTGGCATAAGCGCCGGCAGGGGCGCGCCTGAGATACTGAGACGTCGTGCCAAATGCTCGATACACCTCAGATCTCGCCGCCGGCCTCGCGCCCGGCCTGCTAGAGCGCTTCCTGCGCTACGTGCGCATCGACACCCAGTCCCGGCGTGACCGCGAGAGCTCGCCGAGCACCCCCGGCCAGCTGACGCTGGCGCGGCTGCTTGTCGATGAGCTTCACAGCGCTGGCCTGGAAGACGCGGAACTCGACTCCAACGGGTACGTGATGGCGACGCTTCCCGCGTCGCACTCGGATGACCTGGGCCTCGTCATCGGCCTGATCGCGCACATCGACACCAGCCCAGAGGCGCCCGGCGCCGGCGTTGAGCCGATCGTCCATCGTGATTACGACGGCGGGGTGATCGCGCTCCCTCGCGACGGCACCAAGCTCGACCCGGCCGCGATACCCGAGCTGGCCGCAAAGGTCGGCGATGACCTCGTGACCACAAGCGGCGACACGCTGCTGGGAGCGGACGACAAGGCCGGCGTCGCCGAGATCGCGACCGCGGTGGCGCACCTCGCCGCGCATCCTGAGCTGCCGAGACCGACGTTGCGCGTCTGCTTCACGCCGGACGAGGAGGTGGGGGCAGGCGCTTCGCTGTTCGATCTGGAGCGCTTCGGCGCGCTCTGCGCGTACACCGTCGACGGCTCTGAGATCGGTGAGGTGCAGGACGAGTCCTTCTCCGCGCGTGAAGCGGTCGTCACTGTCACCGGCGTAGACGTTCACCCGGGTCAGGCCACGGGCAAGCTGGTCAACGCGCTGCGCCTCGCCGCGCGCATCATCGCTGCTCTGCCCTCGGACGGGCTGACCCCGGAGACAACGCAAGACCGCGAGGGCTTCATTCACCCCTATGAGCTCACCGGCTCGGCGGCGCGAGCCCAGTTCCGCGCGATCCTTCGCGACCACGACGAGCACAAGCTCGATCAGCACACCGAGCTGCTTGAACGCACTGCCCGCGAGGTGGTGGCTGCGGAGCCCAGAGCCAAGCTCGAAATTGAAGTCAAGCCGCAGTACCGCAACATGCGGCGCTTCCTCGAGGACGTGCCGTACGTGATGGCCGCGGCCGAGGCAGCGATCCGGGCGGAGGGGATCGAGCCGATCCACGAGCCGATCCGCGGCGGCACCGATGGCTCCATCCTCAGCGAGATGGGTCTCCCGACGCCGAACATATTCACCGGCGGTCACGAGTACCACTCGGTCCGCGAGTGGGCCTCGGTCAACGACATGGCTGCGGCAGCCGCGACGCTCGTGCGCCTGGCGGAGATCTGGACGCGGCCGGAGGCGATCGGTGCTCCCTCCGCACGCGAAGTAGGCTCCGGCAGGTGACGCCGTCGCACCTCTCGCTCGCCTCGCTCGACGGCGAGATCCTGCCCGCCGAGCAGGCGGTGATCCCCGCCTCCGACGAGGGTCTGCTGCGCGGTGACGGGATCTTCGAGGTGATCCGCCTCTACGACGGACGGCCCTTCGCGCTCGAGGATCACCTGGTCCGGCTGGAGCGGTCCGCCGCCAATTTGAGATTGCCCGTCGACTTGGAGGCAGTCCGCTCGGACGCGCACCGGCTGCTCGCCGAAGCAAGCGGGGGAGCGAACCACGAGCTCCTGCGGATCGTGCTCACCCGCGGCGGCCGGCGCCTGCTGCTGACCGAGCCGCTGCCGCCCACCCCCGAGCGGATCCGTCTGGGGTCGATCACTTATTCCCCGACGCGCATCCTCGACGGCGTCAAGTCGCTCTCGTACGCCGCGAACATGCTGGCGAGCAGGCTGGCCCGCGAACGCGGCTTCGACGAGGCGCTGCTGGTGACCCCGCACGGCCGCGTGCTTGAAGCACCGACCAGCTCGATCTTCTGGGTCAAGGACGGGGCGATCCTTACGCCGCCGCTGGACGACCACATCCTCGCCTCGATCACACGCGCCGCCGTGATCGAGCTCGGGAGCGCCTCGGAGTCCCCGTGCACGCTCGACGATCTGCGGGCCGCCGACGAGGCGTTCGTCGCCTCGACCACTCGTGAGGTCCAGCCGGTGGCCGCGGTCGATGAGCACAGCTTCCATGGCGCCGACGAGGTGACGGCGCGGATCGCGGCGGCCGTACGCGACCATATCCGTTCGGAGCTCCAGGTCTGAAGATCCTCACGGTCATCGGCAACCGCCCGCAGTTCATCAAGGCGGCTGCGGTCTCGCCACTGCTGCGTGCGGCCGGAGAGGAGGTGATGATCCACACCGGGCAGCATTTCGATGACGAGCTCTCCGCGGTGTTCTTCAGCGAGCTGGGCCTGCCGGCGCCAGATCTCGAGCTGGGCGTGTCGCTCGGCTCGAACACCTCGCAGACCTCGCGCATGCTGGCCGCGCTCGAGCCGGCGATCGCCGATCTCGAGCCTGACGCGGTGCTCGTCTACGGCGATACCAACTCGACCCTCGCGGGCGCGCTCGTCGGCGCCCAAGCCGGAGTCGCGGTCGCCCACGTCGAGGCTGGGATGCGGTCCTACGATCGCTCGATGCCCGAGGAGCTCAATCGCGTGCTGACCGATCACACGAGCTCGTTGCTCCTGTGCTCCTCGGATGTGGCGATCGCGAACCTGGCGCGCGAATCGGTGACCGGGAGGGTCGAGTTGGTCGGCGACGTGATGGTCGACATGGCACTGGCCGTGCAGCCGCGGGCTCGCAAGCGCGTCGACCTGGTGCACGCGCACGGGGTCGAGCCCGGCGAGTACGCCGTCGCCACCGCCCACCGTTCGGGGAACGTTGATGACCCCGAACGCCTGCGGCGTCTCGTTTCGCTGCTCGCCGCGCTGCCGCTGCCGGTCGTGCTCCCGCTTCACCCGCGGACGCGAGCGCGGCTGGTCGATGCGGGGCTGCTCGACCGGCTCGCGGCGCACGTGACCGTCACGCCGCCGCTCGGCTACGTCGAGTTCACCGCCCTGATCTGCAACGCGGCCGCGATTCTGACCGACTCGGGTGGCCTCCAGAAGGAGGCATACCTTGCAGGTGTGCCGTGCGTGACGCTTCGCGCAACCACCGAATGGACCGAAACCGTGGAGTCCGGGTGGAACGCGCTCGTCGATCTTGACGCTGACGCTGCGCTGAGCGCTCTGCGCCGCACGCCGCCTGTCGGGCGCCCGGCACTGTACGGCGACGGGCACGCCGGCGATCGCGTCGTCGCCGCACTTAGACTGCACTGCGGATCATGAGCGGTCCGCTTATCCACCTGGGCGTGGCCGGCCTCGGCTATTGGGGGCCGAACATCGCCCGCAACTTCGCGGAGCTGCCGGGCTGCGCGCTGACCTGGTGCTGCGACCCCTCGGAAGCGGCGCGCGAGCGCGCAACCGCCCGCTTCCCGAGCACGCGCGTCGTCGCCGATCTCGACGAGATGCTGGCCGATCCATCGCTGGATGCGGTCGCCGTCGCGACTCCCGTGCCCACCCACGCCGATGTCGCGATCCGCGTGCTCGAGGCGGGCAAGCACTGTCTCGTTGAGAAGCCTCTCGCGCAATCGGTCAGCGACGCCGAGCGGGTGCTGAGCGCAGCGCAGGTGGCGCAGCGCACGCTGATGGTCGGACATCTGCTCGAATACCACCCCGGGGTGTTGAAGCTCAAGGAGCTTGCGGACTCGGGCCAGCTCGGCGATCAGATCTATTACATCTACGGCAATCGCCTGAACCTCGGCAAGCTGCGCGCCGACGAGAACGCGCTGTGGAGCCTCGGTGCTCACGACGTCGCGGTGCTCCTGCTGCTCGCCGGCGAGGAGCCCTGGGAGGTGGTCGCCCACGGCGAGTCTTACGTGCGGCCGGGCGTTCAAGACGTCGTCTTCTGCTTCCTGCGCTTCCCCTCCGGCGTGACCGCCCATCTGCATCTCTCGTGGCTCGATCCTCACAAGGAGCGCCGCTTCACGGTCGTCGGCTCGCGTCGCATGGCGACGTTCGACGACATGGCTCTGGAGGGCAAGGTGATGATCTACGACAAGGGCTTCGACGAGGACTCGCGGACCTACGGCGAATACATCACTCGCAGCGGCGGGATGCTCAGCCCCCCGATCCCGAACGTCGAGCCGCTCCGGGTGGAGTGCGAGCATTTCGCCGAGTGCATCCGTACCGGGAGGGAGCCGCGGTCGGGCGGCCTCAGTGGGCTGCGCGTCGTACGCGTGCTCGAGGAGCTTCAGCGATCGCTCGACACTGCCGCCCGAGAGGCCTCGGTCGGTGGCGGCTGACGCCGACGTCGCGTCCACGGCGGTGATCCACCCGGGCACCGAGCTTGGCGCCCGCGTGGTCGTCGAGGATGGGGCGGTGCTCGGCAAGCGCCCGCGCCTGCGGCCGGGCTCGAGCGCGGCCGGCGACGTCGGCACGCTGATCGTCGAGGACGACGTGACGATCTGTTGCGGCGCGGTCGTGTACGCGGGCGCGCGGATCGGCGCAGGGGTGATCATCGGCGACCAGGCTCAGGTGCGCGAGCGCGCGAGAATCGGAGCGCACTCGGTGATCGGCCGGGGGTCGGCGATCGACTTCGACGTGCGGATCGGCGAGCGCGTCCTGATCCAGACGAATGTGTACTTGACCGGCGGCACGGTCCTCGAGGACGACGTGTTCCTCGGTCCGGGCGTCGTCACCACCAACGATCACACCATGGGCAGGCACGCTCGCGGCGAGCCGCTGCAGGGGCCGGTGTTCCGGCGGGCCTGCCGCATCGGCGGCGGCGCCGTGATCGTGCCGGGGATCGTGATCGGCGAGGAGGCGTTCGTTGCGGCCGGAGCGGTCGTCACGGCCGACGTCGGCGAGCGCGAGGTCGTGATCGGCGTACCCGCACGTGTGGTGAGGCGCGTCGGCGAGGAGGATCTCCTCGAGCGCTGGCGGTAGGCTTCCGAGCTGAGCATGGAGACGTGGGATATCCCCTCGCTGGTGATCGAGCCGCACCAGCCACAGGTGTTGCGCTCCGACGCGGAGACGCGCGCGATCGCAATCCTTCTCCCGGCCGGGGAGGAGCTGCAGGAGCACCAGGTCCACGAGCGGACGTACCTCGTCGTCGCCGAAGGCGAGGTCGAGATCACGACGGACGGGCGCTCGATTACCGCCGGCGCCGGCTTCCTCTCGCACTTCGAGCCAAACGAGCGGCGCACGGTCCGGGCAGTGAGCGACGCCCGGCTGGTGCTGGTCCTGTCGCCTTGGCCGGGAGAGGGGCACCCGTCGCTGCGGGTGGCGTGACGGCTCGTTTGGGGCTGCTGCTTCGCAGCAGCATCCGTGGGGCCGGGCGGCCCCGTCCGGTCGCGATGGATGCCGCGGGAGGCGGCCCGTCCCTACGCGCCGGCGGCTTCTAAGCTCGCCGCGCCGCCGGCCGGAGGCCCCTCCCTACGCGCCGGCGGCTTCTAAGCTCGCCGCGCCGCCGGCCATGCTGCCACCGGCCTCGGTCCAGATCACCTGATCGCGGCCCGGCCCGACCCCGATCAGCGCCACCGGCACGCGCACGACTTCGGAGATCAGCTGCAGGTAGTCTCGGGCGCCTGCGGGAAGGTCGGACATGGTGCGGCACTCGGTGAGATCCTCCGACCAGCCGGGCATTTCGGTGTACTCGCCCGACGCGTGATGAAGGACGGTCTGGTGATAGGGGAAGTAGTCGAGCTCGGCGCCCTCGGCGCTGCGGTAGCGCGTGCACACCTGCAGGCGGTCGAGTCCTGACAGGACGTCGAGCTTGGTGATCGCCAGCGCAGTCAGCGAGTTGATCCGAGCGGCGTAGCGAAGGGCGACCAGATCGAGCCAGCCGACGCGGCGCGCGCGTCCGGTCGTCGTCCCGTATTCGCCTCCACGCTCTCGGATCTCGTCCGCCAGGTGTCCGTCGAGCTCGGTCGGGAACGGGCCGGCGCCGACCCGGGTGCTGTAGGCCTTGGCCACGCCCCAGATCTCGTCGATGTCCTTGGGCCCGACCCCCGCGCCGATGCATGCCGCGCCGGCCACGGGGTTCGACGAGGTCACGAACGGATATGTGCCGTGGTCGATGTCGAGCAACGCTCCCTGCGCGCCCTCGAACAGCACGAGCTGTCCTTGATCTAGGCGCTCCAGCACCAGCCGGCTGGTGTCCGCGACGAACCGCTCCAGCCTGTGGCCGTAGGTCAGGTACTCCTCGGTCATCGCCTGCAGGTCGAGCCGGGGATCCTTGGCAAATGGCCGCAACGAGAGGCGCTTGGGCTCGAGTGCCGCGACGATCTTCTTTTTGAGGATCTTCTCGTCGAGCAGGTCCTGGACGCGGATCCCGAGTCGCGCAGCCTTGTCGGCGTAGCAGGGACCGATCCCGCGCCGTGTCGTGCCGATCTGCAGCTTGCCGAGCTTCGCCTCGCCCGCGTGGTCGAGCAGCAGGTGGTAGGGCATGATCAGATGGGCGTTGGCCGAGATGCGCAGCGAGGTGGTGTCGACGCGGCGGCGGCGCAACTCGTCGAGCTCATCCGTCAGCACCCTGGGGTCAATCACGACGCCGTTGCCGATCACGCAGAGCTTGCCGGGGTGCAGGATGCCTGACGGCATCAGGTGGAGCTTGTACGTCTGGCCGCCGCGCACGATCGTGTGCCCGGCGTTGTTGCCGCCCTGAAAGCGCACCACTGCATCCGCTCGCTCCGCGAGCAGATCGGTGACCTTTCCTTTTCCTTCGTCGCCCCACTGGGCGCCGACGATCACGATTCCTGCCATACCAGGTTCAGTGTACGTGGACCGGGGGCGTCGCCCTGCGCGGTCCACGGTTTGGCAGCCAGCGGTCCATGGTTTGGCAGCCAGCGGTTTTGGCAGCCAGCGATCCGGTTTGACACCTAGCAATGCTAGGTATACGATCTCGCGACGATGCGGCCTGAGGCTCTGAAGGGACATCTCGACGCTTTGATCCTCGCCGTTCTGGAGCCCGAGCCACTGCATGGCTATGCAGTGATCGAGGAGCTCAAGCGGCGCAGCGCCGGCGAGCTGGCACTGCCTGAGGGGACGGTCTATCCCGCGCTTCACCGGCTGGAGCAGGCGGGGCTGCTGTCGAGCTCCTGGTCCAGCGGCGATGGCCGCAAGCGGCGGATCTACCGCCTGACCCGTCGCGGCCGGCGCGAGCTGGCGGGTCGCCGCGGTGAGTGGAAGTCGTTCGCGACCACGATCGAGGCGGTTCTGGCGTGAGCTACGCGGACTCCCTCTCTCGCGAGCTCTCCACCGTCGGGATCTCGGGACGGCTTCGGCAGCGCATCGTCCTCGAAATCGAGGATCACCTCGCCTGCGATCCGAAGTCGGACCTCGGAGACCCGCGCTCGCTCGCTCGCCGCTTCGCCGACGAGCTCGGAACGGCACGCGCCCGGCGGGCGGCGCTTTATGCGTTCGCAGCGCTCGCCGTCGCGGGGACGATCTTCGCCGCGGTCTTCCTGTCGGTGGGAGCGACAGGTCCCCGACTGGCCAAGCTCCACCCGGAGTCGCGACTGCTCGCGGTCGCCGCCGCCGTGCTCGCAGTTCTGGGCTGCCAGGTCGCTTTCGCGGCCGGCATCGCCGCGGGTCTTCGCGCATGGCGGCTGCGCCGCGACGTCGTGCTCGCGCGCGCCGAGGCGACCGTGATCGGCCGGCGAGCAGCTGTGGCCGTGATCAGCGGCGTGGTGACGATGGTTGGACTGGCGGGAGTGGCGATCGAGCTGCGCCACGGGCTGACCGGATGGGTGACGACGTTTGCGATCGCCGGCGCCGGCGCCGGCGCATGCGTCCTGCTCGCCGCCGGAACCGCCGTCCTCGGCGCGGCGCGTCTCAGGCCGGTGACGGCCGGTCCCGCCGGCGACATGTTCGAGGACATCGTGCCCTTCGTTCCTCCGATCCTCGACGGGCGGCCGTGGCGATTCGCGCTGGTGCTCGCGACCGCGATCGCGATTGCGATCGCGTTCGTGGGTGTGCTCTCCGGTGACCCTTACGATGGGATTCTCCGTGGGCTGGCCGACGGGCTGGCCTGCCTCGGGGGATTCTGGCTGCTCGGGCGGTATTTGAGCTTGCGATAGCCGGTTGCTCGGGCGGTATCCGAGCTCGCGGTAGCGCCGCGTTCACGCGGAGCTGAAATC
Source organism: uncultured Solirubrobacterales bacterium (assembly GCA_963824755.1). Classification (GTDB taxonomy): domain Bacteria; phylum Actinomycetota; class Thermoleophilia; order Solirubrobacterales; family Solirubrobacteraceae; genus Palsa-465. The sequence continues at coordinate 47,028 of CAWGQT010000032.1, read as the reverse complement.
CATACGCCGATCGTGGCCGAGCAGCGGCAGCTCCTCGCACATCTCGGTCAGGCGCGACACGGTCCGCTCGCCGATCTGATCGCAAAGAGCCTCACGCTTATCGATGTTGGTGGTGATCACCATCGAGCGCTGATCCTCGTAGCGGGCGTTCACGATCGAATACAGCTCCTCCAGCACCCAGTCGGTCGTGCGCTCCGCTCCCACATCGTCGATGTGGAGCAGGTCGACCGCCGCGAGGCGGTCGAGCAGGTCGACGTGCGACTGGAATGTGTTGCGGATCTCGTTTAGCAGCCGGGGCAGCGAGTAGATGGCGACCGAGTGCCCCGCGCTCAGAGCCGCCTTCGAGACAAGCATCGCCAGCGTCGTCTTGCCGGTCCCGACAGGCCCCATGAACCAGAGTCCACGTCCTGCGTCGAGGTGGTCGTCGATCCGATCGATGAATCTGCGCACCTCGGCGACCACTGGTCGCGGCTCGATCTCGGTGACCGGCGGCCGGTCGAATGCCACGTCCCGGTAGCGCCGCGGGATCGTCGCGCTCAGGTTCCGGGCCTTAGCCTTCGCAACCCGTTGCGGCCGGCAGCGGCAATCGAACGCGGTGTTCGTTTCCTCGTCGTACAAGAACCCGGACCCGTCACATAGATCGAACGGGCAGCGGTCGGCCATTGCGGTCGCGGCACGGGTCGACACGACCGCCTGCGCCCGCCCTGGACCGCGATCGCCGAGCCGCCCCTCTCCCGCAGCTGACCAGCTGCTCACGACGCGAACCGCTCTCCGGCGTAATTCATGAACTTCGGGTATTCCTTCTGGAAGGTCAGGATCACATCCCCGACCGGACCGTTGCGGTGCTTGGCGATGATGATGTCCGCCTCGCCCGGCCGTTCGGAGTCCTTCTCGTAGTACTCCTCCCGATAGATGAACATCACGAGGTCGGAGTCCTGCTCGATCTGGCCGGAGTTGTGCGTGATCAGGCCGTCCGCCAGCCAGCAGCCTGGCCCGGGCACCGTGAGGTCGTAGACCGGCTCCTCTCCCTCTTCCTCGATCGCCGCGACCAGGTCCCAGAACACGTCGGTCTGATCGTCGATCGAGAGCAGCGCTGACCTGGCATGCCCGGTCGCGGTCATCGTGGCGACCGGTGGCGATGCGACACCGACCTGAGGCGCCCGGACGCTGACCCGGGCCGCCCGGACGGCCGACATCTCACGCAAGCTGGCCATCGCCCGCAGTGTCGAGTCCGTGGCGATGCGGGGCATCGCAACCGGCCGGCTCGCGGGAGCGGTCTCGACAGGACCCGTGGCGAGCGGCGGCGACGTCGCGCCCGCTCCCATGGTGCTGGTCGCCTCGGCCGCTGCGGTGCTGGTCGCCTCGGCCACAGCGGTGCTGGTCGCCTCGGCCACAGCGGTGTTCGTCGCCTCGGCTGCAGCGGTGCTCGTCGCCTCCGCTTTCACGACGCCTGCCGAGTCCGGCTCGCTCCGGCGGCTCGCCATCACCCGCACGGGCCGCTCGACCAGCAGCCGGTTCGCTTGCACTTCCCGCCAGTGCTCCAACGGCAGCGCTGCGAGGTCGGTCTCGACGCCGGGCAGCGCCGCATCGAGCGCTGCCGCCTCGGGCCTGCGCGGGCCGAACGCACCGACCGCATCCAGGAAGCGGCGTTGCGCCGCGGATCCTGCGATCACGACAGTCGAAACGCTTTGCGTTTCGCTCGCGAAGGAGGTGATCCGGGCGACGATGCCGAGCCGGAGCAGGAGCGCAGCAACGTCCGCGGCGAGTCCTGAGCTTGGAGTTGTGTAATGGACGTGGGATGCGAGCTCGCCGCCGGCCAGGTACCCCGCGGAGATAAGTCCGTCGGTTGCCCACAGATGTCGAAGCAGCAACGCGATCTGTTCGTTTGAGAGCCTGAACGCAGCCGCTGGAACCCGCTTCTCGTGCGAGCGCTGATTGAAGATGCCTAGTTCACGAAGCCAGTCGGCGATGTCCTCTGCCGGATTCCACTTATCCCCGCCGGGCGAGATCTGAAGCTGGTGCCAACCGCTGCTTCCGCCGAGCCGGGTGATCTTGGCTCGGAAGTCACGCTGCGCAATTTGAGCCACGGTGACGCTGTTCTCCTCCGAAGCCGTCGAATACCTCAGCGGTGAATCCTCCAGGTAGCTGCCGTCGCCGATCAGGTGCGCAAGCAGCACGACCCGATCATCCGACCAGCGGGCGGGAGAGGTCGCCTCCGGAAGCCGTCGCGCGATGCCCACGTGGTCTCCTACCGCCAGCTCCGACAGCCGCGTCCAACCCGAGCGCGACAGAACTCGGTGATCTGCAGTCGCGCGCACCGAGCGGCCCGAGGCGAGGCGCAGCGTGAACACCTTTCTGCGCCCGACGGCCCAGATTGCGTCACTGCGCGCTCGGATAAGTCGGTGGCGCTCATCCAGCGCAAGCACCTCCGGTGTCCTGCCGACGAGCTCGCGTATCGGCGGACGCCGCCCGTCCGCAAGCATGACTCTGGTGTCGCCGGTTACGCATTCGCGCAGGTCAGAGAGGATCGGCTTCTTCTCGCCACCCCGCTGCTCGACCGCACGGCTCAGCTGCGACAGGGCGATCACGGGCACGCCGAGCTCGCGCGCCAGCCCCTTGAGCCCACGGGAGATCTGGCCGACCTGCTCCACCCGGCTCTCGACCCGGCCCTCGTGCCGCATCAGCTGCAGGTAATCGATGATGACCAGCCCGAGGCCGCCGTCGAGCTGGTGATGTAGCCGCCGGGCCTTGGCACGGACCTCCAGCACGCCGGTGTCGCTCGAGTCATCCACGTACAGCGGTGCCTGCGAGAGGCGCTGGCAGGCCTCCAGAATCTTCGGCCAGCGGTTCTCGGGCACGCGCCCGCGACGCAAGTCCTCGCCCTTGATCCGTGCTTGCGAGGCGACGAAGCGCTGTGCCAGCTCGGACTCGGACATCTCGAGCGAGAACAGGGCAACCGCGTGGCCGCCGAGCACTGCGTTCTCGGCAATGTTGGCGACGAGTGCGGATTTCCCCATCGACGGCCGTGCCGCGATCACTATCAGGTTGCCCGGCTGAAAACCACCCGTCTTATCGTCCAGATCCTTGAAGCCAGACGGGGTGCCCGTGAGCGCGGTCTTCGCCACCGAGAGCCGGTGCAGCTTGTCGGTCTCCTCGTGGAGGATGTCCGCGATCGAGCGGATCTTCTTCTGGCGGTCGTCGTGCGCCACCTCGAGCATCGACCGCTCGGCGCGCTCGACCAGCTCTCGTGCGGGAGCCTCTCGGGAGAGCACGCTCGCCTGGATCTCATACGAGGCGGTCAGCAGCGCGCGCATCTGCGCGTGATCGCGCACGATCCGGCCGTAGTCGCGCGCATGACCCGCCGACGGCACCCAGCCCGCCAGTTCCTCGATCGCCTCAGGCCCACCGGACTCCTCGAGCTTGCCGTGCGCTCGCAAGGTCTCGGCAACCGTCAGGTGGTCGATCTTCCGGTCGCCCTCGTAGAGCTCGAGCATCGCGGCGAACACGAGTCCATGCGCCTCGCGGTAGAAGTGCTCGGCCCGCAGCTGCTCCTCGACCAGCAGCGGATACAGATGACGGTCGTCGAGCAGCACCGCCCCCAAGACCGACTTCTCGGCCTCAAGATTATGCGGCGGAACTGCGATGTTCTGAACAGCGCTCATGGGGGACTTCGAGTGTAAGTTCGCGCGCGGCGGCGGGTACGTGCCGTTCCCGCACGCACCGATCTAATCCTATGTCGCAGAACCCGCCGTCCGCGAACCGGCCGAGGGAGCCACGGCCGGCGGGGAGGGCCCGACGACGGGAACGTGCTCGCCGACGTGGCATCTCCTCAGCGATACACACCCGCGGCGTGCACGCACGTTAGGCCAGCAGTCAGCCGCTAGCCGGCGGCACCCACGTACCGTCGTGGTACTCGAGCGCTACCCGGCCGCTACGACCATCGTCTTGACCGCCGCCGTCACCTCGTCGGCCACTTCGACGACGACCATGTAGGTCCCCGTGTGCCGGATCGGCTCTTCGAGGTGGATCTTGCGGCGGTCGACTCGGATCCCGCGAGCATCACGGATCGCGTCGGCGATGTCCTGCGTGGTGACCGAACCGAACAGCCGACCGTCGTCTCCGGCCTGCTGCGGGATCGTCAGCACCGTGCGGCTCAACAACGTTGCGTTGTCCTGTGCGCGCGACTCCGCTTCCTGCTTGGCACGCTCGGCGTGTTCCTGGCGCCGCACTGCGGCCTTGATCGAGGCCTCCGTCGCAGGCGCCGCCAGCTTGCGCGGGAGCAGGTAGTTGCGCAGATAGCCGGCCGACACGTCAACGACGGTGCCGCGCTCGCCCAACGACTCCACGTCCTGAAGCAGGATGGCCTGCGGCATCGCCTACACCTCGTCGCTAACGGTCGCGGTCGCGGTCGCGGTCGCGATCGCCGCGGCCGCCGCGCTCGCTTCCGCCCTCCGCCACATACGGCAGCAGCGCCAGCTCACGCGCGCGCTTCACCGCCCGTGCGACCTGACTCTGATGGCGGCGGCAGGCACCTGTGATCCGGCGCGAACGGATCTTGCCGCGCTCGGAGATGAACCGGCGCAGCATCGAGATGTCCTTGTAGTCGACCTGATCGATCTTCTCCCGACAGTACGGACACGGCTTCCGGCGCCCAGAAGTCGGGCCACCTTTCCTGTCGCGTCGCCGGGTCGGTCGTCTACGTTGCTTTGCCACGGTGAATCACTCTAGCTTGCTTTGCGGTTTCGGTCTCCGCGTCAGAACGGAATGTCGTCGTCGGCGGCCGCGGCAGCCGCGGGCGCAGTCTCGAAATCGCTGGTATCAGTCGGGATGTCGCTCTCGGCCGCGCGGACGCTGCTCGAGTATCCGTTCCCATTGTTGCCAGCGTCGTCGCGACCGCCCAGGAACTGCACGGAATCAGCGATGATATCGATCGATTCGCGAGTCTGTCCCTCGCGCTCGTATTGGCTCCACTCCAGACGGCCGTCGATCGCGACCGGGCGTCCCTTCTTGAGGTACGTCCCGCAGTTCTCGGCCTGCGCGCCAAAGACCGTCACACGGAAGTAATTCGGCTTCTCTTCCCACTGCCCGGTCGCGCCGTTCTTCTTGCGCGTGTTGCAGGCTACGCCCAGCTTGCAGACCGTCAGCCCGTTCCCCGTGCTCCGCATCTCGGGGTCCCTCGTCAGGTTCCCGGTCAAGACGACTCGGTTGATGTTCATGTTCGCTCCTTTCCAGGATGCATTGAAAGCCTGTCGCCGAGTCTATGCCGGGCGGAGGCGGCAACCCCGCTTGTCCCCGGAAAATGGACAGAAACGTTGCAGGGCCGGCACGGAGTCGTTTCACGCCGTGACGAAGTTGTTGCAACTGTGGCTCGGCGCGTGGGTGGCCGCGCCGCCCGAACACGGTATTCCGGCGCCGGCGACCGCGCCACCGCAGACGGCGCCCGGCCCAGCCCTACGGCCCGAAGTGCTCGGTCAGGGCCTGGTCGATGTCGGCCGTTCCCTCATTTACATACATGATCTCTCCGACCGAGCGGGGCTCGAGCAGCAGCGTGTCGAGCATCGCGGCGACGTCGTCGCGCGGGATCTGGCCCCAGAACGGGTCGGACTGGACGCGGACACGGCCTGTGCCCGGATCGTTGGTCAGCAGGCCTGGCCTGAGGATCGTCCAGTCGCGGTCGCTGGCCTGGAGGGCAGCGTCGGCCTCGGCCTTGGCCCGCAGGTAGACGCTGAACACGTCGTCGCCATTCGGAGCCTGCTCTGCTCCGGCCGCGCTGACCATCAGATAGCGCGGCACGTCGGCGGCTCGCGCCGCGTCGAGGAGCTTGATCGCGCCATCGCGATCCATCGTCAGCTTGCGCTCCGCGCCGCTGCCAGGTCCGGCGCCGGCGGCAAAGACGACGGCGTTCGAGCCGGAGATGGCCGCGGCGATCTGGCGCACGCTCGAATGTTCGAGGTCGCAGATGACCGGATGACCGCCGTGCGCCCGCACTTCGTCTGCGTGACCAAGGTTGCGGATCATTCCCAGGACCCGCTCGTTGCGAGCAGACAACAGTCGCGTCAGTCGCAACGCGACCTTGCCATGCCCGCCCGCCACAGCCACCTGCATCGCCGAAGCCTATCGCTCGAACGGCCGCGATAGCGGTAGGTATGCCAACACGCCAGAAAGCGGTTCAAAACCCACGACGTGTCACCCGGAGGGCCGCGAAAGGGGGGGCCGGCCGGGCGACCGCGGCCGCCCGGCCTCACCATCACGCCTCCTCGAGCGCCGGCGCCGGGTGGCCGGGCGAGGGTACGTCGACCGACAGCCGAGGCAGGCGGCGTCCAAGCCAGCGGGGCAGCAGCCACGTCGTCCGTCCGAGCAGTTCGAGCACCGCCGGCAGCAGCAAGCAGCGGATCACGAACGCGTCGAGGAACACGGCGCTCGCAAGGCTCAGCCCGAACAGCTTGATGTCACGGTTGGAGCCGAACACGAACGACAGGAACACGCAGATCATGATCGTCGCGGCCGCGGTGATCACCCGGCCGGTCGTGGCCACTCCTTCGACCACCGCCTGCGAGGCGTCGCGCCTGCGATTCCACTCCTCGTGGATCCGCGAGACGAGAAACACCTCGTAGTCCATCGAGAGACCGAACACGATCGCGAACAGCATCACCGGCAGCCATGGCTCGATCGGGCCGGGCTGGACGCCTACCAATTCGCCGAGCCAGCCGTGCTGGAACACGAGAACGGTCACGCCTAGTGCCGCGCCGATCGAGAGGAGGTTCATCAGCGCGGCCTGCACCGGGATCACCAGCGACCGGAACACCACCAGCAGCAGAACCGCGGCCAGCAGCACGACGATCGCGATGAACAGCGCCAGCTTGCTCGCCAGCACGTGCGTGAAGTCGATCCCGCCCGCGGTAGCACCGCCGACGAGCAGCGTTGCTCCCGTTGCATGCGCAACCGGCGGAAGGATCGTCGATCGCAACGTATTCACAAGGGTCGTGGTCGAAGCCGCCTGCGGGGCCGAGCGTGGGAACACCTCGAACACGGCCGTGTGCCCGGTGGAGCTGAGCCGCACCGCCGACACTGAGGCCACATCGGGCGCAGCGCGCAGCGTCGTGCCGAGCTGCCGTAGCGCGCCCGCGTCGCCGGCGCCCGGCAGCTGTGCGACGACCAGCAACGGGCCGTTGAAGCCCTTGCCGAAGCCGGTCGCCAGCAGGTCGTAGGCCTGGCGCGTGGTGCTGCTCGCGGGGTCATTCCCAGCGTCGCTCAAGCCGAGTCGCATCCCCAGCGCTGGCGAGGCGATCGCGAGCATGATCGCCGTGCCGGCGATCGCGGCCGGCCACGGCCGGCGCCGGATCAGCTCGGCCCAGCGCCTCCAGAAGGTCCCCTCGGAGGGCGCCGCCTTGGGGCCTGCGGAAGCAGCGCGCCGCGAACGGCGCGAGCGCCTCCCCGCCACGATCCGCTCGCCGAACTTCGACATCAGTGCCGGCAGCAGCGTCAGCGACGCCAACATGGTCAGCAGCACGGCGATCGCCGAGGAGACTGCGAGCCCGGTCAGGAACCCGACGCCGAGCACGAGCATCCCGAGCAAGGCGACGATCACCGTCACGCCGGCGAACAGCACCGCGCGGCCCGAGGTGGACATTGCAGCGATGATCGCGCTCTGTATGTCGGCGCCGTTTCGGTGATTCTCGCGGAAGCGCGTGACGATGAACAGCGAGTAGTCGATCCCGACGCCGAGGCCGATCATCGCCGCGAGCTGACCCGAGACGTTCGGCATCGTCACCGCGTTCGACAGGATCCCGATCACGCCGAACGCCGTGCCGAGTCCGAGCAGCGCAGTCAGGATCGGCAGCCCGGCCGCAATCATCGAGCCGAACGTGATCAGCAGCACGATGATCGCGGCGAGGAGGCCGACGACTGTTGTGGCACCGAGCGAAAGGCCCTGGGCCTGCTGGATCGCCTGACCGCCGAGCTCGACCTGCAGCTGCGGTGAGCCCGCGTTCTGCGCGGTGGAGATCACCTTCTTGATCGCGGGAACCGGCAGGGCATTCGCGCGCTGATCGAACAGCACGGTTGCGAACGCAATGCGGCCGTCGCGTGAGATGGCCTGCGCGCCCGCGGGTCCGTACGGGCTGATGACGCCGGTGACGTGCGGCAGCCGGGCAACCCGCGCGAGCATCGGCGCCACACGTGCGCGTACCGCAGGGTCGGTCACCGTGCCGGTCCTGACATGCAGCACGATCTGATCCGTGTCGCCGGCCTGAGCCGGAAAGTCCCTTCTGAGCAGGTCGGCTGCCCGCTGGGACTCCGTCCCGGGCAGGGTGTTGTTGTTTGAGTAATGGGAGCCGACCGCTCCCGAGATTCCCAGTGCAGCTACCAGCAGCACCAGCCAGATGACCAGGGCGCTGCGGGTGTGCGAAGCGCTCCACCGAGCCAGTCGCGCGATGCTCAAGGTCGGCCTCCGTTTCCCGATATACTTGAAATCTGCAAGCGGTTTGAAGCTAAAATGGTTTGAAAACCGTAGCACGGAGGAGATGTCTGTCAACCCCACATCGGCGTCCGTTCGCGCGCGCGAGCGGGAAGAAGTGCCTGTCGACGAAGACGTTCAGGACGATCTACGCACGCTGATCCGGCACATGCGCCCTGTCTTCGGCGCACTCAAGCGCGGCGGCCCGCCCCCGGCGGTCTTCAAGGAGGCGTTCGAGTCGGCGTCGCTGGGCCCGCGGCACGGGCCCGTCCTCCTGACGTGCACGCTCGAAGGAGAGCTGAGCGTCAGCGACATCGCCGAGCGGCTCGAGCTGAGCCTGTCGACGACGAGCCTGATGGTCGGCGAGCTCAGTCGCGCGGGGCTGCTCGAACGGGCCGAGGACGACCACGACCGGCGGCGCACGATGGTGCGCCTCAACGAGACCTACCGCAAAGAGGTCGACGACTGGCTGCAAGAGAGGCTCGACCCGCTGCGGCGCACGCTACAGCGACTCAGCCCGCGGGCGCGGGCGGATTTCCTCGAGGGGTGGCGGATCCTCGAGGAGGAGACCGCCAAGCTCGGGTCAGCCGACTGAAAGCCGGTCAGCCGACCGGACGGGCCCTCCCGGCCTCGTGGCAGGGCCCCCTCGGCGTCCAGCCTCGCCACGACTGGGCCCGCCACGAGTCGTCCAGCTGGACGCCGCGAAGCGGCCCCTCAAAATTACTCGCGGTCTTCGGACTCAGCCGGCCCGGAGGAATGAACCACAGCTATCGCGGGCGGCGGTGACTCAGGCGCCGGCGGCGTGCCGGGGAGCACCTTGATGATCCGGTGGCGCACGACGCCGTCGGTGATCCGCAGGTTGTACGAGAGGTTCTCGAGCAGCGTCGGCGGTGCCTCGAACTGCAGCAGGTGGTACTCAGCCTCCGCCTGATGGTTGATCTCATAGGTCAACGGCCGCGTGCCCCAGTCGGCGTTCTTCTCGATCGAGCCACCGGCGGCGCCGATCTCGCGCTCGACGTCGGCGAGGATCTTGGCGCGCTGCTCCTCTGGAGCGGCCGTTGACAGCAGCAACATCAGGTCGTACATAACCGGCGGCCGACTATAGCAACGGCCTGCTCGTGGCCTTGCGGCGGATGTCCTCGAGCTGCTCGTCGATCCAGTCGCCCGGATCGCGAGTGGTAACGATCGACTTCAGCCCCTCGAGGCGATGGCGGCGCTCCTCGAGCGGCATCGTCAGCGCGGCGTGGATGGAGTCCGCAAGCTCCTGGATGTCGAAAGGGTTGACCGACAGCGAGTACTCGCCGAGCTCCTCGTGGGCGCCGGTGTTCTCGGACAGAATCGAGACGCCGGCGCGCTCGTTGACCATCGGGCCCTCCTTGGCGACCAGGTTCATCCCGTCGAACATCGCGTTGACCATCAGCACGTCGTAGTTCTTGTAGGCGGCGACCGCCTCCTCGAGGTCGTCGCGAAGCTTGAGCTGGATCGGCATCCAGTCCGGCGAGCCGTGGCGGTGGTTTACGACCGCGACCACGGCCTCGATCCGCTCCAGGTACTCGGCGTATTCGGGCACGTCGGTTCGGGACGGCATCAGCTGGGCGATGAACGTGACCCGCTCGCGGAACTCTGGGTGCTGCTCGAGGAACACGTCGAACGCGCTGAAGCCGCGCAGCACGTTCTTGCTCAGATCGGCGCGGTCGACGCGCAAGATCAGGTGGTCGCGCCGGCGCCGCAGCAACTCGTCCTCGAAGTCGTGCACGCGCTGCCGGCGGGCGACCGCCTGGATCGCGCCGGAGTCGATCGGGAGCGGGTAGTCGCGAACCCAGACCTCCCGGTCCTCGCAGTGGACGACGCCGGCGGCGTAGTCGACATCCCGCCCCATCAAGTCGTCGCAGCACTGCAGAAAGTTCCGCCGGTAGGAGGAGGTGTGAAAGCCGATGATGTCGTTGGAGAGAACCCCGTGGTAGATGTCCTCGCGGATCATCGAAGGCAGCACGCGCCACGAGTCAGACTGACTCCAGGGGATGTGGACGAAGTGGTGCAGGAAGGCGTCGGGCCGCGCGCGGCGGATCAGCCCGGGCAGCGTGTAGAGGTGGTAGTCGTGGACCATCACCACCGGGTTGTCGATCCCCTCGATCTCCTCGAGCACCGCCCGCGCGAGGTCCTCGTTGACCGCGTTGTAGCCGAACTCGAACGCCTCTGTCTCGTTGCGACGGATGTCCGGGGCGTTGGAGAGGTCCCACAGATAGTGCTGGATGAACCAGAGCATCGGGTTGGCGATGATGTTGTAGAAGCGGTCGTACGCGTCGGCGTCGGAGGCGACGAGCTTGACGCGGAACTCGCTGCCGTCCGGCGTAGAGACCGGGAACGGACGGCCGTCGTGGCGCTCGGCGGCGGCGACATCCTCCTCGGTCATCGCCGAGGCGATCCAGGTGACCTCGCGGTGCGAGGCCAGGCCGATCAGCGCCGTGACCAGGCCGCCCGTCCCGCGACGAATCTCGCCGTTGGGCTCGAACGTCACAGGACCGCGATTTGAAACCAGAACCAGTGGTGTATTGCTCACGTGAGCGTCACGCCTCGAGCTGCTCGAACAACTCGAGCCAGTCTCGCAGCAATCGCGGCATTAGGAAGCGTTGCCGGACGGCTTCTTTGCCCGCGCGCCCCAGCTGCTTGCCCAGGCCGGGATCCTGGAGGATCTCCAGGCAGCGCTGCGCGCACTGATCGACCGTCTCGACCAGGAATCCCGACTCGCCGTCGGTCACCTGCGCAGGAATGCCGCCGACATTGCCGCCGACGAACGGCCGGGCCTTCCAGATCGCCTCGGTCACGGTCAGGCCGAACCCCTCGCGTGTGGACTTCTGGATCACCACGTCGCAGTGCGACTGGAAAGCATTGACCTCGATCGCGCCGACGTTGTTGAGGTTGTTAAGGATGTGGATGTCGGGGTCGCCGTCGGCGTGCGCCACCGTCGCGTTGAAGAAGTCCCATCCCTCGGGGTCGTCGGTGGCCATCGAGCCCACCAGCGCCAGCTGCACGTCGGGGATCTCGCGCTTGACGATCCGGTAGGCATCGATCACGCCCAGCGGGTCCTTCCAGGGGTCGAAGCGGGATACCTGGCAGAGCAACGGCCGGTCGACGTCGATCCCGAACTGACCGCAGATGTAGACCGCGTCCTCGGGCGAGAACGCCATGTTCTTGGGCGCCAGCGGATCGATCGCCGGGGGGTAGATACGCGCTCTGCCGTCCAAGCCGGCCGGCACGTACTCCGGCATGTGGAACACGCCGGCCCCGTAGGGCTGCAGGTAGGGCTGCAGCTTCTCGAGCGTGCCCGGGTTCGGGGTTGAGAGATCGATGTGGCAGCGCCAGATCCAGTGCCTGGCCTTGTCCGGGACGAGCGTCGCCAGCGCGGCCGGCTGCGGGTCGTGGACGATGCACACGTCCCAGCCGTCGGACAGCTGCTGAGCGTTGATCTCGTTGTAGCGCCGCCACGTCTCCCACTGGTCCTCCTCAAGATCTTGAGGACTACCCTGCAGCGCGTTGTGCATCACCTTGGTGGCGTTGAAAAACTCCTCGCGCCCGTAGATAACGTGCCATTCGCACTGCAGGCCGACATCGACCATCAGGGGCACGAGCGTGTAGAGGATCTCTGAGACGCCGCCTCCGAAGGCCGTCGCGGACACGTGCAGGATCCGCTTGCCCTGGAGGCGCTCTGCTCGTTGCTTGATCTCGTCGACCAGGGTGCGGCGGACGATGCTTGCGTAGTCGGAGAGGTGCTTGTGGGCGACGGCGACGGGTTGGAGCATCGGGCGAGGGGGAGGAGGGGGCTGCGCACGATATCCGGCCGGCTTGTCGCGAAGCCTCCTCAAGCGCTCGATGCCCTTATCGATCGCCTCGACCAGCTGCTTGTGGAGGGTTCTGTTGGCCGCGGAGATCGATGACATCTGGAACTCGTGGCCCGAGCCGAGCAGCCGCCGGCCGTCGAGCGGGTTGCCCCATCCGTCGGTGACGACGCCCCCGGCTTCGGTTAGGCACAGCCAGGGCGCGGCGAGGTCGTAGGGGGAGTTGTTCAGGACCTCGCCATGGCCGAGGGCTTCGAACTCCTTGCGGATCCCCGGGATCTCGTCGATCACGCGGGAGCCGACCTCGATCACGGCGTCGAGCTGGCCGGTGATCAGGCGGGTCATCGCGAACGCCTGCGAGCCGAGCTCGAAGGTGCCGCCGCCGACCGAGGATGCGTCGATCAGTGGGCCGAGGACCTCGACGGTGGCGCGGGCCGGGCGGCCGCGGAAGCCATACCCCCAGAACATCCTTGTGATGTCGGTGTTCGTGGAGAGCCCGCTCTTGCGGCTTGACCTGACGCCCTGGCCTTTGACGGCCAGGAACCAGTCGCCCGACTTGATCTCGACCACGGCCGCACTTTCGATGTCGGCCATCCTTGGGTCACCGTCGTTCGCCAGGGGGGCCAGGGCGACCGCGACGCATGCCGACTCGAGGCCTGCCATCGCCGGCCGGGTGCCGTCGATCGGGTCGACGACGAGCACGTGCGTGGCGTTGTCGGATGCCACCAGCCCCCGGTCCTCGGAGTAGCAGGCCGTGTCTGGCGCGTGTTCGTCAATGAAGCGCTGGAGCTCTTCCTCGGCGACTGCGTCGACCGCGAACGTGACGTCGCCGCCGGCGCCTTGGGCCTGCTGGGCCCGGCCGGCGTGGGAGCCGAGCTCTGGAAGCACGACGTCCCGGAGGGTCCGGGCCAGTTGCAGGACGAGGTCCATTCGTAAATTCTCTGAAACTTCTCGGCGTCAGCGGGCTACGCCCGTGTAATCCTGGGGGCCGTGGGAGATAAGCGCCAACTATTAACCAATATCTCCCACGCCGCTTCGGTGGACTGGGCGATCGGCGCGTTGGCGGCCGGACAGCAGACGAACGTCACGCGCCAGCAACTCCTCGCTGCTGGCCTTTCCGCCGGTGCGATCCGCAATCGGGTCAGCTCTGGCCGCCTCTACCCCTCATATCCCGGCGTCTACGGCGTCGGCAAGCCCGCCACGACACCCCTGGAGCGCGCCGCCGCTGCCGTCCTCGCCTGCGGGTCGAACGCCGCCCTGTCCCACGCCTCGGCCATGACCCTCTGGGGCTTCTGGAAGCGCTGGGATGAACCGTTCGAGGTGACGTTGATTCGCGGCGACCGCCGGCCCAAGGGCATCAAGACGCACAGAACGAAAACCCTGAGACCGCGCGACATCACCACCCAGCTCGACATCCCCGTCACCTCGCCCGCCCGGACTCTCCACGACATGGCGTCGCGGCTCACCAAGAAAGCCCGGACCAGGGCCGTCAACGATGCCCTGCACACCCCGTATCTCCACGCATCAAACCTGGAAGAGCTGCTCGACCGCCACCCCAACGGCCACCTCATGGAGCCGTACGTCACGACCCGCAACGGTCCGAGCCGCTCTGACTGGGAGGACGCCTTCCCCGCCTTCTGCGCAACCCACGGCCTGCCGCAGCCCCTCATGAACCAACCGTTCCTCGGGTACATCCTCGACGCCTACTTCCCCGAGCACAAGCTGATCGTCGAGCTCGACAGCTGGGACTTCCACAAGGACCGCACGGCCTTCGAATCCGACCGCGACCGCGACGCCGACACGCTCGCCGCCGACCACGCCACCGTCCGCATCACCTGGGAGCGCATGCACGCCACCGCGACCAAGGAGGCGGCGCGGCTGCACACGATCATGGGTCACCGGCGCGCCGCCTAACCGCGGCACGCACCTGATTCAAGTGCAATGATGTCGGGGCGTGTGGGAGGTAAAGGAATGATGTCTGGAGCGGTGCGGCGTGCCGCGCTCGGCGCCGCGCTTGCCTTGAGGACCATGGGTCGCGCCGCGGCCGCCGCCGCCGCGCTCGCCATGCTGATCGCCGCCGCCGCCGCCGCCGCCGCCGCCGCCGCCGCCGCCGCCACCACCACCACCACCACCGCCGTCGCGCTCGCCACGCTGATCGGCGCCGTCCCCGCCACCGCCACCGCCGCCTCCCTCTACACGGGTCCCGGCCCACGACCGGGCCCGACGATCCTCTACCAGCCGCTGGCAACAGCGCCGGAACTCACGAACGCCGGCATCTGGCACGCCCCGCCGATCCTGGTCTCCGGCGCCACCGCCTACCGGGACGGCGAGTTCCTCTACCAGGACTTCCTTTACGACGATCACGGCGCGCACGAGGTGCCGGATCCGACCGACCCGCGTGCCGCCAGTGAGGGCGATCTGTTCTCCAAGCCGAACGGCACCTACACGTACCCCACCGGCCCCGGGTACGTCAACGACGCCGCGGATCTGGTCGAGTTCCGAGTCAAGCCATTGGCCAACGCCACCGCCTTCCGCATCACCCTGAACAGCCTGGAGAATCCAAAGCTGATCGCGTTCTCGATCGCGCTCGGGGGAACGCCCGGGCGCACGTTCCCGTTCCCGGACGGGGCCAACGTCAAAGCGCCGGCCAACCTGTTCCTCACCGTCCACCCAGGACGGGAAGCCCTCGTCGCGGACCTCACGAAGGCGGGCACCGGCACGCCCGCCGGCAGCGAGCAACCCACGGTCGCTCTCGATCTAAAGCGCCGGCAAGTCCAAGTCGAGGTTCCCCACAGCGACTGGAATCCGGGCCAGAGGACCGTGCGCCTCGCGGCCGGCGTCGGCCTCTGGGACGCCGCGACCAAGAGCTATCTTCTGCCCCAGGCCATTGCCGACGCCACCCACCCGGGCGGCGCCGGCCTCGCGACTCACCCCGCGGCCTTCTTCAACGTCGCGTTCCGAACGAGAGAGCCGCTCCCGAAGGTCACCGACGGACCGGCCGCGGTCATCAACGCCGCCTGGTGGCGCGACCGTGAGCAGGGCCAGGCGCTGGCCACGAACGACATCTCAAGCCTCTTCGCCAACGTCAACTTCGCCAAGCTCGCCCGCAAGACAACCGACAACTCGGCAATTCCCACGACCGGCTCGATCGACCGGATCCTGGCCAGCCACTTCGAACCCGCGCAGGGCGCCGACTTCAGCCACGAGTGCGGCATCAGCGGCGGCGGCGGGACCGCGATGTGCACGCCCGAGTATCAGGGGCAACTGGAGCCCTACGCGCTCTACATCCCGCACCAACCAGCCCCCAGGACGGGCTACGGCATGACCCTGCTGCTGCACTCGCTGTCGGCCAATTACAACCAGTACAGCGGCTCGCGCAATCAGCGTGAGTTCGGGGACCGAGAAGCCCCATCGATCGTGATCACCCCCGAGGCGCGAGGACCTGACCAGGGATACGGAGGACTCGGTGCATCCGACGTCTTCGAGGTGTGGGCGGACGTGGCGCACCGATACCACCTGAACCCCGACTACACCGAGATCACCGGCTACTCGATGGGAGGCGTCGGCACCTTCAAGCTCGGCGAGCAGTTCCCCGATCTGTTCGCGCGCGCCCAGCCGACGGTCGGCTTCGAGTCGGACACCAACCTGCTCGCGTCGTTGCGGAACCTCCCCGTGCTGATGTGGAACAACGCGCCCGACGAGCTCGTCAACCCGGCCTTCTACCTGCCGGTCGCCCAGAAGCTCGCGAGCCTCGGGTACCGCTACCGGATCCAGATCTACCAGCCGTGCGCCAACCCGCTGTGCCTGGCGACGCCGTTCCCCAACCACCTGCAGCTGACGATCAACGACCAGTTCGCGCCGGCGGCGGCGTTCCTGGACACGGCGCACGTCGACCGCAACCCGCCACACGTGACCTACGTCGTCGACCCCGCCCGTGACAAGGCCGACGTGGGACTCATCGCCGACCACGCGTATTGGGTTTATGGCCTCACCACAGGCAGCGCAAGCAGCGAAGGCCAGATAGACGCCATCTCCCACGGTTTCGGGGAAGGAGACGCCACCCCCTCCGGGTCAAAGCCGGGCGTCGGCACGCTGACGGGGGGCAACCTCGGGACGCTCGCTTTCACGAGCATGACGCAGACGTGGGGCTCCGCGCCGAGAACGCAACGCGCCGATTCGCTGGACATCACGGCCACCAACATCAAGACCGCATCGATCAACGTGACGCGCGCCCGCGTCGACTGCAAGGTCCACCTCAATGTCAGGACCGATGGTCCGCTGACCATCACGCTGGCGCCCTGCAACAAGACCGAGCAGTTCGGCTAGCGCCAGCTAGACCGAGCTCGGGATCTCGAACGTGAAGACGGTGTCGCCAGGCGTCGAGCTGACCGACAGGTGGCCGTCCATCCGCTCGGCCAGCTCGCTCGCGATCGCCAGCCCGAGCCCGGAGCCCTGGGCGTCGTCGGCGGTGTAGAACGGCTCGAATATCCGCGACATCGACTGTGGATCGATCCCCGGACCGTCGTCGCGGACCGCGAGCCGGACGACACCGTTGATGCCGCCGGCCGTGACCACGATGCGGGTGCCGTCGGTGGTGTGGGTGAGCGCGTTGTCGATCAGGATCCGGATGATCTGCGCGACGCGAACGGGATCGCAGACCGCATCGACGCGCCGTGAGGGCAGCCGCAGCTCCAGATGCGAGTCGTGCTGTGCCAGCGTCGGCTCGAACTCTCCGGACACCGATCGCGTGATCTCGCGCAGGTCGACCTCCTCGGGCCGCAGCTCGAGCGAGCCGGATTCCAGCCGCGAGAGGTCCAGCAGGTCCACCGACAGCTTGCGCAGGCGCTCCACCTGGTCCTTGAGCTGCTCGACGAACCTGGCGCGGGTCTCGGCATCGAGGTCGTCGTCCTCGAGCAGCTCGACGAAGCCGCCGAGCGAGAAGATCGGCGTGCGCAGCTCGTGCGAGGCCGTCGCGATGAACTTCTTACGCGCGGATTCGAGCTGCTCCAGCTGCCGCTGCATGTCGTTGAATGCCACCGCCAGCTGACCGAGCTCGTCCTTGGAGTCGACGCGGATCGGGTTCGCGAAGTCGCCGGCGGCGACCTTCTCGGCGGCGCGCTCGAGCCGCTTGACGCGATGCCCGAGCCTCCCGGCGACGAGATAGCCGCCGATCAGTGCGAGCAGCAGCGCGACCGCGCCGGCCTCGAGGATCTCGCGGCGCACGGTGGAGACGTTGCGCAGGACGTCGGAGATCTGCGAGGAGAACACGATCACGCGCACGACGCGGCCCTCGAAGAAGACCGGATACGCCGCCTCAGCGATCGTCCCTACGCCCGTCGTTTCAGTGCCGGTCGTGAGCTTGCCGGTCTGCGCCGCCCGATAGGAGATCGGCCGCCCGAAGGCGCCGGCGGCGCCGATCGAGTCCTCCTGGAGCGACAGCTGCGGGCGGCCGGTGACCTGAGGGACCGAGAACAGCGTGACCCTGTCGCCCGACGCCGCCGCCGCGATGTCCACGCGTGCCTTGACCGACGGTTCCGCGATCGATACGCCCACGGTCTGCACGATCGGCCCGGAGTGGGCGCGTGCGGCCTTCGCCAGCTCGGTGAGCTGATCGTTCACCAGACGGGTCTCCAACCCGGGCGCGACGTACAGGTACAGGCCGCCGATCGCCACGAAGGTGATCGCGAAGAAGACCAGCGCCAGCCGGTTCCTGAGCGACAGCATCCACTTCATCGCCCGAACCTAGGGTTCTGTGTCCCTGAACCGGTAGCCCACGCCGCGCACCGTGAAGATGTACTCGGGGTCCTTGGGGTCCCGCTCGAGCTTCTCGCGCAGGTGACGGATGTGAACGTCGATCGTGCGCGGATCGCGGTAGGCGGAGTCGCCCCACATGCGGGCGAGCAGCATGTCGCGCGTGAACACGCGGCCGGGGGCGCGGGCCAGCGTCGAGAGGATCTCGAACTCCACGTAGGTCAGCTCCACCTCCATGCCCCGCATCCGCACCGCGCGCTTGGGGAAGTCGATCCGCAGCTCGCTGATCACGAGCGGCGCCTCATCGGGCGAGGTCTCGGCAGAGCGGCTCATCTCGGCGCGCCGCAGCGCGGCCTTGATCCTGCTCGAGAACTCCCTCAGCGAGAACGGCTTGGTGATGTAGTCATCGGCTCCCAGCTCGAGGCCCACGACCTTGTCGATCTCCTCGGACTTGGCGGTGAGCATGATGATCGGCACCGAGCTGCGGCTGCGCAGTCGGCGGCACACCTCGAGCCCGTCGATCTTCGGGAGCATCAGGTCGAGCACGACGAGGTCGAATGCCTGCTCGTCGAAGCAGTCCAGCGCCTCCCGCCCGTCGGCCGCCTGGACCACGTCGTAGCCCTCCTTGCGCAACGGATAGGAGAGCAGTGTTTGAATCGACTGCTCATCATCCACGAGCAGAATTCGCGCGGGGCGGAAGGTCGTCACCGTTCTTTCCTTGTCCAAAGAGTAGTGCCGATGGTGCCGTATGTAACCCCTCCGCAGCACGATTGAACCGGGAATGCGACCCGCCCACCGTGCGCGGAAGCCACCGGAAACCCCGTTAACCTCTCGGGCACATGCTGGATCCGCGCATCTACCGGACCGGTCTGGGCGTGGTCGTGCTGGCGGTCATCGTGCTCGCCTTCTCCCTCGAGAACCAACAGGGGGCGCTCAGCACGAACCTTGCTCCGGACGCGTTCAACGGCCAGAACGTCACCTCGTTGCTGAACAGCATGGCGGCCGTCTACCCCCAGCGGCGTCCCGGCTCAGCCGGCGACGACGCGCTCGCCAGCGCGATCAAGCAGCAGTTTCAAAAGGACAGTCTGGTGGTTTCGGACACCACGTTCACGGGCCGTACGATCGACGGCACCAAGACTCTGCGGACCGTCACCGGAACCCTCGCGGGGTCCTCGAGCGGCGACATCGTGATCGTCACGAATCGCGATGCGGTGGGCTCGCCCGCCAAGGCTGAGCTCTCGGGGACCGCGGTGATGCTCGAGCTCGCGCGGGTCCTCTCGGGCGAGACCCACAATCACTCGATCGTCCTCGCATCGATCAGCGGGACTGACGGCGGCGCAGGCGCGAGCCAGCTGGCACGCAGCCTCAGCTCATCGGTCGACGCCGTCGTGGTGCTCGGCGACCTGGCTGGAGCGCGGGTCCGCCAGCCGATCATCGTCCCGTGGTCCAACAGCCAGCAGGTGGCCCCGCCGGTGCTGCGGAACACGGTTGCCGCCGCCGTCTCCTCGGAGGCCTCCATCCCCTCCAGCAGCGTGACGATGGCCGGGCAGATCGCGCATCTCGCATTTCCGCTGTCGATCTCCGCCCAGGCGCCGTTCGGCGTCTACCGGCAGCCCGCCGTGCTCCTGTCGGTCTCCGGCGAGCGCAGTCCGTCCCCGGCCGAGCCGGTCGACTCGGCGCGCTTGACGGCGCTCGGCAAGTCCGTGCTCCAGACGATCAACGCCCTCGACGGCGCCCCCTCGATCGCCGGACCCTCGCCGTATCTGCTGTTCGAAAGCAAGGTCGTTCCGGCGTGGGCGGTCAGGCTGCTCGTGCTCGCCCTGATCCTCCCCGTGCTGATAGCCACGGTGGACGGCCTCGCTCGCGTGCGCCGGCGCGGGCACTCGATCTCGCAGTGGCTGGCATGGGTCCTCGCGGGCGCGCTGCCGTTCGTGGTCGCGGTCGGGGCCGTGGTGGGGGCGAAGCTCGTGGGGCTCCTCGACATCACCCCGCCGGGCCCGGTCGGCGCCGACGTGGTGCCGATCCACTCCTCGGGCACCACCGTCCTGGTCGGGCTCCTATGCCTGATCGCGCTGTCGTTCGCGCTGCTGCGACCGCTCGTGATCAGCATGGTCGGCGGCGAGCCACGGGCCGAGCGCCGGGCGCGCGGCACTGGTCGCGCGGCGTGGCGCTCGCACGAGCCTTCCAACCCGGGAGCGGGTGCCGCGGTGCTGCTGGTGATGTGCATGACCTCGCTCGTGGTGTGGGTCACGAATCCGTTCGCGGCCGCGCTGATGGTGATCGCCCTACACCTGTGGATGTGGGTCGTTGACCCGGATGTCGGCCTGCCCCGCAGCGCCAAGCTGGTGATGTGGGTGCTCGGACTGGCGCCTCCTGCGCTGGTGGTCCTCTACTACGCGCTGTCGTTCGGGTTGAGCCCGGCCGGTGTGGCGTGGGCCGGTGTCCTGCTGCTCGCCGGCGGGCATCTTGGCCTCCTCGCCGCGCTCGTCTGGAGCATTGCGCTTGGGTGCGTGGCGAGCGTGTTCGCGATCGCGATCCGTCCGGGTCTGCGAGTTCGCCAGGAGGCCGTGCCGATCACCGTCCGCGGACCGATCACGTACGCGGGCCCGGGATCACTTGGGGGTACTAAGTCGGCTCTGCGGAGATAATTCTTCTTCGATGAGCCCGGTGCCGCTTGAGTTCGCGAGCGTCGGCCGAACGCGCCGGCCCCCCGCCACGAACACGAGGCGGCTGATCCGCGACGTCTCCTCGGTCCTGATCATCTCGGGTCTGCTGCTGATGATCGATGCGGGTTTGACGCTGGTGTGGCAGGAGCCGGTGACGGCCGTGATCGCGATGATCAAGCAGGGCGAGGTCAACAAGCGCTTCCTCAGCTACCGGACCGCCCCGCTCTCGCGCGCCGACCAGCAGGCGCTGCGCAGCCTGCTCACCGAGCAGCAGCGGATCTCGTTCCTGGCGCGGCGCGAGCAGCGTCAGGTCAAGACCGGCGACGCGATCGGCAAGATCGACATCTCGAAGATGGGGATCAGCTTCGACGTCGTCCAGGGGACCGACGCATCCAGCCTGGAGAAGGGTCCCGGCCACTATCCGGCCACGGCGTTTCCGGGCCTCGACCAGACCGTCGCGATCGCCGGCCACCGCACCACCTACCTGGCTCCGTTCCGACACCTCGACGTGCTGAAGCCCGGCGATCATGTCGTCTTGACGATGCCCTACGGTCGCTTCACATACATCGTTCAGTACCGCAAGATCGTGCTGCCGACAGCGCTGTGGATAACGCGCAACGTGGGCTATGACCGGCTCGTGCTGTCGGCCTGCAATCCCCTGTACAGCGCAGCACAGCGGATCGTCGTGTTCGCCCGGCTGCAGGACATGCAGCCGGTCGGCGCCGCAACTCAGCGATCCTCACAAGCCGTCGCCTGACCGATCGGTTTACGTGCGAGGGTACGGTCGAGCCCCAATCGGCGCTAGAACGCGTGCTCGTAGCCCGCCAGCTCGCCGGCTGCGTCGGTGAAGTGCAGGCCGGGTGGTCCGTCGACCACTCGGCCTATCCATGTCAGCGGCGGGCCGTCGCCCGGGGCGTGCGACGGCATGCACACGCACAGCTCGAAATCCTCGCCGGCGGTGGCGGCGAAAGCGCGTGGATCGGCGCCCAGGGCTGCGGCAATCTCGTCGACCCCCTCCGCGACGGGCAACGACGCAAGCGACAGCTCGATCCGCACCCCGCTTCGGCGCGCGAGATGCCCCGCGTCGGTCGCCAGCCCATCCGAGAGATCGATCATCGCGCGGGCTCCGGCCGCCGCGAGCATGCGCCCTTCACGCAGCCGGGGCCACGGGCGCGCGTAACGTGCACGCAGATTGACGGGGTCCGGCAGCTCGCGGTCAAGTACCGCCAGGCCCGCGCCGGCCGCACCAAGGTCCCCGGTCACGCCCACGAGGTCGCCGGGCTTCGCTCCGTCGCGTCCGACGAGCCCCCCGGGGTCCGCGGTCCATCCGACGACGGTGAACGACACGGTCAGCGCCGGCGCGCGCGTGATGTCGCCGCCGGCGATCGCGACGGCGCAATCCTCGGCCAGCGCCTGGGCGCCCGTGGCGATCCCGACCGCCTGGTCGGAGCCGGTGCCCGGCGGGAGCCCGAGCACGAGGTACGCCTCGCCCGGCTCGGCGCCCATCGCCGCGAGGTCGGAGAGCGCCGCCGCGAGCGCACGATGCCCGATCTCCTCGGGCGCGAGCTGGCCCGAGCGGAAGTGCACGCCGTCGATCATCGCGTCGGCCGAGATGACGCTGTAGGCGCGCGCTCGGACCACGGATGCGTCGTCGCCGAGGCCGCGAAGCACCCGCGGGTCCCGGGTCGCGAACACATTCTCCAGCGCGGCGATCAACTCGAGCTCGCGCACGCTTGAGTCGCGCCCGCGAGACCTCAGCGGTGCCGGTAGACGATCCGGGCGCGGTCGAGGTCGTACGGCGAGAGCTCGACGCGGACGCGGTCGCCCGGCAGGATGCGGATCCGGAAGCGGCGCATCTTGCCGGCCACGTGGCCGAGTACGACGCGGTCCATGTTGTCGAGCTTGACGCGGAACATTGCGTTTGGCAGAGCCTCGACGACTTCGCCTTCGAGCTCGACTTTCTCTTCCTTTGGCATCCACGGAAACCGTAACAGCAGTGGCTATCCTTCGCGCCTTGCCTGACGTTTGACAGACCCAGGAGGTCCTTTGCCGACCCTTACCGACGCCATCAAGAACGAGTACACCAAGCAGATCCTCCGTGCCACCGGGATCAGGAAGGCGTCGCTGCAACAGCGCAAGACGCCGCACTACCGGATGCCGATGCTCGAGCAGGCCGGAGGCTGGATGAAGCTCCGCAAGTACGACGGCCCCGACATCCCGCCGTCGGAGTGGGAAGACCTGACCTATACGACGTACTCGAGCGACCCGACCACGTTCTTCGCGCCGATCACCTCGGCCACCGGCGAGATCGAGCTCAAGGGCTTCTGGGAGTACGGCAAGGCCGACCTCGACGGCGTGTGGACCGAGAACGCCAAGAAGTGCCCGACGCTCGTGAAGTGGATCGAGGGCATGGGCGTCCGCTTCGGCCGCGTGCAGCTCCTGCGCATGTCCCCCAACACGATGCGCGAATGCCGCTGGGGCCTGCACCTCGACAACAACAACCAGGGCAATCCCGAGTCCAACGGCTGGGTCGTCCGCATATGGCTCGAGCTGACCGACGACGCCTCCAGCGCGCTCGTCGTCCGCCCGACCGAGTTCGACCGCAAGGGCGAGGTCAAGATTCAGCTGCCCAAGTATCAGCAGGCCGTGGTCGACTCGGAGTTCCTGTGGCACGGCGGCTTCCACAACTCCGACCACACGCGCTTTGCGGTGATCGTCAGCGCGGAGAGCGGTCCCGATCTAGAGCGCTGGATCCAGGGCCAGCTGCCGCCGTCGAACGGGGCATAGATAAGGGCCGCCTGCGGCGGCATCCAGCCGGCTGACTCGTGGCGGGCCCGGTCGTGGCGAGGCTGGATGCTGAGCGGGCCCAGCCACGAGGCCGGGAGGGCCCGTCCTGACCGCGGTGGCGGGCACTCAGGGCCCATCCTGACCGCGGTGGCGGGCACTCGCGCCAGCCGGCAACGCTGGAGCGCTCAGTGATGCTTACCGGTGCCGCCACCGCCACCGGCGCCAGCCCCGCCGGTGCCGCCGCCACCGCCGGCACCGCCGTGGCCAGAGCCGAACCCTGGTGGCTGCCCGCCGTTGCCGGGCTTCGGGGAGCCTTGCGGCGGCTGCTGGTACAGGGTGGGGTTGTTGTACTGGCTGGCGCCGCCGGTGCCCGTGTTCCCGGTATTACCCGTGTTGCCACTGTTGCCAGTGCCGACGCCGGCTTTCCCGGTCGAGGAGTGCGGCCCGATGAACGCGGTGCCGTGCCAGGGATTGGTCGGCTGCGGGAAGTCGCCGCAATAGCCGTTCGAGACCGACTGCATGAAGTCGTGCCAGATCGGCGCGGCCAGCGCGCCGCCGAAGCCGTCCGCCATCGGGATGTTCCCCTGGGGATACCCGACCCACACGGCGGTCGACAGCTTGGGCGTGTAGCCGACGAACCAAGCGTTGTCCATGTTCTCGGCGGTGCCGGTCTTGCCGGCGGCCGGACAGCCAAAGTCGGCGGAGGTGCCCGTACCGCTCTGGATCACGCCCTTCAGAACCTGAGTCGCTGCGTACGTCTCGCCGTCGCTGAACACGCGATTGCCGGGCTGATTGCCCAAGTTGACGACGGTGCCATTCGGGAACACGACCTTGCTGATGATCGTCGCCGGATGGTGGACTCCGCCGTCGGCAATGGTCGCGTAGCCATCAGCCATCTCGAGCATCGTGCAACAGTCCTTCAGGCCGCCGATCACCTCGGCGGGGTTCCCGGTCAGCTGCGAGGTGATACCCATCGCGTGCGCCATCTGGTCCAGCTTGTCCCACCCCAGGTCGGCTGCTAGCTGGGCGAACACCGTGTTATCGGAGACGACCGTCGCCTTGTTGACGTTGATGTCGCCCTGATAGGTCTCCTCCGCGGTGTGCACCGACCAGGTCGGATCTTCGGGAAGCCACCCCGGCGCGAGGAATTGCGAGGTGTAATACGTCTGGTTCGGGTCCCCGTTGTAATCGTGGATCAGCGTCATCAGCGCGAACACCTTGAACGCCGATCCGGTCTGGCGCTCGGCCTGAACCGGATAGTCGAACTTCGTCTGGTCGTAGGAGGCGGTTGACGCCATCGCGAGGATGTCACCGGTCGCCGGATCAACCGTGGCCAGCGCGGCGGCCGGATTCCCGGATCCCCCCTCGTGGCTGTCGAGCGCAGCGCGTGCCTGCTGTTGCATGCCCAGGTTGATCGTGCTGTACACCTTGAGCCCGCCGTTCTCGACCGTCCGCAGCCCGAAGCGCTGGACCAGCTGCTGCTGGATGTAGTCGAAGACGTACGGCTCGCGATGCGCGCTGTAGGACGTGTTCGAGTGGACCTGAAGCGGCTCACGGTCGGCGGCGTTGGCCTGGGCCTGGGTGATGTAGTCCGACTTGACCATCGCGTCCAGCACCTCGTGGCGGCGGTGCAGCGCGAGGTGCGGGGCCAGGAATGGGTTGTACTCCGACGGCGCCTGCGGCAGACCGGCGAGCAACGCCATCTGCGCCAGATCGAGCGTCCATACCGGCTTGTCGAAGAACATCTCAGACGCGGCCGCTACGCCCACCGCGGTCTGACCGCCAACCGTTCCGTACGGAACGTCGTTGAGATAGGTGTTGAGAATCCACGACTTGCTGTGCTTCTTCTCGAGCTGCTCGGCCAGCTTCGCCTGAATGATCTTGTACTTGAGATTGTGGTTTACGGCGATGTCGGCCGGCATGTACTTGTTGTCCACCAGCTGCATCGTCAGCGTCGAGGCGCCCTGCAGGGAGTTCCCCTCGCCGAAGACGTCCCTGATGCCGGCGCGCAGGATGCCCTGGTAGTCGAGCGCCCCGTGCTGCCAGAAGCGGCGGTCCTCGATCGCGACCGTCGCCCGCCTGACCGTCAGCGGGATCTGGTTGGGCACGGTCTTGTCGTAGATCTGGTCGGAGTGGATGTAGCCGAGCGAGCTCCCGTCGGAGGCGAACACCTCCGAGAGCGGGTTCGGGCTGCGAGCCTTCAGCTGGTCAAGGTTCGGCGCCGAGTGCGCGACTGATACGACCCAGCCCACGGCCGCCAGCGCGCCGACCGCGATGCCGCACACCGCAAGCACGCAGATCATCACGATCACCTTGCGGACCGGATGCCCACGATGGCGGGTTCGGCGCTTGTAGCGATCGCGTCGGCTCATAAAACAGGTCCCGGGTTTGGGGCGCGAGGACGATCCGCCGCGAAGGGGCGGGCACCCGGTCGACGGGAAATTCTAGCTGGCGGCGTGTTTCGGGCTGGCCGTTCGGCCTCCTCTACGCGTGCGAGACTCGGTTGCTCGCATGCAAAAAGACGTCGTCCTGCTCGACGCGCTCGGCACATTGGTCGAGCTCGAATCTCCCGCCCCAGCGCTACGGGCCGAGCTCGCGAAGCGCTTCCAGATGACCGTCACCGAAGAACAGGCGCAATTAGCCCTCACCGCCGAGATCGCCTACTACCGGGCACACCTCGATGAGGGCCGCGACGCCGACAGCGTGGCCGCCCTCAGAGCCCGCTGCGCGGCCGTGCTGCGCGAGGCGCTGCCGCCCTCACCGGACCTCGACCCCCCAGCGCTGACCGAAGCGTTGCTGGCCTCCCTGCGCTTCCGGCCGTACGCGGATGTCCGCCCCGCACTCAGCGTTGCCCGGGCCAACGGCCGCCGGCTGATCGTGGTCAGCAACTGGGACGTGTCGCTACACGCTGTGCTCGAGCGCCTCGACCTTGCGCGCTACCTCGAGGCGATCATCACCTCCGCCGAGGCCCGCGCCCGCAAGCCCTCGCCGGCGATCTTCGAACGAGCACTTGCGACGATCCAGGCGGGTCCTCGGGAGGCGCTTCACGTCGGCGACAGCCTCGAGGAGGATGTAGCGGGCGCGCTCGCGGCCGGCATCGAGCCGATCCTCATCCAGCGCAACGGCCAGCCCGGTCCGTCCGGCGTTCGCACGATCTCGAGCCTGACCGAGCTCGAACCCTAACCTTGCCTGAGCAATGACGAGCGTGCCGCCCCCCCAGACGATCACCGAAGAGCCACCGCCGACCGGTCACCCCGCCCGGAAGCCCGACGACGACATCCCACCGTGGCCCGTGTGGACCGCTCCGGCGGCGGTTGCGCTTGGATTCTTCCTCGGCCAGATCGCGATCCTGCTGGTCGAGATCGTTGCCAGCGGCGCGGGGTCCAGCCTCTCTCATCCGACGCCTGCCGTCAGCCTGATCGGCGACTTCGTCTTCGACCTCGGGTTCGTCGCCGCGGCGCTGTACTTCTCGGTGGTGCGGGGCCATTCCCGGCCGGCGGACTTCGGCTATCGCCGGATCGCGGTGTCGTTGGGGATCAAGGCGTTCGTGCTCGCCGGCGTGGGCTACTACGTGGTGTCGGCCGCGTACGCCGCGATCTTCAACCTCCACGGCACCGACAAGCTCCCCAAGGAGCTCGGCGTAGATCGCAGCACCGCGGCCGCGATCGCCGCCGTCGTGTTTGTCACGGTGATCGCGCCGATCGCCGAGGAGTTCTTCTTCCGCGGTTTCTTCTTCGGCGCGCTCCGGCGGTGGCGGATCAACGTCGCGGGTCGCGAGATCGGGACCTGGGTCGCGGCCGCGATCACCGGAATCGTGTTCGGCCTCGCGCACACCGGCTCCGCACAGGCGGAGTTCCTTGTGCCGCTGGGCGTCCTCGGCTTCCTCCTCTGCCTCGTCCGCTGGTGGACGCGGTCGCTCTACCCATGCATGGCGCTGCACTCCGTCAACAACGCGCTCGCAGTCGGGGTCAACCAGTTCCACTGGAGCGTGGGCGAGATCCTGGCGCTGATCGCAGGCGCGCTGCTCGTTATCGCCGCGCTCACGGGCCCCCTGTCGGCGCCGAGAGTCAGAACGGCCTAGAGGAACGCGCGGCCGCCACCTCGGACTGCTTTACTTCCAATTAATGAGGCGGAAGCTCACCGGTCGGGTTGGTTCCGCAGCTGGGGCGCTGGCAGTTTCGGCCGCCTTGATCGCCGCGCTGGGGAGCGGCTCCGGCACGGCGTCGACGGTCGCAAAGACGACGGCCACGACGACCTCGTCGTCGACCACTGTGACCACGACCACCACCACGACGTCGACGACCGCAACGCCGAAGCCGAAGCCGAAGCCGAAGCCGAAGACAGCCCACCCGCGGCTGTATCTCCCCGACGCGTTCTTCGTGCACCGCGACGCCATCTCGATTCCCGGCCGCATGGTTCACGTGCACGGCGTCGTGTTTCCGTGGGTCCCCAACCAGCACGTGGTCGTGAAGGTCTACATCAACCATCACCTGGCCAAGCACGTGAAGCTGCGGCTGTGGCCATCGAAGCGCCACCTGTTCGGCCAGTTCACCTACGGCGTGAAGAGTCCCCGCGTCGCCGACGTTGGGATCGTCGTCGTGCACCACCGCAGCCCGAAGCTCGGCTACTTCTCGACCTCGCGCAGGTTCCAGGCACTCGACACCAACGTCAGCTGGGGATCGACCGGACGGTTCGTGCAGCTGATCCAGCAGCGGCTCGCCAAGCTCCACTTCTACGTCCCGCAGACCGGTGTCTATGACCAGGGGACCGGACTGGCGGTGGACGCCTATCACCGGCTACTGACGTGGGGCACCTGGCAGACGCTCGACGGCAAGACGATCAGCTACCTGCTCAACGGCTGGGGCCAGTTCAAGGTCCGCTTCCCGACCCAGGGCAGGCACGCCGAGGGGAACCTGTCGCTGCAGTTGCTGGGGCTGATCGACGGCTCACACGTCCAGTACATCTACCCGATCAGCTCCGGCAAGCCGTCGACGCCCACGATCCTCGGCCAGTTCCGCGTCTATTCGCGCGTCCCGGGCTACCTGCCCGACGGGATGTACTACTCGGACTTCTTCTACAGCGGGTACGCGATCCATGGCTATGACCCCGCGCCCGACTACCCCGCCAGCCACGGCTGCATGCGCCTGCCGATCGTCGACGCGATCTTCGTCTACAACTGGCTCAACTACGGCGACGGTGTCGACACCTACTACTAGCTGACGCCCCCGAATGGACGCCAAGACGACCGCTCGCGAGCGCCTCGTGGCCTCGCTTCGCGAGCACGCGCTGGTGATCGGCGAGGTGGTGCTGACCAGTGGCCGCACGGCTCAGTATCTGATCGACGCCAAGCGCGCGATCCTGCTGCCCGAGGGGTTCTCCGCGCTGGCGGAGCTGGTCGCCGCACAGGTGCGCGAGTGGAATGCGACCGCGGTCGGCGGGATGACGATGGGAGCCGACCCGATCGCCTGCTCGGCGCTGGCCGGAGGCGCCGACGTGAAGGCGTTCTTCGTGCGCAAGGAGGTCAAGGGGCACGGGCTCTCTCGCCAGATCGAGGGCCCGCTGCTTGACCCGGAGGATCGCTGCATGCTGGTCGAGGACGTGGTGACGACCGGCGGCTCGACGATCAGGGCGCTAGAGGTCGTGCGCGCGGCAGGCCACGAGATCTGCGGCGTGCTCGCGGTGTGCGACCGGCTCGCTGGCGGGGCGGAGGCGATCAAGCAGGCGTCGGGCGTGCCGTTCGTCGCGCTTACAACGATCGACGACGTGTATCCAGAGCGTCCGGACCGCTAGCCGCTCAGCGTGGCAGCGCGCGGCAGGATCGGACCCGCTGGTGCAGCGCCTGCACCCTCCAGCCGCCATGGCTCAGCGGCGTGAACAGCACGATCGGGCGGCCGCTGTGGATGGCCGGCTCGTACTTGAAGCCGACGGCCGCGACGTTCACGTGCAGGGTCCAGGCGAGGATCGTCTGGTACTCGAGCCGGGTCAGCGGTTCGCCGCACGGCTTGAAGCGCGCGGGGCCGCCGTAATGGTCCACGGTGCCGCTGAGCTTGTTGATCTCGGTCGTCCGCTTGCGCTGGGCGCGCAGGTCCTTGTGCTCGGTCCGGGCGCGAGAGAGGGCCGGCGGAATCAGCGCCACGACCGCCACCGCCACCAGCGCCACCGCGCCCCAGCGCACGACGTTCCCGAACTGGACCGGCTCGCTCAGCAATCGCCCGACACCGACCGCGGCAATCACGATCATCACCGCGCCCGCCGGGAACATGTAGCGCTGAAGGCCGGGCCAGCCGTGCAGCGAGAACGCGACCTCCACGATCACCCATGCCAGCGCCCCGGCCGCCAGCAGCAACGTCACCCGGTCACGCCGCCACACGGCGATCGCGATCGAGATCAGCGTCAGCAGATAGAGCGGCGTTTCGTGCATGTCGGTAAAGCGGTCGACGGTGCCGTAGACCTTGTTGCCGTGAACCGCGCGACCTGAGCCGAGCGCGTTGCTGCCGGCCACGAACGGGCTGCGAGAAGTCAGGGCTGGGATCCCGAACCACAGCGCCGCGATGACCGCCACTCCCGCCAGGATCAGCCAGCGCATCGACGGGACAGCTCGCCAGCACCAGATCGCGTACAGGCCGAGGAACAGCCACACCTCGGGACGGCCGAGCGCTGCCAGCGCCCCCAGCACGAACGCCCACCGGTAACGCTTGGCCAGGTGGAAGTCGATCGCGCCGAGCGTCAGCGAGACGATCATCGGGTCCGACTGGTAGCTCAGGATGTAGTGCCAGTAGTCGCGGATGCCGAGCAGTGCGGCGCCGGCGAACACTCCCGCGACGATCGCTGCGTAGCGAGGGTATGAAGTGCCCGCCCCCGCGGGATCCCCTTCACCCGTCAGCCGGTAGGCGATCCGGCCCGCGAAAATCACGCCGCTCAGCGAGACGGCTGTCGAGAAGATCATCCACAGCCACAACTGATAGTGGCCGACGATCGCGAACGGCACCGTGAACAGATAGGGCAGCGGCTTCCACGAGGGCGCCGCATTGGTGTTCAGGTTGCCGGCGATCGTCTGATGGCCCCACACGAGCCAGCCGTACGGGTCGAAGCCGGGCCGCGTCTTTGCCAACAGGACGATCACCGTGGAGATGATCAGCAGGCCGGCGCCGATCGCCGCGACCGGCCACCAGGAAGGCCAGCCCTCAAACCGAGAGCGTTGCCCGGACGCGGGCGCGGCCGGCCCGGGAACCGACCGTTGCTCGACAGCCGAGGAGGCCACGGGCTCAGTGCCCGCGCAGCAGGACACCGCCGGGATGGCCCGGCGTGTAAGCGTAGGCCGCTTTGAGCCCCGCGCAGCGAGCCACCTGTGAGGGGCGCGTGTGCCAGGGCTGCACCCGCCAGCCGCCGGTCGCGATCGGCTTGAACAAGACCTTGGCGAGCCTCGGATTGCGCAGCTCGACCTTCTCGACGCCCTGCTGCAGCCCGCCGACCGTGCCGACGTTGCGGTGGTACAGCCACGCGAGCGCACTGACGAAGGTCACGTCGGTCACCGGCTGGCCGCAGTTCTGGATGTGACGAGCGCCGCCGAGGGCGTTGGTCGTGGTGGTCAGCAACTTGATCTGAGCCGTCCGCCCGCGCTCGTGACGGAGGTCCTTGTGCTCGGTACGCACCTGGGCCAGCGCGCCAGGCACGAACAAGGCGACCAGCACGACGACCGCCGGGACGCCGGCCCACCGTGGCAACCCGACCCGCAGCTTTGGCACCTCGAGCAGGATCCAGCCGGCGGCCACACCGGCGAACACCGCGCACAGGGCGCCCGGCTCGAACATGTAGCGCGGCAGTGCCGGCCAGCCGTGCAGCGCGAAGGCGGCCTCGACGATCACCCATCCGACGCAGCCGGCCGCCAGCACCAGGATCGTCCAGTTGCGCCTGATCGCCGCGACCACAACCGTGAAGATCGCCGCCAGCCACACTGGCCACGCCTGAAGCTCCTTGAAGCGATCGAACGTGCCGATGATCTTGTTCTGATGCAGCGCGCGCGGTGACTTCAGCGCGAGCTGCGCGGAGACGAACGGCCGGCCGTTGGTGATCCATGGGATCCCGAACCACATGAACAGGACCACGAAGGCGCCGCCGTAGATGTGCCAGCGCATCTTCGGCACCTTGAGCCATGCCCAGATCGCGTACAGGCCGAGAAACGGGAACACCTCGGGGCGTCCCAAGGCGGCCAGCACGCCGAGCCAGAAGGCCCAGCGGTGGCGCCCGCCGAGGTGGCAGTCGATCGCTGCCAGGCAGAACGTGGCGAGCATCGGGTCGGACTGCGCGCTGAGGACGTAGTGCATGTAGTCCTCGAGCCCCAGCACCAGGGCGCCGGCGATCACCGCCGCGACGATCCCCGCGTAGGGCCGCTCGGAACGGTCATCGACGAGCCGGTAGGCGATCCGGCCACCGAACACTGCGCCCGCGAGCGAGATCGCGGCCGCCGCGATCATCCACAGCCACATCTGATAGTGGCCGAACAGCGCGAACGGCGCCGTGAACAGGAACGGAAGCGGCTTCCATGATGGTGCGCCGCCGAGGTCGAGCGTGCCATGCACCGCCTGATAACCCCACACCAGCCAGCCGTACGCGTCATAGCTGGGTCGCGTGCGGGCCCACACGACGAGCAGGCTCGATACGGCCAGCAGCACGACCGTCGTGCTCCAGCCAGGATGACGGCGGACGAACGCGCGCAGCGTCCACGGCTCGGGCTCGGGCGCCCGCGCCTGATCCGGAACTCCTGCCGCTGGGACTGGCGGTGCTTCTAGCGTGCTCTCGGACACGAGGAGGCGCGGACGGTAGCACTTGCGCCGGTGAGGATCCTCATAACACGGGCTCGGCGTCCATGCCCCCGGCAGGAATCGAACCTGCATCCCGCGCTTAGGAGGCGCGTGCTCTATCCATTGAGCTACGAGGGCGTGGCGTCAAGAGGGTATACGCGCCGTCGATCCGAGCCGGCACCCGCGATCCGCGCTGATCAGGCATCGTTGGCTCCGGGTTAATGGCGAGTGACAAGCCCCCGCGCTTGTGGTATTCACCCGCAATGTGGAGGAGGGATCGAGTGAGGTGCGGAATTCCCGATAACTCATGAGCGTTGGCACGCCAGAGCTTCTGATCGAAGCCGAGGCCGTCGCCGAGGCAGGATTCGATGAGCCTGCGGAAGTCGCGGCAAAATCGCCGATGGCGCTGTTCTGGCGACGCTTCAAGACCGACCGGGTCGCGCTCATCTCGCTGGGTTTCATCATCCTGCTGATCCTCGGGGCGTTCGGCGCGCCCATCATCACTGGGATCGTCGGGGCCCCCGGTCCGAACACCCCCGACCAGAACGCGGTCAATGAATTCGGGCTCCCGAGCGGCCCCTCCCACAACGCGCTGTGGCCGTTCATCGTGCTCGGCGCGGGACTCCTGCTGGCGATGTTCTCGCGCCTCATTCCCTGGAAGCCGATCAAGCGCTACGCCTGGATTGGTTTCGTATGCACGGGCTTCCTGGGCGGGATCGTCCTGGCGATCGCCTTCTGGGGGAGCGCCAAGCACATCTTCGGCGTCGACCTCGACCACTACGACGTCTTCTCGCGCGTGGTCTACGGCGCCCGCACCTCGCTCGAGGTGGCGCTGATCGCCACCGGCATCTCGATCGTGATCGGCGTCACGCTGGGGATGATGGCCGGCTACTACCGCGGTTGGGTTGACACCGTGATCTCGAGGATCATCGATGCGCTGCTGGCTTTCCCGATTCTGTTGCTGGCGCTCGGCATCGGCGCCGCGTGCACGGTCGGAGCCAACGGGCAGCCCTCGCAGGGGTGTCTGGGCGGCCTGCTCAAGCCCGGTGTCCCCGTGGTGATCGCGGTGATCGCATTCGTCAACTGGACCTACATCGGGCGGATCATCCGCGGCCAGGTGCTCTCGCTGCGCGAGAAGGAGTTCATCGAGGCCGCGCGGTCGCTGGGCGCCTCCAACAGACGCATCATCTTCAAGGACATCCTGCCGAACCTCGTCGCCCCGATCATCGTCTACTCGACGCTGATCATCCCCACCAACGTGCTGTTCGAGGCCGCGCTCTCCTACCTGGGAGTCGGCGTCGGGCCCAACACGGCGAGCTGGGGAAAGATGCTCTCCGACGCGAGCAGCGGCAATCTCGGCGTCAACACCGTGTGGTGGCTGATGCTGTTCCCGGGCCTGGCCCTGCTGTTCACGGTGCTCGCATTCAACCTGCTGGGCGACGGACTACAGGACGCGCTCAATCCGCGTGCCAATAGAAGCTGACGGAGAAGACTGACGCAGGAGACTGCAAGGAGGAGGAAGTGCACCGACCACACTCAACAAACGAGAGGAAGAGCATGCGCAAATGGCGGGTACTAGCCCCGTTAGCTGTCGCAGTCGCCGCGCTGGGGGTATCCGCGTGCGGCTCGAGTAGCAGCAGTAGCACGACGACCAGCTCGGCCACCAGTGCCTCGACCGCGGGCAAGTCCGGTGGCGTCGTCCAGGTGCTCGACGTCGCAGGCGGCGTCGATAGCCTCGACCCCGGCTACTGGTACTACCAGACCGACTACGCGGATCTCGGCGACACGACTCAGCGCCAGCTGTATGGATGGCCGCCGAACGCGATCGAGCCCGTTCCCGACCTGGCGACCGCGTTGCCGACGGTCGCGGACGGCGGCAAGATGCTGACGATCCACATCAAGCCGGGGATCCACTACAGCCCGCCGCTCGCGAACCAGACGGTCGCCGCCGCGGATATCAAGTACGCGATGGAGCGGTGCTTCGACGCGGCCGTGGGCAACGGCTACGCCGGCTCGTATTACGGCCACATCGTCGGCGCGCCGTCGACACTGCCGACCAGCTCGGTGCCGAATATCTCCGGGATCCAAGCGCCGAATGCGACCACACTCGTGCTCAAGCTCACTGAGCCGGTCGGCGTGCTGTCGACCGGACAGGCGCTGACGCTACCGTGCACCACGCCGGTTCCGGAGTCCTATGCGGCCAAGTACGACAAGGGTGCGACCCCGTCCTACGGGCAGCATCAGGTGTTCGTCGGCCCGTACATGATCAAGGGCGCCGGGACGGGCACGGTCCCGCCCGAGGGCTACACCGCCAACAAGATCCTCGATCTCGTTCGTAACCCCAGCTGGAACAAGTCGACCGACTTCCGCCCGGCGTACTTCAACGAGATCCAGATCAAGGAGGGCTACCAGCCCGAGGACGCGTCGCAGAAGATCCTCAACGGCTCCGGTCTGCTGAGCGGTGACTTCGCGGCACCGCCGCCCGACATCGCGCAGAAGTACCTCAACAGCAAGCCGAGCCAGTTCCACGTCGCGCCTAGCCAGAGCATCCGGTACATCGCGATGAACCCGACGATCAAGCCGCTCAACAACCCCGACGTGCGCAAGGCGATCATCGCGGTCACCGACCGCAACGCGTTGATCCTGACGCGCGGCGGCAAGTACATCGGAATCCCGGCGACGCACATGATCCCACCATCGATGCCAGGCTTCACGCAGTCCGGCGGCGCCGCCGGTCCGGGGAACGATTTCTATGCCAATCCCAACGGCAACCTCGCCCTGGCGGAGTCGTACATGAAGAAGGCCGGTTACGCGAGCGGCAAGTACAGCGGCCCGCAGCTGCTGGCGGTCGGCGACAACTCCTCGCCCGCCAAGGAGACGGCCGAGACGTTCGTGCAGCAGATCAAGCAGCTCGGCTTCAACGTCCAGCTCACCGAGGTGCCGCACGCGACGATGTACTCGAAGTTCTGTCAGGTCCCGAAGAGCCAGCCGGCGTTCTGCCCGAACATGGCTTGGGGGAAGGACTTCTTCGACTCGCAGTCGATGACTGACCCGCTCCTGAACGGGAAGAACATCGCCGCGGCCGGCAACACGAACTCCGCACAGGTCAACAACCCGACGTTGAACTCGATGCTCAATTCGGCGTCGCAGTTGACGGATGCGACCGCCCGTGCGAATGCCTACGCAAACATCAACAAGCTGGCAACGGCCAACGCGTACTACGACGACTGGATCTGGGACAACGAGGTCAACCTGTCCTCCAGCGACGTGAACGCCGTCTACAACAAGCAAAACACCGACTGGGACCTCGCGTTCAGCTCGATGAAGTAGGGACTCGAATGGTGATCCCGCCGGCTACGGCCGGCGGGATTCCCACCGACGACGTGGCCCGATGACCAAATACATCATTCGCCGGCTCCTATGGGTGATCGTGCTGCTGATCGTGGTGAGCTTCATCACGTACGTCGTCTTCTACCTGTTCCCGGCGGCGGATCCGGCGGCGCTGCGGGCGGGGAAGAACCCGGCGCTGATCCCGACGATCCGCAAGCAGCTCGGGCTCAACAGGCCGTTCTACGTGCAGTATTGGCTGTACATCAAGGCGCTGTTCCTGCACTTCAACCTCGGCACGAGCTACACCGCCCAGCAGGTGTCGGTCAAGAGCACGATCCTCGACCGGTTGCCGGCGACGGTCTCGTTGGCGCTCGGGGCAGCGGTGATCTGGCTCGTGTCAGGGATCGCGGTGGGGATCATCTCCGCCGTGAAGCGCCGGTCGGTGTTCGATCGGTCGGCGATGGGTATGTCGCTGGTGGCGATCTCCGCGCCGGTCTTCTGGCTGGCGCTGCTGAGCCTGTTCCTGTTCGCCAACGACGTCGGCAAGATCCCGATCTTCCCCGGCGCCGGCAGCTACGTCCCGATCAGTCAGGACCCCTGGAAGTGGTTCACCTCGCTGATCATGCCGTGGTTCGTGCTGGCGGCGTCGTTCGCGGCGATCTACGCGCGGTTGCTGCGGGCGAACCTGATCGAGGCGATGTCCGAGGACTACGTCCGCACCGCGCGGGCCAAGGGTCTCTCGGAGCGGCGCGTGATCATGCGCCATGCCGTGCGTGCGGCGATCACGCCGATCGTGACCGCGGCGGGGATCGACATCGGCATCCTGCTCGGCGGCGCGGTGCTCACGGAGACCGCCTTTAACATCCCTGGTATCGGCCGCCTTGCCTATGACTCGATCCAGACTTCCGACCTGCCGATGATCCAGGGGACGGTGATCTTCGGCGCGTTCTTCATCCTGATCGGGAACTTGATCGTCGACATCCTTTACGCGTTCATCGACCCGCGCGTGCGCTACTCGTGACCCCGCTGCTCGAGGTCGAGGACCTCCGGGTCGAGTTCGTAACCGAGGACGGAGTCGTGCATGCGGTGGACGGCGTCTCCTACGCGCTTGAAGCGGGCCGGACGCTCGGAATTGTCGGCGAATCTGGGTCCGGCAAGACCGTGACGTCGCTTACCACGATGGGACTTACGCGCGGGCCAAACACGCGCATCTCCGGCCGCATCTCCTTTGCGGGCCGCAATCTCCTCGAGCTGTCGGTCGAGGAGCTAAGGCGCATACGCGGCAACGACATCGCGATGATCTTCCAGGACCCGCTGTCCTCGCTGCATCCCTTCTACAAGGTGGGGTGGCAGCTGGTCGAGGCGATGCGCGCGCACCAGTCGATCTCCAAGTCGGCGGCCCACGACCGTGCGATCGAGCTGCTGGACACGGTCGGGATTCCCGATCCCCACCGTCGCGTGGACCAGTACCCGCACGAGTTCTCCGGCGGAATGCGACAACGCGCGATGATCGCGATGGCGCTCGCCAACGAGCCCAAGCTGCTGATCGCAGACGAGCCGACGACGGCGCTGGACGTGACCGTGCAGGCGCAGATCCTGGCGCTGATCGACGACCTCCAGCGGCGTTTGGGGATGTCGGTGATCATCATCACCCACGATCTCGGCGTCGTCGCCGAGATCGCCGACAACATCGTCGTGATGTATGCCGGGAGGATCGTCGAGCGGGGCTCGACCGAGACGATCTTCGGCTCACCGCAACACCCCTACACATGGGGATTGCTGCGCTCGATCCCGCGGCTCGACGCCGGCATCGGTACCGAGCTGGTGCCGATCTCGGGACGGCCGCCGAGCCTGATCAACCGGCCTCGGGGCTGCTACTTCCACCCACGCTGCCCCTATGTTCAGGAGGCGCACCGCAAGACCGATCCACATCTCGAGCCGGTTGCCGAGGAGCCCGGCCACGAGGTCGCGTGCCTGCTTCCCAGGAGCGTTCGCTCCCGGATCTGGCAAGGACTGCGCGAGGGGCAGGAGCCGGATACGCTGCGGCACCTCGCCGAGCCGGTGCGGGCAGCCGAACCGACCGAGGCCGGGTCGGCGGCCGGGGCTGGGCGGGCGAGCGCCGAGATAGAGGAGAGCGGAGCATGACCGTCGAGTCGCGCGACGATCAGACCCCGCCGCCCGCGCGGGCCGGCGGGGCGACGCTGGTCGAAGTCCGCAACCTCGTCAAGCACTTCCCGATCACGAGCGGAATCATCTTCCAGAAGCAGATCGGCGCGGTGAAGGCCGTCGACGACGTCTCGTTCGAGGTCAGGCGCGGCGAGACGCTCGGGATCGTCGGCGAAACCGGCTGCGGCAAGAGCACCACGGCGCGGCTGCTGGTGCGCCTGCTCGAGGCGACGGCGGGCGAGATCACATTCGAAGGCGAGGACATCACGCGCCTCTCGGGCGCGCGGCTCAAGCGCCTGCGGCGCGAGATGCAGATGATCTTCCAGGACCCCTACTCCTCTCTGAATCCACGCAAGACCATCGGCTCGATCATCGCCGAGCCGTTCGTGATCCACGGCCTACTAAAGGGCGAAGGGGAGCGCAAGCGCCGCGTGCAGGACCTGATGGATCGCGTCGGGCTGAACCCCGAGCACTACAACCGCTATCCGCACGAGTTCTCAGGCGGACAGCGCCAGCGGATCGGCGTGGCGCGCGCGGTCGCGCTCCAGCCGAAGCTGCTCGTCGCCGATGAACCGGTGTCGGCGCTCGACGTCTCGATTCAGGCGCAGGTTCTGAACCTGCTTCGCGAACTGCAACGCGAACTGGGGATCACGCTGATCTTCATCGCCCACGACCTGAGCGTCGTGCGTCACATGTGCGATCGGGTGGCGGTGATGTATCTGGGCAAGATCGTGGAGCTCGCTCCGCGCGATTCGCTTTACGGCTTCCCTCGCCACCCCTATACCGGCGCGTTGCTCTCGGCGGTTCCCGTGCCCGATCCGCTCGGGGGGCGGCGAGAGCGCCAGCTGCTTGCCGGCGACGTGCCCAGCCCCGCGAATCCGCCCGTCGCCTGCCGCTTCCACACCCGCTGTCCCAAGGCCCAGGAGCTCTGCTCGCAGGAGGAGCCCCCGCTCGAGAGCAAAGGCAACGAGACGCTCGCCGCCTGTCACTTCCCGCTGACCGAGGACGAGGTCAGGCTCCGGCTGCCGGCGGCGCTCACAAGCAACGGCCGCGCGGGTGCTTGGGGGCGGGCCGGCGGGACTTGATTACTCCGGGCCGTCCTTGTCGTCGGCGTCGTCGGTCTCCTCCTCGTCGCCTTCATCGACGTACAGAGACTCGCGAGCGAGTTCGTCGTTGCGCTTGCTCCAGAGCTTGATCTCGAGGAAGTCCGAGCGGTAGTCGTCGGGCGCGACCAGCGTGAAGCGCTCCTCGAGCAGCGCGCACTGATCGACTGCCAGGTTGGCTAGCTCGGCCGTCACGATGTGGCCGCCGGGAATCAACGCCAGCCCCCACACCAGCGTCATCTGAGCGGTCTTGCCCTGCTCGCCGCGCCAGGTGCCGATCACGTCATCGCTGAGGTCGAGCTTCCACTCGGGGTTGTTCTCCGCCAGCTCCGAGGTGAAGTCCGCCTGCGCCTGGAAGTCGCTCGGGCCGCCGGAGACCTCGGTGAACGACACGAACCCGAACAGCTCGTATCCCTCCGAGGTGCGGGCGGTCGCCGGAATGTAGGTCCGTCCGCAGTACGTCCGATCCGGGAACCATCGGATCTCGGTCTCGACCTGGCCGATCTCCTCGCCCTCGGTATCGAGCTCGCGGCAGGCCGCCAGGAAGTGGTTGCTAAGGGTGTCAGCCCAGCGGCCATACGGCAGCGCCTCCTGCGGCGGCTCGGCGGCGAAGCTGATGACGAAGCGATCGGTCGGCGGCATGGGGCGGGAGCCTAATGGACTATCCACAAAGCTACTTTTACGAGGCGTATAGTCGTCGGCGGCCGGCCGGTGGCAAGTTTGGAGTTAAGGAGGTGCGCGATGTCGTGGTGGGGATTCCGGGTGGGGGCTGTCGCGGCAGTCGCCACGCTCTCGGTGCTGGCGCTGCCTGGCTCCGCGTCCGCCGGCGGACCGAGGGTCTGGACCCAGCTTGGCACCACTGATCAGGGGGCCGATTCGTTCGGCGCGCTGCGGACTGCCGACAAGAGTCTGCACCTGATGTGGCTCGGCAAGCAAGCGAGCAACATGACGCACTCCTACTACACGGCGACGCTCTCGGTCGCGGGTAAGGTCCTCTCCAGGGGCACCGCGTTATCGGGCTGGCAGACGCTCGAAGACGACCCGCAGCTGGTCCCCGACGGTTCGGGGATACGCCTGGTCTTCGAGGGCAACACCGGGAGCTCGGGCTGCTATCACGACGGCGCGATCTTCACCGAGACGAGCGCAAA
The DNA here is from genome assembly GCA_963824755.1 of uncultured Solirubrobacterales bacterium. GTDB lineage: Bacteria > Actinomycetota > Thermoleophilia > Solirubrobacterales > Solirubrobacteraceae > Palsa-465. Next base: position 6,985 of record CAWGQT010000032.1, on the reverse strand, counting down.
CGGTGCGACCTGGAACCTCGTCAACGGGTCGCTGTCCGCTCATACGGCTGGGGTCGGAGGAATCGCGGCCACCGCCGAGTTGAACGGGACACCGGTGACCGCGTTCGGGGAGTTTGGGTTGTTTCACGTCGGCGTGGATCCCAGCTGTCCGGCCTCGACCCCCGACGGCATGATCCCGCTGATTTCGGGAAACACTCCATCCAATCCCGCGATCGTCACCGACACCAGGACCGGCGCGGTCTGGGTGGCTACGTACCAGGCGTTCAAGAAGCAGGGCTACTGGGTGGACCAGCTCCTTCCGAGCCAGGGCCCGGCGATCGAGGCGCCGGGCTCGGCCGCCAGCGCCGCTCACAACAACCAGCCGCTCGAGCCGGTCGCGCTCGCCGCCCGGATCGGCGGCGGGGTCTACATGGCCTACTGCGTCGCCGACTCTGCCGAGCCGTGCGCCCACATCGACATGTGGAAGGTGGGCTCGTCCAGGGTGATGGTCGTGCCGGGCTCTCAGCACGTCAACAACGCGCGCGTGGCGATCGCCGCCGACACCCTGGGGAACATGTCGGTCGCCTGGTACGACTCGACCAAGAACCTGATCCACTCCGTCCGCACGAACCCGGCCGTGACCAGGTGGGGCGTTGTCAGAACCACCGCGCCACCGGCCCACACCTCGGCCCTCAACGACCTTCAGGCTCAGGGCAGCTCCGCTCGCCTAGACCTGCTGGCGGTCGTCATCCCGACGACCGCAGGCGCCCCGCTGGGGCTCTACCAGACGCAGGTCCTGCCCGGGCTCTCGTTGACCGCGAAGCCGCTCTCGTTCAGCCACAAGAAGTCGGGGCGCATCACGTTCACCGTGACCGACGCCGGGCAACCGATCTCAGCGGCGTTCGTGTTCTGTCTCGGCAAGCACGGGACGACCAACTCGGCCGGCAAGGTGACGCTCAAGTTCCGTAAGGGCGCACCAAAGGGCAAACATCAGTGCACCGCATCACACGTCGATTACGCGGTGGGGACGGTTGCCATCAAAGTCACGTAGGGCGTTTTGGGCTGTCGGCTGGCGCCTCACGGGCCCTGGTGGGCGCGCCGGCTGGCGCTGCTTTGGCCTTGGTGGGCGCGTCGGCTGGCGCAGGGTGGGCGGGACCCAGTCCTCGTCCTTCGGCCGGGTGCCTCGTGACTTGTTCTGCCCGGGATTGGATCCCGCCCACCCTATCGAAGAGGGGACGGAGCGCCTGGCTACGTCCATTTCGCAGCAAAGCGATCGCTCCCGGCGGCTCGGGCTCAACCGGTCCTCGCAACAGTAGCTGTCGAGGTGACGGTACCTCTCGTGGGGGATGGACTGGGGTGGCCGAGGGTCGGGCTGTCGTTGAGTTCTGGGCGGTTGGTCGTCTAGGCGTGACCTCCACGGCCTGACTCTGTCGTTCAGGGCGGCGAGGGGATCCGGGCCGGCGAGGCGCCAGGGAGCTTGCGGTTGGTTTAGCCGTGATCGCTCCCTTCCCCAGCCGCCGTTTCGGTGGCCGGCGTGAGCGGTGGGAGGGGCGCGGTGGCGAACGCGAGCCAGGGGGCAAGGGGCCTGCGCTTGAGCGGCTGCCACCCGCCGGCCGATCGTGCGTGGTTGGTTTAGATGGTTCTCAGGTACTCGTTGAGCGCTTCGGCGGGCGTCTTCCAGCCGAGCGTCTTGCGCGGTCGGCTGTTCAGCGCGGAGGCGACCGCAGCGAGGTCCTCGGCGCTGTGTCTGGAGAGGTCGGTGCCTTTCGGGAAGTACTGGCGCAGCAGCCCGTTGGTGTTCTCATTGGTGCCGCGCTGCCACGGACTGTGTGGATCGCAGAAGTACACCGGCAGGCCGGTCTCGATCCGCAGCTGGGCGTGTTGGGCCATCTCGGTGCCCTGGTCCCAGGTCAGCGAGCGGCGCAGCTGCTCAGGCAGCGTGACGATCGTCCTGGCGATCGCGTCGCGGACCGCCTCGGCGCCGTGCCCCGTTAGCGCGGGGCCGTCCTTTACTCCCGGCGCTTGGCCGGTCATCGGCGGGAGGTAGAGCAGCATCGTAAAGCGGGTTGAGCGCTCCACCAGCGTGCCGATCGCCGAGCTCCTCGCTCCGATGATGAGGTCGCCTTCCCAATGGCCGGGAACCGCCCTGTCCTGGGCTTCGGCGGGGCGTTGGCTGATCATCACCTCGTCGCTGACGAACCCGCGACCGCGACCGCTGGTGCGAGCTCTCGGGACCCGCAACGCCCGCCCGGTCCGCAGACAGGCCGTCAGCTCACGCCGCAACGCGCCACGCCCCTGAACGTACAGCGACTGGTAGATCGCCTCGTGCGAGATACGCATTGACTCATCATCGGGGAACTCCAAGCGCAGGCGATTGGAAATCTGCTCAGGGCTCCACGCCCTCGCCCAGCGCCGATCCTTGCGCAGACCGTGACGCCGCCCGATCCACCTCACCCCAGGACCGTCGAGAGCCGTCCCATCGGGCCGCTTGACAGCTCCCGACAGACGGTCCTGCACATACCGTCGCAGCCCGGCGTTCACGACCAGCTTCGCCGGCTTCGCACGCCGAGCCCGCCGGTCCGCGTACCGCTGCGCCGAGCTCGCCCGATACTCAACGACGCCGCCACACCTCACGACGTTCCGACGCAACTCACGAGAGATCGTCGACGGCGAACGCCCGAGCTGACGAGCGATCCCCCGCACCCCACACCCCCCAGCGCGCAGGATCGCGATCTCCTCCCGCTCAGCGAACGACAGATAACGCCCCGACAACGGCGCCTGGGTAACGGTCGGCATCCCCCCACCCTTCCGAAACCACCGGACACCAACCGCCGGCGACACGCCCGCCTGGACACCAGCCTCCCGGCTACTGAGCCCTCGCGCGACCGCCGCCCAGAAACGCACCCGATGCTCCCGCCGCCCAGACGGCAGACGCCCCGGCGAACGCACCCGCGCAAAATCCGAAGCCCGACTTCTCTCGCCCATCGCAACTCCTCTCGGTCAAGGTGTTGCGACGACCAGATGAATCCGCCCGGCGACGGTGAACGTTATGGACGTCCCGGAGGGTTGTCGCGCAAGCCCGCGAGACCACCGGCTCTTTAGCAAGAGTTGATAACAGCGGTCGCTGGCGGGAGGGCACCGGGCTACAGCTCTGAATTGGGCGCCTGAGGCCTGCGACCCCGCCGGGGCTGAACTTTGCCGCATTTGTTCGGACAGTCCGAACGAATTCGCCATTGTTCACTTGCGCCGGCGCGGACGGTGGGTTTGCACCCGGAGCGGCCACCATCAACTTCGCCCAACGGCCCCGGTTTGTGCGACGCCCTACCCAGCGTCCATTTCGTTACTCGTTGCCTCCGCCGGAGTCGAATTGTCACGTTACGAACGTTCGCCCCTCCGTTCTCGTGCTTCAGCGGGAGGTTGGTGGCTGCGAGAGGTCGTCGCCCGCCGGCCATGGATGGCCGGCGGAATGGACCCTATGGAGGATGGATGGCCTTGAACTCGAAGGTAGTCGGTACCCCCGCGCAGCCGGGGTGATGTTCGCGCCGAAGGTACGAGCTTCGACGCGGGCCACAACTACGAGGAGGTACCGAGATGCGTGACGGTATCCGTTGCGTCGGTCTGGACGTGCAGAGCGCCGGGATAAACCGGCATGGAGAAGGGGATGGAAGAGCCCTACATCGAAGGAATAGCGATCCGCGGTGGCCCCGAGTCATGCGTCGGTGTCCGTGAGGGCGGTGGCGAAGCGTTGACAGGGGTACGCGTAGGCCGGGCTATTGAGCCGCGAAATCAAGGTGGTCGGGGTGCTGACGCCGTTGCACGAGGCGGAAGGCAACATCGCCGGGGGCGCTATCGCGAGCCCTCGGCGGACCCTGCGCGGTCGAAGAACCTGTGCATGCGTGGAGTCTCCATGCGCGAGAACCGGGAGGTCCAGCGATCGCCCGTCCCTGTGATCGGGGGCCGGGACGCTCAGGGAAGGTCAAGGCCGCAAGCCTGAGATGCACGATCGCGGGAAGTCAGACAGGTCCGTATTGCGCGCCGGGCTGGCCGTGTTGCTTGCTGGTGGAAGTCCAGTCGGACCGACCCCAAGCGGGGTCCGTAGCCAAAGGTGGGGGTAATGCCTCGCCGGGCGCAGGAAGATCGGAGATTGAGGACGGGATGCAAGTGAGGCTCTATGGGAGCGGGAGATGGGCGCCGGGTCGGGAAACCGCCGGGATGAGCGCCCGCTGCCTGTCGTGCGCGAGCTGCTGGTGCGTGCTGTGTTCGCTGCGGTCGGAGTGCGCAGGACAGGGCGCCCACCGTGAGGTGGGGTCTGAAGGGTTTGAGGCGAACTGCCGGGCCGTAGCCGAGTTTTCGGCGAACCGGTCGGCCAGATTCAGGCGATACCGAGCCTGCATTACGGAGGCGAAGGAAGTACTTGGGGAGCCTGGACGCAACAAGGTGTTTGCGGGCGGCACGGTGGGAAAGCAACACGCGTTACCCCGGGAGATCTCGTACGGTCCCGGCCCGACGGGGCCAGGTACCTGGGTGTATAAGCCGCAAGGCGAAATCGCTGGGGATGCCGTGCGAGAAGTCGGAGTGACCCACGGTACTCAGGAACCGGGGCAGAACAAAAGCCCCGGGACCGTCCCCTTGTGGGGCGGCGGGACGGCGACCCAAAAGGCGTCGTCCAGGGGGAAGGGGTCACGCTGGGTAGGGCAAGCCGGACGGAGGGTCGGGTGAGTAGCGAGCGACGGACTGATGGCTGCTGCGGCAATGACCGAGGCGCCGTTCGTGAGGAGACCCGCGATCCCGGAGCGGTGAGCTCGGTAGAGAAGCAAACTATGCAGGCGCAGAAGGCGCACTCGCTGATCGGCCGGGTCTATGACCGGCGGAACCTGCAGCGAGCGTGGGAGCGCGTGAAGAGGAACAAGGGCGCTGGCGGCGTCGATGGCGTGACCATCGCCAGGTTCGATGAGAACCTGGATCGCTACCTCGACGTTTTGCATCAGCAGCTCAAGGATGGTCGCTACCGGCCACGGCCCGTCAAGCGGGTCGAGATCGACAAGCCCGGGACCACCAAGAAGCGTCTGTTAGGCATCCCGACTGTGATGGACAGGGTGTGTCAGCAGGCGCTGGTCCAGGTGCTTGAGCCGATCTTTGAGCCGACGTTCCGGGAGGCGAGCTTCGGCTATCGCCCGGGCCGCTCGGCGCATGGCGCGATGCGGCGGATCTGGCGGCAGCTGGGGCAGGCGGAGTGGATCGTTGACGGCGACATCTCAGACTTCTTCGGGTCGCTCTCGCACGAGCTGCTGGTCGACCTGGTCGCTGACCGGGTGGCTGACGGCAAGGTGTTGAGCTTGATCAGATCGATGCTCACGGCTGGAGCGCTGGTGGACGGTGTGTTCGAGAGCGTGGTCGCTGGAACGCCGCAGGGCGGGGTGGCTTCACCTCTGCTCAGCAACATCTACCTGACCGTCTTCGATGAGAAGATGGAGCAGGCCGGTTTTGCGCTGACGCGGTATTGCGACGACTGGGTGATCGTGTGCGCGTCCCGAGCGGAAGCGGAGCGGGCGCTGGCGAGCGCTCGCGCAGTGCTGGAAGGGGAGCTGGGACTCCAGCTTCACCCCGAGAAGACGCGGATCGTCCACGTCACCCAGGGCTTTGCGTTCCTGGGCTACAAGGTCGGGCGTGGGAAAGGGTTGCGGCACAAGGCTGGAGGTCCGAGCCTCTACGCGATCCCGACTGACCGCTCGATCAAACGCTTCAAGGACAAGGTGCGCACGGCGACCAACCGGCGCAACCCCAAGGACCTTGAAGGAGTGCTGGACGAGCTCAACCCGATCATCCGTGGATGGGGCAACTACTACCGGCGGGCGAAGATCCGCCGGCTGTATCACCGCCTCAACCGATGGATCGTGCTGCGTCTCTGGAACCACCAACACAAGCACTGGCGGAACGCCGGGTGGCGCGATCTGCCGGAACGGCGGCTCTACGGGGAGTTGGGCTTGGTCAACCTTCTGCAACTGATTCCGAGCATGGAGAGCTACTACCGCCAGAAGGGCTATGCCCGGTGAGAGCCGCTTGCGGGAAAACTGCACGAGCGGTTCGGAAGGGCGGGCGGAGGCAGCGGCACGTCACCGCCACCTCCCCCGACCCGACACCTGCGAAGTCGCCGAACAACGCCGCGGATGCGGTCGCGGAGGTGGTGGAGGGAAGGGACCTGGCCGAGGGGAACACGACCAGCAAAACGCGCCCCGGACACAGAGCCGGACTGAGCGCGCCAAGTGCGCTGGATCGTGTGCGTCGAATCGCAGCAAGGGATAAGGACGCGCGGTTCACTGCGCTTCTGCATCACGTCGATGTCGATCGCTTGCGGGCGGCGTATTGGGCGCTGAAGCCCAAGGCCGCGCCGGGGGTCGATGGGGTCACGTGGACGGACTACGGACAGGACCTCGGAGGGAATCTTCGGGATCTCCACGCCCGGGTCCATCGCGGGAGCTACCGGGCGAGGCCGTCACGGAGGGCGTACATACCGAAGGCGGGCGGGCGGCTTCGACCGCTCGGGATCGCGTCGCTTGAGGACAAGATCCTCCAGCGGGCGACCGTCGAGGTGTTGAACGCGATCTACGAGACGGACTTTCTTGGTTTCTCGTACGGGTTTCGGCCGGGGCGCAGCCCGCATCACGCGTTGGATGCGCTCGCAGCCGGGATCGTCAAGAGGAAAGTGAACTGGGTGCTGGACGCGGACGTCCGCGACTTCTTCACCCGGCTTGATCGGGCCTGGTTGGAGAGGTTTCTCGAGCACCGGATCGCGGACGGGAGGGTCCTGCGCCTGATCCGCAAGTGGATCAGCGCAGGGGTCATCGAGGACGGGGCGTGGACGTCGTGCGATGAGGGTGTTCCGCAAGGGGCTTCGGCTTCGCCGTTGCTCGCGAACGTCTATTTGCACTATGTCTTCGACCTATGGGCCGACCAGTGGCGACGGCGGCATGCGCGAGGGGACGTGATCCTCGTGCGCTTCGCCGAC
>CAWGQT010000031.1:0-137807 GCA_963824755.1 uncultured Solirubrobacterales bacterium | reverse complement strand
GTGCGCCCGGTCGGTGCGCGTGCCCGCTAACGCCCGCGGTCTGGACGGGCCCTCCCGGCCCCATGGATGCCGCGAAGCGGCCCCTAGCCCAACGACCGGCCCTCAGCCGACGAGCGGGGCTACGACGAGCCGGCGGTCCGGGTCCTCGCCCTCGCTGTAGGTCTCGACGTCGTGCCTGGACTTGAGGTGCTCGTGTACGACCTTGCGCTCGATCGCGCTCATCGCCTCAAGCGCAACAGGACGGCGATCGTGGATGGCCGTCTCCGCGGCCTGGTCGGCGGTTGCGCGCAGGGCGACGGCACGCCGCTCCCGGTAGCCGCCGGCGTCTACCGCGACCCGCTTTCGATCCTGGACGCCCCGATAGGCGATCCGGTAGGCGAGGTGCTGGATCGCGTCGATCGTTTGGCCGTGGTGGCCGATCAGCAGCCCGACGTCGTCGCCGTGGTATTCCGCACGCACGCCGTCGTCGTCGTCGCGGACCTCGACCGTGGCGTCGACGCCACTCTCATCGGCGATCCGCTCCAGCAACTCGCGCACGCGGATGCCCGCTTCGCTCAGCTGTTCGGGCACGCTACCTCCGCCGCCCCGAGCGCTTCTTCTTCTTGCGCGGTGGCGGGGGCGGCGCGGCCGTGCGGGTGCGGGTGCCGGATGCAACCTTCTCGCGCTCATCCGCGGGTCTCAGTCGATCGCGGATCATTGAGCTGATCCCGCCACCCCCGCCGTTGGAGCCGTTGGAGCCGCCGTCCGGGCCTCCGCGACCCGGTCCGTCGCCCTTGCCGGGGCCGCCGCCATCTCCGTCGCCGGGCGATGTGATTGGCGTCACAGGCCCGAGCCGCTTGCGGACGATGTACTGCTGGCCGATCGTCCAGACGTTCGTGGTGATCCAGTAGACCATCACGCCGGCCGGCATCCCGACCATGATGAACACGAACACGAGCGGCATGAAGATCAGGAGCAGTCGCTGATTGCGGTCCTGGTTCGGCGTCGACATCATCAAGCTCGAGACCAGCTGCGTGCCGACGTAGAGGAGGATCAGCACGACCAGGACGGCGCCGGTCGCGTGGTTCGTGAGATCGGGGATGAAGAGGAAGCTCGCGCCGTTGTGGGGGCCACACGCGACCGTGTGTGCGTGCGCGGGAACGATCCACTTTCCGTTGACCATGTGCGCGCCGGGCTGGCTCTGGGGGCAGATGTCGGCGCGCAGGCTCGTGCGCAGCATGTAGTACAGCGAGATGAACACTGGAAGCTGGAGGACCAGCGGCAGGCAGGAGGCGAACGGGTTGACACCGTGCTCCTGGTAGAGCTTCATCAGCTCCTGCTGCTGGCGCTGCTTGTCGTCCTTGTATCTGCGCTGCACCTCCTTCATCTGCGGCGCGATCTGCTGCATCTTCTGCATCGAGTGGAACTGCTTGATCGTCAGCGGCATCAATATCGCCCGGACGCAGATGGTGAGCAGCACGATCGACCAGCCCCATTGGATCCCAAGGCTGTTGTGGAAGAAGGTCAGGACCGACTGGAAGACGTCGATCAGCGGCTGGAAGATGTTCGCGGCGAGAAGCATGTTCAGGCGCTCTGGGCCGGGATCTGCGGCTTGAAGAGCCGCTGCTCCTCAACGGGATCGAATCCCCCATGGCTCCAGGGGTTGCAGCGCAGCAACCGCCAGCCGCCGAGGACCAGCCCGCGCAGTATGCCGTATTCCATGATCGCCTGCGCGGCATATTCCGAGCACGAGGGGTAGTACTTGCAGCGCTGCCCGAGCGCCGGAGAGATCAAGCTCTGGTAGAGCCGGATCGGCAGAACCATCACCTTGCGCACCACGGTCATGAGCTGGTATCCCCGATGCGGTCGATCAACTCGGCCAGCGCACGGCGGATTCCCTCGAGACTCTCACGTTCAGCAAGACCCCGAGCATCCGGACGGGCGACCACCACCACGTCGCTGCCGGCGGGAAGTCGTGATCCTTCTACGGCGAACGCCTCGCGCAGCAGCCGCTTGACCTTGTTGCGCTCGACAGCACCGCCCACCTTGCGCGACACGGACAGCCCCAGCCGCGGAGGCGCGTCGCGTTCGCGGGGGAACACGTAGAGCACGAATTCGCGCCCAGCGTGCGAGCGGCCGTTGCGGAAGACGCGGTCGAAGTCCGCGCTTCGAGACAGCCTCGATCGCCCGGGCCGCGGCCTTCCTTCAGCCCGCCCGCCTGGCCGGAGCATCACACCGTCAGTCGTTTGCGGCCCTTCGCGCGACGCCGCTTCAAGGTGAGCCGGCCTGCGCGCGTGCGCATCCGAGCGCGGAATCCGTGCGTCCGCGCGCGTTTGCGCTTTTTCGGCTGATACGTGCGTTTCATGACTCACTAGCCCGATGCGGGTCGCGATTCAGTATACGCACGCTAGACCGCACTCCCGCGAAGGCGCATCGGGTTGTCGCAAAGGGCCCTTCTTCGAGCTCCAAACCGGGCTCAACATCCTTTTCTCGCGCTTTGCGCCAACGCCCCTCAAACGCGTTCATCCCGTCAACGAGCCGCTGGTATATTCGCCCACCCCGGACGTCGGCGTCCGGACCTCTTCACTGTTTTCCACGACGCTCCTCGGAAGGAGTCGTTTGGAGCTGCCTGCGCATCTCGAGCCGAGTGCTGCCTGGCGCGAGATCCGCGCCGAGCTCCGGCGCATGGTCGGCGAGTCCACCTACGAGATCTGGCTCGCACCGCTCGAGGTCAAGGCCTGGGACGGAACAGTTCTCCTCCTCCAAGCGCCGCCGGCGACTCGTGCCTGGGTCGCTGAACGGTTCGGGCGGGCGCTCGAGACGTGCGCCCGCGCGGTCGCCGGGACGGCGATCGAGGTCGCGTTCGTGGGGGCGCCTTCGAAAGGTGCACCAAATGGACCCGCCCACGCGACGCCGCACGCCGAGGCAATCACCCAGTTCAACCCCCGCTACAGCTTCGAGCAGTTCATCATCGGCGACGGCAACCGTCTTGCGCATGCTGCCTCGCTCGCCGTCGCAGAGACCCCCGGACAGGCCTACAACCCGCTGTTTCTACATGCTCCGCCCGGCCTCGGGAAGACCCACCTTCTCCATGCCATCGGGAACTACGTGATCGCATTCGGAGGCGGCGCCACGGTGCGCTACACGACCGCCGAATCGTTCACCAACCACTTCCTCTCGGCACTCTCGACACGTTCCATCGACAGCTTCAAGCACGCCTACCGCGATGCCGATGTGCTGCTGATCGACGACGTCCAGTTCCTCGCGAGCAAGGCGAAGACGGAGGAGGAGTTCTTCCACACGTTCAACGCTCTATATGAGACCGGTCGTCAGTTGGTGTTGACGTGTGATCGCCTTCCTCGCCGTCTAGTCGCGATCGAGGAGCGCTTGCGCGAGCGCTTCGAGTCGGGCCTCGTCGCCGACATCCGTCCCCCCGACTTCGCGACCCGCGCGGCAATCCTCCGCAAGCGCGCCGCGCTCGACCGGATCGCGCTCGCCGATGGCGAGGTCCTCGACCTAATCGCCGAGCGCGTCACCGCCAACGTCCGCGCACTCGAGGGCGCCCTCATCAGGGTCGTCGCCTATCACTCGCTCACCGATCAGCCGATCGACCGCGAGCTCGCCCGCACCGTTCTCGACAACATGTACCCGGCTCCGGACCGAGACTCGTTGTCGGTTGCAGACATCCAGGCGGCGATCGCGTCGCACTATCAGCTCTCTGTGTCCGAGCTGATCTCTGCCGGCCGTCAGGTGCGCCTCGCGTGGCCCCGCCAGCTCGCCATCTACTTCTGTCGTGAACTCACCGACGCCTCGCTGCATGACCTCGGCGATGCATTCGGGGGGCGCAATCATGCGACGGTTCTGCATGCCTGCAAACGCGTCTCCGAGCGGTTGACAAGCGATCTTGAAGTAGCTGCGGAGATCGATGGCCTTGCACAGATGCTGAGGCGTCAACACGACGACCGCTCCTGCTGACAGACTTCTCTGCCTTTGCGAACACACACTTTTCCCGCCAAGAGCGGACGATCTCAGACTTATCCACAGCTTCTATTCGCCCTATGACTGCTTCCTTCCTTCTGAGGTATTCATCGTGAAGATTTCTCTCGAGCGGGATGTTTTGCTCGGCCAGCTGCAGACGGTCAGCCGTGTGGCCTCGACACGCAGCGCAATCCAGGCGCTCTCAGGTGTGCAGATCTCGGCAGCATCGGACGCGTGCGAGTTGCGAGCCACGGACATGGACGTGGGACTGCGGGTTCCCCTGGAGGCCGATATCGCCCGAGATGGCGTCGTGGTACTCCCAGCGCGCCTGATCCTCGACGTCGTGCGCTCGCTTCCCGCCCCGAACGTGTCGCTTGAGTTGCGAGCCGCAGAGCAGGACGTCGAGCTCGTGTCCGGCAACGCGACGTTCCACATCCGCACGCTGCGTGCCGAGGACTTCCCGCCGTTCCCCGAACCCGACCCTGACAGCTCGATTTCCGTTCCGACAACCGCGTTCGTCTCGACCGCCCTCAAGGTCGCTGGTTCTGCATCGCGCGATGAGACGCGGCCGGTCCTGACCGGAATCCTCGTGTCGGCCACGGATCGCGAGCTGCGGATGGTTGCGACAGACTCCTACCGGCTGAGCGTCAAGGAGACCGCGCTCGAGACGCCCCTCTCGGCCGGGTTCGAGGTCAATGTTCCGGCGCGGGCGCTCCAGGAGCTGGCTCGGGTTGCTGGCCACGCGGCGGCGGAGGACGAACTGCGCGTGAGCGTGCGCCAGAACCAGGTCCTGTTCGTTCTCGGCCGCGTGATCCTCTCCTCGCGGCTGATCGATGGGCAGTTTCCGAACTACCGGCAGCTGCTGCCCGAGAGCTTCGAGCATGAATTGCGGGTTGGCGGCGGCGAGCTCACCGACGTGGTGCGCCGGATCAGCCTGCTGGCACAGAAGAACGCGCCGCTGCGACTCGCGTTTGAACCTGGCGAGCTCACCGTTTCCGCCCAGACCCCGGACGTCGGCGAGGCCCGCGAATCACTGCCGGTCGCCTTCCAGGGGGAGCCACTTGAGATCGGCTTCAACCCCGAGTTCCTGCGCGATGGGCTCGAGGCGATCGATGAGGGAGATGTGCTGCTGAAGCTGATCAGCCCGCTGCGGCCTGGACTGATCGAGTCCGCCGACGAGAGCCGCTTCAAGTACCTGATCATGCCGATCCGGCTGAACGTCTAGCACGGGTGGTCGCGGGGAAGTGCGGGTCGTCGGGCTCAGTCTCCGCAACTTCCGTGGCTACGAGGATGTGCGGGTGGTGCTGGGCGAGCGGCTGACGGTCATCTCGGGTCCCAACGGGGCGGGGAAGACGAACCTGCTCGAGGCGCTCTACTTCGGCTGCACGGGCCGTTCGTGCCGCACGACCAACGAGCGCGAGGTGGTGCGGTTTGGCGCGGCGGCGACGCGGGTGGTCGTCGACACGCAGGCCGACGACGGCGCGCACGAGCTGGCCGTGGGATTCGAGCCGGGGCAGCCGAAGCGCATGCGCGTCGACGGCGCGACGGTGGAGCGGATGGTGGATGTGCCCGGGCGCCCGCTCGTCAGCGTGTTCCTACCCGATCGGTTGGAGCTCATCAAGGGGGCGCCCGCAGTGCGCCGCGCTCACCTCGACCAGTTCGTCGCGGCGATGTGGCCCGCGCGAGCCGCTACCCGGCGCGCGTACGCGGAGGCGCTCGCGCAGCGCAACGCGCTGCTGGCGCGGCTCCGCTCGGGGCGCGGCTCGCGCGAGTCCCTAGCACCGTGGGATGCCCAGCTGGCTCGTCACGGGCTGGCGCTGATGGGCGACCGTGCTCGCGCAATCGATGCTGTCGCCGGCCACTTCAGGCGGCTGGGCGAGGAGCTCGGGCTGGACGGCGAGCCAACGGTGGTGTATCGCCCCCGATCACGCGCCGGGGAGGTCGAGCAGCTCGCGGCCGAGCTGGCGGCGCGGGTCGACACCGACCTCGAGCGCGGCTTCACCGGCCACGGGCCCCATCGGGACGACCTCTCGACGCTTCGCGAGGGGCGCGAGCTGCGGGCTTACGGGTCGCAGGGGCAGCAGCGGCTGGCGTTGCTGGCGTTGCTCCTGGGCGAGCGAGAGGCGCTGGCGGGCGTCCGGGAAGCAGCGCCGCTGATGTTGCTGGACGACGTGATGAGCGAGCTCGATGGCGGCCGCCGCGCCGCGCTGGTCGAGCTGCTGCGCCGCGGAGGCCAGTCGGTCATCACGACAACGGATCTGGAGCACGTGCCCGGGGCGCGCGGCGCGGACGTGATGCGCTTGGCCGTCGACGGCGAGCGGGTGGCGGTTGGGGAGGATGTTGTCGGCGTGGCGGGGCGGGTGGCGTGACCGGCCTTGGCGTGCACCCTCGAGCGGGTGACCCGCCACCGGGGCGGGTGGTGTGACCCGCCACCGCTCTGGTCCGCGGCCGCTGAGCCCTGCGTTCGATTCGCTTAGCGACGACCTTGCACCGGACACGATCCTCGCCGAGGTACAGCGAGCCTGGGCAGGGGCGGTTGGCGACGTGATCGCGGCGGAGGCCACGCCTACGGGCGAGCGCGGCGGCGTCGTCACCGTTTCATGCAGCGCCGCCGTGTGGGCTCAGGAGCTCGACCTGATGGGCGCGACGATCGTCGAGCGGCTCAATGCACGGCTGCGCCGGGGGCGAGTCGAGCGGTTGAGGTGCGTCGCGGTGCCGGCGTCCGGCCGGCGCTAGCTGCTGGCCAGGGCCGGCGCCCGCAATGCGATAGACGGGGCGGTGTGGCGATAGGCGGGGGCGGCCTGGCGATAGGCGGGGGCGGCCTGGCGCTCCAGCCCCGGCCGGTGTGAATGGCGATTCACCTCATGATGGCCGAAGTGAATCGCCATTCACATTGTCAACAAAATTGTCGACAATCCGCCGAGAGGCGGCTGACGCCGGCGCTCGGGTGGCGCATTCGAGCTGCGAATCAGGCTAGTCGGAAGCCCCGCCCAGCCCCGCCGAAACGGCTTCGTCGCGCCGTCGCTGACTCGCTCTGTGGGCGGGCTGTTGAACGGCGCCGTCAGGGGCGGCGATTTTGTTGCTGATTTTCCACAATTTGCAGGCAAAACCGGGGCGCTGGAGGGCCGTTTCCGACCTTCCTTGTGCTATTCTTCTGTACACCAGATTTCGACGCCCCGGCGCGCCGTGTTTTGCGCGATTTCCGGGGCGTCTTCGATGTAATCGGAGGATCGTTGGCGAATGACGACGGCGCTGCACGGCGCCCCAAGACTGAAGGCACCTACGACGCGCAGGACATCACGGTCCTGGAGGGACTGGAGGCGGTACGCAGGCGGCCGGGCATGTACATCGGCTCGACTGGGCCGCGAGGACTGCACCACCTCGTCTATGAGGTTGTTGACAACTCTGTTGACGAGGCGCTGGCCGGCTACTGCGACGACGTCGAGGTCACGATCCACCCGGACAACTCGGTGACCGTCGCCGATAACGGCCGCGGCATCCCCGTCGCTGTCATGGAGAAGGAGAAGCGGCCCGCTGTTGAGGTGGTGCTCACCGTCCTGCACGCAGGCGGCAAGTTCGGCGAGGGCGGCGGGTACAAGGTCTCCGGCGGTCTGCACGGTGTCGGCGTGTCGGTCGTCAACGCGCTGTCGGAGCGCCTCGACGTGGAGGTTCGCCGCGATGGCTTCAAATGGACGCAGTCCTATGAGCGCGGCCGGCCGCTCGGTGATCTGAAGAAGGGCGACGCGACCAAGGACACTGGAACGACGATCACCTTCCTTCCCGACGCCGAGGTGTTCGAGACGCTCGACCTCGACTTCACCACGCTCGAGGAGCGGATGCGGGATACAGCTTTCCTCACGGCGGGACTGCGCATCGTGCTCACCGACAAGCGCGGCGACGGCCACCGCGCCGAGTTCCGCTACGAGGGCGGGATCGTCGACTTCGTCGGCTACCTGAACAGCAACAAGGACCCGATCCACAAGAAGGTCATCTCCCTCTCGGGCGAGAGCGAGGAGGGTGCGATTGAGGTCGCGATGCAGTGGAACTCTTCGTATCAGGAGTCGGTGTTCTCGTTTGCGAACAACATCAACACGATCGAAGGCGGCTCGCACCTGAGCGGCTTCCGCTCGGCACTGACCGGCGCGCTGAACAAGTACGCGCGCGACAAGGGCCTGCTCAAGGAGAAGGATGAGAACCTGACCGGCGAAGACGTGCGCGAGGGTCTCACCGCTGTGATCTCGGCCAAGCTGGCCGAGCCGCAGTTCGAGGGCCAGACGAAGACCAAGCTCGGCAACCCCGGCATCGCCGGGTTCGTCCAATCGATCGTCAATGCGCGCCTGTCGGAGTTCCTCGAGGAGAACCCGCGGGACGCGAACGCGGTCATCCGCAAGGCGGTCTCGGCCGCGCAGGCTCGCGCCGCGGCTCGCAAGGCACGCGACCTCACCAGGCGCAAGTCGGCGCTCGAGAACTCGACGCTGCCCGGCAAGCTCTCCGACTGCTCGGTCAAGGACCCATCGCTCGCCGAGCTGTTCATCGTCGAGGGTGACTCGGCCGGCGGCTCGGCGGTCGATGCGCGCGACCGCAACACGCAGGCGATCCTGCCGCTCCGGGGGAAGATCCTCAACGTCGAGAAGAGCCGGATCGACAAGGTTCTCGCGAACACCGAGGTCCAGGCGCTGATCACCGCGATCGGCACCGGCGTGCGCGACGAGTTCGACATCGAGAAGGCGCGCTACCACAAGGTTGTGCTGCTCACCGACGCCGACGTCGATGGCGCGCACATCCGGACGCTCGCGCTGACGCTGCTGTTCCGCGAGATGCAGCCGCTGATCGAAGCGGGCTACGTGTACATCGCTAAGCCGCCGCTTTATCGGCTGACACGCGGCCAGAAGCACCGCTATCTCGAGCGCGAGTCCGAGCTGGAGGACATTCTGCTGGGCGACAAGTTCGAGAAGATCGACGTGTTCGACCGCTACAACACGCAGTTCAAGCTGACCGAGGCTCGGTGGAAGCGCTTCTCGCGGCTGCTCAAGCAGTACGAGGGGTGGGCGTCGGCGCTGCGGGCCGCCCACGGCCACGGCGTCGTGGCCTTCGTCCAGCAGGCCGAGCTGCTGGAAAGTGAGATCAGCGACACCGACGCGCTGCTCAAGCACCTCGCGAAGGACAGCACCAACGGCGAGGCGTACTCGGCGAAGCTGGTCTCGCAGAACGACAACGAGATCGTGATCCGCACTACCGAGGTCAAAACCGGTCTCGCGACCACCCATCATTTCCAGCGGGGGACATTCGACGCCACCGAGTACCACCGCCTCGCGGATGTGCACCGCGAGCTTGCCGCGATCGCCGGCACGCCGCCGTTCACGGTGCGCCTTGGCGACAACATCCAGGACGCGACCTCGTTCGAGGAGCTGCGCGAGGCGATCCTCGGCGTATCGCAGAAGGGCATCGAGTATTACCGCTTCAAGGGCCTCGGCGAGATGGACTCCGAGGAGCTGCGCGAGACGACGATGGACCCGGCGACGCGGACGCTTGTCCGAGTCACGATGGAGGACGCCGCATCGGCAGACCTCGTGTTCTCGATGCTGATGGGCGATCAGGTGGAACCACGCCGTGCGTTTATCGAAGACAACGCGCGCCTCGTAGCGAACCTGGACGTGTAGACGATGGCGACCATCGACACCATCGGCGGCGGCAACATCGAGCCACGCGGACTCGAGGAGGAGATGCGCTCTGCGTATCTCGACTACGCGATGTCCGTCATCGTCGGGCGGGCGCTGCCCGACGTGCGAGATGGGCTGAAGCCCGTCCACCGCCGGGTGCTGTACGCGATGAACGAGCTCGGGCTGAACCCCTCTCGCAAGCACGTGAAGTGCGCGACGATCGTCGGCGAGGTGATGGGGAAGTATCACCCGCACGGGGACAGCGCCATCTACGACACGCTCGTGCGGATGGCGCAACGCTTCTCGATGCGCTACCCGCTGATCGACGGACACGGCAACTTCGGGAATATCGACGGCTGGTCCGCCGCGGCGATGCGCTACACCGAGGCGCGCCTCGATCGGCTCGCGACCGAGCTGCTGCGCGATCTCGACCAGGAGACGGTCGACTTCGTCCCGAACTTCGATGGCTCAAAGCGCGAGCCGTCGGTCCTCCCCGCTCGGTTCCCGAACCTGCTCGTCAACGGCAGCTCGGGGATCGCGGTCGGGATGGCGACGAACATCCCGCCGCACAACCTGCGCGAGGTGATCAACGCGACGATCGCCTACATCGACGATCCGGCGATCGAAGTCGAAGGCCTGATGAAGCACATCAAGGGCCCCGACTTCCCGACCTCGGGGACGATCCTCGGCCGGGAGGGGATCCGAGACGCGTACAAGACCGGGCGTGGGCGGATTCGCGTACAGGCCAAGGCTCACGTCGAGCCGATCGGCCAGGGCAAGGAGGCGATCATCGTCACCGAGCTGCCATATCAGGTGCGCAAGGGCGGCGACGGCGGCCTGATCCAGAAGATCGCCGAGCTCGTCCACGACAAGAAGATCCCGGAGATCACCGACCTGCGCGACGAGTCGGACCGCAATGGCATGCGGCTCGTGATCGAGCTCAAGCGCGACGCGATCCCGAAGGTCGTGCTCAACAAGCTGCACAAGCACACGCCGATGCAGGCGACGTTCGGCGTCAACATGGTCGCGCTCGTCGACAACGTGCCGCGCACGCTGTCGCTGCGCGAGGTGCTCGGCCACTACGTCGACCACCAGCGCGAGGTCATCGTCCGGCGCACGAAGTACGAGCTGCGTCGCGCCGAGGACCGCGCTCATGTGCTCGAGGGACTGCTGATCGCGCTCGCGAACCTCGATGACGTGATCGAGCTAATCCGTGGCTCGCGCGATCCCGAGACGGCGCGCAACGGTCTCGTCGAACGCTTCGAGCTGACCGTCGTTCAGGCGCAGGCGATCCTCCAGCTGACCTTGAGCCGGCTGACCGCGCTCGAGGCGGACAAGATCAAGCAGGAGCACGCTGATCTGGTCGAGCGGATCAAGGAGCTGCGAGACGTCCTCGGCAACGAGGACAAGATCTACGGCCTGATCAAGGAGGAGCTCAAGGAGATCGGAGACACCTACGGCGACGACCGGCGGACCGAGATCACCCATGCCGAGGGTGAGATCGACATCGAGGACCTGATCGCCGACCAGCAGATGGTGATCTCGATCACTCACTCGGGCTATATCAAGTCGCTGCCGCTTTCGACCTACCGCCAGCAGCGGCGCGGCGGCATCGGCGTCACCGGGATGGACATGAAGGAGGACGACTACATCGAGCACCTCTTCGTGTCCTCGACACACGACTACCTCCTGTTCTTCACCAACCGCGGCAAGGTTTACCGGCTGAAGGTGTACGAGCTGCCCGAGGCCTCGCGTACGGCGCGCGGCCGCGCGCTCGTCAACCTCCTGCCGCTGCGCGATGGCGAGCGGGTCCAGTCGGTGCTCTCGACGCGCGACTTCAGCGAGGGCAAGTACCTCGTGTTCGCGACCCGGAACGGCACGATCAAGAAGACCGAGTTCGGGGCGTACAACACGCCGATCAAGGCGGACGGGATCATCGCGATCAAGATCCTCGAGGACGACGAGCTGATCGCCGTGCGCCGGACGAGCGGCAATGACGACATCATCATGGTGTCACGCTCGGGTCAGGCGGCCCGCTTCCACGAGAGCCAGGTCCGCTCGATGGGGCGCGACACGACGGGCGTGCGGGGGATGAACGTCTCGCAGAAGGGCAACGCAGTGCTCGCGATGGATGTCGCGCGCGATGACCAGGAGTTGCTGGTGGTGACGGAGAACGGCTACGGCAAGCGGACGCCGATCCCCGAGTACCCCGTCAAGGGCCGCGGGACGATGGGCGTCAAGACGATCACGCTGACCGAGAACAAGGGTCAGCTCGCCGGCGCACTCGTGGTCCGTGAGCACCAGGAGCTCGTGTTCATCTCTCAGGCCGGGATGGTCCAGCGCACCTCCGTGCGTGGGATCAACCGCTACGGCCGTGCCTCGCAGGGGGTCAAGGTGATGAACATCCGCGATGACGACCAGGTCAGCGCTGTCGCGCTGGTGGCCGAGTCCGAGGCCCAGACGGGCGCGTCGGTGCTCGACGACGACGAGCCAACGCCGCCGCCCGCCGAGTAGGCAGAGCACGGCCAGCCGAGTGGGCCGAGCGCCGCCCGGCCGAGTGGGCCGAGCGCTGGCCCGCTGTTAGCATCAACACGCGGCCGGAAGGATTCCTAGGAGGGCGACATGCAGCTCGGTGCGCGGATGGGTGGCGGCCTGATGGGCGTGCTGGTTGCGCTGATTGCCTCGGGTGTGGTCGGGGCGCCGGCCGCGGCGCGCCCGCGCTCGTCCAACAGCGCCTGGGTGGACCTTGGGCCGGGCCAGGCGTACGGCATCAACGACCAGGGACAGATCGTCGGCAGCTCACCCTCGCCCTCCGGGTCGATCGCTGTCATGTGGCAGAACGGGGCCCAGATCAAGCTTGGCTCGCTGGGGGGCGCGCTGACCCACTGCGCCGCGACCGCCGTCAACCAGGCAGGTCAGGTGGTCGGAAACTGCTGGAACGCAGGCGCGACCGAGCAGCACGCATTCCTGTGGTCTGCCGGCCACATGCGGGACCTCGGAACGCTTGGCGGCCCGTTCACTGGAGCCAGCGCGATCAACAGCCGCGGTGACGTCGCCGGGTTCAGCCAGGCTAGCGCCACCGCACAGACGCACGCCGTGCTTTGGATGGCGGACACGATCCAGGACCTGGGGACGCTCGGCGCCGGTTACCCCGCGAGCCTCGGCCTCGGACTGAACGGCCTCGATCAAGTCGTCGGCTGGAGCAGCAACGCCGCCGGCAACACACGCGGGTTCGTCTGGGCGACCGGCACGATGAGTGCGCTGGCGCGTTCGGGAGGACGGTCCGAGGCGGTGGCGATCAACCGCAGCGGGCAGGTCGCGGGCATCGCGTTCACCGGTAACACCTCGTCCCCGGTGATGTGGACTGGTGGCACGGTGATCACGCTGCCGACCCTCGGCGGCGAGGGAGCGGCACTCGCGATCAACAAGTCCGGCGAGGTCGCCGGCTGGGTCGTGGCGCCGAGCGGCCGCGTGCACGCGGCCTCCTGGTCGCAGGGGCAGCTCACCGATCTCGGCACGTTCGAGAACGCCCCCACGGTCGCCCGAGCGATCAACGACTTTGGCGAGGTTGTGGGTCGCGCGCGCGTCGGCGGCCACAACGAGGCGATTGCGCTGATTGCGCCCCAGCGCCCCCGCCCTGGGAGGTGTCTCCGAGCTTCGCTATCCTCCTGCCTACCAGAGAAAGGAGGTGGTCCGCCTGTCTGACAGTCATTGCGGGACCCTGGAGGTGTCCGGCCGCTAGGTCGGAGGTTGGCCCCGCTTAGCGGAGTCCCCCCGAGACACCGTCGGGGTGGGTGCCGGGAGTAGTCCCTCCGGCCTCGAGCAAGCCCGCTCCGGCTTGAGCAGCCAATGAAGTTCGCGAAGGGCGCCGTGTCGACGGCGCCCTTCGTGCGTTTTTGGCCGGCAGCCCTCTAGCCTTCCGACCATGTGCCGAAATATCCGAACGCTCTACAACTTCGATCCACCGGCGACCGGCGAGGAGATCCACGCGGCGGCGGTCCAGTACGTCCGCAAGATCAGCGGGTTCAACAAACCATCGCGGGCCAACGAGGAGGCGTTTGCGCGTGCGATCGACGCCGTCGCGCAGGCCTCGGCGGAGCTGCTCGCAGAGCTGCACACGACCGCGCCGGCGCGCAACCGGGAGGTGGAGGCGGCCAAGGCGCGGGCCCGCGCCGCTCAGCGCTTCGCGGCGTAAGCCGGCCCCGCTCAGCGCTTCGCGGAGTAAGCCGGCCCCCTACACCACCAGATACGCCTGCCACGCCGCCGGAATCGTCGGGCTGGCGACGTGGATGAACACGGTCGCGCTCGGGGTGCGCGGCTGCTTGAGCAGGCGCATGCCCACGTGACGCAGTAGGGAGTTGCCCTTGCGACGGTTGCATGGCGCGCACGAGGCGACGATGTTCTCCCAGTTTGAGGTACCGCCCTTCGAGCGCGGGACGACGTGGTCGACGGTCAAGTTGGAGCGCGAGCCGCAGTACTGGCAGGTCCAGTTGTCGCGCGCGAACACGGCGCGGCGGGTGATCTTGCGGCGGTGAGTGTCGCGGGGGATCCGGACATAGGTGACAAGCCGGATGACCATCGGCCGCGGCAGCGTCCTGGTCGCGGAGTGCAGCTCCCACTCACCGTGCTCGATGACTTCGGCCTTCTCCTTGAGGAGGAGGACGACCGCGCGCCGAACCGTACAAACATTGATCGGCTCGTACGTGGCGTTTAAGACGAGCACCCGGCCAACCTCACGCCCGCGCCGCTGGTGCTCTGGTAGCGGCGCGGACCACACTGGCGCAGGTACGGAGGTGGCCATGGCTGCCGCCAGTGTAGCGAGGGCAATGATTGTCCACGCGAGGTCTCCGGCGCCACGTGACGGCGCTCATCAAGCCCCGGCGACGCGACGATCACGCCGCCGGGAACGACCCCAGCACGCGTAGCACCTCGACGTGCGAATGCAGCCCACGCAGCGCTTCCGCGACGTGCGGTTCGGTGTCGCGACCCTCGAGGTCGGCGAAGAACATGTAGCGGCCCAGTCCCTGTTTGCGCGGGCGAGACTCGATCCGCGTCAGGTTCACGGCGCGCGACGCGAACTCGGTGAGGCAGCGAACGAGCCATCCCGGCGCCTCGGACCCGACGCCCCAGAACACGATCGCGGTCTTCCACGGTCCGAGCGGCGGACCGCTGTCGCCCGGCGATCCGGCGGGCGTGCCGACCGGACCCAGCCACACGAACCGTGTCTCGTTGCCGGCGACGTCCTCGACACCGTCGCGCAGGACCTGGCAGCCGTAGCGCTGCGCCGCGAGCCGGTTACCCAGCGCGGCCCATGGGCCCTCGTGTTCGGCGACGAGCTTCACGGCTTCGGCGGTGGAGCTGCTGGCGAGCACGCGCGCCTGCGGCAGTCGAGACCGCAGGAAGCGAGCGCACTGCGCGTTGGGCTGCGGGTGGGAGACGACGGTCTCGATCTGGTCGAGCTCGAGCGCGGTGCGGGCGATCAGGCAGTGTCGGATCGGGTGGACTACCTCGGCGACGATCGCGACATCCTCGGTTTCCATCACGAGCGAATCGAGCGTCGCGTTGACGGAGCCTTCGAGCGAGTTCTCGATCGGGACGAGCGCCCGCTGCACCAAGCCGTCGTGGACGGCCATCACCGTGTCGTAGATCGTCGGGAGCGGTACCAGCTCAAACTCGGCGACCTTCTCACCGAGCGAGTCGATCTGCGCCTCGTAGGTGAAGGTGCCTTCGGGGCCGAAGTAGCCGAGCTTCACGACTGCTGCGGGCGATCGCCTTCGAGCGCGATCCGGATGGCCTCGTCTTCCTCGGGCGAGAGCTCGAGCTCGCCCTGCCCCTCGTGTACCTGCTTGGCGTAAAGCCGCGCGGTATCGCGGTGATGGATCGAGGAAAGAACGACCCCCGAGCGGCGCGCGTCGAGCAGCGCGATCGAGGTCGACTGACGACCGGACATCTCACCATAGGCGTCATAGCGGACCAGCGACCGATATGCCAGCGCGCCGTCGAGGCGCTGCTCGGCGACATCCATCCTGCTATTCAGGCCGTGGGCGGCATCCCGGACGTACTGGCTGAGGGCCTCGAATTGCGCCTGGAGCTCGGCAGCGTGTGAGACGAGATCCTGATTGCCGTCTCCGAGCACCGCCCGCTGGTCGGCGCGCACGCGACGTAGCCGGATGGCCAGGGCGATCGAGACGATGAGCGAGATGACGGCGACCGCACCAGCTGCGATCGCGACAATCCCCGCCGTGCTGGTGAGGTCATGCACGCCTGTGAAGAATAAGGACCGCTCTCGACAGAGGCCGCGCCGGCGCCGGCGCCGGGGCCCCGGCCGGCTCACGCCGGGAGCACACTGGCAGCAAGCCCACCCCCTGTGCTGGACCCACCCCCTGTGCTGGACCCACCCCCTCTACTGGAAGGTCACTGGGAACGACAGCGTGTTGTTGGCCGTGTTCTTCTCGCCCAGGACCGGCACGATCGTGGCGGTCAACGTGTAGGAGCCCGGCGACGGGGCCGAACTCAGCTTCACGTTGCAGCTCGTGCTCTGGTTGGGAGTCGTCTGCGGGACGGTCGTCTCGCCGGTGACGCTGGTGTTGTTGAGCGACACCTTGCACATGACGTTGTGCTCGGTGTTCTGGCCGGTGTTGGTGAAGTTCAGGGTGAACGTGGGGGCCGGGTTCGAGGGCAGCGTGTTGCCGCTTGCCTGGAGCGTGTTGCTGCCGACGCTGACCGAATCGAGCGAGTGCCCGTGGGTCCCGGGGGTGGGCTTGCCGCCGGTAGACCCGCTGCCGCTCGGAAGCGACACGTGCAGCTGCTGGGCGATGAACGACGGCAGCACCCACTGCACGTTCGGCAGGAACTGGCCGCCGTAGAGGACCTGCCCGTTGGCGCCGCCGACCGCGATCCCGGCGGACTTGAACGCGCCGGCGATCAGCGGCGCCCCATACAGCTTGTAAACAACATCGGAGGCATAGAAGCGCGCCATATCGACGGCGATCGCGTTCACCGCGTCCTGGCTGGTCGACTGGCCGAGCGCGGGCTGGATCTGCTGGGCGATGTCGCCGATCCCGTCGAGACGCATCTGCAAGGCGGACAGCACGTCCTGCTGGGCGGGCTTCATCTCGTCTGGCACGTCCAGTCCCTGCGCCTTCTTGAGCTGGGAATCGGCCTGGACGCGATCTTCGTTGATGCTGTTCGTCAGGGCGGTCCCGCTGCTCGCGCCACCATTGAGCTGCTGAAACAGCGTCTTGCTGGTGCCGACCGACTGCTGCATGATCGACGAGACGCTGTTGTTGTAGTCCTTGAGCGAGCTGTTTCGCTGGCTTACCTGGCAGCTGTGGACCCCGAGCACGATCAGGATCAGCACGATCACGATCGCGACGACCGCAATCGCCCGCCGCGTCTGGATCGACTGACGATCCGTGGACGGACGGCGGGGCGGGCGGGTACCCGATCCCGAAGGCCTGCGTCTGCGCGGTGGCGCCGATCGCGGCGCAGTACGAGGCGGTCTCCGTGGCTCGGTCGCGGGTTCGTCCGCCTCGTCGAAGAAAGACAAGCCTTTCTCGCTCCTTACGGATTTCTGGAAAACCCCAGTATGACCGTCAGGACGGCTAGATATGCAACACAGCGCGCGCAGGGACTCGGCCCGGCGCGTGGAAAAGCGGGGCATGCAGCGGAGCCAGCTGCCGACCCAGCATGTCCCCGCGACAAGGACCACGGGGACGCGCGGGCGGGGCGCCAAGGCAGGGTCGCCGCAACTCATTCTCGACCGCTACCGCCTCGGGCGACGCCTCGGCGCGGGCGGCTTCGGAACCGTCTGGCAGGCGCGTGACGAGCGCCTCGAGCGCGACGTCGCGATCAAGATCCTGCCGCGGGAGCGAGTCGTGGGCGGGCGGTTCGAGCGCGAGGCCCGCGCTGCGGCACGCCTCTCTCATCCGAACATCGTGACGCTGTTCGAGGCGGTGGTCGATGACGATGGGGCGTATCTCGTCTCCGAGCTGGTGCGTGGTGCAACGCTTGACGCGCTGCTGGCTGACGGACACCTGTCGGATCGGGACGTCCTCGAGATCGGGATCACGCTATGTGACGCGCTCGAGCACGCCCATGCATGCGGGATCGTGCACCGCGACGTCAAGCCCTCCAACGTGCTGGTGCCGCAACCCCAGTCGACACCAACCCCGGCCGCCAAGCTGACGGACTTCGGGGTGGCCCGCGTGGTCGGCGGCGACTCGCTGACGCGCACGGGCGACGTGATCGGGACAGCTGGCTACATGGCCCCCGAGCAGGCCGAGGGGCTCGAGGCCGGCGCACCCGCTGACCTCTACTCGCTTGCGCTCGTCATCTATGAGGCGCTGACCGGCGTCAATCCGGTCTTATCGGGCCCCGCCCGGTCCGCCGCGCAGCGGACCCGGCGCCTTGGCGCGCATCTACCGCCCTTGCGCCGCCAGCGCCGCGACCTTCCACGAGAGCTCGGGCAGGGGATCGACCTTGCGCTACGCCCCCGCCCGCGCGAGCGCGGAACGATCCCGGAACTGCGCACGGCCCTGCGGGCATCGCTCGCACGAGTAGACGACATCGCGGGAGTGGTCGCGAGCGCGTGGCCGGCGGCGAAAACGCGGGGACCGACCGGAACCCACGAGCACCTCGTCCAACGTAAGGGTCTCGCCGACCCGCGGCCCGCGGCTCCAGAAGAGCCCGAACGGCCAGCGCCAGAACCACGCCCGCGAGATCCCTGGCCGGCTCGAGCCGGCGCTGCCGCGGCGGCCGCGCTCATCGCCGGATGGCTTGCCACCCACGCGCTCACGCCTTCCCCGGCCGCGCCCGCCGCGGTAGCCGTGCTCGCGGCAGGCGTGACGCTTGCGCTGCCGCGCGTCGGTTACCTGCTTACGGCTCTCGCGTTTGTGATCGCGACCTTGGCGCAGCATCATCCCGGCGCCGCGCTGCTGATCGCCCTTGCTGCGCTCGTCCCAGCTGCGCTGCTGCCCCGCAAAGGGACCCTCTGGCCGCTGCCGGTCGCGGCACCCGCGCTCGCGCTTATCTCCCTTGCCGGCGCGTGGCCGGCACTCGCTGCCCGCGCCGGCACGACGCTGCGGCGCGGTGTGCTCGGGGCGGCCGGCTGGATCTGGCTGGTGCTCGCCAGCGAACTGACCGCCACCACGATGTATGTGCGCCGTCCGCCTGGGACGCCCGCTGCTAAGACCTGGATGTCC
This sequence comes from uncultured Solirubrobacterales bacterium, assembly GCA_963824755.1. GTDB lineage: Bacteria > Actinomycetota > Thermoleophilia > Solirubrobacterales > Solirubrobacteraceae > Palsa-465. The sequence continues at coordinate 118,987 of CAWGQT010000031.1, read as the reverse complement.
TCGCTGAACGCGACCGTCGATCACGTCCTGAAGCCGCTGGCGCACTCCGGCCTTCTGGCGCCCGCCTTGATCTGGGCGGCCGCCGCGATTGTGCTGCCCTGGATCGTGCGTGCCCGATCGCCCGCGCTCGATCTGATTCGAGTCACGATCTGGACGGCGATCGTGGCCTCAGCGACCGTGGCCCTGGTCAAGCCCGCTAGCCTCATCGATTCCAGAGTTGTGGCTCTCGGCGCGGTTGCGAGCGCGCTGGTGGCCCTCGTACCAACGATCCTCGCCGCCTGGTGGAGGCGCCGTTACGCCGACTCTCGGACCGGACTTCCGTAGCATGGAATCGCCCTGAGCCACGCGCCGTACCCGGTCCCACAGACGTGCCGTCAGGGTAAAGCCATGAGCGTGCTCAGAAGCATCGAGAGCAAGATTGCAGGCCTCGTCGAAGGCACATTCAGCCGTGCCTTTCGATCCGAGGTGCGCCCCGTCGAGATTGCGCGCAGACTGGCGCGGGAAATGGAGGAGCACAAGCGCCTCTCGGTCTCTCGCACGTACGTGCCGAACCAGTACCGCGTATTCCTCTCACCGCGCGATCGCGCACGCTTCGCCGACTACGAGGACGCACTGGCAGCGGAGCTTTCGGGTTACCTGCTCGAGCACGCGCGCCGGGAGCGATTCGCACTGGTATCACGGCCTGTGATCGAGTTTGAGACTGACGATCGGTTAGGACTCGGTGAATTCGGGATACAAACCGGCGTGGTCCAACCACCGCAGGAATCGGAGCCCGCTCCAGCGCACGACGAGGTGGGTCGGACGATGATCTACAGCACCGCAGGAAGGCTCGCCGAGCCGCTCGAGGAACGCGCGCGCAGCGCGGTGCAGACCGCGCTGCTGCTATTCGAGGGCAAGCGACTCGTCGTCGGGCCCGCCGGGGCGACGCTTGGCCGCAGCCGTCAGTGCGACATCGTGCTCAATGATCCGAATGTGTCCCGCGAGCATGCTGAGATCCGTCCGCGCGGCGGCTCGTGGGTTCTCATCGACCGTGGATCGACTAACGGCTCGCTGCTGAACGGCAAGCGGATCGAGGGTGCCGAGGTGATCAGACCGGGCGACCAGATCGAGCTCGGCACGTCTGTGATCACGTTCGAGCTGGAGTGACCGGCAAATGCTTCAGCCTGTCTCAGTCGGTCTCAAGTTCGGCTTCCTGATCGTGCTCTACCTGTTTCTGCTGTGGGTGGCGTGGAGCGCGCTTCGAGATCTGCGCCGCGGCCGTGCGAGCGCCGTCGCGCCCAGCCGGCCGCAGGACGACGGCACGAGCATGTACGTGCCCGCCGGGATGGATGACATCGATGTGGACTTCGAGCCCAGACTGCGTGTCGAGCATGCGGTCGGGCACGAGGCGGGCACCGCGTACGAGATCCCCGCGCAGGGTGCCACGCTCGGACGTGGCGACGTCGAGATCAAGCTCGAGGACCCGTTTGCCTCGTCTCGCCACGCCCGGATCACGCCGGAGGGCCAGATCGTCGTAATCGAGGACCTGGGGTCGACGAACGGCACGTATCTGAATGACGAACCGCTCAGCGGGCCACAACCACTTCACCCCGGCGATCGCATCAGGATTGGAGACTGCGAGTTTTCCTACCTGCAATAGCCATGCTGCGCGCCGCCGACACCACCAAGAGGACCGATCCCGGGCTCCAGCGCCGGGACAACGAGGACTCCATGTTCGCGCAGGCCCCTGTGTTCGTCGTCGCCGATGGGATGGGCGGAGCGCAGGCCGGGGAGGTGGCATCCCGGATCGCGATCGAGACCTTCGAGGAGGGGCTCCCCGAGTCGGGGAGCCCCGAGGAGCGCCTCGTCACGGCGGCACAGACGGCCAACCACCGGATCCATGAGCTCGCCGCAGCCGAGCGCGAGCGCGCAGGGATGGGCACGACGCTCACCGCGGCTTACCTGGACGACTCGGATCTGGCGATCGCGCACGTCGGCGACAGCCGCGCCTACCTGTTCCGTGATGGTGAGCTCACACGATTGACACAGGATCATTCGCTGGTCGAGGAGCTCGTGCGCCAGGGCAAGCTCACTCCCGAGCAGGCGGCCGAGCATCCTCAGCGCTCGATCATCACCCGCGCCCTCGGCCCAGAGCCGACCGTCAACGTCGACACGTGGACCTACCCCGTGCGCGCCGGGGATGTGCTGCTGCTGTGCAGCGACGGCCTGACCTCGATGATCTCCGAGGCGGAGGTCGCGTCCGTGCTCGCCGAGACCGACGATCTCAATCTGGCAGCTGAGCGGCTGATCGCGGCGGCCAACGAGGCAGGCGGCCGCGACAACATCACGGTCGTCCTGTTCCGCCTCGAGGAAGTTGGCGTCGACGGCGGCGGAGCGACCGACCACACGATGGTGGTGACGCCGGCCGCGCGAGCGGCGATGGAGGCCGAGGCCGCGAAGGCACGGGACGCGGCAGCCGCCTCCCGGCCCGAGAGCACGCAGCGCGACGCGGCGCAAGCGACCGACGCGGCCGGGAGCGCTCCGTCCGCCACCAGCGCCGTCGCCCCCCCACCCGGACTCTCGCAAACTCGCGCGATACCAGCGCCGGTTGCGGGCACGCACGGCAGACCCGGGGAGCCTCCGCCGCGCAAGGAGCGCCGCTACATCAAGCCGCTTGCCGCGCTGGTCGCGGTTGTGATCGTGCTCGCACTGGTCCTCGCCGGCGGCTACCTGGCCAGCAGGCAGCTGTACTTCATCGGCACGAACTCGCAGGGCGTCGTCACGATCTACCGCGGCTTCCCGTACGACCTTCCAGGAGGCATCCGTCTCTACGAGACGTTCTACGTCTCGGGCGTGCCGGCGTCACTAGTGCCGGCCGATCGGCGCTCGGCGCTGTTCAACAACCACCTGCGCTCGGAGTCGGACGCCGAGAACCTCGTGCGCGATCTGGAACTCGGGAAGATCTCACAGTGAGCGCGAAGCTACGATCAGGGCGCCGGGCTGGAGGCCCGGCAGGGGACACTCTCGAATGACCGCACGCAACCGCGAACTCCTCGGCCTGATTCCAGCGTCCCTGCTCGTGACCGCGGGCTTCGCGGGCGTGTTCATCCAGCAGTCCAACACGCTCTCGAACGTGTCGCTCACCTACGGCGCGATCTTCCTCGGCCTGTGCCTGGCCGGGCACATCTTCATCCGCATGACGCTGCCCAACGCCGACCCGTACATGTTCCCGCTGGTTGCGCTGCTGGCCAGCTTCGGGATCGTGATGGTGTACAGGATCGACCCCACGCTCGCGCGCCAGCAGGCACAGTGGTTCGTGCTCGGACTGATCCTGTTCGCGGTCACGATCGTGCTGTTCCGCGATTACCGCAAGCTGGAGCGCTACCGGTACACGATCGTGGTCGTGTCGCTCGGGTTGCTGATCCTGCCGCGCCTGCCCGGGATCGGGTACGCCGCCAACGGCGCCTATCTCGGCGTGCGGATTCCCGGCCTGTTCGTGTTCCAGCCGGCGGAGTTCGCGAAGATCGGGCTCGTCATCTTCCTCGCCAGCTACCTGCGCGACTACCGGCAGGTGATGGTGCAGGGCGCGCGGCGGGTGCTCGGCGTCACGATCCCGCCGCTCAAGCACTTCGGACCGGTGATCGTGATCTGGGGGATCGCGATGGCGATCCTCGTGCTGCTCAGCGACATGGGTTCATCGCTGATGTTCTACGGCGGGCTGCTCGCTGTGCTGTACGTCGCGACCAACAGACTGTCGTTCGTGGTCATCGGGCTGCTCGCGTTCGGGATCGGCGCCTGGTACCTGGGGACGCACATCCCGCACGTGCACGCGCGGGTCGAGGACTGGCTGCACCCGTTCAATCCCAAGCTCTACCACGCGACTCTCGGCAGCTACCAGATCGCCAACTCCGTCTTCGCGCAGTCGGCCGGTGGCCTCTTCGGGCAGGGCTTCGGCCAGGCCGTGCTGACGATCCCCGGCGGCGGTGCGCTGCTCCCCGCGCCGCAAACGGACATGATCTACGCCGTCATCACTGACGAGCTCGGCCTGTTCGGCGCCGCCGCAGTGCTGCTCACCTACCTGCTGTTCGTGGCCCGCGGGTTCAAGACCGCGGTGCTCGCGCGGGATTCGTTCTCGACGCTACTCGCGACCGGCTTGACGGCGATGTTCGCATTGCAGGTGTTCGTGATCGTGGGCGGCGTGACACGAGTGATCCCGCTGACCGGCGTGACCTTGCCGTTCATCTCCTACGGGGGCTCGTCGATCGTCGCGAACTTCGTGCTGCTGGCGATCCTGCTCCTGATCTCCGACCGGGCGCGCAGAGAGGCAGTCAAATGAACCAGTCGATCGTCCGCTTGTTCGGCCTGATCGTCGTGCTGTTCATGCTGCTGATCATCTGGACCTCGCGCTGGACCGTGTTCGAGGCCAGCTCCCTCAACAACAACTCGCTCAATGCCCGCACCCTGATCGACGAGCTGCGGATCAAGCGTGGACGGATCCTGGCGGACGACGGCACGGTGCTCGCGAAGTCGGTGCCTGCGCCTGGCAAGACCTGGAGTCGCTCCTACCCGACCGCCGGCCTGTTCTCCCAGGCGGTTGGCTTTTCGCTTCCCGCGCAGGCCAGGGCCGAGGGTCTGGAGCTATCGCGCGGGGCCGAGCTGCGCGGGCTGCAGACGGGCCTCAGCTCGGTGTTCGGCCAGTTCGGCGGCTCGCTGCGTGTCGGCGACGACGTCTACACCTCGCTCGATCCCAAGGCCCAGCAGGTGGCCGTGCAGCAGCTCGCCGGCCAGGCCGGCTCGGTCGTCGCGATCAACCCGCGCAACGGCGCGGTCAAGGTGATGTATGCCAACCCGACGTACAACGACAACAAGCCGGATGCGACCGGGCCCAACGTCTCGACGTTCAACCGCTCCACCCAGGCCGGCTATCCGCCGGGCTCGACGTTCAAGGTCGTGACTGCGGCGGCCGCGCTCGACAGCGGCCAGTACACGCCAAGTTCACAGGTGAACGGGGACTCACCGAAGATCATCTCGGGCGTTCCGTTGCAGAACGACGGCAACCAGTCATGGGGCAACATCGATCTGACGACCGCGCTCACTTACTCTGTCAATACCGTGTGGGCGCAGGTTGCCGAACACCTCGGCCGACCGCTGATGACCGAGTACATGAAGCGCTTCGGCTTCTATTCGAAGCCGCCGCTCGACTACCCGCCGTTCCAGATCAACGAAAGCCGCCCGTTCGCGCCTTCCGGACGTCCCTATCTGCCCGCCAGCCCACAGGAGGACATCGGACGCATCGGCATCGGAGAGGGCGGGTTGCAGGTCACGCCCCTGCAGATGGCGATGGTCGCCGCCGCGGTCGCCAACGGCGGCAAGCTGATGGTGCCTCACATGACGACCAAGGTCGTGGACCAGGACGGCCGGACGGTCAAGACGATCAACCCGAGTGTCTACAGCCAGGTGATGAAGCCCTCCACCGCCGCGGCGCTCACGCAGATGATGCGCAAGGTGGTCGAGGAGGGCACCGGGACGCCGGCCCAGCTCGGCGGTATCGACGTGGCTGGGAAGACCGGCACCGCGGAAATCGGTACCCCCGGTTCGAATCTCACCGAGCCGTGGTTCATCGGCTTTGCGCCCGCCCAGGACCCGAAGATCGCCGTCGCGGTCACCGTCGAGCGCTCGCAGGGTGGATTCGGCGGAACGATTGCGGCGCCGATCGCCCGGGACGTCATCCAGACGCTGCTATCGGAGGGACAGTGAGGCGTGGCTGAGCTGACCGCCGGAACGATCGTCGACGGACGCTACAAGGTGCTCTCCAGGCTCGGCGCGGGCGGCATGGCGGACGTGTTCCTCGCCGAGGACCAGCAGCTGGGGCGCAAGGTCGCGCTGAAGCTGCTGCACCGCCGGTTCTCGGAAGACCCGGGGTTCGTCGAGCGCTTCCGGCGCGAGGCGCAGGCGGCGGCCGGGCTGCAGCACCCCAACGTCGTCAGCGTCTATGACAGGGGCTCCTACGACGACACCTACTACATCGCGATGGAGTATCTGCCCGGACGCTCGCTCAAGCAGCTGATCCGACAGGAGGCGCCGCTCGACCCGATCCGAGCGATCGACATCACGATCCAGATCCTCAAGGCCGCCCGGTTCGCACACCGCCATGGCGTAATCCATCGAGATCTGAAGCCCCACAACGTGATCGTCGACGACGCCGATCACGCCAAGGTCACGGACTTCGGCATCGCGCGTGCGGGTGCCTCGGACATGACCGAGACGGGCTCGATCATGGGCACTGCGCAGTATCTCTCGCCCGAGCAGGCACAGGGGCATGCCGTCAGCGCCAGCTCGGATCTGTATTCGATCGGAGTCGTGCTGTACGAACTGCTCACCGGCCGCGTGCCGTTCGATGCCGAGGCGGCAGTCACGATTGCGCTCAAGCACGTGTCCGAGTCGCCGACGGCGCCGACCGCGATCAATCCGCGGATCCCGCCCGAGCTCGAGCAGGTCGTGATGTGGTCGCTGAACAAGAACCCTGCCGACCGTCCTGCCGACGCCGACCAGTTCCTGACGGCGTTGGAGCAGGCAAAGGAGTCGATCCTTGCGGGCACCCGCGGCCAGCGGACGATGAGCATGCCGGCGCTGGCCGGCGTCGGCGGCGCGGTGGGTGGACTCGCCGGCGTCGCGGCAGTCGGTGCCGTAGCCGGCAACACGACCCCGCCCACGCTGTTGGCGCCCGGCACCGACGGCGACGGAACGATGACCGGCGAGCCGCCGGAGGAGCCGCCCGAGGAGAAGCATCCCAACCGCCGGTGGCTGTGGATCGGCCTGCTGGTCGCACTGCTGCTCGCAGGTGGGGCCGTTGCCGCATATCTGCTGACGCGGCCGGCAAAGACCGTCGTCCCCAACGTGGTCGGCCAGAACCTCAACGACGCGCGCACGATCCTGCAGAACGACGGGTTCGCTGTCCAGGTCATCAATGTCGGCAACGCGAAGCCCGCCGGCACGGTGATCAGCCAGGATCCCCAGGCGCTCGCGAAGGCCGACGACGGGTCGACCGTCAACCTGACGGTCTCATCGGGGCCGGGGAACGCGACCGTGCCATCGGTGGAGGGTCTGCCATTAGCCACGGCCAAGCAGGAGATAACGGCCGCCAACCTGAAGGTAGGACGCGTCGTGCACGAGTCGAGCACGACCGTGCAGAAGGACCTCGTGATCAACACGTCTCCGGCTGCCGGCGCTCAGCCCGCGGTCGGCACGGCCGTCACGATCTTCCTCTCCTCGGGCAGGCCCGTAGCGACCGTCCCCGACGTCACTGGGCAGTCTGAGTCCGCCGCCAGGGCCACGTTGCAGAACGCCGGCTTCCAGGTCACCAGCTCGACCGCGGTGTCGAGCAGCACCCCGGCAGGGACGGTGATCAGCCAGAATCCGGCGGGCAACACGCAGGCCGCGCAAGGATCGACGGTCTCGATCGTGGTGGCCAAGGCGCCACCGACGGTCACCGTGCCAGACGTGACGGGCAAGACCGCGAGCCAGGCCACTGCGGCGCTCAGCGCCGCCGGCTTGAACGTCGTCGAGACGACAACGTCGGTCACCAACCAGAACAAGAATGGGATCGTGCTCTCGGAGAGCCCAGGCGCCGGGACGACGGTCAACAAGGGCGCCACGGTCACGATCGTGGTTGGCAAGCTCAGCTCGACGACGAGCTCGACCACGACGAGCTCGACCACGACCACGCCCACGAGCTCGACCACGACGAGCAGCAAGACCACGTGACCGCCCGGCGCGTAGCGGTGCTCGGTGGAGGCCGCTCCTCCGAGCACGAGGTGTCGATCGCCTCCGCGGCCTCGGTGTGCGAGGGGCTGGCAGCCGCTGGACACGAGCCGATCGAGGTCGAGATCGATCGCGAGGGCGTGTGGCGCCGCGGCAAACAGGAGCTGGCGCTCACGCCCGGGCGCGGGCTGGCCGGCGCCGACGTCGTGTTTCCGGTGTTGCATGGGCCGTTCGGGGAGGACGGCACGGTCCAGGGGCTGCTCGAGTGTCTCGGGGTCCCGTATGTCGGCGCCGGCGTGCTCGCCTCCGCGCTGTGCATGGACAAGGTCATGTTCAAGGATTTGATGGCGTATGCCCGTATTCCGCAGGTCGCCTATCAGGCCGTCACCGAGGCGCGGTACGTGGCTCATCCCGCGGGCGTGCTCACCGAGCTGGGAAGCCTCGGGTTACCGGTGTTCGTCAAGCCCGCCCGGCTCGGATCATCGGTCGGGATCGTCAGGGTCGCCGACGCGCGCGAGCTACCCGGTGCTCTGCAGACGGCGTTCGAGCACGACGCGCTCGCGATCGTCGAAGCGGCTTCCGCGGGCCTCGAGGTTGAGTGCTCGGTGCTCGGCAACGGCGACCCGCTCGCTTCGCAACCGGGTGAGATACTGCTCGCGGCCGGCGAGGGCGGCTGGTACGACTACGAAGCCAAGTACACGCCGGGCGGGATGCAGCTGATCGTGCCCGCGCGTATTCCTGACCACGTCCGCGAGCGGGTGCGCGAGCTGGCGCTCGCGACGTTCCTGACGACCGGCTGCTGCGGACTGGCGCGAGTCGACTTCTTTGTCGAAGGCGAGCAGGTGCTCGTCAACGAGCTGAACACGATGCCGGGCTTCACCCAGACGAGCGTGTTCGGGTCGCTGTTCGCGGCGAGCGGGATCCCGTACTCGGAGCTGCTCGATCGGCTCGTGGGGCTCGCGCTCGAGCGGCACGAGGCCGAGCGCCGCCACCGGCACTGAAAGCGCCGGTCGTTATCTATCGGGGTGCCGGCGCGTGGGCGCCCGCCCCGGCGGCTGGCGCGGCCGCTCGAGCTTCGGCGGCGGCGGGATCGGGAGCGAGACCGGCTCCTCAGGGGTGAGCTTGACGCTGTTGCCGTGGTGGACGATCTGGAGCGCCTTGCCGTCGACAATCGTGTACGTGGCCTGCCCGGCTTTCACCTCCACCCTCAGCAGCCTCCCCAGGAAGGACAGCCGGAAGGCCATCCGCGAGAGCACCTGCGGGAGCCTCGGAGCGAAGCTGAGCGAGCCGTCGTGGTCGCGCATGCCCCCAAAGCCGGCGACCACGGCGATCCACGTTCCGGCGAGCGACGCGATGTGGACTCCGTCCCGGGTGTTGTGCTCGAGGTCGTCCAGGTCCATCAGCGCCGCTTCGCCGACGTAGTCGTAGGCGAGATCGAGGTGCCCCACCTCGGCGGCGACGACGGATTGGGTACACGCTGAGAGCGACGAGTCCCGGACCGTCAGCGCCTCGTAGTAGGCGAAGTTTCGCGCCTTCTGCTCCGCCGTGAAGGCGTGACCGCGCAGATGCATCGCGAGCACGAGATCGGCCTGCTTTACGACCTGCTTGCGATACAGGTCGAAGTAGGGGAAGTGCAGAAGCAGCGGGTACTTGTCGGGCGTGGTCCGATCCCAGTCCCAGGCCTGGTGATCGGTGAAGCCCTCGGCCTGGCAGTGCACTCCGAGGTTCTGATCCAACGGGATCGTCATCGCAGTTCCGGCGTCCCGCCAGCTGGCCGCCTCCTCCTGGTCGATCCCGAGCCTGGCAGCGTCGCGAGGGTGGCGCTCGACGACATCCGCCGCGGCGAGCAGGTTCCGCTGCGCCATCAGGTTCGTGTAGAGGTTGTTGTCGGCGATCGCGCTGTACTCATCGGGGCCCGTCACTCCATCGATGCGGAAGTTGCCCGCGGCGTCGTGGTGCCCCAGCGATCGCCACAGGCGCGCCGTCTCGACCAGCAGCTCGAGCCCAACTTCACGCTCGAAGGCCTTGTCATTGGTCGCCGCGCGGTAGCGCACCGCCGCATCGGCGATGTCGGCGTTGATGTGGAACGCGCCGGTTCCCGCGGGCCAGTAGCCAGAGCACTCATGTCCGTCGATCGTCCGCCACGGAAACGTTGCGCCCTTCAGACCGAGCTGGGCCGCCCGCTCTCGCGCCCGCTCGAGCGTGGCATGGCGCCAGCGCAGCGCATCCCCCGCCGCGTGCGGGGCGGTGTACGTGAGCACCGGGAGCACGAAGCTCTCGGTGTCCCAGAACGTGTGGCCGTCGTATCCGGGACCCGTCAGTCCCTTGGCGGGGATCGCCCGCTGCTCACCACGGGCGCCAGCCTGCAGCACGTGGAACAGGCCGAACCGGACCGCCTGCTGGAGCTCCGCGTCACCCTCGAGCTCGACGTCGGCGCCTTCCCAGAAGTGGTCGAGGTACTCGCGTTGCTGTGCGACCAGCCCGTCCCAGCCGGTGTGCCGTGCGCCCGCGAGCGCTGCTGCCACCTGGTCGTGAACTGCCGGTGCCGAGCGCTCGCCCGACCACCCGTAGGAAAGGAACTTGACGAATCGCAGCGGCGCGCCGGGAGACACGTTGGCGGTGATCGTCAGACGCGCTACGTCCGCGAAGCTCTCGCCCGACCACTCGGTCCCTGGCGGTCCATCGATCACGTGGTCCATCGAGGCGCCCATCAGCAGCCGGGTTCCACGCGTCCCATGGACAAGCAGGGCGCGCACATCGGCGGCCTCGGAGAACTCCGAGACGAGCGGCGAGGCGAGCGCCGCCGCCGCGCGCGGATCCATGTCTCCGGTCGGCAGCGACTCGTTGGCGACCAGCTCGGACTGCACGACGACCCGCATCGCATCGTCGAGCGGCTCGACCTCGTAGGAGATCGCCGCGACCGACCGATGCGTGAACGACACCAAGCGGGTGGAGCGGATCCGGACCACGCGCTCGGTCGGCGACTCCCACTCCGCGACGCGGCGCAGCACGCCGGCGCGCAGGTCGAGGACGCGCTCATGGCGGTGTAGCTGGCCGTAGCGGATGTCGAGCGGCTCGTCGTCGACGAGCAGCCGGATGATCTTCCCGTTGGTGACGTTGACGACGGTCTGCCCCGCCTCGGGATAGCCGTAGCCGGCCTCGGCGTACGGCAGCGGCCGCACCTCGAAGAAGCCCTGAAGATAGGTGCCCGGCAGCCCGAACGGTTCACCCTCATCGAGGTTCGCGCGTAAGCCGATGTGGCCGTTGGAGAGCGCGAACACGGACTCGGTCTGCGCGAGGCGCTCGACGGCGAGTCCAACCTCCCGGACAGCCCACGGCTCGACGGGGAATGCGGGATGCTCGATCATCGGCTCTCCAGCAGCTCTGCGAGGTCCTTGACCACGACGTCGGCGCCGTGCTCTTGCAGCTCCTTGGCCTGACCGACCCGGTCGACGCCGACGACGAACCCGAACTTCCCCGCGTGGCCCGCCTCGACCCCCGCCAGCGCGTCCTCGAACACCGCTGCCTGGGCCGCATCGACGCCCACCTCCCGCGCTCCTTCAAGGTATGTGTCGGGAGCAGGTTTTCCGGTCAGCTGCTTCTGATCGGCGACCACGCCGTCGACAATCGTTGCGAACAGGTCGAGGATGCCCGCGGCGCGCAGGACGTCGCGACAGTTCGTGCTCGAGGAGACGACCGCGACGTGCAGCTCGGCATCGCGCGCCGCGTGGACGAAGCGCACCGAGCCCTCGTATGGCTCGACCCCGTTCTCGCGGATCATCTGGAGGACCAGCAGGTTCTTACGGTTGCCCAGGCCGTCCACGGTCTCGTCTCCAGGTGGATCGCTTGGTGTGCCCTGCGGGAGCTCGATGCCGCGCGAGGTCAAGAACGACCGCACGCCGTCATACCGCGGCTTGCCATCCACGTAGCGGCCGTAGTCCTCGATCGTGAACTCGTGGAAGTCTTCACCCGACTTCTCGGCGCGCTGGCGCAGGTACTCGTCGAACATCTGCTTCCACGCGGCGGCGTGGACCTTGGCGGTTTGGGTGAGCACGCCGTCGAGGTCGAATAGGCACGCCGTGATCCCGTTGGGTAAGCCGAGCATGTGTTTGGTCGCCCCCTTGGAGCTCCAATCGTTGTGATCGGCGGTCACTGCTCACCGCCACGGCACACACTAACCGGCCCGCTATTTGTAAAGCACGACCTCGTCGATCCCCAGGCTCGGGCGCCCGCCGAGGTCGGTTATCCACACCAGCCAGTAGCGGTACGAGGTGCTGCCGCTGCTCAGCTGGATGTTCTGCGTCGAGGCGACCTTTGTGGCTGGCGAGACCTGCGTCCATCCCGGATCGGGCCACTTGATCGGTGGCGCGTTGTGTCGGGCGTAGATCGTGACGGTGAAGCCCGGCGTGTTGGTGATGATCTTCAATACGCGGGCGGTCGTCTCCGGCTTGGCGTCGACGTAGATGCCGGTGCCGGCCTTGTCCAGCTTGTGGTCGTAGTAGATCTGCGTGCTCCAGAACGTGCCCAGCTGGTTGTCGACGGCGAGGCTGGCGTTCGGGTGCTCATCGGTTGGGCTGCCGAGCGGGTTGAAGCCCTGTGCGCACGACTGACACAGCTGAATCTGGGTGAGCGCTGCGGGGGCCGCCGGAGGCTTGACCGAGTTGAGCCTGCCGGTTCCGTGATGTGCTCTGGTCGCGAGCCACGCGACGCCGCCGCCGACCAGCGCGAGCGCGACCAGCAGCAGCCCCAGCGCGAGCAGCCTGTGTCGTATCTCGAACGGCACGCGTCGCCGCGTGCGCGACGGCAGTGTGCGCAGGACGCTCGTCGCCTCGCCCGTTGCGGTCCCTGCCCGCGCGGTCTCGATCGCCAGCACGTCCTCGAGGTCGGCGATCAGCTCTGCGTCGTCGGCGTAGCGGTCCTCAGGCCGCTTCGCCGTCGCGGTTTCGACCACCGCGGCCAGCGCGGCGGACACCTCCGGCCGCGTGGTCTGGACATCGGGAACGGCCTCGCGGACGTGCTTCATCGCGACCGCGACCTGGTTGTCGCCCTTGAACGGCACCTCGCCGGTCAGCATCTCGTAGAGCACGATGCCCAGCGAGTACAGGTCCGACTGGCCCGTCACCGGCTGTCCGAGCGCCTGCTCCGGGGAGACGTAGTCGGTCGTTCCGAGCACCCGCCCGTCGGCGGTCAGACCCTCTTCGTCGAGCGTGCGGGCGATCCCGAAGTCCGTGACCTTGGCGGAACCCTCCTCGTCGATCAGCACGTTCTGCGGCTTGACGTCGCGGTGCACGATGTGGCGGGCGTGCGCCGCGCCGAGGGCGCGCGCGATCTCGATCGCGTACGCGACAGCCTCGGGAATCGGCAGCCTGCCCATCCGCCGGATCCGCTCCTTGAGCGTCTCGCCGTCGACGCACTCGAACACGATGTAGGGCCGGGAGTGGGCGGGATCCCCATCTTCGCCGGCATCGATCACGCCGACAATGTGCGGATGCGACAGCTGCGCGACGGCGCGCGCCTCGCGGCGGAAGCGTTCGAGCTGATCTGAGTCGGTGCTGACCTCGCGATTCATCAGCTTGATCGCGACCGGGCGCTGCAAGGTCTCGTCGATCGCGCGGTACACCGTCGACATCCCGCCCGCGCCGATCCGGGCCTCCAAGCGATAGCGGCCGTTCAGCGTGGTTCCGAGCAGAGTGCTCATCGAGTCCCCATATTTTGCCCGTTGAGTGCGCAGAAAACCTGGGCTATTCAGAAGAAAACGTGCGCCGACGCAGGCGTGCCAGCACAACAGCCGCCAGCGCGGCGCGATAAACCGCGTAGGGCAGCAGCGACCGGTCGCGCTCGACCTGCCGAATCAGCCACGTCGAACCGAGCGTCGACGCGAACGACGCGGCCGCGCCAACCGCGAACGGCACTGCCGTGCCGGCCGGTAGACCGCGCCGGCGCAGACGCACCGACTTGAGGATCGTCGCCCCGGCGATCACCGGCAGCGCCACGTGGCGCGAGAGGCGGTTCGCGTCCTCGCGCCCGAACCGCCGCAGTCGAGCGGCCGCCAAGGTCGCCCCGTTGCGCGAGACGCCCGGGATCAGGGCGCACGCCTGCGCGACGCCCAGCAACAGCGCGTCGACAGCGCCGGCGTCCTCGTGGCGGCGGTCCTGCGGGGCGCGGTCAGCCCATGCCATCACGAGCGAACCGGCGAGCAGGCCGCAGGCAATCGTCACAGGCGTGCCGAAGCGCCTCTCGATCGGCCGCTCGAGCGCGTAGCCGACCACCGCCGGCGGGACGAACGACAGCGCGATCAGCACCAGCCGCCGCCGGTCCAGCCCGTGCAGCGCCTCTCCGACCTCCCCCCGCAAGGTGATCAGAAGTGCGGCGGCCGTGCCCGCGTGCAGCACGACCTCGAATGACTTGCGCAGCTCGTCGTCGAGCTCCACGTAATCCCAGGAGAAGAGCCACGGGACGAGCGCGACGTGCCCCGAGGAGGAAATCGGCAGCAGCTCCGCCGGTCCGTGCAACGCGCCCAGAACGATGGCCTGACCTAGCGCAAGCCGGGTTTTGCGGGGGCGCCCGCGCCCTTTCACGGCACTACGAGGCTACGTTCGGCGCCGGCCGCCGCCGGACACGGCGGAAGATCACGTAGGCGATCGCGGCGACCAGCAGCGCGGCGACGGCGTAGTCGACGTACTCGAGGTTGTGCCGCCAGCTCGGCCAGTCGGCGCCGACCTCGCGGCCAAGCAGCGCCAGGCCGCCGATCCAGACGATCGAGCCCGCGGTCGCGAACGCGACGAACTTTGCGTAGCCCATCTCCGCGACGCCCGCCGCGTACGGGAACGCCGCGCGCCCCAAGGGGATCATCCGCGAGAAGAAGATCACGGGCGATCCGTAGCGTTCGAACCAGGAGTGGGCGCGGTCCAGGCGCTTGCTGCTCATGTGGAGCTTTGAGCCCTGACGCTCGAGCAGCTCGCGGCGGCCGAAGCGCCCGATCCCATAGGCGATCGATCCGCCGGCCACGTCGCCGGCCACGCCCGCCACGATGATCCCGAGCAGCGTCAGGTTGCCGTTGTAGACGTCGAAGCCCGCGAACAGCATCGTCGGCTCGGATCCCGGGACCCCGACCACGCCGGACATCATCGTCATCACGAAGACGCCGGCGTAGCCGAGGTCTGTGATCACGTGCGTCGCAATGTGGACAAGCGAGTCCGTGACGGAGGCGAGTGCGAGGAGCACAGCAGGGGCAAGCGTAGCGACCGGACCCTGTCCAACACGTTTAAGGTTTTCTCACGATTGAAGCCATGTCCATCCCGTTGTTCGACACTGACACCCCGCTCGCGCCGCTGCGCGACTCGATCATCGCGCGGATGACCGAGGTCATGCAACGGGGGAAGTACGTCCTTGGCCCCGAGGTGCAGGCGTTCGAACGCGAGTTCGCGGACTATCTCGGGGTCCGTCACGCAATCGGCGTCGCGAACGGCACCGACGCGATCACAATCGGCCTGCGGGCCCTCGGCGTGAAGCCGGGCGACGACGTCGTCGTGCCGTCCTTCACCTTCTACGCATCGGCGGAGGCGGTCGTCAACGCCGGCGCGCGGCCGGTCTTCTGCGACGTCGACCACGGCACCAGAAACGTGACGCTCGAGACCGTCAAGACGGCCGTCACCAAGAAGACCAGGGCGATCGTCGCGGTCGACCTGTTCGGTCTTCCGGCGCCTATCCCTGAGCTGAAAGCTCTCGGGCTGCCGGTGCTCGAGGACGCCGCTCAGGCCGCGGGCGCCAGCCTCGACGGCGGCCGCGCGGGCTCGCTCGGCGAGCTCGGGACGTTCTCGTTCTATCCATCGAAGAACCTCGGGTGTTTCGGCGATGGTGGTGCGATCGTGACCGACGACGATCAGATTGGAGAGCTCGCGCGGGCGCTGCGGTTCCACGGATCGCGCGACAAACGGGCGTTCGACTACGTCGGCTACAACTCGCGACTCGACGAGCTCCAGGCTGCGGCGCTTCGCATCCTGCTGCCGCATCTGGACACCTGGTGCGAAGGCCGCCGGCGGGCGGCTGGGGCGTATGAGGAGGCCGGCATCGGCGCGCACGTAACGCCGCCGGCAGTCCCCGCCGGCGCCGAGCCCGCCTGGCACCTGTACGTCGTCACGCACCCCCGCGCCGACGAGCTGCAAAAAGCGCTGGCCGAGCGCGGGATCCAAGCGCGCGCCTACTACCGCAGCGCCGTCCACGAGCAACCCTCGATGGCGCCCTACCGAGGCGACGCCGAGCTGCCGGTCACCGACGAGCTCGCGAGGACGAACCTGGCGCTGCCGATGAGCCCGGTGCTCGACCGATCCCAGGCGGAACAGGTCGTCGGCGCCCTTCAGTGAAGATCTGGATCGACCTCACGAACTCGCCGCACGTGCTCGTGATGCGGCCGGTGATCGCCGAGCTGAAGAACCGCGGCCACGAGGTCCGCGTCACTGCGCGCGACTTCGCCCAGACGCTCGGCCTTTGCCGGCGGTTCGGGATCGAGCACACGGCCATCGGCCGTCATCAGGGCAGCGGCCTCCTGGCCAAGGCGCAAGGTCTCGTAGCCCGTTCGCACGCGCTCGCCAAATGGGCGCGCCCGCAGAAATTCGAGCTCGCGCTGGGCCACGGGTCCAACGACGTCACGGTTGCGGCACGCGTGCTCAGGATCCCCAGCGCCACGATGTTCGACTACGAGTGGGCGACGGTCCAGCACAACGTCAACTGCCGCCTGGCCCGGACGGTCGTCGTGCCGGACGCGATCCCGCCGGAGCGCCTGTACCGCTACGGGGCGAAGGGCAAGATCCGCGCGTACGAAGGCCTGAAAGAGGAGTACTACCTGGCCGATTTCGAGCCCGACCAGGCGGCGCTCGACGACCTCCACCTCGATGCAGCGCAGCCGATCACGATCGTGCGGACGCCGCCCGAGGTGTCCCTCTATCACCGGTTCGAGAACGACCTGTTCGCGCGCGTGCTGGACCGGCTCAGGGGCGCGCAGACCGTCGTCCTCCCGCGGACGGAGCAGCAGCGCGCGGAACTGGTCAATGCCGGTGGCTTCATCGTGCCCGACCACGCCGTCGACGCCCAGTCGCTGATCGCCTACGCGGACCTCGTCGTTTCCGCCGGGGGGACCATGAACCGAGAGGCCGTGGCCCTCGGAACGCCGGTGTTCACGGTTTTCGAGGGGAGGCTCGGCGCGGTCGACGAGCGCCTGATCGCGGAGGGCCGCCTGCAAAAGCTCGTGCATGCCGATCAAGTACGCTTGGCCAAGCGTTCGGACGGTGGCGTCAGCTTCCACCGCGTGCGGCGCAACCCAGGGCTGCTCGCCGATCTCCTGCTCGGGTAGCCGCAACTCTCGCACGAGCGGCTTGTTAGGTCCCAATTAGACCATGCGTATGCCAAATAAGAAGAACCCCACATTCATTGGCGCCCTGAGCGCCCTCGCACTGCTCGTCTCAGCGAGCGCAGCGCAAGCAGCGCCGATCGGTGCCTTCACCACGAAGGGGGCTTACAGCTTCATCTCCGCACCCAGGCTGCATCCGCCGAAGCTGAAGACCACGATGAGGACAAAGACCAGCCAGCTGGCGCCGGGGTTCTTCCTGGTCGCAAACTTCAAGAACGTCGCCCAGAACGTGCCGATGGTCGGCCAGGCTGGGCCGTTGATCCTCGACCGCAACCTGCAGCCAGTGTGGTTCCAGCCGATCGGCGTGAACGCGCTAGCGGCCAATCTGCGCACCCAGACGCTGTCGAGCGGCGAGCCGGGGCTGAGCTGGTGGCAGGGCAGGGTCACCAAGACCGGGCAGCCCGAGACCGGCACGGTCGTCGTCGTCGATCAGCACTACCACAAGGTCGCGAGCATCACCGGCAAGCAGGGGTGGATCATCAGCCTGCACGACGCCGTGGTCACCGGCGACACTGTCGTGGTCACGGCGTACAGGGTCGAGAAGAAGAACCTCTCCAGGTTCCACGGGGCCCGCAACGGCCGGCTTCTGGACTGCGCCGTGCAGACCTACAGCCTCAAGACGGGCGCACTGGTCTCGA
This sequence comes from uncultured Solirubrobacterales bacterium, assembly GCA_963824755.1. Taxonomy (GTDB): domain Bacteria; phylum Actinomycetota; class Thermoleophilia; order Solirubrobacterales; family Solirubrobacteraceae; genus Palsa-465. The sequence continues at coordinate 101,203 of CAWGQT010000031.1, read as the reverse complement.
GTTGGGATGTCGCCGACCACATCCCGCTCTCGCAGTCACAGCAGCGCCCGCCCAAGAGCGCGAGCAACCCCTGGGACGCGTACCACCTCAACTCGATCTTCGCCGTAGGTGACGGCAGCCAGCTGCTCATCTCGCTCCGCAATACCTGGGCCGCGTACCTGCTCGACACCGCGAGCGGCAAGATCATCTGGACCCTGGGCGGCAAGAACTCCACCTTCCGGATCCCGAAGCCCGCGCAGTTCCAGTGGCAGCACGACGTTCAGATCCAGTCCGGAAACATCGTCAGCGTGTTCGACGATGCCTGCTGCGGAATGACGCCGTCGGGCGATTTCCTGAACCCGAACGGTCCCGCCCGCGGGCTGGTCCTTCGCCTGAACATGTCACGCCACACGGCGTCGATGGTCAGCCAGTACAAGCGCGGGAACAAGTTCTACGTCGCGTTCCTCGGCAACACCGACCTGCTGTCGAACCACAACGTCACGATCGGCTGGGGCTCGCAGCCGTTCTTCTCTGAGTTCTCGCCCTCCGGCAAGCTGCTGCTCGACGCGGCGTGGCCAACCCCCGACCAGAGCTACCGGGCCTACACGGTGGACTGGGTGGGCGAGCCCACGACCAAGCCGAGCATCGCGGTGCGTACGGTCAAGGGCAAGGCGACCGTGTACGCGAGCTGGAACGGCGCGACCGAGGTGCTCCGGTGGCGCGTGCTCGCCGGCAACAGCGCCAGCAGCGTGAAGCCGGTCGCCACCAAAACCAAGAGCGGTTTCGAGACCACCTTCACGCTGAGCCATTCCGCCAAGACCTACCAGGTCGAGGCCCTTGGCTCGCAAGGAAAGGTCCTCGGTACCTCGAAAACAGTCTCGTAGCTGGCCCAAGGCCGGGGCAATCGTCGTAACCTGTTGGAGAAGATCTCGATGCTCAGAAGACCAGTCGCACTAGTTGCGGCGTTGCTCCTGGCGATCTTCGGCTTGTGCTTGTTCGCGTTGGTTCGGGCTCCGGCCCGCGCCGCCGCGTCTGCGACCGTCGATGTGTTCCCGATCCCCGGCAGCCAGCTCGCGCCGCCTCACACGCAGATCGCGTTCCGCGGCGTGCCCGCGAGCCAGCTCGGAACGATCCTCGTTGAGGGATCGAGCAGCGGCCCGCACAGCGGCAGCGTCCAGGGCGATTCCGACGGTCGCGGCGGAAGCTTCCTGCCGACGACGCCGTTCAAGCCCGGAGAGACCGTAACCGTCAGAACCAGTCTCAACATCGCAGGGGCCTCAGGGGGGACCTACAAGTTCCGCGTCGCCGACGCGGTCGGGCTGTTCGGGACCTCCCACTGGCCCGCCGCCAGCCGCACGCCGGGCGACGTCTGGCACTTCCACTCGCGCAAGGACATCTTCCCGCCGGCCATCAAGATCGACCACACCGGGCCGACGGCGCCCGGCGACATGTTCGTCGCCTCGCAGTACGGGCCGGTGCAGGACGGTCCCGAGATCCTCGACCCGCAGGGGAACGTCGTGTGGTTCAAGGCGCTGCCTGGCAACGATTCCGCCTCGGACTTCAGGGTCCAGCAATACCGGGGCCGCAACGTCCTCACCTGGTGGCAGGGCTATGTCACCGCCGGCGTCGGCTTCGGCGAGGACGTGATCAACAACAGCGCCTACCAGGTCACCAACGTCGTGCGCGCCGCCAACGGGCTGGCGGCCGATCTTCACGAGTTCCAGATCACACCGCACAACACCGCCCTGATCACTGCCTTCCAGCCGGTGCGATGGGACACCACGTCCCTGCATGGCCCCTCCCATCAGATCACGCTCGACGCGGAGGTCCAGGAGATAGACATCCCCACGGGGCTGGTGCTGTTCCAGTGGGACAGCCTCGACCACGTCCCGATCTCGGACACCTACTCGAAGCTCCCCTCCAACGGCGGGCTTCCGTTCGACTACTTCCACGTCAACTCGATCGATGTGGATCACGACGGCAACCTGATCATCTCGAGCCGCAACACCTGGGCCTCCTACAAGGTCGACCATGGAACCGGGCGCACCATCTGGACGCTGGGCGGCAAGCATTCGAGCTTCAGGATGGCGTCGGGCGCCTCGTTTGCCTATCAGCACGACGTGCGCGTGCGCTCCGGCCACGACTGGTTCATCACGATGTTCGACGACGGCGGCGGTCCTCCGAGCGTCCATCCCGCCCGCGGCCTGAAGCTGTTCCTCGACACCAAGCACATGGTCGCCACGGCGGTCGCGGCCGACGCGCACTCGCCTCAGATCGACACGAACTTCGAGGGCAACTATCAGCAGCTCGATAACGGCGACGACTTCATCGGCTGGGGCCAGAACCCGTACTTCACCGAGTTCAACTCCCACAACCAGGTGGTGTTCGACGCCCGCTTCAAGGACTTCACGCCTACCTACCGCGCCTACCGCTTCGTCTGGAACGGATACCCGAAGACGACGCCGGCGGTGATCGGCGAGAGCCGCGGTTCCAGCACCGGCATCTACGTGAGCTGGAACGGCGCGACCAACGTCTCGTCCTGGCGCGTCGAAGGCGGGAGCTCCTCGAATTCCCTGCATACGGTGGCCTCTTCGCCCAAGCGCGGGTTCGAGACCGCGATCACGTTCGGCCGCCAGACCTACGTGGCGGTGCAGGCGCTCGACAGCAGCGGCCACGTGCTCTCGACCTCAAAGACGGTCAAGGTCGGGTAGGGGCCGCCTTCGGCGGCATCCATGGGGCTGGGAGGGCCCGTCCAGACCGCCTCGCGGCGTCCATTTCGTAACAAAGCGCTCGCCCCTAACGGCGACGGTGAACGTTTTGGACGTCCCAGCGTCGCGTCCATTTCGTAGACCGTTGCCTCCCGCGGAGTCGTTTTGTCACGTTATGGACGTTCGGCCCTCCCTTTTCGTGCTTCAGCGGGAGGTTGGTGTTGTATGAAGTCCCGCGTGGGCGGGACCCCGATCCCGCCGGCCATGGATGGCCGGCGGAATGGGCATGGACGGGGTGGACACCCCCACAGCGCCCGGCACCGCCACCACGAAGCGCCATAGCCGAAAGGATGGGCCCGCTCGGGTGGGAGGGACCCCAATCCCCGGCGAGCGCAGCGAGGCCCCTAACCTCGCGCTAAGCGGGAATCCCCGCTCTCGCCACTAGAATTCCCCACCGCATGCGCCGGCGGCTCAGATCCGCGGCCTTCCCCGTTCATCGCCACTCCCTGCCCCAGCTACTGGTGGACGGTGTACTGGTCGCGCTCGCTTACTACCTAGCGTTTCGACTGCGGTTCGAGGATCATGTCCCGACCCGCTACGAGGACCTGTTCGAAACCACGATGCCGTGGGTGGTGGCCGGCACGATCGTCGTGCTGGGTGCGTTCGGGGTGTATCAGCGCGTCTGGACGTTCGTCGGACAGCGCGAGTACGAGGCCGTCGTAAAGGGCGTGATCGTCGGGCAGGTCGTGATCGTCGGCGCGATCGCCCTGATCCACCCGGTGCAGACGAATAGCTTGCAGTCCACGCCAGTGACGCTGCCGGCGAGCGTGATCGCGCTGTTCCTGCTGCTGACCGTGGCGCTGCTGGTCGGCGCGCGGTTCGCGGTCCATCTGGTCGTGGAGGGGCGTGTACGGAGCTTTCGCGTCGCCAAGGGCGCGCGCGACGTCCTGATCGTCGGCGGCGGCGAGGGCGGGCGGCTCGTGGCCCGCGAGCTGGTTCGCAATCGCGACCTGCGGCTGCGACCGGTCGGCTTCCTCGACGACGATCCGCGCAAGCAGGGAATCAAGGACGAGTACGGGCTGAGGGTGCTCGGCACCACCTCGGCCGAGGATCTGAACCGGATCCTCGACGACACCGAGCCCGAGGAGGTTGTGATCGCGATGCCCTCGGCGCCCGGGACGCTGCGCGCCCGCGTGGTGGTCGCGTGCCGCGAGCGTGGGATCCCCGTGCGCACGACGCCGACGGTGTTCGAGCTGCTGCGCGACGGGTCGGGTCAGATGCGCGTCACGCGCCAGCTGCGCCAGGTGCGGGTCGAGGACATGCTCGGCCGCGAGCCGGTGCGGATGGAGCTCGAGCGGGTCGGCGCCTACCTCGCCGGCCAGATCGTGCTCGTGACCGGTGCGGGCGGATCGATCGGCTCCGAGCTGTGCCGCCAGATCGCGCGGGTGGGCCCGCGGCGGTTGGTGCTGGTGGACCACGCCGAGGACAACCTGTTCGAGATCCTCCGCGAGCTCGAAGAGGATCGCCACGTGCGCACCGCCGTCCCGGTGCTGGCCGACTGCAAGGAGGAGGAGCGGATGCGCGAGGTGCTCGCCGAGCACCGGCCGACGATTGTCTTTCACGCCGCCGCCTACAAGCACGTCTCGATGATGGAGGCAAATCCAGTCGAGGCGATCCGCAACAACGCGCTGGCCACGCGGCTGGTGGCGCGGATCGCGGGCGAGGCGGGCGTCGGCACGTTCGTGCTCGTCTCGACCGACAAGGCGGTCAAGCCGGCGAACGTGATGGGCGCTTCGAAGGCGCTGGCGGAGTGGGCGGTCGAGGCCGCCGCGGCCCGTCATCCCGGCACCCGTTACGCGACCGTGCGGTTCGGCAACGTGCTCGCCTCCTCGGGATCGGTGGTCTCGATCTTCCGCCGCCAGATCGCCGCCGGTGGCCCGGTTACCGTGACCGACGAGCGCATGACCCGCTACTTCATGACGATCCCCGAAGCCGTCCAGCTGATCATTCGTGCCGGCTCCGTGAGCGAGGTCAGCGGCGAGGTGCTCGTGCTCGACATGGGCGACCCGGTGCGAATCCGCGATCTCGCCGAGCAGATGATCAGGTTGTCCGGGTTGGAGCCCGAGCGCGACATCGCGATTCAGATCGTCGGCGCACGGCCCGGCGAGAAGTTCCACGAGGACCTGTTCAACCCCTACGAGCACCCACAGCCCACGCCCGCGCAGAAGATCCTGCGCGCGGAGCGCGAAGGGCTCAATCCGGCGTGGGTCGAGCGCACCTTCACCGAGATCAACCTGCTGGTGCTGGAAGGCGACGCCGCCGGACTGGCAGAGCAGGTCTCGCGGCTGGGAGCGGCTCGAGCAGCCACGGCTGACAACCCAACCGCCCGGGTGCCAACGTAGACTGCGCGCATGGGGTCGCTTCCGCTCGCATTTTCAGTCCACCACTTCATCGATTCGGTGGGCGCGTACTGCGGCTTTGCCGCGATCATCGGCTTGGCGATCCTGATCTTGCTGTATTTCGCGCAGGCGCGTGAGACCGCCACGCTGCGTGAGCACGCCTACGAAGCGGCCCAGCGGATCCAGCAGCTCGAGGCGCGCATTGCACAGCTCGTCAGATCGGTTCCCGTGGGTGGGCGGGAAGCGGTTCCACAGGCCCAGCCCGCCGCGGCGCAGCGGGCGCCCGCCCCGGTCCAGCAGCAGCGATCGGTCGCGGTCCCCGCAGGGGTCGCCGCCGCGTCCGCCACGTTCGGCGCGCCCGCCGGTGTCGGTGCGCCTCCGCTGGCGGCGGCCACCAAGCTGATCCCGACGGATGTGCCGGGCACGGCTGAACCCGAGCCGGAGGAGCAGCCGGATGACTACACCCGGATTGGTGCGCCGGCGCCGGCCACGGCGGCAGCGGCCGGCACCAATGGCGCAACCCACGAGCGCATTCCGCCGCCTGCTGCTGCGGCGCCGCCGCCACCGCCAAGGGTGCAGATCCGTCCTGGCGCGCCCCCGCAAGCTGCCCGGCGCCCTACGTCCGCGCCGCCCCGCTCCCAGGGCTCAGGACGCGGGATACCGCGCGGCTTCATCTTCCTGCTGGGCGGCCTCGTGATCGTCGCCGTCGTCGCGGTCCTGCTGATCGTGACCTCAGGCAGCGGCAACTCGCCCGCCTCCAACGCCGGCCCTACCACCAACTCGCCCTCCGCCGCGCGGCGGGCGAAGCGCGTCGCTGCGTTCAGCCCGGCGACAGTCAACGTCTCGGTCCTCAACGGCACCTCTACCTCGGGGCTCGCCAACCGCATTGCGACACAGCTCAGCGGCGACGGTTACAAGGAGGGCAAGGTCACGAACGCGGCGGATCAGACGCAGACCAGCACGGTCGTCGCCTACCTGCCCGGACACAAGGAGGACGCGGTCCACGTTGCGACCGCGTTGAAGCTCGGCGCCTCGACGGTGCAGCCGATCGACTCCAACACGCAAGCCGTGGCATGCCCGCCTCCAGGGAATTGCACGTCGACCGTGGTGGTGACGGTGGGCTCGGACCTCGCGGGCACCACGTAGCGGCGCTGCACATGCCGGAAGTGCTGACACTCCCGACACGGAGCGCAAAGCCCCGAGAGCAGGGGCTCACCCACGTCCTCGACCGTGGCCTTTCCGTCGCCGAGGTGGAGGGCTTGATCGAGGTCGCCGGCGATTCGGTTGATCTCGTCAAGCTCGGCTGGGGTACGGCGCTTGCGACCGGCAACCTGCCGCGCAAGCTCGAGGCATATCGCGCGCACGACATCCCGGTGGTGCTGGGCGGGACGCTGACAGAGCTCGCGATCGCGCAGAACCGCCTCGATGAGCTGATTGCGTGGCTGCACGAGCTGGGCATCGGGCATCTCGAGATCTCCGACGGGACGATCACGATGCACCACGAGGACAAGCTTGCTCTGATCGAGCGCTATGCGAAAGAGTTCGTGGTGCTCTCAGAGGTCGGATCCAAGGACAACACCCACATCATGGCTCCGTATCGTTGGGTCGAGCTGATCCAGAAGGAGCTCGAGGCGGGTGCCTGGAAGGTGATCGCGGAGGCTCGCGAGAGCGGCAATGTCGGGATCTTCCGCCACGACGGAGAGGTGCGCATGGGCCTGATCGACGAGATCGCGCACGCCGTCGACCCGACCAAGCTCCTGTTCGAGGCGCCGCGCAAGGACCAGCAGGTCTGGTTCGTGCGTCGCTTCGGACCCGACGTGAACCTCGGCAACGTCGCTCCCGACGACGTGCTGTCGCTGGAGACGATCAGGCTCGGCCTGCGCTCGGACACGGCGGTCGCCGAGCTCGATGAGTGATGGGATCCCGCCCACCCAGATCCTGCTCGCGCGTCATGGCGAGACCAATGACAACCGTGAGCCGATCCGTGTCCAGGGTTTCACGGATACGCACCTCAACGACACCGGCCGCGCGCAGGCGCGGGAGCTGGGCGAGCGGATGGCGTCCGCGGGCGTTGTCTCGTTGTGGAGCTCCGATCTGTCTCGAGCTCGGGAGACGGCCGAGATTGTGGGAGAGCGGCTCGGGCTGAATGTGCGCCTGGACTCGCGATTGCGCGAGGCCAACCGGGGGCGCTGGGAGGGGCACCGGTTCATCGATATCGAGCGCGAGGAGCCCGAGTTGTATGCGGCGTGGCTGCGGGCGGGGGCTGGCTTCCGGTTCCCGGGAGGTGAGTCGTTGCTCGATCAGCAACAGCGCGTGAGCGCGGCGCTCGAGGACATACATTCCGCAGGCGAGCTCCCGGCGCTGGTCGTGTGTCACGGCGGAAGCATCCGCGTGATGCTCTGCAAGCGCGACCCATGCGGTCTCGATGCCTTCCACACATTCAAGGTCCCCAACGTCATGGTTGTGGCCCTGTGAGAAGGCTCCCGGTCGTCGCGTTCGCGGCGCTCGTGCTGGCGACGGTCGCGGCTTTCTTCGTCGTCCAGCACCTGAAGGTCACGACGCCGCTGATCGCGGGCTTTCCGGCACCGTATCCCTCGGTGATCAACCCGGTGAACGGCACGACCTGCAAGGGCGTGGACCACAGGGTGATGAGGGTGTCGTTCTACCTGCAGCACCGCTCCGACGACGTCGACGTGTACATCGTCGATTCGACCGGCCAGATCGTGCGCACGATCGCATCGGGGCGCCACATGCGTCGGGGGGTGCGCAACCCCGACGGGGACTTCGTCTGGGACGGGCGTGAGGACGACGGTTCATTCGCGCCGGACGGGCAGTACTACATCAAGGTCGCGCTGATCAACCAGGGCCGCACGGTCGAGATCTCGAACACGTCGGGGCAGCTCGAGCCCGTCACGGTCAAGACCGTGCCGCCCCACCCGGTCGTCACTGCCGTCACTCCGAAGCTGACGCCGCCGCCGGCGGGCCGGAGCTCCGTGGCGATCCGCTATCGCGGCAACGAGAACCAGGGAGCGACCGTGCAGCTGTACCGCACCGACGTCCCGGGCAAGCCACAGCTTGTCAAGCGGTTCTTCAACCCGGCCAACAAGGCGCCGGTTGCGACCTGGGACGGACGGATTAACGGGCTCCCGGCTCCGGCTGGCATCTATCTCGCCGGCCTGAGCGTTACCGACGCCGCGTGCAACGTGGGCCGCTTCCCGGCGACGATTCCGCCGGCCCCGGGCAGCACTCCGCACGCGGGCGTCACCGTGCGCTACCTCGCGGCGCAGCCGCCGCGCTACCCGGCACCTGCCGGGTCGCGGACGCTGCTGTATGTCGACGCGCGCCAGCGCCCCTATCGGTGGACACTGCTTCGAGTGGGCGTGAAGAAGCCGGTCTCGAGCGGGTCGTCGCAGGGCTATGCGCTTCGGGTCCGGTTGCCCGGCGGTGGCGCCGGGCTCTACCAGTTGGATCTGCGATCGGGGACGCACACGACCGCCGTGCCGCTGCTCGCGAGTGCGTCCGGCGGGCCTCGCGTCCTCGTGGTGCTGCCGGCCCTGACGTGGCAGGGGCAGAATCCGGGCGACGAGGACAGCGACGGCATGCCCGACACGCTCGATGCGGGGCTTCCGGTCAGCCTCGCCCGCCCGCTCGCCCACGGCCTGCCGGCGGGATTTACCGACGAGGCCGCGTTGCTGGCCTATCTCGACAAGGCCCACCTGCCGTACGACCTGACGACCGACCTCGGCCTGATCGACCACGTAGGGCCCCAGCCGACGGGTCATGCCGCCGTCGTGTTCGCGGGGACCGAGCGCTGGATCCCGAGCTCGCTGGGGTCGGCGCTGACCTCGTATGTCCAGGGCGGGGGTCACGTGCTCTCGTTCGGCACCGATGCCTTCCGCCGCGGCGTGACGGTTCAGCGGTCGACGGCATTGGATCCCACCGGCCCCACCGCGGCGGACGTGTTCGGCGCGCGTCCGGGCGGGCTCGTCACCCAGAGCGCGTCCGACCTGATCACCGTCATCACCGATCAGCTCGGCCTGTTCTCCAACACCTCGGGCGCGCTGCCCGGGTTCCGGGTCTATCAGCCCTTCGCCGTTTCGCCCCCGGGCAAGGTGCTCTCCTCGGCGGGGGCCACCTCGACCGCGCCCAGCATCGTCGGGTACCGGCTGGGACGGGGTCTCGTGATTGACGTCGGCCTGCCCGGGTTCGGGTCACAGCTGGCCAAAAACGTCGATGGTCAGGAGTTCGTCAACCAGGCGTGGAAGGTGATCGGGGGGTAGGCCGGGGCTTGGCGTTGCCGGCGGGGGCCGGAGTGGGTCGGGGACTGACGCACCGCGGCCGTCCGCGGCGCCCCCATAATCCAGGGCTTAGTCGTCGCAAAGAATTTCGGTCCGACCCAGCAGGAGCCGCTTTGATCGCCCACCTGTTTCATCTCGCGAACATCTTCCATATGCAGACGCCGTTCGATCCGCTACACGGCGATGGCTACAACTTCTGGTCTGGACCTGGCAGTGACTTCGGGGAGGCGACGATCATCATCGCCATCCTCGCCTGGTGGAAGCATCGCAACTGCCAGGTGAAGGGCTGCTGGCGGATTCACCTCACGCATCCGACGGACGCAGGGCACTACGTATGCAAGCGCCACCATCCGGCGCACGAGAGCGACTCGCTGAGCGCCGATTACGTGCAGGCCGCGCACGAAGCTGCGCGAGATAAGTCGCTCACGAGACACGAGGCGCGTGAGTTCGCAAAAGGTCAGGCCTCCGCAGACGCGTCGCCTGCGTGACCGCCGCTGCCTGACGGCCGGGCTTTGGGCGACAGAAGCCACCCGCGAGCCCCGGACCCGTACCGTTTGGCGCCGTGACGTCGTACCTGAAACGCCTCGCGTCCTCGCTGGCGGCCTACCAGGTCGCCGACGTCGTCTCGAAGTTCATCGCCGTCCTGCTGCTGCCGGTCTACACGCGGTACATCCCCCCGTCCGGGTACGGCGTCGTCGAGCTGCTGGCCAACGGCGTGATCTTCATCAGCATCATCGCCCGCTTCGGGATGATCGAGGCGTTCCTGCGCTTCCATTTCTCAGACCAGGATCAGGAGCGGCGGGATGCGCTCGCCCGGCAAGCCGTGGGCTTTCTGCTCCTCGCCACGACCGCGGTCTCGATCCCGCTCGCGATCGCGGCGGAGCCGCTCTCGAAGCTTGTGCTCGGCTACTCGGACCCGGCTATCTTCCGGATCGCCGTGCTCGGCCTGTGGAGCTTCACGAACCTGGAGCTTGCCTATGGGCTGCTGCGCGTCGACGAGCGGTTGCGCGCCTACGCGACGGCGTCATTGATCAACGTGCTCTTGACGGTGGCCTCGTCGGTGGTCCTGGTCGTGGTCCTCGGGGAGGGCGCGAAAGGGCTGCTGCTCGGCAACTATGCGACCTCCACGCTGGTGCTGCTCGGCCTGTGGTGGACGATGCGTCGGCGCCTGCTTCCATGGGGCAAGAGTCGATCTGCCAGCCGCGCCGGCGCCGAGCGGCTAACGGTGTTGCTGCGCTTCGGCCTGCCGACTGTTCCGGCCGAGGCCTCGGTGTATGCGCTGAGCATCATCGACCGCTACTACATCTTCCACACCCGTAGCCCGAGGCTCGCGGGGCTCTACTCGATCGCGGTCAAGCTGGCCGGGGCGGTCGCGTTCATCGTCCGCGCGTTCCAGTACGCCTGGCCACCCCTCGCGTATTCGATCACCGACGATCAACAGGCGGCCCGGCTGTATGGGCTGGTCACGACGTATTACGTCGCCGTCAGCGGCTGGGTCGTCGCGGGGCTCGCACTGCTCGGTCGGTGGGTGCTGCGCCTGCTGACCGCGCCGGCATACTACGGCGCCTATCGTGCGCTGCCATGGGTGGCGCTCGGGTGGGCGCTGTACGGGCTGTGGGTGGTGTTCCTGGTGGTCGCAGGCCGCGCGAAGGTGACGACGCGCAACTTCCCGGCCGCACTCGCTGGGTTGGTGGCCAACGTGGTGCTGCTGATCGCGCTGGTGCCGCCGCTGGGCATCGCCGGCGCCGGGATCGCGCTGTGCGGCGCCTACGTGATGATGCTCGTGGTCATGTACCTGCTCACGCGCAACGCGTTCCGGGTCGAGTTCGAATGGCGCCGGCTGGCGCAGCTGACGGCGGTGTTCGGGTTGCTCGCGGCCGGTGGCGACCTCCTGCTGCCCACGCACGGCATCCTCGGCCTGTTGAGCCGCGCGGCGGTGTTCGCGTTGATGCCGCTGGTGCTGATGGCAACTGGGTTCGCGCACCGGCAGGAGCTGAGCGGCCTGCGGGCATTGATCGATCGCGCGCGGCGGTCTGTGCCCTCGCCGGCCGGGAGCGGGACGTGAGCCGGCCGCCGGTGAGCGTCGTGATGCCTTTCGGCGGCGATCAGGCCGATGCACGCGCTGCGCTCCAGGCGCTCGCGTCACTCGCGACGCAGCCCGGTGACCAGCTGATCCTCGCCGACAACTCGGGCCTGGTCCATGACGCCACCGGGGTGACGGTGATCCGCGCCGCCGGCGAGCGCTCGCCGGCGCACGCCCGCAACGCCGGCGCCGCGCACGCGAGCGCCGAGTGGATCCTGTTCCTGGACTCCGACTGTCGGGCTCCGAGCGCGCTGCTCGACGCGTATTTCGCCCAACCGGTCGGCGACGACGTGGGCGCGCTGGCGGGCGAGGTCATCCCGGCCACCGACGCCCACGACACGCTTGCGGCCCGCTACGGCGCGCACAAGAGCTTCCTGAGCCAGGAGGCGCACCTCGCGCACCCGTACCGGCCGCGCGCTGCGGCGGCCAACCTGCTGGTACGGCGCACCACCTTCGAGCAGGTCGGCGGGTTCTACGAGGGGGTCCGGGCGGCCGAGGACACTGACTTCAGCTGGCGAATTCAGCAGGCCGGCTGGCGGCTCGAGCTGCGGCGAAACGCCAGGGTCGAGCATCACTATCGCGCGTCGCTCGGCGAGCTCCGCCGTCAGTGGCGCGGGTACGCCGCCGGCCGCGCCTGGCTCGCGCGCCGCTACCAGCAGTTCGAGCCCGAGCCCGCGGTCGGGCGTGGGATGTCGAGGGTGTTGCGGCGCGTGCGACGCCGCGCCGACGACGAGCGTCGAACGCTGCCTACGCGCGCTTCGAGCGCGGATGGACTGGGGCGAGTCGAGCGCACCCGCTTCGCAGCGCTGGATGCGATCCTCGCTGCCGAGGAGCTGGCAGGTTTCGCGCTCTCGAACCGTCCCGCCACGGCGCCGCCATCCGCCGCCCGGGATGCTCGGGTGGTGCTGATCGCCGAGCGGTTCCCGGTCCGCGGCGACCCGCTCGTCGACCTCGCGATGACGCTCGAGGGCGCCCGCGTCGAGGCGACGGCAAGACCCGATGCAGTGGATCTCGAAGCCGCGCGCCGGATCCATGTCTCCTACCGGGAGGACGATGGAGTGGGCGCGCGAGCGCTTGCCCTGATCCGGCTACTCGTGCGTCACCCGATCCGATCAGTCCTGGACCTGATCCGCCGCCCGCGGCCCGCTCCGCCGCTGAGCGCGATCGCGCCGGCGGCCCTGCGGCTCGAGCGCGATGTGGGCGCCCGCGTGCAGCCGCTCAGCGGCGACGCCGCGCGGCAGGCAGCCACGCGGATCGCGACGCTCGCGGGACGCTCGCTGAGCAGCTGATGCACGTTCACGTCATCGACCCCTCGGCGTTCACGCCTCCCTACGACCGCGCGCTGTGCGCGGCGCTCGCACAGGCCGGAGCCGAGGTGGAGTTGATCACCAGCCGGTTTGCATACGGCGCGGTTGCGCCGACGGATGGCTACGCCGTGCGCGAGGTCTTCTACCGCCGAGCTAGGGGGCCGGCAGGCTCCCGACGGCGCGCGGCGGTCAAGCTGCTCGAGCACGTCCCCGACATGCTCCGCTACCGCCGGATCGCGCGAGCTTGCGACGTCGCACACTTTCAGTGGCTCGACGTCCAGTGGCTCGACTCCTACCTGCTGCCCCGCCGGCCCGTCGTGCTGACCGCACATGATCTGCTGCCACGAGAGCCGCGACCGGGGCAGGCGCGCGCTCAGCGCCGGCTGTACGACGCAGTCGACGCGATCGTCGTGCACTCCGAGTACGGCCAGCGGATGCTGGTCGAGAGGCTCGGGGTGCCCGCCGAGAAGGTCCGGGTGATCCACCATGGTGCATTCGAGCACCTCGTCTCCGGTGGGAGCGAGGAGTCATTACCCATGGAGCTGCGCTCGGTCGAGGCGCCCGTCGTGCTGTTCTTCGGGCTGCTGCGTCCGTACAAGGGGCTCGACGTGCTGCTGCGGGCATGGCGAGGTGTGTCCGATGCCGAGCTGTGGATCGTCGGCCGCTCGAGGATGCCGCTGGAGGCACTGCTTGCCGGCGCTCCGCCATCTGTGAGGTTCGTGACGCGCTACGTCTCCGACGCCGAGCTCGCGTCGTGCTTCCGCCGCGCCGAGCTCGTGGTGCTTCCGTACACGCGCACCGAGCGGCTCGATCAGTCGGGGGTGCTGGCGACGGCGCTCGCATTTGGAAAGCCCTCGATCGTCAGCGACGTGGGCGGGTTCTCGGAGCTCGCGGCGACGGGGGCCGCGCAACTCGTGCCACCGGGGGATGCCGTTGCGCTGGGGGCCGCGATCCGCGAGCTGCTCGCAGATCGCGCGCGGCGCGAGCAGCTCGAACAGGCCGCCCGCGCGGCCGCCGCCGGCCCGTACTCCTGGGCGCGGGCTGCTGCGGCGACGATCGAGCTGTATCGGGAGGTGGCCGATGGCCAGCTTCGACCTGCGCCACAATCGGCGCCGCCATGACTGCGCTCGAGGTGATCTTCTGGGTATCGGCCGGGCTCCTGCTCTACGCGCATCTCGGCTACGGCCTGCTGCTCGAACTGCTCGTGGCGCTCACCGGCCGCCGCCGCGCTACAGCGCGCCCGGCCGGCTCGGCTGAGCTCCCGGTGGTGTCGATCATCGTCGCCGCCTACGCCGAGCAGGACGTGATCGCGCAGCGGATCGCCAACCTGCGGGCGCTCGATTATCTCGAAGACCGCGTCGAGCTGATCGTCGCTTGCGACGGTTCTCCCGACGCGACCGCTGAGCGGGCGCGTGAGGCCGGCGCCGACCTCGTGCTCGAGCTTCCGCGAGGCGGCAAGATCCGCGCCCAGGACGCAGCGGTCGAGAGGGCTCGAGGAGAGATCGTGGCGTTCTCGGACGCCAATGCCGTCTGGGAGCCCAGCGCGCTGACCCGTCTGGCGGCGCCGTTCGTCGATCCCAAGGTCGGTTATGTGTGCGGCGACGTCACGTTCCTCAACGAGCGGGGCACCAACCAGGAGGGGGTCTACTGGCGCTACGAGATGGCCGTGCGGTCACTGGAGTCCAGGCTCCGCTCGGTCACGGCCGGCAACGGAGCGATCTACGCGACCCGGCGCGAGGCGTATCTCGTGGTCGACCCGATCATGGGTCACGACCTGTCGTTCCCGTTCAACATGGTCAAACGCGGATGGCTCGCGCTGTACGCGTCCGACGCGCATGCGAGCGAGAAGATGGTGCCGACGATCGAAGGCGAATTCGCGCGCAAGCGCCGGATGATGAGCCACATGTGGCCGATCGTCCTGCGCGGCGGGATGCTCTCGCCCCGCGGGTATGACCCGCTGTACGCAATGATGATCGTCTCCCACCGGGTGCTCCGTTACATCTCTCCGTTTCTTCACCTGATTGCGCTCGGGACGAGCATCGCGCTGATCGGGCAAAGCTGGGTCTACGCCGTCGCAGTGGCGCTGCAGGTGGCCGTTATCCTCGCGGCGCTGGCGGCGCGCGTGGTACCGCTGCGGCCGCTGCTGATCGCGCGCTACTACGTGCTCACAACCGCCTCGCTCGCGGCCGGCCTGTGGGACTGGCTGGCGCGCGGAACCTCTGCCGGCTGGGAGCCAGCCGAGGGCACGCGATGATCCAGCGCGTCCTGGACATCCTGCTCGCGCTGGCGGGCTCGATCATCACCGCGCCGATCGTCGCGCTGCTCGCGGTCGCCGTCCGGCTGGAGACGCCGGGGCACCCGATCTACCGCCAGACGCGCGCCGGCAAGGACGGCGAACCGTTCTCGATCTACAAGCTGCGCACGATGGTTCGCGGCGCCGAGTTCACCGGCGCGGGACTCGCGATCCAGCAGGGCGATGACAGGATCACGCGGGTCGGTGAGTTTCTGCGCCGCTATTCGCTCGACGAGCTCCCCAATCTCTGGAACGTGCTCCGGGGGGAGATGTCGATCGTCGGTCCCCGCCCGACGATCCCGGTCCAGGTGGAGCAGTACAACGAGCGGCAGCGTGGACGCCTGAAGGTCAAGCCGGGCATCACCGGCTGGGCGCAGGTCAACGGCCGCGCGTCGTTGCCGTGGTCGGAGCGGATCGAGCTCGACCTCTGGTACGTCGAGCGCCGCTCGCTCGCACTCGATCTGAAGATCCTCGCGCGGACGGTGAAGATGGTGTTCAGCGGCCAGGGCCTGTACAAGGGAGAGACCGGCGGATGGCAGCCACCGACGTGAGACCCGCCGTCCTGCTCACCGGCGTCGGCAAGCGCTATGACATCGTCTCGGCGTTCGCCCAGCACACGACCGTGATCGCGGCTGACCCGAACCCGCTGGCTCCGGCGCAGTACGCGGCCCATCACCGCGCCACGGTGCCCCGGATCGACGACCCCGGGTACGTCCCTGCTCTGCGTGAGCTGTGTGAACGCCACGGCGTCGGCGCGGTTATCCCGTTGACCGATCTCGACATCGAGGTGCTCGCGCACGCGCGCGCCG
This sequence comes from uncultured Solirubrobacterales bacterium, assembly GCA_963824755.1. GTDB lineage: Bacteria > Actinomycetota > Thermoleophilia > Solirubrobacterales > Solirubrobacteraceae > Palsa-465. The sequence goes on along the minus strand of CAWGQT010000031.1, from coordinate 85,327 downwards.
CCGGCGAGCTGCCGGCGTTCGTGCCGGACCCCGGAATCGCTCGCGCCACGTTCGACAAGTACGAGGCGCACCTGCTGCTCTCAGACCGCGGACTCCCGTCCCCTCCGACGGTCCTCCCGGGCGAGCCGGTCGAGAGCTACCCGGTGATGATCAAGCCGCGCCAGGGTTCGGGTGCCCGCTCGATCCACCGCGCCGACGACCAGGCCGCCGCGGCGTTCTTCGTCGACTACGTCGACGAGCCGACGATGATCCAGCACTACATGGACGGGCCGGAGTTCTCGATCGATTGCCTCTCGGATCTAGGCGGCCGCTGCCTGAACGCGATCCCGCGGACGATGATCGAATCCCGCGGCGGGGAGTCGATCAAGGGCACCGTGATCGCCGACCAGGAGCTGATCGACCTCGGCCGCAGGGTCGTCGAGCAGCTCGGCGTTCGAGGGCCCGCGACCGTCCAGGTGTTTCGCGACCGCAACATCGGCCTCGGCATCACCGACGTCAACACACGCTTCGGTGGCGCTTTCCCCGCCCCGATGTATGCGGCGCTTGAGGGGCGCACCTACCCGGAGTTGATAGTCAGGATCGCCAGCGGCGAGACGGTCGAGCCCCACGTCGGTGAGTTCAAGGCTCCGGTCACGTTCACCCGCTATTTCTGGCAGCTCGAGCTCGACGAACAGATGCATCCGACGGGCCGCGACATCGTCGAGCCGCCCGGGCCTCCGGCGCCGCGATGATCGCGTTCGTGCTCTCCGGCGGCGCCAGCCTCGGCGCGATCCAGGTCGGGATGCTGCGAGCTCTCTACGAGCGCGAGATCGCGCCCGAGCTGATCGTCGGCACGTCCGCCGGCGCGGTCAACGGGGCGTTCATCGCCTCACGGCCGCCGACCCTCGCAACCGCCGAGGAGCTGGCGGGTATCTGGCAGTCGCTCCGGACGCTCAAGGTCTTTCCGCCCAATCCGGTGACCGCCGTGCTGGCGCTGCTCGACCAGCGCGATCACTTCGTGTCCAACGATGGGATCAGGGCGCAGCTTTCGAACTACGAGCAGTTCAAGCGGATCGAGGACGCGCCGGGGTGGGCGGGAATCCAATTCCAAGTGATCGCGACGGACGTGCTCACGGGTGCCGAGCGCCGCATCGCGAGTGGTGATGCCGGGGCTGCGGTGCTCGCAAGCGCCGCGATCCCGGGCGTGTATCCGGCGGTGGAGTTCGAGGGCGAGTACCTCGTCGACGGCGGGGTCTGCGACAACACGCCGATCTCGGCGGCCGCCGAGCTGGGAGCGACCGAGATCTACGTGCTGCCGACCGGCGACAGCTGCGCGCTCAAGGCATCCCCGCGCGGCGCGATCCCGATGATCATCCACGCGGTCTCGCTGCTGATCAATCAGCGGCTGGCGTCAGACATCGAGCGCTTCTCGCACCAGGCCAAGCTGATCGTGCTGCCACCGCCATGCCCGATCGACGTGGCGCCGTCGGATTTCGAACGCCGGCGAGTTGATCCAGCGCGGCTACGAAAGCGCGCAGCAGGCGCTTGATGACGCCGATCCCACGTCCTGGACCCCGAGATCGCTGGACTACTGCGGCCCCACGCCCATTAGGCGCTGGCGGCCTGGCGCGGGACGTCGGGGTCGACCGCGTTCGGGCCGCCCCAGCATTCCGCGACGAACTCCGCGATCTTGGCGGTGAGCCGCGCCGGCTTGAGGCGCAGCTCGACGATCGAGTTGGCGTCGATCAGCCGCGCGTTGGGGAGCTCGGCTGCGAGCATGTCGGCGTCCGAGAAGGGATGCACCGGGTCGCGTGGGTGCCCGATCACCAGTGCCGGCGCATCGAACTTGACTCGTTCGTTGCGGTCGGGTGCGGTGCGCCCGAACAGGATCCCCTGGAGAACGGCGGCGCTGGCGCGCGGGTCCTGGGAAACCCAGTCGAGCCCCAGTTGCAGCAGGAACGGGATCGGCTCACGTGGCACCGCTCGGGCCCATCGGGCGAGCGTCTTCATCGCGCCCTCGCCGAACGTCAGCGCGAACAGCATCGGCGTGAACGCGGCGCCGCAGGCAGGGATCGCGTGGTCCAGCACGGGCATCTCGATCACCATCCCGCGCAGCCGCTCGGGCGCCAGCGAGGCGACCTCGAGCGTGATGTTCGCGCCCATCGACGTGCCGCCGACGATCGCCTGGTCGATCTCGAGGTGGTCGAGGAGCGCCACCGTCTGGCGTGCGAACGCCGACATCGAGTAGCGCCACATCTCGGCGGGGCGATCCGAGGCGCCATGGCCGAGCGGGTCGAACGTCACGACCCGATTGCCGCGGGCCGCGAGCTCTTTCGCCAGCGGAGTCTGCATCTTCTGCGAGAGCAGCAGGCCTGGCATCAGCACGGTGGTTCGCGGGCCGTCCCCGTGGATGGTGTAGGCCAGCCTCTGACCGTCGAAGACGAAGTAGGCCATGAACGCAGCATACCCAGAGCTCCTGGCCGACTAGCCAGTCAAATTCGCAACGCGATACCGTCTTGTCCTTCTGTCGCAATTTCCGAGGAGGAGCACATGGCGAAAGCCTTTCGATCGCTTGCTGGTCAGGTAGTCGCAATCACCGGGGGCGCCCGGGGAATCGGCAGGGCCACGGCAGCCGCACTCATCACCCAGGGCGCTCGGGTCGCGATCGGCGACATCGAAGCCGAGCTTGCCGAGCGCACCGCACAGGAGCTCGGCGGCGGGACGATAGGGCTGGCGCTCGACGTGACTGACCGAGCAAGCTTCAAGGCTTTCCTCGATGAGGTCGAGTCGCGACTGGGCCCGCTCGACGTCCTCATCAACAACGCCGGGATCATGCCGATCGGGCCGTTCGTCGAGGAGTCCGATGCGACCGCCACGCGGATGATCGACATCAACCTTCACGGCGTCATCTTCGGCTCGAAGCTCGCGCTCGAGCGCTTCCTCCCACGGGGGCGCGGCCATCTGGTCAACATCGCCTCCTCGGCCGGCAAGGCGGGCTTCCCGGGCGGCGCAACCTACTGCGCGACTAAGCACGCTGTGGTAGGGCTCAGCGAGGCGATCAACGCCGAAGTCCGTGACACCGCGATTGAGGTGAGCGTCGTGATGCCGGTGGTCGTCAACACCGAGCTGGGATCCGGCCTGCCGGAGCCGCGCGGCTTCAAGCCGGTCGAGCCCGAGGACGTGGCGAACTCGATCGTCGAGGCCCTCCAAACCGGGCGTTTCGACGTCTTCGTGCCGAAGTCGGTCGGTGTCCTGTTCCGCGTGCAGGCGCTCGCGCCGCGGCGCGCGCTGGAGTGGATGGCGCGCACACTGAAGGGCGACCAGGTCCTGTCCAACCCCGATCACGCGGCCCGCGCGGCCTACGAGGAGCGGATGGCCAAGACGATCGCCGTCGCCGAGGAGCCCTCGCCTGCGCCGGCGGCAACCCCCCCGCAGGCCGCACCCGAGCCTGCCGTCGACGCGCCGGCGCCGCTCGAGCTCGAAGCCACCAAGCCCAACGGCGAGGTCGCGAAGAAGCGCTCCAAAGAGGCCGTCTAGGTCAGCTGCTCACGGTCCCGACGCCAGCCACTGCGCGATGCGCTCCCCGATCTGAGGGCCCGCATCCTCCTGAAGGAAGTGGCTGGCGTCGGCGATCACCTCGCTGATCTCGGCGCCCAGCGCGGACGCGAACCGCTCTCCGGTCTTCAGCGGTAGGACTGGGTCGGAGTCCGCCCAGAGAATCAGCTTCGGCCGTTGATCGCCGCGCAGCGCGTCGAGCACCCGCTGCCCGGCGACGGCGCCCGGCATCTCGGGCGATGTCGGGAGCATGAGCGGAAACGCTCGTGCGCCTGCCTTCGACGCTGGGTTCGGATACGGCGCGTCGTAGGCGGCGATCACAGCGTCCCCTGGATCGCGCTTGCAGGCGCCCCGCACCAGCATCCCGACCGGGAGGTCCTCGGTGCGCTCGACGAAGTCGCGGAACTGGATCCACGCCTCGGTCATCTTCTGATGGCCGGTGAACAGTCCGGTGTCGAGCACGACGATCCGCGCGATCCGGTCAGACTGCTCGACCGCAAGGCGCAGCCCAATCGGACCGCCCCAGTCGTGGACGACGACCGTCGCGTCGCGCAGGTCAAGCTCCTGGAGCAACGAGCCGGCGGCCGCGGCGTGACTGTCGTAGGTGTACCAGTCGAGCTCAGTCGGCTTGTCCGAGCGGCCGAAGCCGGGCAGGTCAGGCGCGATGCAGCGATAGCCCGCATCGCGGACCGGCGGAATCACCTTGCGCCAGAGAAACGACCACGTGGGCTCGCCGTGGAAGAAGACCACGGGTTGCCCTTCGCCCTCGTCTAGGTGGGCTAGCCGCAACCCGTCGAAGTCGTGGTAGCGAGACTGGAAAGGGAAGTCGGGGAGATTCTCGAGAAGCTCATCCGGAGTTCTGATCGAGTCGGTCATGCGCGAAACCTATTCGATGTGCGGGCTCGTCCGGCGTCGGAGAGAAGATTCGTCCCATGACGCTTGGGTGGGTGGGATCCGATACTTCTCTCGCCGAAGCGACCCTGCACCCCGCGACCGCAGACGTCGACCGTCTGTGCGTCGACACGATCCGGACACTGACGATCGATGCCGTTCAGCGCGCGGGCTGCGGCCACCCAGGCATGCCGATGGCGATGGCGCCGGTCGCGTACGTGCTGTTCGCCGACGTCATGGGGCATGACCCACGCGAACCGGCTTGGCCAGATCGTGACCGCTTCGTGCTCTCGGCCGGGCACGGCTCGATGCTGCTCTACGCCGCGCTTCATCTCTCCGGCTATGACGTCTCGCTCGAGGACATCAAGGCGTTCCGGCAGTGGGGCTCGATCACGCCGGGCCACCCCGAGCACGGTCTGACGCCCGGCGTCGAGACGACCACCGGGCCACTCGGACAGGGGTTCGCCAACGGCGTGGGCATGGCGATGGCCGAGCGGTTCCTGCGCGAGCGCTACGGATCCGAGGTGTGCGATCACCGGACGTTTGCACTCTGCTCGGATGGCGACCTGATGGAGGGTGTCAGTTCAGAGGCAGCGTCGATCGCCGGCCATCTCGGTCTCGGCCGGATCGTCTACCTCTACGACGACAACAGGATCACGATCGATGGCGATACCGCGCTCACGTTCGACACCGAGGACGTCGAGGCGCGCTTCCGGGCGTACGGGTGGCACGTGAGCGGCATCGAGGACGTAAACGATCTCGGCGCGTTGCGGGACGCGATCGACGAGGCGATCGCGCAGGAGGACCGTCCGTCCCTGATCCGGGTTCGCTCTGTGATCGCCTACGGCGCGCCGAGCAAGGCTGGGACGCCGGTCTCGCACGGCGCGGCACTTGGCGAGCAGGAAGTCCGCGCGACCAAGGAGGCGCTGGGTTGGGATCCCGACGTCGAGTTCCATGTCCCGGACGAGGTCTATGAGCGGTTCGCCGGGGCGGCGGTCCGAGGCGGCGCGCTGCGCCAGGAATGGGTGCAGCGGATCCGGGCCTGGGGCGAGCGTGATCCGGACGCGGCGGCCGAGTGGCAGCGGGCGATGTCCGGCCGCCCGCGCGCCGGGCTGGCCGCGATGCTGCCGCACTTCGACGCCGGCGAGAAGGTCGCGACGCGCGTCGCGAGCGGCAAGGTGATGCAGGTGCTCGCGCCCCTTGCGCCGACGATGCTGGGCGGCTCGGCCGACCTCGCCGGGAGCGTCAACACCCGCTTTGCATCCGAGCTCGACTACACCCGTGCGCGGTCTGCACGCAACGTCCACTGGGGCGTCCGCGAGCACGCGATGGCAGCGGCCGTAAACGGGCTCGCGCTGCACGGCGGGATCATGCGGCCGTTCGGCTCGACGTTCCTGCAGTTCTCGGACTACATGCGGCCCGCGATCCGGCTCTCCGCGCTGATGGGCCTCAACGTCGCCTGGGTCTTCTCGCACGATTCCGTCGGGCTCGGCGAGGACGGTCCCACGCACCAGCCAATCGAGCACCTCGCTGCGCTGCGCGCGATCCCAGGGCTGACCGTGATCCGCCCGTGTGACGCCAACGAGACCGCGGTCGCGTGGCGGGTCATCCTCGAGTGCCTCGACGGCCCGGCCTGCCTGGTGTTGAGCCGCCAGGGTCTACCAGTCCTGGATCGAATCGCGCTGGGCGGCGCCGAGGGCCTGGCCCGTGGTGCCTACACCGTCGCCGGAGCCGAACCGGACGCGATCATCGTCGCGACCGGCTCGGAGGTGGCGGTGGCGCTCCAGGCGCGGCAGCTGCTCGCCGGCGACGGGATTGCCGCCCGGGTGGTGTCGATGCCAAGCATGGAGCTGTTCGCCGCCCAGGATCAGGGCTACCGCGACGAGGTGCTGATCCCGGGCATCCCGACCGTGTCCGTCGAGGCCGGCGTCGCCCAGGGTTGGCAGGCGTGGGCGCAGCTGAGCGTCTCGATCGAGCGCTTCGGTGCCTCGGCCCCGGGCCCTGAGGCGATGGCGAGGCTTGGGATCACTCCGCAGGCCGTGGTCGACGCAGTCTCCTCGCTGCTCTGATCCTCCCGCTCACAGCCGGCCGCTGATCGCCTTCCCGGCGTTCGAGGCCACCGTCACCTCGATCGCCGAGGAGAAACGCTGCCAGGCGATCAGGTTGAGCGACTCGAGCTGGTCGAGCACTGCCTGGAAGGCCAGCGCCTGCGCTGGTCTCACGTAGCGGCGGTCGATCGTGAACGAGTAACCCGCCTCGGCGGGCGGGTCGCCGAGGCCGAGGAGCTGCTGGTAGCGGCCGTCGGTGACGGTGCTCGCGAGATGCAGCGGGGTCAGGCCGCCCGACAGCACGCGCACCCTTGCGGCCAGCTCGATCAGCAGCTCGAGGGCCGGCGCCCGCAGCCCGCGGTACAGCACCCGCGGTGCGTGCAGCTGCGCCGCCAGCGATCCCATCCCGGGGTCGTAGGCAAGTCCGAGCGCGTGGGCATTCGCCGGCAGCGGCACCAGCGTGTGGTTCGCGTACGCCGCGCGGAGCGCGTCGGGGCTGGCGAATATCGGCGTCCGATCCGGCGGATGCAGGACTTCTGCGGCCGAGTCACTTGCGGTCTGAAGCGAAGCGAGACGGTCGAGCGCGGCGCGGTTGCTGCGATACAGGGCCATGATCTGGGCGGCGCCCAGCACCCGCCAGTAGTAGAGCCACGAGTCATCGCCGAACCCCGACAGCAGGCGATAGGCGGCGGAGTGACGATCCGGCGCGGTATCGAAGTAGAGCTGCGCATACGGCACTGGAGTGCCGCCGTCGTACGCACCGAGTACCTGCTCCAGGTTGCCGATGCCCATGTGGTAAGACTCGACTGCGAGATCCTCGCGACCGAGCCGCTGCTGGGCAAGCTGCAGGTAGCGGACGGTTGCCGCCAGCGCCTTGCGCGGGTCGAAGCGGTCGTCGATTCGCGCGCGTTGCGCCTGCAGGCCGGCGACCTTGCCGGTCTGGCCGGTCGCGTAGGCGTGGTCGATCTCCGAGGTCAGGCTACGGCTGGCGGCGAGGTCGATGTGCATCCCGAGCAGCGACTGGCCGGTGTCGGCCAGGATCTGCGTGAGCCCGGACGCTGTCACGGGATCGCCGCCCGCGATCGCATCCGGCCGCCCTGCGCTCTCCAGGAACACGATCCCCTCGAGGATGTTCGGATCGACTCCGGTGCCCGCGGTCACGGAATCGATCAGCGGCCGGTAGCGAGCCACGCGAGCCGCCGTGGCGAGCGCGCCGTCCGGACTCTTCTCGAACAGGGCGTGCGCGTTGCCGGCAGTCGCGCGGGCGACCAGGTCTCCGGCCTGCGCCGGTGAGTAGACGAAGGGATCGCTCCCGCGGAGTGGATGCGCGAGGCCGGGTGTTGGCAGCGGCGGCGGTGGTGAGCCGCCGCCTCCGGCCTGCGAGATCAGCACCGCCACGAGCAGCACGAACGCAGACAGGCCGAGTACCAGCACTGGATTGCCGAGCCGTCGGCGCGGGTTGCGCAGGCCCCGCCGCGGGTTGCGCGGACCCCGCCGCGGGTTGCGCGGGCCCCGGCGCGGGCTACCCAGCTGCGGTCCTGGATCCATCACGCCAGCTCGGATATTGGAGTGCCCACCCGGACCCACCCAACACCTTCATGGCCAGGACGATACCCTCGCGGTTAGGACCGGTAGACCAGACGAAGCCCGTGGCAGCGCCCCCGAGCGGCCGCTGTCACGTGGCTTGGGAACACTTTCCAACCGTTGCTCAGCGGGTAGAAGTTCACGAGCGGGTGGGGGTGCGCCTTGAAGTAGCCGGGACTGACGTAGTAGATGCCGGTCTTCGTGCCCATGTACCAGGCAAATACGCTCTGATAGCCGATCGGGATGTTGGGCTGGCCGCAGGAGAGGATGTGGGAGGCGCCCAGCTTGTTCACGACGACAGACAAGCGGCCGAACTCGAGTGCCCGGGCACGCTCATGGGTGAGGTCCTTGCGCTCGGTGCGCACGCGCTGGGCGACGCCGGGGAGCATCGCGAACGTGAACGCAGCGAGCACGATCACCGCGCCCCAGCTGCCCAGCTGCGTCGCAAGTCGCGACCGCTCGCGTGTGGGCGAGAACCTCGAGAACCAGCCGGCGAGCATCGGCGGCAGGTCGTGCACGACGCGTCCCGCGAACACCCCGGCGATCACGCATGCCACGGCCACCGGCTCGAACAGATAGCGCGGCACCGACGGCCAGCCGTGCAGCGCGAACGCGCACTCGATCAGGACCCACAGGATCGCGCCGCCGGCCAGCATCAAGGTCGCTCGGTCGCGCCGGACGAACGCGATCGCGGTTCCGAGGAACGCCGCGAGCCACAACGCCTCCTCCTGCAGCTTCGTGAAGCGGTGCAGGGTGCCGAAGAACTTGTCGTTCTTGAGCGCGCGCGGGGAGTTCTGCGCGAGGTTGCCGGCCGTGAACGCGCTCTTGGAGGTCAGCGCCGGGATCCCGAACCAGAACAGCGGCAGCAACAGCAGTCCGAACCCGACCATCTTCCGCGTCTGCGGCAGCTTCCACCACATCCACACCGTCTGGAGCCCGAGAAACGGCCACACCTCGGGTCGGCCGAGCGATCCCAGCATCCACATCCAGTACGCCCAGCGGTAGCGGCGGTGGAGGTTGCAGTCGATCGCCGCCAGGCACAGCGAGACGATCATCGTGTCGGACTGCGAGCTGAAGATGAAGTGCGTGTAGTCGCGGATCGTCAGCAACCCCAGCGCCGCGGCCAGTCCCGCGATGTAGGCCGCGTAGCGGCGCTCAGGCCTGGCGCCGACCAGGTAGAACGCGATCCGGTACGCGAATACGAAGCCGCTGAGCGAGACCGCCACCGAGGTGACCATCCACAGCCACAGCGCGTAGTGGCCGAACAGCGAGTAGGGCGCAGTGAACAGGAACGGCAGCGGCTTCCACGAGGGCGCGCCGTTCGTGTCGAGCTTGAGATGGACCGTGAGCTTGCCCCACACCAGCCACCCATACGGGTCATAGCCGGGGCGCGTGCCCGCCCACAGCACGGCCAGCAGCGAGACGATCAACAGGCCAATGCCGCCGGCCACCCAGGGGTAGCGCTTGATCAGGTCGACTCCGGGCAGGGGGCGCCGCGGCTCCGTGCGCGGCGGCGTGTCCGGAACCTCTACGGTCGGTGGTGCGATCGTTTGCTGTTGCACGGAGACGAGGGGGGTTGCAGCGTAGGGCTCGGCAGTGGCTGCGACGATCGCGCGAGACGGTAGCAGCCGCAACCTAGGGACTGAGCCGACCCTAAGCAAGCCCTAAGGTTTGCCGCCGAGCGTCTAAGCTGATCGTAACTTTACGCCGCGCGTGGCCTACTATCGGTGGCCCGTCGGCTATTCTCGTGCGCTTGCAGGCCAGCGATCATTCAGCTCAGGCCGCGTGCCGGGCCACCTCGTAAGCCGAGAGTGCTGAAGATCTAAGTTCGAGTGGAAGGTACTGGAGCATCGCTATGCAAATCTTGGTTCTAGGCGGAGATGGGTACCTCGGGTGGCCGACGGCGCTTCATCTCTCTGCCCTCGGTCACGAGGTCGCGGTCTGCGACAACTTCGCGCGCCGGGGCTACGACGAGGAGATGGGCGTGGAGAGCCTCGTACCGATCTGCACGCTTGAGGAGCGCGTCGCCGCGTGGCTCGAAGTCTCAGGCAAGGCGATCAAACCGTATGTGGGTGACCTGTGCGATCCGGACTTCGTGCACGCGATGGTCGGGGAGTTCAGGCCCGACACGATCGTCCACTTCGGAGAGCAGCGCGCCGCGCCGTATTCGATGATCAGCCAGAAGCACGCGGTCTACACGCAGACCAACAACGTCGTCGGCAACCTCAACGTGATGTACGCGATCGCGGACATCGATCGCGAGATCCACCTCGTCAAGCTCGGCACGATGGGCGAGTACGGCACGCCGAACATTGACATCGAGGAGGGTTGGTTCGAGGTCGTGCACAACGGCCGCAAGGACCGCGTGATGTTCCCGAAGCGCCCGGGCTCCTTCTACCACCTCTCAAAGGTCCACGACAGCCACAACATCGAGTTCGGGTGCCGGATCTGGGGCCTGCGCGCCACCGATCTCAACCAGGGTGTCGTGTACGGCGCCGACACCGAGCAGACGAAGCTCGATTCGCGTCTGGCAACCCGCTTCGACTACGACGGCGTGTTCGGCACCGTCCTGAACCGGATGGTGATCCAGGCGGTGCTCGGCCACTCGCTCACGGTGTACGGAGACGGCTCACAAACCCGGGGCTTGATCAACATCGTCGATACCGTCGAGTGCATCCGGCTGGCGTCCGAGAACCCCGCCGAGCCAGGCGAGTTCCGTGTGTTCAACCAGATGACGGAGTCGATGTCGATCAGGCAGATCGCCGAGACGGTCGCCAAGGAGTATCCCGGCGAGTGCACGATCGAGCACGTCGAGAACCCGCGTGTCGAGCTCGAGGGCCACTACTACAACGTCAAGCACTCGCGACTCGAGGAGCTCGGACTCAAGCCGACGCTGCTCTCGACCACGCTGATCGACCACCTGTTCGACGTCGTCGAGCGCCACAAGGACCGCGTCGACCTCGCTGCGATCATGCCGACGGTGAGATGGCGCGAGACGGCGAGCGACCTGCCCCGAACCGCGAGCGCACTCGCTCAGACGTGAGCTCCTCCGGCGCCGGGGGGCTGAGCGGGCGTCGAGTGTTGGTCACCGGCGGCTCCGGATTCATCGGGCGCCATGTGGTCTCTTCGCTCGCCTCGGAGGGCGCGGCGGTCCGCGTGATCGACCTGCAGGCACATCCCGATCCCTCGGTCGACATCGTGGTGGGCGACATCGCGGACGGTGATGCCGTTGCGCGGGCGCTCTCTGGAGGCACTGACGCGGTCGTGCACCTGGCGGCCGTAACCTCCGTGCTGCGCTCGCTCGAGCAGCCCAAGCCGACCTATCACACCAACATCGACGGCACGCTCGTGCTGCTCGAGGGCGCTCGTGAGGCGGGCGTCTCATCGCTCGTGTTCGCCTCGACCAACGCGGTCGTCGGTCCGATGCAGGGACCCGCGATCACCGAGGCGGACCGCCTGAACCCGCTGACGCCCTACGGCTCCACCAAGGCCGCGGCGGAGATGCTGATGTCGGCATACACCGCTTCGTATGGGCTGCGATGCGCGTACCTGCGCCTGACCAACGTCTATGGGCCAGGGATGCAGGCGAAGGACAGCATCGTCGCGCGGCTGATGCGCGCGATCCGGCTTGGCAACACGTTCGAGATCTACGGCGACGGAACCCAGGTTCGCGACTATGTCCATGCCTACGACGTGGTGCAGGCGGTACGGCTCGGCCTCTCTGAAGCGCAGTGGAGCGGCCCGGCGGTGATCGGGACAGGCACCTCGCTGTCCGTCCTTCAGGTTGTCGATGCAGTGCGTCGTGTTACGGGCGCCGAGCTGTCGGTGAAGCATGGGCCGGCGCGCGCCGGAGAGATGCCGGCGGTGATCGTGACCTCGCAGAGAGCGCGGTCCCTGGGGTGGTCGCCGCAATGGGACTTCGATCGAGGAATCGCCGGCGTGTGGGATGAGTGGTCCCAGCTCGATCTCGATGCGGTCGCCGCCGGGGTCGGCGCCGTGGGAGCCGTGCAGTGACGCTCGCGCCCTCGAAGAGATTCGCGGTGGACGCCGAGCTCGCGAAGCTCGATCCGGTGGATCGTGCTCCGGCACAGGCGTTTCTCGCGGCTCACCCGCCAGGAGTAGGGGCGCCGCTGGCGATCGTGATCCCCGCTTACAACGAAGAGCCGACGGTGTCCGAAGTCGTGGACGAGATTCCCTCTGAGGCGGCCGGGCTGGCCACGGAGGTGATCGTCGTGGTCGACGGCTCCAAGGACGCGACCGCCGCTCGCGCCGCCTCGGCCGGTGCGTTGGTCTGCGATGTCCCCGTCAATCGCGGACAGGGCGCCGCGCTCAAGCTCGGCTACTGGCTCGCACGCGCTCGCGGCGCGCAGGTGATCTGCACGATCGACGCCGACGGCCAGTACGAGACCGAGGAGATCGAGCGTGTCATCCAGCCGATTCTCGCCGGCCAGGCCGACTTCGTGTCCGGCTCACGACGGCTCGGTGCGGAGCTGACGACCGATCGCGTGCGCCATCTGGGCGTGCTCGTGTTCGGCTTCCTGTTCAGCCTGATGGTCAGCCACCGCGTTACCGATCCGGCCTGCGGGCTGCGCGCGATGACTCCCGAGCTGACCGGCGCGGTCGTGCTCGAGCAGCCGCAGTACCAGGCCTCGGAGTTGATGATCAGCGCAGCGCTTCACGGCTTCCGGCTGGCCGAGGTGCCCACCACGATGCGCGACCGCGCCAGCCACGCCGGCCACACGAAGAAGGACGGGAACCTGCGCTACGGCGTGCGATTCGCCCGCGCCGCCATCCACACCTGGCGGCGGGACCGCAGAGCAGCGCGCACCCGGCTCTGACCCGAGAAGATCCACTTCTCGTAGAGGAAGAACCGGGCCGCGTAGAGCAGCGCCAGCACCGCGAAGTACGAGCCGGTCACGAGGATCACCCGGATGCCGTGGCCCGCGGGGATGCCGTGAACCTGCTTGTCGGTCCAAGCCGTCGCGAGCGACAGCAGCACAAGCGTGGCCGCGGAAATCACCACGTAAGCGAAGACCTCGCGGCCGAACGAGATGCCGCCCTGCACCTTCCAGGTCCACTTCCGGTTGATCGTCCAGTTGGGGATCGCGCCGGCGATGAACGCTGTGATCGAGCAGACGGTCGTCGACGCGCCCGCCACGTACAACAGCGAGAACACGACGGCGCTGGTCGCCGCCGCGATCGCCGAGGCGATCGCAAACTTGGTGACCCGCCGCTGGAGCAGCGAACGGCGGAGGTTGTGGATCCGATCAACGATCACTGGGGATTTCAATCCTAGCGTCTGGGGTTACCTTCCGACATTGGCAGTAGGTTCTTCGTAAATGCGCGTCAAGTCTGCCGAGGAGGAGATCCTGCTCGACGACGACCTCTTGATCGTCGGCGACAACGCTGGCGTGCTGCCGCAGCTGCCCTCTGAACGCTTCGACCTGGTGTACATGGATCCCCCGTTCAACACGGGCCGAGCCCAGACACGGCGGAGCCTGTCGGTGGTGGCCGACGGTGACGGCGACCGGGTCGGATTCGGGGGCCGCAGGTACCGCTCGCGGCTCCTGCAGACGCTCAGCTACGACGACGCGTTCGCAGATTACCTGGCGTTCCTCGAGCCGCGCCTGGTGGCCGCTCGTGAGCTTTTGGCCGCCCACGGAACGCTCTACTTCCATATCGACTATCGCGAGGCCCACTACTGCAAGCTGCTGCTCGACGAACTGTTCGGGCGCGATGCGTTTCTGAACGAGCTCATCTGGACCTACGACTACGGCGCCAAGCCGCGGCGCCGTTGGCCTGCGAAGCACGACACGATCCTCGTTTACGTGAAGACACCCGGGACGCACTGGTTCGACGCCGATGCGGTCGAGCGTGAGCCATACATGGCGCCCGGGTTGGTGGGGCCCGAGAAGGCCGCGCGAGGCAAGCGCCCGACCGATGTCTGGTTCCACACGATCGTGCCGACCAGCGGGCGCGAGAAGACCGGCTACCCGACCCAGAAGCCCGAGGGGGTATTGCGGCGGATCGTGTCCGCGTCCTCGCGCCCGGGCGGTTGGTGCCTGGATCCGTTCGCCGGCTCGGGCACGCTTGGGGCGGTGTGCCGCGAGCTCGGGCGGAGGTTCGTGCTGATCGACGACAATCCCGTGGCCGTGGACGTGATGCGCGAGCGGCTACTCGTCCCGCACCAGCGGAACGAAACGGACCGCCTCGAGCTTGGTTCGCACCAACTCGTCTCCTCGACGCACGGTGAGCATGAGGTGCTGACTTCGGCCGCCGACAGGGGCGACCAGGCGCCCGCCGTCGGCCAGCTGAGCCTCGAGCCTCGCGGGGACTGAATCGGTGGCGGCGGCGACGTTGATCGCGTCGAACGGAGCCTCCTCGGGGACGCCCTGCCAGCCATCGCCGACCAGCAAGGTAACGTTCGTAAGCCCCAGGTCTTCGATCGCCGCCCGGGCATCGTCGGTCAGCTCTGGGTGGCGCTCGATCGTCCACACCCGGTTGCACAGGAGCGCCAGCAGCGCAGCGTGGTAGCCAGAGCCGGTGCCGACATCTAGCGCGAGATCGCTCTCCCGCAGGGCCAGCACTTCCAGCATCCGCGCGACGACGAGCGGCTGCGAGATCGTCTGGTCGCAACCGATCGGTAGCGCGACGTTCTCGTAAGCGCGATGGCGCTGTGAAGGTGGCACGAAACGCTCGCGAGGAACGGAGGCGATCGCAGCGAGCACTCGCTCGTCTCTGATTGCCGGCCGCAGACGCCGCGCGAGAGCCGCCGATTCACTCATCAGGTGAGCCATTCTCCCGCACGACCAGATGCGGCCAGAACTTCAGTAAGCTCGCGAGACAAGCGATGTCCTTGAGCCAGAACCGGACCACCCAGTTCGCGTTGTGGATCGCGCTATTCGTTCTGCTGGCGGCGATCGGAGCCGTCCTGATCAGCGGCCAGAGCTCCGGCGCCACGGCGAACGCCGGCACGCAGAGCTCCGCCTTCGACGGGCCGACCATGCCGCCGAATCTCCATGCCAGCAACTTTTCGTTGCTCGACCAGAACGGCAAGCGCGTAACGCTCTCGAACTATCGCGGCCGGGTGGTCGTGCTCACGTTCATCCACTCGCTCTGCCACGACGCGTGCCCGTTCATGGTCGAACAGATCAAGGGGGCGCTGAACGACCTGCCCGACGCCGGCCGCACGGTCGAGGTGGTCGGGGTCACCGCCGAGCCCGCCCAGGACACCGTCGCCAACCGCCGTAAGTTCCTCGCACAGCATGAGATGACGGGGCGTCTGGCTTACCTGAACGGTCCGCTGCCAGTTCTAAAGCAGATCTGGCATGCCTACGCGATCGAGCCGGTGACGCCCAAGATCGATCACTCGACGTTCGTGCTGCTGATCGACAAGCGAGGAATCGAGCGGGTGGGATTCCCGGCCGACGAGCTAACGCCCGAAGGTCTCGCACACGACATCGGCGTGCTCGAGCACCAGCCTGCCTAGGCGCTCGAGCACCAGCCTGCCAAGGCGCGTGCCCTCGGCCGGCGCTGGGCCGGCCGATCAGGCGGCCAGGTACTTGCGCACCGGCTCGATGTGGTCGCGCAGGTCGTTGCTGGTCAGCCCGGGGATCTCGAAGCTCGCATCGCCATGGTCGGTCCGCACGACCAGGTGGCCCGGCCGCTCCTGACGGCGTCTTCGCCAGCCGCGAGGCTCGGGGACCTCGAGCGCCCGGATGTCCTCCCAGCCCAGCCGTCCGAGGATCGTGTCGGAGCCTCGGATCACATCGAGGCCGTGCTCAGAGAACTCGAGCTGGATGTCGGACTCCGCCGGCGCCAGGTTCGCGATCCCGCCGAGGTGGACGGCGGCGATGCGCAGTGGTTGGAGCTCCTCTGAGCTGGGCGGGGCGCCATTGTCCTCGCGGATCGAGGCGTGCTCGGCGGTGGCGGGGCCGCCGTGTTCGTCAAGCGCGTCGCCGCGGGCTTCTGCGTCCGCCGTGTCGCTGGGCTCCTCGCCGGCCTCGTCGCCGGCCTCCTCGGGCTCCTCGGGTTCCTCGGCTTGGGTGGCGGCGGTGGTCCGCGCGGCTTCGGCGGGCTCCTCGTGCTCGGCGGGCTCGTCTGTGGGATCGACGGCCTCGACGGGCTCCGGCTCGGCTTCGACGGGTTCCGGCTCGGCTTCGACGGGTTCCGGCTCGGCTTCGAGGGCCTCCTCCGCTTGCGCCGCCTGCTGATCCTCGTCCTGGGCTTGCGTCTGCGGCAGCGGGCCCAGCTTCGCGAGGCTCTCCTCGTAGGAAGGAGCGCCGACGATCTCCTGCGCGCGCTCGACGGCCGGATGGCTGAGCGCCTCACCGAGTCCGATCCCCAGCTCCTCGGTCGCCACTGCGGCGAGTGCCCGGCGCCATTGCAGGCCGTCGGCCCGGTCGGCCGCCCGCTGGACCATCTCCTCGAGCTGCTCAGGACTCAGCTCGAGCACGTCGGCATGCGCGGTGGCGGCCTCCTCGAACGCCGGTCGCAGCCGCGCCAGCAGAGCCTCGCGGCCGTGTGCAGCGATTCGCTGGGCGGTCTGCTCGGTCGTGTCGTTCACAGGTCTCCGTCCTCCAGGAGCGATTTGATGCGTGCGAGGAATCGCGCGGCCTGGGCGCCCAACAAGATGCGGTTGTCACATGCGAGCGTCAAGGTCATGACGTGGCCCGGCACGATATCTCCGGATCGAACCACCGCGACCTGCCGGATCTCACCCGCAGCGAGTGCGGCTGCATGGCCTGGGACCACGATCGGTGTTGCGCTCGTGACGCCATGGCGGCCCAGGTTCGACAGCGCGAACGTGGCGCCGGAGAGCTCTGGAGGCGTCAGCTCAGCGGCCAGTGCCCGCTGCGACAGCTGCTCGATCTCCTCGGTGAGCTCGGACATGGGCCTTCGATCCGCGTCAAAGACGGTGGCTAGAACCTCCGCGTCCCCGCTCTCCATCGTGATCCCGACATTCACGCGCGAGTGCAGCTCGAAGCGCCCGTCGCGAAAGGACCCGTTCGCGCGTGGCGTCTCGACGAGCGCGAGCGCGCACGCTCGCGTGAGGATCGCGTCGATCGACCATCCGTGCTGCTTGGCCTTGTGCAGACAGCGCGTCATCTCCGCGTCTGCGGTGAGGTCCAGGTCCGGAACCGTAGCCCGCGCCTCGGCGCTGCGGCGCGCGACCGTACGCTGCATCCTGGCCGGTTCCTCCACTCGCGTCTGCCCCTTGGACGTCATCGGAAGAGCTCCCGCGGGGTCTTCGGATGGACTCGTTGCACCCGCGACCCGTTCGGCCATGACGGCAACATATCGTTTCGCTTGGTCGCCGACCGAGCAAGCCGTCTAGTCCGCGCCCTCCCACCTTCCCAGGAACTCGTCGGCGTCAAGCGTCACCAGGTCGGTGCGCAGAGCACGCAGCAGCTTCGATGCATCCTTTGCGGGGAGATCCCAGAAGAGAACCACCTCGCCGTCGTCGATCGACACAACCTCGATCCTGTCGAGCCGGTCCGGACCGGCGAGGAAGGCCGGCTCGAGCCCCTCGCGCGAGACGATCAGCTCGAACGCCCGGTTGGCCTTCAACGCCGGGCCCCGATCTCCGCGGCGGCCTGCTCCACGGCTCCGTCTCCATCGAACACCTGCCTCCCGACCGCGATCGCCGGCAGCGAGCGGACGCCGTCAGCGCGGGCGCGGTCCGTGGCCTCGGCAAGCCGCTGCTGCGTGGAGCGCAAGCCGATCCCCTTGAGCACTGCTGCCGGATGCATCTCGCTCGCGGCGGCGGCGAGCAGGACGGTGTCCTCGTCGCCGAGATCGCGCCCGCCGGCGAACACCTGGCGAAACGCCGCCAGCGAGAATGACACGGCGCGTCCGATGTGCTTCGCGTAAGTGGCGGCGAGCATTGCGGTGGCGGATTCGGGCGGCCATCGCGCGGGCCAGCGCAGCGTCTGCAGCCCCCGTTCCTCCGCCAGCCGCCCGATCAGCTCGCGGTCCGAGTCGGACGGCGCGGCGAGGAAGTTAGCACCGTGCACCGGTTCCCACTCGGCGACCGCGGGGAGCGAGGTTGAGATCCGCTCGGCGACCAGGTAGCAGGTTGGGCTCCCCAGGTCGTAATAGAAGACCGCCTCGAGCGACGACACGGCTCAGCCGTGAATCAGCCAGCCGTCGGCGGCACGAGCCGCCTCCATCACCGCTTCGGACAGGGTCGGATGGCCGTGGACGATCCGCGCCAGTTCGGGATAGCCGCCCTCGAGCGCACGAACATTGACGAGCTCCTGGATCAGCTCGGTTGCCTTCGACCCGACCACATGCCCACCGACCAGCTCACCGTACTTCTTCTCGCCCACGAGCTTGATCAGGCCCGTGCGGTCGCCGATCACGGTCCCCGCACCGACCGCCCCGTACTGAACCTTGCCGACCACAACGTCATATCCCTGCTCGCGCGCCTGCGCCTCCGTCAGCCCGAAGCTGGCCACGTTCGGCATGCAGAACGTCACGCGTGGAATGTCCGCGTATTCGATCGGGTGAGTTTCGAGGCCGGCGGCGTCCTCGACGGCGATGATGCCCTCGTCGGACGCTTTGTGGGCGAGCGCCGGGCCGTGCACGAGGTCCCCGATCGCGTAGATGCCTGCAGCGGAGGTCCGCATCGCGCCGTCGACCTGGATCAGCCCGCTTTCCTCGAGCTTCACTCCGGCCGCGTCAAGCCCGAGGGCGCCAACATCCGGTGCTCGGCCGGCCGCGATGACGAGCCAGTCGACCTCCGCGCTCTCGTTACCGTAGGTGAACTTGACGCTGGTCGAACCGGACTGCACGTTCTGGACGAGCGCGCTCGTATGCACCGCGATCTTCTGGCGCTTGAGCCCGCGCTCGGCCACCTTGGAGATGTCGGCGTCCTCGGTCGGCAGCACGCGCTCGAGCGCCTCGAGCAGGATCACCTCGACGCCGAGCCGAGCGTACGCCGAGGCGATCTCCGTGCCGGATGCGCCGGCGCCGACGACCGCCATCGAGGCAGGGAGTTCGGCGAGCGCCCACGCCTCCTCGGTACCGATCACCCGGTCTGCGAACTCGGTGCCTGGGATCGGCTTCTTCACCGAGCCGGTCGCGAGCACGATCGCCTTGGCCGCGAGCTGCTGGCCGCCCACCGCCACGCCGCCGCCGGAGGCCAGCGAGCCCTCACCTTCGATCACCTCGATTCCGTTCTTCTTGAACAGCCCCGAGACGCCACCGGTCAGGGTCGAGATCACCTTCTCGCGCCGTGCGCTGACGGCGGCGTAATCAACCTCGGGCTCGCCGACCTGGATGCCGAAATCGTCCGCCTCGCGAACCTCGGAGAGCACGTCCGCTGTCCGCAGGACGGCCTTGGCGGGAATACATGCGTAGTTCAGGCAGCGGCCGCCGACGCGGTCCTTCTCGACCACGGCGGTCTTCATTCCCAGCTGCGCGGCCCGAATCGCGGCCACGTAGCCGCCGGGTCCGGAGCCGATCACGATGCAGTCGTATGACGTCTCAGCCATACATCGAGCCTATACGACGGTGATTTCTAGCGACCTGGATAGCGGGGCATCTGTACCCGGCTGAGCACGCGCACCAGCTTCCAGAACAGGAATCCTGCCCCGGCGATGATCACCGGCGCCACGATGAAGCCCAGTGCGTTGCTCGCTTCGGTGAGCAGCAGGGCGAACAGCGTCGCGATGATTGCCAGCAGTGCCATGAAGCCCAGCAGTGCCCAGTACTTCAGCCGCCACAGGCCGACCGCGCACACGATCATCACGAGCGAGAATGCGAGGATCCCGCTCGCCGCGGGGTGCTTGCCGCCGATCTTGGCGCCGGCGGCGTAGGCAATCAGGTTGCCTGCGCCGGCTGCCATCGCGAGCGCGGCGCTGACCGTCACCGCCCATGGGCGCTCGCCGGGAGCGAGGGGCTCGAGCTTCGCCCGGACCTCGGCGTTGCGTTGCTCGGAACGGCTGACCGGACGGTCCGGGGCGCTGGCTCGTTTGGCCGGGGCGGCGACCGCCGGGCCGTTCGGGGCGCTGGCTTGTTTGGCCGTGGCCGGGCCATCCGGGGCGCTGGCTCGTTTGGTCGTTGCGGCGACCGCCTGGCCCGCGGGTCGGTCGCGGCGACCCCGCTTGCGACTACGCTGACCCAACTCGAGCCTCGCTGGAGATCGCAGCCCGCAGCCTCCGCGCTGTCTGCTCGGGCTCGGGCGCCTCCGTGAGCGCCCGCACGACCGCGATCCGACGCGCGCCTGCCTCCCGCACCGCCCCGACGTTGCCCGCGTTGATGCCGCCGATCGCGAAGAACGGCACGCTCGCATGCTCGGCGGCGTAACGGACGAGCTCGAGGCCCACCGGCGGGCGACCCGGCTTGGTCGGGGTCGCGTGGACAGGGCCGACCCCGATGTAGTTCACGTCCTGCGCACCCGCCTCGTCAACCTGCTCAGGGCTGTGCGTGGAGAGCCCGACGATTCGACCGGGGCCGACGAGCGCTCGGGCCTCGGCGACCGCCACATCATCCTGGCCGACGTGAACGCCATCGGCCCGGCAGCTTTCGACCAGATCCGGGCGGTCGTTGAGGATGAACAGCGCGCCGAGTTCGGCGCACGTCGCTGCGAACCTGCGGCCTGCATCGACGATCGCTCGATCCGAGCGGTCCTTGATCCGCAGCTGCACGATGTCGACTCCGCCGCGCAGCGCCGCGGCCAGGAACGCGTCGGGGCGTTCCTCGCACACCATGTAGAGCCTGGCCGAGGCAAGATCGGACACGCCAGAAGTCTGGCAGGAGCGCGGCGCTAGCATTGCCAGCACGGGAGCCCACCATTGGGCTGAGAGGGCGGTCTGAAGATCCGCCGACCGTCGAACCTGACCCGGGTAATGCCGGCGTAGGAACCAAGCTTGACCAATCGCACGAGATCATTTGACCTGGCCGTCGTCGGTGGCGGCGTGATCGGCCTCGCGGTGGCCTGGCGCGCCGCGCAGCACGGCATGCAGGTGGTCGTGCTCGAACGTGGCGAGCCCGGTCGGGGCACGTCGCACGTGGCCGCCGGGATGATCGCTCCGGTCAGCGAGGCTCGCCGGACCGAGCAGGAGCTGCTGCACCTCGGCCTGGCCAGCGCCGCTGCGTATCCGGAGTTCGTCGCGGAGCTCGTCGAGGCCACCGGGCACGATCCGGGTTACCTCGCCTGTGGAACGCTCGCCGCCGCCCGGGATGAGGACGACGCTGCGGCGCTCGATCGTGAGCTTGCCCTGCGCCAGGGCCTCGGGCTCCCGGTCCGCCGCCTGCGGGCGAGCGAGGCCAGGCGGCTCGAGCCGGCGCTCGCACCAACAGTTCGTCTCGGGCTCGAGATCCCCGACGATCATGCGATTGATCCGCGCAAGCTGACGGCCGCGCTGGCGGAGGCTGTTGAGCGGGCCGGTGGGCAGCTGCGCCCGGGAACCGAGGTCGCCGCGGTCGACATCGCCGCCGATCGAGTGCGCGGCCTCCGTCTCGCCGGCGGCGAGGAAGTTCCCGCCGCCCACGTGGTGATCGCTGCCGGAGTCTGGTCGGACGGCATTGCGGGCATTCCTACGCAGGAGTGTGTCCCGCTGCGTCCCGTCAAGGGACAGATCCTGCGTTTGCACGATCCCGCTGGACCGGGACTGCTGACCCGGGCGCTGCGCACGGTCGGCGGCTATGTCGTCCCTCGCGGCGACGGGCGGTACGTGCTCGGCGCGACGATGGAGGAGCGCGGCTTCGACACCACGGTCACTGCCGGCGCCGTGTTCGAGCTGCTCCGCGACGCGATCGAGGTCCTACCCGGTATCCAGGAGCTCGTGATCGACGAGCTGTCCGCCGGGATCCGCCCGGGCACGCCTGACAACTCTCCGGCGATCGGGTCCTCGGCGACCACTGGGCTGCAGTGGGCGACCGGCCATCATCGTCACGGGATCCTGTTGACGCCGATCACGGCCGAGGCGGTGGTCGCGGAGCTGATTGGCCGCCCGGTCCCACCGGTCGCGGCGCCATTCTCACCGCGTCGGTTCGGCCACGTTGCGGTAGGAGCCTGAGAGATGGTCGTGACCGTCAACGGGGAGCGCCACGAGCTGCCGGCTGGCTCGACCTTGCAGAACGTCGTCGAGTTGCTCGGCGGTGCGCCCGGCGGGCGGGGGGTGGCCGTTGCCGTGTCGGGGGAAGTCGTTCCACGCGGTGCCTGGGGCAGTACTGAGCTCATCGATGGCGCTCAGATCGAGGTCGTGGCGGCGGTTCAGGGAGGATGAGGGGATGAGCGCGGTGTTCGCCATTGCCGGCCGGGAATTCGGATCCCGGCTGATCCTCGGCACCGGCGGCTTTGACAACCACGAGATCCTCGCGCAGGCGCTGGAAGCGTCGAGCGCGGAGCTCTGCACGGTCGCGCTTCGGCGCCTGGATCCGGCTGCGCGGGGTTCGATCCTCGAGGTGCTAGAGGGCGCCGGGGTCGAGGTGCTGCCGAACACCGCCGGCTGTTACACGGCGCGTGACGCGATCATCACCGCCCAGCTCGCCCGCGAGGCGTTCGAGACCGACTGGATAAAGCTCGAGGTGATCGGCGACGACCGGACCCTGCTCCCCGACGCGGTCGAGCTCGTGTCGGCCGCGGAGGCGCTCGTGGACGACGGGTTCGTGGTGCTCCCATACACGACCGACGATCCCGTCCTCGCGCGCAGGCTACAGGACGTTGGGTGCGCTGCGGTGATGCCGCTCGGGTCGCCGATCGGCAGCGGGATGGGGATCTGCAATCCGTACAACCTCTCGATCATCGTCGAGCGCGCCGCGGTACCCGTGATCCTCGACGCCGGCGTGGGCACCGCCTCCGACGCCGTCCTGGCGATCGAGCTCGGTTGTGATGCGGTGCTGTGCGCCAGCGCGATCTCGCGCGCTCACGATCCGGTGGCGATGGCGCGAGCGATCCGGCTGGCGGTCGAGTCCGGCGTGCTGGCGCGCGCGGCCGGCCGGATCCCCCGGCGGCGCTACGCGCAGGCGTCGACACCGGACGAGGGCATGCCCGTGTTCGACCTCCCAGGCCAGGGCGAATGAGCTCGGTCGACCTGCTGTTCGACGGCTGGCAGGAGGCCTGGTCGGGCAAGGAGCCAGCTGCGTTCGCCGAGCTCTGCGCGCCGGATGTCCACTACGAGGACCCGCTCACCTCAGAGCCGATCGAGGGAGCCGAAGAGCTCGGCCGCCACGCTTCCCGGCTGTGGGCCGCGTTCCCGGACGCACGCCTCGAGAAGACCGGCGAGCGGCTGGCCAAGGGCAGCTTCGCGGCAGCCCCGTGCAAGCTGCTCGCGACCCACAAGGCCGCGCTCGAGGGCCTGCCGGCGACGAACAAGTTCATCGTCGTCCACTGCATCTTCTATTGCGAGCTCCGTCACGACCTGCTGCTTCGGATACGCGCTTTCTACGACGTCTACGACGCCGCGACGCAGCTCGGCGTGCTCCCGGCTCGCGGCACGCTGGGCGAGAAGGCGCTGCTGGTGCTGCGGGGCTTCGGGCTGCGCGGGGCGCGCGGCTAGCGGCTGGCGGTTGCCCAGGGCGCCGGCGTGGCGCTGGTGTGGGCTGGGGCGCCGGCGTGTGGGCGGGGCCGGGGCGCCGGCGTGTGGGCGGGGCGGGCGCCGGCGTGTGGGCGGGGCGGGCGCCGGCGTGGGCCCCCGACAAAACTCAAAGATCGCAATGAGCCGGCGGATTTTTCGAGCTTTGTCGTCCATGGCGCGAGAATCGTGAGGAGCGTCGCCGCCCGCTCGCAGTTTTTGAGTTTTTTCGGCCCCCGCGCTGGCCCTGCGCCCGATTGTCGACAAAATTGTCGACAATGCCGTCGAGCGGCGACCGCGAACCTGGCCGGTGGCGACCGCGGGCTCCCGGCGGGAGGGTGGTTCTGAGTGAATCGGCGGCCGTCGCCGCGCCTTCCGGGCCTTCGGCCCGAGCGCCACCCCGAGCAACCGCAAGTTGCCCACCACGCTGCCGCTTGGCAGAAATTGTCCGCAAGACGTCATTGCGGCCAGCCGTCCCGCACGCGATCATCGCAACCATGACCGCCACCCGCCGCATTGTGATCGTGATCTTCCCGGACGTCCAGGCACTCGACGTCACCGGACCGAGCGAGGTGTTCTCGCTCGCCAACCGCGAGTCGAACGAGAAGATGTACTCCGTCGAGCTGATCGCCGGCGACGGCGACGCGCTGAGGACGTCGAGTGGCCTAGAGCTCGTCCCGCACCGTTCGCTTTACGGCTGCCGCGGGCCGATCGACACGCTGGTCGTGGCCGGCGGACAGGGGGTCCGCGAGGCGGCCCGTGACGAGCGGCTGGTCTCCTGGCTGCGGCTGGCCGCGCGTAGATCCCGCCGCATCACATCGGTCTGCACGGGAGCGTTTCTGCTTGCGCGGGCCGGGCTGCTCGACGGCCGGCATGCCACGACCCATTGGGCAGCGTGCGCGGCGCTCGGGCGCAACTACCCGACAGTCGAGGTCGACCCCGACCCGATCTTCGTCCGAGACGGGAACGTCTACACCTCGGCGGGCGTGACCGCCGGCATCGACCTGGCGCTGGCGCTGGTCGAGGAGGACGCGGGCCACGGGCTCGCGGTCCGGATCGCGCGCGACCTGGTCCTGTTCATACGCCGACCGGGAGGACAGTCGCAGTTCAGCGCGGGGCTCGCCGGCCAGTCCGCCTCGCGGCCCGGCATGCGCGACCTCCAGGCCTGGATTGCGGAGAACCTCGACGGGGACCTCAGCGTCTCGACGCTGGCCGAGCGGTCGTACATGAGCCAGCGCAACTTCGCCCGGGTGTTCAAGCGCGAGGCCGGGGTCACGCCGGCGGCTTACGTCGAGGCTCTGCGGCTGGAGCGGGCCCGAATGCTGCTCGAGACGACCGAGGCCACGCTTCACGAGATCGCGCAGCGCTGCGGGTTCGGCACGATCGAGACCCTCCGCCGTACGTTCGCGCGCCGTCTGCGCGTCAGTCCGGGCGATTACCGGGCCCGATTCGCGTCCGCAAATGTGGTCCCGATCTCGACACGGAGAGCCGTGTCATGAATATCGCGATTCCGATCTTCGACCGCCTCACGGCGCTGGACGCCGTGGGGCCGTACGAGGTGCTGTCCCGCATCCCAGGCGCCACCGTGCAGTTCATCGCGCACGAGCCCGGGCCCAAGCGCACCGAGACGAAGATGCTGGCCCTCGTCGCCGACGTCGCGATTGATGAGCTGCCGCACCCCGAGGTGGTCGTCGTTCCGGGCGGCGTCGGAACGCGTGCGCTGATGAGCGACGAGAAGATTCTCGGCTGGCTGCGCACCGCAGACGAGAGCTCGCAGTGGACGACGTCGGTGTGCACCGGCTCGCTCGTGCTCGCCGCCGCGGGGATCCTGAGGGGGCTCGAGGCAACAACCCACTGGCTGGCGATGGACACGCTGGCGCAATACGGCGCTACGCCCGTGAACCGTCGCGTCGTCGAGCAGGGCAAGGTGATCACCGCTGCCGGCGTGTCCTCGGGGATCGACATGGCGCTGACGCTCGCTGCGCGGATCGCCGGCGACGACATCGCGGAGGCGATTCAGCTCGGCATCGAGTACGACCCTGAGCCACCTTTCGAGAGCGGCTCGACGTTCAAGGCGCGACCTGAGATCGTCGACCTCGTCCGCGGCCTCGCCTCACAACTGGCCTAAGCCGACCAGGACGGGCACGTGGTCGGACAGCGACCCGCGCTCGAGCACCCGGTAACCGTACGCCGCCGAGCTCAGCCCGCGAACAAGGACATGGTCGGCCTCGCAGCCGCCCGCCCAGGCAAAGCCACCAAGAACCGGGAAGCGGACGTTGAAGTCTCCACCGAGCACGGCCGGGGCGTCGCCGGCCCAGCGGCGCACAAGCTGAGCGGCACGCGCGCACTCGCGCAACCTTCCGCCGCCATGAAAATTCCCGATCCAGGTCCCGCACTCCAAACGCACGGCGTGGACCCAGCGACGTTCGGGCAGCCAGGACACCCGCGCAACCCGATGCCCCACCACCGAACGACCCCGCACGAGGATCGCGTTGCATCCACCGCCGTTGGACTTGATCAGGTCGGGCCGCCGCGTGGCCACGAGACGCCTGACAACCAGCAGCGAGTTGCGCGAGGTCAGCACCGACCGAGCTGATGCTCGGAGCCGCGATCCGAGCGGAGCCGGCCACCACGGGGGCACCTCCTGAAGCAGCGCCACGTCCCACTGCCAGCCCGCCAGGGCCTCACAGAACTCGCTGAGCAACTCTCTCCCCGCCGGCGGGACCGCCCGTCCGTGCATCACGTTCCAGGTAAGGACACGCAGTGGCATCGCCGCCAACGTACACTGCCCGGCTTGCCTCGCCATCTGCTGACCGGACTCGAGCTGAGCGCGGACGAGCTGCACGCGGTGATCGATCGTGCGCTCGCGCTGAAAGCTGCGCCTTACAGCTCGGACGCGCTCGCACGCAGGACCGTCGCGCTGATCTTCCAGAAGCCGTCAACCCGCACACGCGTGTCCTTCGAGGCGGGCATCCGGGAGCTTGGCGGGCACCCGATGGTGCTTCGCACCGAGGACCTGCAGCTGACACGAGGGGAGTCGATCCGGGACACCGCGTACGTGCTCTCCCGCCACACGGTCGCCGTCGGGATCCGCACAGGGCCAGACGAGCTGGTCAGCGAGCTTGCCGAGCACGCGAGTGTCCCGGTCATCAACATGCTCACGGCCAACCACCACCCGTGCCAGGCGATCGCTGACCTGATGACTCTCAAGGAGGAGTTCGGCGAGCTCCAGGGACTCACCCTGGCGTACGTCGGTGACGGGAACAACGTGGCCCGCTCGCTGGCGCTGCTGGGCGGCCTCGCCGGCGTCACGGTCCGAATCGCCTCACCGCCTGAATACGCGCTGCAGGCACCGACCGGCAACGCGATCCTCGACGGGGATCCGCACGAGGCAGTGGCCGGCGCCGACGCGGTCTATGCCGATGTCTGGGTCAGCATGAGCGATGATCCTGCGTCGGCGCAGGCGCGACGCGATGCGCTCACGCCATACCGCGTCGACGACGCCCTGCTGGATCTCGCTGGACCGAACGCGATCGCGCTTCACTGCCTGCCTGCCCACCCCGGCGAGGAGATCACGGCCGAAGTGCTCTACGGCACGCGACAACGCATCTGGGATCAGGCTGAGAACCGGCGGCACGCACAGAAGGCTGTGCTGGAGTTCCTGACGAGCAGCTAAAGGCGGCCGGTGAGGCTGCCCAGCGGCTGCTTCGGCTAGGCTCGTGAACGGCAGGATCAGGAGAAACAGAGGATGCCCGAACGGAAATCGTCGTCCACCGGTCCCAGGGACTCGAACGGATCGAAATCCAAGGCCCCGAGCAAGTCTTCGGCCACCGGCAAGGCGCGTTCTGGGGCGGCCAAGCACGCCGCGACCCCAGCCCTCGGCAGCCTGACCGAACAGCTCGTCAATCGGGTGATCAAGCCGCTCGGCCTCGTGCTGCTGACTCGCGAGCGAATACAGGAGACGCTCGACGAGGCGGCGGAGCGCGGCAAGGTCACCCGCTCCGACGCAAATGAGCTCGCGGCCGAGCTGTGGCGGCGGGGCCGGCAGCAGACGGATGATCTGCTCTCGAACATCGAGCAGTTGCTCGGCCGGGGGCGCCAGCAGCTCGAATCTGCGACCCGGCGCGCCCGCGACCCCGTCGCGCGCCTCGTCCGCGGCGGCGAGCGCGAGAACTCGACCGAGAAGTCCGAGCAGTCATTCCCGATCCTCGATTACGAGCAGATGACCGCCGCCCAGGTCGAGGGAAATCTCGACGGATTGACACCGGCCGAGCTGCGGACGATCCGCAACTACGAGCGCGGCCATGCCAACCGCAAGTCCGTGCTGGCCGCGATCGAGCGGGCCCTTCCGTAGTCCTCAGAACTCGGTGGCCAGCGAGGCGAAGTCGAGCTGCTCGCCGGTGAGCTCGAAGAGCAGCTCGTCGGGCGCCATCGCCTGACCGCGCCGCCACAGGCCGCCGAGCAGGACTCCCGCTTCGGGCACCGCGAACCAGCTAGGCCCGAAGCGGCCGGCAAGGTACTGGCGGAGATGCGACTCGAGCGCCCACGCCCGCAGGTAGCACGCACAGTAGAAACCGGGATCGACATCCGCGAGATAGGTCTGTCTCGGCCATTCGATCTGCAGCGCTCCCCCCAAGAGCTCGGAGTAACGACCGGGCGATGCGCCGTCTGGCCCATGCAACTCGAGCTCATACGCGAGCTTGCCGCAGTAGCGCCGGAGGTAGACCAGCCGTTGCGCTCGCGCGTGCGAGACGAGCGCGCTCGAATCGGACACCCCGAGGCGCTGCGACAGCCACGCGGGGTCCTCGACCAGGTGCTGGAGCAGGAATGCGTAGGCCTCCGTGATCGCGTTGTCACCCAGGTAGCGGTACTCGAACGGCAGGTCCGGATCGACCCCCGCGAAATGTGCCGTGTGACCGCCCTCATGGAACAGCGCCGAATAGTCGTCGCGCCCGCCGACAGGCGAGATCACGAGGTACACCTCGTTCGGAACACGCACCGGCGCGCAGAACGCCCGCGGGGACTTGTTTGGCCGGCGCTCCACGTCGAGCACGATCCCGGACTCCTCGCCGAGCCCGACCTTGATCCCGTCGGCCGTCGCCACGAAGCTCTCGACGAGTCGTTCAGCCGGGAACTCATCGTCCTGCTCCGGAGCGCGGAAGAAGCGCTGAAGATCGGAACGACGCAAGTCGGCGAGCCCGAACCCGAGCGTGCGCTGAAGCTCGGGTTCGAGCACCGGCGGATATCGCGGCTCGGTCAGCGAGCGAAAGCTGTCGGTCTGGGAATGCAGTCGATCGAGGTCGACCTGCTTGAGTGTCGCGCACATCTCGCGGTAGCTGCCGAAGCCGAGTTCGATCGCCACCTCGTGCTGGCAGTCGATCAGCTCGCGGTGTAGGGGGTTCAGCTCGGAGTCGGTCGCGGATAGGCGGTTCTCTTCGATCTCCGCACGGCGCCAAGCGTGCGGCTCGTTCGCCTGGAGCACGGCGGATTCCCGGAAGCCGACCCGCTCGCCGTCGACCGTGATCGTAAGCGCGGCCTCGCGGCGTGCAAGCTCGGCCTCGAGCTCCTTAGTCCGATGTCCGCTGAATCCCTCGACGGCGAAGTCGAGGAGCATCGTCAAGCGGCGGCGTTCATCGTTGTCCGGGGTTGCGGCGTCGGTCAGCGCGCGCAGCTCCTCGACGGTCGCGCGCGCGAACAGATCCGCGTGGCGCGCGTAGATGGGCTCGATCTCGTACTCGTCCTTCAGCCCCGCGTAATGCCGGTAGTACTCAGCCGTCAACTCGGATACGAATGACTCAGCCGACTGGCGGTAGGAGTCCAGATCCATGGCCGTGCCATGCTAGAGAGCATGGACGAGCAGGCACAAACCACGACCCGGCCGCGTCGTGGCGACGAGCTCGAGCTGACGATCGACTCGCTCGCGTTTGGCGGAGCGGGGGTGGCGCGCCTCGACGGTTACGTCGTGTTCGTCCAGGACGCCGTCCCCGGTGACCGCGTACGGGCGCTGGTCGGCAAGAGCAAGCGAGCGTACGCCGAAGCCCGCGCGACGGAGATTCTCGAGCCGAGCGAGGCCCGCCTACCCCGCGTCGCAGACCATCCCGGCGCCCCGTGGCAGGTGCTGCCCTACGAACTTCAGCTCGAGGCGAAGGCCTCGCAGGTCCAGGATGCGCTCAGGCGGATCGGCCACCTCGAGGGCTACGAGCTCGAGCCGATCGTTCCGGCGGTCGAGCAGTGGCGCTACCGCAACAAGCTGGAGTACTCGTTCGGAACCGACGAGCGCGGCCGTTTGGTTTGCGGCTTCCACGCGCCGGGACGGTGGGATCAGATCGTCGAGACCGTCGACTGCATGCTGGCGTCAGAGCGCGCCAACGGGGCGCGCGAGCGCATCGTCCAGTGGTGCCGTGATCAGGCCCTGACCGTGTACGACCGCCGCTCCGGCGAGGGGTTGTTGCGCAACCTCGTAGTGCGCGAGGGCCGGCGCACCGGTCAGCTTCAGGCCCGCCTCGTAACGAGCGATGAGCCGCTCGACCGCGAATCGCTGACCAGCGCAGCGGCGCCGCTGGATGGCCTGCTCTGGACGCGTCACAGCGGTCTGGCGGAGATCACGCACTCCGGCGAGACGGAGCTCCTGTCCGGGTCCGATCGTCTCGAGGAGGAGCTGTCCGGGATGCGGCTTCGCATCTCCTCGCAGGCGTTCTTTCAGACCAACACGGAGATGGCCGAGCGGCTGTACGGCCTCGCGATCGAGTACGCCGAACTCGGCGGCTTCGAGCGAGTGTTCGACCTGTATTGCGGGATCGGGACAATCGGGCTGCGATTCGCGCCGCGCGTGGCCGAGGTGTGGGGGCTCGAGCTGATCCCCGAGGCGATCGCGGACGCAATCGCCAACGCACAGCTGAACGAGATCGACAACACCCGGTTCTTCGCCGGCGATGTGCGCCTGGCGATGCGGGAGCTGGTCTCGACCGCCGGGCGGCCCGAGGTGGTTGTCGTCGATCCGCCCCGTGCCGGGCTCTCGCAGAAGGTCGTCCGGAGGATCATCGAGGCCGCCCCGAAGCGGATCGTGTACGTCTCCTGCAACCCGACCACGCTTGCCCCGAACGCGGCTCAGCTGGTGCAGGCCGGATACGAGCTTCGCCGCGTGCGTCCCGTCGACATGTTCCCGCAGACCCCGCACATCGAGTGCGTGGCGCAGTTCATCCGGCAATAGGTAGGGTTCCCGGCCGGTGCGTGCTGTAACCGTCCGTGAGAACGAGCTGAGCGTCGAGGAGCATCCCGACCCCGAGCCCGGAGCCAACCAGGTTCTGGTCCGCGTCAGGGCGGCCGGGATCAATGGTGCCGACATGCACCAGCGCCGTGGCCGCTACCCGGCACCGCCCGGCGATCCTCAGGACATCCCGGGGCTCGAGCTGGCGGGCGAGGTCGCGCAGAACGGTCCTGACGCTAGGCGCTTCAATCCCGGCGACCGGGTCATGTCGATCGTCGGCGGCGGCGGCCAAGCGGAGCTGGCGGTCGTTCACGAGCGGATGCTGATGCCGGTCCCGGACAATCTCGACTGGCCGGCCGCCGGCGGCACACCGGAAGTGTTCACGACAGCGCACGACGCGATCTTCACGCAGGCCGGACTCGAGCTGGGTGAGCGGCTGCTGGTCCATGGTGGAGCCGGCGGGGTCGGCACCGCGGCGATCCAGCTGGGCCACGCCGCCGGTGCCCGGGTGACCGCGACCGTCCGCAACCCCGAGCTCCGCGACCAGGTCGCGCAGTTCGGTGCCGAGGTGATCGCGCCCGAGGGGTTCGCCGAGCATGGGCCGTTCGACGTGATCCTCGAGCTTGTCGGCGCGCCCAACCTACCCGACAACCTGCTCGCGCTGAACACGCTCGGCCGGATTGCCGTGATCGGGATCGGCGCCGGCGCCAAGGGCGAGCTCAACCTGGGCTTTCTGATGGGCAAGCGGGGCCGCATCCACGCGTCGATGCTCCGCGCCCGTCCGCTCGAGGAGAAGGCGATGACCGCCCGCGCGATGGAGCGTTCGGTGCTGCCGCTGCTCGCGAACGGCGCGGTTCGGGTGCCGGTCGCCGAGACGTATCCGCTGGAGCAGGCCGAGCAGGCCTACGACCGGTTCGCGGCCGGCGGAAAGCTCGGCAAGATCGTCCTCTTGATGGGGCAGTCGTAACTAGACGGCGCTGACCGGCGGGCGGCCTCGCATTCGGCCGGGACGGAGTGGGTTAGCGGCTTGCGGCCGTCAACGTCACACTCATCGTGCGTCACATGACGAGTGTGACGAACACGGCGTGGAGCGCCGTCAACGTAACTCTCGCCCACCGACGCAGGTTGAGTGTGACGAAAACGGCCGAACTTCGCCGAAGGCCGGCCCGGAAAGGGCTTACTCCTCGCCGAAGTCTGCTTCTTCGTCGCCGAGCGGCACGAGCTCGTCCGCGTGGATCGTGCAGAGCGCTGGGCCGCCCGACTCCATCGCGGCTTGAAGCTCCTGCGGGGTCAGCTTCGCGCCGCACACCTCGCAGCGGTCGCCGATCTCTTCGAGCGTCTTCTCTTCCAGATCCATTGGGTCGAGTCTAGCCAGGTAGGTCCGGACGGGCCCTCCCGGCCCCATGGATGCTGCGACAGCAGCCCCATAGGACCCCCGCATGACCGATACGCTGGTGACCGGGTCGATTTCGTCGCTGTCCCCGCCAAAGACTTCGACGCCTAGTAGGGCGGCAGATCCGCCCACCACTCGCCGAGCACGCGGAACGCCGACCAGAACTCGCGCTTGGCGCTCTCCTCGTCGAGCGACTCGTCGATGTTCGGCACATACAGCGCCTCGATCGAGGGGGTGAAGCGCTGGATTTCGCCGTACTTGTCAGAGAGCTCGCGCGACAGAGGCACCCCCAAGTCGTTGAGCGCCGCGAGCGCCTCCGGTCCCATCACGACGACGATCTTCGGCTGCACGATCGCGAGCTCCTCCGCCAGGCGCGCCACGCACGATGGGTCGACCATCGACGGGTCAGCGACCGGGCACTTCACGCACAGCGTCCCGTACACGGCCAGCGGGTCGATCGAGAGGCGTTTGAGGGACTTCATCAGCGCGTTGCCAGTCCGGCCGTAGAACGCAACGCCCTCCTCCACCTCCGAGGGCCGCGCCGCGTGCTTGATCAGGAAGATGTCCGCCTGCGGGTGCCCTGAGCCGAGCACGGGCATCAACTGCCCGCGGGGGCAATGGGGACAGGCCTGGAGCTCGCGCGCGAACGCGTTCAGCTCACGGATCGCACGCTCCAGGTACTTCTCGCGGATCTCGTCATCGGTCGCCGGCATCCCCCTCCGATTGGACGGCTCGGGGGCTTGTCCTTGCGCGTGCATCAGGACTTGCGTGCGACGCGGCGGACCCGACGGTCGCGCGAGGCGCGCCTCGCAGCCCCGGGCAGGGCCTTCGTTTGCAGGAATTTCAGGGCCTGGACGTAGAGCAGGCTCGCCGGATTGCGGACGATGTCGGCGTCTCTGAGCGACTCGAGGAACTCCTCGGGGCCGTCGAAGTCGCGCATCCTTATGCGCACCGATCCGAGCCCTTGCGGCACGTGCGCGTCAGATCCCGCGCCGGCCGGCACGCGGTACTTGGCGGCGAATCTGACCGCCTCGTCGTTGAACTCGGCGATCGCCACCCTCGGGTTGAAGACCTCGATCGCGTCGACCTCGTCGAGCACGTCGACCAGGTGCTCGTAGTCGGGCACGGAATGCAGTCGATCGAACGGATGCGGCACGTACACGAGGCCGCCCTGGCGGTGGATCTCCGCGATCGTCTCCTGCAACGTCATCCCGCGTGGGATCTTCTCCTCGATGAACAGGCCGATGACCTCGCCCTGATCGGCGGTCTTGACCTCCTCGCCGACGATCACCTTGACGCCGTCGGCCTTCGCGCGCGCGTCCAGCGCACCGGAGATCTCGTTGTGATCGGTGACCGCGATCGCTCCCAGACCGCGCTGGCGCGCTTCGGCAAGCAGCACCTGGACGGGGGTCGCGCAGTCATATGAATGGTCGGTGTGCATGTGCAGGTCGACGTCGATCAGCGGCCTGCTGGAGAGCCGCGCACGGAGCTGCGGGTTGCCTCGCCCGTCGTGCCGGCGCGCGACCAGCTGCTCGTATGTGCGTTCGAGCTCATCGGTGACCCGCGACCAGGTCAGCCGCTCGCGCAGCTTCGCCGACCGGGAGCGGCTGCGTTCGCGCTCCTGCGGTTCGGAGATCAGGCGCGCCAGATGGCTGGCTAGCGTCTCGACATCTCCGGGCTCGAACTCGAACCCGTAGTCGCCCTCTGAGAGCAGGTCTTCATAGGCCGGCAGGCGCGAGGTGATCGGCACGACGCCGCCCGCGAGCGCGCGGAGGAGGACACCCGGGGTTGGCCGGATCCCCTCGGAGGCAAGCACGATGAGGTCCGTCTCAGCAAGCGCCTGCGATTGGGTCATCGATTCCTTGTCGACGAACTCGACGTGCTCGCGCAGCTCGCGGCTGAGGCTGGCAGGCGCCGCGAGCGGCCGGCTCGACCAGACACGCGCGCGCCAGTCCAGATCCCTGGGCAGGTGCCGGAGCGCGCGCAGGAAGACCCGCACCGCGGCGCGCTCCTCGCCGACGATCATCGTCACGTCGACCGGGTCGGGTTGCTCTCGCGGCACGCCCGCTTGCGCGCCAGGGACGATCACCTCGTACTCGCCGGGGAAGTAGCGCTGGATCAGATCCCTGGTCGCGCGATAGCTCGCGGTCCGCGCATCCAGCCGGCTGAACAGCAGCCGTGACAGGGGACGGGTCAGCTGCGTGGAGAGGATCCGCTCGGTCGGGGCGTGGAAGCTGCCCACGTTCAGCGCGCGCGAGTGACGCAGCGCGACGCTCGAGGCGCTCGGCGCGAATGGTTCGTGCACGTGGACCACGTCGAGCGTGAACGTGGTGAGCGCATCCTCGATCGTCCGCGCCACGTCGACCGGAAGCGACGCGGCCCGCCGGCGCGTGGGCGAGAACGGGAGCACCTCGCCGACGCCGAGCACCAGCGGCTGCCCGTCGGCGCGCGCGAGCAGCTCGTCCTTGAGGTTGCGGATCGCGCGGCGGCTCTCTCGGACCAACGCGCTCGACTCGGACGGTGCGATGATCAGCACGCGGTGCCCGCGCCGAGCGAGCTCGTCGGAGACTTGCGCGACGTAGTCGTTGACCTCGTTGGTGACTTCCCAGGCGAAGGGAGTCACCTGCGCGATCGCGAGGCTCACGACTAGTGATCTTAAAGGGGGCCGCATAAAGCGGCCCCTTGGGTTACGCCTTGGCCTTCGCGGCGGCCTTGGAGGGCCGCTTCGCCGTCGCCTTACGGTGGTACTTGGCGATGAACTGCTCGGTCATGTCGCGTGCCTCGGAGTCGGGACGCTGGTGCATCGGCGACTTCATCAGGTACGAGCTGGGGCCATCGAGCTGCCCGGAGAGGCCGTTGTTGAGCGCCAGCTTGCAGCAGCGGACCGCGTCGATCACGACGCCGGCCGAGTTGGGTGAGTCCCACACCTCGAGCTTGAGCTCGCAATTCAGCGGCACGTCACCGAAGGCCTCGCCCTCGAGCCGGATGTGCGCCCACTTGCGGTCGGTCAGCCACGGCACGTAGTCCGAAGGACCGACGTGTACGTCGTCGGCCGGAAGTGTGTGGCCCATGATCGACGTGACCGCGTTGGTCTTGGAGATCTTCTTTGACTCCAGGCGCTCGCGCTCGAGCATGTTGTAGAAGTCCATGTTGCCGCCGACGTTCAGCTGCGAGGTGCGAAGCAGCTTGACGCCGCGGTCGTGGAACAGTCGCGCGAGCGCGCGGTGCACGATCGTCGCGCCGACCTGCGACTTGATGTCGTCGCCGACGATCGGCAGCCCGGCCTTCTTGAAGCGCTTGTTCCAGTAGTCCTCGCGCGCGATGAACACCGGGATGCAGTTGACGAACGCGCAACCGGCCTCGAGTACCTGCTCGACGTACCACTTGGTCGCCTGCTCGGAGCCGACCGGCAGGTAGGACACGACGACGTCGGTGCGCGTCTCCCTGAGGATCTCGACGATGTCGACGGTTGGCCCGGGCGCCTTGGTGATCTTCTGCGAGAGGTACTTGCCGAGGCCGTCGTGGGTCATCCCTCGCTGGACCTCGATGCCGAGCTTCGGGACGTCTGCGCCGAGCTTGATCGTGTTGTTCTGCCCGGAGTAGATCGCCTTCGAGAGATCCTTGCCGACCTTCTCCTTATCGATGTCGAAGGCCGCACTGAACTCGATGTCGCGCACGTGGTATCCGCCGAGGTCGACGTGCATCAGCCCGGGGACGGACTCGCGGCGGTCGGCGTCGCGGTAGTACTGGACGCCCTGTACGAACGAGCTCGCGCAGTTGCCGACGCCGATGATCGCGACGCGCACCTTGTCGGCCTGATAGCGGCCGGCGCCGTTCGTGGACGCGTTGGTGGTGCTCACTGAAGTCTTTCCCTTCTGAGATAGATGCCCGCGCGCGGCGCGCCGGCCACTGTAGGTATTCCTCGGGAGAGCGTTAGTTACACCGGGTATTGGTTGGCTGTAGGGTACGCGCAACGTGCGGGCGCACCGCGCTTATTTCAGGATCGTCGTCGGGGCCCTCGTGGCCGCAAGCTGCTCGGCGGCCACCGCCGGCGCCGCCACGCTGAAGTTCTCCGCGCCCGGGCCGATCGACAAGATCGCTCCGTATGCGACGCCGGCAGTCGGCACGAGCGTTTCGTGTCCAACCGCAAGTTACTGCGTCAGCGTCGGCAACGATGGCTCCGTCAAGACCTCGAGTAACCCGGCCGGGGGCGGATCCGCCTGGAAGGTCACGCTGGGCGTCGACCAGGGCAGGACACTCACGCATGTGTCGTGCCCGTCAGCTTCGCTCTGCGTGGCGCTCGACTCCCAGGGCTTGATCGTGAGTTCGACCGACCCGGGCGGGGGCGTGGGCGCATGGACGACGGCGAACGTCCATGTCGGGGACGCGCTCTCGCTCGGCTCGATCTCGTGCCCGTCGAGCACCTTGTGTGTCGCGCTCGGCTACACCGAGTCCGACACCCCTCTGACAGTGGTCTCGACCAATCCCGCCGGGGGCGCGTCCGCGTGGAAGCGGACGAACCTGACCGGCGCGTTCGATTCCGGTGTCAGCCTCTCCTGCCCGTCGACGTCGCTGTGCGTTGCGGTCGACGGCAACGGCCAAGTTGCGACCTCGACCAACCCGGGCGCCGCCACGCCCGTGTGGACCATCGTTCCGGTGACCAAGAGGCCTTTCATGCAGGCCCTCTCTTGTGGGGGCCCAACCCTGTGCGTGGCGGCGGACAACAACGGCAACCTGATCGCGTCAACCAACCCCACGGGTGGCACTGCGGCGTGGAAGTCATCGCCGGTCGATACCGCCCCGCCGGCAACCGGCGGCAAGGAGGTGTCCGATACCTCGTGTCCCTCGGCCTCGTTCTGCACGGCGGTCGACAGTGCCGGTGACGCGCTCGTGGCGACGAATCCTGCCGGCGGCCCGGCCGCCTGGACGCATACGCACGTCTCCCCAAGCCCGATGTACGCGGTCGGCTGCCCGTCGTCCTCGCTCTGCGTCGCCGAGGCGGGTGGCAGCACGATCGCCAGCTCGACCAATCCAGGGGCGTCGTCTCCGGCCTGGGCCCTGACCGGACAGCTGGGAGGGACAAACGCGTTGTCATCGGCCTCCTGCCCGGCCGCTTCGCTGTGCGTGATTGCCGACGACAACACCCACGTGCTGAGCGCGCGTCACCCGAGCACCAACGCCGGCGCTTGGACGGCGACGCAGTTGCATGCCGGAGGGCAACTGTTAGAAAACGTCTCCTGCCCCTCCGTCTCGTTCTGTGTGGCAATCGGAGGGCACAGCGCCGCGACAAGCACCAACCCCGGCGCCGCCAGCCCGACATGGACCGTCAAGCGACTGCACCAGCAGTTCGATTTCAGGGGCGAGCCGGTTGACATCGGCCCGCTTGCCTGTGGCTCGCCCTCGTTGTGCGTGGCCGCGGGCGTGACCGGGTTCATCGTCTCGAGTAATCCCGGCGGCGGCGCGGGCGCATGGAGGCGCATTCGCCTCGGAGAAGCCGACGTCGACGAATACACGTCGATCGCCTGTGCGGGCACGCACCTGTGCGTCGCGACGGACCTTCTGACGGGCAGGATCGCCGTTGCCTCCGATCCGCTGTCCGCACGCTCGTGGGGGTTCCGCAAGCTGGTGGGCGCGCAGACCGATCTAACCGGCGTCTCGTGCCCGAGCCGGCGACTGTGCGTCGTGGTCGACTATGGGGGCGACATCCTCAGCAGTACCGATCCCACCGGTCGCGCGGCGACATGGCGGAGGGTTCGGCTCCCGCACCAGCATCTCACCGCGGTCTCGTGCGCATCCGCAACCCTGTGCGTCGCGATCGGCCGGGGCAACCTGGTCGCGGTCTCGACGGACCCGTCCTTCGCTCATCCGCGCTGGACGACGAGCGTGATCGACCGTCCGCTCGGCGCGCTGAGTCCGCCGGACACGCTCAGCACAGTTGCTTGCGCGCCGCACGGGCCGTGCATCATCGGGGATGACTCCGGCAACGTGGTCATCGGCCGCTGAATGCGGGCTATCTGCCGGCCGCGGCCTCGGCCTTGAGCTGCCCTCGCACGTAGACGATCCGCTGGATCGTCGTCAGGATCGTGAGCGCGGCGAGCACGTACACCGCGGGCGCCAGCAGCTCGAAGTTGCCAAGCGAGGCCCCCTTCGCGAACACCAGCCCGATACTCAGGATCACCACGCGAACCGGTCGCGTCGCGAGGCCGACCTTGCACGCCACCCCAAGGGCCTCCGCACGCGCGCGGGTGTAGGAGACCATCAGCGAGAACAGCACGGCGGCGACGACCGCGGCGACGGCCGCCTGGTTGTGACGCGAGGCGAAGTACGCGCCGACAGCGATCAGCACGATTCCCTCCTCGAGGCGGTCCAGGGTCGAGTCGAGAAACGCCCCGAACGGCGTCCCCTTCCCCGACATCCGCGAGTAGCGCCCGTCGAGGGTGTCCATCACCGAGCCAATGATGAACGCGATCCCGGCGAGGAAGAACAGCCGGCCGACGATCAGCGCGGCGGCCGCCAGGTTGAGCGCGAAACCGGTGAGCGAGATCGCGTTCGGTGTCAAGCGCGATTCGATCAGCCGCTCGCGCATCAACTCCTGGGTGGTGACGCCATTGCGGCGCTGCCCTTTCTGAGGTCCGCCTGCTCCGCCCGTGGAGGGCGCACCGTCCACCCCGTCCGCCCTCCGCTCGCGCCGGGGCTTGACTTGCTCGGCCATGTCCTATGCGGGCGCGTGGCCGAACGTCCACGCGTCCGGTTTGGCCCGCGCCAGCAACCGCTTGGCGAGCAGGAACGACATGCCGGCGGTGACTGCGCCGAGGAACACGTCGGTCAGGTAGTGGTTGGCCGTCGCGACGACCACGAAGGTGACGAACAGCGGGTACATGCGCCACAGGATCTTGGCCGGGCGGCGGCGGACCAGCAGCGACATCGGAATCCCGATCATGATCGCGAAGGAGACGTGCATCGACGGCACCGCTGCGTAGAAGTTCGTGAACGCCTTGGCCGCCGAGTTGTTGTCCATCCAGCCGGTTCCCCCGAACAGGAAGTGCGAGACGGAGTCGGTGAAGCCCCACTCGGGCATCAGCCGGGGCGGCGCCGTCGGATAGAGCGCGTAGCCGATCAGGGCGAGCGCCATCGCGATCATGAACATGTTGCGCACGAAGTAGAACGAGTCGTTCCGGCGCAGATAGATGAACACGAGCGCGGCGACCGTGACGAAGAAGTGACCGTTCAGGTAGGTCCAGTCGGCGATGTCCATGAGGACGTGCTTGTTCTGCACCCACGCGTTGATGCTCGGCTCGATGAAGATGTGCAGCGTGCGCTCGAGGTTGATGATCTTCATCGCGTCGCCGAACGGCTTATAGGTACCGGGGTTGCCGAACAGTCCCCGGACCAGGTCGTAGAGCATGAACGCGCCCACGAACAAGCCGATCTGACGGAGCAGATCCAGCCATCCGCGCGGCAGGATCCGCGCCTCGAACGTGCGAAGTCGGTGCCGCATCGCATGATCATCCTACCGAGCGCATGCAGCGGTTCACATCCGTGGACTTTTGTCGATCGGCTCCGTATTCAGGTGCAGCGTGGCGTTCGGGCCCCGATCCGGCCGAACGAGAAGTGGATCACGAGCTTGATCTGACCGGCCTGGCGGGCCGTGACCTTCGTGAAGTCTCCGTCGGGCGCGACGCATCCGGGCGCCCCCGCCACCGCCCAGTAAGGCGTGAAACGGACACGGACGAGCGTGGTGCCCGGGTGCTGCGCGAACAGAGTGACCGAGTTCGGTCCGAGCGCGGTGAGGGTCGCCACTCCCTGAGCGATCGGAGTGGCGTCCGTGACTTCGTAGACCCGCCAGTGGCGGGAGCGCATCACGAGATGCAGGTAAGGCAGCCCCCGGTCAATCAGCGCGCGCTCTTTGATGGCCGAGTAGTCGAGCGTCGCGTCTGCGACCGCGACGAACCTGATCGCGAGTTTGTGCAGCCACGCTTCGTACGTAGCGGCGGTCAGGGGTGGGTTGCCGTAGAAGAGCCCGTTGTACTTGATGTCGAGCTGGCGCTCCCAGCCGCGGGCCAGCGGGAAGCGGGGGGCGATCTCATACGCCTCCCAGTGGAACTGCGTGAACGGGATCTCGACCCGGAACGGCGGGCCGTGCTGGCGGTCCAGGAATCCGAGCAGCGGCCGCCAGTAGCTGGGGGAGCCGGCGGGGTCGCCGACCGCGGTGCTGACATCTCGGATCGGTGCCTGCCACTGGATGTAGAGCAACGGCAGCGCCGTCAGGAGCAGCAACGCGGGTCTGCGCCGCCACCACAAGAGCGCCGCCAGCGGCCCCGCGACAAGGGCCCCGAGCCGCGCCGCGTTGCTGCCGACGGCCGTCGTGATCGCATACGAGGCGATACAGCCCGCGATGTACAGGACGATCCCCGCCCGCAGCGTGTAGTCGCGCTTGGGCATCGTCACCAACATCAGGACGCCGATCAGCACAATCGGCCACAGAGTCATGAACGTGAACGGCTCCGTGCCGCCCTCCGGGAAGGCGATCGCCAGCAGCAGGACGGGCGTCAGGGAGGAGAACGCGACCAGCGCGCCGACCCACACCTGGGCCGATTTCCGCGGCGCCCCCCGGCGCGTGTCGATGAACGAGCCGACCGCGTATGCGCCGCCGGCAAGCGCCGCGAACAGCGCCGCGACCGGGCTGCACAGAGCAGTGATGAAGCCGAGCGTGCAGGCCAGCCTCGGCCGCCCTCGCTGGAGCGCGAGTGCGCTCGCGACCGCCGGCAGGAGCCCGAACGCGAACGCCAGACGTCCGGTGAACAGATTGGTGGCGGTCGCGGCGCCGAACCACAAGGCGCCCAGCCATGCGTCGGAACCGAAGTGGCGTCGCGCGAGCGGTTCGAACAGCGCCGCGGTGCCGGTCGCGGCAAGGCCGGCCGCCAGCTGCGGCGTCAACGCCGCCGACACCGGTGGAAACAGCACGCTGTAGCCCGGCGTGTGGTGACCGGCGTACCACCAGTTGTTCCAGATCCCAAAGCCCTCGGCGGAGAAGAGCTTCGCGCGCAGCAGGTGCGCCGCAAGGTCGAGGCTGGGTGGCGAGACGACCACGTACACGGCCGCAAACACGCCGGCCACCAGCGTCGGGGCGAGGCGCTTCAGATCCGCGGTCAGCTCGTCGTGCCGGATCGGTGGGCGCCGGGGAGGCGGTTGGCCGTCGCTGCGGTCAACCGCGGGAGCGCCGGCCGAAACCAACTGCCCAGGCGCTGTACGGGGCTTGCTCATGCGCTGAGGAACTCCGCCACCCGATCGATGATGTCCGACTGGTCGAGCCACGGCCAGTGCCCAGCCTCCACGTTCTTGAGGGCGGCGCCGGGGAGTCGCGCGGCGCAGGCCTGGCCGAGGTCTGGTCCGAGCCACGGGTCGAGGCTGCCCCAGATGACCAGGGCGGGCTGGCCCAGCCTGCTCAGCTCCGCGCCGGCGGCCGCGAGCTTTTCCTCGTCGGCTGAACGGTAAAGGCGGAGAATCGCGCGCTGCGTGCCCTGGTCGAACTGATGCCAGATCGCCGCGATGCGCTCGTCTGGAAACGCCTCTGGATTGACGGTCCCCTCTCGGAGCGAGCGCGCGAAGAACTTCTTGGTCACGGCGCCCATGAAGAGCTCGCCGACGATCGGCCGGCGCCAGAGCCGGGCGTAGCGGTGCCACCTGAAGCCCGGGACCAGCGGGACTGAGTTGAATAGCACGAGCCGCTCGATGCGCTCGCGGTGGCGCATCGCGAACCGCAGCCCCACAGCTCCTCCCCAGTCGTGCAGCACGAGCTTGATCCGTCCGATGCCCAGATTGTCGACAAAATTGTCGACAAAGTTGGTGAGGGAATCGAGCGAGTACTCCAGGTGTCCGCCCTTGGCCGAGCGCCCGAATCCGATCAGGTCGGGCGCGACTCCCCCGATGCGCTCGAGAAACGGCAGCCAGTCGTCCGAGCTGGTCGGGATCCCGTGCAGATAGAGGACGGTGGCGCCACCGTCACTTCCGCCGGCGCCGTCTGCGTCCGCGTTGGCACGTCGATAGAACACCGGCTCCCCCCCGAGTTGGATCGTGTGCTCGTCGACGCGCACGCGTCGGCGAGGATAACGTCCTGAGCTATGAGCGCGACGACTCTGTGTCTGGGCGAGGCGCTGGTCGACCTGATCTGCGAGCGGCCGGCGAGCGGGATTGCGGAGGCGGATTCGTTCGTTCCACACTTTGGCGGCGCCGTGGCGAACGTGGCGGTGTTCGCGGCGCGAGCGGGCGCACGAGTCGCGCTTGCCGGCGGCGCGGGCGACGACTCCTGGGGTGCCTGGCTGCACGACCGCCTCGTGCGCGAGGGCGTCGATACCTCACTTTTCGAGCTGATCGGCGGGTCGCAGACGCCGATCGCGATCGTCACCGTGAGCGACGCCGGCGAGGCACGATACGAGATCTACGGCGAGACGATCGCGACCGTCGTCCACGCCCTGCGCAATCGCCTCGAGCAGGCCGTCCGTGACGCCGCTGCCCTGTTCATCAGCAGCAACACGCTCGTCGGCCAGCAGGAGCGCGAGGTCACGATGCGCGCTAGAGAGCTCGCAATCGAGCTCGACCGCCCGATCGTGTTCGACCCGAACCTCCGACTGCACCGCTGGTCCTCGCGTGCCGACGCCGCCGCGAGCGCCAACGCCTGCGTGCCCGGTGCGCTGCTGGTGCGGGCAAACCATGCCGAGGCTGAGCTGATGACCGGCGAGCGTGACCCGGATGCGGCCGCGCTGGCGTTGATAAAGGCCGGCGCGCGGCTGGTCGTGATCACGCTCGGCCCGGACGGCGCAATCCTGCGCGGCGAGCTGCGCGCGAACGTGCCCGGCGTGCGCGTGGGCGTGGTGAGCACGATCGGCGCCGGCGATGCCCTGACGGGGATTCTGCTGGCGAGGCTCGCTGCAACCGGCTTCTACCCGGCGGCGGTGGCGGCCGCCCTGCCGGAGGCGGTCGCTGAGTCCGCGCGGGTTTGCGAACGTTGGGGCGCGCTTGAGTAGCGCGCGGACGGCAGCCGGGGGCAGGACCGGCTGGCGCAAGCCTCCACCCCGCCGGGTGCGCGCGATCCGCGACCGCCTCCGTCTCGTCTACGGCATTCCGCGCGCCGAGCCCCACGGCCATCCGATCGCCGAGCTGATCCTGACCGTCCTCTCGCAGTCGACCAACGACCGCAACCGCGACGTGGCGTACCTGGCGCTGCGGGAGCAGTTTCCGTCGTGGGAGGAGGTCGCGGACGCGCCGGTCGACGCGATCGAGGAGGCGATTCGGCCGGGTGGCATCTCCAAGATCAAGTCCGGCCGGATCAAGTCGATCTTGCTGGCGATCCCGCAGACTCCGCGGCCCGACACGGGCCAGGTCCCGGGGACGTTGTCGCTCGACTGGCTCGTCGAGCTGACCGTTCCAGAGGCGCAGCAGTACCTCACGGCCCTCCCGGGCGTCGGTCGCAAGACCGCCGCGTGCGTGCTGCTGTTCGCGCTCGGGATGCGCGACGTCCCGGTCGATACCCACGTGTCGCGGGTCGGGACGCGGCTGGGCCTGTTCCGGGCCGGCGCGCCCTTCGAGGAGCTGCACGACACGATGCTCGAGATCACCCCGCCTGGCGAGGAGCTCGAGCTACACCTCAACCTG
Source organism: uncultured Solirubrobacterales bacterium (assembly GCA_963824755.1). Taxonomy (GTDB): domain Bacteria; phylum Actinomycetota; class Thermoleophilia; order Solirubrobacterales; family Solirubrobacteraceae; genus Palsa-465. The sequence goes on along the minus strand of CAWGQT010000031.1, from coordinate 41,494 downwards.
CTGCGTCACGGCCGGCGCACCTGTTACGCGCGCAAGCCCGACTGCGCCGGGTGCGCGCTGCAGCGCATGTGCCCCAGCGCGTTCAAGGTGTGAGGGGGGGGGCTGTCGGCTGGCGCCACGCTTCCCGGCTTCGGCCGGGTGTCTTGGGACGTGATCTGCCCGGTATGGAGTCCCGCCCACCCTTTCGAAGAGGGGGTGGAGCGCCTCGCAGCGTCCATTTCGTAGCAAAGCGCTCGCCCCCGGCGGCGAGGGTGAACGTTATGGACGTCCCAGCGTCTGCGTCCATTTCGTAGATCGTTGCCCTCCCGCCAAGTCGAATTGTTACGAAATGGTCGTCGCCCGTCCCTGCTCGTGCTTCAGCGGGACGGAGGCTGTCTGTATGAGGTCCCGCGTGGGTGGGACCCCAATCCCGCCGGCCACGGATGGCCGGCGGAATGGGCATGGACGGGGCTGGCACCGCGAAAGCGACCGCACGACCGCGACAGACGCGGGCAACCAAACGAACAGCAAGGCTGTCTGGACGGGCCCGTCCGGCCCCATGGACGCCGCCGCAGGCGGCCCAAAATCACTCGCCCCCACCTCCCAGATCTGCTACGCTCTCACTCAGATTTTTAGGAACGTGAACGTATAGGAGCAACACAGATATGGGAAAAACGATCGGAATCGACCTCGGCACGACCAACAGCTGTATGGCCGTGCTCGAGGGTGGCGAGCCGACCGTGATCGAGAACGCCGAGGGTGGGCGCACGACGCCGTCAGTCGTTGCATTCACGAGCTCCGGCGAGCGTCTCGTAGGCACGGTCGCGAAGCGCCAGGCGGTAACCAACCCGCAGAACACGGTCTTCTCGATTAAGCGCTTCATGGGCCGCAAGGAGGCCGAGGTGCGCGAAGAGGAGGCGATCGTGCCGTACAAGGTCGTCTCAGGGCCGAACGGCGACGCGCGCGTCGAGGCGGGCGGTAAGCAGTACAGCCCGCCCGAGATCAGCGCGATGATCCTCGGCAAGCTGAAGGCAGACGCCGAGGCGTATCTCGGCGAGACGGTCGACAGCGCGGTCATCACCGTCCCCGCTTACTTCAACGACGACCAGCGGCAGGCGACCAAGGACGCCGGCAAGGTAGCCGGACTCGACGTCAAGCGGATCATCAACGAGCCGACCGCGGCCTCGCTCGCCTACGGGCTCGACAAGGAGTCAGACCAGACGATCCTGATCTTCGACCTCGGCGGCGGCACGTTCGACGTGTCGGTGCTCGAGATCGGCGACGGGGTGTTCGAGGTCAAGGCAACCGCCGGCGACAACCACCTCGGTGGCGACAACTTCGACAAAGCACTTGTCGACTGGCTGGTCGCGGAGTTCAAGAAGTCTCAGGGCATCGACCTGAGCGCAGACCCGATGGCGCTGCAGCGTCTCTACGAGGCCGCTGAGAAGGCCAAGATCGAGCTCTCGACGACGCAGGAGACGCAGATCAACCTGCCGTTCATCACCGCCGATTCGAGCGGCCCCAAGCACCTGGACACGCGCCTCACGCGCGCCAAGCTCAACGAGCTCACGAGCGAGCTGCTCGACCGCACGGTCGCGCCGGTGCGCCAGGCGCTCGAGGACGCCAAGGACAAGGGCGCCGCGACGATCGACCACGTCGTGCTGGTCGGCGGTATGACCCGCATGCCGGCGGTCCAGGAGAAGGTCAAGGAGCTCACGGGCAAGGAGCCGCACCGCGGCGTCAACCCCGATGAGGTCGTGGCCGTCGGTGCCGCGATCCAGGCGGGCGTCCTGGCGGGCGACGTCAAGGACGTGCTGCTGCTCGATGTCACCCCGCTGACGCTGGGGATCGAGACCAAGGGCGGCGTGATGACCAAGCTGATCGAGCGCAACACGACGATCCCGACCCGCAAGTCGGAGATCTTCTCGACGGCCGAGGACAATCAGCCGTCGGTCGAGATCCACGTCCTGCAGGGCGAGCGCGAGATGGCCGCGTACAACAAGTCGCTGGGCAAGTTCCAGCTGACCGGCATCCCGCCGGCGCCGCGCGGCATCCCGCAGATCGAGGTCGCGTTCGACATCGACGCCAACGGCATCCTCAACGTCTCTGCGAAGGATCTCGGCACCCAGAAGGAGCAGAAGATCGAGATCCGCGCGGGCTCCGGCCTCTCCGACGACGAGATCAAGCGGATGGTGACCGACGCCGAGTCGCACGCCGAGGAGGACCGCCGCCTGCGCGAGCTGGCGGAGGCGCGGAACAACGGCGAGAACGCCGCATACCAGGCCGAGCGCCAGCTCAAGGAGCTCGGCGATGCGGTCGACGCATCCTCCAAGGAGCAGATCGAGGCGGCGATCAAGGACGTCCGTGAGTCGCTCACGAGCGAGGACGCGGCCGAGATCACGGCCAAGACGAACGCGCTCAACGAGGCGTTCCACAAGGTCTCCGAGGCGATGTACCAGCGCGCCCAGGAGCAGCAGGCGGCGAGCGGCGCCCCGACCGACGGTGCAGGAGAGTCCACGAATGGCGCCGGCGCCGAGGACGTGGTCGACGCAGAAGTCGTTGACGAGGGCAAGTAATGGAACGGCGTATCGATGGCGGTCCGGGCCGGGAGGATCCGGTGCGGACCGCCGCGCCAACCACGGAGGCGTCGGAGGAGCCCGAGGCGCAGCTCCCCGCCGGCGAGCCTGAGGCCCCGGTCGGCCCGACCGTACACGCGGCCGAAAGCGCAGCCGAGGAGCCGGCCGCAGAGCCGGTGCCAACGCTCGGCGATGACCTCGACAAGCTCGCAGCCAAGGCCCAGAAGGCCGATGAGTATCTCGAGCTTGCGCAGCGGACCAAGGCCGACTTCGAGAACTACCGCAAACGCGCCTCACGTGAAGCGGCCGCCGCGCAGGACCGCGGCGTGGCCAAGCTCGCGAAGGAGCTGCTGCCGGCGGTTGACAACCTCGATCGCGCGCTGGCAGCTGCGCAGCAACACAGCAATGGCGATGACCTCGTGTCGGGCATCAAGCTGGTGCATGCGGATGTGATCGCCGCACTCTCGCGGGTCGGCATCGAGCCGTTCTCGCCAGAGGGCGAGCGCTTCGATCCCACCCACCACGAGGCGATCGCCCAGCAGCCCGTCGAAGGGGCCGAGCCGGGCACCGTCGTCGAGGTGTACCAGCGCGGCTACCGGCTCGGCGAGAACGTGCTGCGGCCGGCGCGCGTGGTTGTCGCCGGATAAGAAGGTCAAACACGATGGCAGCGCGACCCGACTACTACAAGATCCTCGGAGTCGGCAAGAACGCCTCCGACGAGGAGATCAAGAAGGCGTACCGCAAGCTGGCGCGCCAGCATCACCCGGATCGCAACAACGGCAACAAGGAGGCCGAGGAGCGATTCAAGGAGATCTCTCAGGCCTACGACGTCCTGTCCGATCCCGATAAGCGAAAGGCTTATGACCGAGGCAGCGGGCCGCTCGGCGGCTTCGGGATGCCGGGCGGATTCGATCCGGGGTCCTTCAGTGGCAGCTTCGGCGACATCCTCTCCAACCTGTTCGGCGGCAGTGGTGGCCAGGCAGGCGGCGGGCGCGGAGGTACGACCAGCGGTGTCCGCGGCGGCCGCCCGCAGCAGCGTGGCCGTGATCTCGAGACCGAGGTCACGCTGACCTTCGATCAGGCAGTTGGCGGGGCCCAGGTCCCACTGGCGGTGCCGACCTCACAGCCGTGTCCGACCTGCAGCGGCACCGGCGCCAAGCCGGGCACAACGCCGAAGGTCTGTCCTGTGTGTGGCGGCCGCGGCGTCGAGTCCCAGAGCCAGGGCATCTTCTCGATCGCGCAACCCTGCTCCAACTGCCATGGCTCGGGCACCGTGATCGAGGATCCATGCCCGACCTGCGGCGGCAACGGCGCCCAGCGCAGCGTCAAGCGCCTGCGCGTCAACATCCCCGCAGGTGTGCGCGACGGCAGCCGGATCCGTCTGGCCGGCAAGGGCGAGCCCGCGATGCGCGGCGCGGAGCCTGGCGACCTCTACGTGATCACGCGCGTGCACGAGTCATCGGTGTTCAAGCGGGTCGGCGACAACCTCGAGGTCGAGGTGCCGTTGACGATTCCCGAGGCGGTTCGGGGCGCAGTCATCGAGGTGCCGACGCTGAGCGGCTCGAAGCGACTGCGCGTGCCGCGCGGGACAAAGCACGGCACCGTGCAACGGCTCCGCGGCGAGGGTCCGCAGCGTCTCGGCGGCAAGGGCCGCGGCGACATCCATTACCGCTTCGTGATCGACGTCCCCTCCTCGCTGTCGCCCGAGCAGTCCGACGCGATCGACAAGCTCTCCGACGTAATGAACGGCGACCCGCGCGCGAAGCTGTTCGCCTCCGGGGAGAAGAGCTGATGGCCAGCCGGCGAGTACGCGCTCAGGCACGCGTCGAGGTCTCCTCGGACCGCGGCGTGTTCATGATCTCGGTCGCGGCCGAGCTTGCTGACATGCATCCCCAGACCTTGCGCATGTACGAAGCGCGTGGCCTGATCGAGCCCAAGCGTTCGCCCAAGGGCACGCGCCTGTACTCGCACGAGGATGTCGAGCGGCTCCGGCGCATCCAGGAGATGACCGCCGAGCTTGGAATGAACCTCGCGGGCGTGGAGCGCGTGTTCGAGCTCGAGGAGCAGCTCGGGTCGATGTCGCGCAGGGTCGCGGCGCTCGAGCGACGGGCCGGCGAGCTCAAGGCCGAGGTCGAGCGGCTCGAGGCGCTGCGGCGCGAGCTGCGCGCCGAGATCGTCCCCTACGAGCGCGGCGGCGACCTGGTACGCAAGGCGGATCTGGAGCACGGCTTCCACATCAAGATCGAGCACATTCGCCGCGACGGGGACTAGCCGTATCGGAGGGACGCGGGTCTGCGTCGATGCCATGGAAGGAGCCGCATCCCAGTGGCGTCACCGCTGGTGTGCGACCATGCATTGCGAGGCAAGGCCGGGTGCGCGGGATCTTGAGCAGATTGGAGTAGGGACATGAGACGTTGCGCCGTTGTTCTCGTGCTGCTGGGCGCGATGTCGCTCTGCGGAACCGCCGTCGCCGCCGGCCCCCAGGCCGGTGCCGCCCAAGTCGGGAGCGCCCCACGGGGGCAGCAACTCGAGCTGGTCTTCCCGCTGCGTGTCGACGGGGGCGGCCTTCAGCGATGGGCCAACGCCGTCAACACTCCGGGCTCGCCGTACTTCGGGCAGTACGAGTCGATTGCGCAGCTTGCAAGCCGATTCGGGGCCTCGGCCGCAGCGAAGAACCGTGTCGTTGGCTACCTGCGTGCGGCTGGAGCGCGCAACGTCCGGGTGGACCCGACGGGCCTGTTCGTCGCGGCTCAGATGAGCGCGGCGCGCGCCGAGCGGCTGTTCGCTACTCCGCTCGCGCAGTTCGCCAGCGTGCAGGAGGGCCGCTACGTGGCGCCCACGGAGTCGGTGAGGTTGCCGCTGGCGCTGAAGGCGTCGGTCACAGAGGTGCTCGGACTCGACACGAAGCCGGTGTTCAAGGCGCCGGCACTGGCACGGCTGCCACGTGGCGCCCGGCGCGTGGCGCACGCGGCGGCGCAGCCGACCTCCGCGTACCCACACGCGACCGGCACGCCCTCGGGTTGCCCGGGCGCGATCAACACCGATGGCTTCACTCCCAACCAGTACCTCACCGCGTACGGCTTCGGGTCGCTCTACGGCGCCGGCCTCCGCGGTCAGGGAGAGCGGGTCGCGTTGATCGAGATCGACGGCTTCCGCGATTCGGACATCAACACGTTCGCACATTGCTTCGGTGTCGGTGTGCCGCAGATCAACACGTTTGGATTCGGGATCAACCGTGCGCTTCCACCGGGCGGAGAGGCGACGCTCGACGTCGAGCTGATGGACGCGGCTGCGCCAGGGCTAAAGGCGATTGACGTGTACGAGTCGACCCCCGACGTAGCGCGCTCGCTCGAGGCGATGACCGCACCGCTTCACAATCCCGGGCACAAGCCACAGGTGATCTCGGCCTCGCTCGGGCAATGCGAGCGCAACGTCGTGGGCGACATCGGCGCGAGCGGCATCGACGCGATCCAGAACTCGCTTGCGATGGCCGCCGCGAGCGGCGTCTCGTTCCTGGCGGCCAGCGGCGACTCCGGCTCGGCCGATTGTCCGGGTCCCGGCCGCCTTCCCCTCCACCAGCTCGGGGTCAACTACCCGGCATCGTCGACCTTTGCGACCAGCGTCGGCGGCACGCAGCTCTACCTCACCGCCGCCAACACGCTCAGCCGTCAGGTGGTCTGGAACGACACCAGCGTCGCTCCGACCTCTGCGGGTGGCGGCGGCGTGAGCGCAGGCTTCCGCCGGCCGAGCTTCCAGAACGGCGTCGTGAGCAGCAAGTGGCGGGCGGTGCCCGATGTGTCGATGCTGGCCGACATCGCGCCCGGAATGGCGATCTTCTGCACCGCGCAGGATTGCTTGGCCGATGGCTCGCCGCCGTGGCAGGCCGTCGGCGGCACCAGTGCCGCGACGCCGATGCTCGGTGCCGGGTTCGCGCTCGTCGACCAGGACCTCCGGGGCCACCGCCGACAGGACCTCGGCTTCGCGGATCCCCTGCTGTACGAGATCGGCCGCTCGAGCCTGCGTGGGTCGACCTTCTCGGACGTCCTCCAGTACGGCAACGACGTCGGACCGTACTTCGGCAACCGCGCGCCGCTCGGGTGCTGCAGCGCCCGTTCCGGCTTTGACGAGGCGTCCGGGTGGGGCAGCATCAACCTCGGCGCGCTCGCGCAGCTCGCGCTGAGGATGCAGCCCTCGGCGGTCGAGCTCGCCCTTCCTGGCCACCAGCGGCCAGTGAAGAGCCACGAGATCCTGGCGACCGTCACGTGCGGCGGACCGTGCCGGGTCGGCGTGCTCGCGGAGGTCACGTTCGGCCGCGCCCACGCCTTTGACCTCGTCTCGACAGTGACGATGAGCGCCGCCGGAAGACGAACGGTCGGACTGCACTTGAGCTCGGGGCAGCTCGGGCGCGTGCGCGGTGCGCTCCACGCTCACAAGAACGTCGTCGCGAACGTGATGGCCAGCGGCCTCGATCCGACGGGGCGCATCCCGCTGGGGGTGAACCCCAGCAAGCGGCTGAAGATAAGCGGCTAGCGCACGCCCGTCTCGTACGGAACGCGTTCGCCGCTCTCGTACTCGTCGGTGATGAAGATGCCCTGACGCTCGCGCAGGAAGCGGGCGATCCTGCCTCCGGCGGCCGTTATCAGCATGCCGATGATCGCGGTCACGACCGGTAGCAGCACCGGCGTGCTTCCCAGCGATACCTTGGCGCTGTTACCGATCAGCTTGTGCGTCACCAGCAGCGCGATGCCGTAGATCAAGCCGGCGAAGAAGCCACGGTCCGCCCCGCCCCAACCATCGCGGTGCTCAAAGCCGGACAGGAAGCCGCCAAGCCCCGCAACCCCGCCGACGATCCAGTAGCCGGTGGCCGAGACACCGACCATGATGCCCGCAATCGTGCCGACGACGGCCGGCAGAACACCCCCAAGGATGATCTGCACGGGACGCGAGCGGTCGCGGAACAGGACTGGCAGTCGCACCTTCGGCTCCTCTCTCGGATTCCTCGGGGCAAAGCGTACGCCGTCAACGGCGTCGCGGCGAGCAAATCCGCTTAACCCGGTACGACGCGCTCGCCGACGTGCTCCGGCGGAACGTGAGGATTGAGCGAAGCCGGACGCGATGGGAGACCAAAGTCTGCGCCTCGGTCCACGAGTCGCTCCGCGCAGCGCTCAGCGACCGCGGAGATCGTCAGAGACGGGTTCACGCCGAGCGAGGTCGGGATGATCGAGCCATCGATGCAATAGAGGCCGTCGTACCCGAACACCGCACCCGAGTCGTCAACTACGCCGAGGTCGGGTGACTCCGCCATCCTGCAACCGCCCAGAGGGTGCGCGCAGTAGACGCCCTGAGTTTCGGTCATCGGCATGAACCTGCCGAGGCCGTGGCGGCTGGCGATCCCGTCGATCGCCTTGTTGGCCGCGGCGCGGATTGCCAGCGACTGCTCCGACATCGCGTAGTTGAACGTCCCGAACGCGATCGGACCGGAGCCGGCGCGGACGGCGGCGCCCGCCGGGGGTGGCGCGTAGAAGGTGCCGTCATGCGTGTCCTCGACCATCGCCAAGAGCTCGATCCGGTTGGCCCAGTGCGCGATCGCCTGCTTCTTCTCGAGTCCCCACCAGGATGGCTGACCGGCGGTCGTGCGGCCGCTGTCGTAGAGGAAGTTCGTGAGGCTGGAGAGGAAGATCTCCTGCAGCGTGAAACGCGTGCCGTCGTAGCCGTGACTGCGGCGGCCGACCCACCAGTCGTAGGACATTGTCGTGATCGGCTTGCCCTTGTAGAACTCGTGGTAGTTCGGCAGTCCGAGGACGGCACCGACCCTGGCCGGATCGAACTCGATCGCGGCGACGTGATCGCCGTTAACCCCGAGGTTGCGCCCGACCTGGCTCGACAGCGACGGGAGTCCGAGCCGCGAGCGCATCAGCAGCGGTGGTGTGCCCATCGCGCCCGCCGCGACCACGAGCACCTTGCACTCGAGCTGGGCGCGCTGGCCGTTGGGAGCGCGCGAGGGGTTCGGCCCGAGGTTGTCCATCTCGTCGGCCTGTACGAGGTACCGGTAGGGCCTCGCGCTCGACTGGGAGATCTGCTCGACCTGAATGTTCGGCCGCACCTGGACGCCGGCATTCTCCGAGGCCCACAGGTAGTTGGTGATCAGCGAGTTCTTGGCGCCGAAGATGCAGCCGGTGTGGCACCACTTGGCGTTTACGCATCGCTGCTCTGAGATCGCCAGCGGCACGCGATCGCACGTGTGGCCGGCGTTGTCGAGCGTCGCCGCCCACAGCCCGCCGGACTTTGATACCTGATCCCACGTAGGTCGCTGGACGCGCAGCCCGTGCTCGGCTCGCGCGTAGTACGGATTCAGCGTCCGGCGGGAGATCGCCTGGGGCCACATCCGGCGCGCCGGACCATCGCCCGGGCGCCGATCACGGCGCTCGAAGGTCTCCTGCGGAGCCCGCAGCGAGGCGGCGAGATACAGGTTCGAGCCGCCACCAACTGCGTTTGCGGTGACGACCTGGGCGCCCTGCCCCTGGATCAGCAGGTACACGTCGGATAGATGGTCGATGTCCATCGACTGACGGAAGTCGACGTGCCGGTAGCGGCGGCCGCGTTCGAGCACGACGATCGACTTCGGGTCCGCACCGTCAGCGCGATAGAGCTCCGCCAGGCGCCAGGCGGTGATCGACCCGCCGAAGCCAGAGCCGATGATCACGACGTCCACGCGCTCGGTGCTCACGGCAGTGACCCCGTCCGCGTTCGCTCGTGGCTCAGCTCCCGGCCCCATGAATAGCCCCGGTACCCGTTCGGCGCGATCCCGGGCAGGCCCATCACGCGGTATCCGCACGCCTCGGCGGCGGTCGCGTTGCGGATCAGGGCTGCAGCGCAGAACGCCGTGAACGGGACCGCCGCAGCCGCCTCCCAGATCAGGCGCGTCGGGTTGCTGAAGTCGAGCCCGGCAAGGCAGGTCTGCACGCGGCCCGCGAATGGCAGGTGCAGGAAGTCGCCGCCATGCAGGAGCGCGCGTGCCTCGAGCTCGGCCAGGAACGCCGGTGCGAGTGCGTCGAAGCCGACCTCGGAGTTCTGATAGAGAGCGAGCGCGTCCGCCTCGACCGCCCCGGGCAACGGGTCAACGCCGGCGATCGCCAGCGGCGCGATCTCGTTGCCGAGGTCCGTGCGGGTCGCCTTGCATCCAGGGATCATCGTGTCGGCGAACGCCTGCAGCGTGGCATCGGTGAGGCCGGGCTCGGTGGCGGCGCGGGCCGGCGACACGCCGCGGGCGAACGGGATCGCCGAAGCTACGAGCGCGCTGAGACCGAGCGTCGATGCGCGCGCGAGCAGCGCTCGACGACTCAGCAGCTCAGCGAGCTGCTCGTGGTGCTCGCGCTCGCCGCTGCACAGCCTCGCATCGCTCATGCCTCCCGCCATCGGCCGTCGAGTGTACGGCGCCGTTTATGCGATTGCGCCGGTTCAGCGCGACACGAACCGCTTGACGAAGAACCCGCTCTCGTTGGGCGGGGTGTCCTGCGCGATCGTGTAGTCATCGGCCGCGAGGATCCTGCCGTTTGGCTGGATCGCGACGACTGCACCGACTCGCGGCAACGGCGCGAGTCTCAGCGGCGGGCCGCCGATATCGAACAGGGCAAAGCCACGATTGCCGAACGCCTGGTCGAGTTTGCCCGCAGCCGTAAGGCGAGCCACGAACGGTGCACCGTTGGTCCCCGGGTTATCGTCGATCAGGCCGCCCGCGACTACCTTGCCGTCGCTCTGGACGGCAAGGCTCCGCACCGTTCCGAAGAACCCCTGCGACAGCGGAAGCTGCGCGACACCCGCTTTGCCGAACTTGCGGTCGAGCACGCCGCCGGCGGTCAGGCGCGCGACCTGGTTGCCGAACGCATTGCCGACCAGGATCTCGCCGTTCCGGGTGAGCGCCACCGAGCTGCCGAGACCGATCACGCCCTTGATCGCGGTCACGCCCGAGTGGGCGGAGCCGAAGCTGTGGTCGAGCTTGCCGCTGGGCTCGAGTCGCAGCGCCTCGATCGTTGGCTTTCCAACGGGGTAATTGGCGAACCCAGCGACCACGATCCGGCCCTTCTGGTCGAGCGCGAGTGCCAGTGCCGCCGAGTCCTCCTTGCCGAGCGGCTTGAACACCTGCCCGGCGGTGCCGAACGTCGGGTCCGGGTTGCCGTTCGGCAGCAGTCGCGCGATCGCGAGCTCGGGCTTCGTTCCGACCGTGCCGTAGCCGGCCACGACGATCTTGTCGTCACGTTGCAGGGCGATGGCGAATGCCGCCGAGTTCGTCCCCAAGCCCGAGAGCACCTCGTGCCCCGTCCCCGCGAAGCTCGTGTCGAAGCTGCCGTTGGGCTGCACCTTCGCGATGCCGGCGTTATCAGTGCCGGCATTCGAGCTGTCGGTGACGAAATACACCGACCCGTCCTGGTCGACCGCGACACCGGTGACCTCGTCATCGCCGGAGATGTCGCCGAAGTCGGTGCCGCCGGTGCCGAATGACTTGTCGATGCGACCGTTGTCGAGCAGTCGCGCGGCGAGGAAATCCTTCCCCGTGGCGCCAGAACTCTCTCCCGATCCAGCGATCACGATCGTACCTCCAGGGCCGAGCGCCATCCCTCCGATCGCCCCCGGGGTCTCGGTGCTCCACAGCGACTGATCGACGATCGCGATGCCCGGACCGATCACCCTCGACCCGAAAGACGGGTCTGGAGCGCCCGGAGCAGCCACCGCCGGCGCAGCGGGCCACAGTGCTCCCACGGCCGCCAGCAGCATTGCCCGACAGGCTCGCCCGGTGCCCACGCTGCCACTGTATTGCGCGCAAGCCCTTTTGTCGACGGCGGGAGCGTGCGAGACTGCACTCCAACCAACAGTTGGAGGGAGTCATGAGGGGTAACCGGGGCATCTTCGGGCTCGTGATCGGGCTGGCCGCGATCGGCGCACTCGCGCTGGGGAGCGCGCAGGCGGCCACAACACATTGCGCGGGCGGCACGACGCTCGCGTCCGACAGCAAGGCGCGCGTGTACAGCGTCTCTCACAGCAGCAATGTGTTCGCGTGCCTCAAGTCGAACGGTCAGCGAAGGAAACTCGCTGGCGCATCCAGCACTGCCAGTCACTTCGCCCTCGGCGGAACGTGGGTCGCGTGGACCTCGAACGGATCTGCGACCCAGTCGGAGGTCCGGGTGATGCACATCACCAACGGGACGAGCCCGTCCACGTTCCCGTTCGACACAAACGACCAGGTGCAGAAGGTCGTGGTCAAGAGCGACGGCGCCGCGGCATGGGCCGCGAAGCCGAGCGACTACCCGAACACACTGCGCTACGTCCAGGGCTTCGACCGCAACAACCACTCGGCCGACCAGCTCTCCGACGACACCAAGGACGTGAGGCCGGGCACGCTCGTGTCCGATCCCGGCCACGAGATCAGCTGGCACTACACCGACGGTTCGACCGGGACAGCCCAGCTGTTCTAGGCGTGATTGACTACTCGGGGGGCCACGACGGGTGCGGCGGTGCATCCAGCTCGCCGCATTCGCGGTCCCATCCGCGTGCTCGGGGCGCCGCGGGGGTCAGATCTCGGCTGTGCAGAGCGCGCTGGCGAGCGCCGGCGACACGTCGTAATCGCGACGACCTGGAGCCGGACGGCCGGGCAGACGGTGTGGGCGACGACCGTGAACCAATAGGGCTGGTTGGCGGTCCGCGTTGGGGCTGTCGGCTGGCGTCACGCTTCAAGGCCTTCGCGCCGGGAGCCTGGGTCGTTGATCTGCCCGGTATTTGCTGGGGAGGAGGGGGTTCAGCCGTAAACGTCACACTCAACTCGCCCGGATGGGTGAAAGTGACGTTGACGGCATGGTGGGCCGTAAACGTCACTTCCACCTCTCATGCGGCTTTCAACGTGACGTTGACGGCCACATCGGCCGCTCACCCACCCCATCCCCAGTCAGATGCGAACGCCGGCACCAGCCACGGCCGGCGCGCAGCACCGGCGGGGCTCTGTCGCGAAAGCAGACTCGCAAGACCGCCAAGAAACCCTTGTGAACGGTCCAAACGCATGCCATAATCTAAGTCCAACAGACTTAGATTTGACGACGAAAGCGATATGCAACCAGACCGTTTCACCATCAAATCCCAAGAGGCGTTTCAGGCGGCGCAGCGGCTTGCCGACGAGCGCCGCAACCCGCAGACGACGCCGGAGCACCTGCTCGCGGTCCTGCTCGAGCAGGACGGGGGCGTCGTGGCGCCGGTGCTGCTCAAGCTGGGCGTTCAGCCGCAAGCCGTGCGCCAGACGCTGAACGCGGCGCTCGACGCACTTCCGACCCTGACCGGCGCCACCAACGCCGAGCCCGCCGGCGCCTCCGGCGAGCTGATCCAGATCCTGCGGGCCGCGGAGAGCGAGATGCGCGAGCTCAAGGACGAGTACGTCTCGACCGAGCATCTGCTGCTCGCGCTCTCAGCCCACCCCGGCAAGGCCGGTGAGGCACTGCGAAACAACGGTGCCACCCACGAGGAGTTGCTCAAGGCGCTGGCGGAGGTCCGTGGCGGACACCGCGTCACTGACCAGAGCCCCGAGGACAAGATCCAGGCGCTCGAGAAGTACGGCCGCGACCTCACCGAGGCCGCGCAGCAGGGCAAGCTCGACCCGGTAATCGGGCGCGACGACGAGATCCGTCGCGTGATCCAGGTCCTCAGTCGTCGCACCAAGAACAACCCCGTGCTGATCGGCGAGCCCGGCGTCGGGAAGACCGCGATCGTCGAGGGTCTCGCGCAGCGGATCGTCGATGGCGACGTCCCCGAGGGACTCAGAGATCGCAGACTCGTCTCGCTCGACATCGGCGCGATGGTCGCCGGCTCCAAGTACCGCGGCGAATTCGAGGATCGCCTGAAGGCGGTGCTCAAGGAGATCACCGACGCCCAGGGGCAGATCGTCGTGTTCATCGACGAGCTGCACACGATCGTTGGCGCCGGCGCAGCCGAGGGCTCGGTTGACGCCGGCAACATGCTCAAGCCGATGCTCGCTCGCGGCGAGCTCAGATGCATCGGCGCGACCACGCTCGACGAGTACCGCAAGCACATCGAAAAGGACCCGGCGCTCGAGCGCCGCTTCCAGCCGGTGTACGTGGGCGAGCCGAGCGTCCAGGACACGATCGCGATCCTGCGCGGGCTCAAGGAGCGCTACCAGGTCCACCACAAGGTACGCATCCAGGACTCGGCGCTGGTTGCCGCGGCGACGCTCAGCCACCGCTACATCGCCGACCGCTTCCTCCCCGACAAGGCGATCGACCTGGTCGACGAGGCGGCGTCGCGGATCCGTATGGAGATCGACTCCAAGCCGACCGAGATCGACGAGGTCGACCGGCACATCATGCAGCTCGAGATCGAGCTGCAGTCGCTGGGCGACGACGATGACCCGGGCACGATCGCCCGGCGCCAGCAGCTCGAGCGTGCGCTCGCCGAGGAGAAGGAGACCTCGGCCGCGATGCACGCCGAGTGGCAGCGCGAGAAGGAGACCGTCGGCGCGGTCGCCGACATCCAGGAGCGCCTCGAGCAGGCCAAGCTCGAGCTCGAGCGCGCGCAGCGCGAGGCGGACCTAGGTCGCGCCGCCGAGCTGCAGTACGGGACGATCCCTGAGCTCGAGAAGCAACTGCAGACCGCGGAGTCGGCGGAGCAAGACGCGGGTGCGGCGGGGGTGGGCGGGTCTCGTTATCTCAAGGACGTGGTCGATGCCGACGACGTCGCGGAGGTCGTCGCCAAATGGACGGGCATCCCCGTCTCTCGGCTGATGGAGGGCGAGATCGAGAAGCTCGTGCACATGGAGGAGCGCCTGCACCAGCGGGTGATCGGCCAGGACGAGGCGGTCGAGGCGGTGTCGGCGGCGCTGCGGCGCTCCCGCGCCGGGCTGCAGGACCCGAACCGGCCGATCGGCACGTTCCTGTTCCTCGGTCCCACCGGCGTCGGGAAGACCGAATTGGCGCGCGCGCTGGCGGAGTTCATGTTCGACAGCCAGGACGCGATGGTCCGGATCGACATGTCCGAGTACATGGAGAAGCACGCGGTCTCGCGGCTGGTCGGAGCGCCGCCCGGATACGTGGGCTACGAGGAGGGCGGCCAGCTGACCGAGGCGGTCCGCAGAAGGCCGTACTCGGTCGTACTGCTCGATGAGATCGAGAAGGCGCACCCCGACGTGTTCAACACGCTGCTTCAGGTGATGGACGACGGCCGCCTGACCGACGGTCAGGGCCGCACGGTGTCGTTCAAGAACGTCGTGCTGATCATGACCTCGAACATTCCGGGCGGCCGGGCCGGGGTGGAGGCGAACTTCAAGCCGGAGTTCATCAACCGCCTCGATGACATCGTCGAGTTCCATCCGCTGACCCGCGAGCAGATCGCGGAGATCGTCGACCTGCAAGTCGCGACGCTCGTCAAGCGGGTGCGCGAGCGCGACATCGAGATCGAGCTGACCGACGACGCGCGGACGCTGCTGGCGAACTTGGGCTACGACCCGACATATGGCGCGCGGCCGCTCAAGCGCGTGATCCAGAAGCGGTTGGTTGACCCGCTGGCGCTGGCGATCCTCGAGGGGCGGTTCGTACCGGGCGACACGGTCCGCGTGACCGCGCGGGAGGGCGAGCTGGTCCTCGAGCGCGCCGAGGCCGCGACAGCCGCCGCTTGATCAACATCGAAGGGGCCGGCGCGGCCGCCTTATGAGATCCGCACCGCTATCCGCGAGACCGGACCGTGTGGGTGGCGCGTGTAGCTCGGACGCGTATCGACCTGCAGCGTCCAGCTGCCTCCGGACGGCGCGAATGGGAACACGCGCCGGCGGCCGGTCATCAGGTAGCCGCACTGACCACCGGTCCGGCCGAGCTTGACGGTCCGGCGCACCGAGCCGGAGGGCGACACGTAATGGACGTACACGGTCCTCGGGTGGCCATCGAGCGCGAACCCCCACACCTGGAAGGGGGCGCGCAGCGTGTTCGGGTTCCCACGGGTCGCCAGAAACCTCGCGCCCGCCGTGCGCGTGAGCGTGAACGACGTGTCGGCGCTCACCGTGCCGTCAGTTGCATCGAGGTGGTCGAGGTTCTGGACGATGTTTGCGCCCAGGCCTCCGGGAGCAAGCGAGCCGCGGAAGCCGCCCGCAGAGTCGGTGGTCTGCTGCTTGAAGTCGACGCCGTCGATCGCGACCTCGACTCGCCGGTGAGGCGCGAACCCCGACCCGGCGACGGTGACGCTCTGGCCGACGAGGTAGCAGCCGTGGTTGGTCCGGACCGTCGCGGCGCCGCTCGCGCCCAGCGCGAGGCCCGCGGCGATCAGGCTCGTGACTGCACCCGTTGAGATCGCCCCGGCCACCTGCCGTGATGAAGGGCGGAGGAAAGACAAGGCGCGCCATGGTACAAGTCGCCAGATTCACCACGCGCCACTTCCCACGCCACAAGGAGGAGAACAGTGCCGACTTACATCCTGCTGACGACGCTCACCCCGGAAGGCGTGCAGACGATCAAGAACAACCCGGGACGGATCCGCGAGGTTAACCGCGAGATCGAGCAGCTCGGGGCAACCGTCAAGGCGCAATGGGCGACGCTCGGCCGGTTCGACTTCATCAACGTCGTCGAGGCTCCCGACGAGAAGACGATCGCGCGGGTCTCGCTCGAGCTCGGCTCGCGCGGAACCGGCAAGTACGAGACGCTGAGCGCGATCCCGATCGACGACTTCATCGGAGCGATCTAGGCGCCGTGCACGTTCTGGTCGTCGGCTCCGGCGCGCGCGAGCATGCCCTCGTACAGGCGCTCGCGCGCTCGCCGCTGCGCCCGCAGCTGCTGTGCGCGCCAGGCAACGCCGGCATCGCTGCGGATGCGCGCTTGCTGGACGTGGCGGCGGATGACGTCGAGGGGATCGTGGAGACCGCCCGCTCGGAGGGGGCCGACCTGGTCGTGGTGGGGCCCGAGGCGCCGCTGGTCGCGGGCCTCGTCGACTCACTGCGGGCCGCAGGCATCCGCTGCTTCGGCCCGAGCGGCGCAGCGGCGGAGCTCGAGGGCTCGAAGGCCTTCTGCAAGGAGGTGATGGCTGCCGCCGGTGTGCCGACCGCGGGCTACACGGTCGTCACCGACCCGGCCGCCGGCCTCGCCGCGATCGAGCGCTATCCGACGGTGATCAAGGCCGACGGGCTCGCTGCCGGCAAGGGTGTCGTGATCGCTCAGGACGAGCGCATCGCGCGCGAGGCGCTCGATCAGCTGCTCGTCGAGCACCGCTTCGGCACCGAGCGCGTCGTCATCGAGGAGCACCTCGAGGGCGAGGAGCTCTCGCTGCTGGCGATCTGCGACGGCCACATGGCGGTGCCACTGGCCTCCGCCCAGGACTACAAGCGGATCTTCGATGGCGACCGCGGGCCGAACACCGGTGGGATGGGCTCCTACTGCCCGGTCCCGGCCATCGACGCCGAGCGCGCGAGCGAGATCTGCGCGGCCGTGCACCAGCCCGTGCTCGCCGAGCTGATGCGTCGCGGCCTTCCCTTCCACGGCACCCTCTACGCCGGCCTGATGATGACCGCCGACGGACCCAAGGTGCTCGAGTTCAACGTGCGCTTCGGCGACCCCGAGACGCAGGCGATCCTGCCGCGACTGCGCTCCGACCTGCTCGGGCTGCTCGACGACGCGGTCACCCTCGGCGGACTGCGGGGCTCGCGACTCGAGTGGGACCCGCGGACCGCGGTCACTGTGGTGCTTGCGAGCGCGGGCTATCCCGCGAGCTCATCTTCCGGCGACGTGATCCGAGGCCTCGATTCGGTGCCCGAGGACGTGTATGTCACGCATGCGGGAACGGCTGTCGGCGAGGACGGTCAGATCGTCACAGCGGGCGGAAGGGTCTTGAGCATTACCGCCCTGGGCGATGACGTGGCTGCCGCCCGCGCCGCCGCATATGCTGCCGCGGACATGATCGAGTTCAAAGGCAAGCAGGTCCGGCGCGACATCGCGCTGCGGGCGGTGGCGGCATGACCGAGCAGACATCGAAGCCGTACGCGGAGCCGGCGGTGGAGTTCGAAGAGGTCGACGTCGATGCTCCACTGGTCGGGATCGTGATGGGCTCAAAGAGCGATATGGCGGCGATGGAGGCGGCTGAGAAGGAGCTGAGCGAGCGCGGGATCCGCTCCGAGCTCCGCGTGATGTCCGCGCATCGCGAGCCCGACAAGGTCGCCGATTACGCGCGCAACGCGCGGATGCGCGGGCTGCGCGTGATCATCGCCGGTGCGGGTCTTTCGGCGGCGCTGCCCGGGGTCGTCGCGGCGCACTCCGACCTGCCGGTGGTCGGCGTGCCGCTGACGAGCAGGACGTCGGTCGCCGGTGGGCTCGATGCGCTGCTGTCGATCGCGCAGATGCCGCCCGGGGTGCCGGTCGCGTGCGTCGGCGTCGACAAC
The DNA here is from genome assembly GCA_963824755.1 of uncultured Solirubrobacterales bacterium. GTDB lineage: Bacteria > Actinomycetota > Thermoleophilia > Solirubrobacterales > Solirubrobacteraceae > Palsa-465. Next base: position 23,533 of record CAWGQT010000031.1, on the reverse strand, counting down.
GCCCGCAACGCGGCGGTCCTCGCGGCCCGGATTCTCGGCGCGTGACTTGTGACTCTCTCGTGAACGCCTCGCCGGCGCGCTAGCCTTCGCGGCGAGCGACTGATGTCCGATGCCATCGTTCATCTGTCCTCGCTGGCGGGCAGTCCGTTGCTCGACTCAGCGGGGGAGCGTCTCGGGCGCGTCGAGGATGTAGTGGCGCGTCTCGACCTAGGCGAAGAGCTGCCGCCTGTGATCGGCCTCACCGCACGGATCGGCGGCCGCGAACTTTTCGTGCCGATCGATCGCATCGAGCAGCTGGGGCCTGACGAGGCCCGCACCGCCACGACCAAGCTCAACCTCGCGCAGTTCGAGCGACGCGCCGGCGAGGTCTTGCTGCGCGGCGACGTCCTCGATCACAGCCTGATCAACGTCGACACGGCGAGGCTGGTGACCGCGCGCGAAGTGGAGCTCGTCTGCGACAACGGAACCTGGCGCGTGGCCGGGATCGACCCCGGCCTACGTCCGCGCCTGTGGCGCTTCTTGCCTAGGCGCTTCCGCGGGCACGACACCGACCATCGCCAGTTCGTCGCCTGGAGCCATCTCGAGCCCTTCGTTCGTCATGTCCCGACGTCGCGGCTGAAGCTCGCCTCGCGCCGGTTGCGGCGGTTGCATCCGGCTCAGATCGCCGACCTCGTCGAGGCCGCGTCGCACGAGGAAGGCGAGGAGATCCTCGAGGCCGTCGGGCAGGACAAGGAGCTTGAGGCCGACGTGTTCGAGGAGCTCGACGACGAGCATCAGGTCGAGTTCCTGCGCGAGCGCACCGACGAGGAGGCGGCTGCCGTGCTGGCGCGAATGGCCTCCGACGATGGCGCCGATCTGCTGCTCGAGATCGATCAGGAGCGGCGGATCCCGATTCTCAACCTGCTGCCGCCGGCCAAGCAGCGCAAGATCCGCAGCCTGCTCGGCTACAACCCCTCCACGGCCGGCGGGATGATGAACCCCGATTTCGTGGCGGTTTCAGCGGAGGCGACCGTAGACGACGCGCTCGCACGCATACGCAGCAGCGAGCTGGGCTCGCAGCAGGTGTCGGTGGTGTTCGTCACCGACGAGCACGGAGTGTTCGTCGGGGCAGTGTCCTTGGATCAGCTCGTGCGTGCGGTTGGCGAGCAACGGCTCGGCGGGTTGCTCGAGTCGCCCACGCCGAACGTCCGCGTCGACGCCGACCTGCCGGAGGTCGCTCGGCTGATGAGCGACTACAACCTGATCGCGATGCCGGTGCTCGACAACGCGGGTCGCCCGGTAGGGATCGTCGCGGTGGACGACGTGCTCGAGCAGCTGGTGCCGGAGGAGTGGCGCTGGCGGGCCGGAGCAGCGCGTAGCTGAGGCTCTCGCGTCCGGGTCGCGGCGCGCGGTCGCGTGCTCCGCGGCCCGCTGATACCCTCAGTACAGCCACGATGTGGCTGTTTTACAAGGGTTTCACATGGTGAGTGACCGAGGCGAATATCAGGACAGCGAGCTACCGCGAAGTAGCTGCTCGCGGCTGGCGTCGCGGGGTCACCGTCCTGCCCGGAGCGTGATCTCCGGCAGCTGAGCGAGACCTCCGAGCCCGCCGCGGGTAGGGCGCGGGTCAGAAAGGAGGTCGAGAGATGGCGAGCAACCGGCCGACGGGCTCGGCCCCGGAGATGACTCCTGCGTCCAGCGCCGCCTCCCCCTCCGGGCCCGGAACTCGCGTCTCGCCGCGCGAGCATGACCGGCACGACCACCCGCGCGGCGGCGATATCCAGGGCGCCTTCGGCACGATCGGGCAGCACGAGGAAGCGCATCGCGGACTGCGCTCCCGTGCGCTGGCGCTGCTCGCGATCATCGGCCCCGGGCTGATCGTGATGATCGGCGACAACGACGCCGGCGGTGTCTCGACGTACGCCCAGGCGGGGCAGAACTACGGCACGAGCCTGCTGTGGGTGCTGCTCCTGCTGGTCCCTGTGCTCGTCGTCAACCAGGAGATGGTGGTGCGGCTCGGTGCCGTCACCGGCGTCGGGCACGCGCGGCTGATCATCGAGCGGTTCGGGCGCGGCTGGGGCTGGTTCGAGGGGGGCTACCTGCTGCTGATGAACTTCATGATCATCGTGACCGAGTTCATCGGGGTCAGCCTCGCGCTCGGCTACTTCGGCGTCTCGCAGTACATCTCGGTGCCAATCGCGTGTGTCGGACTGATCGGCGTCACCGCCAGCGGGAGCTTCCGCTTCTGGGAGCGATCGATGTTCCTGTTCATCTTCGCCAACGTGCTGGTGATCCCGCTGTTCTTCATGTCACACCCGAAGGCCGGGCCGATTTTTCACCACCTGTTCGTTCCGGGGATCCGAGGCGGCGCCAGCTCGACCGCCGTGCTGCTGATCATCGCGATGGTCGGCACGACGCTCGCGCCGTGGCAGCTGTTCTTCCAGCAGTCCAACATCGTCGACAAGCGAATCACTCCCCGCTGGGTCAACTACGAGCGGATCGACACGTTCGTCGGAGCCTTCGTCGTGGTGCTCGGCGCGGGGGCCCTAATCTGCTCGACCGCGTTCGCGCTCGGCGGGACCAAGTACTTTGGCTCCTTCACCGACGCAGGCGGCGTCGCCACTGCGCTCGAGCACACCATCGGTTCGACGGCTGGGGCATTTTTCGCGATCGTTCTGCTGAATGCGTCCCTGATCGGCGCGGGCGCGGTGACGCTCGCGACCAGCTACGTCGTCGGAGACGTGTTCGGCACACGCGGCTCGCTGCACCGCAACTTCTTCGAGGCCAAGGGCTTCTACTCCGTGTTCATCGTGCTGATCCTCGCGTCGGCTGCGATTGTGCTGATCCCCGGCGCACCGCTCGGCGTAATCACCGAGGCGGTCCAGGCGCTGTGCGGGATCCTGCTGCCGATGACGACGCTGTTCCTGCTGATGCTCTGCAACGACCGGCAAGTGCTCGGGCCGTGGACGAATCCGCCGTGGCTGAAGGCACTGGCCAGCGTGATCGTCGGCGCGCTCGTGCTCCTGTCCGTGATGCTGACGCTCACGACGATCTTCCCGGGGGTCGATGTGACCGCGCTGGCTGTGGTCGGCGGCGCCGTGCTCGTCGTTGCGCTCCTGGGTTTCGGCCTCGCCGCGTTGCGCTCGGCGCGCGGCAGCGAGGAGGTGACCGTGATCGAGTCCGGCCCTCCGGTGCCCAAGGAACATTGGACGATGCCGCCGGCCGCGCTGCTGTCCCGACCGCAACTCTCGACCGGCTGGCGCGTGGGCATGTTCACGCTCGGCGGGTACATGATCGTCGCGTTGGTGATGCTGATCGTGAAGACCGTCCAGCTGGCCGGCGGGTAGGTCCCGCGGGCAACTGCGTCACGGCGAAACGACCATCGCTACCCTGGGCTGGCCGTGCAGCGGGTGCGTGTCATCTCCTTGATGGTGGGGGCCGTCGTGCTCCTGCTGCTCTCGCTGCCCGCGAGCTCGCTCGCGGGTACGTACTCGTGGGCGCAACCGTCTGACTTCACGAAGACGGGATCCGGTTCCAACCCGGAGCACAAGTACGGGAAGGCGTCGTGGAGCTATCTAAGCTCGGGCGGGGCGTTGACGTTCTCCGGGGGGGCTTGGAGCGGTGGCGGTGCATCGGTCGGCGTGTCGGGGACCCAGTTACAGATGCTGCCGCCACAGGGCGGAACGCTGACGCTGCGCTGGACCTCGCCGTTCACGAGCAGTACGAACGTGACGGTCAGCGGGACGATCGCGCAGCCGGTGCTGCCGTGCGTCAGCGTCAGCCTCAAGAAGTCCGGCTCGGCGGTTTCCGGAGGCCTGCCGGCAACTATCTCGGTTGGCTCGGGCGACACGATCGACCTCGTCGTCCAGGATGCCAGCGGTCCGCTCGGTCTCGGTCACGGGACGTGTGACGTCGTCAACGTCAAGCTTCAGATCACGGCGTCGGTCCTCGCGCCAAAACCGACGCTGACCACCCCGGCTAACGGCGCGACGGTCGGCGGCCAGCCGACCTTCTCGGGCACTGCGGCCACGGGATTCGGTGCAGACGACCACGTGACCGTCAACCTGTATTCGGGCTCTTCCGCCGGCGGATCGCCGGTGCAGACGCTCAGCGCGCCCGTCGGCTCGGACGGCAGCTACTCGGTCGCGCCGCCATCTGCGCTTGCCGACGGCCAGTACACGGCGGTCGCCGCGCAGGACGATCTCGGCGGCGGGCACGGCGTCAGCGCCCCGAGCACCTTCACGGTCAGCACGACCGCGCCGGCGGTCACGCTGGACGCGCTCTCGTCCAAGCCATTGTTGACCGCGACGCCAACGCTCAGCGGCAAGGCCGCCACCGGCAGCGGCGCATCGAGCACCGTCTCGTTGCTGATCTATGGCGGCAGCAGCGCGAGCGGCACCGCAGTGCGCCAGCTGACCGGTACGCGTTCCTCGGACGGGACGTTCGCGGTCAAGGTCACGCCACCGCTCCCCGATGGGCAGTACACCGCCGTTGCTGTGCAGCAGGGTCTCGGTGGAGTCGCCGGCAGGAGCGCAGCCCGGACGTTCGCGATCAAGGTTCACCCGCCGGCCGTCACGCTCACCGCTCCCGCGGCGGGCTCGAGGACCTCCGAGGCGCAGCCCGTGTTCTCGGGCGCCGCCGGTGACGCGTTCGGCGACTCACCACGGGTCACCGTGATCCTCTACGACGGCTCCTCGACGTCGGCCCCGCGCCTGGGCATGATGACCGTGGCCACCCACGGCGTAAGCTGGTCGGCTCGCTGGTCACGCGTGCTCGCTCCGGGCATCTACACCGTCCGCGCCAAGCAGACCGACGACGCCGGCCACACCGCGTACACGAAGCCGCACAGCTTCCTGGTCGTGGGGTCCTCGAGCGCGATCGGCTCCTCCGTGCAGCTCAGCCACGACGACACGGTCTCGCTTGCGGTCACCTGCACGGCGCCAGCCTCGGAGACGTGCTCCGGCACCGTCGAGATCCTCACCGCCCGTAGTTTCCGCCCGTCGCCCGGCGGTCCCTCCGGCCCGCTCCGCGTGATGTTCGCCTACGTCAGCATCCCCGGCGGAAGCACGCAGGTGGTGGCGCGACCCGTTCCATCGGACGTGGCGCGCACGCTCAGGCGCGCGGCGCCGGTCAAGGTCAACGTCACGCTCCAGTTCAACACCGGGTCGGGCGGATCGATCTCAGGCACGGCGAGCCGAGAGCTGCAAGCAGGCTCGTGAAAGCGCGCCGGCACCAGACTGGCCGATAATCGGCGGGTGATCCCGCGCTACACGCGTCCCGAGCTCGCTGCGATCTGGTCTGACTACGCGCATTTCGACGCGATGCGCGAGGTCGAGGTCGCCGCTTGTGAGGAGATGGACGGGCCGACGCTCGAGGAGCTCGAGGCGATCCGGTCAGCCACGTTCACGGTGGAGGAGATCTCCGAGCGGGAGAAGGTCACCGACCACGACACCGCCGCGTTCGTCGACGTGCTAGCCGCGTCCGCGGGACCTGCGGGACGGTGGATCCACTACGGGCTCACCTCCAGCGACGTGCTTGACACGGGCCTTGCGCTCCAGCTGCGCCGCGTCGCCGAGCTCGTGCTGCCGGACAGCCGCAGGTTGGTCGCGGCGTTCTCGGCCAAGGCCCGCGAGCACGTGCACACGCTGTGCGTGGGACGCACTCACGGAATCCATGCCGAGCCCACAACGTTCGGGATCAAGCTGGCGGGGTTCGCGTTCGAGGCCCATCGCAACCGGCAGCGGTTAGAGCGGGCGTTCGAGCAGACGATGGTGGGGGCGCTGTCGGGCGCGGTCGGCACATACTCGGCGACGTCGCCTCGTTTTGAGGAGCTTGTATTGGCGCGGCTGGGGTTGGAACGCGAGCCGGCCTCGACCCAGGTGGTGGCGCGCGACCGGCACGCGGAGCTGCTCGAGGCGATCGCGCTCGCCGGCGCGGGCATGGAGCGGTTCGCGACCGAGCTCCGCCACCTCGCCCGGACCGAGGTCGGCGAGGTCACCGAGCCGTTCGGCGCCGGTCAGAAGGGTTCCAGCTCGATGCCGCACAAACGCAACCCGATCAAGTCCGAGCAGGTTGTCGGTCTGGCGCGGGTGCTCCGAGGTAACTCCTCGGCTGGGCTCGAGGACGTTGCTCTGTGGCACGAGCGCGACATCTCGCACTCTTCGGTCGAGCGCGTGATCCTGCCCGACTCGACGATCTTGCTCGACCATCTCCAGCGCCGCGTGCTCGCATTGGTCGAGGGGATGGTGGTCAACTCCGCGCGCATGCGCGAGAACCTCGAGCTGACACACGGCGCGCTCTTCTCGCAGCGGGTGCTGCTGGCGCTGGTGCAGAACGGTATGACGCGCGACGACGCCTACCGAGTGGTGCAGCGTCTGGCGCAGCGGGCGCTGGACGAGCGGACGCCGCTGCGGGAGCTGCTCGCGGCCGATCCCGCGGGAGCGCAGCTCGATCTGGATGCGATTTTCGACTACGCACCGTTTGTTCGCCACGCCGACGAGATCGTCGGGAGGCTCGATGCCATCGCCTGAGTTCCCGCTGCCGCCCTGGGTTCCACGGGACCTCTACCCATTCGAGACCCGTGTCGTCGAGGTCGGCGGCGCACGCGTGCACTACGTCGATGAGGGCGACGGGCCGACGTTGCTCCTGCTGCACGGCAACCCGACGTGGTCGTTCCTCTACCGGGAGATCATCCGCGGCCTCAGGGACCGCTACCGCTGCATCGCTCCGGACTATCCCGGCTTTGGGCTCTCGCAGCCCCCGGCAGGCTACGGCTTCACGGCGGCCGAGCACGCGAACGTGATCGAACAGTTCGTGATCGGGCTCGACCTGGACGGCATCACGATGATGGTCCAGGACTGGGGTCACGGCCCGATCGGCTTTGCGACCGCAACCCGCCATCCGGAGCGCTTCACCGCGTTCGTAATCGGCAACACCTGGGCGTGGCCGAAGTCCGATCCGGGCACGCAGGTGTTCTCGCGAGTGCTGGGCGGGCCGATCGGCGGCTATCTGATTCTCCAGCGCAACTTCTTCGTCGAGCGGATCATCCCGGGCGGGGTCAGGCGCCGGAAGCTGCCGGAGACCGTGATGGCCGCCTACCGCGGCCCGTTCCCGGGCCCGGCCTCGCCCACGCCGATGCACGTCTTCCCGCACGAGATCCTCGCGGCGCGGCCGCTGCTCGCTTCGATTGAGGAGCGCCTTTCGACGGTCGCCGACCGGCCGGCGCTGCTGGTCTGGCCGACCAAGGACATCGCCTTCGGCGAGCCCGAGCAACTGCGCTGGGAGCAGCTCTTCGCAGGCCATCGGACCGTGGCGCTCGAGGGTGCCGGGCACTACATCCAAGAGGACGCGCCCGAGGAGATCATCGCCGCGATCCGGTCCTGGCGCGAGCCCTGAGAGCCGCCGAGGCCGTTGCTAGGATCGACCCGGTGACCGCCCTCGCCGACCTGCCCCTCCTCGCCTCGGGCAAGGTCCGCGAGATCTATGAATTGGATTCCCAGCCGCCCCGGTTGCTGATGGTCGCCTCGGACCGCATCTCGACCTACGACGTCGTCCACCCGACCCCGATCCCGGACAAGGGAAAGGTCCTGACCGGCCTGTCGGTGTTCTGGTTCGAGAAGGTGATCGGCGGGATCGTCGAGAACCATCTGATCACCGCGACCGATGGACTGCCGGAGGACGCGCGCGGCCGGGGGATGATCGTCCGCAAGCTCGAGATGCTGCCGGTCGAGTGTGTCGTGCGCGGATATCTGAGCGGTTCGGGCTGGAAGGACTACCAGCGCACCGGCGGGGTTTCGGGAATCGAGCTGCCAGCCGGGCTGCGCGAGTCGGACAAGCTTCCCGAGCCGATCTTCACGCCGTCGACCAAGGCGACCGTCGGCCACGACGAGACGATCGACTTTGAAGGAGCGGTCTCGCTGGTCGGCGACCGGGGCCTCGCCGAATGGCTGCGTGACGTGTCGATCGCGGTCTATCGGGCCGCCGCCGATCATGCGGCCGCCAACGGCATCATCCTCGCCGATACGAAGTTCGAGTTCGGGCTCGACGACCAGGGCTCCGTGAGGCTCGGCGACGAGGTCTGCACGCCCGACTCCTCGCGGTTCTGGCCCGCCGACGATTACGTGCCGGGGCGGACCCAGGCCAGCTACGACAAGCAATACGTCCGCGACTGGGCCTCCTCTACCGGCTGGGACCGCAACCCGCCGGCTCCCGCGATTCCCGATGACGTCGTCGCGCGCACGCGCGAGAAGTATGTCGAGGCCTACGAGCGGATCTCGGGAGAGCCATTCTCTGATTGGGTGAGGCGCGCGGGGGCCTGATGCGCGCGCGCGTATTGGTCCGGCCGAAGGCGGGCATTCTGGATCCGCAGGGCCAGGCCGTCGAGCGGGCGCTGCCGGCGCTCGGCTTCGCCGGCGTCAGCAACGTGCACGTGGGACGGCTGATCGAGCTCGACGTCGAGGATCCGGAGCGGTTGCCGGAGATGTGCGAGCGGCTGCTGACCAATCCGTTGATCGAGGATTACGAGATCGTCGGATGAGGTTCGGGGTCGTTCGCTTCCCGGGATCCTGCGACGACGTCGATGCGCTGAGCGCGTGCTCGCGCGTCGGCGAGGCGGTGATGCTGTGGCACGCCGACCGCGATCTCCATGAGGTCGATGCCGTCGTCGTGCCTGGTGGCTTCTCCTACGGCGACTACCTGCGCGCCGGGGCGATCGCCCGGTTCGCCCCCGTGATGGACTCGGTGATCGAGTTCGCGCGCGACGGCGGGCTGGTGCTCGGGGTCTGTAATGGGTTCCAGGTGCTGTGCGAGGCGGGACTGCTGCCAGGGGCACTGCTGCCGAACGCGTCATTGAAGTTCGTGTGCCGGCAGGTCTGGCTCGACGTCGTCGACGGCGATACACCGTTCACCAATGCATGTCCGAGCCGTCTGTCAATTCCCGTCAAGCACACGACGGGTCGCTACTACTCCCCGGACCCGGTTCGCGTGCTGTTGCGCTACGCGCCGGGCGAGAACCCGAATGGATCGCAGGACGACATCGCTGGCGTCGCCAACGACGCAGGCAACGTCGTTGGTCTGATGCCCCATCCCGAGCATGCCGTCGATCCGCTGACCGGGTCGACCGACGGGCTCACGATCTTCCAGTCGGTTGCCGACCGGGTCCTTGTCTAAGCACCGCGAGCTCGGGCTCACCGATCACGAGTACGAGCTGATCCTCGAGCGGCTCGGTCGCGAGCCGAACGGCGTCGAGCTCGCGATGTTGTCGTTGATGTGGTCCGAGCACTGCGCCTATAAGCACTCGCGCAAGCTGCTCCGGCGCCTTCCGACGCAAGGACCGGCCGTCCTTCTGGGGCCCGGAGAGAACGCCGGCGCGATCGACGTCGGCGACGGGCTGGCGCTGGCGTTCAAGGTCGAGTCACACAACCATCCGAGCGCGGTCGAGCCGTTCCAGGGCGCGGCAACCGGGGTCGGCGGGATCCTGCGTGACGTGTTCGCCGTCGGGGCGCGCCCGATCGCGGTGCTCGACTCCCTGCGGTTCGGAGAGCCCGAGACCTCCGAGCGCTCCCGTTACCTGCTCGAGCACGCGGTGGCCGGCATCGGGCACTACGGCAATTCGATCGGCGTCCCGACCGTCGGTGGCGAGATCTATTTCGAGTCCAGCTATGAGCAGAACTGCCTGGTGAACGCGATGTGCCTCGGGCTGGCGCCGCGCGAGCGGCTGATTCGCAGCGCCGCCGCCGGACCCGGCAACGTGCTCGTGCTGCTCGGCGCGCTGACCGGACGCGACGGGATCGGCGGCGCCTCGGTGCTGGCGAGCGCCGAGCTCGGCGAAGGCGATGAGGCCAAGCGCCCATCGGTCCAGATCGGTGACCCGTTCGCGGAGAAGAAGCTGATGGAGTGCTGCCTGGAGCTGCTCGACCGGGAGCTGCTGATCTCGCTCCAGGACCTGGGCGCCGCGGGACTGACCTCGTCCTCGTCGGAGATGGCGAGCAAGGGTGGCGTCGGCCTGGACATCGACGTCTCGCGAGTTCCGCTCCGCGAGCCCGGGATGGAGCCGTTCGAGATCATGGTCTCGGAGTCGCAGGAGCGGATGCTCTGCGTGGTCGAGCCCGAGCGCGTGGCGGCGGTGCTCGATGTCTGCGAGCGGTGGGAGACGCTGGCAACGCCGATCGGCACGGTCACCGATTCCGGCCGGTTGCGCGTCCTCGACCAGGGGTCAGTCGTCGGCGATCTGCCGGTCGAGGTCCTGGTCGACGATTGCCCGCTTTACGACCTCTCGCCGGCGCCGCCGCCGGGGGCGCTCTACGAGGCGCCTGGGGCCGTGCTGGGTGGCGGTGAGGCAGCCGGGGAGATCCTGCTCGCGCTGCTGAGATCGCCCAACGTGGCCTCGCGGCGGCCGGTGTTCGAGCAGTACGACTCGATCGTCCAGTCGCGCACGGTGCGCCGGCCCGACACCGCGGATGCGGCGGTGCTCATGCTGGAGGGCCGGGCGGACTCCCCGGCGATCGCCGTCTCGATCGACGGCAACGGCAGGCGTGTCGCATGCGATCCGCGCCGCGGGGCAGCCGAGGCCGTTTACGAGTGCGCCGCCAACATCGCGTGTGTCGGGGCTGAGCCGCTGGGACTCACGAACTGCCTGAACTTCGGCAACCCCGAGAAGGCGCACGTGGCCTGGCAGCTCACCGAGGCGATCGAGGGACTGGCGCAGGCCTGCGAGCAGCTCGGCGTCCCGGTCGTCGGCGGCAACGTGTCGCTCTACAACGAGGCACCCGCCGGACCGATCTTCCCGACGCCGGTGGTCGGGATAGTCGGTCGGCTACCCGAGGGTGCGCGGCATGGACGGCTGGGCTTCACAGCCGATGCCGATGCGATCGCCCTGGTCGGCGCGTTCGAACCGTCGGGCGCCGGATCCGAGCTGTCCAAGCTGTACGGTGAGCCGCTTGACGGGCCACTCCCAGATGTCGATCTGAGTTCGCTTCGCAGCGCCCACGACGCCGTCCGCGAGGGGGTGCGGTCGGGCGCCTTTACGAGCGCGCACGACATCGCCGAAGGGGGCATCGCCGTAGCTCTCGCGGAGTGCTGCGTTGCCGGCGGGATCGGTGCCGTGATCGAGCTTCCGGGCGGACTTGATCCGTTCGCGGAGGCGCCGGGCCGCGCATTCATCGTCTCCGGTCGGGAGGAGGCCCTCGCGGGCCTGCAGATCATCGGCCGGGTCCGGGGCGACGCGCTCGACATCGCAGGGTTGCTGAACGTTCCAGTTTCCGCGATGGCCGAGGCCCGGGACAGCGGTCTCGGTGATTTGGTCTAGGCCCACTGCTAGCCTTGGCTAGAGGCTTCGGCATGCCTCTCCTGACCGATCATCGCGACGGACCTCGCGACGAGTGCGGCGTCTTCGGCATCTACGCTCCGAAGCGCGATGTCGCCCGGCTCGCGTACTTTGCCCTGTTCGCATTGCAGCACCGCGGTCAGGAGTCGGCCGGGATCGCGACCGCTCCGCAGGGCGGCAGCATCATGGCGATCCGCGATCAGGGCCTCGTCGCGCAGGTGTTCGACGAGCACACGCTGCGTTCGCTGGTCGGCGACATGGCGATCGGCCACGTGCGCTACTCGACAACCGGCTCTTCGGAATGGGAGAACGCGCAGCCAATCGTCCGCGACGACCACCGCACGCTCGCGCTCGCACACAACGGCAACCTGATCAACGCGGTCGAGCTCCATTCCGAGTTGCGCGGCCGTGAGGTGCCATTCCGCTCGACCTCCGATTCCGAGATCATCGCGGCGCTGCTCGCGACGCATCCGGCCAAGGGGATCGACGAAGCCGTGGCCGACGTGCTGCCGCGATTGAAAGGAGCTTTCTCCACGGTCGTGATGACCGAGGAGGCCGTCGTCGCGTTCCGCGATCCGCATGGCCTGCGGCCGCTGGCCCTGGGGATGATCGAGGACGAGGACGGAACTGTTGCGTACTGCGTTGCCAGCGAGTCGTGTGCTTTCGATCTGATCGGCGCCCGCTACCTGCGCGAGGTGCTGCCGGGGGAGGTCGTGACGCTGACCGAACGTGGCATCCAGACGAGGGTCGTGTCCGACTCCGAGCGCAAGGCGTTCTGCGTGTTCGAGTACATCTACTTTGCCCGACCGGATTCACGGATGGCCGGCACTGTGCTGCAGGTGGCGCGCGCGAAGATGGGCGAGATCCTGTGGCACGAGGCTCCGGTTACCGCCGATCTGGTGATTCCCGTGCCCGACTCGGGCAATCCTGCTGCACGTGGTCTGGCGCGCGCCGCCGGGCTGCCCCAGGACGACGGCTTCATCAAGAACCGCTACGTCGCGCGGACGTTCATCCAGCCCGGCCAGGAGCTGCGCAAGCACGGTCTGCGGCTGAAGTTCAACCCGCTGCCGGAGGTCGTCGCCGGCAAGAGACTGATCGTCGTCGATGACTCGATCGTGCGGGGCAACACGACCCGTCAGATCGTGCAGATGCTGCGCGAGGCGGGCGCCGCCGAGGTGCACCTGCGGATCTCGGCACCCCCGATCAAACACCCCTGTCATTACGGGATCGACATGTCCACGCGCGAGGAGATGATCGCCCACGGGCGGACGGTCGAGGAGGTCGCCGACGAACTGGGCGCTGACTCGCTGCACTACCTCTCTATGCAAGGCGTCTACGAGGCCGTCGGGGCCGGGCGCGGGACCCACTGCGATGCCTGCTTCACCGGGGAATACCCGCTCGCCGGGACCGAGGAAGCGAACGGCAAGTACGCACTCGAGTCCGAGTTGCCGCTGGTCAGAGCGTAGTCGTCGGCCGGCCCGCCGCCGGTCGCGTCGCTATGGTCGCCCGCCGATGGAATCCCGCGAGGCGCTGCGACGCATCTTCGGCTTCGAGCAGTTCCGCCCCGGTCAGGAGCTGGCCGTCCGCGCGGCGCTTTCGGGACGGGACGCCCTCGTGGTGATGCCGACGGGCTCTGGGAAGTCGCTCTGCTATCAGCTGCCGGCACTGATGCGAGATGACGTGACGCTGGTCATCTCGCCGCTCGTGTCGCTGATGCACGACCAGGTGCAGGCGCTGCAGGCCGTGGCCCCGGGGCAGGTCGAGCTCGTCAATGCGCAGCGCGGTGCCAACCAGAACGCTGCGGCGGTCGACCGGGCCGCGCAGGGCGAGGTTCGCCTCCTGTACGTCGCGCCCGAGCGCTTCGGGACGCCGCGGTTCGCGGAAGCTATCAAGCGCGTGCGCGTCGGCCTGTTCGTGGTCGACGAGGCGCACTGCGTCTCGCAGTGGGGCCACGATTTCCGTCCGGACTATTTCTCGCTCGCCGACGAGGCACGGCGATTGGGTGCCCAGGCAACGATCGCCTTGACGGCGACCGCTACGCCCCACGTCGCCGACGACATCGCTCGCCGACTCGCGCTGCGGGACGCGGTCAGGGTGACGACGGGCTTTGACCGCCCGAATCTGAACTTCGCCGTTCTGCGCTGCGCAACCAAGGTCGACAAGCGGCGACGGATCGCCGCGGCCCTGACGGAGCCCGACGCATTGCCAGCAATCGTGTACGCCGGAACCCGGAGCGGGGTCGAGGAGCTCGCGGGCTTTCTCGAACGCGCGCTGGGGGAGGAGGTGCTCGCGTACCACGCCGGGCTCGATCGCGCGACGCGGTCGCGTACGCAGGAGCGATTCATGTCCTCGGCCGCGCGGGTGATCGTCGCGACCAATGCGTTCGGCATGGGCATCGACAAGGCCGACGTGCGCACCGTGTGCCACGCCTCGGTCCCGGGGTCGCTCGAGGCCTACTACCAGGAGGCTGGGCGCGCGGGACGCGATGGCCGGATGGCTCGCTGCCTGCTGTTCGCCGAGCAGCGGGACAAGGGCCTGCACGTGTTCTTCATCGAGCGCTCTCGTGTTTCGGAGGAGGCGTTTGCCAGGGTTTGTGAGCGGCTGCGGTGGGCGGGGCTGGATGGGCGCTACGACGTCGAGCTCCACGAACTCGCCGCAGTGGCGGGTTCGCGCGGAGACGAAGAGCAGGTCCGCGCGATCATCGGTCATCTCGCCCGCGCCGGGGTGGTGATGCCGGAGCCTTCCCCGCCGGATCGCGCCACGGGCCGTCTGGCTCACGATTGGGATCGGCGGACGCTCGCGACCTGCCTGACCTCGGCGCGCGACGCCGAGCGCGCCCGCTGGCGCCAGTACCGGGCAGTGTGGGAATACGTGGAGCGCTCGGAATGCCGCCGGGCAGCCCTGCTGTCCCATTTCGGTGATCGGTCCCCGGCGGCGCCGGCGGGCGCGTGCTGCGACGTCTGCGAGCCGGGGATCGTGCCCGAGGCGGTGCGTTTCGTCGAGTCTTCGCGCGCGCAGGGACCTGCATCGGCCCAGACCGGAGGATCCGTGGGGGCAGGACAGGACCTCGATCGCGCGATCCTCGAGGTCGTCACCTCGGCCCGGCCACCGGTGGGCCGCACGCGCGCCGTCGAGATCCTCCGCGGCGGCCGGTCGAAGGTGATCGTGCAGTATTCCTACGACGGATTACCTGCCTATGGGACATTCGCGCACATGCGCTCGGGCGATGTACTCGGTCGCGTTGACCATTTGCTGCGGGCCGGACAGTTGCGATCGACGGGCGGCCGCTTTCCGAAGCTGCGGGCAGCCTGAGCTATGAAGGTCGCGGTGCTCGCATCCGGTGAGGGCTCGAATCTCCAGGCGCTGCTCGATAACGCGGGCGAGGAGGACGAGTTCGAGGTAGTTGCTGTCGGCTCCGACAAGCAGCACGCCCGCGCACTGGAGCGAGCTCGGGCCGCGGGGGTCGACGCCGCCTCCTTTCCGCTTGAACTCCACGAGGATCGCGAAGCCCGTGACCGGGCGATTGCCGACTGGCTCGAGGAGCACGGCGTCGAGCTGGTCGTGCTCGCCGGCTACATGCAGCTGCTGAGCACTTCCTTCCTCGGCCGCTTTCCGGACCGCGTCATCAATGTCCACCCCGCACTGCTGCCTGCATTTCCTGGGCTGAACGCGGTCGACCAGGCACTGCGCTACGGCGTCAAGGTGTTCGGCGTGACCGTGCATTTTGTCGACGACGGCGTGGACACCGGGCCTGTGATCCTGCAGCGCGCGATCGAGCTGCCCAATGCCCGCTCCGCCGCGGACGTGTTCGAGCGCCTGCGTCCGATCGAGCACGAACTGCTGCCGCAGGCGGTCGCGCTGATCGCGCGCGGCGCGGTGATGATCGATCCCGCCGACCGACGCCGTGTCGTGGTGGAGCGGTAGAGTCGCGGATCCATGCAGCAGGGCACCAAGCCTGTGACGAGCTATTCGCCGGTCGCCGAAAATCAGGTTCAGGTGGCCAGGGCCCTGCTGTCCGTGTCGGATAAGACCGGCGTCGTCGAGTTCGCCCGCGGGCTGGTGGAACTGGGCATCGAGCTGATCTCCACGGGAGGGACCGCCCAGGCGCTCGCCGAGGCCGACCTGCCGGTGCGCTCGATCTCCGACCTGACCGGCTTCCCGGAGATCATGGACGGCCGCGTCAAGACCCTTCATCCGAAGCTGTACGCGGGCATCCTCGCGCTGCGGGACGAGCGGACCCACCTGCGGGCCGCCGAGCAGCACGACGTCGAGTTCGTCGACCTGGTGTGCGTGAACCTCTATCCGTTCGAGCGAACCGCGGCGCGGCGCGGGGTCTCCGATGAGGAGGTGATCGAGAACATCGACATCGGGGGGCCGACGATGATCAGGGCCGCCGCCAAGAATTCGGCGTACGTCGCGCCCGTCGTCAGCCCGGAGAGCTACGACGCTGTGCTCGATGAGTTGCGCGAGTCCGACCGGCGCCTCTCACCGCAGACGCGGGAGAGCCTCGCCGCCGAGGCGTTCGCATACACGGCCCGATACGACACGGCGATCACCCGCTGGTTCCAGGAGAAACGCGAAGACTTCCCATCGTTGATGGTGCGGGCGTTCGAGAAGACGCTCGAGCTGCCCTACGGCGAGAACCCGCACCAGCGTGCTGCCTACTACGCGCAGGTCGGAACGCGTACGCACGTGCTCTCGATGGTCTCCCAGCTCGGCGGTAAGCAGCTGTCGTTCAACAACCTGCTGGATCTCGACTCAGGCCGGCTCTTGCTCGCCGAGTTCCAGATCCCGGCGTGCGTGATCATCAAGCACAACAGCCCGTGCGGAGTAGCCGTCGCGACCAGCGCGCTCGACGCCTACCAGCGCGCCTTCGCATGCGACCCGCTGTCCGCCTACGGCGGCGTCATCTGTTTCAACCGCAGTGTCGATCGGCCGCTCGCCGAGGCGCTTGTGGGCCAGTTCATCGAGGTGCTGTTCGCGCGCGGGTACGACGAGGACGCGCTCGAGGTGCTCGCGACGAAGCCCAATATGCGCATCCTCGACGATCGTGAACGCCGTGCAGCGAACATGATCGAGCCGCATCTGCGCCAAGTGGTCGGGGGGATGCTGGTTCAGGATCGCGATGTCGACATCGAGGACAGAACGGAGATGCAGGTCGTCTCCAAGCGGCATCCGACCGAGTCGGAGTGGGGTGAGCTGTCATTTGCGTGGCGCGTCTGCAAGCACGTCAAGTCGAACGCGATCGTCTTCTCGCGGGACCTAGCGACCGTTGGCATCGGGGCGGGCCAGATGAGCCGGGTCGATTCCGTGCGGCTGGCGATCGAGAAGGCCCGGTCGGAGCTGAAGGGTTCCGTGATGGCCTCCGATGCGTTCTTTCCCTTCGCCGATGGACCCGAGCTCGGCCTCGAGGCGGGAGCCACGGCGATCATCCAGCCCGGTGGATCGGTGCGCGACGCCGAGGTCGTCGAGGCGGTCGACAAGGCCGGCGCCGCGATGGTGTTCACGAGCCGCCGCCACTTCAGGCATTGAGCGAATCGGTCAGGCGGCTGGCCGGCGACCCGCCGTCGCCGTTTGAGGAGCGCTTCGCGTTCAGCCGGGTTGTGCGCGCTGGCGCGTTCGTGCTGGTCGGAGGCACCACCTCGATCGATCCGACAGGCGTCGTGCTCGGCTGGTCGCCCCGCGAGCAGACCCTCGAGATCCTGCGCAAGATCGAGCACGAGCTCGGCCGAGCCGGCGCTCGGCTCAGCGACGTGATCGAGACCCGGGCGTACGTGACCGACATCTCGCGCGCCGAGGAGATCGGGCTGGCCCATGGCGAGTTCTTCGGCGACGTCCGTCCGCTGATGACGATGGTCGAAGTCAGCGGCCTGATCGACCCGCGGATGCTGGTCGAGATCGAGGCCACGGCCTATCTCGGCTAGGCGCTCGCCGTTGTGCTGCACCGTTTCGTCGCAGCACACACCATTCTACGCGTCCGTGCGCGATCATGAAGCCGCAGGCCGCCGTAGCTCAGTTGGATAGAGCCGCGGACTTTTAATCCGTGGGTCCTGGGTTCGAGTCCCAGCGGCGGCACTACTGTTGGCCTGGAAATCAGGGGTTTCTGTTGGCCGGCCCCGGGCGCCCCGCGACGGGCTGCTACACAAAGCGCCTGCCCGAGGACTGGCTGCGAGCGGTGCTCGACGATGCCCGGCGAGGTGTCTTGCCGGGGACGGCCCTGAGCGGCGTCACGTTCGCGGACGCCGCGGCGGAGTGGCGGCGCTTCGTGGGAGCACGACCGCGAGCGCAAACCGTCAACCGTCAGCGACTACAGGTCGGTGCTCGAGTCGCGGCTGCTCCCGGCGTTCGGGGCGATGCCGATCGAGGAGATCACGGTCGCGGTGATCGAGCGCTGGCGTGAGCGAGAACGCTATCCGCGGTGGTGGGAACGCTAGCCCGCGGCGAGCGCGGGAACCAGCTTGGCCGCATTAGGCGTACCGAGACCGCGATGCCGTCGATGAGGTGTTCGTCTTCTCACCGACTGTTACGTACGGTCCCGATCCGGCTCCCAACGTCAAGGAGATTGACAACGGGGACGGCGTCGAGTTCATCCGCAACGAACGGTCGAGCCTGCCGGAGACCGTCGAGCACTGGATCAGCCGCGCATCCGACATGGGATGAGCACGTCGCCGCGAGCGAAGCCGCGACTATTCTCGTGCGTATGCCAGCGTACGAGCCCTTCGGCGTGGCGCGTGGATCCGGAGCTAAGGCGCGGAAGTGGCCAGCGAGAGCTTGACCGGAAGAGTAGCGTTGGTTACCGGCGCCGCGAGCGGGATCGGGCGAGCCGTCACGGCTCGCCTCGAGCGGGCCGGGTTGCAGGTGCTGGCGGTCGATCTGCGGCCGGATCCCGATGGACCCGGTGTCCCTCACCAGGCCGACCTGACGAGCATCGAGGCCAACGCCGCGGCGGTTGCGGACGCGCTGGACCGCTTCGGCCGACTTGACGTGATCGTCGCCAACGCCGGCATCCAGCACGTCGCGCCGATCGACGAGTTCCCAGCTGAGCGCTGGGAGACGATCGTGGCGCTGCTGCTCACCAGCCCGTTCGCGCTTGCCAAGCATGCCTGGCCGGCGCTGCGCGAATCAGGTGCCGGGAGGTTCATTGCGATCGCCTCCGTGCACGGGCTGGTGGCCTCCCCGTTCAAGGCCGCCTACGTCTCGGCCAAGCACGGTGTGCTCGGTCTCGTCAAGACACTGGCGCTGGAGGGAGCCGATCATGGAATCACGGCGACCGCGGTGTGCCCCGGATACGTGCGCACGCCGCTCGTCGAGAAGCAGATCGCCGATCAGGCAAGGGTGCACAAGCTTTCCGAGGACGACGTGCTCGAGCAGGTGATTCTCGCGCCGCATGCGGTGAAGGAGCTGATCGCCCCCGACGAGGTGGCCGAGGTCGTCGCCTTCCTCGCCAGTCCCCACGGGCGGGCCTTCACCGGCGTTCCGGTGACAATGGATCAGGGCTGGACAGCTCGTTAGCCCGGACCTGCGCCGCCGCCCACGCAGCACCTCGTCCGCAGCGACGAGCACGCGTCGCGCTCCAGCAAGTTGCTTGCATATTTGCTGCCGATCGTGCTAAATTGCAAGCACCAGACGAAAACGATCGCCAAGGAGCGAAATCAATGCCCGCCACCCAAACCAAGAACGGAGCGCCGCCGATCAACGCAGCGTTCGAGCAGGTTCAGGACTTCAACGATCAGTTTTTGGCTACGGCGCGTAAGGCCGGAAACATGTACCTCGATGCCTACGAGCAGATCGTCGACCGGACGATCGACCTCGAGCGCAAGGTCGCCGACCTGACTCAGCAGGAGTGGCTGAAGAGTCTGATCGAGGCCCAGGCCGACTTCACGCACGAGGTCTCCGAGTCGTATACGACAGCAGCTCGCACCCTGCTGAAGTAGCCGTTCGTCAACCGGCCGATGCGAAGAGCGCCGGTGCCCTGCGCGCCGGCGCTCTTCGGCTAAAGGAGTCAGATCATGAACGCAAGCGCGCAGTGGACCCCGGCCGAAGCTCCGTCTCTGTCGTCTGCTCTGGTCGACAGCTGGCTGGAGGCGACGCTGATCGGCGTGAAGGGCTGGAATGATTGCTGCATGGCAGCTGTCTCGTGCTGGCCGCGCGGGCTTGATGTCTCACGGTGGCTCGATTTGATCTCTAGCCGGCGTGCGCCCTCGTGGACGACGCCACACGAGATCGTGTTCGAGGCGCCGATCGCGCGCCTGCGGGATTTCTCGAGGTCGAAAAAGGCTGGAATGGTGCCGACCTTGGTGCTGCCGCCGCAGGCGGGCCACAGCTCGTGCATCGTCGACTTCTCCGACGAGCAGAGCCAGATCCAGACGATCCTCGAGGCCGGCCTCGAGCGGGTGCTGTCGCTCGACTGGATCGGAGCTACGCCAGACACCGCCGATGCCTCGATCGATGACTATCTCGCGGTCATCGACCGCGCGGTCGAACATTGCGCCGGGAAGGTGAACTTGATTGGCGACTGTCAGGGCGGCTGGCTCGCGACAATCTACGCCGCGCTGCATCCCGAGCGGATCAACACGCTGACGCTCGCAGGCGCCCCGATCGATTTCCACGCTGGAGAGCCGGTTGTCCACGAACTGCTCCGGCGCTTGGCGCCTGGGGGTGACCTGCGCTTCTACGAGAGGCTCGTCGGAGCGAGCGGTGGGGTGCTCAAGGGTGAGTACATGCTTGCGGGCTTCATCACGATCCAGCCGGGCGATGAAATCTCGAGGCAGATCGAGTTGCTGCTGCATCTCGACGATGCACATCACGTCGGCCGGTACCGGGAGTTCGAAGACTGGTTCAAGCACACCCAGGACATGCCCGGCGCCTTCTACCTGTGGATCGTGCGCCACCTTTTCCGCGACAACGCGCTCGTCAGCGGCGCGCTGAAGCTCGGCGGACAGCATGTCGACCTTGCATCGATCGCGATGCCGCTGAACCTGCTCGCCGGCGCGACCGACCACATCACCCCGCCGGACCAGGTGTTCGCGCTCGCCGAGCTCGTGTCGACGCCGCCGGACCTGGTTCGCCATCACGTCACGACGGGAGGCCATCTCGGACTGTTCATGGGGCACGAGGCGCTGCGCGAGCACTGGCCGCCGATCCTCGCGGAGGTGCGTCGGCATTCGACCGTGCGCCGCCGCCGGTCGGCGTAAGCGGACGTTGTCTACTTGGTCGGTTTCCGGCTGCGCCGTCGCGGCCGGGGCGCCTGGCGCTGCAGCTCGGAGGCGACAAACGCCTTGTAGACCTCTCGCAAGGCTGTGCGCTGCCGTGCAGTCAGGCGCGGATCGGCCGCGATCGCCTCAAGCACGGCGCTGTCCTCGGACTCCTCGTCGGATGGCGAGACGCCGGCCTGCTTGTAGAGTGCGTCGGCGGAAGTCTTTAGCGTGTTCGCGATCGATTCGAGCACCTGCTCGGATGGCGCGCGCAGCCCACGTTCTATCTGTGACAGGTACGGGTTGGAGATGCCGGCGAGTTCGGCGAACTGACGCATCGAGAGCTCGGTGAGCTCGCGCTGCCGGCGGATGATCTCGCCAAGGGCGGAGGACCTCTGGTCGGCCATCGAGCCCTAGCATAGACGCGCCTACATCTCCTGTCCTCCGTTGACGCCCCACACCTGTCCGGTGATGAACGACGAGTGATCCGAAGCCAGGAAGTGCACGACCCTCGCGACCTCGTCGGGGTGGCCCAAACGACCCATCGGGATCTGCGCCTTGATCCGCTCGAGCACCTTCTCAGGAATGTGTTCCAGCATCTCGGTGGCAATGAAACCCGGGGCGACCGTGTTGACGGTCACTCCGATCGAGTCCTCGCTGAGCTTGTCGGCACGTGCAAGCTGGAAGCACGCCTCACGCGCGAGTGTCTTAGTCAGCCCGAACAGCCCGGACTTCGACGCGGCGTAGTTCGCTTGGCCGATGTTGCCGGTCTCGCCGATGATCGACGAGATGTTGATGATCCGGCCGGAGCCCCGCTCGATCATCTGCGGCAGTACCGCCTGGGACATGAAGAACGCGCCGGAGAGGTTGACTGCGAGCACCTTGTACCAATCCTCGTCGGTCATCTTGGCCACGGTCTTGTCGATCGTGATCCCGGCGTTGTTGACGAGGATGTCCATCCGCCCGTGCTGCTCGGTGACTTCAGAGATCGTCCGCCGGCAGTCCTCCGAGGAGCCGATGTTCCCCTGGTGGATGCTCGCGCGGACGCCGTGCTGTTCGAGCTGTTGGAGCAGCCCGGCGGCGTGCTCGCTGTCGCGGCTGTAGCCGGCGGCGACGATTGCTCCCTGCTCGGCGAAGCTGCGGCTGATCGCTGCGCCGATCCCTCGGGTGCCGCCGGTGACGAATACCACCCGACCATGCATCCTCGGCCGGCGGTGGTCCGCCGGGAATGCTTCGGCCTCCGGTGTGAGGGCGACGGGTGGTGTGACAGTGGTTGCGGGATGCTCGGTTTCGGTGCCCATGGTTCTCTCCTGGTGTATGTTCATTACTGCTCGGACCGCTCGGCCAGCCAGTCGGCAATCTCTGGCCAGATCTCCTTGCGCGCTCCCGAGCCGGCGATCAGACCGATGTGCCCTCCCCGGCGATCGATATGGGTGACGTCCCCGCTGCTCACCAGATCGAAGATCGGCATCGTTCCCGCGCGCGGAGCGATGTGGTCAGAGGCAGCGGTGACGACAAGCATGTTCTGATCGATCCGCCCAAGGTCTACGCGTCTACCTCGTAGCTGAACCCGGCCCGAGATCAGGGCATCGTCGTGATACAGCCACGCGAGCCATTGGGCGAACGCTCGGCCCGGAAACGGCGGGTTGTCGGCGACCCACTTCGCCATCGACTGGTAGGCCTCGCGGCGGACCGTGCCGTTGCCTACGCTCTCGCCAAGCCGGCGATATGTCGTCCAGAAGTTCGTCACCGGCTTGAGCAGCTTGTTCGTGAAGTCGATGGCACCGCCCGGAATCGAGCGCCAGTACCCGGCCACGCGCTCGGCGTCGAATGCATCTGGGTCGCTGAGCGCGGCATAGACAGTCCCCCGGCCGTCCACGGGAGTCGTCAGCAGCACGAGGTTGCGCACCGGCGTCTGGCTGCCCCGCTCGAGGCCGCAATGCATCGCGGCCATCGTGGCGCCCATGCACCACCCGAGCAGCGTCAGCTCCTCGGCTCCGCTCGCTCGCAGTGTCTCGCGGATCGCCCACTCGAGCTCGTCGCAGACGTACTCCTCGAAGCCGGTGTCGGCGTCCTCATCGTCGGGCACCCCCCAGTCGACGAGGAACACGTCAAAGCCCTCCTTGAGCAGATACTCGACGAGGGAGCCGCCCGGCCGCAGATCGAAGATCTCCGGCCGGTTGATCAATGCGAACACGAGCAGCAGCGGTACGGCATACGTTCGGCGCGCCGAGCGGTAGCGGTAGAGCGTCGTTCCCCGGTGCGTCCAGACGACCTCGCGCGAAGTGACTCCGACCGTGGCGTCGCCGGTCGTCAGCAGTACGTTCGTGAACTCCAGCGCATCAAGCGGCAGGCGAACAATGCGCTCAAGTGCTGTCATTGTTCTTCGCTGACCTGCTCGTGCGCGGCCGAGCACGCTCGCGCGCGTCGTGCAAAGAGCGATCCTCCGCACGCCCCAGCTCGTCCCGGAGCGCCTCGACCTCCTGCAGCACGCGCTCCAGCTTGTCCTCAGTACGATGCAGCTGACGAGACAGTCGCGTTATGTCAGCCCGCCCGGCCACCCGAAGGTTGCGCAAGATGAGGTCGGAGAAGTCAGCGGAGATCCGCACAAGCGCCGCGATGTTCTCGGCGCTCCTCGCGAGCACCCATCCGAAGCCCCGCGTCGCCACCAGCTCCTCGAGCACCCGCGCGGAACTCGACTCGGCCTCCTCGTAGAGCTTGCGGACCTGATCCTCGGTCGGTGCGCGACCGTCGTCAGCCATCGCTACCGGCACCCTGCTCGGCAGCCAGCTTGGCCTTGCGCTCGGCCAGCACGACTGGGTCGCGCAGTGTGGTGAGGTCTCCCAGCGCGCGGCCCTCGGCGATATCCCTCAGCAGCCTGCGCATGATCTTCCCCGATCGGGTCTTTGGAGGCTCGTGGGTCCAAAGGATACGCTTCCGTCTCGCGAGCTTGCCGATTTTGCTGGACGACCCGGTCCCGGATCTCCGTCTCGAGTTCCGGGCTGCCCTCGATCTCGCCCCGAAGGCTGATGAAGGC
>CAWGQT010000030.1:0-116766 GCA_963824755.1 uncultured Solirubrobacterales bacterium | reverse complement strand
TCGCGGTCGTTGTTGTCCTCGAGCTCCCGCAGAAACTCCAGTGCTTCCGGTGGCCACATGGCCGTTAACGCTACGTCGATTCTGGCTCGTAGAAACGTGCCACCGTGAAGCCGATCAGGGTCGGCACGTGGACCGCGAATATCACTAGCGATAGCGTCAGCACCACGAGCGTGCCACCCCTGACGTGGTTGCGCAGGAACACGTACTCGATCATTCCCGCGATCACCGCGTAGGCGAGCAGCGCCCACTTGCCGACGTCGAAGAAGCGGTTCCATGCGAAACCCTCGACACGCGCCAGCAGTGCGAGGTTGATCGCCAGCAGCAGGGCGGATGCCGCGAGCAGCGCGATCGCGGGTCCCAAGGAGACGTGGTTCGGGATGTGTGCGGCCAGGTAGATGCCACCGATCACGATCAGCGCCAGCGAGGTCATCGCGATCGGCGTGACCGGAGGAAGGCGACGTTCGGTCACGACGATGCCAGCTTGGTCATGATCACTAACGTCGCGATTTGCATCACGCCGAGGATCCCAGCGCAGTAGATGAAGCGCTTCATCAGCTTTTCGATCACCTCGGGCCGCGGCTGGCGCTTCTTTAGTTCCACCAGGACGGCGATGTTCGCGGGCTCGAGCAGACCGAGCGCGATCACGGACATCACCCCGACGACGATCATGCTCGCCACGACCCAGCCGTGTTGGGGATAGCTCGAGAGATTCGTGCCCATCTTGGTCGAGAGCTGCCAGCCGGCCGCCAGCGTCATGGTGACGACCGTCGGCATGATCAGGACCATCTTCGGCATCAGGCGCGTCGTGAACTCAACCCGCGCCGGGACCGACAGCCGACCCATGATCGGACCGAGCACCAGGCCCAGGAACAGATCGATGATCGTCCAGGCCGCGCCACCCGCCACATGGAAGAAGGTCAGGGGCCACAGCTTGTTCACGGCGATGGCCACGATCAGCAGCACCATCGTGATCGCGACGATCACAAGGCCAACACGCGGAACGATCTCGAAGTCAGGCCGTGCGACTCCCTCCGGCGGCGCCCCCTCCGGTACTGCTGTGGGAGCAGAGATTGCAGCTGCTTCCATTGCCGGCAAATCCTAGCCATCGGCGGCGACGACCGCCATGGCTGAGGCGGAGGGGGCGGGATTCGAACCCGCGGTCCGCTTGCACGGACTCTGGTTTTCAAGACCAGCGCATTCGACCACTCTGCCACCCCTCCGTGGCAGCCAACGATGCTAGCCGCGCTTGCCGCTCCACGCTTGGCATCTGCTCATCCCGGCCGCGCTCGCGAGCGCGTGGCCAACCTCTACACTGGCCCGAAGCCCAGGAGAGGTGGCCGAGTGGCTGAAGGCACTCGCCTGCTAAGCGAGTATGGGGTTCACGCTCCATCGCGGGTTCGAATCCCGCCCTCTCCGCTACACGCGAATGTCCTGTATGTGTCTCGCTTCCATGCCCAATGCGCCTCGGCAGGTGGGGTTGGCAGCATCGGCATTCGGCCCATGCCAGCTCCGCATCGGTCTTGAAGTCCTCGACCCCGCCAGGGAGCGCGTCGGAGAACGCAGCCTCTTCCTCGCTGAGCGCGGCCTGCTCGTGCCGCTGCCGCAGATCGCGTACCTGCTTCCGTGATCTCCACGAGTCGCTCGACAACCTCGGCGCTTGTGAGCCGCTTCCCGTCGTCGCACCGCCGAACCCGGCCCTCCGCCACCACCTTGTACACGAAACGACGAACGTGCTTTCGGTGTTCGCTTTAGCGTCCGTGCCCGTGGCTCGCTGGGAGTCCCGCGTTTCGCCTGCCTGGAGCCGCTCTACACAGCGTCGCTGGCCAACTGCGCCGTGCACTCAGGGCAGCGCCGCGCCTTGACCGGGATCGCGCTCGTGCACTCCGGGCACTCCTTGGTGTCCGGGTCCTCCTGTGCGCGCCTTGACATCAAGTAATTGACCGGCTTGACGACGAAGAAGAAGACCGCGGCGGCGATCGACACGAACGCGATCAGGGCGTTGAGGAAGGCGCCGTAGCGGAACACGCTGCCGTTGATTGTGAACGTCAGCGCCGAGAAGTCGTGCTTGCCGAAGATCGCCGCGATGATCGGGGTGATCAGGTCGGCCACTAACGCGTTCACGACCGCGCTGAACGCCAGGCCGATCACTACTGCTACGGCCAGGTCTACGAGGTTCCCGCGCAAGAGGAATTTCTTGAACTCCGCCAGCGTGCTCATCTCACCTACCTCCGGTCGTCTCGCAGTGCCGCGCACAGGCGTGACACCCCTTTCGGAGTGCGTTCAGTGTCTCCTGCCAACCCGTGTTAAGCAGCGCGCTCGCGCCGGTGTTCCGACTAGACGATTCGGCACGGTTGGTGGAAGCGGATTTGGAAGCGGCAGACGGCAGGAGAAGGCGACAGATCGCCGCCTCAATCGAGATCCGACATAGCTGCTCAGCAGGCGAAACGCGCAGAATAGGACACACGGCAACCACCCAAGTGCAAAAGCGAGTTTGGGGTTCACGCTCCATCGCGGGTTCGAATCCCGCCCTCTCCGCTGCCGTCCCCACGTCCGCGGCGCTACCGCCCAGACGTCCGCGCCGCTGCCGCCCAGACGTCCGCGCCGCTGCCGCCCAGACGTTCGCGCCGACCAGGTGGCTGGTCAGCACCCGGCCGATCACGCTCGACTGAACGCGGGCATGCTCCGGTCACCCGGTTGGGGTGATGCTCCTCGCGAGCCTCGCCCCTAGCGTCGGCGCTCCAGACCGAATGGGGAGGACCCGAGTCATGGCAGATACACCGACCTGCGTGCTCGTCGCCGGCTACGCGAACATCGACGCAGCGACCGAAGACTTCGACCATCTGGTCCGCCTGGTCAGCGACAAGCAGGTCGAGATCGACGGCGTGATCCTCGTGACGCACGATCTCAATGGGAACGTGTCGGTCCGCCAGACGGGCAACCACCTCGGTCGCAAGGGCGCCGGGTGGGGCGGCGGGGTCGGTGTCGCCGTGGGCTTGTTCTCGCCTCCACTGCTGGCTGCGACCGCGGTCGGCGCGGTGGCGGGCGGCTTGGTGGGGAAGTTCGTCGACCACCGAGTCGAGAACGAGATTCACGACAAGGTCGGCGAGAACCTGCCGCCGGGCTCGGCCGGGATCCTCGCGGTGTTCGACGGCGAGCAGCGACTGGCCGTGGAGCAGGCCCTCGGCGGCGCGCTGTTGCGATCGCTCGTCGAGACCGATAAGGAGGGGGTCGCTGCGCTGAAGGGCTCATTGGCCGAGGCGATGGGCAAGTTCAGCCCCGACCGGACGGTGCTCCCGATTCCGGATCGCAACTTCGGCGGAACGGCCGGCCGCACGATCGACGAGTCGGTGCCGGACTGGACGATCGTTCCCGGACCACGGGCCCCGGACGGAGCGCCGAACGTGCTGATCTGCCTGATCGATGACGCCGGATTCGGGCAGCCCGACACGTTCGGCGGTCCGGTCCGCACTCCCACGATGACCCGCGTGCAGCAGATGGGGCTGACGTACAACCGCTTTCACGTCACCGCGCTGTGCTCACCGACGCGGGCCGCTCTGCTGACCGGGCGCAACCACCACAGGGTCGGCTTCGGATCGGTAGCCGAGCTTCCCGGCCCGTTTCCCGGGTACACGGCCGCGAAGCCCAGAAGCTGCGCTGCACTGCCGCAGATTCTGAACGAGAACGGATACGTGACCGGCGGGTTCGGCAAATGGCATCTCACGCCCGACAACGTCCAGGGCGCGGCCGGCCCGTTCGATCACTGGCCCGGGGGGTGGGGGTTCAACCACTTCTGGGGGTTCCTGAGCGGTGCCGCCGGGCAGTACGACCCGATCGTGACGCAGGACAACTCCGTGCTTGGCGTGCCGGAGGCCAAGGACGCCGGTCAGTACTACTTCCCTGACGACCTGACCGACAAGGCGATCGAGTGGCTGCACGCGGTGCGCGCCCAGGACCACGAGAAGCCGTGGATGATGTACTACTCGACCGGCTGCGCCCACGCTCCGCACCACGTCGCCAAGGAGTGGGCGGATAAGTACAAAGGGCAGTTCGACGATGGCTGGGACAAGCTCCGCGAGCGGGTGTTCGAGCGCCAGAAGCAGCTGGGAGTGATCCCCCAGGACGCGGAGCTCACCGAGCGCCCGGACATCTTCCCGGACTGGGACTCGCTGACCGAGGCGCAGCGCCGGCTCTACGCGCGGCAGATGGAGGTGTTCGCAGGCTTCTCGGAGAACGCGGACTGGAACGTGGGCCGGCTGCTCGACGCGATCCAGGCGATCGGTGATCTCGACAACACGCTGATCTTCTACGTGTGGGGCGACAACGGGGCGAGTATGGAGGGCACCGACACGGGCTCGTTCAACGAGATGACATCGCTCAACGGCCTCGTGCTCGATGCCGACAAGCAGCTTGATCTGATCGAGCACTACGGCGGGATCGAGGAGCTGGGCGGGGACCACACCGCACCGCACTACGCGGCCGCTTGGGCGCACGCCGGCAACACGCCCTTCCAGTACGGCAAGCAGACTTCGAGCCACCTTGGCGGCACCCGCAACCCGATGGTCGTCGCGTGGCCGAATCGGATCAAGGCGGATGGAAAGGTGCGCAGTCAGTTCACGCACTGCAACGACATCGCGCCGACGGTGCTCGAGGCGGCTGGTCTGCCAGAGCCAAAGACGGTCGACGGGATCGAGCAGGAGCCGATGGACGGCACGAGCTTCGTCTACACGCTTGACAATCCCCAGGCGGCCGAGCGTCACACCGTGCAGTACTTCGAGTTCGCCGGTAACCGTGGCATCTACAAGGACGGCTGGTGGGGGGCATCGCGGCCGGACCGCCTCCCGTGGGACTTCTCGCCGGAGACGCTCAGGCGCTTCGGGCCGGGATCCGGGTGGGATCCCGATCGCGACACAGGGTGGGAGCTGTACTACCTGCCCGACGACTTCTCGCAGGCGCACGACGTGGCCGGCAAGCATCCGGAGAAGGTCAAGGAGCTGCAGGAGCTGTTCTGGGCCGAGGCCGAGCGCAACCGGGTGCTGCCACTGATGGGCGGGCTCTCGGTGATCTACGGAATCATGCCGCCGCTGCCGACTACCACGCGATACTCGTTTCGCGGCGATGTGCAGAACGTGCAGCGCGGCATGATCCCGCGCGTGTACGGGCGCTCGTATGCGATCGAGGCCGAGCTCGTGATTCCCGAGGGCGGCGCGGAAGGAGTGATCGTCGCCAATGCGGACTTCATCGGCGGCTTTGCGCTATGGATCGACAAGGACCGCAGGCTGCGACACACCTATTCCTTCGTGGGCGTGGAGAGCTACAAGCAGGCCTCGACCGAGCCGGTACCGACGGGTGAGCTCACCGTGAGGATGCTGTTCGAAGCCGATGAGGCGAAGCCGGGAACCGGCGGCAAGGTGACCCTTTGGGCCGGAGATGAGCAGATCGGCGAAGGGGCGATGCCGCAAACCGTCCCGCTCGCCTTCTCCTCCTACGCCGGGATGGACATCGGCCGCGACAACGGGCTGGTGGTTGACCTCGAGTACGAGACGATGGCTCCGTACGCGTTCACGGGGACCGTCAAGCAGGTCGTGTTCGACCTCAAGCCGGCCACCCACCAAGACGAGCAGGCGCTGCACGAGGTCGCGCAGCACCACAACCTGGCGCACGGCGTCGCCAGCTAGCCGGGGCGATGACCGCGTTTACGCCAGCGTCGGGCTGACCCCGGCCTGCGCCTGGGCCGCGGTCCAGTCGACGGTGAGGACACCGGGCTCGGCGAGGATGCGCTTGGCGGGCAGCTCCTTGCCGTCGGCGAACAGCGCCGCACCGGTAGCGGGAACGGGGAGGAAGATCTATAGCTCCGAGCCGTCGTCGAGCACGCGGACCTTGGTGGCATACAGGTCCTCGCCGGTCGGCAGGCGCAGGAACTGCTCGGCGTGGGCGATGATCTGGACGCGGCATGGAGTGCCGTCGCGCAGCGCCCGCTGCGGCGGATCGACCACCGAGGCATCGTCGATCACCACGGACGGTGTCGGCTCCGACAGAGAGATCGCGATGCGCTGGCGATTGTTCGGGTCGGTGCGGACCGTGAACAGCGTCTGATGCGGGATCAACCGCTCCGCGTTGTCGGGCGTCAGCGAGATCTGACAGGTCGCTCTGTATGACGGGGTCCCGTCGACGAGCCGGACGCCGGCCGAGACCATGCAGCTGACCAGCGAGCCGACTGGCGTCTTCTGGACATCGACCAGCGCGCCCCGCCCGAGGATGCCCTTTGCCATCAGGTCCGCGGGCACCTGGGAGGCAGCCGTCTGGGCGACCTGCGCCTCGACCGCCTGGTTTGCCTCTCTGACCGCCGCTGCATCGAACTCGACCTTGCTCGTGTCGGAGGGGTCGTAGCGGACCACGTACTGGTCGCCGATGCTCGGAATCGAAACGCGCGAGACGGTCACCTTCTTCTCGACCTCGAACGGCACCTGGCCCTCGGGCTGCACCTGCAGCGTGAGCTTCACGCGCGGGTTGTCGTTGATCGTCATCCCGGTGTCCTGCACGTTGAGGACAACGGCTTGTGCCTGAACGCCCTCCGTCAGGAGCTTCTTCTTCTTGTTACCGAACATGGGCCCTCCCTAGTTGGTGTGGTCGGGCGAAGATAGACGCGGTCTGGCCACGCGTCAGTATCGCGACAGTCTCGAAGCCGTCTCGACTTCCGATCCGGATGCGAGGGTCTCGCTAGCGGTTCTTCGGGGCGGTACCGAAAACGTGGTCCCAGAATGGGGCGCTGACACCGTAGCCGCGCTCATGGTTCTGGAAGTGGTGGCGCATGTGAAGCTCGCGCAAGCGCTTGCCGAGCGCGGTTCGCGGCCGGTGATGGTGCACGTGGTAATGCAGCATGTCGTAGAACAGATAGCCCGCGAGGAACCCTGCCGCGAACGGCAGGAACGCGGGACTGCCCAGCACCGCATAGAAGCCCAGCACGAACAGCGACGAGAGCGGAACGCTCACCGACGGCGGCATCACGAGCCGCAGCGGGTCATTGGGGTGATCATGATGGACGCCGTGGATGATCCAGTGCAGGCGCGCACCGATCCCCTGCTCTGGCTCGAAGTGGAACACGATCCGGTGCAGCCAGTACTCGGTCAGCGTCCAGAACAGGTAGCCACTGATAACCCACAGCGGCGTCGCCCAGCCGGCGCCACGCACGAGGCCATACACGAGCAGGAACGCGATCGCCGGGCCGAACAGGATCGGCGGGACCGCCGGATGCACCCGTGAGAGTTTGTCAAGCAGGTCTGAGTCGAACATCCGCGGCGAAGCGCGCAGCACCTCGCTGCGGCTCAGATCCTGAAGCTCGTCTGCACTGTTCATCGCCATCGATTAAGGATACCCGCGGTCAAGCCTCGTCATCGTCCTCCGGATCGTCCGCATCGGCGGGCATCGCCAGCACTACGTGGGACACCGAAACCGCCGTGTATGGCCGGCGCTCGGGCTCACCAGAGCCGTTTAGCGGCCTGATTTCAACCTCTGTAAGCGGCAGAAACGTGCGCTCAGACGCGTTCAGGTAGTCGGTGAGACGGCTGCGATACCCGTCTCGCGGCAGCCGCAGCACGCCCGTGATCCGGTGGCGCGCGGTCTCGACAACGATGCGCTTCTCGCGATGCTCCATCGCTTGCGACGATAGCGGCATATGGCATTGCCGCGCGCTCGCTGGTGGACGCTACGCCGGGCCCAGAACCTCAAGCCGGCCACCTACAAATGCCCCTTCTGCGGCCGTCAGCTGGCGTCGATGAGCGAGCACATGCTGATCGCACCCGAGGGCGATGCGACTCGCCGGCGCCACGCCCACACCGACTGCGTGCTCGCGGCGCGCAGGGCCGGCCGCCTGCCGACGAAAGAGGAATGGCTGAAGACTCAGCCCCGTCCCCCTAGCGCGTTCAAGCGCGTGGTCGATAGGGTTCGCGCGTGGCGCGCGACTTGAGACTCGGCCTGAACGTCGGCTACTGGGCTGGCGGTCCTCCACCCGGCGCGGCCGAATCGGCACGCGAGGCGGACGCTCTCGGGTTCGACTCGATGTGGACGGCCGAGGCGTACGGGTCAGATGCGCTGATGCCCCTTGCGTGGTGGGGCTCGCAGACAGAGCGGATCAAGCTCGGCACCGCGATCGTGCAGATGTCCGCGCGCACGCCGGCGGCGACCGCGATGGCAGCGATGACGCTCGACCACCTCTCGGGTGGCCGGCTGATCGTCGGGCTCGGGGTCTCCGGGCCGCAGGTCGTCGAGGGGTGGTACGGGCAGCCGTTCGCCAAGCCGCTCGCCCGCACCCGCGAGTACATCGGGATCCTGCGAGACATCTGGGCTCGGCAGGGTCCGGTGACTAACGACGGCCCGCACTACCCGCTCCCCTTCCCGAACGGCACCGGCCTGGGCAAGCCGCTGAAGTCGAGCATCCATCCGCTGCGCAACGACATCCCGATCTACCTCGCCGCGGAGGGGCCGAAGAACATCCGCCTGGCCGCCGAGCTGTGCGACGGCTGGCTGGCGCTGTTCTACTCCCCTTACCACGACGACTTCTACCGGGAGGCGCTCGGCCCCACCAAGGAGGGCTTCGAGATCGCGGCGACCGTGCCGCTGATCATCACCGACGACATCGAGTCCGCGGCGGACGCGATCCGGCCGATGTACGCCCTGTACTTCGGCGGGATGGGAGCCAAGAGCGCGAACTTCCACGCCAACGTCCCGATCCGGATGGGCTACCAGGACGAAGTGAGCAAGATCCAGGATCTGTATCTATCGGGTCACAAACAGGAGGCGGCCGCGGCCGTTCCGACCAAGCTGATCGAGCAGCTCACGCTGATCGGGCCCAAGGAGAAGATCCGCGACGAGCTCGAGGCGTGGCGCGAGTCGGCCGTGACGACGCTCTTGGTCGGTGGCGATCCGCAGACGCTGCGGACCGTCGCCGAGCTCGTGTTGGGGTAGGGGCCTCGCTGCGCTCGGCGTCCGTGGGGCCGGGCGGGCCCGTCCGGACCTTTCCGCTGGGCGTCGCCGCCAGCTTCTGTCGTTTTCGGGCGTTGGCTTGGGCGGTGCCAACCCCGTCCGTGCCCATTCCGCCGGCCATCCATGGCCGGCGGGATTGGGGTCCCGCCCACGCGGGACTTCATACAACACCCCGCTCCCGCTGAAGCACGAGTACGGAGGGGCGAACGTCCATTTCGTGACAATTCGACTTGGCGGGAGGGCAACGATCTACGTTATGGGTGCAGACGCTGGCACGTCCATAACGTTCACCGTCGCCGTGTGAGGCGAGCGCTTTGCTACGAAATGGACGCTGCCAGGAGCTCCACCCGCTCTTCGAAAGCCGACTCCAACGGGAGCTACGCGTCGTGGTATAGGGCGAACTCCCAGGGATGCGGGCGCATCCGGATCGCGTCGACCTCCTCGTCGCGCTTGTAGCGGATGTAGGCCTCGATCAGACCCTCGGTGAACACATCGCCGTCGATAAGGAACGCGTGGTCTGACTCGAGTGCATCGAGTGCCGCCTCGAGCGAGGACGGGACCGTCCCGATCCCCGCGAGCTGCTCGGGCGGGAGGTCGTAGATGTCGGCGTCGAGTGGTTCGCCCGGGTCAAGCTGGTGCTTGATCCCGTCGAGCCCCGCCATCATCAGCGCGCTGAACGCGAGGTAGGGGTTGGCGGTCGGGTCCGGCGAGCGGAACTCGACGCGCTTGGTCTTCGGCGCCTCGTGGTACATCGGCACGCGCACGCACGCGGACCTGTTCCGAGCCGAGTAGACGAGGTTCACGGGCGCCTCGTAGCCCGGAACCAGGCGACGGTACGAGTTCGTGGTCGGCGCGCAGAACGCGAGCAGCGCCGGCGCGTGGGCGAGCAGCCCGGCGATGTAGTGCTTGGCGAGATCGCTCAGGTGCGCGTAGCCGCCGCGCGCGAACATCAGCGGCTCATCGTCCTTCCACAGCGACTGGTGCACGTGCATGCCCGAGCCGTTCTCCTCGAAGATCGGCTTGGGCATGAAGGTCGCGGTCTTGCCGGCGGCCCGGGCCTCGTTCTTGACCACGTACTTGTAGATCATCATCTGGTCGGCCATCCGCAGGAGCGACTGGAAGCGCATGTCGATTTCGCCCTGCCCGCCCGAGGAGACCTCGTGGTGGTGGAACTCGCAGCGGATCCCCAGCGATTCCATCGTCGCGACCATCTCGCTGCGGAGATTCGCCAGCGAGTCGGCGGGCGGCACCGGGAAGTAGCCCTCCTTCTGGCGCAGCTTGTAGGCCAGGTTCTCGCCCGTGCCCGACGGCGAGCCCGTGTTCCAGAAGCCCTCGGCCGAGTCGACCTCGTAGAACGCGGTGTTCTCCACCTGCCGGTAGGCGATGTGGTCGAACACGAAGAACTCCGCTTCGGGTCCGAAGTAGGCGACGTCGGCGATCCCGGTCTGCGTGAGGTGCCGCTCGGCCTTCTGCGCGACGAACCGTGGGTCGCGGCCGTATGGCTCGCCCAGCACCGGATCGGCGATTGAGCAGATCAGCGACAGCGTTCCACGCGTGTAGTAGGGGTCGATGAACGCGCTCCCGGCGTCCGGGATCAGCAGCATGTCCGACTCATGGATTTCCTGGAAGCCGCGGATCGAGGAGCCGTCGAAGCCGAGGCCGGAGGCGAAGTCGTCGGCGTCGATCGCGCCGAGCGGAAGGGTCATGTGCTGCCACGTTCCAGGGAGGTCGACGAACTTCAGATCGACGAACTCGACGTTTCGCTGGGCGGCGAACTCGAGCACCTCCGCGGGGCTGGACGCACCTGACGCTGCTGCGGTCTGCGCGCCGGACACTGTCGTGGACACCTACTTCCTCCTTCTATGTCTTGGGAGGCGCGAGCCTACCCTCATTTCGATAGCCGTTGGTTGGCAGCCAGGATCTGATCGGCCTTGAGGCCGAGGCTCAGCCGCTCGCGGCCTTCGGACTCGTACGGTGAGAGCCCCGAGACCTCGTGCACGCGCGACAGCCGGTACCCGACCGTGTGGCGATGGAGGTTCATTGCCTCCGCCGTCTCGGTCGTCGATCCGTGGTGCGCGAGAAATGTCTGCAGAGTCGCCAGGAGATCGGTGTCGTGGCGCTCGTCGTACTTCGCCAGCGCGGAAATCGTGCTCTCGCGCAGCGCCGCGAGCTCGTTCGGGTCTCTTAGCAAGACCCCGATCAGCAGCCGGTAGGTCTCCTCTTGGCCCGGGAGAGACGACCCCACCTCGAGCAGCAACTCGGCCTCGCGGAGGGCCTCGTGCAGCGCAGCCGGGTCTCTGCGCGGACTGGAGAGTGCGACCTCGACGCTGGCGAGCAGCTGCTCGGTGGCGCAGACGTCGCGATCGATCGGGATCAACCCGAGGATCCTGCCCTCGCCGAGGTCGGCGAGCAGCGCCTCGTCAGTCTCAGGAGGTTCTGTGGTTGAGCTGGCGCGCGCGCACACGGCGGTGGCTCCCGCCGCGAACTCGAAGCCGAGCCGTCGCGCGTGCGCGACGAACGCGGCCACGTCAGCCGGTGGCCCGGCGCACAGCGCCCGCAGGAACGCGCGGCGCGATCCGCCGGCGACCCCGTTCTGCGACTGGCGCATCAGCGCGGTCACCGCCGCGGCGGTGGCGGCGGCCTCGAGCCAGCCAGTGCGCTCGGCCGTGGTCTCAACGGAGGGTCCGAGTGCCGCGACCATGCCGACGATCTCGCGGCCGATCTTGACGGCGGCCTGCCCGGGAATCGGGCTTGCAGCGCCCGCGATCGCGGCGCGCGCGTTCTGGACGATCCGTTCGAGGACTTCGGGCGCGACGCTGCCAGGTGGCCCGGCCGCCGGCTGCGCGAGGGTCGGGAGCGCGATCGCGACCGGGCATCCGAGCGCCTCGGCCGCCGCGCAGGCGACCTGCTCGAGATCGTCCCCGGCAACTGCGGCGGCGACGATCGTCAGCGGTGTGGACCGGGAGGCGGTTACTTCCGCCTCCCGGCCCACGATCCGCTGATGGCTCACGCTCCCGTGGTTGCCGGTTGTCCCGCGTCGGCGAGTCCCGGAACGCCACTCGGGTATCCCAGCGACGGAACGTCGGACGGGTACACCTCGTGCCCGTGCTCGGCCACGTCGCCTTCCTCCATGTTCTTCTCGGACATCCGCAACGGAATGAACAGGCCGACCACCTTCAGCAGGACGAACGTGATCACCGCGGTCCATACGATCACGAACAGAGCGGCCAGCACCTGCCACTTGAGCAGCGTCCAGTTGCCGTGGATCAGGCCGGCCACACCGCCACTGGCTATCAACCCGTGCTTGGAGGTCTTGTAGAACAAGGCCATCTGCGGGTCGGCAAAGATGCCGACCAGCAGACCGCCGGCGAGCCCCGCGAATCCGTGCGTGTAGACCACGCCCAGCGTGTCGTCGACGTTGCGGAACGGCCGCACCCGGCTGAGGTAGTTCAGCGCGAAGTACACGATCGTCGAGGCGATCACTCCGAGCGCGATCGCGCCCCAGCCGTTCACGTAGCCGGCTGCCGGGGTGATCGCCACGAGCCCGACGATCATGCCGTTGACGCTGCCGATCATCGACGGCTTGCGGCCGGTGAGGTAGTCCCAGCCCACCCAGATCATCAGCGCGACCGCGGTGCACAGATTCGTGTTCAGGATCGCCGCGGACGCCGACATGTTCGACGCGTACGGGTCGCCGCCGTTGAACCCATTCCAGCCGAGCCACAGCAACCCGGCGCCGACCGCGACCATCGCGACGTTGTTCGGCGCGTCGATCTCGCGATCGCGCACGAGGCGCGGTCCGATCACCGCGGCCGCTACGAAGCCGGCGACGCCGGCGCTCAGGTGGATCACGTAGCCACCGGAGAAGTCGACCGCGCCGTGATGCGCGAAGTAGCCGCCACCCCAGAGCAGGAACGCGTCGATCGCATAGACGAACGTGGTCCACAGCGCGACGAACGGGATCCACGCCTTGAAGTTCACGCGTCCGAGCACCGAGCCGAGCATCAGGATCGGGGTGATCGCGGCGAACACGAACTGGAAGTAGACGAGCGCCGACTTCGGGAACGCCTGGCTCCCGATCAGCGGTATGCCCGACTGGCCTTGCAGCTCTTTGTGGCCCAGAACCGGACCCGGCTTCCCGATGAAGTTCCCGAAGAAGCTGTTTGCCGAAGCGGACAGCCCGTGCCACGGGGCGCCGAAGCCCATCTTGAAGGCCCACAGCACCCATACGATCAGCACGACCGAGAACGCCACGAACGTCAACATCATGCTGTTGATCGACCAGCGCTTCTGCATCACGCCGCCGTACAGGACTGCGAGACCGGGGATACTCATCAACCCAACCAGGGTTGCGGCTGTCATCTGCCAGGCGGTATCGCCCGGATTCAGCCAAGTAGGTGCTTCAACTGGCATGGATCTCCTTGTCCTTAGGGGGACTTGTAGGCGAGCGACCACGCGCCCGCGACGTACCGGCCTACCGAGGCCACCATGACTGCGGATGTTGATCTGGGGATCCACGCCTCACCATGTCCTTGGGTCTAGCGTTGAAGCAGCCCACTTGGACATTGGGATAAGGACAGTCCGCATTGAGCGGACAAACAGACGGATCGAGGTCGGGGCGGCTGGCGCGAGCGCCTAGCGACCTACCGGCAGCCCCGCCTTGCGACACTCGGCCGCGATCGACGCAGCCGCCTGTGGGGCGAACGCCCCGGGCGCCTCGGCCGACTGGCAGATGGAGCGAGCAGCAGCTCCACAGTCGTCGATCTCCTCGGCGCCCACGGCGCCGGCGATCGTGAGGTGGATGCAGCCGTTGGCGGACGTTTGGCCGCCGATGCTGAGGGAGATGATGAACGCGATGGCGATCGCCGCGACCACGGCCAGGACGCCGGCGATCAGCCGCTTCTCTCGCGTCGTCAGGCGTCTCGGGGCGGCAACCGCCTCGGCGTGCCCCGGAGGGAGAATCAGCACGAATTGAGTGTAAGCGCGCCGATCGCGGACTCAGAGCGCGATCGGCTTGCCGTGGGGGACGACCAGCACCGAGCCGCTCAGGGTGTTCAGCAATCCGCGCGTGGTCCCGCTGAGCGCAAGCGTGCCGGCGGGTGCCGTCGCCTGCGATCCGACCACGGTCAGGTCGGCGCCCTCTTCGGGGGAGACCAGCGTGGCGCCGAGCTTGGCCGCAAGGGCCCGCGCCGTCTCGTGCGCAGAGCCGTCGGCGTCCTCGGCGCTCACCGCGATCGACTTGATCGCGATGTCCCCGTTCGTCCGCAGGCCTGCCGCGGCAACCGCGACCGCGACCGGTCCTCCCTCGAGCAGGTTCTGTGCGGTCGTGCCGGGCTCGGCATGGCCCGGCGGCGTGCGATAGTCCGAACCGAACACGATGACGGATGCCTGCTCGCCGCCGGCGAGCTGCTCGAGTCCGTCTCGCGTGGATGCGCTGATCACGACGTGCTGAGGGGTGTCGGCGCCCCCGAGCCACGTTGCGCCCTGCGCGAGGCGTCGCTCGGCGTCATGCTGGGCAAGCTCCTCTCGACGTGGATCAAACTCACGACTGTGACGGACATAGGCCAGCGCCATCGATGCCCCCGTCTGCGCCAGCATCTTGCCGAGCGCCAACGCATCATCGTCATTGGCCGTGCCATCGTAGGAAACGATCAGGTCTGTGCTCATAAGACGCGCAATCCTCCGTAAGCGGCTTCGCCGAGACATTGGCCCTTGGGCCAATTATCGACTGGGTGCTCTATCCAAGTGGACGCGAGCATGCCCTCGGAGCCGACCCTTCCGTCTGCGACGATCGGTGACATGGGACGCGTCGCATCTGCGTTGAAGGTCATGATCGCCTATGGGATTGCGCTGCGGCTGCATCATCATTTCCAGGGGCCGCCGATCGACTACACGGCGCTCGCGGCGGCCGCCGCGGCCAGCTGGCTGGGCGTCCCCGGGCCCGGCGAGCCGGTGCTGATCGCAGCCGGTGTGTTCGCGTCAAAGGGGCGACTCGATATCGGTTCGGTGCTGTTCGTCGCGTTTGCAGCGGCCGCCGCCGGCGGAGTCGCGGGCTGGGTGCTCGGGATGCGGGCCGGGCGCACCGTGCTGACAACGCGGGGGCCGCTGCACAAGATGCGCCTGGTCGCGCTCGCGCGTGGCGATGAGGTCTTCGCGAAGTGGCCAGTGACCGCGATCCTGCTGACGCCCTCCTGGATCGCGGGCATCCACCACGTCCGCGCCGCCCTCTACCTGCCCGTGAACTTCGTAAGCGCAGCGGTGTGGGCGGTCGGGATCGGCCTCGGCGCCTACTTCGTCGGGCCGGCGGTGATCGACTTCGTTGACGACCTCGGCCTGGTCACCGGGATCGGGTTGGGCGTGCTGGTCCTGGTCGGGATCCTGCTGGAGGTGAGGCGGCGGCGCAGGCGCAAGGGCCGAGCGCTGTCCCAGGGCGAGGCCTAAAGCTCCAGGCCCGACCAGGAAAAGTTCTGGAACGCGGGGCTCGTCGAGCCGACGTCGAGCTGGATCACGGCGTGGGGGATGAGCGGGATCGTGCGCGGATCCTTCACCCACGGCTTGCCGTTGACGTAGGCGCTGACCTTGCCCTTCAGCTGGCCGACCTGATTGGCGCTCAGCGGCTGCTGCCACTCATCGAAGAAGTTTCCGAGTGTGTAGATCCGCTGGGTCGGGGATTCGATGTGGATGATTCCGTCGGGCGCGTGCGTGTGAAGCCAGTAAATGCACTGGCCGCCGGTCGCGACCGGGCCTTGCGGGCTCTGGACGACCTGCGAGCCGGGGATTCCGATCCCGCCCGGCAGCGCCCGTGGCTGCCCGTTGAGGAACGTCGCCAGGTGGGCATGTATGTGGTAGGCGAGCTGCTCCGTGGCGCCGCAGTGGATTCCGTCGACCGCTCCCGTCCCCGTCGTGCTGGCCGGCGCGATTTCGGCGCCCTTCTCGATCGGTGAACCCTCGAACCCGATCTGCCCAGCGGAGGCCGACGCCGAGCTGGTCGCGGATGTCTGAGTGCTCGCCGGGGTGCTCGAGCGACTGCTCGTGCTCGAGGAACTACTGCCGCAACCGGCCAGGACTGCGGCGCCGAGGGCCCCGGCGAGCATGAGGCGCAGGCGCATTGGATCGGTACGGTAGCGCCCGCCCCGTTCAGTCGGGTTCAGCTGGCGTGGGGATTCGATGTCGGCAGCAGTGCGCCGGCCTAGCGCCGCCCGCCGCCCCCGAAGATCTGCAGCATGAACAGGAACACGTTGAAGATGTCGAGGAAGATCCCGGCCGCGATCGGCACGGCTGCGGCGCCCCCCTGCTGCCGGCGGCGCAAGCGGTTGAAGTCGAAGATCGTGAACCCTCCGAAGATCACCAGGCCGGCGACGGCCCAGATGATGTTCCCGGCCGGAATCGTGATGAAGATCCCGATGATCCCGAACGCGATCAGCCCGAGCAGCGCCCAGAACAGCGTGCGGGCCCAGGAGGACAGGTCGCGCCGGGTCGCGTAGCCGTACGCGCCGCACGCGGCCACGAACCCGGCGGTCGCGCCGGCGGCCTGCCACAGCGCGGCGGGGTTTGCCTTCGCGTAGTAGGCGATGATCGGAGCGACCGCGATCCCCAGCAGCAGGCCGAGGCCGAACAGCAGCCCGATCGCGAGCTGCTCCCGGCCGCGCGAGGCGGCGAAGTTGAGACCGAAGACGCAGGCGAATGCGCCGATGAAGAAGAAGATGCCGGCTCCGCCGCTGAGGTCGCGCCCCACGTACGCGCCGAGCGCGGTGCAACCGAGCGTCAGGGCGACCAGGCCCATGACCTGGCCAAACACCGCATGCGTGCGGTCGCGGTCGGTTGCAACGCCGCGGCCAAGCGCGAGTTCGTCATACGTGGGCATCAGTCACAGCTCCTGGGTCTCGGAATAGTGATCTTTTACGTTAGCCGGTTCAAAAGTCTTGGTCGAGCAGTTGCGCCGCCGCCCCGGTCAGGATGGGTTTGATCGATTCCCATCGTGCGGTAACCGCCTCCTGACCCCAGATCGGGATCTCGATCACGAGCCCGCGGATCAGCGAGATCGTCGCGTCGATCAGGGCCGGGAAGCGCGGATCGTCGGATAGATCCGGAAACAGCGTGCTGGCGGTGGTGGCGAGGATCGAGTTCAGGCGCTGCTCGAGGTCGCGCAGCGTCGCCGCCAGCTCGGGTTCCGACCAGGCGGCGACCCACAGCTGCGCCGCCGCGACCGCTTCGCGGGAGGTGAGCTCCCGCCACGCCTGGTCGAGCACCGCCTCGCGATGCTCGGGCTCGCGCAACGCGGCGAGATCGACCTGGTCCAGCGCGTCCTCGACCAGCCTCAGCGCGAGGTGCGTGATCGCTTCGATCAGAAATCCCTCGCGCGTGGGGAAGTAGTGCATCAGCGTGCTCTGTGCGACGCCCGCCCGCTCGGCCACGCGGCGCGTGGTCAGCCCGGCGTAGCCCTCCTCGACCAGGCATTCGGCAGTCGCGTCGAGGAGCGCCAGGCGCGTGGCCGCCCGCTGCTCGGCACGCGTGCGGCGCGGTCCCTCGTCATGAGGGACGACACTTCCGATTTGACCGTTCATGTGATCGATGAAATGCTATCGTCCCTTCGTCGTTCAGCTGAACGACGAAATCCGCACGATCAGCGATGCCTTCCGGAAGAGACGAAATCAAGAGCTCGCGGGTACGCCGCGCGGCGCAGATGACCGGCGCCGCGGCGGGCGTCGCCGCACGCGAGGCCACCGCCCGCGCGATCCGCGCCACCGGCGGCGACGACAACCGGCGCGCGGCCGCCTCCCGTCAGCAGCTCAAGAGCGCGAAGGCGCTCGTGAAGGTGTTCAGCGGCATGCGCGGAGCAGCGATGAAGGTCGGCCAGACGCTCTCGGCGGTCGACCTGGGGCTCGTCCCCGAGGAGATCCGGCCCGAGTTCCAGGAGATCCTCGCGACGCTCCAGCACGACGCCAAGCCGGTGTCGTTCAAGGCGATCAGCAAGGTCATCGAGGAGGACCTCGGGGAGAAGCTCAGCGAGTCCTTTGCCGCCTTCGAGCCCGAGCCGATCGCGGCGGCCTCGATCGGTCAGGTCCACAGGGCAACGCTTCACGACGGCCGGACCGTTGCCGTCAAGGTCCAATACCCGGGGATCGCCGAGGCAATCCATGCCGACATGCAGAACCTCCGGCTCGCGCTCAAGCTGCTGAACGCAATCGCGCCAGGGATCGACACGGGCGCGATCGCGCAGGAGATCCGCGAGCGGATCGGCCAGGAGCTCGACTACGAGCTCGAGGCGTCCAACCACAAGGCCATGGCCCGGGCTTATCGCCGTCACCCGTTCATCGTCGTGCCCGACGTCGTCAGCTCGCTGTGCCGCGAGCGCGTGCTGGTCTCCGAGTTCGTCGACGGCCGGCGGTTCGCCGAGGTCCGAGACGCCCCCCTCGAAACCCGCGACCGCCTCGGCGAGATCCTGTGCCGCTTCTACATCAACGGGCCCATGCGCCACCGCTTGCTGAACGGCGACCCGCATCCCGGCAACTCGCTGTTCCTCGACGATGGCCGCGTCGCGTTCATCGACTTCGGCTTCTTTAAGCGCCTCTCTGACGAGGAGGTCGCGCAGCTGATCGCGTCGACTCGCGCGACGTACGCCAACGATGCGGACGCGCTGTTCGAGGTGATCGCCGGGCTCGGTGCCCTGCCGGGAGACCGGCGGCTGGCGGAGCCCTTCCTCGAGAGCTACCAGACGATCTTCGGCTGGCTGCTGGTCGACGAGCGGGTCACGGTCAATGCCTCGGTGACCGCCGCGATGATGCGCTCGTATAACTCGATGCGCCGCTCGGAAGGGTTCGAGTCGCTGACGTTGCCGGCCGAGCACTTCGTGCTGATGCGCTCCGTGATGCTGCTGATCGGGCTGCTCGGCCAGCTTCAGGCCAGCGGCAACTGGCTCGATCTCGCGCGCGAGTGGCTGCTCGGCGACCCGCCGGTCACCGAGCTCGGAAAGCTCGAGGGCGAGTACTTCGCCGACCGGCCGTACACGACGACCGCGGCGCTGACGTGAGTCAAGCCGCGACCGCACTCCGTCGGACGCCGAGCGTCAGCGGACTGCGGGTCGCGCAAGACACGCTCCTGCACGGCCTGAACGTCGACGGAGCGATCGTCCGAGGCCTGCGCGACAGCGACATCGTCCGCTACCGGTTCGCCGGGCGCACCGCGTTCGTCCTCAGACACCCCGATTACGTTCACCACGTTTTGCATGAAGCCGTCGACCGGTACCACAAGTCCGTCGAGTACGAACTGCTGCGCTCGGTCGTCGGGCTCAGCCTGTTCACCGACGAGGGCGAGTCCTGGCGCCGGCACCGGATGATGCTCAATCCGGTCTTGGGTCGCCGGCACCTGCAGGATCTGTGCGAGTTGATGATCGATCCGATCGAGGCCTTCATCCGTCAGCTTGACGACGGCCGCGAGCGGATCGGGCTCGACATGACCGCGGCGATGACCCAGCTGACTCTCGACGTCGTCGGCGCCGCGCTGTTCGGGCGCCAGCTTGGCGACCTCGCCCGCAAGCTCGCCCCCACCGTGACCGACGGCCTGCACGCCGCCGAGCTCGCCACGCGCTTGATCATGGTCACGAACGTGCCGTGGTGGATGGCGCGCCTCACGGCGACCCTGATCAATCGCCTGCCGCTGCTGCCGCCGCCGCTCAGTCGCCTGCAGGCGATCATGCACACGGTTGACGACGCCGTCTGGGAGGTCATCCGCTACCGCGAGTCGCACAAGAGCGAGACCGCGGATCTCCTCGGGCTGCTGCTCGCCGCCCGCGACGAACGGGGCACGCTCTCGCTGACGCGCGTCCGCGACGAGGCCACTACGTTCATGCTGGCCGGGCACGAGACGACCGCCAACGCACTTTCGTGGATGTGGTACTTGCTGGCGCTCAACACCGACGCCCGCGACCGGATGCTCGGCGAAGTCGACGCGGCGATCGGTGAGCGCCGGCCGAGCGTCGAAGATCTCCACAAGCTCCCCTGGACGACTGCCTGCTTCCAGGAGGCGATGCGGATCTTCCCGCCGGCCTGGGCGATACCGCGAACCGCGATCGCAGACGAC
Source organism: uncultured Solirubrobacterales bacterium (assembly GCA_963824755.1). Taxonomy (GTDB): domain Bacteria; phylum Actinomycetota; class Thermoleophilia; order Solirubrobacterales; family Solirubrobacteraceae; genus Palsa-465. The sequence continues at coordinate 96,708 of CAWGQT010000030.1, read as the reverse complement.
GTGATCGACGGCCACCGGATCCCGCGCGGCTCGACGGTTCTGATCCCGATCTACTCGATCCACCACGACGCCCGCTGGTGGCCGGAGCCGGAGCGATTCGACCCTGCGCGCTTCATGGACGAGAACGCTCGGCGCCACCACCGGTCGGCGTACCTGCCATTCGGCGGCGGACGGCGGGTGTGCATCGGCCAGAGCTTTGCCTTGATGGAAGCGACGCTGATCGCATCGGTGATGAGTCAGCGGTTCGTGTACGACCTCGTCGCCGGTCATCCCGTGGAACCGGAGGCGACCCTGACTCTGCGCCCGCGCCAGGGTCTGAAGATGATCGCGCGCCGGCGCTCACACGCGAACCCTCAGGAGCTCGCGGCATGAAGATCGCCGGAACCAGGGCGCTGATCACGGGCGCCGGAAGCGGGATCGGCCGGGCGACGGCGCTGCGTTTCGCGCGTAACGGGGCGTGCGTTGTGGCGGTCGACATCGACGCCGACAGCGCGCGCACGACCGCGACCGAGTGCGGGGGAAATGCTGCGGCATTCGACTGCAACGTCGCCGATCGCGAGGCGGTCGCCGCGCTCGCCGTGCAGGTCGAGGACGAACTCGGTCCCATCGACGTGCTGGTCAACAACGCCGGCGTGGGCGTCGCCGGGCCCTTTCTCCAGAACACGCTCGAAGACTGGGAATGGCTGCGGGGCGTGAACCTGGACGGCGTCGTCCACGGCTGCCACGCGTTCGGCGCGGCGATGGTGCGACGGCGCCGCGGCCACATCGTCAACATCGCCTCTGGCGCCGGATACACCCCGAACCGCAACATGGCGGCGTACTGTGCATCGAAGGCGGCAGTGATCATGCTCTCGCAATGCCTGCGCGCGGACTGGGCCTCGAGTGGGGTCGGAGTGAGCGCCATCTGCCCCGGTCTGATCAAGACGCCGATCGCCTCGAAGACGCGGATGGTCGGGTCGATGGCGGGCAAGCGCGATGCGGCGCTGCGCCTGTTCCGCTTCGGGCATGCACCGGACGTCGTTGCCAAGGCGATCGTCGAAGCCGTCGAGCGCAACCGCGAGGTCGTGCCGGTGGGAGTCGAGTCCTCGTTCGCGCTCAACGTCTCTCGGTTCGCGCCCGGAGCGCTACGTGGTCTGCTCGCGCGCGCGGAAGTTCTCTAGGTGGTGGGACCCGGGCAGCATCGAATCGTGATCATCGGCGCGGGCTTCGCTGGCGTCGGGCTCGGGGTCCGGCTGCGCCAGGCCGGGATCGAGGACTTCGTGATCCTCGAGCGCAACGACTCGGTCGGAGGCACGTGGTTCGAGCACACCTACCCGGGGTGTGCGTGCGACATCCCCACCCACCTCTACTCGTACTCGTTCGCCCGCAACGCAAATTGGTCGCGCCTATTCCCACGGCAGGACGAGATCCTCGGCTACATCCGCGACGTGTGCGAGGGCCACGGCGTGACCCCGCACATCCGGTTCGGCTGCGAACTGCGCGACGCGAGCTGGGACGACCGCCGGGACCATTGGCGGATCAACACTTCGGACGGTCCGCTCAGCTGCGAGCTGCTGGTGAGCGCGATCGGCGCGACCGCCGAGCCGGCCGAGCCCGAGATCCCGGGCCTCGAGTCATTCGCCGGTCACCGCTTTCACTCGGCGCGTTGGGATCACGCGCATGATCTGCGCGGCGAGCGCGTCGCGGTGATCGGCACCGGGCCCGCGGCTGCGCAGTTCGTCCCGGTCATCCAGCCGCACGTCAATCGGCTCTCGGTCTTTCAGCGCACGCCGCCCTGGGTCGTGCCCCATCCAGACCGGGCCGTGTCGGCGATCGAACGCCGTCTGTACCGACTGCTGCCAGCGGCCCAGGACGTGCAACGCAACGTGATCTTCGCGCTGCACGAGTCGGTCGGCGTCGGCTTCTGCGGGAGGACCGAGCTGATTGGCCCGATCGAGGCGCTCGGCCGCGCTCATCTGCGCCGGCAGGTCAAGGACGATGCGCTGCGCGCGCAGCTCACGCCCAACTACCGCTTCGGCTGCAAGCGCCCGATCCTCTCGAACACCTATTACCCCGCGCTGACGCAGCCGAATGTCAGGCTCGTCACCGATCGGATCGAGCGCGTCACTGAAACCGCGATCGTCACGCGCGGCGGGACCGCGCACGAGCTCGACACGATCATCACCGCGATCGGATACCGCTACAACCGCTCGCTGCTGGTCGAGCGGCTGCGCGGCGTCGGCGGGCGCACGCTCGGCGACGTGTGGCAGGCGTCGCCGCGCGCGTATCTCGGCTCCGCGGTTCCGGGCTTCCCGAACATGTTCATCCTGCTCGGCCCGAACGCGATCGGCATCAACTCGGTGATCTTCACGCTCGAGTCGCAGATCAACTACGTGATGGGCGCGATCAGGACGATCGACCGCAGGCGCGCCCGCCGGATCGAGGTCCGCCCGTCGGCGCTACGCAGGTACGTCACCGAGATGGATCGCCGCAGCCGGGGCAGCGTCTGGACCGACGGCGGCTGTATGGCGTACTACACCGACGAGGACGGCCGCAACTACGCGATCTACCCGGGCTTCGCGGCCGAGTTCAGGCGCCGCACGCGGCGATTTGACCCGGCCGCGTACGCGGTGGCGACGCGCAGCGAGCGGTAGGGCTCGACGCAGCCGAGCCCTACCGCATCCGCATTAGCTAGGCGAACTGCCTGGGCAGCATGACCGGTGTTCCCCGGAAGCAGCCGATCGAGTACGGGAACTGAGCGGTCAGCACGTAGTGATACATGCCGACGTAGCGGCCATCCCACCAGACCTTCGAAGTCGTGCCGTGGCACTCGTCGAGGTCCTTGTTGGTGAGCATCCGTCCGCCGGCGCCGCGCGGCCCGTAGATCCCGAAGCCGTCGAGCGCGTATCCGAGCAACGGTGACTGCGCGTGCTTGTTCAGAAGTGCCTTGCGCAGGCTCGGGATCATGTCGAAGCACGCCCACGAGGGACCGTGGTAGTGGTACTGGCTCAGGTAAGGGTGGCCGAAGCAGCGATCGAGCGGGAAGACCGCGTTGGGGTCGCCGACCGGTGAATTCGGATCGACCACGCTCTTCTGGTTGTAGCCGGCGAGCTCGACGTGGTAGGTCGCCCCGGACAGCGCGATGCCCGTGGTGATCTTCGGCCCTAGGCAGTAGGGGTGCCTGGCGATCTTCGGGTAGCGGGGGAGGCTGATCGAGAGGTTCCACGGCTTGATCGGGATCTCCGCTGCGTCCTTGTAGCCGACCGCGGGAGCCCCCTTGTAGTACTGGTAGGCGGCTGTGTCGTGCTGGATCGGGAACGTGCCGGTCGGCGTGCTCGGCAGGCCGTTGCCCTTGAACACCCGCTTCGTGTTGGTCAGCGTGATCTTCAACTCGCTGTCCCAGTCCACCATTCCCTGGACGAAGACCTTCTTGCCCATCACGATAATCCCGAGCACCTTGCTCGGGCTCTTGAGGATCCACTTGCGGTCCGGCTTAGTGAGCGACTTCTGGAAGTTCAAGCCAATCACGCACGTGTACTCCTTGTTGCGCCCGGGCGACATCACCGACGTTCCGGTGCCGCCGGTCAGCAGTCGCGTGGCCGGATTGTCGCTTCCCTGCGTGGCGGCGAACGCCACTCCCGTAACCGCCAGTAGTGCGGCGGCGACCACTGCTACCCAACGCCCCATCGGTCTCTCCTAGTGCAGCGTTTCTGAAGTGTCTTGTTTTTGGACGGCCTTCGTGAGGACCTGCTCGGGGGTCTTGGTCCAGACGAATGGTTGGGCGCGCTCGTTGTAGCCATCGATGAAGTACTCGATCGCGGCGATCAGCTCGGGAACGTCGTGGTAGACGCCGCGGCGGACTTGCTGTTTGGTCAGGATCGAGAACCAGATCTCGACCATGTTCAGCCACGATGCGCTGGTTGGTGTGAAGTGGAAGTGCACGCGCGGGTGACGCTCCAGCCAGCGCTTGACCTCTGGGGTCGAGTGAGTGGATGAGTTATCGAGGACGACGTGCAGCGGTTTGCGCGGGAACGCCCGCACGAGCGTGTTGAGGAAGCCGAGGAATTCCTGGTGGGTATGCCGGGGGTAGCAGGCGCCCGTGACCTCACCGGTCGCGATCTCCAACGCGGCGTAGAGGCTGGTGGTGCCGTTGCGCTTGTAGTCGTGGGTCATCCGCTGCGCCTTCCCAGGCTTGATCGGCAGCGTCGGCTGGGTGCGATCCAAGGCTTGGATCTGCGTCTTCTCGACTACCCGAACGCAGTGGATAACCGGGTGGCTGGTCGCGTGTGGGGACGGGGATCGAGTGGCGGATCGTGACGTCGTCTTCGCCGATGAGGACCTCTCTGACGATGAGTCGGATGATTTGTTGGCGGCGCTCGATGGTCAGATTCTCGGCGTTGGCGGTGAGGCGGGCGCGGAAGCCGTCGAGTGTCTCGGTGAGCTTGAGGTAGGTCTCGGCGTCGTGTAGTTCGGCATCGAGCGCGTCGAGCTGTGCTTGGATCGTCGCCTCGCGTTTGCGTAGCTCAGGGGTTCGGGCGCGGAGCTCGTCGAGCGTGACGAGCTGTTCTTGGTAGCCGTCGAGCAGTCGTCGGATCGCGTTCTGGGCGCGCGCGAGGTCGCGTTGAAGCGCTTCGCGGCGAGCGCTGGCGGGGTGCTCGGCGCGAAGCGCTTGCAGCCGGCGGTCGATCTCGGCCTGGATCAGAGTGGGGTCGTCCAGCAGGCCGAGCACTCGGGTCCAGACAAGCTCGTCAAGTTCGGCCAGGCGGACCGGCCGGTTCTCGCAGACGCGTCCTTCCGGGCGGCGGTGGCCATCAGTGCCCGAGCAGCGGTAGTACTCGCGCAGGATCCCGTTCTTGCTGCGGGTCGAGCAGCGGTAGTACGCGTAGCCACACTCGCGACAGACAAGGATCCCTTGCAGCAGCGACGGGCGCTTGGTGTTGCGCGGTGAGGGGTTGCGGTGCAAGCGTTCCTGGGCGAGCGCGAACTGCTCCTCGCTGACCAGCGCCGGGACGGCGATCCGCTTCCACTGCTCCGGCGAGACCTGCTCCCGCGAGATCCGAGTCGAGCGCTGTCCACGCTGGCGTGCGTGGCGTGTTTCTCTGACCGGAGCGCCGGTCGCGTGCGTCTTGCCGTAGGCGGCCTGCCCGGCGTACGCGGGGTTGCGGAGCATGCCCCAGATCGTGGCCTTGTTCCAGCACGCCGCGCCGGTCCTGGTCGGCACGCCTTGCTCTGAGAGCCAGCGCGTGATCCGGCCGATCGACTCCCCACCATCGACGTAGCGGCGGAAGATCTCGCGCACAACCGGCGCCTCGGCCTCGTCGATCTCGAAGAACGCGTCGGCATGCTCGGAGCGCTTCACGTACCGGTAGCCATACGGTGCGCGGGCGAGCACGGACACGGCCCCCGCCCGGGCACGGTGCAGCTTGCCGCGGCGGCAACGCTCGGCGATCTGCGCTCGCTCGTACTCGGCGATCATCCCCTGGAACTGGCGCAGCAGTTCGTCCTCAGGCGTGCCGGAGCGCTCGGGCTCCTTCGCGAAGATCACCTCGATCCCGGCGCGCTGAAACTCCTCCAGCAGCAGCACCTGATACGCGTAGCGGCGCGCCCCTCTCTGTCAACGTCCGGCGAGACGCTCACCATCGAGGAATCAATGACCTTGAGGGCGAGAACGGAGAACGCCGGACATGTTGGAGTCGAGCACGAATGGAGCTGGAGCTGCGCCTGAGGCTGCTGCCGCCGGCCGCGAAGACCAGCGCGGCGTAGCCGGGCTGGGATTCGGGGCCGGCGGGCGCGCCGCGCCGGAGGGGGTTCCTGACCCGGAGCTGGTCGAGCAGGCCAAGCGCCGGAAGTTCACGGCGAGGTACAAGGCCGAGATCCTGGCCAAGGCGGACGCGTGCACCAGGCCGGGCGAGGTCGGCGAGCTGCTGCGCCGGGAGGGCCTGTACACGTCGCACTTGACGTACTGGCGCAAGCAGCGCGAGGCAGGCGCGTTGAAGGAGCTCGGCAAGCAGCGCGGGCGCAAGCCGGTCGACCGCCGCGACGAGGAGATCGCGAAGCTCACGCGCAAGCTCGAGCGCTCGGAGGCCGAGCTGGCGAAGATGAAGCGGGTCGTGGAGATCCAGGGAAACGTCTCAGCGCTGCTGGAACAGATGCTCGGCACCGACAGCGCGACCAGGAGCACCGAGCGATGATCGCCGCCACCGTCGAGGAGCTCACGCCGTTGATCGGTACCCGGCCGGCGTGCCGGGCGCTCGGCGCGTCGCCGGCGACGATCTACCGCCGCCGCAGGCCGCCCGAGCCGAGACCGCACCGGCCGCGGCCGACGCCCGTCCGGGCGCTGTCCGAGGCCGAGTGCGGGCGGGTGCTCGAAGTGCTCCACTCGGACCGGTTCGTCGACATCTCGCCGGAGGAGACCTGGGCGACGCTGCTGGACGAGGGCACCTACCTGTGCTCGACGCGGACGATGTACCGGATCCTCGCTTCCCATCACGGCGGGGTCCGGGAGCGGCGCGATCAGCTCACCCACCCGCCGTATGCGAAGCCGGAGCTGCTCGCTGAGCGGCCGAACGAGCTGTGGTCCTGGGACGTGTCGAAGCTCAGGGGCCCCGCCAAGTGGACCTACTACTACCTGTACGTGATCCTCGACGTGTTCAGCCGCTACGTCGTCGGTTGGGCGGTCCAGTACCGGGAGAACGGGCGGCTCGCCAAGGCGCTGATCGAGCAGGCGACCGAGCAGCAGCAGATCACCCCCAAGGTGCTGACGCTGCACGCCGACCGCGGCGCGCCGCAGCGCGCCAAGCCGGTGGCTTTCTTGCTCGCCGACCTTGGTGTCACGAAGACGCATAGCCGCCCGTACACCTCCAGCGACAACCCGTACTCGGAGTCGAACTTCAAGACCCTGAAATACAGGCCCGAGTTCCCCGAGCGGTTCGATGACATCGAGCACGCCCGCGCTCACTGCCGGCAGTTCTTCCGCTGGTACAACCACGAGCACCGGCACTCCGGGATCGGGCTGATGACCCCAGCCGCCTTCCACCACGGCCAGGCGACCGCGCTGCACACCGCCCGAGGGCACGTGCTCGACGCCGCCTACGCCCGCAACCCCGAGCGGTTCGTCCGCAAGCCGCCCGTCCCGCCGGAGCTACCGACTGCCGCGTGGATCAACAAGCCAAAGGAGGTCACTGCCGCTCACTAATTTCGAACGCGAGCCGTCTCACCGGGCTTGACAGGCTCCGCGCGAGCCGATCCGGCGCGTGACACAAGATGACCTCGAAGCGGCCCTCGACCGCCAGATCGCGCAACCGCTCCAGCGCCGCACGACGCAGCGTCACGCCCGAGACGCCCTCGTCCTCGAACACCAGATCTTCGACAACCAGCAGCCCGCGCTCGTCGGCGAGCTCACGCAGCGCGGCGGTCTGGCTCCGGATCGTCTGCTCGCGCCGCTGCCGGTCCGATGACACCCGCGCGTAGATCGCGGCCACCCTGCCCGGCCGCCCGACCATGCTGCTGCTCTCGCTCATCATCCCTCCGCTCATTGCCAGTCACACGACGCCGCTCGGGCGCCAAGAGCACATACGCCTGCGCCAGCCGCGCGTCGGCGAGCCGGTCACCCACGAACTCGATCTCAACGCGCCTGGCCACCGGGCCGCTCGCCGGCCTGATCGAGATACCCGGCCACCGCCGCCGCCGTCACCGCGCTCAACGAAAGACCGCTGGACCGCGCCCGCTCGCGCAACCCAGCGATCAGCGACGGCGCCAACCTGACCGTGAACACAGCCGTGCGCTCCGGCACGATCACACCATCCGGCCGCGCCAGCGCCTCGTTCACGTACCGACGCGCCTGACGCTCGGACAGACCGAACTCGGCCTGCAACCCACGGACGGCGTCCGCCGGCGACCGATCGCCCAACAACACGACCGCCCGGTTCACCCGAACCGCGAACTCGTCGGCATAAGCGCGACGCGAAGCCATCAGCCCCTTGAGTACTACACGTCACGGCAGACTCCTTCCCACCGGACGCCCAACCAGCCACTCAAACTCGAAGTTGCCTACTGCGTTGGTGTCTCCTCGTCCACGCACAACACCAGCGCGCCTTTCGGTGGATCGAGGTAGAGCCCGACGACGTCGATCACCTTCTCGACCAACTGGGGGTCCTTGGAGAATTTGAACGAGCGGACCTGGTGGGGCTTGAGCTTGTGCTCACGCCAGATCCTGTGCACCGTCGAGGACGAGATCCCCGTCGCCGCGGCCAGCCGGCGCACGCTCCAATGCGTCGTCCCGTCCGGTGGCGGCTCAAGCGTCTTGGCCAACACCCGCTGCACCTCATCATCGGTGATCTCCCGCGGTCGCCCCGACCGTGGCGCGGTCTCCAACCCGTCCATCCGGCGTTCTGCGAAGTTCCGCCGCCACAGCCCGACCGTCGGGAGTGACACACCAACCTCCCTTGCGATCTCGGTGTTACTCGCACCCTCCGCCGCGCGCAACACGATCCGCACGCGCATCGCCTGCTCCTGCGGAGCCGACGGTGTCCTCAGTACCAACCGAAGGTCGTGTTCTTCCTCGCGGGTGAGCTCAATGACCGCCGGGACGCGTCCCACAATCCGACTGTACTAGAAGTCTCTTGTAATTACAAGAGACTAATGGGACGTTGCACTAGATCGCCTGGCCGTGTGGTCTCGCGGGCCCCAGGATCACGGTGAATGCGATGTCGTCAGAACTTGACGTGGCGCGCGAGAGTTCAGCCCGCTCTTCTGACTCGTTTGAGTTAGAACAAATAGCGGTCGCGTAAGTCCTGAAACTTTTCGAACTCGAACAATGTTGGCTTTTCGGGGATGACTTTCGTGCCCGAAGCTCCTACGGTCCCCTGGGGCGCGGTTCCCGCAAGCGAGGCGAGCATGATGAGACGGTGGACGTTTGCCCGCGGGGGGCGGACAATCATCTTTCTGTTGGTGGTGGGTGGTGCGGGTTGCGCGCTAGGGGCTTCGACGGCTAGCGCGCGCGCCCACTTCCTGGCTAACAACCGGCATGTCGCGCTGCCGTGCGGCAATCCGGCAAACCACGTCCTGTCGGTCGGGAGATTCGACGTGGCGCCGTACCGGCATAGGAAGCTCGCCCTTGTAAAGCCACGGATCAAGCCGGCGGCTCGCGTCACGGCGGGTGAGGAGCTGCGCTGCTTCGGCCTCGCGGTGGCCCGTGGGAGGCTGGAGGGGCCTCAGCTCGTGGCTGGCCCGGTCGGCCTCGGGCCAGCGCAGATCCAGTCGGCCTACAAACTGTCGGGGCAGCACGCGGACGGCCGCACGGTCGCGATCGTTGACGCGTACAACGACCCGACGGCCGAATCCGACCTCGCTACCTTCCGCAAGGCGTACGGTCTGGCGCCATGTACGAGCGCCAGCGGCTGCTTCAAGAAGGTCAACCAGAGCGGCGCAACGAGCCCGTTGCCGAGTAACGACTACGGCTGGTCGGTCGAGATCAGCCTCGACCTCGATGCCGTCTCCTCGGCATGCCCGGACTGCCACATTCTGCTCGTCGAGGCCAGCAACAGTTCGACGGCGAGCTTCGACGCGGCCGAGGATGCTGCGGCCACCGCCCCGGGCGTGGCCGCCGTCTCCAATAGTTGGGGCGGCGCTGAGAGCTCGGCGATCCTGGCCGACGATGCGCATTTCAAGCACTCGAAGGTGGCCATCACAGCCAGCTCGGGCGACAACGGCTACGGCGTGTCGTGGCCGGCCTCGTCGTCGTACGTCACGGCGGTCGGCGGAACACATCTCAGCGCTGCGAGCAATGCGCGCGGCTGGAGCGAGACGGCGTGGGACCATGCCGGGAGTGGTTGCTCAGCCTACGAGGCGAAGCCGGCATGGCAAAAGGACACCGGCTGCCAGCGGCGGACGGTCGCGGACGTGTCGGCCGTCGCAGACCCCGCCAGTGGACTGGGGATCTATGACACGGCCAACAACTGCGGAACGAGCTCGCTCTGCGACCACCTGATCGAGCTCGGCGTTGTGGCCGGCCTTGACGGCTGGGCTCAGGTCGGCGGCACCAGCCTGAGCTCACCGCTGATCGCGTCCGTGTACGCCTTGGCCGGAAACGCAAGTTCCATCAGCTACGGGAGCTTCCCGTACAGCCACACCTCCGCGTTGTTCGATATCACCAGCGGCTCGAACGGAACCTGCGCTTCAGCGTACTTGTGCGCGGCGGCGCCCGGTTACGACGGGCCGACGGGCCTTGGCTCACCCGACGGGCCGGGCGCCTTCTAGTGGATCATCGCGACCGAGCCCTTCTGGGGTAGGCGGTCATCCTCAGCCGACGCGATACAGCGTCCCGCCGCTCACCGACACCGCCGTGACCTTCGTCCCGTGCGCCTGCACCCAGCTGTCGATCGACTGCCTGGTTCCGCCGCCGCCCGGACCCCCGCCGCCACCCGAGGAAAGAAGGACGTACTTCAGCTGTCCTTCTGCCACCAGCTTCGCGAGCTGCGCGACCGTCGGCGCCGGATCGGACCCGTTGAAGCCGCCGATCGTGACCACGGCCTTGCCGGTGGCGATGATGACCGGTGCCGTTGTCTGTGAGCCGCTGGCCGCGAAGAGGTATTTCGCGGACCCCTGGTGCGCTGTGAGGTAGGCGATCACCGTGCTCGACAGCTGGCCGCCGCCGGCCTGCATCCCCGTTGGCTGTGCGCCGTGGCGGGGAGGGCCGCCCGGGCGCGGCCCTGGGACTCTGAAAGCACCCGGTCCACCGCCCATCCCCTGGCTCGACGCGACGCTCGCCGGTCCGGCGAGCACGTTGTTGCCGCTGAGCGATCGCCCAAGGTTCGCGAAGCTGTAGGACGCCGGGCCGGCCAGGAGGGCGACGACCGCCGCCAGCGCTGTGAGCCCGAGCGCGCGCTTGCGACCCAGACGCCAAGCGACGCTCGCGCCGATCGCAACGACGGCCGCGATCGGGATCAGCGTTCGCAGCGCCGGCGCGAAGCTCGGGGTGCGGGCGAGCAGCACGACCGCCAGCGACGCGCTCCCGGCGATCGCGACATCGAGCACCGCAACGCCGGCCCACGAGCGGCGGGGCGGGCGGGACCAGTCCACGAGCGTGACGACGCCGGCGCCGGCGAGCGCCGCGATTGCCGGCGCGAGCGCGCTGACGTAGTACGGGTGGAAGATTCCACGCTGGCTCGAGAAGACCGCGACACACACGAGCGCCCACGCTCCGAACAGGACCCAGCCGGCGCGTGCGCGATCGGTCCGCGGCGCGCGGCGCGTGATCCACAGCCCGGCGGCCAGCCCGATCACAGCGAGCGGGATCAGCCACGCGACCTGCCCGCCGACCTGCTCGTTGAACATCCGCGAGAGGCCGGGGGCCCCGCCGAAGGTGACGCCCCCGCTGCCGCCGGCGCCCTGCCCGAACAGACGCCCGAACCCGTCGTAGCCGAAGATCAGGTTCCAGATCGAGCCGTTCGTGCTCCCGCCGATGTACGGCTTCGATCCCGGCCACAGCGACACGGCGACCGGCCACGCGGCGCTGACGGCGACCATCGTGACGCCGGCGATCGCGAGCTGCTTGATCCGCACCCGCAGCTGGGGCGGCCCCGCGAGCAGGTACGCGGCTCCGAGCGCCGGCGCGATCATCCAGCCCTGGAGCAACTTGGTCATGAACGCGAGTCCCACGAGAGCTCCCGCCCACGCGAGTTGCTTGGTCTTGCCCGACTCGATGGCGCGCACCACCAGATACGCGGAGGCGACCATCAGGAGCACCAGCAGGGCATCGGGGTTGTTGACGCGCCCGATCGCCACCGTCACCGGCGTCAGCGCGAGCGCAGCCGCGGCCAGCAGCCCGGCCGTCGGGTTGAACACGCGACGGACCGTCGCGTACAGCAGCCACACCGCTGCGATCGTGCAAAGCGCCTCGGGCAGCAGGATGCTGAAGCTCGAGAAGCCGAACACCCGGGCGGAGAGGCCCATCAGCCACAGCGACAGCGGTGGCTTGTCGACCGTGATGAAGCTGCCCGGGTCGAGCGAGCCGAAGAACAGCGCCTTCCAGCTCTCGCTGCCGGCCTTGGCGGCAGCGGCGTAGTACTCGTTGGAGTAGCCGTTTTCGGTCAGGTTCCAGAGGCACAGCAGGGCGGCCAGCCCGAGGATTGCGAGCAGCGCCACCTGCTCCCACCGCACGCGGGTCCGGATCCGGCCGATTGGCAGTGCGATCGTTGACATGCGACCACGATCCCGCGGCCGGCGAAGGCGACACTATGAAGCTGCTAAGACGAGCGTCTGAAGAACCGGCGATACAAAGCGCACCTTGCGTGGGCCCTGCAGGTAGAGCCCCTAATCCAGTTCAGCCACGTCCGCGAAGCTCGCCAGCCGGATCCCGAGGGCGTCGATCTCCGCGCGGACGCGCCCGTCCGTCAGCGTGCGTCGCTCCACCTCGCGCTCGGCGAGGTACGACGAGTTGAGGCCGCCGACGTATCCGGGATGGCATCCGATCTCGGTGAAGCCGTCGCCGACCTCGTTGTGCAGCAGCCAGATCAGGAACTCGGGACTGACGTGGTACAGATCCGTGACGCCCGCCTCCCACTGGCCGTAGAAGCCGCCGACGTACGCGAACGGGGGCTCGCCGCGCAGGGGCAGGCCGGCGCGCGCCGCAATGTCCTTGGCGATCGCTCTCACCACCGGTTCCCGGTGGACGTGGTGGTGGGAGTCGAGGTGCGTCGGGGGCCGCGCCGTCAGCTCTGCGAACGCATCGAGCTGGCGCGTCAGCTCGCTGCGAACGGCTCCCGCGTCGCTGAGGTCGCGGCCGTCGAGGTCCCAGTGCAGCCCGACCCCCAATCCCGGGTGAGCCTGTGCCAGCTCCGCCGCGGCGCGCGCGGCGGGCCGGTCGACCATCAGTGTGGTGCTGGTCACGATCCCGTTTGTGTGCGCCTCGATGATCCCGCGGTTCACACCCGGCGAGGCGCCGAAGTCGTCGGCGTTGATGATCAGAAAGCGAGGCACTGGAGCATCGATGACAGCAAACGCTCGGCGTCGAAGTATTCGCGTGCGAGCTCGCGCGCGGCACGGGAGTGGCGGGCGTAATTGCCGCGGACCTCCGCAATCGCCTCCGCGGCCTCGTCGACATCGTGCACCGCGAGCGCTCCCTCGCCGGTGGGGAGCACATCCTCGAAGCCGGTCGCCTGCAGCACGACGGGCCTGCCGGCCGCGAGATAACAAGCGGAGCGATCGCTGAACCAGCCGCTGCGCGTGCCGACGTATCCGCCCTTCGCGCACGAGAACTCGCCGCGCGAGCTCGAGACATAGGAGCGAAAGCGGCGCGGGGATCCGGCCAGCAAGGGATCCTCGAGGCGCCATCCGTGGTCGAGCAGCAGCTCACGGTCGGGATCCTCGGGATCGATCGCAAGGGTCAGCTCGAGCTGCTCGCCGCTCGCGCGCGGCAGGTCGAGGAACTTCGTGAACTCCTCGACCTTTGGTCCGATGATCTGTCCCTCGAACTCGAGGTAGCCGTAATCGCGCCAGGCCGCAACAGTGGTGAAGCGATCGCGCTTGATCGGCGCTCGCGTGGACCACCAGTCGAGAATCACGGGCGGCCACAGCGGCCGCCACTCGATTCCGCAGGTCGGGATCGTGCTTCGCTCGGTACCCACGTTCAGACCAACCGTGAAGTGGACATCGTGTTCGCCGAAGATCGCGCACGGGTCGTCGTCGGCGGCCCACAGGTGCGTGTAACCGGGATCGGTCTCGATCAAGATCCGTGGCCGCACGTCCTCGAGCAACGGCCACGGCTCGCGACGGTAGTGGGCTGCGAGCGAGATCACGGCCGCGGCATCCTCGGCGTAGGCCTGTACGTCGGCGCGCGCGAGTCCTGCGAAGCTCTCGCCGGTCTCAGCATCGACCAATGCAGCCGGGCGGCCGCCCAGCATCGCCTCGAACATCGCCACAGCCGCTGCGCGGGGCGCCGCGTCCAGGAACTCGACGAACAGCACGTCGTTCCCGAGCCTGCGCAGACCCTCGAGAATCTGCAGCACGTGGATCGCGTGACCGCCGCGCCCGGCGACCGACGGCCCGACCAGATCCTCGATCACGATCAGCCGCGCCATCAGCCGAGCCCCGCGTTCGCGAGCAGGCGGGCGAGCACCGTCTCTGCGCGGAAGTGCTCCTGGGCGAGCTCGTGCGCGGCGCGGCTGTGGGACTTGTAGTCACGGGTAACTCGTTTCAGTGCGTCCACCGCCTCGGCCGGCGTACTGAATGGCACCAGCCCGACGCCCGTCGGCAGCGCCACGTTGAAGCCGGTGTCCTGGACGACGGCCGGACGTCCGGCCGCCAGGTAGGTGGCGCTCCGGTCGCTGAACCAGCCGCTGCGCAGCCGCACGTTCTGGTCCTTGGCCGCCGTGAACTCCGCTCCCGAGCCGGTGATGAACCTCCGGTAGGCGTCGGGATCGCGCGAGATCGGTCCGATCGGCAGCACCCCGAATCCGTGGCGTCGCAGCAGCCGTGCCGTGTCCGGCTGGGCGAGTCCGAGCGCCAGGTCGACCACCGCTCCCGAGCGCCTGGGAACCTCGAGCAGCTTGAGGAACTCGGGGTGACTCGTCGGACCACACCTTCTACGACCCGACGATCGCAAGGCTCCCGAGCTGGGTGTTCGGCCTGAACAGCGAGTTCGTGGCCGAGACAGCTCTGGTCGTGCGCGAGATGCACCTGCGCGTGATCCTCGACCTCAACCTGATCACCGGTTCCCCCACGGCGGCCGCCGCGTGGGCGCGGGAAGCGCAGACGACGATGCCGCCCGGCAGCATCATCGGCTACGAGATCGGCAACGAACCCGACCTCTACAGCCAATCCTTCTGGGTCAACGCGACGGAGGGAGATCGGTTCGACGACAAGGTCCTGCCTGCGTCGATCACGCCCGCCAGCTATGTCCAGGACTACGACAACTACGCGCGCGTGATCTCTCGCGTCGCGCCGGGCGTGCCGTTGTATGCCCCAGCGGTGGCGAGCACCACCGCGCTGACGTGGATCGCCGCTCTCCTTGACAGCTCGCATCCCGGGCTGCGCGTCGTCAGCGCCCACCGCTATCCGTACTCGGGCTGTGCGTTTCCCGATTCACCCACCTATCCGACGATCGAGCGCATCCTCAGCGAGAACGCCACCGCCGGGATGGCGGACAGCGTCAGGCCCGCCGTGGCGCTCGCCCACGAGGGTGGACTGCCACTGCGCCTGACCGAGATCAACTCGATCACATGCGGCGGCCTGACCGACGTCAGCAACACGTTCGCGACCGCGCTATGGCCGCCGGACGCGCTCTTCGAGCTCGAGCGCGCCGGGCTGCTCGGCGTGAACCTCCACGCCCGGGTCACCACGATCAACGGTCCGTTCACCTACGGCGGAGGGGGGCTCCGATCCCGGCCATTGCTCTACGGATTGATCCTGTTCGCGCGCACCCCGGTCCGAGATGCGCGCTTCGTGCCCGTCGCGCTTGCGCGCCCGGCGCCGGCCCATCTGAAGGTGTGGGCGGTCAACTTCGACAAGGATGAGCTCCACGTCCTGTTGCTCAGCAAGGGCGCCCGGGCGGTCAAGGCAGCGCTGAATCTGCCGGCGACCGGGCCCGGGAGCGTGCAACGCCTGCTCGCACCTTCCGTGGGTTCGTTCTCGGGCGAGACGTGGGGCGGCCAGCATCTGGACGGCGACGGCAACTGGCTCGGCAAGCACGTCGCCGAGAAGGTGACGCCGAGCGGGCAGCGGTACACCGTGACGCTCGAGGGATTCAGCGCGGCGCTACTGACCGTGCACCTCGCGCCCGGCGCGCTTGGGTAGCGGCGCTCGCGCCCAAGCGCTTCGCAGGACTGTTCGGGGCAGCGCCAGCGGTCGCGCTGCTGCTCGCGACCGTCACCTGGTTCCTGGTCGCGCTATTTGTGTAGGCCGCGGCCTGGTTGAAGTAGCGGCAGCTTTCGGCCCAGCCCCGCGACCAACAGAAGCAGCCACACGAACTGCGCCGCTGTGGAGTCCAGGAAGGCGATCGGGATCGACAGCGCGAAGATTGCCGGAGCGATCAGCCAGTGCTCGCGGCTGGCCATCTCGCGCTTGCCCTGCAGCGACAGCAGCCCTGCCCGCATCGCGTGCCGTCGCGAGAGTCCTGCGAGTGCCGCGATGATCAGCAGCGTCGACGCATACAGAACGACCGAGGCCGGTTGGTCGCCGTAGAGACCCAGCACACGGGTCGGGTAGGGCACGAACGCGACGAACGCAAGGTAGGCGAGATTGAGCACCGCGAGCCGCGTATCGATTGTCTTCAGTCCGCGGAAGAAGACGTGATGGCGGACCCAGTAGAGGGAGATCACCGCGAAGCTGATCGCGTAGGAGATGAACTCGTCGCTGTGGTCGAGCAGTCGCTTGCCGAGCTCGGAATGCTGTTCTGAGGAGAGCACGGGGACCGTGATCTGCAGGACCAGCAGCGTCATCGCGATTGCGAACACCCCATCGCTGAGCGCGACCGTCCGCGAATAGTCGAAGGCCCGTTCTTCGAGTGTCTCGTCCTCGGCGAACCCCAGATCGTCGGCCATGGCAGAAGTATCGTGACGGCGACGGCCGTCACATGGCCCCGCGGCTCAGTTGGTGCGCCCGAACAGCTGCAGGAAGAACAGGAAGATGTTCAGCACGTCGAGGAAGATGCCGGCGGCAAGCGGGATCGCCTCATCCTTGCCCGCGCGGCGCAGGTGGTTGAAGTCCAGGACGGTGTAAAGCCCGAAGACGGCCAGTCCCAGCAGCGAGTAGGTCGTGTAGGCGGACGGGATATGGACGAAGATCAGCACGATCCCAGCGACGAGCAGCGCCACCAGCAACCAGAACGCGACTCGGTAGAGATACGAGAGGTCCCGCCGCACCGCGTATCCGCCTGCGCCCAGTACGGCGACGAACAGCGCGGTCGCACCAAACGCCTGGCGGACGGCCGTCGGGTCGGTCGCCGAGTAGTAGTTGATCGTCGTCGCGACGCTCGCGCCGATCAGCAGGCCGAAGGCGAACAGCAGCACCAGCGCGAGCTGGGTGTTGCCTCGAGCGTTCGCGACGTTCAACCCGATCAGGCAGCCCAGCGCGAGCAGCCACGCGATGAACCACCCGGCGCCACCCCAGCTTCGGGCCGCCCACACGCCGAGCGTGGCGAACCCCACCGTCAAGGCGACGAGGCCCATCACCCGGCCAAAAAGTCCGGCTGCGCCAGCCCGAGGCTGGCCTTCGGCGTAGCCGACTGCGCTCATCGGCAGCGGACGTTATTCGTTGACGTGCTCAGGCGCTACTCGAATCCCTGCGGGTGCGACGTGAAGGTAGCCAGGGTCCTCAGCCGGGGATCGCTCGTAGCTCGGGTGGGCACGTACGCACGCGAGATTCCGAGGGTCAAACACTGCAAGGTGGGTAACAACGCCGCATGAATCGCCTTGCCATCCGTCGTTGATCGCTGATGGCTCGGTCCCCGATCGTCGTCGTCCTCAGCACCGGCAGGTGCGGAACCCAATGGTTGACATCCGGGCTCGAGCGCTTCTGCCCGAGCGCGACGGTCCGGCACAAGCCGATCGGCCCGCTATACCGCCCGCGGGCCTACTTCCGTCGCTACGAGGATCCCGAGGCGATCCTCGATGAGCCCGAGGTGGCGGCGCACCTGCGGACGATCGAGTCGATCGACAACGCCTACGTTGAAACCGGGTGGCCGCTGTTCCCGGTGATTCCGGCGCTCGCGGCGCGATATCCGGATCGTCTGCGGATCGTGCATCTCACGAGGCATCCGGTTCCGAGCGCGCTGTCGAACGCCGCACACAGGTGCTACGCCGGAAGCCCTCGGGATGATCCCTACACCCGCCTGGCCACGCTCGGCCCGCACGACCGAAACGTGTTCCAGTCCGAGTACCGCGAGCGCTGGGATCACCTGACGCCATACGAGAAATGTCTCTTCTGGTGGACAGAGGTCCACCGCTACGCGATCGAGCTCCGCGAGCGGGTGCCGGCGGTCGCGATGTTGCGCGTCAGATCCGAGGACATGCTCGCGGGTGACGGCAAGACGATCGCCGCGATGCTCGGGTTCATGCAGCTGCCGTGGGATGAGCGGTGGTTGGCGCATGCCGAGCGCGTGGTCGACCGCTGGCATCACCATGACGACGGGGAGGTCGATCGGGTGCTGATCAACCGGCACCCGCTCACGGTGGCAATCGCCGCCGACCACGGTTACGCGCTGGACCGGCTCGATCTCCGCGCATTGCAGGCCTCATAGCGCCGCGTTGCTAAGCAACTTCTGCGGCAAAACGAGGCTTCCGGCGAGCTCGGATTGGAGAGCACGGGCTGTAATGCAGAGCTCGTCTGCTCACGATTTCAGCCATCCCGCTGCCGAGCACGACGCCTTCATCCGCTGGCACGCGCACGGCGATCGACGCGCGCGCGAGGAGCTCGTCAAGCGCTACCTCCCGCTAGCCAGAAAACTCGCGATGCGCTATGTCAATACGCCCGAGTCGCTGGAGGACCTGGTCCAGGTCGCGAGCGTGGGGCTCCTGAACGCGATCGACCGCTTCGATCCCACACGCGGAGTGGGCTTCACCGGTTACGCCGCGCCCACGATTCTCGGCGAACTCAAGCGCCATTTCCGAGACAAGCGCTGGTCCGTTCACGTCCCGCGCGCGCTGCAGGAGCTGGCCCTGCATGTGCGCAACGCCGAACAGAAGCTCTCGGCGGCGAGCGGCCGCTCGCCGACCCTGATCGAGGTCGCGCAGTACCTCGAGGTCGATGTCGAGCGCGTGATCGAGGCACACCAGGTCATGTCAGCGCATCACACCGCGTCGCTCGATGCTCCGATCGCCAGTGGCGAGGACGAGGCGAAGACACCGCACGACACGATCGGTGCTGAGGATGAGCACTACAGCTTGATCGAGTCCGCTCACAGCCTCGCCTCAGCGCTCGACCTGCTCCCCGAAGGCGATCGCCGCATCTTCGAGATGCGCTTTCGGGACGACCTCACCCAGAGCGAGATCGCAGCGCGTATCGGCGTCTCGCAGATGCAGGTCTCACGAATGCTGAGGAGGATCACCGACGAGCTCCGGCAGACGATGGGAGTGGAGCCGACGAGCAGGCAGCGTCGGACGCGCCGGAAGCGGACCTCACCCGTGTGACCGCGATCTCGTGCTCCTCGCGGAGCGCCTCATTCGCCCGACATTTCGTCGATGCAGACCGTGGCAGCGAGTATCAGCGCGTCGTTCTGGCCGGGGGCGATCTCGATCCCGTAGGTATCCCGGACCCGGAACCACCGCTTTGAGACTTCGGCGACCTTCTCGCCGTCGCGCTCGATCTCGTATTCGTGATCGACGATGTTCCCCTTGGCGGACATGTCCTCGCCCTCCTCGAGCTCGATCGAGAAGCGGTCGCGCAACGGCGTGATCAGCGCCTTTTTGATCGTCGCGACGGTGTCATCATCGTGCTCGATCTTCATCGTGTCGCGGATCGTGAGCTTGCGCTCCTGGATCTTGAGCAGCTCGTCGCCGTCTGGCGACTCGAGAATGAACGTCTTGCGGACTCGCAGCGCCTTGCCGTTGACCTTGAAGGCCTTCTCGCCTTCCTCGTTCTCGATCCAGTAGTCATCGCCGATCGCGAACAGCTTCTCTCGCATGCGGTACCGAGTGCCGCCCACGTCGTGCCTTTGCAGAAATCCCATCGCCGCCTTCCTTTGAGCGGATTGCAGAGGAGCGCTCTTGCGTCGCTCGATGTGATGGGGCGATCTTTACGAGCGACGCCCTCGGCGGCATCGTCCGTTCGGGGTGAAGCCTCGAATCACAGCGGACCGGACGGCAGGCGCCCTGCAAGGATCGCGGTTCGCTGATCGTCCGTGTAGGGCGATGTGAACAGATCGGGGTCCGTCTGGCGGCTGCGAAACAGATCGACGATGAAGTTCATTCGATCGGACAGCTCCGTCCAGTCGCGCGCGGCGCTGCCGGCGAGGCTGTCGGGCGTTCGATCCCAGCCCTGAGGCCCGCATAGCAGGCACTCGAGCTCGGGATCCTCGATCGTGCGCAGTGTCTCGGGAAACGGCGATGGTCCGGGCGCCGGAACGTCCTCGCTGACACGCATCGCCTGGGAGCCGACCGTGAAGCTGAGGAGGTGCTTGGTGACCACGTGACGCAGAGGTCGCGGCACGGACGCGTCGATGTACGGATCCAAACGCTGGTGCTCGTGCAGGATCGCGAGCAGGTTCGCGCACAGCATCAGCTCGTCGCGATGGTCAGCGTCCGTTGCACGAGCGGCGTCGAAGTAATGGCGGTAGGCGCCGCGCAGGAGGTCTTGACCCCCTTGCTTGACCGGGCCCGGGCGCAGCCCCGATAGGAAGTCCTCGAGCAGGGCGGGCTGCCGGTCACGGGGATCGGCAAACGCGCTGACGAAGCGCGCGGTCTGCCGGCCGATGTCCGCGATGACGGTCACGTTGCCGGCGAAGATGTGGTCGGCGGCCTGATCGACGAAATGACGCATCCCGAGCGCCGAGCTCGCGCGCGGAACCCGCGAGAGTTCCTCTTCGCGGATCGTCTGCCCGGCCTTCTTGGACCCCCACACCGCCCATGTGTGGAAGTTCGCACCGCTGCACTCGCCAGTGATGCGCCGGAGGGCGAGCGACAGCTCCTGGTGCGCGAGCGTGATCCGCAGATTGCAGAGCACGGGGTCGGGACCAGACACCGCGGCATCGATCTGTGCCTGCCACCACTCGTTCTCGCCCCAATGCGCGCAACGACCGGCCGGCCAGTCCCCCTTCTCCGATGCGGGCGGAGTTGCACTCACTCTTTGGCCGAGGGTTGCGTCGCGGTGTCCGGTGTCGCGAGCAGGACGGCGCCCAGTGTAACCGCGGCGAACGCGACTACTCGGGCGACACCTAGGAATCCCGGCGGCACCGGCTCCATGAGGATGATCGTTCCCGCCAGGATCGGCAGCGCATTGGTGAGCAGTGTGGCCAGCCCGGCGACGGTCAGTGCCCCGCCTTGCTGGTAGCCGAGCTGGAGCAACGAGGTGCCGAGCGAGTAGCCGATGATGATCGTGACGACGAACCCGAAATGTGTGCCTCCTTGTGTCGCAAGCTTGGTCGAGATGTCGCCAATCGAGAACAGAAGGCCGCCCGCGATTCCATCCGCCACAGCGAGCTGGCCGCGCTTGCGCCCGATCACGAGGACGAGCAGCGCCAGCGCCGCAGTTCCCCCGAGCCAGGCCAGAATTCCAGCGGCCGTCCCCCGCCCCCCTCCGCCGCTGTGGCTGGCCAGCGACACGCCCAGCAGCACCAGGCCGAGTACCGAGATCGACACCCCCACAGACTGGCGACGTCCGAGGCGCCGCCCGGCGACTCTTGCGGACGCGTACGCCAGCACGCCGATCCCACCTGCTCCGATGCTTTGTACGAGCGCTAGCGGCGCCAGCGCGAGGGCTGCCGCGTAACACGCGAATCCGGTCGTCTCCATGCCGAAACCGATCATCCAGCTGCGGTCGGCTAGCAGCAGGCCCAGCGAGTGCAGTGGTCGGCGCATCGACAGCGCCGGTAGAGCGGCAGCGGCATCGTGCTCACGCGAATAGGCGAGGTTCGTGAGCGTCGCCGAGATCGCCGCAAGGACCAGCCCGAATGTCACGTTCAGAGACACGCTGGCGAGCGTAAACCGCGCTCCGGTCTGCCGGAGGCCCGCGTTAGAGCTCTGCGCGCGGGCGATGCTGGCGAGCGTGAAGCGAAATATGATCGACCCGAATCGACCCGGAAACACGATCTGGCCGCTGTCAGGCCTGAAAGCGAGGTACGCCGATGAACGAGAGCCCTGTGCTCGTCCACGTGTGGGAGGTCGATCCCGCAGAGGAAGCCGCCGCCGTTCAGCGTCTCAACGAGATGTTTGCCGAGGTCGTCAAGGATCCCGGGTTCGTGTCGGCACGTGTCCTGCAGACCGCCGACCAAGTCTCGATCGCGGTCATCATGGAGATGCGCAGCGCGGAGGACCGCCGCCGGCTCGAGCAGCTGCCCGAGGTTCGCGAAACCCTGCACCACCTGCAGGGCACGGCGAATATGGTCATCAGGCTCTACCACGAGGTCGGGTCCTACAGCGCGTAGCCGATGCCCAAGCCCGAGCTCGAGTTCTATGACACCGAGGCACTTCCGTGGCGCGCGGTGCGCGGAGAACCTGGAGTTTCACAGCGAGTGCTCGCCGAAGATGCAGCCGCTGGGCTGCTCACGCGACTGGTGCGGTGGGATCCCGGTGTCAGCACCGCAGCCACCGGACCGGTGGGCCACGAATACTTCGAGGAAGTGCTGGTCCTATCCGGCTCGCTGCACGACCTGAGACTCAACCAGACATTCGTCGCCGGCTATTACGCATGCCGACCGGCCGGCATGGTTCACGGCCCCTGGGAAAGCGCTGAGGGGTGCGTCATGCTCGAGACGCGCTACGAGCAGCCACGTCCGGGTTGAGGCAGCTCGGAGGTGGATCGGGGTCAAGCGGGCGGGACTCGTCTCCGCCTCGGACGCATGGTCAGCGGCGGATGCCGGCCACGAGCGCCTCCCAGTTGCCGGCGGCGACTCGCTCCTGCTCGGTTCGATCGAGCCCAGCGGTATGAAGGAAGTGCTCGACGCCGCCGTCGGGGCCGGGCCGGTACGGGTAGTCGGTGGCGAACATGATGCGCTCCACGCCGACCACCTCGACCGCCCACCGCAGGTAGCGCTGGCTGTACACGCCACCGGCGGTGATGTAGGCGTTGCGGCGAACGTACTCGGTGAAGCGGAGTGGGAGCTTGGCCTGCATGGCCAGCCCGTCGGCGCGGTCGAGATAGAACAGGACGACCTCGCCCCAGTGGCCGAGCAGGACTTGGAGATCAGGGAACCGGTCGAACACGCCCGCGAGCGCGAGCCGGAGGAACTGCACCCCGGATTCGTAATGCCAGCCGATGCCGTGCGTGGCGAACGCACTGTCCACGTTGTCGTCGAACCCGTCGTACAGGGCAGCCCGAACCGGCGATTGCGGGATCTGGGGGTGGATGTACAGCGGCGCATGAAGTGAGGCCGCCGCCTCGAAGATCGGCCAGTTTTCGGGGTGGTCGAGGTTTCGTTCCCCGGTGCGGCCGAAGATCAGGGCACCGTTGAGGCCGAGCTCGGTGACGGCGCGCTCGAGTTCCCGTGCGGCCGCGCCGGGCGCCGGGGTGGCGAGGGTGGCGAAGCCCTCGAACCGATCGGGGTGGGCGCTGACGAGCTCTGCGATGCGGTCGTTGGTCTCGACCTGCAGACCGGTTGCCTCGTCCGCCGGCAGGTTGTGCAGGCCGGGGGAGGTCAGCGAGATCACCTGGACCTCGAGCCCTGCCTCGTCCATCGCCGCGATGCGGCGCTCTCCGACCTCGCGCAGCCGTTCCCCGAGCTCCCCCGGGGGCGCGCCGGCCCGGGACGCCTCGCGCGCGGAGGGCTCGAGCCGGCTCCATGCCGCGAGCACATCTTCAGTGACAAAGTGTTCCTCGGTGCCGATCGTCTTCATCTCGGTGCCTGTCTCCTGTCGCTGTCAATGGTGGTTTGTATTGCGTATTCCCGCCCAGTGGTAGCAAAGCGATATGCACGCAGATAACGACGACCGCGGGTACGCCATCGTCCATCCTGACGAAGCCGCCGACAGCTACGCGGACTCCAATGTGCCGGGCGAGTTCCGGCGGTTGACCGACGCACTTGGCGGCGACCAGCTCGCCGTTACCCTGATCCGGATCCCTGCCCACTCGGACTTCGAGCAGGGCACGGGTCACCACCACGAGGAGATCGAGGAGCTCTACCTCGTGACCCGCGGGACGCTGACCATGCGCTTCTTCGACACGATCGAGACGGTGCGCGCGCCAGCCGCGGTGCGGGTCGCACCCGGCACGACGCGCTCACACCGCAACGAGGGCGACGAAGACGCTGAGATGTGGGCGATCTCGCGGCAGCTCGGCCGCTCCGATTCGACGAAGATCGACGACTTCTGGGAGGCCTCACCGGAGGCCGGACAGACGCGCGAGCGAGCAACCGGATCGAACGGCCTGGCGTACCCCCGATAAACAGGGCGGATGGTCTCGCAGCCTGGCCGCGTCGATAGCCTGGTCACGTGTCTGGGGTCGAGTCCGAGCAGCTGGAACGGCTGCGACGAGAGTATGAAAGCTCCCTGAGCTGGCGGCTGACCCGGCCGATCCGTGCGGCCGGGCGGCTCGCTCGCGCGCGACGGACCACCCCCTCAACGATCGGCGTAGCACAGCCGCCGGCGCTGGATCGGGTTGATACCTGGCTTGAGCAGTTCTACGGCCAGCGTCTGTCTGCCATTGACGCCGTTTGTTCGCAAGGAGCGTCCGCTTCGCAGTACGCGCTGTTTCGCGACCTCGACGACGACGTGTGGGCGCTTCTTCTCAGCCAGCAGTACGACGCGTACCCGCACATCCGCGAACTCCTTCCGAGCATGCCCGAGCCTGCACTCCAGGAGATCTGGAACGGCGCCAGTGGTTTGGATCTGGCGCGCCAAACGAGGTCCTTCTACTCCGAGCTCAAAGCGTCTTATGAGCGTCACAGCGCGCGTCCTCTATCGGAGTCCAACGTGCTCGACTTCGGGTGTGGTTGGGGGCGAGTGACGCGCTACCTGTTGCGGGACGTCGTGCCCGGACATCTGTACGGATGTGATCCGGTCGAGGGCATCCTCGAGGTCTGCCGCGCGAGTCGAATTGCCGCGAGGTTTGCCAGATCGGCGGTTATGCCGGAGCGCCTTCCATTCGAAGAGCGGTTCGATCTCGCGTTCGCGTTCTCGGTCTTCACCCATCTTTCCGAGGCTGCTCACGAGCGCTGCCTCGCAGCGCTCCATCAGTCCATGCGCCCAGACGGGATCTTGATCGTGACGATCCGCCCACCGGAGTATCTGTCCTACTCAGCTGCGATGCGTTCGCACTTCGAGCAACATCGCGCCGGTGCACATAGTGGATTGGCCGAACCGCGTTACCTGTTCGTTCCGCATCCAGTCGATCCCCGGCACCCCCAGGCCGATGGTGGGCAAATCGAGTACGGAGAGACCGTGGTCACGATCGCGTATGTTCGCGAGCGCTGGTCCACGTGGTTCGAGTTGCTCGACGTCAACGTGCAACTCGACGACCTACATCAGGTGATCCTGACGCTGAGGCGCAAGTGACGGCCGCCACGGGGCGTGTGCGGCGCTAGGCGGCAATTCGGGACGGTAGATCCTCGGTCTCCACCAGGTGCTGGTGCGAGGGGCAGTATCCGTTGAGGGGGAGAGGCATCCGCTGGCAAGCCGTGCCCCGTCGCGTGCTGGCGCGGCACTGCAGCAGGTCCCCATTTGCGTCCATTCCGTTCTGTGGAAGACGTTGCAGATACTCATCAGCGAGCCCCAGGAAATGCTCGATCACCCGCAGCACGCGCGCCTGAGAGGACATCGGAAAGTACATGCGGATATCGCAGAAAAGGCTCCTGACCGGCCTTGCGAAATAACGTCGGTCGGTCGCAAGCCGTTGCACCGCCGCCTCGCAGGCTCGCAGTACGCGCTCGTGGTTTACATGCGCGTCGCTCTGTGGCTGCTCGATGATCTCCTCTGCGAGCTCGCGATAGATCGCGCGGCTGAATGCGTAGATGAACACGCCGTGGCTCTCCTCTCCACCAAAATCCGGTGCCGTTCCGTCGGCGTGCTTATTCCCCGTCTAGATGAAGCGCGTTGTGCGGCCCGTGTTAATTCGACGTTAAGCAGCTCGAGGCGATCGGCCGGGCGCCGGCCGCGGAAGAGACGGCGCTTCTGTCTCCCCGTCGTCAGCGTCCACTTCCGCCCAGAGCGGCCAGGTGCCAGGACCCAGAGGAGCGTTGAGGTGACTCGCTCCGCGGGGAGCAGCTTGCGGCCACGTTGTTAGGCAACAGCGTCAGCATGCCTGGGGGCATACCGGCTATCCGAGTGGGTACGGTGCGCCGCGGTGACCGACTGGAGCCGGGACAACGTTCGCGCGCTGCTTCTGGCGGCCGAGCAGGTATGCGGCTCCTCGGAACGCTTGATCCGAGAATCAGAGCGAGTGCAGGCCGTGTCACGACGATTGCTCGACCTCCGTCCGCCTCGCGGGCCGAGCATGACCGAGCCGCCTGCCGGGGCGGCGCCCTTGATTTCCGAGGCGCCGTCGTAAGCGACGGAGGGCACGGCCGGGCTCGAACCAGCTACCTCTCGCGTGTGAAGCGATACTGACGCAAGTGTTTCTCGTCGTCAGTGACGCAACTGTTTCTCGTCGTCAGCGGAGGATTTCTACGAGCAAGACCCACGTGTTCGTCACCCCGGCGAGGACGGCCACGAGGGTGGCGGGCGCGGTCCAGTAGAGCCCGCCGCCCGCCCGGACGATCAGGGTGATCCCCGCCACGACGAGGAACAACGAGACCAGCAGGCTCGAGAGGAATCTGGTGAGCAGCCACCCCGCGTGTGGCTCTTGGTCCGTGCGGCGCGCCGGTCGGTTGATGCGGAGTAGGAGAGCCCCAGCAAGCGCGCCGGTCAGGATCAGCTCTGCGCCCAGTGCGGCTCGGGGCTGGTGCGGAGTGAGCACACAGATGCACAGCACGACCGGCGTGACGAACAGGATCAGCGTCTGGCCGGCGCGGGCGGGGAGCGTCGGGTGGGCCATGATTCGCTCGATGTTGATGGAGACCGAGGCGAAGAGCAGACCGCTGAGCGCAGCTGTGGCTCCGAGGACCGCGACACAGAACTCATTCCATTCGCTGGCGAGGTAGGCGCTCATCTTGCAACGCTCGGCGGAAAGAGGCCCATGTCGAGGAGCATCGCCAGGATGTCCGGACCCTGCCAGTGCTCGATGATGCGGCCGTCCCGGAGTCGCACGTGGTGGATGCCGCGGATGCGAATGGTCCTGCCGGTCGGCTCGACACCCAGAAACGGCCCGAGGTGAGTGCCTGAGCCGTCGAGCCGGAAGGAGACCATGTCGCCTTCCTCGATGCACGTGACCAGCGCGACGTGCGCGTCGGGGAACCCTTGGCGCACGTTCCGCAGCATGATCCCGATGAAGCCATCCGGGCCGTGCACGTCGCCCAACGCGCCATGCGAGATGAGACTCTCATCGAGGATGCTCCGCAGGGACGCTTCGTCAGCATCATCGATGGCGGAGACCAGCGTCTGCACGATTGCGTTGTTCGACACCAGGTTCAGCGCTTGTCCCCGAGCGATCGGCGCCGGCGCCCGGCCGGCTCGGGACTACCCTACTATGCCGCGAACGGCCATGGACGTGCTGGAATCGCTAAAGACCGCGAGGGGCTGGATCAACTACAACCCTGGGCCGCCGTTCGACTTCCTCGCTGGAGCGCATCCCGCCACAGAAGAGCAGCTCACAATTGAGCTCGGGCGCCTGCATGACGCCGGGTTTCGGAGGCTCGTGACCAACACGATGGCGTTCGGGCTGGAGCGGGCCCCAGAGATCGCCAAGGGTTGCGGGTTCGAGCACGTCGTGGCGAAGCTCTGGTGGCAGAACGACGAGCTCCTAGCCGTGGAGAAGGCGAACCTGGACGCGGCCGTCGACACCGTCGACGCCGTGTGCGTGGGAAACGAGATCATCCAGAAGGGGATCGCGGATCACGATCGGCTCGTCCGCGAGGTCAATGACGCCCGCGAACGGTTCGGGCTCCCCGTGACCACGGGGTTCCAGCCTCCGGACTGGCAAGAATTTCCGGACCTCGCAACCTCGGTCGGCGACTTCTCGTTCCTGAACGTCCACCCGTGGTGGGTACTGCACCGCAACGATCCGTTGACCGCCGCCAGCTGGGTCGCCGAGGCCTACCAACTCGTCGCCGGGACGCCTGGCATCCCCGCCGACCGCGTCGTCGTAGTGCAGGAGACCTCGTTCCCGAGCGGCGCGGTTCCTCCCCAGGCAGCACCGGGCGCGACACCTGAGAACCAAAAGCGCTTCTACGAGTCCCTGCTGGGCACTGACGTCCCGTTTGTCTGGTTCCTGTCCGTCGACTCGCCGCTGCACCGCAGAGCCTCCCCTCCCGGAGGGTTCGGGGGCCTGTGGGACGAGAACTGGCAACCGAAGCCCGTCGTCGAACTCCTCGCGTCGGCCCTGTAGACACGCCACCGCCGGCGAGACTCTCCCAGGGCGGTTGCGCAATCCCTGGGCGTCCAGACACAAACAAGCAACCGTCCTCGCAACCGTGCCTGTCAGGCGCCCGCATCGCTAGCAGCGCGTCGGGGATCTTGGACCGAAGCGATCGTCCGTCGACGTCGCACTTTGTCCCGAGCGCAAGCTGGACCGAGCTGCGGAGCAGCTTGATGCGTGTCGTCCTGGTGCGACGGACGCGCTGACCCGCGGGTGCGCGAATCGCGCACCCGGTCAGCACCGGAGGACGTCTACGTGGTAGTCGTCGTCGAGGTCACCGTCGTCGTGCTCGTGGTCGTCGTCGTGTTGGTGGTCGTCGAGGTGACGGTGCTCGCCGGTGTTGTGGTGGTTGTGGTTGTCGTAGTCGTCGAGGTCGACGCCGAAGGGGCTTTTTGCTTCACGGTCTTCTCGACCGTCGTCGTCTTCGCGCTGGTGCCGCTCCCGCTTCCGATGAGCAGCCCGATCCCGCCGCCGACGATCAGCGCGAGCACGACGGCCACCGCCAGCCAGGCGTTGCTCACGCCACGCGTGGGCCGCAGGTCATACCCGCAGTTGGGGCAGAAGCCGGCGTCGGCGGCCACTGGAGCCTGACATCGAGGGCAGCGGTAGTCGTAGGGCGGGGGACTCGAGCGCGGTGGACCGGACGTCATGCCACATAGCTATCAGGTATTCAGGACGCAAGAGACCAATGTGAGAAGCCGAGGTGTCCACGCGGCCTTGCTCTGGCGGGACGCCGGCGGCTAGCGCAGGCGGTAACTCGGGGCGGGCAGGTGCGAGCCGCCCTCGCTCATCCTGCCCGATCGCCGTGAACGAAATCCCGCTGCCAGACGGCCAGGCGATGATCGACGTCGAGCTCACCAGCTTTGGCGAGTCAAGCCCGACACATTGCTAGAGGTGAAGATCGAGAGCATCAAGCTCACGTTCGATGTCTTGATCGAGCTCGACCTGACAGCACGCCCCTCCTACAACCGAGACAAGGGTTCGGGCCTATGACGCGTTTCTCTGTGGCTGGTGCCTCGAGCATCCGCGCTACAAGACACTCGGCACCAGGCGGCGAGCATCTCTTCTTCGCGCGGGAGACCGATTTCTATGCTCGTTGGCTCAACGCGTTCGCGCTTCCGCCGCCACGGGCTTTATCGGCTCCGATTGCTCTGGTTGCTGCAAACATTGACGCGGCGGAAGAGGCAACTGATGAGGCACGGGGACAGAACCCTGACGGCGCGTCTTCACGGGCGAGGCCGGTCGATGCGGAGGCTCGCACTTATGGCCGCAGCCGTCGCGCTCCTCGTGGTGGTCCCCGCGGCCGCCGTCGCCGGCCCCGCGCCACGCAGTTCCCACCATTCCGCTCCGCGCCACCGGGCACACAAGCGCTCTCGGCGACGCGCCGGGGCTGGTGTCGGTCGGAGGCCCTGTGACGTCTATGCGAAGGGCGGGACGCCCTGCGTTGCCGCGTTCAGTTCGACCCGTGCCCTGTTCGCCCATTACGCGGGGCCGCTGTACGAGGTCAAGCGCGCGTCCGACGGCAAGAGCATCGACGTCGGTGTCCTCACCCCCGGCGGGTACGCGAACGCGGCCGCTCAGAACGCGTTCTGCGCCGCGACGAGCTGCGTGGTCGTGAAGATCTACGACCAAACGTCTGATCACAACGATCTGGTCCCACAGGCGCCAACCACAGCCCCCTACAGCAACACCACTTACGCACACGACCCGGTGTCAGCGACCGCGCTGCCGATCCTCGCCGGCGGCCACAACGTATACGGCCTGAAGTTCCAGAGCGGTTCCCCGACCGGTCTGCCGTGTCCGACCTCCGCCACGTGTATCGCAAACCGCGGACACGCTTACAACAACGGCCACAGACAGGCGAGGGGCGTCGCCGTGAGGGGGCAGCCTGAAAGCATCTACGGCGTGTTCGGCGGCACGTACTCGGGCAGCGACTGCTGCTTTGACTTCGGCAACTCCGAAGTGAAGCGGCACCGACGACGGCAACGGCACGATGGACGCGCTCAACTTCAGCCGGGATTGCTGGGATGCCTGCGGGCCGGCGAGAGGCCCCTGGGTTCAGGCTGACCTCGAGAACGGGATGTTCATGACCGGTACGCCAACGAGGACTCCGAAATCCGTGACGAGCCTCATCGGAGGGTCGTTCGAATCCGGCGACGGGTTCTGCTGCGCCGCGACACCTCAGAACCTCGCGATGCCCTATCCGTTCGTCACAGGGATCCTCAACAACCCCGGCTCGAGGACCTTCACGCTCAAGGGCGCCAACGCCGACGCCGGCGGTCTCACCACCTTCTACGACGGCCCAACGCCCCTCGGGAAGGGGTACTCACCGATGCGTCAGGAAGGCGCGATCATCCTCGGCTCCGGCGGGGATCAGGGCACCACCGACGGCGAGTTCTTCGAGGGCGTCATGACGATCGGCGTGCCGTCAAGCGCCACGGAGGCCGCCGTTCAAGCCAACATCGTCAGGGTCCGCTACAGGATGCGACAGCAAACGGGGGCTCCCGGCATCGATGTAGGTCGGCGCGGCGTCGGTTTCGGCGTTTGAGCGGGGGGTTCGCGGCCCGGCTGGCGCGGTGGGAGTCGTGCTCTGCTTCTGCGGGACGGAGGCTGCCTGCGTGAGGGGGTCGCCCGGCGGCCATGGATGGCCGGCGGAATGGGCATGGAAGGGGCCGGGAGTGCCGCGGCCGTCGGGGTGACGCGCCGCCGCCCTCATCAGGCAAGCTGGCGGCTTTCCAAGGTCAGTCAGCTCACAAGGAGGGCGACGATGCGCGTCTGCGCGGCATTCTCGCGCCTGTTGCGCCTGGACGGGATCTGGGTGCGGCGGGTGCAGTTCTTCGCCGATCGGGTGGTCGTCTCGGTGGCGCTCAGACGCCGTCGGCTGCACTGCCCGCTGTGCTCGTTCTCGACTCGCCATCGTCACAACCGTCAGCAGGTCGAGTCGGTCTGGCGGCATCTCGATCTCGGGATCTGGCGCCTGGAGATCCGCGCGCAGCTGCGGCGACTGGAGTGCCCCGAGCACGGGGTTCGGGTCGAGGGCGTGCCGTTCGCTCGGCACCGCTCCGGGTTCACGCGCGACTTCGAGGCGCTCGTCGCCTGGCTGGCCACCAAAGTTGACAAGACGACGATCACCAGGCTCGGGCTCAACCGGTCCTCGCAACAGTAGCTGTCGAGGTGACGGTACCTCTCGTGGGGGATGGACTGGGGTGGCCGAGGGTCGGGCTGTCGTTGAGTTCTGGGCGGTTGGTCGTCTAGGCGTGACCTCCACGGCCTGACTCTGTCGTTCAGGGCGGCGAGGGGATCCGGGCCGGCGAGGCGCCAGGGAGCTTGCGGTTGGTTTAGCCGTGATCGCTCCCTTCCCCAGCCGCCGTTTCGGTGGCCGGCGTGAGCGGTGGGAGGGGCGCGGTGGCGAACGCGAGCCAGGGGGCAAGGGGCCTGCGCTTGAGCGGCTGCCACCCGCCGGCCGATCGTGCGTGGTTGGTTTAGATGGTTCTCAGGTACTCGTTGAGCGCTTCGGCGGGCGTCTTCCAGCCGAGCGTCTTGCGCGGTCGGCTGTTCAGCGCGGAGGCGACCGCAGCGAGGTCCTCGGCGCTGTGTCTGGAGAGGTCGGTGCCTTTCGGGAAGTACTGGCGCAGCAGCCCGTTGGTGTTCTCATTGGTGCCGCGCTGCCACGGACTGTGTGGATCGCAGAAGTACACCGGCAGGCCGGTCTCGATCCGCAGCTGGGCGTGTTGGGCCATCTCGGTGCCCTGGTCCCAGGTCAGCGAGCGGCGCAGCTGCTCAGGCAGCGTGACGATCGTCCTGGCGATCGCGTCGCGGACCGCCTCGGCGCCGTGCCCCGTTAGCGCGGGGCCGTCCTTTACTCCCGGCGCTTGGCCGGTCATCGGCGGGAGGTAGAGCAGCATCGTAAAGCGGGTTGAGCGCTCCACCAGCGTGCCGATCGCCGAGCTCCTCGCTCCGATGATGAGGTCGCCTTCCCAATGGCCGGGAACCGCCCTGTCCTGGGCTTCGGCGGGGCGTTGGCTGATCATCACCTCGTCGCTGACGAACCCGCGACCGCGACCGCTGGTGCGAGCTCTCGGGACCCGCAACGCCCGCCCGGTCCGCAGACAGGCCGTCAGCTCACGCCGCAACGCGCCACGCCCCTGAACGTACAGCGACTGGTAGATCGCCTCGTGCGAGATACGCATTGACTCATCATCGGGGAACTCCAAGCGCAGGCGATTGGAAATCTGCTCAGGGCTCCACGCCCTCGCCCAGCGCCGATCCTTGCGCAGACCGTGACGCCGCCCGATCCACCTCACCCCAGGACCGTCGAGAGCCGTCCCATCGGGCCGCTTGACAGCTCCCGACAGACGGTCCTGCACATACCGTCGCAGCCCGGCGTTCACGACCAGCTTCGCCGGCTTCGCACGCCGAGCCCGCCGGTCCGCGTACCGCTGCGCCGAGCTCGCCCGATACTCAACGACGCCGCCACACCTCACGACGTTCCGACGCAACTCACGAGAGATCGTCGACGGCGAACGCCCGAGCTGACGAGCGATCCCCCGCACCCCACACCCCCCAGCGCGCAGGATCGCGATCTCCTCCCGCTCAGCGAACGACAGATAACGCCCCGACAACGGCGCCTGGGTAACGGTCGGCATCCCCCCACCCTTCCGAAACCACCGGACACCAACCGCCGGCGACACGCCCGCCTGGACACCAGCCTCCCGGCTACTGAGCCCTCGCGCGACCGCCGCCCAGAAACGCACCCGATGCTCCCGCCGCCCAGACGGCAGACGCCCCGGCGAACGCACCCGCGCAAAATCCGAAGCCCGACTTCTCTCGCCCATCGCAACTCCTCTCGGTCAAGGTGTTGCGACGACCAGATGAATCCGCCAGGCTGGTGCGAATCGACTGGGACACCGTTGGGCGGATCATCAGCCGGGTCTGCGCCGATGAGCTGGACCCGGACCGTCTCGAGAACCTGTTTGAGATCGGGATCGATGAGGTCAGCTGGAAGCGCCAGCACAACTACCTCACGCTCGTGGCCGACCACATCCGCGGCCAGATCGTGTGGGGGACCGAGGGCAACGACAGCCAGGCGGCGAACCGGTTCTTTCGCCAGCTCGGCAAATCCCGCTCGCACGCGATCGAGGTGATCTCGCTCGACATGGGCCCCGGGTACGCGAAGTCGGCGCGGGAGCACGCGCCCCAGGCGACCATCGCGATCGACCCATTTCATGTCGTGGCCCTCGCGAACCGGGCGCTGGATGACATCCGCCGCGCCTACTGGAACAAGCTCCGGGAGCTCGACGACCCCGACGCCGCCCGCCGGTTCAAGGACGCCCGCTGGTTCTCTGCTCAAGGCGCCCGACAAGCTCAACGATCACCAATCGCGAACGCTGAGACGGCTGCGGGCAGCCGGCGGCGAGGTGTGGCGCGCCTACACGCTCAAGGAAGCGCTGCGGGCGATCTTCAAGCCCGGCCTCACCGTCGAGGACGTGGAGATCCTGATCGACCGGTTCATCAGCAAGGCCGCACGCAGCCGCCTCAGACCGTTCGTCCGGCTCGCCAAGACGATCCGCAAGCACCGCGACGGCATCCTGCACGCGATCCGGCTCGCGATCAACCAGGGCCGCACCGAAGCGCTGAACAACAAGGTCCGCTTGATCACCCGCCGCGCCTACGGGTTCCACACCGCCAAAGCCGCGCTCGCGCTCGTGATGCTCACCTGCGGACCGACCACCCTCACGCTCCCCCACGAACTACACAGGTGACCGCAGTTCACCTACATCGATGCCGAGAGAGCCAGCAAACGCCACCGCTGCGCTGACCCGCGCCGGCGGGAGATCGCTTGCTGAGATCAAGCTAATTCGCAGCGTCGCCGAATCTTGGCACGACTAGCAGCGGGCATCACTGCGGCGCGTCTCAGGATCGGGGAGGACCCGCGTTCCCGCCTAACACAAGTCCTGCGGTACCCGCGTCTAGGGGGCCGGCTGTGCCGCGGTTGTCGTCGCGCGTTGCGGGCCTGGTGTTGCCTGTGGCCGTGCTGTCCGCGTCACCTCGCGGATGAAGGCGCCGGCGGCTTCAATGGCGTCGGCGGCCTCGGGAAGGAAGGACCAGAACAGGTGGAATGCGTGGGCGTCGACGGGGAACAGTTGCAGCCGTGCGTCTACGCCGTGTGCGCGTGCGCGGGCGGCGAGCGCCTTGGCATCGGCAAGACACCAGTCTCCTGTCGCGGCCTGAATGAGCATCTTTGGCAGTCCAGTCAGATCGGCTGAGAGCGGATCGACGATTGGATCGTCGGGCGGATGTCCGTTGAGGTACATAGCTGCGACGAGCCGCGTCTGGTTGTCGGCAGCCGTGGGAGTCGCGGTCTCACCCAGGGCGCGTCCGTGGCGCTGTGCGAGGTCTACGACCGGACACTGAAGTACCACGGCGCCCGGCAGCGGCTCACCCTCGGCTTTCAGTGTCAGCAGTAGCGAGAGCACTAGTGAGGCACCGGATGAATCAGCCGCGAGCGAGAATCGTTCGGGATCGCAGCGCTTGAGCAACCAGCGATAGGCGCGCAGGCAGTCCTCGAGTGGCGCGGGGAACGGGTGCTCCGGGGCGAGCCGGTAGTCGGGCACCAACACGCCGGTTTGCGCCGCGGTGGCGAGTGCGCCGGCGTTGGTCCGGTAGCCGAACGCAGAGCCCGACACAAACGCGCCTCCGTGGACATAGAGGACCGTAGGGGTCGTGTCCGGGGCAGGCGTGACGAGCAAAGCCGAGACGCCGCCGGCATGGGTTGGTCGGACGTCTGTGCCCGGAGGCGGCTCGAACTGGGCGAGGAGCTGCTCACCGGCGGAGCGAGCCTCCTCGAGCGTCTCCTCGCTGTCGAGCAGCCCGACCATTGGCTCCCACAGCTTGGTGACGCGAGCGAGCGTCTCGCCCCCGGCCACGAGGGTCGCCGCCACCGCTTCATCGACGCTGCGAAGGACCTCGCGTGCCCGCTCGAGCAGCGCCTCGCCGGCGATCGTGAGCTCTACGTTGTGCGTTGACCGTCGCAGGAGCTCCGAGCCGATCAGCTGCTCCAGGCCGCGGATCTGACGGCTGAGCGCCGGCGCAGAGACGTACAGACGGTCGGCGGCACGAGCGAAGCTGAGCTCCTCGGCGACCGCGACGAACGCGCGCAGGTGACGCAACTCGATGCCTTCCGGCGCTTGTGGGAACGGCAGCACGTGCCCTTGCTCAGCCATGCACCGAAGTATCGCGGTAGTGCCGCTGCTTGGCATTGCAGGATACGCAAGACCGTCTTTCCTGATCGGACTTTCCCTTTCGCGCGACCGCTGAGACGCTGCGGCGGATGACGAGTTTCCGTCAGTCAGCGCCGGAGGGGCGCTCTGATCTGCCAGCCGAGCTCACGCTCCGGTTCGGAGCCGAGCGGTTGCCCGGCCGGGTCTACTGGCCAGCGGCGATCTCCGCCCCTCCTCTGATCTTCTTGCTCGATGACGCACACGACGAGGATGGGTTCATCCCGTCGTTGTGCTCCGCGGCAGCAGCCGTCGTGCTCTCGATACCAGCCAGGCCTGGTTCGAATGAGAGCATCGAGCTAGCGGCGCTCGGCTGGGCGGCCGAGCATGCCCCCGAACTCGGCGCCACCCGGCGACTGCTGCTCGCCGGTGTGTACCTCGGCGGCGGACACGCAGCGCGGTTGGCAACGGCGGCTCGCGATGTGGGCTGGCCGGCGCTCCATCGGCAGCTGCTGGTCCACCCGATGTTCAACGCGGTCTGTCCGATCCCGTCCAGGCTCGCCGGTACGGCTCCGGCAACGATCGTGACCGCCGACGAACGGAGTCGATACGCGGCCCAGCTGCGCGCCGCCGGAATCGACGTCAAGGAACTGCACGTCCGGGATCGGTCCCTCCCACGCGGGGCAGCGCTCGCGGCGCTCGTCGACTCGGGAGGCCTGGGAACGAGCGATGAGCTATCGACTGGCCGACGGTCCTATCAGACATGAGCACTGAAACCCACTTCTCCCGCGCGCGCCGTGCTCGGGCGGTGACTCTGATTGGACGATCCGTGGCCTCGCCGCGGCGCTATGCGCCCGCGACCGGGGCGCAGCGATCCCAAGCATCAGCATGACTACGGGAGCCAACACAACCCAAGATATGACGAGACATCAAGAGAGGACGCCCATGACCCAGCCCCACACCCACGCCCTCAACTTGCCGGGCGCGACGCTCACCTACGACGTCCGTGAGGCGCAGGGCGAGAGCAGCGAGCCGGTCCTGGTGATGATCGGAGCACCGATGGACGCGAGCGGATTCACGGCCCTGGCCACCCAGATCTCGGACCGCACGGTCGTGACCTACGACCCGCGAGGGGTCGCGCGCAGCCCACAGGCCGACGGCGCCACGGCCGCGACCCCGGACGAGCACGCTAAGGACCTACACCGGCTGATCTCAGAGCTCGACGCAGCGCCCGTGGACATCTTCGCCAGCAGCGGAGGAGCCGTGAACGGACTCGCGCTGGTGGCCCGACATCCGGAACTAGTACGCACGCTCGTCGCCCACGAGCCGCCCCTCGCTACGGTGCTTCCCGACCGCGAGGAGTCGCTCGCCGCGACCGAGGACATCCACGAGACATATAAGCGCGATGGTCTCGGACTGGCGATGGCGAAGTTCATCGCGTTCACCAGCCTAAGGGGACCGACTCCCCCTGACTTCCCAGAGCACGCTCCTAACCCGGCCGACTTCGGGCTGCCGACCGAAGACGACGGCAGCCGGGACCACCCGCTGCTGGGCCCGCACATGATCTACGCCAGCCACTTCGAGCCGGACTTCGACGCGTTGCGCGGCGCCTCCACACGGATCGTCATCGCGGGCGGTGCCGAGTCAGAGGACACGTTCCCCTACCGCGGCGCGGTGGCCGTGGCGGAGCGACTCGGGACGGAGGTGACGATCTTCCCGAGCCACCACGGCGGGTTCACCCAGCAGGGCGACCCGAGCGCATTCGCCGTCACCCTCCGCCGGATCCTCACAGACATCGGCTGACCCACAGGCACCAGCAATCGGCAACCAAGCTGCTGCTCGCCCCAGCCGAACAGCCGCACGATCGGCAGCTGAGCATCGGCGCGGACCACGGCCTGACCGAGGGGCAGCGCGACATGGCCCGCCAGCGCTCCCCGACGCCACCGACCGCGCGTGCTGAACCAGCACCCTCTACTGGTAGCAGCGGGTGCGAGAGTCCCCGACTTTCAGCCCGCTGGAGGTGTTAATTAAGGGTGCGAAGGCCGGGGCCGTCCGCCCTACTTCTTCCGGCCCCGCCCGAACCGCGACATCAGGCGGCTCAGCCTGCCCCGGATCTCCTGGCTCGCGTCAGCAGCGATCCGGCCGACCGTGTCGTCGGTCTTGATGATCCCCAGCTCCTCGTCTGTCGGGCGCACGGGGCCCCCTCGGGCGACTGTCTCGGCGGCCTTTGCGCGGTAGCCGGCGCGGCGGGCCTTGGCGGCGTCGATCTGCGCCTGCAGGCGGGCGACGTGGTCGTCGGGATCAGGCGGGGGAGGGGTTGCGTTGGCGTCGTCGGTCATGGGACGCATTCCAGCACTTCTTCATGCCGGTCCGCGAGCGCCGAGCTCCCGTCGCGTGGCGGCCTTTCTCGTAGAGGCTCTTGACGTGCGGGTGCAGGCGGACGAACACCGACGTCCGGAGGGTAGACCCGGCGGCTCGGTCGTTCCCTGTGCCGTCGATCTCTGTTGGGCAGGTGATGTCTTGCGATCCGTACGGTCCGTGGCGTAATGCCTGTGATGAGCTGGCGGGGGCTTTGGGTTAGGTTTCGCGCATGGCTGAGTTCAGCACGCTGGCACTCGATACCGATGCTCCGGTCGCGCGGCTCACTCTGTCTCGCCCGGAGCGACTCAACGCGCTGAACCCCGCCGCGCTCGAGGAGCTGATCGCGGCGGCGAGTGTGCTGGGGAGCGCCAGTGGCATCAAGGTAGTGATCGTCCGCGGAGCGGGTCGCGCATTCTGCGCCGGCTATGACCTCGATGCGGTGGACGGCGCGCCAGATGCCGAACGGGCAGATCTCGGCAGACGGATGGCTGAGGCGGTCAGTGGCGTTCCCGTACTGACAGTTGCCGCGATCCATGGCCATTGCGTCGGGGGCGGCTTGGTGTTGGCCGCGGCGTGTGACATCCGGATCGCGGCTGAGGGCGCTCGGTTTGCGATTCCTGAGGTCGACCTCGGCATCCCCCTCGCGTGGGGCGGCATTCCCCGGCTGGTGCGGGAGCTGGGCCCTGCGCTCACCAAGGAGCTCGTGCTGACGTGCAGGCCGTTCAGCGCCGAGGAGGCGCGGGCACTGCGGTTCATTAACCGCGTGGTTCCCGACGCGGAGCTTGATGGTGAGGTGGAGGGGGTGGCGTCGTTGCTCGCGACCAAGCCCCGGTTCCTGATCCGGCAGACCAAGCAGCTTGTCGACGCCGTGGTCGAGGAGGCCTATCCGACGCGACAGAGCTTCCGCGATGCCGAGGTCACGCTTGCCGCGCTGCGCGACGAAGAGTCACGCGAGGCGACCCAGCGTTACCTGCGGCTGCGAGAGCGGCGCCCCGGGCCCGAGTGACGGCGCTCGCCAGCTTGCGCTCAGTGCTTACTCATAGCCGATGCTGAGCCCGCATCCACTGCGCGGGTGATCGCGGGAAACGGTCGTCGTGTCGGTTGGCGGTGGACGGGTGCGGGGCGGACGGTTAGGCTGCTCGCTGTCTGCGGTCGTTTCGGTGCCTGGCAGGGAGGAGAGTCGTGGGCCGTGTTCGTTATGTGATCCAGCGACGGCGCCGCGTTGCGTCGGCGCTGATCGTCGCCGGGATCGTCGTGGTGGTGTTGGGCCTGTCGTCGGGCGGTGGGCGGGCGGTCAGCCTGCCACCGTTGCCAACGAGCGATCTGCAGAATCTGCTCTCACTGACGGGAACCCAGACTCCGGCGCGCGCGCCGCTGCGCGAGAGTCGCCTGCCGGCGATCGCTGCGGTTTCCGCCGCGGTGTGTGGTGCTGGGTCGCGGCCGCTGGTCGGTGAGCAGGGACGTGTTCCTGCCTCGGCGATCAACTCGCCGGGGGCAGCGCGGGGGTGGACGTGCGATCTGCACAGGGTCGCTCACTTCGCGACCCCGGGCGGCTTTCGGGTCTGGCGATACGTCGATCACAGCGGTCATGTGTGCGCCTACTACGACACCTCGCTGTTCTCGCCGGCCAACATCGCCAGCCTGGCGGCCGGGCCGTCGCCCGGGGTGGTGGTGCTCGACATGACCCATCCAGCGGCGCCGGTGCAGACCGCGCAGCTCACCTCGCCGCCGATGGAGCTGCCTCACGAGTCGCTGAACCTCAACGCCCGCCGCGGGCTGCTCGCCGCCGAGATGGGCAATGGCGCGACGCTGCCGGGGCTGATGGCGATCTACTCGGTTGGCCGGGACTGCCGTCATCCGGTGCTCGACGCGGTCTATCAGGCCGCCCGATTCGGCCACGAGAGTGGCTTTGCACCGGACGGCCGGACGTTCTACATCGGTGGCGGTGAAGGGATCGCAGCCGTCGACGTCTCTGACCCCAGACATCCCAAGACGCTGTGGCAGGGCAACGTGTTCGCGCACGGGCTCAACGTCTCCGATGATGGGGACACGTTGTATGACTCCGACCCGATCGACGGCGACGAGATCCTGCTAGACGTCAGCCAGATCCAGCACCGCGATCCCCACCCCGTCGTGCACGAGATAAGTCGCCTCACCTGGCCCTCGGTGTCGATCCCACAGAACACGGACCCGATGACAATCAACGGCCGTCGCTACCTGCTCGAGTTCGACGAGTTTGCGTTTCGCTTCAACCCGCCGACCGTGAACGACAACACACCCGGCGCCGCGCGGATCATCGACATCACCCACCCCTCGGAGCCGAGGGTCGTCTCCAACATCCGGCTCGCCGTGAACATGCCGCAGGCGCACGCCGCCGCCTCAGGCGACCGGTCACCCCTACCATCTGCCAACTTCACCTACGCGGCGCATTACTGCGCGATCCCGCGCGAGGTCGATCCGGAGATCGCCGCCTGCTCGTTTATCAACTCGGGGCTGCGAATCTTCAACATCGCTAACCCCCTGCACCCGCGCGAAGTGGGGTACTTCATTTCACCACCCAAGCGGGCCTCCAATGGCAACCCCGGCGACCTCGCGCTCAGCCAACCGGCGTTCGACCCCGCGCACCGAGAGGTCTGGTACACGGACGCCACCAGCGGCTTCTACGTGCTGCAGCTCGATCCAAGCGCGTGGCCGCATCCAACGTCGATCCCCAGAGGTTGACTCTGTCGTGAGGCGCCTGAAGTTCTTTCCCGACGACGGGCCGGACCCCCTATGGGATGCCGATACCGGCTTCATGGTGAACCTCGATGGCTTGCCGTTGCGCGAGGAGACGCGCTGCGCCCTGCGGTCGTGGTGCAGGCGTTGGGCGCTTCTCCTGGATCGCTCGATCTGCGCCGAAGCCTTCCGATGCGGAATGTCGCGCAGGGCGACGGAGCCGGTCTCGGGCGAGGAGTGGGAGCTTGCCGAGCGCGACGGCCTCCAGCTGTTTGAGCGCGTGAAGGCCGAACTCGGCTCGGAGTGGAGCGTCGAGTTGGGGTAGGCAGCTTCGACCATGAAGGTGCGGCACGACCGCGAGGCCGTACATGTTGAACCGCCAGCCATCCCAGCCCACAATCAACGATCCGACGATGTGATGATCCTGCTCGGCCACCAGAAGCATCGGTGCCTTCGTGCGCGATCAGAGTGGCGATGGCCTGT
This sequence comes from uncultured Solirubrobacterales bacterium, assembly GCA_963824755.1. Lineage (GTDB taxonomy): Bacteria > Actinomycetota > Thermoleophilia > Solirubrobacterales > Solirubrobacteraceae > Palsa-465. Next base: position 55,858 of record CAWGQT010000030.1, on the reverse strand, counting down.
TCTGGTGTCAGGGGTGACGGCCGCTGGGCTGCGCGCCCGGTCGCAGAGGGCGAGGACCGAGCCGATGTCGATGCGGCGGGCGGGCCGGATCGGACGTGGTCGGTGGCGTCCGGTCAAGCGGCCACCGTAGCGTGGGGGCAGGACCCGACGGGCGGGCACGTCGGCGCGATGAGTTTCGATCTTGCGGCCGGTCATGAGGACAGACGAGTAAGGAGGACCCATGCGACGGCTGATTCTTCAGACGGGCGTTTCAATCGATGGATATGTGGCGGCACTCGACAGGTCCCACCCGTGGGGCTCCACGGGGCCGGATGAAGGCACCAAGCAGTGGATTCTCGACTCCGCGTGGGGAGCGGGCGCCCACTTGATGGGGCAGGTCACCTACGAGGAGATGGCAGCACACTGGCCGACATCGGAGAGTGAGTTCGCGCGGCCGATGAACGATATCCCCAAGGTCGTGTTCTCAAAGACCCTGCAGCGCGCGGACTGGCCCGAGACACGAATCGCCCGAGGCGATCTCAGTGAGGAGATCGGGCGTCTCAAGCGCGAACCGGGCAAGGACCTGATTGCGTACGGCGGCGCCACGTTCGACCAGGCGCTCTCGCGGCTCGGGTTGGTCGACGAGTATCGGCTCATCATCCAGCCGGCCGCCCTCGGGGCCGGGCTCCCTCTGTTCAAGGATCTGAGCGCTCCGCTTCACCTCGAGCTCATCGAAGCGACGACGTTTACCACGGGTGTCGCGATTCACGTCTACCGCCCGCGCACAATCCTGGACGGCGAGTCATAGTGCAGCAATAGCCGGGTCCCGCTGCGACCGCCGGAATTACCGTCGTGAACAGCTTGCCGGTGCCCATTCTTGGACTGGCGGCGGTTGTTGTGCTGTCCTCGCTGGCTATCGCCGGATGCGGCGCGTCTTCGACCCGGAGCCGAACTAAAGGACCATCAGAAGCGCGCCGAAGTCGTAGCCGCTGAGCGGTTTTTTCCGGTGGGGCAGGAACACGCGCACCTATCAGCTGCTGTCGGGCGGGTCGGACTGCCTGCCGCACCCCGAGCACGGATCTGGGTCGTCGCTCGCGTAAGGTGGGGGCGTGACCGTGGAACAGAACAGGCAGCTGATGGAGAGCGTGTTCGCAGCGTTGGCGAGCGGGGATGGGCGTCCGTTTCTGGATGCGCTGTCCGATGACGCTCGCTGGACCGTGATCGGTAGCTCGCCGTGGTCGGGCATCTATGAAGGCAAGCAAGCGATCCTCGATGAGTTGATGCGTCCACTTTTCCGCCAGTTCGCCGATCGCTACATGGCTCACGCCACCCGTATCGTGGCCGAGGACGACATCGTGGTTGTCGAGGCTCGTGGCCAGGCGACAACGAAAGCTGGCGAGCCCTACCACCAGACCTACTGCTACGTCTTCCGGCTTGCTGACGGAAAGGTGTGCGAGCTGACCGAGTACAACGACACGGATCTCGTCAAGCAAGCGCTCGAGGCGCCGGCCCCCGGCTAAGGATCCTGTTCGCTCTGCTTGCCGCGCCATGTGGAGCCGCTCGGCGATCGCCCGACTATTACCGCGCCAACATCGAAGCGGACGTCCTGTGTCAACCCTCGAGCGGGATGGCGGATGTCTGGCTCGCCGTCAAGCGCTTTGCGCTCGGCCCTTCGGGCCGCCGTGCCGGTGACGGCAGCGCTCGGTGGCTGGCGGGGTCGTCGGGGGCGACCGTCGCGAATACATGCTCGACGTCCAGCCAGCCGATCGTGGGTCGCCGTTCCGGACCACGCTGAAGCAGATGGCGTTTGTTCTCGGGACGGTGCTCGCCGATTACTTGCCCGAGGGATGGGCAAGGCTGGGCTTGAAGCAGCGACCTCTTCCGTGTGAAGCGGTTGGGCGTGATCGGCAGAAAGCCCGTACGCACAGGCTCCGTGTGCAGTTGCGGCGGACTGGTGAACGATCCGATATCCGCGGATGTGCGTCGATGTGCGCGGATAGCGGCACAAGAACCAGGGTTGTGCCGGTTCGCCGGAGCCCGGTCGCGAGCGCCCCACAAACTCAAAAATCGCACCGCCCTTCGCGATTCGCGCACGTTGTTCGTGCTATACACGAACAACGTGCGGCGATCCGCGCCCGCATCGCGATTTTTGAGTTTATGGGGCGCCGGCTCAGCGCCTCGCGAACACCGACACGGATCCGCCGGCCCGGTTGGCGACCGCGAGCGGCCGCCGTCGTGGCTGAACTCGGCCAGCCGCGTCGGCGTGGGGGTCGCGAACGGCGAGCCTGGCACCGGGTTGAGCGCTCCCCGGCCCCAAGCGCCCGCGGCCGCTTCCGCCACCACCACCACCACAGCGGCTAGTGCCACTCGATCTCGCCGACGGAATCGTGTAGGTTCATCGTCGGGTCAGCGGCCGGGGGGCAGCTAGGGATCGCGTGAGGTGAGATGCTCGTGAGTAGGCTTCGCAGCCCAGGGTCGGCGGGCAGGACTGCTCGGCGAGTCCGTCGGCTGTGTGTGGTGGCGGCGAGCTCGGTCGCCGTGTGGGTTGTCTCACTGCCGCCTGCCGCGGCGCTTGCCCGGGTGCTCACGTCGGTTACGGGGTCGCCGTTCAAGACCGGAGGCCTGGTGCCGGTCGCGTTCGCGTTCAGTCCTGGTGGGCGATTCCTGGTCAGTGCCAACGGGAACCAGTCAAACGGTGGCACGTTGTCAGCATTCTCGATCGCCCGGAACGGGCAGCTCACCCCGGTTGCCGGACCAGCACCGCCGATGCCGTTCAGCGATGGCGCCAGCGACCTGGACTTCACCCCGAATGGCCGCCGGCTCATAGCCTTCGGGAGCATCGAGGAGCCGCTCGGTTCAGTTGCCGCAGTGGACGTCTACTCGATGAGTCCACGGGGGAGGCTCCGGTTGCTGCGATCCTCGCCGCTGCGGATCGGTGAAGCGGGCATGGCCGTAAGCCCGTCCGGGCGCTTTATCGCGCTCACCGGAGGAGGCGACGGAAGTCCGGGATTCATTTGGGTGTTGTCGTTGGGGCGGGGCGGCTCACTCCGGCAGGTTCCGGGATCACCCTTCCACGTCCGCCGAGCCGGCCCCGACACGGTGCGATTCAGCCCCGGTGGCCGGTTTCTGGCCGTGGGCGACAACCAGGTCAGCGAGGGGCGCATATTGCTGTTCTCGGTGAGTCCAAAGGGCGGACTGAAGAGAGTCGCGAGTGTGCACCTACCCATTGACCCAAACACGGGAGACGCCGAGTACAGCAACGACCTGAGGTTCAGTCCGAACGGAAAGCTACTGGCAGCCTCGGTGCCGCCGGGGGTGGTGATGCTCTCGGTGGGACGGCGCGGTTCGCTCACGCGGGTTCCGGGATCGCCATTTTCGATCGGACGATTCGGCGATCCGCTCGATGACCCCGAGACGCTCAGCTTCACTCCGAGCGGCCGTGTGCTGGCCGCGGCCGATCGCGAACACTCGGACATCTCGCTCTACTGGGTCGGCCGACGGGGAGTTCTCAAGGCGCTCGCCGGCTCGCCGTTCGCTCAACCTCCTCGCAACGGGGACGTGATCGGGTTCAGTCGCGACGGGAGTCTGCTCGTCACCAACGGGTCCTCTCTCTGGCAGGGATTGTCGGTCTTCTCGGTCAGGCTCCCGAGGTGATCTGATCGTGGTGTGTCGAGCGCGAGGTGCGCGTGAGCGGACGCCGTCGGCCTTTCGCGGCACTCCTAGGAAGTCAAGCGTGTGGTGCCGCCGTTCGGTCGCACGCGGCTACGCCTCCAGAATGGCCATAGACAGCCCACCGGTGCAAGGCTGGGCTTGAACCGGCCCAGCTGGGCGCCCGCGAGCAGACTCGTCTCGTCTGTCCTCAGATCCGCGCTAAGCGGGGACGTTGGTGGCCTTCGGTCAGATGCTTGTCGGGCCGTCGAAGCAACAGTGGCTGGTCGCCGCGATCGTGCCGCTCTGTCTGGTGATCGCGCGCGGCGGTGTTCCTGCGAGCTCGGCATAGATGCGATTCGTGCCGGACGCTTGCAGCGTGAATCTCGGTAGGGATAGGGTGCAAGCGCCGATGCTCGACTTTGACGCGTATCTGGAGCGAATAGGTCTTGCTGGGGCCGATTCGCCTACCTTGCAAGCGATTCACCGCGCGCACGCCACGTCGATCCCGTTCGAGAATCTCGATTCGCATCAGGGCATCCCAGTCTCGCTCGAGCAGCAGGACCTCGAGCGCAAGATGGTCGTAGAGCGGCGCGGCGGGTACTGCTTTGAACACAATCTCCTGCTCGCATCTGCGCTCGAGCACCTCGGCCTGCAGGTTGAGCCGATGCTCGCACGGGTTCGCGTCGGCGGCGCGCCCCCTGAGGCACGCCCCACCGGGCACCTCGTGTTGCGGGTCACTGACGGCGACGGCAAGAAATGGCAGGCGGATGTTGGCTTCGGCCTCGGCACGCTGCTCGATCCGATCCCGTTCGGCCCGGACCCGGACGCGGTGCACGAGCAATCGGGCTGGAGCTTCCGCGTCATCGAGGACGGGTCCGAACTCGTGTTTCAAACGCGCGGCCCTGACGGTTGGTCGGACGTCTACGGGTTTGTGCCGCGTCCAGTTCCGCGGGTCGACATCGAAGTGAGCAATTGGTGGGTCTGCACCAACCCGCGTTCCCCATTTGTGTTCGGGCTGATCGTCTCGATCAACCACGACGACGGGCGGCGCGAGGCCATCTCGGACTGGAGCGGACCCCTCCAGGCAATGACCATGGTCCCCGGCGGCCTCGAGTCGTCCGAGCAGCCCCGGAGCGTGATCCCGGCCAAGCTCGAGCAGTTCGGCCTGCCCGGGTTTCAGCTCGGCGAGAACGGACGAGTCCACGCGGCTGAGTAGGTCACGCTTGGCGCCGGCGGCGACGGCCCGACGTTTCACGAGTTCGCGTCGTGGTGGTGGTTCGCGCGGAAGTCGGAGCTGCGGCCGACGGCCCAGGCCGACCACGAGTGGCTACGCAAGCACCTCTTGCCCTTCTTCGCCGACTTCAAGGGATCGGCGATCACGATTGCGCTCGTGTCGACGTCTCTCCGTGCGTCACGCGTTGGCGTTGGTCGCCCGCGGTGCTATGTTGCGTGCGGCCCGTGAGGGCCGTTGTATGCGTGACTCTCGCTGACATTCGCCTTGACTGACCGGTTCGTCGTGCTGACGGCTGGCCGCGGATGTCTCCGCTCGTCCTGTCTTTCTAAAGGAGTCCCGCATGCCGTCGACGTTTCTCGATGCTCAGCAGATAACCCGCAGGTACGGCGCCCGCACGGTGCTCGACGCCGTCGACGTTCGCGTGAGTACCCGCAGTCGCATTGGGCTCGTCGGCCCGAACGGCGCCGGTAAGTCAACGTTGCTCCGTGTGCTTGGCGGTCGCGAAACGCCCGACCGGGGTGTCGTTCGACGCTTTGGCACGGTCGGCTACCTGCCGCAGTTCGCCGACCTGCGGGACCGCCGACTGACGGTGCGTGAGATCGTGCTTGCCCAAGTCGGCCTGGTGGCCGCCGTCGGCGCGCTTGACCGGTGGGCTGCGGCGTTAGCGGCGGGTGATCTTAGGGCGGTCGATCCACATGGTGCCGCTCTGGAGCGTTGGCTTGCCCTGGGCGGCGCGGACGCCGATGCACGGCTCGTTGCGGCGGTGAGGGATCTTGGGCTCTTGACCGAGTTCCTCGAGCGGCCGGTTGGCACGTTGTCAGGGGGGCAAGCCGCGCGCGCGGGGCTCGCGGCGCTCCAGGTCGCGCGCTTTGACGTTGTGTTACTGGATGAGCCTACGAACCACCTCGACGCCGACGGGCTCGGGCGTCTCGCGAAGCTGCTTTCGGATTTTCCGGGGGCAGTGGTCCTTGTCTCCCATGACCGGGCTCTGCTGGCTGAGACGGTCGACGAGATCGTCGAGCTCGATCGCGAGACCGGAAAGGCGACGCGCTATCGCGGAGGATGGGACGCATTCGCGCGAGAGCGTGAGGCGGCGCGGGAGCGGGCGCGGGCAGTCCACGCGAATGCTCTGGCACGACGCGACCAGCTGATCGCGGCTGAGCGGGAGACACGCAGACGTGCCGCTGCGAGCGCCAAACGCGCCCGTCGCGGTGTGCACGACAACGACAAGCACTCCCACGAGTGGGTCAAGATGCGCGCCGAGGAGATGGCCGCCCGCGCGCGCAAGATCGGCGGCCGGGCCGGCCGCATTGACATTCCCGACGCGCCGCGGGAGCTCCCGAGCCTCCGGCTCAGACTCACCGCCGCCGAGCGTCGCACAGCGTGGGTCGTCGAACTCGAAGGCGTGGTTCTACATCGCGGAGGGTGGTCGCTCGGTCCGCTCGACTTAGCGGTCGCGCGCGGCGAGCGAGTACTCATCAGCGGCCCGAACGGAAGCGGCAAGTCGACGCTGCTCTCCGCGCTCGCGGGCAACCCCGCCTTGGCCGCGGGCAGTCGTCGTGTCGCGAAGGACGCCGTCATCGTCCAGCTCGGACAGGCGCGGCAAACCTCGAGTGGCTCCGCTGTGCTTGCCGACCGTGTCCGCGAGCTCACTGGGCTCGATGCGGCGCCGGCCCGCACCGCGCTGGCCGCTTTCGGGCTTGGCTCCGATCTGGCGACTCGCGGCGTGGCGACACTGTCGCCGGGCGAGCGCACGCGTGCCGAGCTCGCGGTCATCGCACACAAGCGAGCCACCTGTCTACTGCTCGACGAGCCCACCAACCACCTTGACATCGAGTCGGTCGAGGTGCTCGAGGCAGCGTTGGAGTCCTGGCCGGGAGCTTTGATCGTTGCAACCCACGATCGCCGGCTACGGGACGCTCTGCGACTCGACCGTGAGGTTCAGCTGCCCAGTGTTGCGGAGCGCTCGCGTCGTTCGTTTGAGTACGTAGCTCGTTGACGCCGGCGATCACGAAGTCCCGGATCCGCAGGAGCGACCGATTCGCGTAGCGTTCATCGCTCGGGGCGTCGGTGCGCGTGCACGGAGATCACGGTGGGTGTTCTGGCCATCCCGAGCGGGCTCCAGGTCATGCCTAGTTTGCGCTGATCGACCGTGGTGCTCGCGTCGAGCTCGATCTGATCGCCGACTTGGCGCATGGCGGGGCGGAGTTCGAGCGCTACTCGGTCGCCGGCCGCGACGAGCTCCCCGTGTACTTGGAGGTGGCCGTCATCGGCGTCGCTGACGTGGCGTGAGACGAATTGCACGTCGGGATGTCGTTCGGCGTCGAAGAAGTCGGCGCCGCGGAGGTGCTGGTCGCGCTGGCGGTTGCTCGTGTTGACGCTGGCGGCGTCGATGATCAGCTCCAGGCGACGGGAGCCGTTGTTATCGATCTCGAGCGAGCGGTCGATGCGGTCGAAGTGGCCCTTGACCTTCACCAGCCCCCAGAAATGGGGGACGCGGAACTCGGCACTCGAGTGAACGGGGTCGATAATCCAGCGGGTTGTGGTGCTCATGGGGATCTCTCTTTCATTTCGTGGGGGCGGGTTTCCTATACGCGTGCGGTGTCGCGCCGGTAGGCGAATCGCGCGAGGGTCGCGAGCGTCACTGTCCAGGCGCCGATCACGATCCAGCCGGTGGCACTCCACGCGTGGCCTCCGACGCCGACGTGGCTGGCGCGCACGAGCCAGTAGGAGGGAAGGAACTGACCGACATCGTGCAGGATTCCGTGCGAGCCGATCGGGAACCAGGTTCCGCTTACCAGCGCCAGCAGCGATACAAGGCCACCAATCGCTGGACCGATTGAGTCGGCGGTGAGCAGGTGGCCGAGGAACATGCCGAGCGCGGCGAACGGGATGAGCGCGACGATGATCAGCACGGTCATCTCGAGCCACCGTCCGGCCGACAGGCTGACGCCGAGCGAGACACCGGATGCGTACAGCAGCGCGATCGTCACGGCGGCCAGCGTGTATCCGGTGATGACCTTGGCGCCGAAGTACGCGCGTGGCGCCAGCGGCGTGATCCTGAGCTGCCGCGTCCAGCCGTCGGTGCGCTCGATCGCAATCCGTGCTCCGCTCGAGATCAGCGCCGTCATCGCCCCGAAGGCGACGAGCCCGACCATGTAGTAGAGCGGGATCGAGATCCCGGACCCGTTGAAGTTGTGTTGGTGGCGGTTGGGCGCCGCAATCAGGAAATACAGGGCCAGCGGAAACCCGAACGAGAACACCAGGAGGCGCACATTGCGAAACGTGCGCGCGAGCTCAAAGCGGGTGTACGCCAGCGACCTCATGCCAATACCTCCTGCCGCTCGGCGGCGGCGCTTGTTTTGTCTCCGTCGCCCGTCAGCTCGACGAAAGCCTCCTCGAGCCCGGCCCCGGCGATCTCGATGTCGCGGGCTTCGGGGTAGACCGCAAGCAGTGCCCGGATCGCCGCGTCGGAGTCCGAGCAGATCAACACCACCGCCTCGCCGCGGCGGTCGGCCGCGGCTACCCCGGGTAGCGACGCGAGCGCCGCGCGGTCGGCGCCCGGCAGCGTCGCGCGGATCGTGCGCGAGCCGACCCGGGCTCGGATCTCGCTCGTTGCGCCGTCGGCCACGACACGCCCGTGGGCCATCAGGACGACACGGTCGGCGTAGGCGTCGGCCTCCTCCAGATAGTGGGTGGCGAAGATGACCGTCTTGCCGCGGGCGGCGAACTCGCGCACCGACGCCCAGAAACCACGGCGGGCCTCGACGTCCATGCCGACGGTCGGCTCGTCGAGGATCAGCAGCGCTGGATCGGACACGAGCGCAAGCGCAAAGCGAACCCGTTGCGCCTGACCCCCGGAGAGCTTCTGCGTGCGGCGGTCTGCGATTGCGGTCAGACCCGTGAGCTCGAGCGTATCCTGCACTCCGAGCGAGTTCGAGTACAGCGCCGTCATCATCGTCAACAGCTCGCGCGGCGTTACATCGCGAATCAGCGCGCCGACCTGCAACATCGCACCGATTTGTCCGCCGGCGACCGCTTGCGCCGGGGATCGGCCGAATAGCGAGACCGTGCCGCCATCCGGTGCGAGCAGCCCCAGCAGCATGTCGATCGTCGTCGACTTACCCGCGCCGTTGGGCCCCAGCAGCGCGACGGTCTCGCCCGCCGCGATCGAGACGTCGATCCCCCGTACCGCCGGCACCACCGCCCCGTCGGCGCGAAACGTCTTTCTCACGCCGCGGAGCTCGATGTCCGGCTCTAACTTGCTCGTCGTGGTCATTGCTCTTGCTCCTTGGGCTTCTTTGTCTGGTGCGGCCGCTCGGGTTTAGCCGGCGATCGGGATTCGGCCTGCTGGCTCGTTTGGCATGAGCGTCGCTGGCGAGTGGGGCGCCCGTTCCGGCGACGGGCGCCCGCTCGCGGCCGCCTCTGCGCGCGCTAAGCGCGCGCGGGCTCGTGCGCGACTCGCGGCAGCCATCGAAGGCGCTTGGGCAGATACCAGTTCGCATCGCCCAGCAGTTTCATCGTGGCTGGCAGAAGGATGGCGCGGATCAGCGTCGCGTCGATCAGGATCGCCACCGCCAAACCCACCCCGAGTTGCTTGAACTCGAGCGCTCCCAGCGAAGCGAAGATCCCGAACACCGCGACCATCACGATCGCGGCGCTTGTGACCGGTCCGGCGGTCGACTTGACACCGCGTGCGATCGCGTCTTCGGTCGACATACCCCTGTCGTAGGCCTCCCGGATCCGGCTGACAATAAACACGTGATAGTCCATCGACAGCCCGAACAGGATCACGAACAGGAACAGCGGCAACCATGAGGTGATCGCGCCTGTGGACTTGAAGCCGAGCAGCCCTTGCGCCCAGGTGTGCTGGAAGACCAGTACAAGGACACCGTAGGCGGCACCCACCGATAACAGGTTCAGCGCGATCGCGGTGATCGGAAGAACGATCGAGCGGAACGTGACCAGCAGCAGCATGAATGCCATCGTGAGCACGAAGCCAAACACCAGCGGAGCGTGGGACTTCATCGAGTCGTTGAAGTCCTTGGACTCGGCGGTCATGCCCGTGACCCGCGCGGTGATACCTGCGGTGGAGCCGAGCGTCGCCGGGACCACCCGCTCACGCAGGGTGTCCAGCGCTCGGTACGAGGCGGCGTCCGTACCCTTGCCGCTGAGCGGCATCGACACCACAGCGACGTCGTGGCGGTCGTTGACCTGCACCTTGAACGGCTGGTGGATCTCCCCGGTGGCCAGTGCATTCTGTTCGAGGCTGTTGATCGCTGTTCGTACCTGCGGGCTCGTCACGTTGTCGCCCTGGATGACAACGTAGGCCGGTAGCGGACCGCCGGGGAACGCGGCCTGGATCCGGTTGAGCGTCTTGACGATCGGAAGCCCGGCGGGCAGGCCCTGGAGCCCGGGGAGCGAGGTGTGAATCCCGAACGCGGGGATGGCGAGCGCCACGACAAGGCCACCGGAGACAATCACCGAGGCCAGCGGGCGACGCAGGACGCGATCGACCACGGCGCTCCACACTCGTGGGTCACCGCCGCTCTCCCTGCGGCGAGCGACGATCGGGACGCGCACGCGCATCACTCGGTCCCCGAGTCTTGACAGCAACGCGGGCAACACCGTCAGCGAGCCCAGCACGGCGACCGCGACGACCATGATCGTCCCCGTCGCCATTGAGGCGAACGTCTTGTTGCCTGCCAGGTACATGCCCGCCATCGCGGCCATCACGGTCAGCCCCGAGACCAGAACAGAGCGCCCGGATGTGGCCGCGGCGGCCTCCAGGGCCGCCTGCTCATCCCTGCCCGCGGCTCGCTCCTCGCGCTCGCGGCGCATGTAGAAAAGTGAGTAATCGACACCCACGGCCATTCCGATCAGCAGGACCGTCTCGGAGACGACCTGATCGACGGCGGCGATCTGACTGACAAGGCCGATCAACCCCAGCGTGGCCGCGACGCCCGTGCCGGCGAGCAGGACCGGTATGCCGGCCGCCACCAAAGCCCCGAACGCGACCACGAGGATCAGCAGCGTGATCGGCAACGAAAGCGTCCGCGCTTTGGCGAAATCGTCGCTGAAACTCTTATTCAACGCGTTCGTCGAACTGGCGTCGCCAGCTTGTTCGATTCGCATATTGGGATGGGTGCGCTGCGCGGCGGCGGTCGCCGCAAGCGACGCGCCAACGCGCTTGTCCGCGTCGCTCGCTTTGCCGGTGATCTGGAAGCCGACCAGCACCGAGTGGCCGTCTCCGGACACTTCGCCCTGGTTGCCCGCCAGCAGCGGCGAGCGTACGTTCTGGACTGTGCGAAGCGCAGATAACCGCTCGGTCACGTCTTGGATCGCGGCCCGGAAGACCGGATCCCGCACCGTCAGCGTGGCGCTTTGAAGCAGCACCTGCTCATTGGCCGGCTGCGGAAAGTGGTCGTGCAGGACCTGCTGCGCACGCCCCGACTCGCCAACGCCGTCGTTGTCCTGCGGGATGTGCTTGGTGCCCACCGCGCCGCCGACGAAAACCGCCATCACGACGAACGCGAGCCAGCCGAGGATCGCCGCCCTGCGGTGCTGCGAGCTCCATCTTCCGGCGCGCGCCGCGACGTTTGTTCGTTGCATCGCTCGTCCCTCCCATGCATCGGTGTAAGTCACCCTGGGAGCGTCGCAACCTCGACCTGCGGTGACGATGCGGCCTGCTGGCGTTGTTCGGTACGGATAACCTCGCGCATGGTGCGGGTAACCGCACCGCGTCAGTCCCGATCGCTAGCGACAATCAAACGATGGCGCAGACCGTATTGATCGTCGACGACCATCCGAGCTTTCGGAGCAGTGCTCGTCGCGTGCTCGAGGACGCCGGCTACGAAGTCGTCGGTGAGGCATCAGATGGTGCCTCGGCGCTGACCGCCGCCAGGCAACTGCGGCCGGCGGTTGTCCTGCTTGACATACAGCTTCCTGACCTGGATGGGTTCGAGGTCGCGTCGCGACTGACCAGTGGCCTCGAGCCCCCTGCGGTCGTCCTCACGTCGAGCCATGAGGGTAGTGACTTCGCCGGCATGCTCACACCGTGCGGTGCACGTGGTTTTCTCGCCAAGGCGGAGCTGTCCGGTCCCGCGCTCGCTGCGCTGCTGAAATGAGCGCCCTCTCCGCCTGCAGCGCAAGTGCGACGCAGGTTTCACCGCACCCCCTGGTTGATGAGCTCGAGCACGTGAGCGGCGTTCTGTCTGGTGATGAAGACGGGCCCCGTGGAAAGCAGCCTTCCTCGGTCAGGGAGGACTCCGTATAGGTGGTATTCAGTCAGCAGCACGATCGGCAGGTAACCCTGTAGATAGGGCTGCTGGTCGGCGGCAAACGTGATCTGGCCGGCGCGGAGGGCGTTGAGCACCTGCGGGCCGATGCCGAACGTGGCGTATGTGATCGTGCCCAGCAGATGGTCGCTGCGTAGGGCGGCCAGCGTGGGGCCCGCGATTACCGCCCCTCCGAGCGTTAGCAGTCCATCGAAACGCCCGCCGCGCAACGACGCGGCGATCCGTTGCTCGGCCGCGTTGGTGTGCTGGAGGTTCACGTCGAGCATGCTCGTGCGTGCCCCGGTCGCGGCGAGCGCGGTAGCAAAGCCCCGGCAGCGCTGCTCGAGATCCAGGTTTCCGGCCTCGTGGATCACGCACAACGCATGGCGCACATGACGGGCGCTCATGCGTCGACCTGCAGCGTACCCGGCGCTGTATTCATCCTCTCCCACGTGCAGCAGCGTCCCCAACCTCCGAAACCCATCGCTGCCGGAGTTGATCGACACGACCGGAATCCCGGCCTGCTCCGCCGCGCTGATTGCCGGCGCGAGCGCGGTTGGGTTCGGTAACGACACGACCAGGCCCGCTGGCCTCGTCGCGGTGGCGTCGCGGATCATCTCGCGCATGCGCGAGATGTCGTAGGTATCAGGCGCCTCGTAGGTCACGGACACGCCAAGCTGGGACGCGGCTGCCTCGGCACCGTTTTGGACAACCGCCCAGAAGGGATCAGATGCCTGTCCGTGCGTGATCACGAAGAACCGGATTCGTTTGTGGGACAGACCGAAGACGTTGACCCCGGCTGCGGCGCCTACGGGCGCATTCGCCGGGTCGGCCTTGATCGCCGGAAGTCCCGGCTGCTGAGGAAGCGCGTTGACTCCCGTCCCACCACACCCCGCCGGAAGGAGTGCGATGCCCAGCGCCATCGCAGTCAGCGCGAGCGGGCGCAGCCGGCCGATCATGCCCGGGGGCCGGTGCAAGGAATCCTTGCGGTCACGCGGGTGCCGCGACCCAGCGGACTATCGACGATCAGCTCCCCGTCGAAGGCCGCGACCCGGTCGCTGAGTCCGCGCAGGCCGCTGCCCCTCTCTGGGTCCGCGCCGCCCACGCCGTCATCGCTGACCTCGAGCATCAGCATGCCGCCGGCATTGCTGACGCTCAGGCGGGCGTGGGTTGCTCCCGCGTACTTGGCTACATTGGTCAATGCCTCGGCGGCGACGAAGTAACTGGCGGTCTCGACTTCCCTGGGCAGCCTCTCGGCGAGCCTGAGATCAAGCTCCACGGGGACCGCAGATCGCTGGGCCAGCCCCTCCAGGGCCGGGCTGAGCCCTCGGTCGCTCAGCATCGGCGGATGGATCCCCCGGGCCAACTCTCGCAATTCTGTCTGTGCCTCACCGAGCGTCGCGATCGCGCCGTCAAGCAGCTCGAGGGCCAGCTCGTCCGCCATTCGTCCACGCAAGAGCTGGAGATCGAGAGACATCGAGACGAGGCGCTGCTGGGCCCCATCGTGCAGGTCGCGCTCGAGCCGGCGACGGGCCTCGACCGTGGCCTCAACGATCCGCCGACGGGAGGCGCGCAAGTCCTCGAGCCGGGCGTTGAGGTCGGCCTTGAGCCGCTCGTTGTCGAGCGCCAGCACTGCTCCGGCCGCCGCCGCCTCCACGAATTCGGGGCGGGCCTGCAGCTCGGCATCGTGGATGATCGCGGCAACCCGGTTGCCGTGGTGCTCCACGACTGTCCAGGCCTTGGACGTGCCCGGCTCGGGAAGCGTGACCGGATGGCCTCGCTCGTCGACGAACAGCTGCCGCTCTGGGAGCCAATACGCGATCGCTAGCGTTCGATCGCCGAGGCGCTCGGCGAGCGCCTCCCGCACGGGCACGGCGGGGCCTGCCGGGCTCGACAGGCCACGGCGACTGACTTGCGAAATCAATGCTGCCGTCGCCTCGAGGGTGCCCACGGACAGCATCAGGGCCGGTATCGCGAGGAGCAGAAGCACCAGTCCGACGACGGGACCCAGGGGCCACGGCCCGAGGTATGTGCTGCCGCTCGCGGTGAACCCTTCAATCGAATGTGCCACCAACTCCACGAACAGCGCCGTCGGGAGCGCACAGAGGATCGCCGCACCCAAACTGATCGGCAGCTTTCCGGCCAGGAACGCTACTTGCTGTTTTGTCACCATCGCGTCGGGCTCCAGGGGCGGCGGAGCCGGGACCCGCGCGCATAGCAGCTGATTGACGAGCGCCCGTTCGAACTCGAGCATGCGCCGAACCGCCGCAGGACCAGCGATTGCGGCGACCGGCAAGAGCACGAGGTCGCCGATACCGACCGCAAGGCTCACCACCAGAAACAGAAGCGTGCGGCCCGCGTCGACGAGCCGGCTCGGAATCGCCAGCTCTCCGCTGGCACGGAGTTCGAGCGTCGTCACGATCCCGCGCTCAACCTGACGCTGCCCGTGTTCGAAAGGGCCTGGAGCGCCCACGGCGCTCCCCCATCGTCGACCAACCCTCTGACGCTGGTAGCACCCGCATTGGAGGCAGCCTGGATCCTGTAATCCCCGGGCGGAACCGTCGCGGACACGTCGCCGCTATCGCTGCGCAGAATGAGTCGTTCCGGCGAGCATGCGGTCGAGACCGTGACGTCACCGCTGCCCGAGGCAGCCCCGAGCACGAAGCCGCAGTAGCCCTCGACGCTGATCGCCCCGGTGTCGGTGGCGATGTCCGCGGAGCCGCGATACCCGTCGAGCCGGATGCCTCCGTGCTCCGTGCGGATACTGATCGGCACATCGTTGGGGACGTCCACGCGGTAGCTGGCGCTGCACGGGCCGAGCACCATGTGCGGGCAGCCCGAGGAGATTCGAAGGATGCCCCCGCGGAGGGAGCGCTGCTCGCGCGGGCCGTGTCCAAACACGGAGCGAGCGGAGCTCGAAACCGAGACCCCTGTCTGGCTGCCGCCGACGATCGCGACGTCGCCCGACTGTACGCGCAGCTCAATCCCCCGCAGCGAGGCCGGCAGATGCGAGGAGACCGCACGAGTCTTGGCACTCGAAACCCACAGGGCACCGAGCACGGCGCCTGCGATGAGGAGCGTCGTGGCCGAGCCCACCAAGACGAGACCCCACGGTGTGATGCGTTGCAGACCTAACGGCAGCGGGTGGTGCCCACGCGCACGGGGTACTAGCTCTGCGTTCACGCAAACGCCTCCGCCAATCAGCCTAGCGCGCAAACCTGTCGGGCGCCCGCGCGGTCAGAATCACGACAATCCTCGAGCCAGTCAGCCGTTGGCGCCCTGGGGAGTTCCCAATGCTCGGGCCGCGGTCTACCATGCTTTGTCGGGAGGTCTCGACATGAACGAACTAGCCCATCCGCCGGCCGGCGCTGACCGTACTCGTGTCGTCGTCGCCGATGACTCGGTGCTGCTACGCGAGGGAGTCGCGCGCCTCCTCCAAGACGAGGGTTTCGAGGTCGTGGGCCGCAGCGGCACGGCCACCGACCTGTTGCTTAAGGTCCGGTCCTACGACCCCGACGTCGCGCTTGTCGACATACGGATGCCACCGACGCACACCGACGAGGGCCTCAGGGCGGCGAAGGAGATCCGGGCCAAGCACCCGCGCACTGCGGTGCTCGTGCTCTCCCAGTACGCGGAACCCGGCTACGCGATCGAGCTACTCGAGGATTGCGCGGACGGGATCGGTTACCTGCTCAAGGACCGCATCAACGATCTGCCGGAGTTCACCGCGGCCGTGCGCCGGGTTGCGGCGGGTGGCTCGGCGCTCGATTCCTCGGTCGTCGCTCGGCTGGTCGGCCGCCGGCGCCGAGACGATCCGCTCGCCGAGCTCACGCCGCGCGAGCGTGAGGTGCTCGAGCTGATGGCCGAGGGCCTCTCGAACATCGCGATCGCCGAACGCATCGTCGTCACCGAGCGAGCCGTGGAGAAGCATGTGACGAACATCTTCCAGAAGCTCCATCTTCCCGCGGCGGGCGACACGCATCGCCGCGTGCTCGCCGTCCTCACTTACCTGCGCAATTAGAGCGGTTGTCTGCGGGTGCGGTTATCCGCACCCACAGACACCGGTGAGCCCCATTCTCGCGACGGTCCAACAGTGCGACCTTGTCCGAGATGTTCATGACCGAAACACCGCAGTCAGCAGTTCGTGAACTTGATTACCGGCTGAGCGATGGCATCGAGGTCAGGTTGCTGTGGAACTCGCGGACGAATCAGGTGTTCGTCGCCGTCGAGGACCGCCGAAGCGGCGACTTGTTCGAGGTCACCGTTCGCGGGGCCGATGCGCTCGACGCATTCCGCCATCCGTACGCCTACGGCGCTAGCAACTTGCTCTCAACCGTAAGCACAGGCGCAGCATGATCAACAGTTACCTCACATATCAATTGGCGCTCTCCCGGATCGCCGAGTTTCACAACGCGGCCGCCGCGGTGCGGTTGGCGAACGAGGTGGCAGACGATCGCCACGCGGGAGTGCCGCCGTCGCTTGTGCGGCGGCTGCGGGCGCGGCATGGTCGAGCCCGCCGTCCCCAACAACCGCGGGCTGCGTCCGACGCTCGCTGAACGCGCGGCGACCGGCGGGTCGCTGTCACTTGACCCTGACAAAGAGGAGACACCCGAGATGCACGTTCTCCCCAACCGACGAACGGGAGCCTGACTCATGAGATCCCGCACTGAAGCCTCATTCCAAGCGCTCCGAGACGACGACAGCCGGCGCTGGATCGCGCTCGTCGCGCTGTGCGCAGGCTTTCTGATGATCGTCCTCGACCAGACAATCGTGAACGTGGCGCTGCCCTCGATTCAGAGCGATCTGCACTTCTCCCAGTCGAGCCTCGCGTGGGTCGTCAATGCGTACCTGATCGCGTTCGGTGGGCTGCTCCTGCTGGTCGGGCGTCTCGGTGACCTGATCGGGCGGAGGCGGGTGTTCCTCGCCGGGCTGGCGCTGTTCACGACGGCCTCGATGCTGTGCGGGCTCGCGCAGAGCCAGGGACTGCTGATCGGCGCGCGGTTCGTCCAGGGGATCGGAGGAGCGATGACCTCTGCAGTGATCCTCGGGATGATCGTGACGATGTTCCCCAAACCCGCCGAGCAGGCGAAGGCGATCGCGGTCTACAGCTTCGTCGCGGCGGCCGGCGGGGCGATCGGGCTGCTGCTCGGCGGGGTCATCACCCAGAGCATCAACTGGCACTGGATCTTCTTCGTGAACCTGCCGATCGGGATCGCGACGGCGCTGTCGGCGATCCGGCTGCTGCCCGACGATCCCGGTCTCGGGCTCGATCAGGGCGCGGACGCGCTGGGCGCGGTGCTGCTGGTCAGCTCGCTGATGCTGGGCGTCTACACGATCGTCGAGGCCAGCCACTTCGCGTGGGGGTCGACGCACACTCTGGGATTCGGGGCGGTCTCACTGGCCCTGCTGGCCGGCTTCGTCTACCGTCAGGCGCGCGCCGCCAGCCCGCTGGTGCCGCTGGGCGTGTTCCGTTCGCGCACGGTCACCGGGGCGAACCTCGTCCAGGTGCTGATAGTCGCAGGTCTGTTCGGGCTGTTCTTCCTTGGCGCGCTGTACATGCAGCGGGTGCTTCGCTATGACGCGATCCAAGTGGGGCTCGCGTTCCTCCCGGTCGCACTCGGGATCGCCGCGATGTCGCTGGGATTGGCCGCACGGCTGATCATGCGCTTCGGCGCCAAGGCGACGCTGCTTCCGGGCCTGGTGCTGGTCGCGATCGGCCTTGTGCTGTTCCGCAGCGCTCCGATCCACGCGCACTACCTCGCCGACCTGCTGCCGACGATGATCCTGTTCGGCGTGGGAGCGGGCGTCGCGTTCCCCTCGTTGATGACGCTCGCGATGTCGGCCGCGACCGCCGACGACTCGGGCCTCGCCTCGGGCCTGGTCAACACCACCCAGCAGGTGGGCGGTGCGCTCGGCCTAGCGGTGCTGGCGACGCTCGCCACCAACCGGACCGGCAACGCTCAGGCGCACGGCGCGTCGATCGCGACCTCGCTGACGAGCGGGTACCACCTGGCGTTCACGATCGGCACGGTGCTGGTGATCGCAGCGGTCGCTCTTGCAGCAGTGCTGTTGCGCGCCCCCTCCGAACAAGGGGAAGAGGTGGTGAGCGTCCCAGAGGCGATCGGGTTCGAGGAAGCCACTTAGGGGGGGGGGGGGAGGGGGGGGGGGGGGGCGGGGGAGGGGGGGGCAGTGAGAGCCGCCCAGACCAGGGGGGGGGGGAGGGGGGGGGGGATTCGTCCGGGGGGGAACCGGGGGGAAAGACGGGGGAGGGGGGGGGGGGGGGGGGAGGAGACCAGGTAGAAAGCCACGAGGGCACTCCGGCTAGGCGGCCCTTAGCCCCACGACGAGCCGCACGGGTCTGGCTGGAGGTGGCGGTCGTAACGAAGGCGATCGCGACGTCAATTCTCGCGGATGGGGTCGCTCAGATCGCTGTTCCGCGTGGTCGTTGCGTCGAGTTGATCAGGGTCTGGACGCCGTCGAGGATGCGCTCGAGGCCGAACTGATACTCCTCCTGCTCGTCATGGCCGGAGGGGTTATCGCCGATCTCATTTGACCAGGCAATGTGGTGAAGGCGCGGGTATGTGGGTTGGTCGATGAGCACGCGCAAGAGCGATTCGAACGTCCAACTCCAGGTGGGGGTGCCGCCGTCGGCCGGGGCGGGTTGGTTCTGCGCGGCGCGAGCAGCGTCGTGTGCCATGCGGGCTTCACTGAGGGTGTAGGAGCTGATCAGTCCGATTACGCGGAGCTTGTCGGCGTCGGCGAGGCCGCTTGGGTCGAGGGCCTCGAGTCCTTTCTCGACGAACGTCAGTGAGTTTGGCGCCATCGGCGGAGCGGCCATCGGCATCTGCGTGATCCAGGGATGACGGTCGAGCATTTCCCGCTGGACGAGCGCCCAGTGCCGGATCTTTGCCCGCCAGCCCTCACCCTCGAGCGCCAGGCCCTCGGCGCCCTCCGCGCTTGCGTTCCACATCAACTGCAAAAGCTCGTCCTTGCTGGCGACGTGGCGGTACAGAGACATTGTCGTGAAGCCAAGCTCGTTTGCGACGCGCGCCATCGAGACGGCGTCAAGCCCTTCGGCGTCAGCGACCCCGACCGCGGTCTCGACTATCGCGGCGACGGAGAGGCCAGGTTTCGGGCCGCGCGTGCCGCCAGCGCGCCGGCCCCACAGAAGGTCGAGGCCGGGCGGCAGGGCTGGCGTGTCGTCGGATTGCATCGCTCCGTGTCTCAATCGCTTGACAATAACTGTGTGCCGAGTATACAGTGACGTATATGGCATATACAGTTATTGCTCAGGGCATCTGCAAGTCCTTCGGAGACCAAGTTGTACTGGACCATGTCGACCTCGCCGTCGAAACCGGCTCCGTCTTGGCGCTGCTCGGCCCGAACGGGGCCGGCAAGACGACGATGGTGCGCATCCTCGCCACGCTGGTCCGTCCCGACGCGGGCACGGCGACGGTCGCCGGGCACGACCTGATCGGCGACCCCGTTGGCGTCAAGCGATCGATCAGCCTGACGGGGCAGTACGCCGCCGTCGACGACGTGCTGACCGGCCAGGAGAACCTCGAGATGATGGGACGGCTCCTGCGTCTGTCCCGGCGTGAGTCCCAGATGCGGGCTCGGGCGTTGCTCTCCGAGTTCGATCTCCTCGACGCTCGTCATCGACGCGTCAAGACCTACTCCGGTGGAATGAAGCGCCGGCTGGATTTGGCGATCAGCATGATCGAGCGACCTCGGCTGCTATTCCTCGACGAGCCGACGACGGGGCTGGACCCGCGCAGCCGCGAGCAGCTCTGGAGCACGGTGCGCCAGCTCGTCGGAGACGGCGTCACTGTGCTGCTCACCACGCAGCACCTCGAGGAGGCGGACGAGCTCGCCGACACGGTCGCGGTGCTCGACCACGGTCGCATCGTTGCCCGCGGTACGCCGGAGGAGCTGAAAGCCAGCCTCGGTACGGAGATGATGCGGCTGCAGTTCGCCGACCCCACCATCTACCGAGGTGCCCTCGGACGCCTGTACCCTGCGCGCACCGACGAAGGCTCGCGCACGATCGACGTCGCCACGGGCGGCACAGCCGACGAGGTCCTCAGGATGCTCGGCCGGCTCGAGGACGCCGGGACGCCCGCGATCAAGGTCTCGACCTACCGCCCGACCCTGGACGACGTCTTCATCGCCCTCACCAGCGGCGGCCACCCCAACCATCCTCGATCAAAGGAGACCGCCCGATGACTCTGATCTACGCGCTAAGAGACTCACAGGTCATGATCGCCCGCAACGTCCGGCGGTCACTTCGCGACCCCGAGGCGTTCTTCACGGCGCTCATGCTGCCGGTCATCTTGATGCTGCTGTTCGTCTACGTGTTCGGCGGCGCCATGAAGACGAACGGCAAGTACGTCGACTACGTCGTGCCGGGGCTGATCGTGCTTTGCGCCGGGTTCGGCGCCGGCACGACCGCGGTCGCAGTCGCCACCGATATGACCAACGGCATCGTCGACCGGTTCCGGTCAATGCCGATCGCCGGCTCGTCGGTCCTCGTCGGTCACGTCGTCGCAAGCCTGGCCCGCAACCTCGTCGCCACCACTCTCGTGATCGGCGTCGGGCTCGTCGTCGGCTGGCGCCCGAGTGGCTCGGCGCTCGACTGGGTCGCCGCCGCAGCCGTGATCGTGGTCCTGATCCTCGCCCTGTCGTGGCTCGCGGCTGGGGCAGGGCTCCTCGCGCGCTCACCGGAGGCGGCCAGCTCGTTCTCGATGGTGCTCATGTTCGTGCCTTACGTCAGCACCGCGTTCGTCCCCGCGCACACGATGCCCGCCGTGCTGCGCGCCCTCGCCCAGCGCCAGCCGTTCACGCCGATCATCGAGACAATGCGCGGACTGTGGATGGGGCACACATCCACCGGCGCGAGCACAGCCCACGAGGCGGTCATCGCGATCGCCTGGTGCGTCTGCCTCCTCGCCCTGTCTAGTGCGGTCGCATCACGACTCTTTCAACGTCGCACGGCCGCTTGACAACCGGCGATCCAGGCACCCGCGGTCTCGCCGTCCACTGCCAGATCCGACGCCTGGCTTCACCGCGAGGATCCAGGAGTCCGGCGGTGGAGTCTCGGTTGCTCGCCGGCGCGGAAGCGAAGGCGGTCGTCGGCGTCGAGTGTGAACTCGAGTGGCCGGGCGTGCGCAGAGGCAGCCGCGCGTTGTCGCGCGTGTGTTGTTGCTCATACACCACCCCCAGCCATTCGGCGCAATGTTCTGGTTGACGCGGAACAGATTCGCCGGGTCATACCGTCGCTTGATTCTCGCGAGCCGCTTGTAGGTGTCTTCGGGATAGGCCTCGTGGACCCGCGCGGTCCCGTCCTCGCCGAGGAAGCTGACGTGGACGCCGCGCGCGGCAGGGCTCAACGACGCCAGCGAGTCGGCAACCCACGCCTCGTGCGGAGCGGTTTGGTCTACGTCTTGATAGCCGGCGAAGAACGTCACCATCATGGACCGGTCGCGATGGGCGAAGGCGCTCGCCTCCACCGGGATTCGCGCCATTGCGCCTCCGAGCACTCTGATCTGCACGGCCGTCATCGGCGATGGCTGCGCTTGCATCCGCTCGAAGATGGTCGCCGCGGCGTGCTCGTCCAGCTTGTCGAGAAACGTCGAGCGGGTGGCCACCCGGACCCGCTCGAGGCCGGCGCCCTCCGCCGCGTACATCTGCCGATAGTGCATCGCCGTGACCGCGTCGGCGAGCGGCGTCGCGAGTGCTCGGAGCGGAGCGAGGGCCTGCTGACCGTGCTCGAAATCACCGGCATATGCCAGGCGAATCATCAGTGCCAGCTGACCGTGATGTTCTGTCGGCACGAACGGCAGCGGGGGGAGCCGTGTGAGGATGGCGATCGTCGAGAGCTCATCCGGCGCATCGTCGGCGGCGGCAATGAACGAGCCCAGGATCTCGGGGCTCGCGGGCAGCACCAGCAGCCCACCGAGGATTGTGTCGATCTCGTGGAGTTGGTATTGCAGACGTGTCACTACCCCGAAGTTCCCGCCGCCGCCGCGGAGCGCCCAGAACAGGTCCGGATGCCGCTAAAAATCGACCTGGAGGCGTTCCCCGTCCGCGGTCACGAGCTCCACGGCGAGCAGATCGTCGATCGTCAGGCCATGTTTGCGGACGAGCCAGCCGATGCCTCCTCCGAGAGTGAGACCGGCGATTCCGACCGATCCTGTGTCCCCGAATCCGGTCGTAAGGCCGTGCCGCGCCGTTTCTGCGGTGTACTGCTCGGCCGTGAGCCCGGGCTGGGCCCAGGCGATCCGCCGCTGCGGGTCGACGTGCAGCGCGCGCAGATTGGACATGTCCAAGACCAGTCCCCCGTTGGTGGTGCCGTGACCGGCGAAGCTGTGACCACCGCCTCGGACGGCGAGCTCAAGCCCGTTCGCGCGGGCGAGCGAGACGCGAGCGCCACGTCAGCGCAATCGGCGGGCGGACGATCAGCGCGGGTCGCCGGTCGACCGCGGCGTTCACCACTAGCCGGGCTGATTCGTACTCGGGATCGCCGGGCGCGACCGTCTCACCAACGAGCGCGGCGCGCAACTCCGCGATCGAGCCCAGGCCGTTACTCGCACCGAAGGCGATCGCAGTTCGTTTTGAAGGTAGCCCTTGTTGCATCGGTCTGAATCCTCTCTCTGTGCGGTGGATCGTTGTGTCTCAGTTCGTGCTTGGGACGGCGGTCTGCGCCCCCCGAATCGCGGAGTTGGCGACGGGGTCCGAGGCCTCGTCGCGCCGGACAAGCACCAAGATCGCGGGAAGGCCGAGCAACGCGATCGCGCCAAGGACCCACAGCGCGTGCTGAAAGCCGCTGGTGAGCGCGACGGGTAGCGCGTTGCCGGCGTGAAGCAAGGTGTTGGCCTGGCCGGTGGCGACGCTTGAGGCGATCGCGATCCCGATCCCTCCCCCGAGCTGCCGGGAGGTGTTCATCAGCCCGGACGCCAGGCCGGCCTGGTGCTGGGCGACGCCGGCGAGCGCCGCGATCGAGATCGGGATGAACGCGAACGCGGTCCCTGCGCCGGCGATGACCATCGGGCCGGCGAGGTTGACCAGGAACTGGCCGTGGATCGGCCCTTGGCTTGCCCAGATCGCGCCCGCGCCGATCAGGGTCATCCCGATCGTCATTACGACCCTGGCTCCGCGCCGGGTGACCAGCCTCTGCGCGAGTCCGGCGAGCGCGATCGAGCTCAGCGATGTGGCGAGCCACGCGACCCCGGTCTGAAGGGCGCTGTAGTGCAGCACCTGCTGCATATACAGCGTGCCGACGAAGATGAACCCGAAGAAGCTGCCGCCCGACAGCAGCCCGGCGATGTTCGCGCCGGCGAGCGTGCGAAGCCGAAAGATCGAAAGCGGCAACAAGGGCTCCTGCGCCCGGCACTCGATCGCCACGAAGGCGACGAGCAGCGCCATGGATCCCGCGAGCAGCGCCATCGTTCTGGTTGCGCCCCAGCCGTACTGGGGCGCGCCGGCGATCGAGTCGACCAGCAGCACCAGGCCGCCCGTGCCGGCGCCCGCACCGAGCGCGTCAAACTTCCGGCGCACCGTGGCGGGCCGGCTGTCTGGGACGACTCGGGGTGCCAGCGCCAGCGCGGCCGCACCGATCGGGACGTTTAGGGGGCTCCCGGCATCGATGTAGGTCGGCGCGGCGTCGGTTTCGGCGTTTGAGCGGGGGGTTCGCGGCCCGGCTGGCGCGGTGGGAGTCGTGTTCTGCTTCTGCGGGATGGAGGCTGCCTGCGTGAGGGGGTCGCCCGGCGGCCATGGATGGCCGGCGGAATGGGCATGGAAGGGGCCGGGAGTGCCGCGGCCGTCGGGGTGACGCGCCGCCGCCCTCATCAGGCAAGCTGGCGGCTTTCCAAGGTCAGTCAGCTCACAAGGAGGGCGACGATGCGCGTCTGCGCGGCATTCTCGCGCCTGTTGCGCCTGGACGGGATCTGGGTGCGGCGGGTGCAGTTCTTCGCCGATCGGGTGGTCGTCTCGGTGGCGCTCAGACGCCGTCGGCTGCACTGCCCGCTGTGCTCGTTCTCGACTCGCCATCGTCACAACCGTCAGCAGGTCGAGTCGGTCTGGCGGCATCTCGATCTCGGGATCTGGCGCCTGGAGATCCGCGCGCAGCTGCGGCGACTGGAGTGCCCCGAGCACGGGGTTCGGGTCGAGGGCGTGCCGTTCGCTCGGCACCGCTCCGGGTTCACGCGCGACTTCGAGGCGCTCGTCGCCTGGCTGGCCACCAAAGTTGACAAGACGACGATCACCAGGCTGGTGCGAATCGACTGGGACACCGTTGGGCGGATCATCAGCCGGGTCTGCGCCGATGAGCTGGACCCGGACCGTCTCGAGAACCTGTTTGAGATCGGGATCGATGAGGTCAGCTGGAAGCGCCAGCACAACTACCTCACGCTCGTGGCCGACCACATCCGCGGCCAGATCGTGTGGGGGACCGAGGGCAACGACAGCCAGGCGGCGAACCGGTTCTTTCGCCAGCTCGGCAAATCCCGCTCGCACGCGATCGAGGTGATCTCGCTCGACATGGGCCCCGGGTACGCGAAGTCGGCGCGGGAGCACGCGCCCCAGGCGACCATCGCGATCGACCCATTTCATGTCGTGGCCCTCGCGAACCGGGCGCTGGATGACATCCGCCGCGCCTACTGGAACAAGCTCCGGGAGCTCGACGACCCCGACGCCGCCCGCCGGTTCAAGGACGCCCGCTGGTCTCTGCTCAAGGCGCCCGACAAGCTCAACGATCACCAATCGCGAACGCTGAGACGGCTGCGGGCAGCCGGCGGCGAGGTGTGGCGCGCCTACACGCTCAAGGAAGCGCTGCGGGCGATCTTCAAGCCCGGCCTCACCGTCGAGGACGTGGAGATCCTGATCGACCGGTTCATCAGCAAGGCCGCACGCAGCCGCCTCAGACCGTTCGTCCGGCTCGCCAAGACGATCCGCAAGCACCGCGACGGCATCCTGCACGCGATCCGGCTCGCGATCAACCAGGGCCGCACCGAAGCGCTGAACAACAAGGTCCGCTTGATCACCCGCCGCGCCTACGGGTTCCACACCGCCACAGCCGCGCTCGCGCTCGTGATGCTCACCTGCGGACCGACCACCCTCACGCTCCCCCACGAACTACACAGGTGACCGCAGTTCACCTACATCGATGCCGAGAGAGCCACGTTTAGGAAGAAGATGTACTGCCACCCGGCGTAACGGGTGAGGATCCCTCCGGCGATCAGTCCGACCGTAGCCCCAGCTGCAGCGAGCCCGCCCCAGATCCCAAGCGCCTTGTTGCGCTCGACGCCCTCCTCGAACATGTTCATCACGATTGACATGGCCGCGGGCACCATGCTCGCTGCGCCTAGTCCCTGAACGGCCCGGCTCCCGATCAGGAACGCTTCGCCGGTCGCGAGCCCACAGGCAACCGACGCCCCCGTGAACAGGGCAAGCCCTGCCATCAGGATTCGGCGGCGGCCGAGCAGATCCGCGGCGCGGCCGCCCAACAGCAGAAAGCCGCCGAACGTGATCGCGTACGCGGTCACCACCCATTGCAGGCTCGCCTCGGTGATGCGCAAGTCGCGTCCGATCGTCGGCAGCGAGACGTTGACGATCGTCAGGTCGATGATGGTCATGAAGTACGAGACCGCCAACAACGCAAACGCGCGCCAGCGATTGATGATCGGTGATGTGGACGTCATCGGGCCTCCAGGGAGAGGTCTGGTAGGGACAGGCGCGAGTCGGTGAACGAGACGAGCGGCGTGCGGCCGCTATGTGACCGTGCGCTGCGATTGGCGAGCCAGTCGTTTCTCGCTCAGAGAAAGAGTGCCGGGCGCCGGCACGCTTCACCATGCGCACACCGCAAAGAGAAGCCTCGCTGTTGCCGGATTCCCGAAAGAAAGCGCGCCGAGTTACTCGTCGCCGTCCATGGCGACGTGCTCGCGGAGCGCGGGCGCCGCCTGCTCGTCCTCGACGGCCGCATCGGAGTCGGACTCGATCAGCGCGTGAATCCGCAGCGCCAGGCCGAGCTCATCGCGGCGGCGAGTGATCGGACGCCCGATGCGTTCTTCGATCGTGGCCAGCCGGTAGCCAACGGTTCGCTCGTGGACCTTGAGCAGCGCGCCGGCCGCGGACGCATTCTGACCGAGGCTGAAATAGGCCCGCAGCGTCGCACGCAGCCGGGCGGTCTTGGCGTCGCGGGCCGCCAGCGGTCCGAGTTCCCGCGCCACGAACTCACGCGCGAGGCGCTCATCCTGGACGACGAGCGCCTCGAGCGCGACGTCCTCGTACCGCGTGACCGGCGCGCCGCCGATCATCGCGACCTTGTAGGCCTGGAGAGCCTGCCGGTGGGTCTGGACGAACCCTGTCTCACCGAAGGCCACATCGCCGCAGGCCAGAAACGTTCCTTCCGGGGGCGAGAACCGCTCCAGCGCTCGCGCCGCTGCGGCCGCGATCCGCGGACGTCCACCCAGCCAGGCCCACACCGAGCGCCCACCACCGGGGGCGATCAGCAACGCGCAACCGAGCTCCTGTGCAACTTGCGTGGCGCCCGCCTCGGGGTTCCGGCCCCACCCAACCACGCCGATGTGATCCACGCGCAACCGGTACCCCAGCTCCTCCTCGGAAACCGGCATCCCCGCGAGCAGCTCGCGGGTCAATGACGCGCGCCTGCGCTCCTGGCCGCGCAGCAGCCGGTCACGCTCGGCCTGGTACACCTCGGCGAGTTGCCCCGTGACCTCATCGACGTACGCGAACAGGTACCGCGAGAGGACCCGGACCGCCTCGACCCGCCGCACGTCCGGAAGTCCCCGACCCTCCACCTGGGCGCACATCTGCTCCCAGAGGCTCGCGTGGCCGATCATGTATGTGCGAAGCACCGCCATCCACGGGAGCCCTTCGTTGGCCGCCAACAGTGCCTCGTCGACCGCGCCGGGCGGCAGGCGGTCAGGCACCGCGCGGCCGTGTCCCAAACCGTGTGCCACCGCACGCAGATTCGCCACGATGCTAGCCCGTTCGACGTCGGCCATGCCAGGGTCGAGGCCCTCAAAATATTCGGGCACCTCGTCGCGGAGCCGATCGTCCACGACATCCGTGATCTCCTGCACGTTCGAGTCCAGCCAAGCCGCGAGCTGCCGGATATCGGCATCCACGTACCCCATGTGACGAGTCTACCCTTCGATCACGCCGCGCTGCGAGCCCGAGCAAGACCGTGAAGAGATCGGCGTGTGGCGACTGAGACCGCCATGCGGTCGGTGGTCGGCCTCGGTGCTCCGGGGATGAGCCAACGCAACCACCCTGCTCTACGGATCCGGTGACTCGCTGCTCCATTTTTCGCAACATCGGTGAGGTCCGTCGCACGCCCGCCAACAACAGTGCGAGTGCTGGTTTGACCGATTCGTGAGTGGGAGTGCCCAATGAATTCGAACTTGACCATCTATCTCGCAAAGGCCCACACGGACGACCTGTTTCGACGAGCCAAGAATGCCGGAGCCGTAACTCGGCGATCTGAGGGATCTCGCCGATCGATCGCGGCCGTCGCGAATCGCGCGGTGAGCAGCGTCCGGCGTTCGACTTCGGCACGCCGGGAGCCCGGGCATTCAATAGATCGCGATGTCACGATTAGCTTCGCAGCGGCGTCCGATGAGCTCGGGCTTCGACGCCTCGCGCAGCTCGACAGCAGCGCCGTCCCGCCGCCGCCGGTATTGATCGCCGAGGAGGACGGAGAGACCCGCGCTGCGCTTTCGGTGCTCAGCGCAAATGCGGTCGCCGACCACGATGTCGAGTGCTTTCGGCTACTGGCCAACCGGTGCAGGACGCAACGCCGAAAGCTGGAGGTCCATGGATCGCCATCGCAGTCCTGATCCCGTGTTAAGCGCAACGTTTGCGGCGCGGCGTGGTAGCTTCGGCGTTGCATGACGTGCATCCCGCACAGCTTCCTCTAGCGCTGGACCTCTCCAGCTAGGTCCTCTCGTCGCGGCCATTGGCCGTGACCTCAGCGCTTCAGGAAAGGAACGTCATGCGTTCACAGATGATGGTCGGCGCCTTGGCGCCGTCCGATTCACGCCATGGGTCGCATCTCTCTGCGCGCGATCTGCGAAAGGGGTTCGGCGACGACGTCGTGCTCGACGGCGTCTCACTCACCGTCACTGCGGGCCAGCGCCTCGCTGTGATCGGCGACAACGGCGCTGGAAAGAGCACGCTGCTGCGGCTGCTCGCGGGCAGGCTCGCGCCCGACAGCGGCGAGGTGCGGTGCACCGCCGAGGGCCGCTCCCTGATCGAGCAGGAGGTGGACGCGCCAGCCGGGTCGACGGTCGCTTCGGTGCGCGCAGCGGCTCTGCGATCACCACGCAACGCGCTGGCCGCGCTCAAGGACGCCGCGTCTGACCTCGCCGCGGACGCAAAGGGCGCCGCCGAGCGCTATGCAGCAGCGCTCGCCCACGCCGAGCGGCTCGCCGCATGGGATGCCGAGCGGCGACTTGACGCAGCGCTCCACGCGTTCGATGCGCAACTGCACCCCGAACGGGCCCTCGCCAGCCTCTCGGTCGGACAGCGCTACCGCCTGCGCCTCGGCTGCGCGCTCGCTGACCCCGCCGGCGCCGTGCTGCTCGATGAGCCGAGCAACCACCTCGACGACAGCTCGCTGGACCGGCTGGCGCAGTGGCTAGTCGAGTTTCCGGGGATCGCAGTGTTCGTGACGCACGATCGGTGGCTACTCGACGCGGTCGCGACCGCGATCTTCGACCTCGACCCAACGCTCGGCGCCGACGGCACCCTGTTCGGGGGAAGCTTTCCCGCGTACCGCGAGGCGCGCGCCGGGACCCTTCGCGAGTGGCGCGGACGCTATGCCGCGAGTCTCGAGGCCGAAGACGAGCACTCCAAGCGGTTGATCGCCGCGCGCGCCGCAGCTCCGGGCCACTGGCAGCCCGGCAAGGGCGCGGCCAAGCACGGACGCGAGAGCCACGCGGCGAATTCGGTTCGACGGCTCCAGCGTCGCATTGACGATCTCCGACGCGACCGCGGCCCCGCGCCGCCGGACCCGCTCATGTTCACCGCGCCCGACGCAGCGGAAACGGGCGACGCGATCCTGCTCGAGGCCGCCGGAATCTCCGTTCGCGGTCGCGTGACCCAGCCGCCGGACTCGCCCATCCGACTCGGGCCCCGCGGGCGCCTGTTGTTGCGCGGCGCGAACGGCGCCGGGAAGTCGACGCTGCTCAGCGTGCTCGCGAGCCAACTCGCACCCGACACCGGCACGCTCACCATCGCGCCTGGTACCCAGGTCGGACTCCTCACCCAAGAGGACGACTGGAATCCCAACCGCACCCCCGCCGACGTGCTCGCGGCGTGGGATCTCGATCAGATCCGTGCGACTGGGCTCCTGCTCGACGCCAGCCTCGGACGCCCGCTCGGCCAGCTCTCGGTCGGGCAGCGCCGACGGGTCACGCTCGCCCGCGTCCTGGTGAGCAAACCATCGGTGCTGCTGCTCGACGAACCGACCAACCACCTCTCGGTCACGCTCGTCGACGAACTGTCGGAAGCCCTCCTCAGCACGCCAGCCGCGGTCGTCCTCGTCACTCACGACCGAACGCTCTGCCGCATGATCCACGACTGGCCGACAATGACCGTGTCGCCGGCCGACGGACACAGAAGTTCGCCGAGGTCGCCACCCTCAACGAACGTCGCCGAGCGCGCTACAGCACGCGGTAGATCTCGTACGCGAGCGCGTTGGGGCCTGTAAGTCGGCCGCGCCCGACGAATAGGCTCTCGCCGAGCCACGCGTAGCGGCCGGCGCCCACCTCGAACCGCGGCGCGATCCGCATGTATTGGTCCTCGAACGTCGTGGCCTCGGCCGACGCGAGCGCGGCGAGGAACCATTGACTGGAGCGGATTAGAGCCAGGTCGTAGCTGAACAGAATGAGCTCGCCGTCCGTAGTCACCAGTTGCGCGCGCAGGTCCTGCCTGCGGATTCCGTCGGGGCCGAGCCGGATCCAGTCGGTCCCCGGCATCGCCAGGGTCGCGTCGATCCGCGGCCCCCGGAGGGTCGCGGTCGTCACCTGCCAGCACAGCCGTTCGCCCAGCGGTGAGTCGGTCGTCGGGCCGAGCGGACCGCCAATCGTCTCCGCGTAAGTCATCTCGTACTCGAGCTCGATCATCACCAACCTCCCGCTAGCGCTCCGGATGCCAACCGGCAGCGCGCGTGAAGCGGCTGTTGGATACGCGTTCGCCGTCGCCCGCGAACACATGGCCGGCGTAGAGCGTGTCCATGTACTCGCGCACAGCGTGGATCTTCCCGTTGTGGACGGTGAAGACACCGATACATCCGTTCTCGTACGGCCGGCCGTCCCGGGTCCGCGCTCTGCTCGTCCACTGCAGTACGACCTGGTCCCGCTCAGCGATCAGTTCCGTGATCTCGAGCTCGACGGATCCTGGCTCGTAGTTGGACATCGCCGTCGCGAAGAACCCGTCCATGATCCCCTCACGCCCCCGCCAGGTTCCGGATATCGGCAAATCTCCGGCGGCCAGGGTCCAGGTCGCGTCCTCGGCGAACGCGTCGCGGACCGCCTGCTCGTCACCTCGCTGCAACGCCCCAAAATATCGGCGCACAATGCTCTTGGGGTCAATCGGTCGGGTCACTTGGCTGCTCCCTTGTCCGGTTGTCACTCAAGTCGGGCCTCGCTCCTTGACTGCGGGCTCGATCGCCCACCACGGTAGGTCCGATCGAGCCCGATGTGAAAGACCGGGCCGGCATCTCTTCAGCGCGTGCCGGCACGACCGGCCACCACTCGTCGTATGGCTAGATCCAGCCGAGGGCGTCTGCGATCCCGGTCGCCGCGTCGAGCATCCGACCGACTGCCGGGGAGCGGTTGTGGCTGCGGGCGAGCAGACTCACCTGGAAGCTCACTGGTGGAGATAGGGGCAGCCAGCAGAGCTCCTCCGGCAGCTCCGAGCGCGACGATTCCCCGACGATCGCGACGGCCTCCGCCCGCAGGATCGGGCCGTAGGTCAGGTCGAAGCTCAGGGTGCGCAGCAGTACCCGCGGCTCAACGTCCTGCGCTCGGCACAGCGCAAGCACGGCGTCATAGTGACCAGGGTTCGCCTCGCGGGGATGCAGCAGCAACGTTTCATCCGCCATCTCGACAAGGCGGACGGCTGCGCAGGATGCGAGCCGATGGTCGCGTCGCAACACAAGCCCCTGGCGCTCGTAGCGGATCGTGTGGGCCTCCAACCCGACGGACTGCGGGAGGCAGCGAACGAGCCCCAGATCGATTGAGCCGTCGCTCACGCCCGCGACGATCTCGCCGACCGACTTGACCGCCGTCGTGATCGCGATCCCGGGATGGCTCTCCGCCAGCGCGTGCAACAGCCGCGGTGCGGTCTCATAGCTGGCACTGGCGCCGTAAGCGATCACCACCTGCCCGCGCTCGCCCGTCCCATAGGTTCGCACGCTGCGCCACAGCTCGCCGGCTGCGCTCAGCAGCGCCGGTCCGCGCTCGAGCAGGAACTGGCCCGCCTCGGTCAGCTCGAACTCGTGTGTCGTGCGGTGCAGCAGCTCGACACCCAGCTCCTGTTCGAGCAACCTCACCTGGCGGCTGAGCGCCGGCTGGGCGATGTGGAGCCGCTCGGCCGCGCGCGTGAAGTTGCGCTCCTGCGCCACCGCGACGAAGTACTGCAACCGACGGAGATCGGTCACCGCAGGAATGCTAGCCCTGCTCGACCCGGCCCGACCACGCGGCCACACGGCCGCGCGGCCGCGCGTCCTCGACCCGCGCCTCGCGTTCGTCAGGGCCGGCCGACGCGGTGATGCCGCGATGCACTGAAGACAGCGCAAAGCGGTCTTTCACATCTGGTCCGCAGCGACTTAGACGTAGCCAACATCAGTTGAAGACCCGCAACCACTTCCGCCGACATGCATCAACACCTCCTCAGCTGCCTCGCCAAAGCCCGAACGGAAGAGCTGCTCCGGGAGGCCGCACCGCTGAGCCGTTTCGCCCACCTTGATCGGAGCGCCCGAATGACCTCTCTCGAATCCAACCCTAGGCGCCGCTGGATGATCCTCGCGGTCATCGGCGTCGCCCAGCTGATGGTCGTGCTCGACGCGACGATCGTGAACATCGCGCTGCCATCCGCGCAGAAGACCCTCCATTTCGCCAACGACAACCGCCAGTGGATCGTGACCGCGTATGCGCTTGCGTTCGGAAGCTTGTTGCTGCTCGGGGGGCGGCTCAGCGACTGGTTCGGACGCAAGTGGACGCTGATCGCCGGGCTGGCGGGATTCGCGCTCGCGTCCGCGGTCGGTGGCGCGTCCCAGTCCTTCGGGATGCTGGTCGCCGCCCGAGTTTTCCAGGGCGCGTTCGGGGCGCTGCTCGCTCCGGCCGCGCTGTCGCTCTTGACTAACACTTTCACCGAACCATCCGAGCGTGCCAAGGCGTTCGGCATCTTCGCGGCGCTCGCGGGCAGCGGCTCCTCGATCGGGCTGCTGCTCGGCGGCGTGCTCACGCAGTCGCTGAGCTGGCGCTACTGCATGTACGTCAACCTGGCGTTCGCCACGGTCGCGGTCGCGGGTGCGCTGCTCGTGGTGCACAATTCGCGACCCGAAACGCGGCCGCGCCTCGACCTCCCGGGCACGCTTGCAGTCTCCTCGGGTCTGTTCGCGCTCGTGTTCGGCTTCTCGCACGCGCAGACGACGAGCTGGGGCAACCACCTAACGATCGAGCTGCTCGCCGCCGGCATCCTGCTGCTCGCAGTGTTCATCGCGCTCGAGTCACGAAGCAAGAGCCCGCTGCTGCCGCTGCGGGTGGTCGCAGACCGCAACCGCGGCGCGTCGTTTCTCTCGATCGGTATTGCCGGCGGGGCGATCTTCGCCGTGATCCTGTTCCTCACCTATTACCTCCAGCAGACCCGCGGCCTCTTACCTATCACCACCGGGCTCGCGTTCCTGCCGATGACCGCGACGATCATGAGCTCGGCGATACTCGCCCTGACCATGCTCCAGCGGCGCTTCGGGCCACGGCTGCTGATCACCACCGGCATGACGCTGGGAGCAGTCGGGATGCTCTACCTGACTCAGATCAGCGTCGACTCCTCCTACGCCGGCGACATTCTCCCCGCGCTGATCGTGATCGGCGTCGGGCTCGGACTGGTGTTCTCGACCTCGATCAGCAACGCCACGCTGGGTGTCCAGCCGAGCGATGCCGGGGTCGCATCGGCCACCGTCAATGCTTCGCAGCAGGTCGGCGGGTCGCTCGGGATCGCACTGCTCTCGACGATCGCGGCGACCGCGACCGCGCGCTACCTCGCGGACACCCACCACGCCCCCGGCTTGATCGCCCACGCCGCCGTGCACGGATATGCGATCGGCTTCTCTTGGGCGGCAGCCATCTTCGCCGCCAGCGCTCTGCTGAGCGCAGCCCTATTCACGCGCCGCGCCCCCGGATCTAGTTCTGGCGACGGGACGGGCGCGGTCCGGCACCGCGTGGTGGTAGTCGGTGGCGGCTTCGGCGGCCTTCAGGCGGCGATCAAGCTCGCCCGCCTGCCGGTCGAGGTCACGCTCGTCGACCGGCGGAACTTCCATCTCTTTCAGCCGCTCGCCTACCAGGTCGCTACCGGCGCGCTGTCAGCCGCCGAGATCTCCTATCCGCTAAGACGCATCTTTCGGCGCCGGCGCAACGTCGAAGTCGTGCTCGCCGAGGTCACCGACATCGACCTCGAGAGGCGGCTGGTCAGGATGCGCCCAGTCGTTGGCGAGCACCCCCCCGACCCACTGCTGTTCGACACGCTGATCGTCTCGGCTGGGTCGCACTACAACTACTTCGGTCACGAGCAGTGGCAGACGCTCGCCGCGAACCTCAAGACGCTCGACGGCGCGCTCGCGATCCGGCGGCGAATCCTCGAAGCGTTCGAGGCCGCCGAGCTCGAGCGCGACCCCGAGCAGCAGGCTGCGTGGCTGACGTTCGCTGTCGTCGGCGGGGGACCGACGGGCGTGGAAATGGCTGGCCAGATCGCCGAGATCGTCCGTGACGTGCAGGCCGACTTCCACGCGATTGACGCGAGCAACGCGCAGGTCCTGCTCGTCGAAGCCGGCGACCGGGTCCTGCGCGAGTTCCCGCGCTCGCTCTCGGCCAAGGCACTGCGCTCGCTCGCACGCCTCGGTGTGACCCCCTTCCTCGATCACACGGTCATCGGCCTAGACACCCGTTCCATAACCGTCAAACAATCAGAAGGGCCGCGTCGTCAGATCCCGGCACGAACGGTGGTCTGGGCAGCAGGGGTGGTTGCCTCGAATCTCGCGGGTGTGCTGGCGCAGCGCGCCGGTGTGAATGTCGATCGGGCCGGACGGGTCGAAGTCCTGGAGGACCTCTCGCTCCCCGGCCATCCCGAGGTGCTCGCGATCGGAGACATGATCCGTGTCCGCCACCCCGACGGCTCGTCGATAGCCCTCCCTGGGCTCGCGCCCGTCGCGATGCAAGAGGGCCGCCACGCCGCGCGCATCGTTCGCGACCGCCTCCACGGCCGGCCGGGACGACCCTTCCGCTACCACGACAAGGGCAACCTCGCCACCATCGGCCGCGCCAGCGCCATCGCCGAAGTCAAACACATCCGGCTCGGCGGCTTCTTCGCGTGGATCACCTGGCTAATGGTCCACCTCTGGTACCTGATCGGTTTCGAGAGCCGGCTCCTCGTCCTGACCCGGTGGGCCTTCAGCTTCATCGCGCACGGCCGCGGCGCCCGCCTGATCACAGACGCAGCGCAGCGACCTACCACCAGCGCGCCCGCTCCGGTTGCGTTCTTGCCAGCGGAGCCCGCGCGACGTGACGCTCGGGGCGAGCAGGCGGCTTGAACCGACAAAGCATCACACGCGTGCCCCTCTCTGCCTCATTGAACACTGACAAAGCGGTGCCGGGTGTGAACCCACGTCGCCTGATTGGAGGAAACATGCAGTCGAAGCTGCTTGTACTCACACGACCAGACCCTGAGAACCGGCTCGAGAACCTGCTCAGCGAGCACGTGGTCTTTCACAGCCCGGTCAGGGACTACGGGGGCCGCGCGGACGTAGCCCACATGCTGATGACAATCGGCAGCGTCCTGGACGAGATCGAGGCTCGGGACGAGCTCGTCGCCGGGCGCCAGGTCGTCACGATCATCACCGCCGCCCGCGGTGATCACCGGATGACGGGAGTACTGGACGAGACCTACGACGCACTCGGCCGCGTCGAGCGGGCGACGCTGCTACTCAGACCAATGTCTGCCCTGCTTGATGCGATCAGCGGCATGCGCGCCGCCCTCGAGCGAGCGCCACTCCCAAGCTCGCTCGCCGCGCGAACCGGTTGAATTGCCTGGCACCCTTGACCGCGTGCCCGACTGATCGAGCCAACTGGTCGGATGACCCGGGTCGGCATGTCAGACGGTTCG
Organism: uncultured Solirubrobacterales bacterium; assembly: GCA_963824755.1. Classification (GTDB taxonomy): domain Bacteria; phylum Actinomycetota; class Thermoleophilia; order Solirubrobacterales; family Solirubrobacteraceae; genus Palsa-465. Next base: position 20,314 of record CAWGQT010000030.1, on the reverse strand, counting down.
CCTTTCAGACGATCAGCAGCGCTGCGGCGATGAGCATGACGGCGGCGGTGCCCCAGTGGACGCCGAAAGCGACTGCTTTCGGCCCGCCGCTGCGCAGGACGATCGTGCCGTCGGCGATCGGGATCAGAGCGACCGCCAGTATCAGGAAGCCGAGCAACCGGGGCGCTCCGTTGATGAGGAGGACTGCGATGCTGATCGCTACGGCGATGTCGCGAGAGGCCTTGACGGCGAGCCAGGCGGATCCCTGGGTGGTGTCGCCGAACTCGCCGGGGATGCCGAATCCCGCCGCTGCCGGTCGGGGATCGAGGAGGTAGCGGGCGCCCATCAGGATGCAGGCGACGGCGATCAGCGCTGAGAGTGCGGATCCGAGGGTGGTGAGCATTGGTGCTCCTTAGTTCTTATGACTGGGGTTTGTGCCGGGGTTCGCGCGCTCCACTGGCCGGTGAAGCGCGATCAGGCGACGCCGGTGCTGCGCGTGGGCGTCCGGGTAAGGTGCGAGGCGAGCCATTCGGTCGCCATCGATGGTGCGGTGTGGATCGCGGTCAGCCGGAGTTGGTCATGGCCGGTGTTCGTGAAGCGGTGAGCCGCGCCTGCGGGTGCGATCAGGATGTCGCCGGCGCGGGCGGTCAGGTGGGAAGCGTCGACATCGAAATCGGCTTGCCCGGCGTCAAGCACAAAGAGCTCCGGGTAGGGATGGCGGTGAAGCGCCGGTCCCGATCCCGGCGGAGCATCTACACGGAAGAAAGAGACAGGCACCCCGCCATGGTCGGCGCCGATGAAGTAACGGCCTTCGGCCGGGCCCGGGAGTTCGCTGGGATTGATGAGCATCGTCGTGACTCCTCCTGCGGGAAGTTGAGCTGTGATGTGGATGGTCGAGGTGTGTTCACGTCTCGACAGGCAGCAGTTTGAGTTAGCCCGGTCCAGTTGTCCAACAGATGGTTACGTTGTGTGTAAGCGATACCATCAATGAATGGAGCTGCGGCAGCTGACTCATTTCCTCGCCGTGGCTGAGGCCAATCACTTCACGCGAGCCGCGACGCAGGTACACCTGACGCAATCGAGCTTGTCGAGTTCGATTCGCGCACTCGAGCGAGAGTTGGGCACCGACCTGTTCGTGCGGAGCACGCGACGCGTCGAGCTGACGGACGCCGGACGGGCGCTACTTCCAGCTGCCCAGCGGGCCGTTTCAGCGACCGAGGACGGTCTTGACGCAGTTGCGGGTGTCCGCGGGCTCGTGCGCGGGCAACTGGCGATCGGCGTGATCCAGACGCAGACCGTCGGTCCCCTCAACGTGCCGGCATTACTTGCCCGGTATCACCGCAGGCATCCCGCCGTTACCCTGCGATTGCGCCATGCAGGCGTTCCCTCGCTCGTTCATCAGACTGCCGACGGGGAGCTCGAGTTGGCGATCGTCGACCTACCGCTCGGACCGCAGGCTAACCGAGTGACGGCCCGGCCGATCGGCACCGAGTCGCTGCTCCTCGGCGTCGCCGAGCAGGATCCATTGGCCAGTCGACGCCGCGTGCGATTGATCGACCTTGCCGACCGTGACTTCGTCGAATACCGCGCGGACTCCTCACTGCGCGCCAGCATCGACCAAGCGTGCCAAGCCGCGGGATTACGCCGGCGCGTCGCATGCGAGGTCGACACGATCGCCGACCTCGTCGAGCTCGTCGCCCTTGGTCTCGGCGTCTCGCTCCTGCCCCCAGCCGCGATCCGGATGGCCGCCGGCCGAGCGATCGGGCTCGCCAGCGACCCATCGATACCACGCGATCTGATGCTCGTCACACCGCTTGAGCGCGAACCCTCGCCGGCCGCCAGCGCGTTCCTCGACCTGCTCGATTCCGAACTGCAGCACAGCACCTGAGCCGCACACTCGAACCGCCTCTGTATCGGGCGGGGCGCGATCTGCCGCACACAGGCGGCGCGTCACGGCAGCCACCCGTTCCAGCGACCCCAGGAGCGCCGCGACTGACAGCGCCGACATGCCCTCGGGATTGCCTCGAAGCCATCGTGACCCTCAGCGAACCTCGTCCACCTAGGAGGTTGGCAGGCCGGCCTCGAGGATTGGAGATGCCTTGAACCCCTTGACGATCGGATAGATCCCGAGCGACAGCTCCCAGAGGAACTCCGGGACGGTCGCGATGGCCTGCGCCGTGCCGCCTCTGGCGAACACGTTGAGCACCACCCCGAGCCCCGTGATGCAGATGAGAGGGCCTCCGATGAGTCCCAACATCGTCAAGCCTCGCGGCATGAGGCCTGACCGGTACATCATGTAGCCAAGGATCAGTCCGTTCCCGACGCCGACAACAAAGCCGGGGCCGAGGACGAACGTCCAGTTGCGAACCGCAACAAGCGATCTCGCGTCGTTTAGCAGCGAGCCGGCGGCCCCGCCGGCGGTCGTCTGGTGCAACGTGACGACCGCAAGGTAGCTGACGATGCCGATCGCGATAAAGGTGCATTCAACGAGACGCGCGGTCACATACCCGAGGGAGAGGATTTCGAACTGCCGCCTGAAGATCGGATACACCACGACCGCCGTCCCGATGTTCGCGATGATGAGAAGCACCTCGCAGACCGCGCCAAGGCGCACGCGCGTGTCGCCTCCAGCACCAGCCATGAACTTTGCCGGGTGCAGCACGGGGTTGTAGAGGAGGACCCCTGCGATAGAGAAGACGAATGTGGCGAGGAACAGCACGCCGAAAATCAGCGCGGTCCTACGTGTTGGACTCATCCGGATTCCTTTCTTCGCAGAGCCCGATCAGACGGCCGGTGCGTCACCGATAGCGCCGCGCACTCAGTGGTCAGCTGGGGGCTCGGACCAGCAGGGCATGGGAGCTGGTGAGCACACCGATCCGCACGCCGGGCCCAGCCGCATCCGCCACCCCCGCGCACACGAATGCCGAAGCAACGAGCTCGCATCGCAGCAAGACCAAAGCAGCGTTTCATCCAGTCCCCAGTCGTTCATCGCAAGCCGCGGCCCCGGGGCAGCCTGCTATCGCGCGCCGAGTCTTTCAGCCGCGCACCGCCAAAGTCAAGCTCGTGGGGCATGCGAGCGACGCCAAGTCGACCATCGACCCCAACCGGCCATGTGCCGCGGGCAGAACCGATCCGGTTGGGCCGGAAACGGTTACCGCCGATGGCGCAACGCAGATGTCGTCACGCAATCGTCGTCTTCCCAGGGGATGGCGTGGATCCGTTTGATCACCGTCAGCACCGTTCGACGACGGCGACGCGGCTCGGTGACTACTCCCACGTGAGCAGCCTCAGCGCGGCGAATCCGGCAAGTCGCCGTCCACCCGGGGCCATCACCGCGAGTGTTCCAAGGGGGGAACGCTCCGATGCTGCACATCAGCGACGCCACACCCCTCGGCGCCGTGGTTCCAAGCGATGCCCATGGCCCCTTCGACCGAGATCCAGCCACGCTGGTGCGTCTCACGCCCAGGAGCACATGACCGCTTTCGGTGGCGAGCGGACACGACATGGTGTGGCCGGTGTGGGCGTGCTCGAGCATCGTGCCCGCGCTGCGGTTCCTGAGATATCCGGTATCGCTCCGCCCACGATGGGCACGGCCCGCCGCAGTCGCCCAGGTCGCGGTGTCCTGCCGGTGCGCTCAAAGAGCTGAGGAGTTGGTTCATTGCCCGTCCAGCGGCGAGTGTCCGCCCCGTCTGGCTGATAGACGGTGTGGGCCAGTGCAAGGTCTCCTTGACCGAGTGCGAAGGCGATCTCGACGGGGTGTCCGTTGAAGTTGCCGATCGGCCGTTCTGCGGCCACGAAAGACCCGGCTACGTCCTGCGTGGCATGCCCGTCAGCGACTTCGTCACGCCTGCCTGCTCTACCTTGGGATCAGCGACACGCCCGCCTGGCTTGTCGCGCAAGCGAACACGCTCGCCGAGCAGCGCGGCTGGAACCCCTTTTCCGCAGTCCAGCTGCAGTACAGCCTGGTCGAGCGCACGATCGAGCGCGAGTACCTGCCGATGGCCGGAGCGCTGGACCTGGCGATCACCGCCTGGAGCCCGCTCGGGATGGGCGTCCTCACCGGCAAATACGCCAACGGCGCAGCCGCGGGCGCGGACGGGAGGCTCGCTCGGCCAGACGTCGGCAGCGGCCGCATTCTCAGCCAACGCAACCACCGGATCGCCGAGACGGTGTCTGTTATCGCGGCCGAGCTGGCAGCCACGCCGGCCCAGGTGGCGCTCGCCTGGCTGCTCGGCCGTCCCGGGATCGTGCTGCCGATCGTCGGGGTACGCAAGGAGACCCAAGTCCGCGAGAACCTCGCCGCGGTCGGGCTGCGGCTCGATCCAGAGCACCTGGCCCGGCTCGAGACCGCGAGCCGGATCGACCTCGGATTCCCGCACGAGTTCATCACTGGCGCGCGCGACACGAGCTTCGTGCTCGGGGACACGATCGGACAGCTCGACAATCATCGCCAGTACCGATCCGGCCTGCCGACCGCCCGAGATCGGCTCGAGCCGTCCCGAACCAACTCGAGCCGGCGCACGCATGATGCCGACCACCGACACGACACTCGCCTCGAGAGCCCGACCCGATCACACCGGTCTCAAGCTCGTCGATCAGATCGAGGCTGGAAGGCGAGTCGCAGGCATTGCGCGTCTCGCGTTTGAGGTCGAAGACAGCGACACGGTCGCCCAGCGACTACTCGCGGGCGGCGCGGAGAGGGTCGCGGCGCCAGTAACCACTCCGTGGAGAGACCGCAACGCACGGATTCGCACACCAGATGGCACGCAGCTCACCCTGTTCGCGACGCCGTCCACGGCAGTCCCGCGTCTGTGACCGCTCTTGGCGCTGCGTGCGAGCACCACTCGATGCCGGATCGTGCGCAACGCGACGATGGCTGGGCGTGGCCGGACTCGCTCGAGGGGCTCGTCGCGGCGCCCGGCTCGCACCATGTGCCACTCGAAACACCCACGGCCCGCGTGCTCGAGGTCGTCATCGATCCCGGCGCCCGCGAGCCAGAACACACCCACCGGCATCCCGGCCTGATGATCGTCGACCAGCCCGCGCGAATCCGCTACTACGAGCACGGCCGGCTGACATTCCAGTCACCGGAACGGCAGGCCGAGAGCGGCGCGCCACGGGCCTCTTGGATGGAGCCCGAGGGTCCGCACAGCGTCGAGAACATCGACACGCACCCATACCACGCCTTCCGCGTCGAGTTCGCGGAGCTCTGATGACGGACCATCGCTCGCAGGTCCGGATACGCGCCTCCCGCGCGTCTGGGTTCTGCGACGAGTGCCGGTGGCGGCCCGTACTCAGTGCGGTGTCACATATTCGCCTCGCTGCCCGTCATTGAAGGTGATCTTCGGGACCGACACACCACAACCCGAAAGGGCGACGTCATGCAGGCAAGAATCAAGAACCCGGCGATCACTGTCCCAGGCGCGCTCGAGGCGGCTCAGGCGCTCGCAGCCTCTGCGACCCACGCCGAGATCCCCGAGAGCACGCTGCAGATGGTGGAGCTGCGCGCGAGCCAGATCAACGGCTGCAGCGCGTGCGTGGACATCCACTCCCGCGCGCTCGAGCACCTGGACCAGAGCAGCGAGCGCATCCATCTGGTTGCATCGTGGCGCGAGGCGCCGTACTTCAGCGACGCCGAGCGAGCCGCGTTGGCGCTCACCGAGGCCGCGACCCGGCTCGCCGACCGCTCCGACCCGGTGCCCGACGAGGTCTGGGATGAGGCCGCGCGCCACTACAGCGAGCCGCAGCTCGCGGCGCTGGTGGTCGCGATCGCGACGATCAACGCGTACAACCGTGTGAACGTCGCCACCAGGCAGATCACCGGGCAATTCGTCGACCAGATCGCCCGGGCGGCCGTCCCCCAAGCGGCCTGACGCACGTCGCCGCGGGAGGCGAGCGGCGTGACCGGCGCCGCTCGCCTCCCGGATCGCCAAGCGCAAACGACACATCGGCTCCTTGCCCCAGGCGACAGCCATCCTGAACAAGACGCCCCGGGCGCGGCGCGCCGGCAGGTCTCGAGATAGTCGAGCCCTCACCGGCGAACCGGACGACTCCATCGGCGTCCCCGCCACGATCACCGCGACCGCCTGGCACCCTGCGTCGGCACCTCGATTCGCGTCGCAGGCATTGCCCACGATCAGCGTACGTGTGTGCTCACGGTCACCGAGTTCAACCCGCACCACGGGTCCCAGGACGGGGACACTGGCCAGCGCCTCGCGCAGGTCCTGGTCAAGGCTCTCGGCGAAGCCGTGCCATGCGAGTAGCGAGGCCCGGTCGCTCGGCTTGATATTAGACAGTTCAACTGTATATGCTGCTGTTATGGCGAGCCGGGCGATGCAAGAGGCGACGTTCTTGATCCTGACGGCCCTGGCCGCGGGCAGCCAGCATGGCTACGGGATCATCACTGACATCCAAGCGATCTCAGCCGGCCGTGTCCAGCTGAAGGCCGGAACCTTGTATGCGGCGCTTGAGCGTCTGCGCGCAGACAAGCTCATCGAGGTTGACCGGGAGGAGATCGTGGATAGCCGACTGCGCCGTTACTACCGGTTGACGCCCGCAGGCGGAGAGCTGCTCGCTGCCGAGGCAGCCCGTTTGCAGGCGAACGCCCGCGTTGCGATGTCGCGCTTGAAGCCGGCTACAGCGGCGCTCACATGAGTGACTCCGCAGACCTCGAGCGGCGCTACCGGCAGCTGTTGGCCTGCTACCCGCGTGCCTTCCGGCACGAGCACGAGCAGGAGATCCTCGCGGTACTCATGGCGGGCGCCGACGAGGGTCAGCAGCGCCCCCGGCTCGAAGAGAGCGCCAATCTGATCAAGCACGCCTTCTGGATGCGTCTAGGGCTTTCCCGAGGAAGGATCATGATCAACGAGAGGACGTTCCCGATCAGGGTCGATCGACCCAGCCGCACCCTCATGACAGCGTTCGGCGCAAGCCGGACGGCGCCGCGCGTCACGATCAGTTCCTCAACGGTCGACGTTCGCATGGGGTGGGCATTTCAAGCCACGATCCCTCGTGAGGCGGTGGCATCTGCTCGGCCCCTGAACAGAGCCGATCTCCGCGGTCCTTTTAGACTCAGCGTCCTCCGCGGAGTCAACTACTGGCGAGGTACCGCGCTTGTCAACGGCGCCGGTACCGGGTTGGTCGAGATCACGTTGGATCGGCCGAAATGGGTGCGGCTCGGTCCGCTCCGGGCCCCGATGCGTCGGCTCATCGTGAGTGCCGAGGACCAATCCGGGCTCGTTGCGGAACTAAACCCGTGCACGCAACGCCCGCCAGGTTCGGGGGACCCGAGTCTGTAGTCGCGGGCTCCGTAGCTTCGGCAGACACTTGCGGCTTAGATCCAAATCCGCATGCAACTCCGACCACACCTCCCTTCGACACGACACTAGTAGACGCTGCGGGCGAGTGCGAGGTCGCCGTGGCCGAATCATGCCCCCGTGTGCAGTCGCGGGGGATTGGCAAACGATCCGATGTGCGCGGATGTGCGTCGATGTACGCGGATAGCGGCACAAGAATCAAGTCACGTGCGACGGTTGCGGGGTTTAGGCACACGATGGTTTGCCGGTTAGGTGAGTCGCGGGCCAGCTCCCGCTAGCCGCTCGGGACGGTGAGCTCTTCGAGCATCGGCTGCTGGAGGCCGGTTGCGGTGGTGATCTGCACGCGGAGGAAGCGAGCACGAGTCGCCGGGAAGTGCAGCACGTCGACCGTGCCGATTATGCGGCCGGCGACGGTCGCGACGGTTCGCCACGTGTGGCCGTCGCTGGATCCCTGGAGTGTGTAGCTGCTCGCGCGTAGCGTGATCACCGGACCGGGGAGGGGCGGCGCGATCAAAGAAGGTGGCCAGCGCTGGCCCCATCGCAGCGTCGCGGTGCTGATCCTCGCCCCGACGCCTCTGGCCACCGGCACCGTGAGCATCGCGGGAAGCGAGCGCGGCCGCCAGTCGGTCGCTGGACTGCCGTCGACCGCAGCCAGGGCTGGCGCGCCAGGCTGCGAGCTGCTCGCCAGCGCTTGTCCGCAGCGGACCGCGTCGGTTGTGAGCCTCAGGTCAGGGCGCCTGGTCGGCAACGTCAGCGGGCGCGCCTTGGTCACGAGCCGCATACCCGCTGGCGTGCTGACCGGAAGCGGCGCGCCGCTCTGCAACGTCACGGTGGTGTTCCGTTGCCCGATCGCAACGTCGAACCGCCGTCCGTGCCACGCGAGGTCGCGAAGCACGATCCCGCGCAGTTGACTCGTCAAGCTGGGGTCGAGCCAGACGCTTGTCGAGCCCCACCGCAGGCCCGAATAGCCGTAGAGGAATTCCTGCAGGAAGCCGCCGATGCCGGTCGTGAACGTGAACGCGCCGCCGGTCCGGGTCTCCGAGAACTGATCGAAGACGTCCCGGATGAACGGCTGGTAGCTGCGCACCGTGTACACGTAGCTCGCGCATCCGGCGCTGTCCAGCCCCGAGGTGTCGATCGAGTTGATCGCGTCGCTCATCGATGGGCCATTTGGATCGGTCCGCGGCACGTAGTAGTTGATGTCCTGCTGTGCGATGCCGGACGGCATCCGATACGCCCAGGGGTACTGCAGCAGCGTCACGTCCGCCTGCTTGACAAGCTGTCCCAGGTATCCCGCGAACTCCCGGTGGATCCCGAGCCTGGCGTCGACCGGGACGACGATCTGCGAGGCGATCTTCGCCCACGCCCGGGGCGGCGTCACGTGCAGCACGCGCGCCGCCCCGACCGCATCTTTGAGCGTGGTTCGCGCAGCGACGTTCGTGTAGACCTCATCGTTGACATTCGGGTTGTCTTCATCGGGTCCGGTGACGCCGTTGATGTGGTAGCGGCCATCGCTGCCGAGCTTGACGCGCGAAGCCCAGAACGCCGCCGCCGCGGACAGGACCGGCCAGCCGCGACGCACAAGCCACCTGCGGTCGCTAGTCGCGAGGTAGTACTGCCACTGGGCGAGCGCGATATCGGCGGTGATGTGCTGCTCGTACAGCCCCTCGCTGAAGATCACGGCCGGCGGCGGGATCTGCTCGGTGCCGTCCAGCGCGCTCTCCCACGGATAGCGGGCGCCCCTGTATCCGGTCGCCCTGGCGTGCCGCTCGGCGGCACCCAGCCGCTTGTATCGGTAGGAATCGATCCCCTCCGCGAGGTCCGGGTGCTGGGCCAGCAGTGACGGGTACATCCAGGTCTCTGCGTCCCAGAAGATGTGCCCGTTGTAGCCATTCGACGAGAGGCCGCCCGGGGAGATGCTCCAGTCAACCCCGCGGCGGGTGCTCGACCACAGATAGAACTGGCTCGCGTTGACGGCGCTCGCCAGCGCCGGGTTGCCCAGCACGTCGATCCGTGCCGCCCACAGTGCCGCCCAGGCGGCATCGTTGGCGCGCAACAGGCTGGCGAACCCCGTGGCGGCCGCGCTGCTCGCTTGCCCCTGCGCGGCGGTTGTCGGGTCGGCGCTGTCGCTTGAGCTCTCAACACCGACGTACTTGGTGATCACGTAGCCGCGACCGGCCCTCACCGGAAAGGACAGTCGCTGACCGACGCTCTGACCGATCGACTGGTCGCTCTGCGAGCTGACGGCCCTCACGTTGGCGCCCACTCGCAGCCTGCTCGCGATCGTCACATCGATCTTGGTGCCCTCGGTCTGGACGCGCACCCAGTCGCTGTGCTGCGAGCCGGTCCCCCATCCCTTGCCGATCTGGGTCGTGAGCGTTGCCGGGGTGCCGTCGATCGTGTCCGTGACGGTCGCGGTGCCCGACCAGTGCGGGGTGAGCGTCAGTCGAACCAGGCCCACGTCCGGTCGCGCACGGTCCGTCAGCAACTGATAGGCGATGCCGGTGACATGGCCGTCCGGCGCGGTCCACCGGGCCGTAGTCGCGACAAGGCCGGTATGTAGATTCAACGATTGCCGCCAGTTACTGGTGCTCCCGGTTGACAGCGAGAACGGCTGGCCGGCGTCGGAGAACGTCAGCGTCGACCAGGTCGGGACGTTCGCCCGCTGCTGCACGCCTCCGGGCGGCTGCGCGTACAAGCCGGCAAGCTCCGACAGAGCTGGCACCACACCCGACTCATACCCCTGCCCAGTCGGCGGCACGCGAACGCCCAGCATGCCGTTGCCCGTAAAAGTCGGGGCGTAGGCGGAACCGGCGCTGGTCGCGCTCAGAACATAAGCTGCGGCGTCGGTCGAGCGCTGCAGCACCGCGGACCGCGCACCACCCACCAGCGTGAACGACACGACCACGCCCACTCCCGCCGCCACGCCGCGCAACGATGGCAACACTGCCTCAAGCTTCCGCACCGACCCGATCCGCACAACCCAAGAATCTCACGCGATGCTCGCCGACGCGAACGCCAACCCCAACGCCCACCCAACACGCCGACTTCGAGCGGCGACGCCGGAAGCACCAGTTCTTCATCACACTCAGGAGCCTGTACCGCATCATCGCGGGTGCTGCCGTCGACGACATCCTTAGCGAGGACCCTGCAAGCAATCCGCGAGGAAAGACGCTGGTGGCGACGCAAACCAGTCGTCTCGACTGCGCGGTCGTCCGTTCTGTCGAGAAGGAAAGCATCCGTAGTTCCCCAACGTCATCTGCGGGCTCTCACCGATGCGCGGTCCCGCTCAATCGAGTAAGCCAACAAGTATGTGAGCGGCTCCATTCGAACCAGGGAGGAATCGCCTGCAGAGACCAACAGCGTGGGGTACGAGGAGGTCACCAAGATGATCGCGATCTTGTTAATCGCAGCTTTGCTCGTGTTCGATTTGCTCGTTCTACGTCGTATCGGCAGCCCATATGGATGAGACCAGTCCACGACACCTCCGACGTGACATCACGGATGCGTCACGCCGGGGGGAGGGGGCCGAGTCTGGAGGGCGCCCAACGGCCGTGTAGGCGCCGTCCCCGGGCGAGACCAGCACTCTCGTCGCGCGCGCCAGACTGGTGCATCCGCCTAGCGCTGCAGAAGCCGACGCGATCGGCGCCGGTTCTCACGCGGCCGTCGAGGAGGCCAGCGTCGGTTCGCGAAGCGAAGCAGCAGAGACGGTCGGAGGCGACGAGGTGCTAGCTCAGACTCGCACTCGCGGCCGTCAACAAGCGGCCGCGGCCCCGTGACGCCGCCGCCGCTTCTGGAAGCAACAGTGCGCGTAGGGGCACCGGGCTGCTGCTGCCGCCCACCGAGCGAGCGTCCGGATGATGTGTCCGACGCAGCAAGCGGGGGCCGACGTTCGGGGGGGCCGACGTTCGGGTCTTCAATCCGATGGCACCTGAAGCGGCCTCGATCCCCGGGACCGTTGCACGAATCGCGGTTGTGTCGACGCCGATTCGACTGCTCCTAAGCAGGAAGCAGCAGGCTTGGCTTCTGCGGGGCGTTTCGCTCCGTCTGTCTCGATCGCAGTGACGCGCGGCGGCTGTTAAGCGCCGTGTGGCGGCCCGAAGGGAGCGGATTCGGTAGTAAGCCCCGCAAGTCTTCGGTCGACTTCGGTTGCCTTTGCTCGGGCGGCGAGAAACGATTAGACGCCACGGCATGCGTCGCGGTGAACGGACCCGCGGACGATGCGCTCTTCAACGACGAGCGGATCGTACGGCCTCACGCCACCGGACCTACAGCGGCTTGCTTGAGCCGGGTGCTCGGAAACGGGCACGCCCTGGTTCTGAGGGGGGCCCGGCACAGCAATGTGTCGGGCCTACCCGTCCATAGCGGAAGCCACGAGAACATCTAGGACGGACAGGAAAGTGGCTCCTTCCGGGTGAAGCAGGCGCGAGGTTGTTCGTCGTCGCGGCAGGTTGACGATTGACAGCCGCATCGTGCGGCGCAGCTGCTTTTCGAGCGTCACGGCCGCGCCGTAGGATCAAGCGCGAACAACGCCGACCTCACCCTCAAGGACCGGACGATCGATCGCACGACCCCGCCCGGCACTCGCCCCCGGCGGCCGCGCGGCCGCCGAGCACGAACACGACTTTGGCGGCTGGCTGGCCCACATCCTCGCGCGTGCAGCCGCCGACCTTGGGTCGACCGACGCGCTTACGTCGAGACGGCTAGGCAGCTGGGAAGCCGACCTCATCCCGCGGCTCGTCAAAGGCACCGTCTGCTGGGACGACGACTACCTGGCGGACAACCGGTCGGCGCGGTAGGTTCCGGAGGGTGACATGCCCGGCGATCGCTCGAAGGATCCAGCACTACTTCTACTCGGCGCACTCGCCGACGAGATCGCCGATCGCCTCATAGACCGCCTCGCGCCGCAGCTCGCCGAGATTGTCGAAGCCGGTGGCCGAGACCTACATCAGGAGGCGCGCCATCGGAGCGAACGCGCACCGGCGAATGAAACTGAGAACATGAGCTTCTCGGGCAACAGGCTGTGGACCGCCGGACGCGTCGCTGCGCACTACGGCGTGGCCGTACGCTTCATCTACCAGCACGCCGAGGAGCTCGGTTGCGTCCGCCTCGGCGGCGGAACTCGGGCCAGGTTGCGCTTCGACCCCGATGTTGTGCGCGACCGATGGGCATGCGTCGGAGCGTTACCGGAGTCGGCGTCGAACCGGCCCGCGTCATCCAAGCGACAGGCCCAGCGGCGTCGATCCGAACGGCCCAGCTTCGAGCTGCTCGAGTTCGAGCGAGAGCCATGATCCCGGTCTGGCCTGGCATAGGCTCGCAGATCGGGCTCAGGCGTCCCGTGTGGTGCACTGGGCGTCACATCAACCCAAGGAGGTACACATGGAAAAACGAGCGCGCGGCGAGATCCGCGTGCACGAGCGCATTCGCGACGGCGATCTCACGTTCAGCCTGCGGTTCCGTGTCGACGGTAAGCGCAAGATCATCACGCTAGGCAGGTCCAGCGAGGGCTGGACCTGGCAGAAGGCAGAGCGCAAGCTAGAGGATGTACTCGCTCGCGTTCGAGCTGGCGTGTGGGAGCCCGAGCAGCCCCCGAATCTGGAGCAGGTCGGCGACCTTACATTCCACGAATTCGCCTCGCGGTGGTGGGCGGCCCGAAAGGGCGAGCTCGGAGCGAACACCCAGCTCGACTACGAGTGGAGGCTCAAGCGGCACCTTCTCCCGTTCTTCGCGGAGCTGGCGGTAGCGGAGCTCAACATCGATGTCGTGGACCGGTACCGCGAGAAGAAGGTGATCGAGCGTGAGGCGATCCGCCGCGCCGCGGCCAGTGGCAACCCGCTGTTGGATAGGAGAGGACAAAGGCGGGTGGCGCTCAGCAACGAGAGCATCAACAAGACACTCGTACTGCTGGCGCAGATCCTCGATAGTGCAGTAGAGCGGGGAGGCCTCGAAACCAATCCCGCCCGCGGCAAGCGCCGACGACTGAAGGCGGCGCGACCCGTGAGGCGGGTACTGGAACCCGACGAGCTGGCCGAGCTGCTGGCGGTTGCCGGCCGGATGGACCGGCAGAAGCGCCGCGACCTCCAGATCGGTCGACGGCCGATGATCGCCGTGATGGCCAAGACCGGCCTTCGCGTCACGGAGCTCTGCCAACTGAGGTGGCGGGCAGTCGATGTCCACCATGAGCGTCTGATCATTGAGCAGGCGAAGACGGAGGCGGGCAAGCGCCAGGTCGATCTGACGCTCGACGTCGTCGATGAGCTCAACTCCTGGCGAGCGCAGTGCGGCGAGGTCCGCCTCGAGGGGTTCGTGTTCGCCACTGCGAGCGGGAAGCCGCGGGACAAGGACAACGTCCGCACGATTCTCTCGCGAGTAGTAGCCAAGGCCAATGAACAGCGAGGGGCCAGCGGCCAGGCTCCGCTGCCAGGCGTGGTGCCTCACACGTTGCGGCGGACTTACATCAGCCTGATGCTCGAGGCCGGTGCGCCGCTGCATTACGTGATGGACCAGGTCGGTCACGAGGACTCAAAGACGACCCTCGAGATCTACGCGCAGGTGCAGAAGCGCGTCAGCCGCCCCCAGGTCAAGCGGGCGTTCGAGGAGCTGCTCGCAAGGTCCGATCTCGGCGAACCCGGCGTTCCAGCCGAGGCCTCCGACGAGATGTCCAATCAACCCGCTGAAAGCGCGAAATAACGCTCAATGTGGTCCGTCAAGACTGCCACTGGTCCACGGAAGTGGTCCACGGAAGCGGAATGAGCTCCCCGAAGATGACCTTGTACTCCCTCCACACATGCGAAAAGCCCCGGATTACCAGGGCTTTCCTGAATGGGCACGGCTGGGCTTGAACCAGCGACCTCTCGCGTGTGAAGCGACGTGGTGCACGCCTGTCAGGTGGCTGAATTGCCTGCAAATGAGCCGGTAACGATGTCAACTGCTCGGGCTCCGCTTTCGGCCTATTTGCGGTGTTTTCTGGCTGCGTTCTGCACCTTGGAGCCCTTCAAGGTGCAATTGAAAAGCATTCCGCCCGGAGCGGGGATATTCGCCGGTGGCGTGATCAATGCTGTGTGGGCATCTCTCCGCCGGACAGCGCGCGACGCTCGGCCCCGGCGGCGAGTCGCCCGTACAGCGGCGCCAGCACGTCCCCGAGGTCACGGCCGTGAGCGGTGACCGGCGCGGGACCGAGCTGGCGGATCAGTGCGTCCGGCGCCTCGCCGGCCAGCGGCGTCAGCTGCAGCTCGTCGAGCCCGGGTTCGCTGGACCAGAAGCGGTCGAGCAGCTCCTCCAGCGGCGCCGGCGGCGGGGGTTGCTGGGCGTCCGTCGTCCCGGCCGCTGCCTTCCGTGACGCGCGCGCCGCGCCGCCCGCTGCGGTTGCTCGGCTCCGCGCAGGCTGTCGATCAGCTCCTCGCGGGTGCGCCCGCGCAGCGTGAACAGCGCGAACGGGTCCGCGTCCAGTCGCTCGGCGAGGACGTAGTAGACCGCCGCCGTGTGCTTGCACGGGTTGGCCGCGTCAGGACAGGTGCAGCTCGCGCGCAGCTCTTCGTAGGAGCGAGGCAGCAGCGCCAGCTTCGCGTCGGCGAGCACCTCCTCGATGTCGCCGGGCACCTCGCCGGCCAGCAGCTTCGCGAGCGGCAGCGCCCGAGCCGCGATCGCCCTCTCGGCCCGGCGCCACTGGTGGGTCGAGAACGGCTCGGGGCGGATCCGCACCCGGTAGGGCGTGTAGCTGCGGCCCTGCACCCTGGCGAGGGCGATTCCCGGCTCGACATCGAGCTCGAGCACCTGCCCCGTCCGGGCGTATTCGCGGCCGCGCTGCAGCCGCGATCCGAGCCCGAAGGACTCGAGCACTCGATGAACCGTTGCGACCACCATGCTCCCGCCGATCGTCGCCGAGGCATCGCGCAGCGTCCGATCCCTGAGCGCGCGGGCAGCGGGATCGGCGCCCCTCACGCCGCCATCACCGCGTCGCTCGACAGAGCGGACGAGCTCGCGCAGTTGCCCCGTGTCCAGCTCGGTGATCCATGCCTCGCCGCTGCCGACGATCTTCGGCGAGCTCCTGCTTCGCGTCGATCAGCTGGTCGATCTTCTCCTCGAACGTGCCCCGCAGACGAGCTTGTGGACCTGCACGTCTTGCGCTGGCCGATGCGGAAGGCGCGGTCGGTGGCCTGGTTCTCGACCGCCGGGTTCCACCAGCGGTCGAAGTGGAAGACGTGATTGGCGCGGTGAGATTGAGGCCCGTGCCACCGGCCTTGACCGAGAGCACGAAGAGCGGCGGGCCGTCCGGCGACTGGAAGCGCTGACCATCCGATCGCGCGCCGGCTTCGGAGTGCCGCCGTGGAGGAACAGGACCTCGCGGCCGAGCCGTTCCTGGAGATGCCCGCGCAGCTTGTGCCCATCTCGGCGAACTGCGTGAAGACAGAGCGCCTTGTCGCCCGCGGCCACCGCCTCTTCCAGCATCTCTTCGAGTCGGGCGAGCTTGCCCGAGCGCCCGGCCAGCCGCGAGCGATCGCTTGAGCAGGTGCGCCGGGTGGTTGCAGATCTGCTTGAGCTTCATCAGCGCCGCAGCACCACGCCCGCGCGCTCGATCCCCTCGACGCTCTCGATCCGCTCGAGCAGTCTCGTCGACCACGGCCTTATACAGCGTCGCCTGCTCGCGGTCAGCGTGCAGACGACCTTCATCTCGTTCTTCTCGGGCAGGTCGGCGATGATCGTCCGGTCGGTCTTCAGTCGCCGCAGGATGAACGGGCGCGGTCACGCGCCGCAGCCGCGCCGGCGGCCGCGCCGTCGCGCCGCGCTCGATCGGCGTCGCGAAGCGATCGCGGAAGCTCTGCGGCCGGGCCGAGCAGCCCGGGGTTGAGGAAGTCGAAGATCGAGCACAGCTCGGTCAGCGGTTCTCGACCGGCGTGCCGGTGAGCGCGAGCGCGGTGACGCGCGCGCAGCGGCGCGGATCGCGCGCGTCGCCTGGCCTCGCGGGTTCTTGATGTTCTGCGCCTCGTCGAGCACCACCCGCTCCCATTCGAACGCCGATAGCGTCTCCTGGTCGCGCAGCGCCAGTGCATACGTGGTGATCACCAGGTCGTTGCGCTTCGCCGCGCGAGCGAACGCTGCGCCCGTCAGTCGCTCCCGGCCGTAGTGGAGGTGCACGCGGAGGCTGGGGGCGAACCGCCCGCCTCGCGCCGCCAGTTGCCGGTCACCGACACCGGGCAGATCAGGAGCGTCGGGCCCGGGCTCGCCGCCCGCGACCGGCCGCCGGCGTGGACCGCCCGGCCGTGGATCGCGCGGCCGCGGTCGCTCGCGCTCGGACAGCAGCAGCGCGAGCAGTCTGCACGGTCTTCCCGAGCCCCATGTCGTCGGCGAGGCACGCGCCGAGCCCGAGGCCCGAGAGGAACGCCATCCACGCCAGCCCGCGCTGCTGATAAGGGCGCAGCTCGCCGACGAACGACTTCGGCGTCTCGACGCCCTCGAGGCGGCGATCCCCATCGGCGCGCAGCAGCTCGCCGAGCCAGCCCGCGGCGTCGATCTCGACCTCCGGCTCGCGCCGCCGGCCCCGCCCCGACGGCGAGCCCGAGTCGCGCAGCAGTTCGCCCGCGGATCCGCGTCCCCGCGCTTTCCGGCCGGCGAAGAAGCGCAGCGCCATCTCCACGTCCTCGCTGGCAGCGCGATCCATCGTCCACGGGACTTGACGATCGGCAGCTTCAGCTCGGCCAGCGCCTCGAGCTCGTCGAGCGACAGCGTCTGCTCGCCGATCGCCACCTGCCATTCGTACGCGCACAGGCCGTCGAGCCCGAACAGTCCGGAGCCCTCCCCCACTCCTGCTCGGGGGTCGCGTCAGCTTCACGCGGAGCCGCTGGCGCCACCACGGCGGGGTGAGCACGCCGTACCCCGCCTGCTCGAGCGCGGGAGCCCCGCGCCCAGGAACCGGTGGGCCTGCTCGGCGCTCAGCTGCACCTCGGTCGGTGCCGCCTCCTCGAGCGCGGGCTCAGCTCGGGCCACAGCCGCAGCGCGTGTCCGAGCCCGCCGAGCAGCCGCTCCTGCGGGTTCTCGAGCAGCCGTCCGAGCGCCAAAAGACGCTCACTGTGCGCCCACACATCCGCCGCCGGGACGAGCACGCTCGGATCCTCCTTGTGCTGCAGCATGATCTCGACCCGCCAGTGCTGGTCGTCGGCGCCTCCGGCTCGGCCAGCCGGGCTCGCCGGCGGACTCCCGCGTCTTCCTTTCGGGCGTCTCTTCAGCCGAGGCGTCTTCAGCCGGGGCGCCTTCGCCCGGCGGCACGAGGCGGAAGCACGTGCGGAACATCCGTTGCGCGCCATAGCGCCGGCCCGCGGACCACCACTCCTCGATCCGCTCGGACAGCGCGCCCAGCTCCCACGCATCGCCCGCGACCGCGGGATCCTCGGCGACCAGCGCCAGCAGCCATACCTCGCGGGTCCCGCCGGCTCCGGCTCCGGCTCGCCGTCGGCTCCGACCCGCCCCTACAGGAGCGCACGCGCACAGGCGTCGACGGCGGCCGCGAGGAATCCGTCCAGCAGCGGCCGCGATGGGTTGCCCTGCTCGGCGCGAGCGAGCTCGGCGCGCAGGATCGGCGGCATCGCCAAGCCAGCGTCTCGATCCGCTCGGCGTCGCTGGCGTCGTCGAGCACCGGGCGCCAGCGCGCGATCCAGCTCTCGCCGTGGCGCTCGAGCCCGGGGCGCAGCCGCCCTCGGCGACCAGTGCGAGCGCGAGCTTCGACGCTTCCACCAGGTAACGGAGCGAATCGCCGAACGCTACCCCAGCGGGCGCCGGCGACGACAGCGCCGGCACCAGGTCGACCGCCGACATCGTGGGCAGCGCGAGCGCGTCGACCTTCCAGACCGCGAGGCCGCGCGCCGAGCCCGGCCGCTCGCCGTCGTCGATCACTCGCAGCAGCTGCGGCGAGCTCTCGGGGCCGTCGGTCCGAGGCGGGCAGCGCCAGCGCCACGCGCCGTCCGTAGGCGCCGACAGCCTCGACGCCGACGCGCGCGAGCGTCTCGCGCAGCGACGGCGCGGGGCAGCAGAACGGATGGGTCGGCGGGCCGGGCGTCCGCGACGGGCGGCCCGGCGGCCGGCGTGACCGCGCCGGCATCGCTGAGCGCTCGCCCCACACGCACAGCTCGTCGGCGAGGGACCAGAGCGCGTGGAGGACGATCACGCGTGAGATCCTGTCGCGGAACCCGGACGGACCGCCGGGGAGTGGACCGCCGGGGAGTGGAACGCCGGGGCACGGAGCGCTGGGGTAGATTGCGGCCGTGTCGCCCCGGACCCGGACCGCCCCGACGTTGACCTGGAGCGCCTCGCTCGATCGCGACGCGCTGGCGGCGGACGGATACGACGTGGTGGAGTTCGCGGCGCTCAGGCGGGAGATCGCCGCCGCCACCCGCCGGGCCGGCCGCAAGCGCACGAGTCTCGTGAACCCTGCTGGCACATGGCTCGCTCGCGTCGACGCCGCCGCGCGGCTGGCGCTGACGGGCGTACGGCTGCGTGAGCTCGCGGATCTGCCGGCGCTGCATGGCTACGTCCTCGAGCCCGGGCTGCGTTCCGGGACGCCGGTGGCGATCGAGAGCCGGGAGCGTCTGACACGGCTGGCGCCCGAGGAGTTCGTCGATCCGCTGTTCGACTACCCGTACACGCTGGAACGCGCGCTCGACGCTGCGCTGCGCCTGTACCGCGGCTCCGCGCCGGCCGGTCACGCATGGGCGCCGGCGGGAGCGGCGTCCGCGGAATCGGGGCAGCGGGGAACCGCGCCGGCGCTCGATCCCGAGCAGCGGATCGCCGCGCATGCGCCCGATGGCGTCGTCCAGGTGATCGCGCCGGCCGGCAGCGGCAAGACGGCCGTGCTGATCGAGCGGGTCCGCGAGCTGCTGCTCCGCGGCGTGCCGGCCGAGCGGATCCTCTGCACGACCTTTCAACCGGGTCGCGCGTGCCGAGCTTCAGCAGCGACTGCGGGCGGCCGGTGTGCCGTTGGTGGCCGCGAGCACGTTTCACAGTCTCGGCTGGCGCCTGCTGCGCGAGGAGCGGCTTGCCCGCCCAGGGCGGCCCGCGCGAGCTGTCGTTCAACCAGTGGCGGCGGCTGTGCGCGGTCGCGTTGCGGGAGGAGGGCAGCTGGATCGACCCGGCCGACGCGCGGTCGGCGATCGGCAAGATCAAGCTGGGCCTGCTCGCCTCGCCGCGCGAGTTCCGCCACCAGGCGGACGGGCACGCGGATGGAGACGTGCTCGCGGGGATCTACGAGCTCTACGAGCGCCAGCTCGCAGAGCAGGGAATCCACGACTTCGACGACCTCGTGCTGATCGCGGTCCGCGCCCTGCGCGAAGACCCCGAGCTGCGACGGCGCTGGCAGAGCCGCTTCGAGCAGGTGCTGGTCGACGAGTACCAGGACATCGAGCCCGCCCAGGAGCTGCTCGTGCGGATCCTCGCCGCGCCGCAGGACGGCTTCTTCTGCGTCGGCGACGAGGATCAGACCCTGTACGGCTGGCGGCGTGCGAGCGTACGACGGATCATCGACCTGGACCTCGCCTACCGGGTTTGGATCGCGTCTGCCTCGCCCACAACTACCGCTGTCCGGAGGCGGTCGTCGATGGATCGCGCCGGCTATCGAACGCAACGCCGTGCGCTTCCCGAAGCCGATCCACGCCGCGCGAGACCGCACGCCCAGGGGCGAGCCGGCACTGCGACTGCGCGAGCACGCCGATCAGCCACAGGGGGCGGAGGAGATCGCCGCCGACTCGCCGACCGCCGGCGCGATCAGGTCGTGGTCCTGGCGCGAACGACGAACCTCCTGCGAACGGTCGCGCTGGCATGCGCGGGCGCCGTGTGAAGATCAGCGCGCCGGAGCAGGTGTTCGAGCCACACGGCGCGCGCGGCGCGCTCGAGGCCTATCTGCGGCGGGCGCGGCGCCCGTGGACGCGCGGCCCGACGAGGTCGCGGCCGTGTGCCGCGTCCCGAGCCGTGGGCTGCCGCTCGGAGCCGAGGAGCGGGTCGCGAGATCGCTCAACGCCCCGGCCTCGGCTTCG
>CAWGQT010000029.1:0-234523 GCA_963824755.1 uncultured Solirubrobacterales bacterium | reverse complement strand
CGCAAGGCGGGCGAGCGGGCTCACCGGTGGTATCCGCCAGGGCGGCCTACAGCATCATCAGCACCTCGTCCACGCGCGTTCCGGCCGCGTCGTCCACGCTCGGGTTGTCATCGCCGGTCCACCCCGACGCGCGGCAGCCCCGACGGCGACCCTGACCCCGAACCACCTGGGGTAGCGCCGCAGCACCTGACGGCCTCAGGGGGTGCGGCATGACCCCCTTGGAGCGTGTCCGCGAGCGCCTCGATCAGCACGGATGCCACCCTCGCGGCACCCGGGCTCTATGCCCAGCGCATCCGGACACGGACCCGTCACTCAGCGTTAGCTCGGCACACGGCGGTCGCGTTCTACTGCACTGCTTCGCTGGCTGCGACACGGAACGGGTCCTCGCCGAGTTGGGGCTGACCTGGGCCGACCTATATCCCGAAGGCGTTGCTCGCAACGGCAGCAGCGAGATCAATGCGATCTACGACTACACCGACGAGCACGGCACGCTGCGCTACCAGGTCGTCCGCTACTCCCCGAAGGACTTCCGCCAGCGACGGCCTGACGCCGACGGCGGCTGGATCTGGAAGCTCGACCAGACGCGCCGGGTGCTGTTCCGGCTCCCTAGGGTGATCGCCGCGATCAAGGCGGGCGAGCCAATCTACATCGCCGAGGGGGAGAAGGACGTGATCGCCCTCGAACGCGCCGGAGTGACGGCGACGTGCAACTCGGGTGGCGCAGGCAAGTGGCGGCCGGAGCACACGGAGGCGCTGCGAGGCGCTGAGGTGGTCGTGGTCGCCGATCGGGACGACCCCGGGCGTAAGCATGCCGACCGGGTCGCGGCGGCGCTGAACGGCGTAGCGCGTTCCGCGCGCGTAGTGGAGCCGGTTGAGGGCAAGGACGCCTTTGATCACCTGGCCGCCGGTCATAAGCTCGACGAGTTCAAGTCGGTCGATGAGGGTCGCTCGGGGGGCTTTTCTCCACTTTCCTCCACATCTCCCAGGATGTGGCCGCGAGAACTCAGCGAGGCTGCCTTCTGCGGACTGGCGGGTGAAATCGTCCGGGCGATCGAGCCTCACACCGAGGCCGATCCCGCAGCGGTCCTCATCTCGCTGCTCGCGATGTTCGGCAACGCGATCGGTCGCGGGCCGTACTTCCTGGCCGGGGACGCCGAGCACGCGACGAACGTGTTCGTCTGCATCGTCGGCGACGCAAGCTTCGGTCGTAGAGGCACAAGCGCCGAGGGGCCTCGTCGTCTGCTTGCCGAAGCGGACCCGGATTGGCAGCGATGCGTCTCATCGGGTCTGGTGTTTGGCGAGGGGGTCATCCACTGAGTTCGCGACCCTCGAACCGCGCGCCAGAAGGCGAAGAGCACTCAGGACAAGCGCCGCGCCGACGACGACGGCTTCGTCGAAGAACTCGTCGACGGTGGGGCTGACGACGACGTCTAATGCTGCTGATCCCCGAGTTCGCACAGGTGCTCGGTGTGATCGCCCGCAAGGACAACACGCTGTCGGCTGTCCTGCGCGACTTCTGGGATCGCGGGACTGCTCAGACGCTCTCCAAGAACTCGCCTGAGCGTGCGACCGGCGCGCTTGTCTCGGTACTCGCGCACATAACTCCGACCGAGCTACGGGCGCGCCTGGACTCCACCGAAATCGCCAACGGCTTCGCGAATCGGTTCGTGTTCGTCGCTGCGAAGCGATCCAAGCTCCTGCCTCGCGGCGGCAGTATCCCAGTTGCGGACTATTCAGCGGCTCGGGCAGAAGCTCAACGACGCGCTCGACGTGGCGCGGAAGGTCACCGAGATGGACATGACCGAGGAGGCCTGGGTGATCTGGGACGACGAGTACGAGCGACTCGTCACTCGCCCGCTCGGGCTCGTTGGCGCGATCACGGCAGGGCAGCCCCGATCGTGCGGAGGTTCGCACTCATCTACGCGCTCATGGACGAGCGCCCAATCGTCGAGGCGGAACGCCTCCGTGCCTCGCTGGAGATGTGGAGATATGTGGAGCAAAGTGCCTCAATACGTCTTCGGGGACCGCCTTGGTGATCATCTCGCCGACCGGTGCCTGACCGCGCTGCACAAGGCGGGAGCCGAGGGACTGACCCGAACCCAGCTACGCGAAGTGCTCGGCAACCGGGTGGCGGCCGAGCGGATCGCGGACGCGCTCGCGCTGTTGGGCGACGCCGGGATCGCACGATGTGAGTACGACCCGACACCAGGACGCAACGCCGAACGCTGGTTTCTCTGTGCCGCAGCGTCGCCCGGGGGACCGGCATGATCACCGTCAGCAGGGCCGGTCTGAAGGTCAGGGCCGCTGAGTGGACCGGGGTTTGCGAGTACTGCGCCAAGACGTTTCGCCGAGACGAGTTGCACTGGGTGTGTGAGGGTTGGGTGGCGACCGACGGACGGCGCGGCCACACGACGGCGACGCTGTGCCCTTCATGCGCGCGACTCGCACTCGCCCATTGCTGGATCTGCGGCGCGCTGACCGGGCGCACAGATGATCTGTGTCAGGCCTGCGTCGAGGGGCGATCGGCATGAGCACGCCGCCGTTCGCCGACGCGCTGATCGCGGACCTGGACGACCGGGCGCTAACCGCGCTCACGGCGAAGCTCGGGCCGTACCTGTACGACGGCGCGGCGGATGCTCCTTTACTAGCCCCGGCTGAGGCAGCCAGAGGCCTTGGCGTCCATCCGCGAACGTTGACGCGAGCCGCCGCCAGCGGTCGTGTCGCTGGGGCTGAGCGCGTCGGTCGAGCGTGGCGCTTCCGGGCCGACCAGCTTGCGCTGGCCCCGCCCGCGAGCGGCACACCAGCACCACCGCCACCTGCAGGCCCACGATCGGCGTCGAGGGGTGCGGCAGGACATGAGCGCGTCTGTGCCGCGTGCGGTACGGCGTTGACCGGATTGCGGCGCGACACCCGCGTTCGGGGGCGCGTCTCGAGCCGCGCTGAGCCGTCTCCGGCGCGAGGATCCCCTGACGCGGTTCTGGAGCGCCTACGTGCTCGTCCGACGCGCCAAAGGCGCACACATGCGCACACGCGAACTGACGCGAGGATCGCTGTGACCTTCGGCGAAAACGGGTCCGCCCGTACAGTTGTGGTCGAGCTTGATCGGCGGTCGATCGATGCTCTTGCAGACGCCATTGCGCAGCGTCTTCGCGTCGAGTCCGATCCGGTACCGACACGGTTGCTCACCACTCATGAGGTAGCCGCCCAACTCGGGCGCACAGCGGCATGGGTGCGCCAGCACCGGAGCGAACTCGGCGCGATCACCATCGGTGACGGTGTTCGTCCGCGTCTCCTCTTCAACCCCGAGGAGGTCGCGAAACGAGTGGCCGCTCGCTCGGAGAGCGAGAGGCCGCAGAAGCCCGAATCGCTTGCCACGGCGAGGCAGACGCCGTGCCGACCGAAGCGGCGAAGTGGCACAACTACTCAGCTTCTGCCGTTTCCAGGGTCAGAACGGCTCCCCGAGGACCCCCGATGACGGACTTGGTCTGGATCGGGACGTTGCCAACCATCGTGGGTGATCGCGGTGACCGCGCTGCTGGTGGTGAACATATTGCTGGCGGCGGCGACGCTGATTGCGTCGGCGGGTTGGTTGGCAGAGCGGGACCCAGTCCGCGCAACCTCTCGATCCAGATCGTCAGCCTGGCTACACTCGGGAACGCAAATAGGTGGGGCCGCGTCGCTGCAACGACCGGCCCCGTGGCACCGAAGGCGGACACCTTCGGCGCGTCGAGCAGGCTACTCCTGCTCCCCTCGCCATCACACGGTCGCTTTCGGCACTCGAACCGAGAGGACGGCTGATGGCAAGGACACCCAGGGGCACTGTGATCGAACGAAAGGGGAAGCGGGGGCGTTCGTATGCGATCCGCTTCCAACGCGGTGGCGTACGCCACTTCGTCACGCTTGGCAACTCGTCCGAGGGCTGGACGAAGGAGATGGCGGAGGTCGAGCTTCAGAACGTGCTCGCCGATGTTCGGCGAGGCATCTGGATACCGCCCACGCCCAACCCGCTGCCAGCGGTAGAGATCGATCCGACGTTCTGGCAATTCGCCAGCGAATGGTTCGAGGCAACGCGAGCGAACTGGTCAGAGAACACCATGAAGGACTACAGGTGGCAACTCGACCACTTGTTGCCGTTCTTCCACGCGCACAAGCTGTCCGAGATTTCGGTCGCCGAAGTGGATCGTTTCACGCAAGCGAAGCTCCGCGAAGGAAGGCTGGGACCGGCGTCGATCAACAAGGCGTTGACCCGGCTCGGCCAAATTCTCGAACGAGCGGTGGAGTACGAAATCATCGCCCGCAACCCCGTGAGGATCGGGAAGCGGAAGCTCAAGGTCCCCCGCTACGAGCGCGACTACCTAGACAATGCCGACCACATCATCGCGATGCTCGACGCCGCCGCTCAGCTTGACCGTGAAGCACGCGCCGACCGTCAGGGAGCGCGGCGGATGCTGATCGCGGTGCTCATGTTCACCGGCCTACGGATCAGCGAGGCCTGCGCGCTGCGTTGGCGGCATATTGATCTGGCAGGCGGGCGACTGCGGGTGCCAGGCACCAAAACGGCTGCCGCTGCACGCTGGGTGCGCATGATGCCGACCCTGCGCGATGAACTCGGCGCACACAAGGCGAGCAGCAAGCGGACCGAGCCAGACGATTGGGTCCTACCCACCGCTCGCGGGACTCAGCGCACGAAGGACAACGCGAACCAGCGGGTGTGGCGACCAGTGATCAAGCGCGCGAATGAGAATTTGCTCCGGCACGACCTGCCGCCGTTGCCACAGCGCCTCACCCAACACTCGTTGCGCAAGACGTGTTGCTCGCTACGGCTGGCGATGGGAGAGGACCTGGCCTACGTTGCTGAGCAGCTTGGACACGCTGACACTTCAGTAACCCATCGCTACTACCTACGCGTGATGCGGCTGGAGCCACCGGAGCGCGAGCGACTCCGCACGTTCGTCGCAGGCGGCGGCACATTGGGTTCCGAGGCGAAGCGAAATCTTGCTACCGCAGCACCAGCGACGCGAGCGACCGGCTAGTCGGGCAACGCGACACGGGACAAGAATCCGTAGAAGCGTTGGATCAGATCGTGGAGATAGATCGGCGGTACGACGCCGAGCCGCCGGACCCTGAACAGGCGCACACCTTCGTAGAGCATTGACGTTGGAATCGTCAGCGGCTTCTTGAAGTCGAGGACCAGATCGGGCAGCGGTGATACATGCGGGTTGCCGACCGGGCCTGAAGGAAGATGGTGGTATCGCTGGTCCTGATTCGAGATGACGTTTCGCCAGATGCCTTTGTTCATCCCAGGCATTGCCAGTAGTTCTTCATCAGGATGAGCGTCGCACAGCAGGACGTGCGGGAGATACTTGCTCTGACTCTCTATGCCAGGGGCAGGTTGGTAGCCCGCAGCGTGCTCTGGCTTCGGAAACCGCAGGAAGTAGTCCCACTCCAGATCGCAGTCGGGACTCATCACAACCATGAGGTCATGAAGCAAGGACGTGACCGGAAACGATGCGTCTTGTGGCTGCTCGGTCGGTGGGATGTCAGGTCGATGCTCCCAAATCCGCCCGAGTAGTTCTCCCTGCCGAATGGGGCCTTTGCGAGTAGAGAGGTAGAGCACCGCGTGCCCCCACTGAGCGTTTCTCTACTCCGTGATCGATACGGGTGTGCTCCGTGTGAGGCCGACGATCCGCCCATGCCCACCGGTCACCCTTGGAGGGTGGCGCGACTGAAGCTGCTGTTGGCGTGTGTAGAAATCCCACGTCTCACGCAGGTCCGACAGCGTCTCGTCAAGGCCCTGCGGCGGCATATAGAGGACCGCGAGGCATCCGAGCAGCCGCTTCAGAGCATCTCGATGCGGGGTGTTCGATTGGAAGGAGACAGTGCAATCGAATCCGCTCACGGTCGCGAGGAACCCACTCGGTCCCGTTGTCATGAACTCATTCGACACGTCTGGCAGCAGCGTGAAGCTCGTCGTCACGTTCTCCGAGGGCGTCCCGAAGAGGGGGTTCAATGGTCCACCGGAATAGGTTCCCGGCTTCTCGGTTGAACTGCCCAAGAGTGGCATCAACATTTTCTCCTCCATGTCTCACCTCCGTGTAGAGGTCTGCGTCGATGATGTACACGTCTCGTTCCGTGTGAGCCGGTCGCCCGAGGCCGTATTGGAGGCGGATGAAGCCGCCTTCCGGCTTGTCCAAGGCTAAGAGGACGTTCGCACCGAACTGCCGCACCGCATCGCGGACCGGCGTTTCGGATGCGAGCAGGCCGACCACCGCCGAGTTCAAGAGCGCCGCCCACGAACGCTCGGCGAGGCCCAGTGGCTCGCGGTCGATTACGTCTTGGTATCGGAGCCCTAGACGTTCGTAGAACGGGGGCGTATAGATCTCCTCAAACGCCGAGCGGATCTGATCGAGCTCGCCTCGAAAGGAATCCCAGTCGGCGTAGTCCCGATCAGTCAAAGCAATCGAGGTCGGCGTGAGGGAGACGGTCCGCGAGCCATCAGCCGTACCGAAGTTGTGGACGACTGCGTCCTGCTGAAGCGCGACCGGAAGCCTGGCGAGGAAGGCAGTCAGTTCAGGCGGCTGCAACGGTGCGGAATCGGTGCGGCTGTAGATCGGATAGCGATGCCGAATCTGTTCCTGGAAGTCTGTCGGGCTCTCGGAGACGATCGCAAGGACCGTCGGGAACCGAAGCTGGCAGATCACCTCGACCAGCGGGTTCTGTCGGAAGACGACACGCTGAGATTCCGGGAAGATCATGTCAGCGCGCCCCTCATGGACTGCTGGCGATCATAGCGGTGACGAGGGATGTGACTTGGACATCCGCAGCGCTGGAAGTGGCACAAAGTGGCACAAGCGTGTCCAGCGTCCGACCTGACGAGAGATCCTGAACTCGAAAAGCCCCGGATTACCAGGGCTTTCCTGAATGGGCACGGCTGGGCTCGAACCAGCGACCTCTCGCGTGTGAAGCGAGCGCTCTCCCACTGAGCTACGCGCCCGGGCGGGTGGGATCCGGATCTGTGGGATCCGGAGCTCGATTCTACGTCAGAGACGAACGAGGTTCTCGAGGTCGATTCCGCGCGTGACGCCGCGGAGGTCGATGAACAGCGATGCGTGCTTGGCGGTCGCGGCGTGGTCGATGCCGGGGTGGGCGGTGACGAGCACGACCGCGTCGGCGCCGGTCATGGCCTCCTCCAGCGCGATGCTTTGCAGCCCGAAATCGGGGAGCGCGGGGACGTAGGGGTCGTGGTAGGTCAGCTGCGCGCCGCGCTCGGCGAGCATCTCCATGATTCGCAGGGCGGGGGATTCGCGTAGGTCGCCGACCCCGCCCTTGTAACTGACGCCGAGGATCGTGATCTGCGAGCCGTTGATCGGCTTTACCTGCTCATTGAGCGCTTGCTCGATCCGCTGCACGCAGTGGTAGGGCATCTGCTGGTTGATCTTGCCGGCGAGCTCGATGAACTCGGTCGACATGTGAAACTCGCGTGCGCGCCACGTGAGGTAGAACGGGTCGACCGGTAGGCAGTGACCGCCCATCCCGGGGCCGGGCTCGAAGCGCATGAACCCGTAGGGCTTGGTCGAGGCGGCGTCGACGACCTCCCAGATGTCGATTCCCATCCGCTCGGCGAGGATCGCGAGCTCGTTGACGAGCGCGATGTTGACCGAGCGGAAGATGTTCTCGAGCAGCTTGGTCATCTCCGCCGCCTCCGGAGTCGTGACCGGGACGAGGTGGTCGCAGACACGGCTGTAGAGCTCCTTGGCACGCTCGAGACACTGCTGCGTCATCCCGCCGATGACCTTCGGGGTGTTACGCAGTGTGTAGTCGGTGCGGCCGGGGTCGACTCGCTCGGGCGAGAAGGCGACATTGAATCCTTCGCCGACGCGCATCTGCGATTCCTGCTCGAGGATCGGTACCAGCTCCTCGCGGGTCGTTCCGGGGTAGGTGGTCGACTCGAGCACGACCAGCTGCCCGCGCTGCAATACCTGACCCAGCGTCTGGCCGGCGGTGCGGAGCGCCGCGAGGTCGGGCTCGCGGTTGGGCGTCAACGGCGTCGGCACGCAGATCAGCGCGGCGTCGGTCCGCGCCAGCGGTGCGTAGTGCGAGGTCGCATCGACCAGGGGCAGGACCGCCTTCAGCCGCTCGGATGAGATGTCCTCGATATACGACTCTCCGGCCTTGATCGCGGCGACCTTCCGCGGGTCGATGTCGACCGCGACCACCCGCTCACCGGCCTCCGCGAAACCGACGACCAGCGGCAGCCCAACATAGCCAAGACCAACCACACCCACAGACATAACTCGTGCGGACGATACCGCGGAGACCAGCGCCGCTCTGCAAACGAGCTACGATCACCCGCGGACCGTGCTAGGCGGGGACGTAGCGGCGCCCTGAATCCGCAATCCGCTCTAGCGGGGCTGAATCCCCTCCCGAGGGGCCAAGCCCGGGGTCAGCGCCCCCTTTGATGGCGATGATGGTTCGGTCCCGCCGCGATGGAGACCCGTGAACCAGGTCAGGTCCGGAAGGAAGCAGCCTTAAGCGGTCACCTCCAGGCGCAGCGGGAGCGCCGGTCCGGAGCCACCGAAATGGCGGCCGCGCCCCGGTCACCGGTCTCGACGGAGGGTGCACGGTCCATTTGATTTGGTGGGATCGGTACAAGTGCCGATCCCGGGGGCGCGCATGCGCGGGTGAGCGGGATCCGATCCCGGGTGCATGCGCCCCGCCCGACGCCACTACTAGACTCGGCTGAACCGTGTCCACGGGTCCCTCGCTCTACCGCCGCCACCGTCCCCGCACGTTCGATGACGTGGTCGGACAGGAGCCCGTCGTGCGTACGCTGCGCAACGCGGTCGAGCAGGGCAAGGTGCACCACGCGTACCTGTTCGTGGGCTCCCGCGGGACCGGCAAGACCAGCATGGCCAAGATCCTCGCGGCGTGCCTGAACTGCGTCGAAGGCCCAACCGTGAGGCCGTGCGGCAAGTGCGACTCTTGCGTGTCGATCGCGAACGCGACCTCGCTCGACGTGATCGAGATGGACGCCGCCTCCAACAACTCCGTCGACGACATCCGCGATTTGCGCGAGAAGGTCGCCTACGCGCCCGTCTCCGGGCGGCACAAGGTCTACATCCTCGACGAGGCCCACATGCTCTCCCAGCAGGCCTGGAACGCGTTCCTCAAGACGCTTGAGGAACCGCCCCCGCGGACGGTCTTCGTCCTGGCGACGACCGAGGCGCAGAAGGTGCTGCCGACGGTCGTCGATCGCTGCCACCGGTTCGACTTCGGGAGACCCACGGTCGAGCAGGTGGCGACGGTGCTCGCGCGGGTTGCCGGCCAGGAGGGGATCGACATCGACGATGGCGCGGTGGCGCTGATCGCGCGGCACGCCACCGGGAGTTTCCGCGACGCGCTGGGGACGCTCGAGCAGCTCATCACCTACGCGGGCGGGCAGACGATTCAACCCGGCGACGTGCTCGCGGTGCTTGGAGTCGCGGACGCCGAGCAGCTGTTCGAGGCGATCGAGGCGGTGGTGGCGCGCGACCCGGCCGCCGCGCTGCGTGCCGCCGCAAAACTCGCGGAGTCCGGACGTGACCCCGGGCAGGTGCTCCGTGACCTTGAGGTTCACGCGCGCGAGCTGTTGACCGTGCAGGTGCTCGACGAAGTCCCCGCTGAGCTCCGGGTGACGCCGGAGCGCGACCGGCGGCTCGCCGAGCAGGCGGCAGCGATCACCGAGATCGACTGCGTGCGACTGCTCGACCTCGTCTCGGTCGCGCTCGAAGCCACCACCAACGGCGCGCAGGCGCGTATCCAGCTCGAGCTCGTGCTGTTGAAGGCGGCAGCGCCCGAGGTCGATCCGTCGACGACGGCGCTGCTGGCGCGGATCGAGCGGCTGGAGGGAGCGGCGCGGTCGCCGGTCGCGGTCGCCGCGCCGAAGGCTTCTCCTCAGCCGTCCGCACGGGCAGGTGTCGCGGCGCCCGCACTTGCAGCGAGCGTCGCGCCCGAGCCGGCGCCAGAGTCCGCGCCGGCGCCCGGCGCGGTCGTGGCCTCGTGGCCGGCCGTCGTCGAGCACGTCCGGGAAGGAAACCTGATGCTCGCGGCGTTGCTGGCGGACGCCCGTCCGGTCGAGGTGAACGAGCGCGAGCTGGTCGTCGCGTTCCCCCCCGGAGCGGACTTCCTCAAGCGCAAGGCCGAGCAGGACGACTATCGGCGGCTCGCAGCCGATGCGCTGCGGACGGTGACTGGCCAGGCGCTCGCGCTGCGATACGTGCTCCGAGAGGACGACGAGCAGCCCGAGGACGAAGGCGAGCCGCCGATCTCCGGGGAGGAGCTCGTGCGACGCTTCCTGGATGAGTTCGACGCCGAAGAGATTCATGAAGACTGAGAGGACGGCCTAAATGCCACAGCAGCCCAACATGCAACAGATGCTCAAGATGGCCCAGAAGATGCAGGAGGAGATGCTGGCTGCCCAGGAGTCGCTGAAGGACGAGGTCGTCGACGCGTCCGCCGGGGGCGGGATGGTCACCGTTCAGGTCACGGGCGATCTTGTCGTGAAGTCGATCACGATCGATCCTCAGGCGGTCGACCCGGAGGACGTCGAGCTGCTCCAGGACATGGTGCTGGCGGCCGTCAACGAGGCGATGCGCGCGGCGCAGGAATTGGCCTCGGCGAAGCTCGGCGGGATCACCGGCGGACTCGGTGGCGGCCTGGGCGGTCTCGGCCTGCCGGGGATGTAGGCCCCGCCCCCAACCACGCATCCACGTGTACGCCCCGCCCGTCCAGCGCCTGATTACCGAGCTCTCCCGACTCCCGGGAGTCGGCGGCCGCACCGCGCAGCGGCTCGCCTTTCATCTGCTTCGAGCGCGCGAGGAGGAGGCACTCGCGCTGGCCGACGCGATTCGCGAGGTCAAGGAGCGGATCGGGCTGTGCGAGGTGTGCTTCAACCTCGCCGACGGCCCGCGCTGCCGCGTCTGCGCCGATGAGCGCCGCGACCCGGAGCTGATCTGCGTGGTCGAGGAGCCCTCCGATGTGATCTCGATCGAGCGCACGCACGAGTTCAGGGGCCGCTACCACGTGCTCGGCGGCGCGCTGTCGCCGATCGACGGGGTCGATCCGGAGGACCTGAAGATCACCGAGCTCTACGCGCGGGTGCAGAACCACGCCATCCGGGAGGTGGTGATCGCCACCAACCCGACTACGACCGGCGAGGCGACGGCGCTGCACATCGCGGAAGGCCTGCGCTCCATCGCGCCCGACGTTGCCGTGACCCGGCTCGCGAGCGGGCTGCCGGTGGGGGCCGATCTCGAGTACGCGGACGAGCTGACGCTCGGGCGGGCGCTGGTCGGGCGCCGGGCCGTCTAGACCCGTACCCTTCGTCCCGTGCCTGCAACGACCGTGATGAAGTTCGGCGGGACCTCGGTCGCTGACGCCGAGCGGATCAAGCGAGCCGCGCGGAGAATCGTTGCCCAGCGCGAATCGGGCCGCCGTGTGGTCGCGGTGCTGTCCGCGCGGGGCCAGACGACCGACGACCTGATCCGGATGGCCGAGGAGGTCTCGCCGAATCCCGACCCGCGCGAGATGGACATGCTCCTCTCCACCGGCGAGCGGATCTCCTGCGCGCTATGCGCGATGGCGATCAACGACCTCGGGCACCGCGCGATCTCGCTGACCGGCTCGCAGGCGGGGATCGTGACCGACACCTCGCACACCAGGGCGCGGATCCTCGACGTCCGCGCGGACCGGATCCGCGAGGCCCTGAACGACGAT
Source organism: uncultured Solirubrobacterales bacterium (assembly GCA_963824755.1). Taxonomy (GTDB): domain Bacteria; phylum Actinomycetota; class Thermoleophilia; order Solirubrobacterales; family Solirubrobacteraceae; genus Palsa-465. The sequence continues at coordinate 222,770 of CAWGQT010000029.1, read as the reverse complement.
CTGATCGTGCTGGTGGCGGGGTTCCAGGGGGTCTCGACGAGCCGAGACGTGACGACGCTCGGCCGCGGCGGCTCGGACACGACCGCCGTTGCGCTCGCGGCGGCGATCGGGGCCGAGGTGTGCGAGATCTACACCGACGTCGCGGGCGTGTTCAGCGCCGACCCGCGGCTCGTGCCCGATGCCCGCAAGCTGCCGTTCGTGAGTTTCGAGGAGATGCTCGAGATGGCGGCCTCGGGGGCGAAGGTCCTGCAGCTGCGCTCGGTCGAGTATGCGCGCACGCACGGCGTGCGCATCCACTGCCGCTCAAGTTTTGCTGACGGGGGCGCGGGACCCGGTACTTTTGTGCTCGGAGACGACGAGACGATGGAACACCCGCTCATCACCGCAGTCACCCACTCGACCGAGGAGGCCCGGATCACGCTGCTGGGCGTTCCGGACCGCCCGGGCACGGCGGCCACGATTTTCCGCGCGCTGGCGGACGCAGGAGTCAACCTCGACACGATCGTCCAGAACGAGCCGCGTGGCGAAGGTCGTGACGCGGAGGTGACGTTCACGGTGTCGGCCGAGGACCTGCGCGCCGCCGAGCAGGCGCTCGAGGCGGTGCGCGCCGACCTGGACATCGCGACGATCGAGACCGACCCGCAGATCGGCAAGGTCTCGATCGTAGGTGCCGGTATGCGTTCGCATCCGGGGGTAGCAGCGACCGTGTTCGAGACACTCGGCGCCAAGGACATCAACATCGAGATGATCTCCACCTCACCGATCAAGATCACCTGCGTCATCAGGGCCGACGCCGTGCCGCAGGCGGTTCGGGCGCTGCATGGCGCCTTCGAGCTCGGCGCGGCCGATGTCCATGCGGAGCGTCCGCTCGGGCAGGAGGCGCGTTGATGCGAGTTGCCGTTGTCGGGGCCACCGGGGCGGTCGGGACCACGATGCTCGAGCTGCTGCGGGAGCGGCAGTTCCCCGCTGATGAAGTCGTGCCGTTCGCATCCGAGCGCTCCGCCGGCCGCTTGGTCGAGGGCCTCACGGTCCGGGGGTTGACGCCCGATGCCGACCTCGACGGCTTCGACATCGCGCTGTTCTCCGCGGGCGCGGCGCGCTCGCGCGAGTGGGGCCCTCGGTTCGTGTCCGCCGGCGCGACCGTGATCGACAACTCCTCTGCGTTCCGGCGCGACCCCGAAGTGCCGCTGGTCGTCTCCGAGGTCAACCCGCATGCGCTCGAACGCCACGATGGCCTGATCGCCAACCCGAATTGCTCGACGATGCAGCTGATGGTCGCGCTGGCGCCGATCCAGCGTGCGGTGGGCATCGAGCGGCTGATCGCATCGACCTATCAGTCCGTGTCGGGGACCGGCCAGGAGGCCGTGGGTGAGCTCGATGGACAAGCGCGGGCTTCGCTCGAGGGTCGGGAGATGCCGGCGCCGTCGGTGTACCCCGAGCCGATCGCGTTCAACGTGATCGGGGCGGCCGGCAACTTCGCCGAGGGTGACGATCACACCGACGAAGAGCGCAAGATGATGTTCGAGACGCGCAAGATCCTCGAGGACGAATCGATCCGGGTGGCGGTGACCTGCGTGCGCGTGCCCGTGCGCGTCTCCCACTCGATCGCGATCAACGTCGAGACGCGTTCGGAGCTGTCGGTGGAGGATGCAAGGTCGCTTCTATCGGAAGCTCCGGGCATCGCGCTCGAGGATGTCCCGACGCCACTGCGGGCGACGGGGCGCGACGAGGTGTTCGTGGGGCGCCTGCGCCGCGACGAGTCGCATCCTCGCGCGCTGTGGATGTGGGTCGTCTCGGACAACCTGCGCAAGGGGGCCGCGACGAACGCGGTGCAGATCGCGGAGATCCTGGTGCAGCGCGGCTGGGTCAGCGCCGCGCTCTCAGCTCGCGCCGCGTCCTGACGCCGAGCTTGCGGTAGATCCGCCGCGTGTGCGTGCGGACGGTCTCGATTCCCACGTGCAGCGCATTGGCGATCTCGGCGTTCGAGCGGCCGCTCTGGAGTAGCTCGAGGACGTCCGCCTCGCGTGGCGTGAGAAGGTCCGGGCCGACCGGCGCGAACTGCGTGACGCCCGCCGGCGGCAGGACATGCAGGCCCCGCGAGGCCAGGTGGATGGCGTGCAATACGTCCCGTGCCTCGGTGCTCTTGGCCAGGCAGGCGGTGGCCCCGAACGCGAGCATCTGCCTGCACTCGGACGGCGTGGGACGGTTCGCGAGCACGACCAGGCGCGTGTTCGGGAACGCGTGGTGGAGCTCGCGGAGCTCCGAGGGGCTAGAAAGCGACCCGAAGTTCAGGATCGCGACGTCGGGCGCGTAGGTCGTCAGCGCCGAGGCGAGCTGCTCGTGCGGAACCCCCTCCACAACAAGTCGCAGATTGTCGTCATCGTCAATCAGCGCCCGCAATCCGCGGCTTACGATGTCCTCGAAACGGGCAACGATGACGGCGATGGGAGAGCGCTTGAGCATGTATCTCGACGGCGCCTCCTCCGCACAAAAGCTTATCGGCATATCCGGCAAAAAGGGTTACCCCGGTGTCACCCCTCTTACGCACCTTGATCACCCCAAGATCCCCCTCTGCAGGTGACGACGCGGCTGCGCATTGCGGGGAGTATTCCGCCATCGCATGCACCGGTCTCGGGAGGACCGGCAAAAAGACTTCCAACGGGCGGAACAGGGGTATGACGAGGACGGGGTTCGGGAGCCCCGTCTTTCGTCGTTAAAAGGGAGGTCGATGCCGGGAAGGCGGCTATAGGGCGGCCGCTCTTCTCGGCTGTGGGGCTGGCTGTTCGGCTGAGGAAAGGAACCCGGCCCCACGGAACGGGCATTGCGCTCAAGAACGGCGAGAGTCCATGCCGCTCATGAGAACGTGGCTGCCATGGCGACCACCTTGCTCAAGAACGCCGGCCACCTGTGCCGCTCATGAGCAATGTGGCTGCTCTCGCCGTCCCCTCCTCAGCCAAATCCAGTGCCCGCCCCCACCCAAGCCACGGACGGCGCGCCAAACCCGACCTACTCCTCCTCTCCAGGAGCCGGGATCCTCGCCTTCAGCCTCCGCCGCGCCGCGTCGATCCGCCGGTCGGCCTCGGACCCCGACCGCCGGCGAGCCACGCGCCGCGTCGGCGCATCGGCGCCGGGCGAGGTTTCGGTGTGCCCGGTCCGGGTGGGCAGTGCGGAACGCACGAGGTGCCGCAGGCGCCCGATCACGCCGGCGCGCCGGCGACCACCGAGGTCGTCCAATCGATGACCGAGGTCGGGCGCACGACGTGCCTGCTCATCCCGAGGTCCTTCGGCGAAAGCCCGAGGGCGAGTCCGACGAGCTGCGGCAGGTGGAGCACCGGCAGCCCCAGCTCGCGCCCGACCACCTTGGCGGCGGCCGGCTGCTGAAGATCGAGGTTCAGGTGGCAGAGCGGGCAGGGGACCACCAGGCAGTCGGCCTCGGCGTCGAGCGCGTCGCCGAGGTGACGGCCGGCTTGGGTGAGCGAGGCCTGCTTGTTCATCGTGATGATCGGGAATCCGCAGCACTTGTAGACGCCGGCGTAGTCGATCACGGTGCCGCCGAGGGCCTCGATCAGCCAGTGCATGTAGCGGTCGCGAGGGTGCTCGCCGTCAATCCCGAGGCGGTCCACTGGACGCACGATGTAGCAGCCGTAGAACGGCCCGACCTTGAGGTCGGTAAGCGGTCGCTTGACCTTCGCCTTCAAGGCGTCGAGACCGATCTCCTCAACCAGCAGCCACAGGAAGTTCTTGTTAGAAGTGATCCCCTTCTCATACTTCAGCCCCTCCTCGGAGAGCGTCTGGTTGATCTGGTCGCGGTAGTCGGTGTTGGCGTCGAGGCGCTCCTGGCACTCGGACTGCGCGCCCTGGCAGGTCGAGCAGATGTTCATCATCAGCTCTCCGTCGGTCTTCTGCGCCAGCGCAAACGTGCGCGCGTTGAGGGTGTCCGCCAGCTCCGGGTTGTGCTCGGCGATCACGCCGGCGCCGCAGCACGCAGCGCGGTCGAGCTCGATCAGCTCGATGTCGAGCAGCGGCGCGACCTTGGCCATCGCTCCGTGCAACTCCGGCGTGAACCCGCGGCTCACGCAGCCGGGCCAGTAGGCGACCTTCATTCGCTCTCGCTTTCTTTCTCGGGCCCCGGATATGTGGGTGACTTGTCGGAGGGTCCCTCACCGTCGGGGCCCGGATAAGTTGGTGCCTTATCAGCCGGGCCCTGCTCGGCGGACGGCACGGACGTCTCCGCCGGTGGCTCGCGGTCAGCCGCGCCTTCCGGCTCCGACGCTCCTTGCGAACTGTCCGGATGAATCTCGGTCGCCTGGTCGCTGTGGGGGGCATGCGTTGGGTCGTCCTCGTAGCCCGACACGTACAGGTTCAGCTCGACGCGCTCGCCCCGACCCTCGACCGTGTTGTAGATGCGCTTCACCTGCTTGAGCGCGTCGCTCGGGATCTTGTGTCCGAGCATCGCGAGCTTCGGGTTGACCTTGCCGCGCAGCAGTGCCGTCGTCACGGTGCCCAACGACTCGAGCAGCTCCTTGGCCGCGGCTGGGTGGAACTTGCCGAACCACGAGTCGCCGCCGTAGCTGCGAGGCAAGAGTTCGGCCTCGTGCAGCAGGCCGTAGTCGCCGATCAGGGTCACAAACGCGCGCTCGTGGCGGCTGCCGTTGTTGCGATCGTTGATCTTGTAGTCGTCTCCTGCCTTGCGTCGCAGGCGCATGATCTGGTTCATCGGGTCGACGCCCTTGGGGCACGCGTCGATGCAGTTGAAGCAGTGGGTGCAGTCGTAGATCCCGTGCTGGTCCTCGGAGAGGTCCTTGAGACGCTCCTGATGCTCGGCGTCGCGCGGATCGCCGACGAACCGGTAGGCCTTCGCGAGCGCCGCGGGACCGACGAACAGCGGGTCGACCTCCATCGCAAGACAGTCAGATACGCAGGCGCCGCACTGAATGCAGGCCATCGTCTGCGTGATGTCGACCATGTTGTCGTGCGGGACGATGTACTCGCGCTCGGGGATCGGCTCCTTGTTGATCAGCCACGGCGTGACCCGCTGGATCTTGCGCCAGTGCACGGCGTCCATGTCGACGATCAGGTCGCGGATCACCGGCATGTTGCCCATCGGCTCGACCGTGATCACGGTCTGCTCCTGGCCCTCGTCGGGCGGTCTCGGTGGCTGGGCGGGATCCGAATCAAAGCCGCGCTGCGCGGCGATCTCGAGGTGCGTGTTGCAGGCGAGGCCGGGTTTGCCGTTCATCCGCACGCCGCACGAGCCGCAGATGCCCTGCTGGCAGGAGCAGCGGATCCCGATCGAGCCGTCGCTGTCGGCCTTGACCTTGAGGATCGCGTCGAGCACCGAGTTGTGCTCGCGCATCTCGATTCGGTGCTCGTCCCAGTGCGCCGCTTCGCCCGACTGCGGGTCGTACCGGCGGATTCGGAGCGTGTACTCGGGCATCAGTAGGTCCTCTCGACGGGCTGCCAGCGCGTGATCGTGACCGGCGAGTAGCTGACCATCGGCACGTCGGCGCCGTTGACCGAGATGTCCACGTGCTTGAGCCAGTCGTCGTCGTTGCGCTTGGGGAAGTCCGTGCGGAACTGCGCCCCGCGTGACTCCTTGCGCTCCTCGGCGGCAACCACGGTCGCCTCGGCCACATCGAGCATGTATCCGAGTTCGATCGCGGCAATCACGTCCTGGTTGAAGATCGATCCTCGGTCATCGATCGACGCCGTGGTGGCCTCCTCCTTGAGGCGGCGGACGATCTCGTGGGCCTTCGCCAGCCCCTCGGCATCGCGGAATACCGCGACGTACTCGTTCATCGTGTCACCGAGCTCCTCCTTGATCGCGGCGACGCGGCGGCCACCGGGGTCGCGGGAGATGATCTCCGAGATGCTGCGTTCGGTGTCCGCGACGCGCGAGGCCGGGGTGGTGGGCATCGGCATGTGGATCGCCTTGGCGGCGGCGTGCTCGCCGGAGCGCCGGCCGAAGATCAGCGTGTCGAGCAGCGAGTTGGCGCCCAGGCGGTTGCCGCCGTGGACCGATACGCACGCCACCTCGCCGGCGGCGTACAGCCCCAGGATGTTCGTCCGTCCATGTACGTCGGTCTTGACGCCGCCCATGATGTAGTGGTCGCCGGGGCGGATGTGGATCGGCTCGCGCGTGAGGTCGACGCCGGCGAAATCTCGGCCGATCAGGACGATCTCGCGCAGCGCCTCGAGCGTGCGGTGGCGGGGCACCTTGGTGACGTCGAGCGCGACCGTGCCGTCGGGGAACCCGCGCCCCTCGTTGATCTCGGTCTGCTCAGCCCGCGAGACAACATCACGCGATGCGAGCTCGAGCTTGTTCGGCGCGTACTTCTCCATGAACCGCTCGCCCTTGGCATTGAGCAGCCATGCGCCCTCGCCGCGGGCGCCCTCCGTGATCAGGATGCCGTTGCCCGCGAGCGTCGTGGGGTGGTACTGGACCATCTCCATGTCCTGCAATTTCGCGCCGATGCGGAACGCCTGCGCGATCCCGTCGCCGGTCACGATCAAGCCGTTAGTGGTCGGCCGGTACACCTGGCCTGCACCGCCGGAAGCGAGGATCGTGGCCTTCGCGTTGAAGACCTCGAGGTGTCCGTCGCGGAGGTTGCGGCAGATCGCCCCAACGCATCTGCCCTCCTCATCCTGTAGCAGGTCGGTCGTGAACCACTCCTCGTAGCGATCGAGCAGCTCATGGTGCTTCATCAGCTGCTCGTAGAGCACGTGCAAGATCGCCTGGCCGGTGATGTCGGCCACGTAGTACGTGCGGGCGGCGGAGGCGCCGCCGAACGCGCGGGTGCCGAGGTGGCCGGTGTCGTTGCGATGGAACGTGACGCCGGCGTGCTCGAGCCACAGGATCTCGTCCGGAGCCTCGCGGCACATGATCTCGATCGCGTCCTGGTCGCCTAGGAAGTCCGAGCCCTTGACGGTGTCGAACGCGTGCGACTCCCACGTGTCCTCGGGGTTCAGCGCGGCGTTGATCCCGCCTGCCGCCGCGACCGAATGGGAGCGCACCGGGTGGACCTTGGAGATGATCGCGACCGAGGCTCCGGCCTGCGCAGCCGCAAGCGCGGCCCGCTGCCCGGCCAGCCCTGCGCCGATGATCAGAACGTCGTGTGAGGGCACGAATCCGATTCTATGGAAGGGAGGCTGAAGGCCGCTTTGTGGCCGTCGGGCCGCGGTCTACGCGCTCGCCGCGGCGCCTTCGGCGGCCGACTTCTGTTCTGTCCACCAGTTACCGACGGTCCCCAGCGACATGTCGATGATCCTGCCGGTATAGGTGTCGCTGTCGTTCAGACGCGGGAACGGAGCGTCGGGGACGTCGACCTCGAGAAACTCGCACAGCGGCTCCCAGCCGTCGCTCGCCGTCCACACCAGGAGCTTGTCTTCGGGCACGGCTTGCTTGACCTGCTCAGTGTGATCGACGAATGCGCGCTCGAGGTCCAGGGGCTGGCGGCCGTCGGGTGAGACGACCCCCTGCCGGATCCACATATCGGTCATCAGGGACAGATAGTCGTCCCACTTCTTGTTGATCTGCCTGGCGGCGCATGAAAGGTGACCGGCGATCGTGTCGCCGCCCGTGACCGTGTCGAGGATCGTGGCGCGCATGCTGCGGTCCCACGCGTCCGCAGGCCTGACGCTGAGCAGGACCTTTGCGTCCGGATAGATCGCCATCAGCTCCTTGTAATAGAAGCTGCCTGGCCAGTCGACCTCCGACTGGCAGTCGCCAAAGATCTGCTCCCAGTCAGCATCGCCGTTCAGGGCAGCACGCCACTGATACAGCAGGTCCAGGTTCCCGAGGACGTTGACCATGTGGTAGCAGGGGCCGAAGCCCAGCATCTCGAGGGCCACCTTCTGCGTGAGGGTCGCGGTGCGTGGCAAGCCTGCGCCGATCACCTTAAGTGCCATACGTTCGGTTCCTTTCCCGTTTTGGGCAGCCTATCTCGCCCAGCCGCGGGGTGGGTTCACCCAATCCCCCGCCCGATACTCGCCGGTAGTAGTTTCCCACGTTGGATGGCAACCCAAGCCGTACCCGCTCCTCGACTCGGCGAGACGGTCCGGCGGGACCGGTGGTGGCTGGCACCGGCACTCACCGCCGCAGGACTGACAGCATTCGGCATCTACTCGATCGTCGTCGCCGCGACCGGCGAGGACTACCTCTACACGGGCGGCGGCGCGCGGTACCTTTCTCCGTTCTACTCGCCCGACCTCAAGAGCTGGGGACTCCACATCGGCTTCACGTATGCGTTCTTCGTGATCTGGGTGCCACTCGGCTTCCGCCTTAGTTGCTACTACTACCGCAAGGCGTACTACCGGGCGTTCTTCCTCTCGCCGCCGGCGTGTGCTGTTGCCGGCCCTCGCGGACGTCGCTACCGCGGCGAGACCAGGCTCCCGTTCGTGCTGATGAACGTCCACCGGTTCTTTCTTTACCTGGCGACGATCGTTCTCTTCTTCCTGTGCTACGACACGGTGAGGGCGTTCCTGTTCCGAACCAGCAGCGGCTCGCTGGAGTTCGGCGTGGGACTCGGATCGCTCGTGATGCTGGCGAACGTCGTGTTTCTGTCGCTGTTCACGTTCGGGTGCAATTCCGCTCGTCACTTGGTCGGCGGCAGGCTCGACTGCTTCTCCTGCTCCGCGGCGGCGCGAACCCGCCATCGGGTATGGCGCGGCGTCAGCGTGATGAACCGCTGGCACATGCAGTGGGCCTGGATCAGCCTCGGGTGGGTCGCGGTCACGGACCTGTACATCAGGCTTGCCTCGGCGGGCGTGTTCCACGATCCCCGGATCATCTGAGTGGCTCTGGACGTTGAGCGCCACGAGTACGACGTGCTTGTCGTCGGCGCCGGTGGAGCGGGTCTGCGAGCGGCGATCGCGGCGGCGGAGCGTGGTGCGCGCACCGCGGTTGTATGCCGCTCGTTGCTCGGCAAGGCCCATACGGTGATGGCCGAGGGGGGCGTCGCGGCCTCGTTCGGCAACGTCGAGCCCGACGACAACTGGCGCACCCATTTCCAGGACACGATGTTCGGCGCGAAGTACCTGAACAACTGGCGCATGGCGGAGCTGCACGCCAGGGAGGCGCCGGACCGCGTCCGCGAACTCGAACACTGGGGCGCGGTGTTCGACCGCACGCCGGAGCGGAAGATGTCCCAGCGCGCGTTCGGCGGCCACACGCACAAGCGCCTGGTCCACATCGGCGATCGCACTGGCCTCGAGCTGATCCGCACCCTGCAGGACAAGGCCGTGCACTCCGGCATCGACGTGTTCATGGAGTGCACGATCACCGAGTTGCTGAAGGACGGCGAGCGGATCTGCGGCGCGTTCGGCTACCGGCGGGCAAACGGTGCCTTCCTCAGCTTTGCGGCGCCGGCGATCGTGCTCGCGGCGGGCGGCGGCGGGCGCTGCTGGCGGATCACCTCGAACTCCTGGGAGTGCCTGGGCGACGGCTATGCGCTTGCCTACGAGGCGGGGGCGGAGCTCGTCGACATGGAGTTCGTGCAGTTCCACCCGACCGGGATGGTCTGGCCGCCGGGCGTCATCGGCCTGCTCGTGACCGAGGCCGTTCGCGGCGAAGGGGGGATCCTGCGCAATGCACTCGGCGAGCGGTTCATGGAGCGCTATGACCCAAAGCGGCTCGAGCTCTCGACGCGCGACGTCGTCGCCCGAGCGATCTTCACCGAGGTCAAGGAGGGGCGCGGCACGCCCCATGGTGGCGTGTTCCTCGACGTCTCGCACCTGCCGGCGGACACGGTCAGGCAGAAGCTACCGAGCATGTACGACCAGTTCATGGAGCTCGCCGGTGTCAACATCACGCAGGCGCCGATGGAGGTCGGGCCGACCTGCCACTACTTCATGGGCGGCGTTCGCGTCGACGCCGAGACCGGGCGCAGTAGCGTGCCCGGGCTGTTCGCCACCGGAGAGTGCTCGGGCGGGATGAACGGCGCCAACCGGCTCGGCGGCAACTCGCTCTCCGATTTGCTGGTGTTCGGAAAGCGAGCGGGGGACGGGGCCGCGCAGGACGCCGCCCAGGCGTCGGCGCTGCAGATCGACGACACGCGGTTGAGCCAGGCCGCCACGGATATGACCCACTACCTCGAGCATCCTGGCGGCGAGGATCCCTACCGCCTCCAGGCCGAGCTGCAGACGACGATGCAGGCCGACGTCGGGATCTTTCGGGACGAGCAGGGGCTGCGTGCGGGGCTCGAGCAACTCGATGAGTACGACCAGCGGGCGGCTGCTATCCAGGCACCGTCGAGCAACACCGTGTACAACCCCGGCTGGCATCTGTGCCGAGACCTCCGCAACATGCTGCTGGTCTCGCGCGCCGTTACCCGTGCGGCCCTGATGCGTCAGGAAAGCCGCGGCGCGCACTCGAGGCTCGACTTCCCGAGCTTCGACGACTACTGGGGCGAGCACAACGTCGTGATCCGCAGAGAAGGCCACGAGATGCAACTGGAGGCCACACCGGTGCTGAAATCCTCAGAGCTCCTGGAGCTGGTCGAGGCACGCAAAGCGAGTGAACGAGCATGAGCAAGCGGCTACTACGGGTCTGGCGCGGAGATCCAGACGGCGGCGAGCTGGTCGACTACGAGGTCGAGGCCGAGACCGGGATGGTCGTGCTGGACGCGGTCCTCGAGATCCAGCACACGCAGGCCAAGGATCTCGCCGTGCGATGGAACTGCAAGGCCGCCAAGTGCGGGTCGTGCAGCGCCGAGGTCAACGGCCTGCCGCGACTAATGTGCAAGACGCGCCTGGACCACCTGCCCGAGGAGTATCCGATCACGGTCCAGCCCCTGAAGGCGTTTCCGGTGATCCGCGACCTGGTCACCGACGTGTCGTGGAATTACGAGGTGAACAAGCGGATCCCGCCGTTCACGCCAGCGAAGACCGACCCAGATGCTGAATGGCTGATCGGCCAGGACGATGTCGACCGGATCGCCGAGTTCCGTAAATGCATCGAGTGTTTCTTGTGTCAGGACGTGTGCCACATCCTGCGTGACCATCGCCTGCACTCGAGTTACTTCGGGCCGCGCTTCCTGGTGCGGATCGCGAGCCTCGAGATGCACCCGCTAGACGTCGAGGATCGCACCGATCTGGTCTCAGACCAGGGCGGCCTCGGCCTTTGCAACATCACGAAGTGCTGCAGCGAGGTGTGCCCCGAGGACATCCACATCACCGACAACGCGATCATCCCGCTCAAGGAGCGGGTCGTCGATCGCCGCTACGACCCACTGCTGCGGTTGATGAAGCGGCTCGGGAGGCGGGGGAAACGGCAGGCGCAGTCCGAGTAAGCGATCTAAGCCGGCGAGCCGAACGCCGACTGGAGCGCTCGTCTGACCTGCTCGATCGTCAGCACGCCGCGCAGGACGCCCTCGCCGTCCACTGCCATCAGTGCACCGAAGCGCCCGAGCGACTCGCTCGAAAGCACCTCCGTCAAGGGGCGATCCTCGTTCACGCGCCAGCTGTTGACGTCCTCGGATTCGACGCACGAGCCGACCGTCAACCATCCCTCGCCGCTGTCGCGCGCGGTCTCGACCCGCGGCTGGCGCGCGATCCCGAGGAACCGGCCGCTCTCGTCCACGACGGGGAACCAGGACCAGCCGTAGCGCATGTAGAACTCGTCGAGCGCCTGGCTGACCGGGGTGCCCGCGGGGATCGCCACCGGCTGGTGGTCCATGATGTCGGACACACGGACGCCCTCGATCCGCTCGGTCAGCTGCGTCTGGACGATCGCACCGCGCGCGGACTGTCCGAGCAGGAAGGCGATCGCCACCAGCCACAGGCCCGAGAAGCCGGCGCCTTCGAGAAACAGGAACACTCCGAGACCTGCGAGGATCACGGCGAACGCGCGGCCCAGCTGCGCCGCCAGCCGCGTGCCGCGCTGCTTGTCTCCGGTCACCTTCCAGATGACCGAGCGGGCGATTCGTCCGCCGTCCAGCGGGAACGCAGGAATCAAGTTGAAGATCAGGATCAGGATGTTCATCAGCAGCAGCCAGCTGAGCGACAGCAGCACCGGCGTGATCTGCACGGTGCTCGAGAGCTCGGCTGCGGCGCGGAGCCGATGCGGTCCGACGATCGCCAGGTCCACGATCAGGCACAGCAGCACGAAGCAGAGGGTCGCGGCGGGTCCTGCGGCCGCGATCTTGAATTCCTCGCCGGGCGACTGCGCGTCGCGGCTCATCTGGGTCAGCCCCCCGAACAGGAACAGCTCGATCCGCTTGACCTCGATGCCCTGGCGGCGGGCGACGATCGCATGCCCGAGTTCGTGCATGATCAGCGAGGCGAAGAACAGCAGCGCCGTGACGACCGTCGTCAGGTATGCGACCCCATCGGAGGAGTGGAGAGTCTGGCGAAACGGTCCCGACAACCAGAAGATCGTCAGGAACAAGATGATGAACCAGGTGCCGTCGACCCCGATCCGGATCCCGGCCACATCCATCAGCTTGATCGAGCCGGGACGTCGAAACATCCTGCAATGGTGTCACAGGCAGAAAAACCGTCAAACGAACCGCCACGGGAGGCTCGATGCCCGACAACTTGATCGCTCTTCGCGAAAGGCTCGGTGAACTGAGCGACCTGCGCGCGACGGCGCAGCTGTTGCACTGGGACCAGCAGACGATGATGCCGCCCCGCGGAGGGCCGGCGCGCGCCGAATCACTGGCGACGATCGAGCGGATCAGCCACGACATATTCGTCGCCGACGAGACCGGTGAGCTGCTCGAGGCTGCAGCCGGGGAGCTCAACGGCGCCGGAGAGGACTCGGACGACACCCGGCTGGTTCGCTTGACCCGCAGGCGGTGGGAGAAGGCGCGGCGGGTGCCGACCGAGCTGGCGGCCGAGCTCGCGCGGGCGGCGTCCGTCGGCCAGGAGGCGTGGATCACGGCGCGCGCGAACTCCGACTACGCGTCGTTCGCTCCCAAGCTCAGGCACAACATCGAGCTGGCCAAGATGTACGTCTCCTGCTTCGACTCCTACGCCTGCGCCTACGATGCGCTGCTCGACGACTACGAGCCTGAGATGACCACCGTCGAGGTGGCTGCGCTGTTCGAGGAGCTGAAGGGAGAGCTGGTGCCGTTGATCGCGACGCTCACCGAGCACGCCGATCGCGTCGATGACTCCTGCCTGCACGGCACCTTTCCCGTTGAGCGCCAGCGCCAGTTGGTCAGCGAGGCCGTGCGGATGATGGGCTTCGATCCCGAGGGCTGGCGGATGGATGACACCGTTCACCCGTTCGCGACCGGGCTCGGCGCCGGCGATGTCAGGATCACCACGAGGTGGGATGAGACGTTCTTTGCGTCGGGCCTGTACGGCGCGATGCACGAGTGCGGGCATGGACTGTACGAGGCCGGGATCGCGAAGTCCCTGCAGCGCACGCCACTCGGGACCGGCGAATCGCTCGGCATCCACGAGTCGCAGAGCCGGATGTGGGAGAACATGGTCGGGCGCGGCCGTCCGTTCTGCGGCGTGCTCGCGCCCCGGATCGCGGCGCTGTTCGGCGGCTCGGTTGCCGACCTCGAGCCCGACACGCTGTACCGCGCCGTCAACAGCGTGCACCCGTCGTTCATCCGCGTGGAGGCCGACGAGGCGACCTACGGCCTGCACATCGTGCTGCGCTTCGAGCTCGAGCAGGAGCTGATCGAGGGGCGCCTGGGGGTCGACGAGCTGCCCGAGGTCTGGAATACGCGCTTCAAGGAGTACTTCGGTCTCGATGTTCCCGATGTCGCGCTGGGCGTCCTTCAGGACGTGCACTGGTCGGCCGGGCTGATCGGCTACTTCCCGACGTACGCGCTCGGCAACCTGATCGCCGGGCAGCTGTGGCAGCGCGCGCACGCGGACATTCCGGACCTCGACGAGCGGTTCGCGGCGGCCGAGCTCAGCCCGCTGCGCGAGTGGCTGCGCGAGCATGTCCACCGCCACGGCGCGAAGTTCCCGACCCGGGAGCTGCTGCAGCGGGTGGTCGGAGGACCGATCGCCGTGCAGCCATTCGTCGGTTACCTGAAGGGGAAACTGTCGGACGTGTACGGGGTCGATTTGTAGGGGCCGGCGCTTGCGCGCCGGCGTCCATGGGGCCGGGAGGCCCCGTCCAGACGGCGGCGCAGGCCGGCGCCGCCGACCGTCAACGTCACACTCAACCGGCCTCGATCGGTGAGAGTGACGTTCACGGCCCACCACGCCGTCAACGTCACACTCGTCCTCCGGCGCGCGTTGAGCGTGACGTTTACGGCCAAATCAGCCGCTCACTCACCCCCTGCCCAGCCAAAGCAACGTCGCCCAGAGTCCGCCTACAGCGCCTCGACCGCCTGCCGCAGCGCGTCCAACGCGGCGTTGAACGTCTTGCTCGGCCGCATCGCCGCCACCACCCGCTCGGGATCGGGTCGGTAGTAGCCGCCGATGTCGACCGCTGAGCCCTGGACCTCGGCGAGCTCGCGCACGATCGTCTCCTCGTCGTCGGCGAGTCGGCGGGCGAGCTCGGTGAAGCGCTCCGCGAGCGCTTCGTCCCCGGTCTGGGACGCGAGCTCCTGCGCCCAGAAGAGCCCGAGGTAGAAATGGCTGCCGCGGTTGTCGAGCTCGCCGGCCTTCCGGGACGGGGAGCGGTTCTCCTCCAGCACCCGTCCGGTCGCGCGATCCAGGGTATGCGCCAGCAGCCGCGCTCGCGGCTTGTCGTCGTGGTCGGCGAGCAGCTCGAGCGATGGCGCGAGCGCCAGGAACTCACCAAGTGAGTCCCAACGCAGGTGGTTCTCGGAGAGGAACTGCTGGACGTGCTTCGGCGCCGAGCCGCCGGCGCCGGTCTCGAACAGACCGCCGCCCTTCATCAGCGGAACGATCGAGAGCGTCTTCGCGCTCGTCCCGAGCTCGAGGATCGGGAACAGGTCGGTGAGGTAGTCGCGCAGGACGTTGCCGGTGACGGAGATCGTGTTCTCGCCGCGGCGCGCCCGCTCGAGCGTGTAGCGGGCGGCGTCGGCGACCGGCCGGATCTCGATCTGCAGGCCGTCGGTGTCGAGCTCCTCGAGCGCGGGGCGGACCTTCGCGAGCAGCTCGGCGTCGTGAGCGCGATCCTCGTCGAGCCAGAAGATCGCGGGCCATCCCGTCTCCCGCGCGCGAGCGACGGCGAGCCGCACCCAGTCCTGGATCGGGGCGTCCTTGGTCTGGCACATCCGCCAGATATCGCCGGCATCGACGTCGTGCTCGAGCAGCAGCTGGTCGGAGTCGTCGACGACGCGGACGACGCCACGCCCGTGGATCTCGAAGGTCTTGTCGTGTGAGCCGTACTCCTCCGCCGCCTGCGCCATCAGGCCGACGTTGGGCGTCGTCCCCATCGTCGCCGGGTCGAACGCGCCATGCTCGCGACAGTCCTCGACGGCCGCCGCATACAGCGCGGCGTAGGAGTGGTCGGGGATTACGAACTTCGTGTCCTGCTGTTCGCCGTTGGCGTTCCACATCTGGCCGGAGGCGCGGATCGCGGCGGGCATCGAGGCGTCGATGATCACGTCACTGGGGACGTGCAGGTTCGTGATGCCCCGGTCGGAGTCGACCATCGCGAGCGCCGGCCGGTCGTCCCGCTGCGGGATCTCGGTTCCCGTAGGCAGCGCGCCGAGTCCGTCGTTCGGGTTCCACCCCGGGACGTCGAGATCGGGGAAGAAGGTGCTGACGGCATGGCCAAAGATGATCGGATCCGACACCTTCATCATCGTCGCTTTCAGATGCACGGAGAAGAGGACGCCCTGCTCCTTCGCCTCGGCGATCTGCTCGGCCAGGAACTGCCGCAGCGCGCCACAGCGCATCACCGACGCATCCAGCACCTCGGCGGCGAGCACCGGGGTCGTCTCCTTGAGCACGGTCACTGCCCCGTCCTCGGCAACGTGCTCGATCCGGACCGACCCCTCGCGCTTGACCGTGACGGACCTCTCGGTGGAGCGGAAGTCGCCGTCGCTCATCGTCGAGACATGCGAGCGGCACTCGGACGACCAGTCGCCCATCGAATGGGGATGGCGGCGCGCGAATTCCTTCACCGAGGCCGGCGCCCGCCGGTCGGAATTGCCCTCGCGCAGCACCGGGTTCACGGCGCTTCCCGTGACCTTGTCGTAGCGTGAGCGCACCTCTTGCTGTTCCTCGTCGGTGGGCTGCTCGGGGTAGTCAGGGATGTCGTAGCCCTGCTCCTGCAGCTCGGCGATCGCTGCCTTCAGCTGCGGAACCGATGCGCTGATGTTGGGCAGCTTGATGATGTTCGCCTCGGCCGTGTCGGCGAGCTGGCCCAGCTCGCCCAGTGCGTCCGCGACCCGCTGCTCGTCGCTGAGGCGCTCGGGGAACTGGGCGAGGATGCGGCCGGCGAGGGAGATGTCCCGGAGCTCGATGTGGATGTCCGCCGCGGCGGCGTAGGCGCGGATCACTGGCAGCAGTGAGGCCGTGGCCAGCGCCGGCGCTTCGTCGGTCTGGGTGTAGACGATCCTCATGCCGGGGATCACACTAGCGTCCTGGTGTCACGAGGCGTCTGCCGGCGCCGCCGCGAGAGCGTGTGGTCGGTATACATCTCGTGTGACATTCGAAGCAGCGAAGGAGATGAACAACAAGTGAGCGATTCCCCCGTACGAGTGGCGGTAACCGGCGCGGCCGGTCAAATCGGCTACGCAATCTTGTTCCGCATCGCCAGCGGTCAGCTGCTCGGCCCCGACACGCCGGTCCATCTCTCCCTGCTCGAGATCCCGGATGCCGTCAAGGCAGCCGAGGGCACCGCGATGGAGCTCGACGACTGCGCGTTCCCGCTGCTCTCTGGAGTCGATATCCACGACGATCCCAATCAGGCGTTCGACGGTGTGAACGTCGCCCTGCTGGTCGGCGCCCGGCCCCGGAGCAAGGGGATGGAGCGCAGCGATCTGCTCGAGGCCAACGGTGGCATCTTCAAGCCTCAGGGCCGGGCGCTGAACGATCACGCCGCCTCAGATATCAAGGTGCTCGTTGTCGGCAATCCGGCCAACACGAACTGCCTGATCGCACAGAGCAACGCACCTGACATCCCGCGTGAGCGATTCACGGCCATGACCCGGCTCGACCACAACCGCGCGATTGCCCAGGTCGCGATCAAGACAGGCGCCGCGGTCAAGGACATCACCAACATGACGATCTGGGGGAACCATTCAGCGACGCAGTTCCCGGACGTCTTTCACGCCAAGGTGAAGGGTCAGAACGCCGCGGAAGTGATCAACGACCAGCAGTGGATTGAGAACGATTTCATCCCCACAGTGCAAAAAAGAGGTGCAGCGATCATCGAGGCGCGCGGCGCATCGAGCGCCGCGTCCGCCGCGAACGCGGCGATCGACCACGTGCACGACTGGGTACTCGGTACGCCCGCGGGTGACTGGGTGTCGATGGCGATTGCCTCCGACGGGTCTTATGGCGTCGCGGAGGGCGTGTTCTCGAGCTTCCCTGTTACGTGCGCCAACGGCAACTACGAAGTCGTCCAGGGACTCGAGATCTCGTCGTTCTCACAGTCACGCATCGACGCGACGGTGAACGAGCTCAGGGAAGAGCGCGACGCGGTGCGACAACTCGAGCTGGTGTAAGCCGGTCTCTGACTTCAGGAGGGCCGGGCGCGCTGCTCGGCCCTCCGGGGCACGCCGCTCCTACGCCGGGCGCCACCCCTGGCCCTCGCGCTTGACGGTACCGTCCGCCACCAGCTTGGGCATCACGCGATACAGGTAGTTAGGCTCGATCTTCAGCGCCTCGGCGATTTGCGGAATCGTGATGCCCGGCTGGTTGCGAACCAGCTCCAGTGCCTGAGTGGCGCGCGTGCCACCGGAGCGCCGGCCGCGCGGGCGGCCTGGCCTGCGGCCGCGGCGGCGCGTGGTCGATCCCGGTCCCGATCCAGATCCGGAGCCCGGTGGACGTCCGGGTCCACGACGGGAACCCAGGAGCGCCGAACGTGCCGCCTCGAGCCTAGCGACCTCGGATTTAAGTTCGGCGAGCCGTCCGTCTATTTCCCTCACCGTGGTGTCGACAAAGTCTGGCAAACTGCCCTTCCTCTCTCCCCGCTGCCGTTTGATGAATGACAACCATAGCGGCAGTCACCGTTAATCGCGCCAATTACCCCTTCTCGAGCAGCGCTTTCAGTCGCTGGAGGGAGCTGCGGGCCTCGCGCTCCGAAGCGGTGCCAACAATCACACGGCTTGCGACGTTTCCGAGGCGACCGCCCGGCGGAGTGAATTCGTTGATGTACTCAAAACAGGTGGGTCCATTTTCGTCGCCATCGGTCGACAGGATGTACACGATTCGAGCGCGTGAGTGCGCGGGCCCGCGTCCTTCCCACTCGGCTCGGTTGGGCTCGTTTACATCGACCAGTGTCCAGTGGACGTGAAACGAGACGCCCCGCATGTGCAGCACCTGCTCCATCGTCGAACCTCTCCTCATAGGACGGTCCGAGACATCTCTGACAGCGCGATGAATTGTCACCCACGTTTCCAATTTGGAAGGGTCCATAACTATGTCCCAAACCTTTTGCGGAGGTGCCTGGATATCGATCTTGACGTGAACGGTGCTCATCGGACGTCTCGGATACGCATCGGTCGCAGCGGGACCCTACCTAACGAGCGGCCAGCGGTTCGCACATTTCCCACTGACGGAGCGCACGCTCGATCGCGCAGTCCAGTGAATGAAGCTTCACTCCCAGCAGCTCCGCGGCCCGGTTGTCTCGCGGGATCAGGTCGTCCTCGAGGCTCTCCATCAGCGGGCCGATCAGCTCGAAATCCTCGCCGGCGATCAGCGTCGCGATACGACTCGTGATTGGCGTGAGATTCAGACGCTTGAAGGTGATCGTCGCTCTCGCGACGAGCATGTGGTCGCGGATCCGCTCGATCAGCTCGGCGTAGGTGACGAGGTCGCGACCGCGGGCGTCCAGCGAGGAGCCGGCAGCCGCCTCGCTCGTGGCGGCGCGGGCGAGCAGCTCGATCAGGTCTCGTTCGTCGATCGGGCTTGTGCGGTTGCGGCCCCAGGCCGGCAGCGGGAGAATCGGCATGCGTTCGACGAGGTGGACCAGGAAGCGAAACGAGCGGGACCTCGCACCGATCGCGATCGAGGCGCGGAAGGCGATCGATGCGGGTACCGCGGAGAGCAGGATCTTCTCGACGGCCAGGCGACTTGCCAGGTGCCGGGACGGCGCACCGTGCGCGGGCGCCGGGCCGCCCAGGTACACGACCCGCCTCACGCCGCCCGCGACGGCCGCCCGCGCGAAGTTCTCGGCTGCTACGCGCTCGTGCATGTCGAATGCGTGGTTGGCCGACGGCTCCATCGAGTGGAGCAGGTAGTAGGCGACCTCGACCCCGTCGAGCGCCTCCTCGAGCCCGGCTCCGGTCAGCGCATCGCCTCTGACCATCGGTACACCGGACTCGAGCTTGCGCGCCGAGCGGCTGAAGCCGCGGATCTCGTGTCCGTCGCGCTCCAGCCGCGGCAGAAGGGTCGAGCCGATGTAGCCGGTGATCCCGGTGAGGAGGATTTTCATCGGCGCGGAAACCTACGGAAAATGCGGGGCGTTCCATCGTGGCTCACAAAACTTCGGCCTAATTGCAGGCTTTTCGAAAACCGCGAAGTTCATGCGTTTTCCGGAAATCGTCGTTGCACGAGGGGGGTGGGGTTCGCTTTGATGGGACAGCGCAGTCGAGTTGAGCTTCTAAGACGAGGTCGAGGTCGGGAATGGCAAACGGGCGTAGTGGCGTCGCAAAGGCAAGCTGTGAGAGCTGCTTCTTTCACGAGCATCTCCTGTGCGCCATTTCCGAAACCGGGCCGTGCGCCACGTATCGCCCAAATCACCCGGACGGCCTGCGGCCGCCCCGACAGATGCGGTTCGTGTTCCGCCAGGAACGCCGCATGCACGTGGCCTGGGCATTCCCGTCGGCCAACGAGCAGGTCGCCCTGCATGCGTGAGCGACGCCCGCGAGCGGGCCGGCGTATATCGTTCCGCCCATGTTCTGGCCCCTCGGCATCGGATTCATTCTGATCATCCTGCTGGCCCTGTTCCTGGGCTGGGCCACGGATCCGTCGCGCCGGGGCGACACCGACCGCCACTAGTCCGCCGTTCCCGCGGCCGAGGCGAGCGACGGCGCCCGCGCCCGCTCGGCGTGGCGCGCGATCCACTCCGAGCCGGGCGTGTCGGTCAGGCCATGGGCGATGATCGAGCAGAACACGGTCAGTGCGGCGAGGTTGAAGATCCGGACTCCGGAGGCGACCTGCTCGTTGAGGACCAGCAGCGAGAACGTCATCGTCGCCACTCCCTTCGGTCCGAACCAGGCCATGAAGCCCCTGGTCGCCATGTCGGTCGCCGTGCCGATCAGAGCGATGAACACAGCGATCGGCCGCGCCAGCAGGAGCGTCACGATCACCACGCCGACCGCAGCCCAACCGTCGCCGAACAAGCCGTGCAGGGTGAGCAGTGACCCGAAGACCACGAAGATGCCGAGCTTGACGACCTCCACCAGACCGGCGGCATGACGCTCGAAGTAGGTGCGCATCTCGGGCCGCCTGATGCCGAGCGTGATCGCCGCCACGTACACCGCGATCAGTCCGTTGCCGTGTGGAGGCAGCAGCGCGATGCCGTAGGTGGCAAATGCCACGCCGAGGCCGTAGAGCGCCTTCTGGTAGTCGGGAATCCCCTGCTCCAGCCCTCCGCCGCGCGGCAGCAGCTGCGAAGCCACGAAACCCACCACCAGGCCCGCCACCAAGCCGATCGACAGGTCCTCGAGCACGAATCGCCACCACACGAAATGCGTCCCGCCGACCTGCAGCGCAGCCGCAAATGCGAGCACCGCTGGCAGCGCGAGCCCGTCGTTGAGGCCGGACTCGAGGTTGAGCGAGTGGCGAATGAGCCGCGGCACCCGAGGATTGGTGACAACGCTCGAGGACAGCACCGGGTCGGTCGGCGATAGCAGCGCGCCGAGCAGGAAGGATTCGGTCCAGGACAGGCCGACCAGCACGCGGGCCCCGAGGGCGACGATCACCGCCGTGAGCGGCATCGCCAGCACGAGTTTGCGGAACGGAAGATGCCAGTGCTTCTGGAGCATCTCGCCGTCGACCTCGAGTCCGTCTCTGAACAGGATCACGATCAGCGCGACGGTTGCCACGTCACGGACGAACTCGGAGCGAGCGCTCAGGTCCAGGACGTCCAGCCCGCCATGTCCGAGCACGAAGCCGGCGAGCACGAACATCGCCGTGACCGACAAGAAGCTGCGGCGGGCAAGGCCCGAAACGAGCGCTCCTGCGACGAGTAGCGCGCCCAGTGCCAGCAGCGCGGTCTCGAACACGTTGAGGTTGGCTAGCGCAACGGCGGGCATTTGCAGGTGCTGCGCCACCAGCCGTAGAGTGTCAGATGTCAGAGAGAGGAGCGGCGTGCGTATCACCGTGCTCGGCAAGTCGCCCGCCTGGCAGGACGCCGGCGGGGCCTGCAGCGGCTATCTGGTGCAGCAGGACGGATTCGCGCTGCTGCTCGATTGCGGTAATGGCGTGTTCTCGAAGCTGCGCCGGTTCCATGACTACCTCGAGATTGACGCCGTCCTGATCAGCCACCTGCACGCCGACCACTTCCTTGATCTGGTCCCGTTCAGCTACGCGCTGCAGTACACGACCCGCCAGCCGCCCGAGGCGCACGAACCTCGCCGGCCCACGCTTTACGCGCCGAGGGGCGCCGGTGATCTCTTCCGGCACGTCGTCGGCAGCTGGGGCAGCGAGGAGCTGATCGAGAGTGCGTTCGAGCTCTACGAGTACGAAGTGTCCGAGCAGCTCGCGGTTGGTCCGCTGGCGGTCCGCTTCTGCCGGGTGCCGCATTTCACCGCGACCTACGCCGTCGAGCTGCGCAGCAACGAGAGCGGGCGAGTCACCTACAGCGCCGATTGCGGGCCCAACGACGAGCTGATCCGGTTCGCGCAAGGGACCGACATGCTCCTGATCGAGGCAACGCTGCGGCAGCCGGAGGGCGACGGCGACCGCGGTCATCTCACCCCGCGCGAAGCCGGGGATCACGGCCGACGCGCACACGCGCGCCGGCTGATACTCACCCACTTCTCCGACGAGCTCGATGCAGATTGGGCACGCGCCGAGGCGGGAATCGGATATGGAGCGTCGGTCGACCTCGCCCACGAGGGCGCGGTCTACACGCTTTAACCTCCAGGCCATGCCAGAACGAGATCTGTTTGCGAACTTCGATCGCATGCGGCGCGAGATGGACGAGCTCTTCGGCGACGTGTTCGGCAGGGCCGGCATCACGCGCCGGCGGAGCGGGTTCTCGCCCGCGGTCGACGTCGTGTACACCTCCGACCCGCCGCGGGCGATCGTCACCGCTGAGCTCGCGGGCGTGCTGAGCTCGGAGCTCGAGCTCGAGATCCAGGGGCGCAAGCTGATTCTCTCGGGCGTCCGCGCGAGCGTGATCGAGGGCGACGTCTACCAGCAGATCGAGATCGAGCGGGGCCAGTTCCGGAGGATCATCGAGCTCGGCGCTGATGTGCTGGCCGAAGACGCCAAGGCGAGCTACGAAGACGGGATGCTGCGCGTCGAGCTGCCGCTCGCGCACCACGAGCCCTCCTCCCGCGCCGTCCCGATCGAGACGGCAGACAAGAAGTGATCGACGTCGCGATCCCGAACCCGGAGGCTCAGGAAGTCGCCGTCGGCAGCGTTCGCTCGCTGCCCGATCGCCTCGGCGTACTGCCGCTGCGCGACACGGTCACGTTCCCGGAGATGATGATCCCGCTGAACGTCGGTCAGCCACGGAGCATTGAGCTGATCAACGATGTGCTGCGCGGCGACCGTTCGATCGTGATGGTGGCCAGCCGCAACCCCGAGGTCGAAACGCCCTCGCCCGATGACCTCTATTCCGTCGGGGTGGTTGGGATGGTCGCGCGGATGATCCGCGTGCCCGACGGCACGCTACGGGTCCTCATCCAGGGCGGCCAGCGGGTGCGCATCGAACGATGGATCGCCACCGAGCCCTACCTCGTTGCGCAGGCCGAGGAAGCGCCCGACGTCGTGCGCCAGAGCCCCGAGCTGACGGCGCTGATGCGCAACGTGCAGCAGACGTTCAGCGGCATCGTCGAGCAGGTCCCCTATCTGCCCGAGGAGCTCCAGGTGATGGTCGCGAACGTCGAGGATCCGAGCGTCCTCACGCACGTGATCGCCGGCTCGCTGCGGCTCAGAACCGAGGAAAAGCAGGAGCTGCTCGAAGAGCTCGACGTGGCCAAGCGACTGCGGCGGCTCTCCGAGATCCTCGCGCAGGAGCTCGAGGTCGTTCAGCTGGGCTCGAAGATCCAGTCGCAGGTGCAGTCCGAGCTCGAGAAGGGCCAGCGCGAGTACTTCCTGCGCCAGCAGCTCAAGGCGATCCAGGAGGAGCTTGGCGAGGCGGACGAGGTCCAGGCCGAGGTCAACGAGCTGCGTGAGCAGCTCGCGGCGATCGAGCTCCCCGAGGAGGCGCGAAAGCAGGTCGACCGCGAACTCGCGAGGCTCGAGCGCCTGCAGCCGGCGATGGCCGAATACGGGGTGGTGCGCGGCTATCTCGAGTGGATCGCTGCGCTGCCCTGGGACAAGTCGACCGAGGACAACCTCGACCTGGCGCACGCGCGCGCGGTGCTCGACGAGGATCACTACGACATCGAGCAGGTCAAGGACCGGATCCTCGAGTTCCTCGCAGTGCGGTCGCTGATGGCCGGGCGCGGCGTCAACGGGCGAGGTGACGCGCCGGCGGGGTCGATCCTCTGCTTCGTGGGGCCGCCGGGCGTCGGCAAGACTTCGCTGGGCCGCTCGATCGCCCGCGCGCTGGAGCGTAGGTTCGAACGCATCTCTGTCGGAGGTGTGCGCGACGAGGCGGAAATCCGCGGTCACCGGCGCACGTACATCGGCGCGCTGCCGGGGACGATCATCCGCGCGATGCGCGATGCGGGCGCGAACAACCCGCTGCTGATGATCGATGAGATCGACAAGATGGGCGCGGACTTCCGAGGTGACCCGTCGAGCGCGATGCTCGAGGTGCTCGACCCTGAGCAGAACCACTCCTTCCGCGACCACTTCCTGGACCTGCCGTTCGATCTCTCGGATGTGATGTTCGTGACGACCGCGAACACCCTGGACACGATCCCGGGGCCACTACGCGACCGGATGGAGGTGATCCAGCTCGCCGGCTACAGCGAGGAGGAGAAGCTCGAGATCGGCAAGCGCTACTTGGTGCCGCGCCAGATCGAGCGCAACGGCCTGACGCGTTCCCGGATCTCGTTCACCGATTCCGGGCTGCGAGCAATCATCTCCGATTACACGCGCGAGGCGGGCGTTCGCCAGCTGGAGCGCGAGATCGGGAGCATCTGCCGGAAGGTCGCGCGGCGGGTGGCCGAGGGCGACGCCGGGCGCCGCGTGTCGATCACCGAGCCGCGGGTGCGCGAGCTCCTCGGCAAGCGACGGTTCTTCTCCGAGACCCGTCGCCGGACCGCCCGGCCCGGTGTGGCGACAGGCCTCGCCTGGACACCGGCTGGCGGTGACGTCCTGTTCATCGAGGCGACCGCGATGCCGGGCCGTGGGAGACTGACGATCACCGGGCAGCTCGGCGACGTGATGAGGGAGTCGGCGCAGGCCGCGCTCTCATACGTGCGCTCCGAGGCCGTCGACATCGTCCCCGACCTCGACGAGAACTGGTTCGCCACGCACGACATCCACATCCACGTGCCGGCAGGTGCGACGCCAAAGGACGGGCCGAGCGCCGGCATCACGATCGCGACCGCGCTCGCCTCGCTGCTTTCCGGGCGCCCCGTTCGAAGCAACGTGGCGATGACGGGCGAGATCACGCTGACTGGCCAGGTGCTGCCGATCGGCGGGCTCAGGGAAAAGGCGCTGGCCGCGCAGCGCAATGGAATCCGCTGCGTGATCGCGCCGGCGCTGAACGAGCAGGACGTCGAAGAGATCCCGGCCCACCTGCGCAGGGACATTGATTTCAAATTCGTCTCGGAGATCGGCGAGGTGCTCGAGATCGCTCTTGCGCGGCGCGCGGCGTCGCGAAGGGCGGCCGCGCTGCGCCCCGCATGACTGTTGCCGCTGGTTTGCGGGCAGAAGTTGACGTGCGGGCGCCGGCGCGCTCGCGTATGCTGAGGGCCCCACGAGTTCCCTAGTCCCGAGGGAGAGACATGGCATCAAAAGGTAAAAAGGCCAAGGCGGTGGCGTTCAGCCCCATCGAGGTCGCGAATATCGCCCGGGCTAACCCGTATATCCAGCGCCTGATCGAGGACGCGAAGCTGCGGGACAACGTCCAGAAGGGCTTCGAGCGTTCACGGAGCGCGTACGGCCGCTTCTCGAACGGCAAGCGGCCGAGCAAGGTGCTGCTCGAAGACAAGAAGCTGCAAAAGGACCTACGCGAGGCGACCGAGGCGTTCCGCGAAGCGGCGGTCGCGCTGTCCGAGGCCCCGAAGAAGAGGGCGAGGAAGGGGCGGCGGCTGGGCCGCAAGCTGATGATCCTCGGCCTCGGCATGGGCCTCGCGCTCGTCGCGTCGGAGAAGCTCCGCTCGAAGGTGCTCGACACACTTTTCGGCGCCGAGGAGGAGTTCGAGTACACGCCGCCGACGGCGCCGTCGCCATCGGCCACTCCGGTCAGCGGCGCTGCCTGACACCCGCTCCGATAGGTTCTTTCGGGGGCGCCCGCGGGGCGCCTCCGGTGTTTAAGGTCCAGCAGGATTAGGAATCGGCCGCTTCGCGACTAGAATCCCGCCGATGGAGGTGGCGCTAACGCCAGAGCTCGCCCAGGCGCGCGAGCTACCCAGTGACAAGGCCGCGCGCATCGTCGAGGCAATGCGCATGAGCGTCGCCGCGCGCGGGACCGCCGGCGCAACGTTCGATGTCGTCGCACGCGAGGCAGGTGTCTCTCGAGGCCTGCTGCACTACTACTTCGGCACCAAGGAGCGGCTGCTGATCGAGGTCGTCAGGCGAGAGTGCGCCGTGCGGATCGAGCGGCTCGAGGATGCGATCGCCGGCGCCGGCAGCGCCGAGGACGTGCTCGACGCGCTCGTCAGCAGCTTCCAGGACTTCCTGGGAGAGGGCCCCGCGCCGGCGGTGATGTTCTTCGAGATGATGATGCTCGGCCAGCGCAACGAGGAGATCGCTGCCGAGCTCGCGGAGCTCGCCCGCCGGATCCGCACCCACATGGCCGACGCCCTCAGGGCGAAGGGCCGCGGCGGGGTGCTCGAACTGCGCGCGGATCCCGACACGGTCGCGACCTTCCTGTTCGCACTCGCCGATGGCGTCACCGTCCGGCGGCTGAGCGAGCCCGAGTTCGACATCGCCCCAGTCGTGCACCAGGCGGTGGTCGCGGCTCGGGCAGTGCTGGGATAGACGCCGGCTCGACGGGCACTGCGTAACGTTCCCCCGACCCATGCGTCGGATCGCCGCCTTCGCCACGGCCGCGTTCGTTATTGGCGTGCTCGTGGTCGCACAGCTCGTGCTCCCGGGGATCGCACAGCAGCGGCTTCGGGACCGGCTCTCGCGCTCGGGCACCGTCCTGAAGGTTCAGGTTCAGGCCTTTCCCGCGATCAAGCTGCTGTGGCACCGCGCTGACAAGGTGGTCATCCAGATGGCAAATTACCGATCGAGCACCGGCCATCTCGGCGGCCTGCTCGACCAGGCCGCGGACGTCGGGTCGCTCGACGCCTCCGCGCAAGTGCTCACCTCGGGTCTGCTGACGCTTCGCAATGCATCGCTCACGAAACGCGGCGACGAGCTGGTCGGCAGGGCGACGGTGACCGAGGCGGACCTGCGGGCAGCGGTCCCCTTCCTGGACTCGGTGCAGCCGGTCGCGTCGGACAACGGGCAGCTGACGCTCCGCGGAACGGCGACCCTTCTCGGCGTCACCGCGACCGTGGACGCGACGGTCGGGCCGCAGGGTGGTCACCTGGTCGTTACGCCGGACGTGCCATTCGGTGGCCTGGCGACCGTGACGG
The DNA here is from genome assembly GCA_963824755.1 of uncultured Solirubrobacterales bacterium. Classification (GTDB taxonomy): domain Bacteria; phylum Actinomycetota; class Thermoleophilia; order Solirubrobacterales; family Solirubrobacteraceae; genus Palsa-465. The sequence goes on along the minus strand of CAWGQT010000029.1, from coordinate 195,837 downwards.
TGTTCTCCGACCCGCATGTAGAGATCCAGAGCGTGACCGCGAGCAGTGTGCCTGGCGGGTTCTCGGTGACGGCGCGGGCACGAGTGCGCTAGCCAGAGCTAGCGAACCTCGAACAACGTCCCGCGGACCTGCACGAGGGTTGAGCTGCTGGCTCCCGCCGCGCTGCTCGCCACGCGTCGCAGCGAATGGTCGTGCATCAACGCGCTCAGCCAAAGGGCGTCGTCCTTGGTGATCAGGTTCAGCCACTGAGGACTAGAGGCCAGATCGGTGGGGACGACGAGCAGGACCCGGTCGCCCGGCGAGAGCGAACGCAACATCGGCATCAGAACCGTGGGAACCGATGAGGCGCGCAACTTCGCCAGCGCGTTGCGCCAGTCGACGACGCCCGCGTCGGGAACGACACCGAGCGGCGTGCCGAACCGCTTCACGCCGGGCAGGTAGTAGTGGAGCGTCGGCACCTGCTCGGGCTGCGTCGAGAGCACCAGCGTCGGCGTGCCCATCTGCGGGCGCAGGGCGGCGACGGCGGCCGCCACGTTGCTCTTGTTGCTGAGCGAGCTCGGGAACGGATCGAGTATCCAGAAGCACACCGCTAGTGCCAGCGCGACCATGCCCAGGCGTCCGGCGCGCGTGAGCCCGAGGCCGAACAGCACGATCAGCGGACCGACCACGACCGCGAGGTAGCGGTCTGCCCAGGCGGGTGTGACCTTTGAGTACGCCCACGCGATCAGCACCGTTCCGAGTGCCAGGATCAGCAGGCACTCGGCGGCCAGGCGGATCTGTCCCCGTTCGGCTCCGGGTCGCCTCAGCGCCAGCAGCCCGGCGCCACCGCCGAGCAGGAGCGCCACCGCGGCGCCACGTCCATTGACCAGCGAGTAGCCGCCCTGGGTCAGCGACCACACGTCCGGCGGTGTGTCCCACGGCGCTCCGGTGTGGCGTGCCTGATAGGCGAGCGTCGGCAGCCATGGCGCGAACAGCACGAAGATGCTCCCGAGCGCGATCAATCCATCGCGCCACAGCCCGCGCCGCTCATCGGCGGGCGAACGGCGTACGCAGACCAGGAATGCGACAGCCGCCATCAGCGCGAAGAACAGAGCCCAGTTGTGCGTGTACAGCGACGCCGTCAGCGAGATGACGAAGACCGGCAGGTACCGCCGCCGCCGGAACACGAACGTGTGCACGAATGAGGTGCACGCGATCAGTGACAGGAGCGCGAGGAGCGCGTACATCCGCGTCTCCTCGCCGTAGGTCGTGAGGTAGGGGACGGTGGCTGCCAGCAGCGCTCCGACCAGCCCGACGCGGCGATCGAAGAGGCTCGTTCCGGCCCAGTACGCGACGGGAATCGTCAGCAGGGCGAATACGAGTGAGAGCTCGTGCGTTGCCGCTTCGGTGCGCCCGAAGATCGACATCCACACGTGCAGCATCAGGTAGTAAAGAGGCGGAGAGCCGTCCTGGCGCAGCAGCGACGGAATCTGGCTCAATGGATGCGAGGAGATCCCGACCGACAGACCCTCGTCGATCCAGAAATGGAAATGCAAGCCACGGAGCCGCAGCCACACTGACACCAGCATCAGCGCCCCAACGGCGCCGAACGCGACGCCGCGGGTAAGCCTGAAGCGGCCGTGAACGGGGGCGCCGTCCGTCGCGAACGCCGCCGGAGGGGTGACCTCGGGCGGGGGCGATGGCGGTGCGGTTATCGTGTCAGCTGGCAAGGGATCGGTCTGGTTGCGTGGCTTAGCCGATGGATCTCAGTGGGTTAGCCGATGCATCTCGGGTGCTGTCGCGTGGGTTAGCCGATGGATCTCAGGTGCTCTCTGGCAATGCGCTTGCCACAACCACGCCCCAGTAAACGAGCGGCATTCTGCCGGATTGTGCATTAGCGGGGTGTTTAGACCCGCAGCTCCACGTTCCTGCGTGATCATGGATCGGCGCGGATCGCGGACTCCCCGGGCACGTCCCCGGCGGACAGCATCCGTCGCAGAGCGCCGCGTTCACGTTTCACATACCGATCCATGAACGCAATCGTTACGCGCTCGACGATCTGCAGCTGGGGCTGCTCGTAGGTGTAGGGAGGCAGGTGCGGCGCGCCGAACATCGCGAGCAGGTACTTCGGCGGCGGCGCGATGTTGAAGAAGGTGTAAGTGAAGCTCGGTGGATTGATCGTGTCCGCGGTGCCCTGGGTCGCGAGCAATGGCGGACTTATATGGGACCCCGCCCGCCCAAAATCGAACCCGCCGACGCCCGGGATCTCGGCCCCGGACAGAATCACCGCGGCGCGCACCCGCCGGTCGATGAACATGTGGTCGTACGCGACCGCCAGCGCCGTCTCGCCCCCGTCGGACTGCCCGCTCACCGCGATCTGTGATGGATCGATGAGCCCCGAGAAGAACCCGTGCGCGCGGTCGCTGGCGGCGAGCATGCGCGTGATCACGACGCTCATGTCGCGCGGCTGGTTGACCAGGTCGGACTCGTCCGGTCCGCCCGGCGCGTTCTCGTTCTCCAGCGGGAAGATCGGCGCCGCGACGACATAGCCGGCGCGGGCCCACGCCTGCAGCAGCGCCGCGTAGGGCGCCGGGGTCACCGCAAACCCGTGACCGAACACGATCAGCGGAAAGGTGCCGGCATTACGTTCAGGGGGCGCGTCGCGCGCATCGGTGCGGGAGGCCGGACCGACGGCCGGGTAACGCACGATCGTCACGAGCCGTCGGGGTTGCGTGCCCTCGCCCGGCGGCTGGATCGTGCGGGTGTGATCGACGAACGTGACGATTCGCTCGCCCACTGCGAAGGGGGCGCGTGGCGGGCGGGGTTTGGGACGGGGCGCCGCGGTCCGGGTGGTGAGCGTATTCGTCGCCGACGCGCTCGCGGTCACGCTGGGCATGGTCGTGGTGGTCGCCGAGGAGGCGCGCTTCGTGCTCGATCCTCCGCATCCCGACAGCGCAATTACGGCGAGCAAACCCGCGAGGGCAGCTTGGGCGCGTGGGCTCACGCGCTCAGCGTACGTACACGGCGAAAAAGTCGCGGTCGTCCGGTGTCAGGTACCGGTCCGGCGACCGGTTCATCTCGGCGAGCAGGTTCGCGGGTTGCCCTGCGCCGGGGTTGCGGTAGGTGATGAAGCTGGTCCACTCGCTGTTGATGTCGAGCTCCATCGCGCGCACCGCTCCGGCATGGATCATGATCGCCGCGAGCGAGCCGACCGTCTGGTAGTTAGCGGCCGCGTACAGCAGGTTGCCGTGGCGATCGACACCAACGGCCGAGCGCCACACCAAAATCGCATTGCCGAGCGTCGCGCCCCACTCTGGACCGTCTGAAAGGTTCGGGTTCGCCCGACCGTTGTTGACGATCAACGGCAGGTTCTGGCGCGCGTAGACGACGTCCCCGGGAACGTCCGAACCGCCGTGCCAGGAGATCACGTCGACCTTCCCGCTTCTGTAGCGGACGAACGTCGCTGTGTCCGGCTTCATCGGCGCGTAGGTACGGCCGCCGGTCGCAAATCCGCCGCCGGAATCGCTCAACTTGAAGCCACTGTTGAAGGTCGCAACCAGCCGCGAGCGCATCCGCATCGGCACTTCCTCCGGCCCGCGGGAGGGCAGCGACACGGCCGGCTCCTGGATGCCTGGATATAGCCAGGTAGACGTTCGGGTGTGATCGATCCACGCAACGCCAGCCACGTTGCGCGGGTAATTCGGGTCTGGCCGGAAGCTTGTGATCAGCACCGGCGGACGCGATCCCCCTGCCGAATAGGTGGCGCGCCAGACTCCCTCACCGGGCAGGGCTGGGTGGATCACCGGAGAAATATTGTGCGGTCGATAATGGTGGACCTTGTGATGAGGCGCGAGCGGACCGGAGGTGAGCGCTCCAGACTGGCCGGGGAGCGCATGCAATCCCGGCCCCCCTTTGGCGGGAGCGGTCAGCGAGTAGTAGATCGACTCGACCTCGTTGACGATCCCTCTCGCGCCGTTGTCGCGCAGCCACTCAACGGTATTGATGCCGAGGCTGGTATTCGAGGGCCCGGTCACTGCGTCGATCCAGGAGATGAACGCGGGAACGAGGGAGATGACCGCCGCGATCAGCGCGATTCGCCGCACCCGGCGGAAGCGTCCTGGAGTCACGCCGCGGCCGCCCCGCGAGGGCGGACGGCGAGCGGGGCGAGACAGCGTACGCTGATCAGGTGCTCTTACAGGGGCGAGCATGACGGGGTACCTTGCAGGTTAACTGGGATGAACACCCTAAAGAGATCCTGAGAGGGTCCTCATCCGGCGCACACATACATTTCAGAATCCGACCATAGGTTCATCACCATGCCAGCCCCCGTTGGAGGTTCGTCGCTGCGCGAAGCTACTGGAACGGACTGCATTGCTCCGGATCCACAGATCGGTGTCGGTCGCCGTGCCCAGAACGCCGTTGTGGGCGGCGGCGGCGCTACGGTGGACAGTGTGACGGTTGAATCGGCAGCTGCCACACCCCGGCGCGGGGTGTTGCACGCGGCGGTTGTGACGGCCAGGCCGCGGCAGTGGATCAAGAACCTGCTTGTGATCGCAGCGGCTGGCGCCGCTGGGGCGCTCGGGCATGACGACGTCCCGTTGCGAGTGGGCCTCGCGTTCGTCGCGTTCTGCATGCTGGCCTCGGGCATCTACGCGATCAACGACGTGCGCGATGCGGAGGAGGATCGCCTGCATCCACGCAAGCGCTACCGACCGATCGCGGCCGGCGAGCTCGATCCGCGCCTTGCCACCGCGCTTGGGCTCTCATTGATGCTCCTGGGTTTGCTGCTCTGCGCGTTCATCCGGCCACTACTGGCAGTAGTGGGTGGCGGCTATCTAGCGCTCACGCTCAGCTACACGTTGGTCTGGCGCCACCTGCTGCTGCTCGACATCTTTGCGATCGCCGGCGGGTTCGTGCTCCGCGCGGTCGCGGGCGGAGTCGCCGCGCCGGTCACGCTGTCGCGTTGGTTCTTGCTGGTCGTCACGTTCGCCGCGGTGTTCGTCGCCGCCGGTAAGCGCCAGGCGGAGGCGCGGCGCCTCGAGACGGGGACCGGCGGCCGACGCAGGGTGCTCGAGCACTACAGCGAGGCCCGCCTGCGCGTGCTGCTTGCGTTGAGCGGCGCCGGCGCGGTGTTCGCCTACGGGGTGTGGGCGTGGGAGCTTCCTTCCGTCAACGGCATTCCGTGGCGTCCCTTGACGATCATCCCCTTTGCCTTCTGCATCGTGCGCTACGGCGCGCACGTACGAGGCGGCGAGGGCGAGGCGCCAGAGGACCTCGTGCTCGGGGACCGGTGGCTGCTGCTCGCGGGCGCGGTCTGGCTCGCGTTGTTCGCGCTGGGTGTCCATGCCGCCGGCTGAGGCTGCGCCGGCGCTCGAGCGCCGGGCGGCGAAGGTGCGAACGGTTTCCTCGGTCATCCGCGGTTGGGGTGGCGGCGAAGGCGCGACGGTTTCACTCGCGTGCCCGGAGTCCGTGGAGGCGTTACGCGAGGTGCTCTCCGGCAGCCAGGCGAGCGCAGGCGCGATCGTCCGCGGCATGGGGCGCGCCTACGGCGACGCCGCGCAACTTGCAGATGGGCTCGTCCTCGAGACCTCGCAGCTGAAGGGGATCGAGCTCGACCGCGACGCTGGGATCGTGAAGGCGGGCGCGGGCGTGACGATCGCCGAGCTGCTCGATCATGCGGTGCCGGCCGGTTGGATGGTTCCGGTTGTGCCGGGCACGCAGCACGTCAGCGTCGGCGGGGCGATCGCCAGTGACATTCATGGCAAGAACCACGGGACCGCGGGAACGTTCGGAAGCTACGTTCGACGCGCTCGAGTTGCTGAGCGCTTCCGGCGAGCTGCTCGAGCTACGTCGCGGAGACGACGACGAGCTCCTCGGAGCGACGATTGGCGGGATGGGTCTGACCGGCGTGATCACATGGGCGAAGATCAGAATGCGGGCGGTGACGAGCTCCCTTCTGTCGGTCGACACCGACCGCGTGGATGGGATCGACGAAGCGCTCTCGGCGCTCTCGGCGCCGGGAGGGTCCTACCGGGTGGCGTGGCTCGACCTCCTCGGTTCGCATCCCGGCCGTGGCATCGTCACGCGCGCGGAGCACCTCGACGCCGCGGCCGTTCCAAGCGGGATGCGGGGCGAAGCCACGGTCAGGGCACGCGCGACCATTCCCGCGTCGTGGCCGAGCGGTGTGCTGCGGGCGCGCGCGGTCGCCGCGTTCAACGAGCTCCGCTTTCGCCGGGCCCCTCGCTCCGAGCGCGGCCATGTCGAGGGGGTCGGCAAGCACATGTTCCCGCTCGACGCGCTCGACGCCTGGCCGCGCCTGTACGGGCCGCACGGCTTCGTCCAGTACCAGTTCGTCGTCCCGCCAGATCAGGACCGAGTCCTCTACCAGACGATCGGCCTGCTGCGCGGCGCGCACGTGCCCTGCTTCCTCGCCGTGCTCAAGGACTTCGGTCCGGCCAACGACGCTCCGATCTCCTTCCCGATCGCGGGCTGGACGCTCGCGCTCGACCTCCCGCGCACCGCGCCCGGCCTCGAGGCGGCGCTGCAGCGCTGCGACGAGCTCGTGGCGGAGGCCGGCGGCCGGGTGTACCTGACCAAAGACGCGCGGCTGCGAGCGGAGACCGTCCGCGCGATGTACCCGCGGCTCGAGCAGTGGCGCGCAATCCGCGATCGGCTCGATCCGAAGGGCTTGTGGCGCTCGGACCTCGCGCTGCGAACGGGTCTGGTCGGTCGATGAACGCCTCGGGCGCCAGGCGGCTGCTGCTCGTCGGCGGCAGCTCGGAGATCGCGATCGCGATCGCCAAGCGGATGGTCCTCGAGGGGGAGGTCCATCCTGTGCTGCTCGGCCGCGACCGCGAGCGTCTGGAAGAGGCGGCGGGCGTCCTAGAGCGTGCCGGCTGCTCTACCCCGGAACTCGAGGTCGTTGACGCCGACGACATCGCTGCGCATGGCGAAGCGGTCAGCCGTGCGTTCGATCGTCTCGGAGGTATTGACACCGTGTTGCTGGCGGTCGGCGTGCTCGGTGGCCAGGAGGGGGTCGACACCGACACCGAGCTCGCGATCGAGGTGATGCGGGTGAACTTCGTCGGCGCCGGTTCGCTGCTGTTGCAGTGCCTGCGGCAGCTGCGCGCTCAGGGACGCGGCGAGCTGGTCGTGCTCTCCAGTGTCGCGGCTGAGCGGCCCCGTGCTTCGAACGCGATCTACGGCGCGGCCAAGGCCGGCCTCGATTCGCTCGCCCAGGGCCTCGCCGACGCGACCGCCGACAGCGGCGTCCGCGTGCTGGTAGTGCGGCCAGGATTCGTCACCACTCGGATGACCGAGGGTCTGAAGCCTGTGCCCTTTGCGACGACGCCGCAAGCTGTGGCCGACGCTACCGTGAAGGGCCTTGCCGGCTCTGCCCACACGGTCTGGGTCCCGCCGCTGTTGCGATACGTGTTCGCCGTCCTGCGCCATCTGCCCCGACCGCTATACCGGAGACTGCCACTGTGAGAGCCAGAAACCCGATCTTGATCGATGTCGCGATCGCTGTTGTGGTCGCGATCCTCGTGTTGATCCTCGCCCCGGGTATCGCGGTCGTCGCGATACTGGCCGTGCTGGTGCTCGCGGTGTGCGCGGTCAGCTACCTGTTGACCGGGTGGAGGCGGCGGAGAGTCGCGCGGGCGACGTCCTCGCGAAGGCCGCCCCCGCCACGGCGCCCGGTGCGCCCGCGTTAGCTCACTTCACCGCGCGGCGATCGTGAAGAAGTCGCGGCTGTAAGGCTCGAGGAACTGCCCGGGAACGCCGGACTGGCCGGGGACGACCGGCACCGGGGCGAGCGGCCCGTGGCCACCGCGATGCCCGTACAGGTAAGCCGCCACCCATTCGGGGTTGATGTCGAGCTCGACGGCGCGGACAACGTTGGCGCCCCGCAGCGCATTCACGAGGTCCTGGACGGTGAGATGCACGCCTCCCGCCCAGATCAGGTTGCCGCGCGGGGTGATGCCAAGCGCGGAGCGCGCCGGGTCACTGACGCCGCCGAGCGTCGCGCCCCAGCAGCTGTCGCAGCCGACCGACGAGGCGGGTTGGCCGTTGTCGATCAGCAGGTTCAGGTTCTGGCGAACCGAAGCAACCTGACGGCCAGCTTGCGGGACGCCGTGCTGCCATGAACCGATATCGGTGACGCCGTCGGTGTAGGTGACGATCGACGCCAGTCCCGGCTGCAGCGTCGAGCCGACGCGGCCGTCCATCATGAACCCGCCCGCGCCGACGTCGAGCTTGAAGCCGCCGTTGAATGCCGAGACGAGCCTGGCCCGCTCCACGCCACCGGGTGTCGGGCCGAAACGCCAACCAGCGGCGCCGGCATCGATCGTCCCGGAGTGCAGGTGAAGCACGACCAGCCGCTGGTTGAACGAAAGCAGCCCCACGCCGGAAGGCGATCTCGCGACCCACGCCGCGGTCTCGCCATGCCACTTGACCGCAGGCAAGAACGGCGTCGGCTGCGTGCCTGTGGCGGCATGGAGCAGAACCGGGTAGGACGGCCATGAGGGCTTAGGCGGCACCTTGGCCGTGGTCCTGGCGACCGTGCGCGTTTGCCCGTTCACCGTCACGACGACTGTCTGAGTGCGCGACGACTGCGCCGAGCCGGAGGAACCGCCCCCCCCACAACCCGCCAGCAGCAGGGCGCCGGCGCCTACCGCAGCGAGCCGTCTCATCCGCGATCTGGCTCGAGCAGGAGCGCGAGCGTCGGGCAGGCGCGTGCGGCGCGGCGGGCGTGATCTAGAACTTCCCCCGACACCTGGTCGCCGTCGAGGATCGGGTAGCCCCACTCGTCAAGCCGGACTCGCTCGGGAAGCAGCTCGGCGCACATGCCGTGGGCGACGCACTGGATCGGATTGACACGGACCCGCATCGTGCTCATGCGGCCCGCCTCTCGAATACGGGCACCGGCGTGGGAAGCACCGGGGCACGCGAGCAGGCCGCGCACGGGCCGCGGCGCGCGTGCTCGCGGAACTCCTCGGCGAACACCGAGAGCGCGCTGCGCATGAAGCGCACCGCTCCGTCGGGAAGCTGGCAAGCGCCGCGCCCCGGCAGCTCGGTGGCCCAACGTTCGAGATCCCACTGCGCGGTGCGCGAGGCGGTGCCGCTCGCGACGCGCTGCACGGTGTCGGCGATCGCCTGCAGGCCGTTGACGCACGGACCGCACTGGCCTGCGCTCTGCGACGAGAAGTAACCCGCGACGCGCGCCGTCTCGGCAACCGGACACGCGGTGCTGCCGAGCGCGACGATCACGCCTGCGCCGAGACTCGCGCCGTGATCGGCGAGGTCTTCGGGGGCGAGTCGGAGGCCGGTGAGCGCTCCTGCCGAAAGCCAGGAGCCGAAGTAGCCGCCGAGCAGCACTGCCCGCAGATCGCCGGCTACGCCGCCGTCGTCGAGCAGCTCGTCGAGTCGCATGCCCGGGTCGATCTCGTAGACGCCCGGGGCTTGCACCGAACCGGAGAGAGTCACCAGCGCCGAGCCGGGATTGCGCTCGGTGCCGACCTGGCGGAACCAGCTTGCACCGTGACGCGCGAGCAGCGCGATGTGCGCGAGCGTCTCGACGTTGTTGACGAGCGTCGGCCGTCCGCGTACGCCGCGCTCGAACGGACGCGGTCCGAACGTGGGATTGCCGGGGCCGCCGGACAGGGAGTTCACGAGCGCGCTCTCCTGACCGGAGATGTAGCGCTCCGGAACCAGCGCCAGCTCGAACCGTGGCTCGTTCTTCAGGCGAGCGTCGTCGCGCTGCTGCAGTGCGCGGGAGATCCCGCGAGTGCCCCGCTGGTCCTCCTCGCAGACGGCGATGATCGCGGTCCGGGCGCCGGTGGCGCGAGCCGCGAGCGCGGCGCCATCGAGCACGAGGTGGGGCAGCTCGCGCAGGAGCATCCGGTCCTTCTTGCTCGCCGGCTCGCCTTCCGCGCCGTTGGCCACCAGGATCTTCGGCTTGCGCCGCGCCGCGACCGCGCGCATCTTCGTGGCCACAGGGAACGAGGCGCCGCCGTGCCCGCGCAGGCCCGCGCGGTCGAGCTCGCCCAGGATCTGCTCGGACGACAGCTTGGGCACCTCCCCGTGCACGGCCAGGTGCGATGCGAGCTCGCTCATCGGCTGCTCGCCGATCCCGCTCAGAATTCGAGGCAACGTCTGTGTACTCATCAATTCACGCTCAGCGTTCCGTTTGCATTGCCGGTATTTGGATCCAGTTGCAGCCGCGCGAGCAGCGTCAGCTCCGCGCCCTGGGGGTCCCGCAGGCGGGCCTGGACGTTGGTGCCGTTGAGGGCGGTCACGTGGCCGCGATATCGATGCGGATCCGAAGCGGTCCCCAAGTACACGCGGCTCGAGGTCATCGACACCCCGCCGCCGTCGACAGGCCTGCCCAGGATCCGGATCTCGAGCGTGCTGAGTGGCTGGCCCGAGACGGCGAGCCTGATGTCGACCAGTTGCTGGTCGTCCTCAGGTCCCTGGCGGACCGTGCCGCTGACGTTCGCCGTGAAGGTCGAAGCTGAGCTCGAAGAACCGGCTGAACTCGAAGAACCACCTGACGCGTGTGAGGGTGCAGACCCAGAGGACGGCGCCGATGCCCGCAGCAGCGAGGCGGGGGTTCCGGCCCGCTTTGCCCAGCCGGCGGCGAGCGGACCACTCGGCAGCCACACGATCAATCCGAGGGGGACAAGCGCCGAGGCTGCGATCGCGGTCAATCGAGCGCCGGCGTGCTGTGGCCAGCCATCGGTCGCGCGAGCCACGACCGCGACGATCACCACGATCAGGCAGCCGCCGGTGATCGCGAGCATCCACGTCGTCTTGGTGTCGCTGCCGGTTCCGAGCCCGTGCAGCACCGCGATCGGCCAGCACGCGTAAGCCGCCCAGTGGGTGATTCGCCACGCGCGGTAGCCGAAGCGGCGGCGCAGCAGGCTCGTCAGCGCGACCGCGATCAGCAGGTCGAACGCAACCGCGCCGAAGCCGAGCCACAGCGGACGGTATGCCGAGCCGAACGGGATGATCACGTCGACCACGGTGATCGGCGCGAACCCGTCGAGCAGCGACGTCACGATGTGGATGAGCAGGAACGCGATCGCCAGTAGCGATGCGTTGCGGTGCACCGCGTCGAACACGAAGCGCGGCACGCCCGCGGTGCGCGCGCGGCGCACGTTGGCGACCCCGAGCGCGACGCTGACCGTCAGCAGGATCAGCGCGATCGCGCCCGTGCCCCGAGTCAGGTACCAGAACGCGCTGGCGCCAGACGTGACTGTCGCGAGGCTCATGAGCCTCCTGAAGTGACCGGCGAAGGCGCGGGGGCGGGCGCCGGCGCCTGTGCAGGGGCCTGAAGGCCTGCGCCTGAATTGCCTGAATTGCCTGTGTTGCCTGAATTCCCTGTATTGCCTGAATTGCCTTCCGATTGCGGCTGCGTCTGGGCCGGCGCCGGCGATTGCGTCTGCGCTGCCGCGCCACCGGAGGTCGCGGCCTGGGCGGTGTGCCCATGGAACGCGTGCGCGGCGACCAGCGACAGCAGGCCGGCGAGGCCGACGGCGCCGGCGATCAGCCAGCGATTGATCCGGGAGATCAGCGCAAGGCCTTCATCGCGAGCTGTGACTTCTCGGGATGGCATCGTCCCGAGAAGTTTCGACAGAGCCTCGAAGAAGCAGCTAAGCAGCCCGTGAGACTGCGCTTAATTGGTGAGAGCAGGCTTAAAGCCGGCTAGCTGTCGAGCTTCGGCGAGCGCCACGGCGCCCGCAGCCGCCGCTCGAGCTCCTGGCCGAGCTCGCCGATCGGCACCCTGTCCTGGGCAAGGCTGTCGCGGTCGCGCACGGTCACGGTCCGGTCAGAAAGTGACTGGTGGTCGATCGTGACGGCCCACGGAGTGCCGATCTCATCCTGGCGGCGGTAGCGCCGGCCGATCGCGCCGCCCTCGTCGTACTCGGCCTGCATGCGCTCGCGGAGGTCCTGGTAGACCTCGCGCGCCAGCTCGGGCTGCCCGTCCTTGCGAACCAGTGGAAGGACCGCGACCTTGACCGGCGCGAGTACCGGATGCAGGCGCAGGACCGTGCGGGACTCTCCCTCGATCTCGTCCTCGTCATACGCGTCGACCATGAACGCGAGCAGCGACCGGTCGGCGCCGGCCGCCGGCTCGATCACGTGCGGCACGTAACGGGCACCCGTTGCGGTGTCGACGTACTCGAGCTTCTGGCCCGACTCGCGGGCGTGGGCATTGAGATCGAAGTCGCCGCGGTTGGCGATCCCCTCGAGCTCCGACCAGCGGGCTCCGCCGACCGCGGAGCGGTCGGTGGACGGGAACAGGTACTCGACGTCACTTGTGCCGCTCGAGTAGTGCGAGAGCTCTTCGGCGTCGTGCGGGCGCAGGCGCAGATGGTCGGGGCGGATGCCGAGCTTCACGTACCAGTCCATCCGCTGCTCCAGCCAGTGCTCGAACCACCTCGTCGCCTCGTCCGGCGGCACGAAGAACTCCATCTCCATCTGCTCGAACTCGCGCATCCGGAAGATGAAGTTGCCGGTCGTGATCTCGTTGCGGAAGCTCTTGCCGATCTGCGCGATCCCGAACGGCGGCTTCTTACGCGAGAACTGAAGGTAATTCTTGAAGTTCAGGAAGATGCCCTGCGCGGTCTCGGGCCGCAGGTACACGGTCGAGCCCTCCTCGCGGACCGGGCCGATCGTCGTCTCGAACATCAGGTTGAAGTCGCGGGCCTCCGTCAGGTCGCAATCGGGCGTCTCGCCCGGGTGCTTGGAGGGCTTGCGCCCGCAGGCCGACTGCGCAAGGTGGTCCTCGCGAAAGCGCAGCTTGCAGGTCCGGCAGTCGACGAGCGGATCGGTGAATCCCGCGAGGTGGCCGCTGGCCTTCCAGGTCAGCGGATGCTGGATGATCGCCGAGTCCAGCGCGACGATGTCGTCGCGCTCTTGCAGCATCGCCCGCCACCATTGCCCCCGGACGTTGTTCTTGAGCAGCACGCCGTAGTGGCCGTAGTCGTAGCTCGAGCCCAGCCCCCCGTAGATCTCGCTCGAGGGGAACACGAAACCACGGCGCTTGCACAGCGACACGATCTTGTCCATCGTCACAACGTCGGTCATCGCCATCGAGGATCGGATGCTAACCGCAGCTCACCGCTTGGCACTCCTACCTTGAGAGTGCCAAGGGCCGAGAGCTATACTTCCTGAAGCATGCCGATCTACGAGTACCGTTGCGAACAGGGTCATACGTTTGAGGTCATGCAGCGCATGACCGACGATCCGGTGCTCAACTGCCAGACGTGCGACGCCCGCGTTCATCGCGTCTTCCATCCGGTCGCCGTCCACTTCAAGGGCTCGGGCTTCTACAACACCGACTACGGGACGCGGAAGCGGGCGAAGGAGCAGAAGGAGTCCGGCGAGAGCACCTCCAAGGACACCAAATCGGAGTCCAAGAGCAAGTCGTCGGAGTCCAAGAGCTCAGACAGCAAGCCGAAGTCCGAAAGCAAGAGCTCCTCGTCGTCGAAGGACTGAGCTAGCCGCCCGGGTTGGGCCGTCGGCTGGCGCCACGCGGTGCCTCGTGGGTTGGACTGGCCCGGTTCTTGGCTGGGGAGGGGGGTGAGCGGCTGATGCGGCCGTCAACGTCACTCTCGACGCGCGGCGGATGGTGAGTGTGACGTTTGACGGCGTGGTGGGCCGTGAACGTCACTTTCGCTGGTCGGGGCGATTTGAGTGTGACGAAGACGGCGGAGCTCCCTCCGCAAGAGCCGCCAGGCCGCACCCGGCCCGCCAAAGTCGGCCGCACCCGACCGGCCAAAGCCGTCCGGACGGGCCCGCCCGGCCCCATGGATGCCGCCGGAGGCGGCCCCTATCCGTTCATGAGTTTGTTCACCGCCGAGTGCACTGCGCCGGGCGTGACCGTGAGCGCCGACTCGCCGTCGGACAGCGTCGTCGCGCCGGTCGGCTTCAATACCTGGACGGGCGCGGAGCCCCCCAGTTCGGAGGCGGCGAACAGCGTCAGCAGGGTGATGCCGCCCATGTCCGTGCGCAACACCTTCGGTGCGTCCCAGGACGCCCACGGCAGCCGGAAGAACGTGCCGACAGAGAACAGCTGCGACTTGATCCCGTTGAGGATCTGCTGCTGGTGCTCGACGCGTGTCAGGTCGTTCTCGGAGGGGTTGCACTTGTCCTCGCGTGTGCGCGCGTAGACCAGCGCCTGCTCTCCGCTGAGGTGATGGGTGCCGGGATTCAGGTACAGCGAGAAGCCGCCGTTCTTGGTGCCGCCGCTGATGTCAGAGCAGACGCGGCCGGTCTTCACGTCGACGCCTCCGATCGCGTCGATGAACTGCGGGAACGCCGCGAGGTTGACGACGATCACGTGGTTGATCTTGACCCCGGTGAACTGCTCGACGGTCTTGATCGCGAGCGCCGGGCCGCCGTAGGCGTAGGCGGCATTGATCTTGGTCGTTCCGTGTCCCGGGATCGCGGCGACCGTGTCCCGCGGAATCGAGAGCCGCCGGGAGGTCCCGCCGCCGACGCGCCACAGCATCATGGTGTCCGACCGGCTGCCGGCGTCCTGCGTGTTGGCGCCGGGCTCCTTCGACCCCGCCGGACGCTGGTCGGTGCCGAGGATCAGGATCGTGTCCGTCCCCGTGATCATGTTCGGTCCCGACGTGAGCGCGTCCGAAGCGGACGAGGGCAGGCTTCCCGACTCGATCTGCGCGCTGATGATGAACAGCACGAGCGACAGCAGGATCCAGCCGGCGATCGCGATCGCGACCCATTTCAGGACCCGCTGCCAGGTGACCCGCCGGCGCTCGCCCTCCCGGCCCGGCCGACCGTCTCGACGTGGTTCGCGCGGGGCGCGCAGCGATTCTTCCTCACCGCGCAGGAACGATCGAAGACCCCGAGGTCTCGCTCGATATGTCGTGTACGGGCGCTCTTCTGTGTTGCCGGCCATGGGGGACTGCATATAGTGACGGCATGCCGGGCCGGCGCACCATCGGCGTCGACATGGGCGGTACGAAGCTGCTCGCCGGCGCGGTCGACGATGGGCTGAGGGTCCATCACCGCGCCCAGCGCAGCCTGACCGGCCTCGACCAATCAGCCGTCCTCGACGTCGCCGTCGACGCGGTTCAGGAGACGCGCGAGGCGGCAGGCGCAGAGGTGGATGCCGTCGGCTTCGGGATTCCTAGTCTGATCGATCAGCGTAGCGGCATCGCGGTGATTGCGGTCAATCTGCAGCTCGCTGACATTGCCTTTGCAGACGTGATGGCCGAGCGGCTGGGGCTTCCGGTATTCGTCGACAACGACGGCAATGTCACGGCGCTCGCCGAGCACCGGGCAGGCGCCGCGAAGGGCGTGAGCGACGCGGTGATCCTGACGATCGGCACCGGCATCGGCGGTGGCCTGATCCTGCGCGACGAGGTGTATCGCGGCTCGATCGGCTCGGGCGCAGAGCTGGGGCATATGGTGATCGAGATTGACGGGCCGCCGTGTCAGGGCGCCTGCCCGAACCGCGGCTGCCTGGAGGCGCTGGCCTCCGGGACGGCGCTTGCCCGCGAGGCGCGGCGAATCGCCGCAGAGCGTCCGCGCTCGGGTCTGGGCCGGGCGCTTCGAGACGGGCGAGAGCTCGCCGGGCCGCTCGTGACCGAGCTCGCGCACGACGGCGACCGGGCGGCGCTCGACGTGATCGAGCTGATCGGACGTCGACTCGGTGTCGGGATCACCAGCCTCGTGAACATCTTCAATCCGGCGGTGGTGGCGATCGGCGGCGGTGTGATCGGGGCCGGCGAGCTGCTGCTGGCACCCGCTCGGGCGGTCGTCGCCGAGTGTGCCCTGCCGCCGTCGCGCGACGTGGTGCGGATCGTGCCGGCGAGGTTCGGCGTCGAGGCGGGGATGGTGGGCGCGGCGGCGCTCGCGTTCGACGGACTGGCGCTCGAAGAAGGACGTGCTGCATGAGCGGGCGCCTGATCGTCTGCCCGACGCCGATCGGCAACCTCGAGGACGTGACGCTCCGCGTGCTTGCCGCGCTTCGCTCCGCCGATGTGGTCGCATGCGAGGACACTCGTCGCACCCGCGTGCTGCTCGATCGCTACGGCGTCAACGCGAAGCTCGTCAGCTACCACGAGCACAACGAGCGCGAACGCTCGGCCGAGCTGGTCGCGAGGATGCGTGACGGCGCGGTCGTCGCGCTCGTCTCGGACGCCGGCATGCCGCTCGTGTCCGATCCCGGTTTCGTGCTCGTGCAGGGGTGTGTGGCGGCGGGGCTCGCAGTCGAGGTGCTTCCGGGACCATCGGCGGCCCTGGCGGCGCTGGTGGCGAGCGCGCTTCCGGCGGATCGATGGCGGTTCGCGGGGTTCCTTCCGCGCAAGCGCACGGAGCTGAAGACCGCGTTCAGCGTGCCGGAGACGCTGGTCGCGTTCGAGTCGCCGCGGCGCGTCGCCTCCTCGCTCGCCGAGCTCGCGCAGCTCGATCCGGATCGGCCCGTCGCCGTCTGCCGGGAGCTGACAAAGATCCACGAGGAGATCGTGCGAGGTACCGCGGCCGAGCTCGCCGCGCGCTACGCGAACGACCCGCCCAGGGGCGAGGTCGTCCTCGTGGTCGGACCAGCCGCACCGCAAGCGCCGGACACCGCGCCGGCGCTGGCCGCGGTCAAGCGGCTTGTGGACGCCGGCGCGAAGCCGCGTGCCGCAGCCTCCGTCGTGTCCGAGCTCACGGGCGTCGGCGCCAACGCGCTGTACAAGGCCTTGACCGAGTAACAACCCGGTAACAGAACCGTCGCATCCACCGCACGTCCCTGGCTAGCATCGCGCGATCTCCGATATCCGCGATCCATACGAGGCGGAGCGGCTGCGCCACGAGGCGCCCGAGGCGTTCCACACGCGCCGCGACTTCCTGCAGCGCACGGCGACGATCGCCGGACTCGCCGCCGGCATTGGGCTGGTCCTCGAGCCCGACACCCTGATCGCGCAGGCGGCGCGGATTCAGCGCGCGGTCAAACTGCCCTCCCCGCGCAACATACCGATCGACACGTTCGTCGTGCTGATGATGGAGAACCGCTCCTTCGACCACTACCTGGGCTGGCTGCCCGGCGCCGACGGGCGCCAGGCGGGGCTGATCTTCACCGACCCGAGCGGTCAGAAGCACGCGACCCACCGTCTCACGACCGACTTCCAAGGCTGCGCGTTCCTGGACCCCGACCATTCCTGGGATGGTGGCCGCACCGAGCTCGACAAAGGCCGGATGGACGGCTTCCTCAGAGCGCAAAGCGACGTGTTCTCGATCGGCTACTACACCCAGCACGACCTGGGCTTCACCCCGCACGTCGCGCAGGCGTTCACGGTCTTCGACCGCTTCTTCTCCTCGCTGCTCGCCTCGACGTATCCCAATCGGGAGTACATGCACGCTGCCCAGTCCTACGGCAACATAGACAACACGACCCCGTCGCTCCCGGGGTTTCCAGACACGACGATCTTCAACGCGCTCGCGCGCAAGGGCGTTTCGAACCGCTACTTCTTCACCGATGTGCCGGTCTCGGCGCTGTGGGGAGAGCCCGGGCTGGCTCGCTCCGGGCAGGTCCAGGAGTACTACGAGCGCTGCGCGACCGGCACGCTGCCCGCACTGTCGTTTGTCGATCCGTCGTTCGCCGGCGAGGACCAGGGCACCTCGGGCGACGAGCATCCGCATGGCGATGTCCGCGTCGGACAGGCGTTCATCAGCGACGTCGTGCACGCATTCATGGCCTCGCCGCAGTGGAAGCGCGGCGCGCTGTTCATCGTCTACGACGAGTGGGGTGGGTTCTTCGAGCACGTCGCGCCGTCGCGCGTCCCCGACCTGCGCGCCAACCGCGACATCGACAAGGACTTCGGTCAGATGGGATTCCGGATCCCGGCGATCGTCGTCTCGCCATACGCCCGCCGCGGCCACGTCGACCACACGATCTACGGGTTCGAGTCGATCCTCAAGATGATCCGCTACCGGTACGGCCTCGCGCCGCTGACCCCTCGCGACCTGTACGCCAACAACGTCGCATATTCGTTCGACTTCGATCGCCCGCAGCTCGAGCCGCCCGAGCTGCCGACGCCGGCGCACATCGTCGCGAAGTCCTGCCAGGGCGTGCCGTTCGTCCCGATCGGCGGCGCGGAGCGACCCAAGCCGCACGACCTGGCGAGCCTCGTCACCTCCGGATACCTCGAGCGGCTCGGCTTCAAGTACAAGCCAGCGACGCCGGCGACGATGTACCGCCACCCGTCCTCGATGGGGATGCGCGCGTGAGAGCGGCGATCGTCACGATCGCCGTTGCGATCGCTGCACTCGCGCCGGCGGCTGTCGCCGACAGCTTCACGCCGGTCCGGCTGCACGTCGCGATCGCGCGCGTCGCCCGCCTGCACAAGCCGCTCGCCGTGGCCGTCTCGGTGAGCGCCGATGCGGGCGTGCTCGACAACCGCGACGGACCGCTGCATGCACTCGTCAAACTGACGCCCCACGAATGCGGCTCAGACGCGGAGACCACACCAGGCACGGTCCTTCTGAAACGAGCGCTCAGCCCCCAACCCAGCCCGGGGATGCCTTACAGCGCACGCGCCACGGGACATGGCAGGCCCCGCTCTTATGGCGTGCAGGCCATGTGCGTGTTTCTCGAGGACGCAAGCGATCATCGCGTGTTCGCGGACGACACGACCGACTACACCGTCGACGTCTCCCGACCGTGCACGCTGGCGGCGGCCCGCTACGACCGCTCGCGCACGCAAGCCGACAAGCGACGCGCGCGCCGGGCGTGTGGCCCGGGGGTGCCGCTGTGAAGCGCCTGCTGACGGCGATCCCGCTTGCGGCCGCGGCGATGCTGCTTCCGACGACAGCCCAAGCCAAGCTCCCGCCGATCCGGCACGTCTTCACCATCGTGCTGGAGAACGAGAGCGCGAGCACGACGTTCGCACCGAACTCTCCGGCGCCGTACCTGAGCAAGACGCTGCGCGCCCAGGGGGCGTTCGTGCCCAACTACTTCGGCATCGGTCACGAGAGCAACGACAACTACATCGCGATGATCTCCGGGCAGGCACCGAATCTCGACAACCAGACGGACTGCCAGATCTTCAGCGACTTTCCACTAGACACGCAGAGCTCCTATGGGCAGCAGGTCGGCCTCGGTTGCATCTACCCGGCAGGCGTGCCGACGATCGTCTCCCAGTTGCCCGCGAAGCACCTGACGTGGCGTGACTACAACGACGGGATGGGCGCCGACCCCACGCGCGAGAGCGCCGAGTGCGGTCACCCGGCGATCGGCTCGCGCGATGGCACTCAGAGCGCCACCAAGACCGATCAGTACGCGACCCGCCATAACCCGTTCGTCTACTTCCACTCGATCATCGACAACACGACGCTGTGCGACACGCACGTCGTAACCCTCCGTCCGCTGCAACAGGATCTAGCCAGCCGGCATCCGCCCAACTACGTATTCATCACGCCCAACCTATGTAACGACGGGCACGACGCGAAGTGCGCCAACGGCGGACCGGGCGGACTCCCAGCGGCGGACACGTTCCTGCGGCGCTGGGTCCCGCGCATCACCCACTCCTCGGCGTTCAAGCACGACGGGCTGCTGATGATCCTGTTCGACGAAGCGGATACCTCGGACTCACGCGCCTGCTGCGGGGAGATCCCGGGTCCGGGATCGCCAAAGCCCGGGCTGAACGGGCCGGGCGGCGGCGATACCGGAGCGGTGTTCCTGTCGCCGTTCATCAAGCCGGGCACCGTCACCCACTACGCCTACAACCACTACACGATGCTGCGCAGCGTCGAGGACCTGTTCGGTCTCCCACACATCGGCTATGCGCAGCTGCCGGGCGAGCGCTCGCTCGGCGCCGACATCTTCACCTGCCCGAGGGGCTGCCCGGCGCGCCGCCGCCGCAGGCGTTAGCGTTCGGTCATGCAGTCAGGGAGGGCCGCAATCGCGGGCGTCAGTGCCGCGTTCATGGCGCTCGCGCTCGCCGCGTGCGGCGGTTCGTCGAACTCGAGCTCGAGCTCGAGCGGCCCGCTGATTGCTCGCACGCTCAGCCCGGTGACCGCGACCTCGACTCCCGGTGCCGACTTCGAGTTCGGCGACCTGGCTGCCGAGCGCCAGCTCGCCGCGCGAGGTCCCGCGTGGACCGCGCTCAATGGCGTTGGCGTTTCGTACTTCGCGAGCGATCCGAACGGAACTCAGGACGGCCTCAACCTCGCGACGGGCTCCGTCGGACTCGTGATCGGCGTACCTCCGCACGAGGCGGCGATGATCTCCGGACCGGGCGTCAATGGCCCGAAGGTCAAGGCCGCGGTGATCAAGCTGGGCGCCAAGCCCGCCACGGTTGCGGGTCGTAGTGGTGTCGTGTGGGGCGCCGAGGGCACTTTCCACCTGAACGCGGTCAACGCGCTCGGCGTGGGGCCGGGTGAGGGCCAGTTTGATCGCGCCGTGTTCGAGCCGGACGCAGTGTTCGCGGCGCGCTACACCGCCGATCTGCAGCGGCTGTTCGGGATCGGAGGCAAGACGCTCGGAGCGGACCCTCTCACGCAGGCGACGCTGAACTGTCTGGGCGACGCTGTCGCGGCAGTGGGCGTCGCCGGTCAAGGTCAATCCGCCGGCAGTGAGCTAGCCGCCGGGGTGCTGCGCACGCAGACAGCAACGCCGCACGAGGTCCTCTGCGAGGTGCCTCCCGCCGCCGACGTCACCGCGACCGAAAAGCTCGTGCGCTCGCTGTACGGGCCGCACCCGCCGACACTTCCGAAGGGAGCGAGCCTGAAGTCGACCGCGTCCAGCGTCGCGGTCAGCACCGGCAGCGCGGGCGGGCGGACCTGGGTGCGGGCGATCGTCGTCGACAAGCCGATGGCCCAGGCCACGTCGCTGATCAACCTGGTCGAGCGCAACATCCTGCAGCCCTAGCGCTGCGCGACGTCGGGCGGGGGGCGGCGGATAGCCTTCAAAGAAGTGTCCTTCTACATCACCACGCCGATCTACTACGTGAACGCGCAGCCCCATCTCGGGCATGCGTACACGACGATCGCCACGGACGTGCTGGCGCGCCACATGCGCCAGCGCGACGAGGATGTGTTCTTCCTGACCGGCACCGACGAGCACGGCGAGCCGGTCGCGGATGCCGCGCACGCGCAGGGGCTCGAGCCAAAGGAGCTTGCCGACCGCAACGCCGAGAAGTTCAAGGCGCTGATGCCGCGCCTCGAGGCCTCCAACGACTTCTTCATCCGCACCTCGGACCCTCAGCACATGGCGAAGGTCCAGGAGGTGCTGCAGCGCGTGCACGACAACGGGCACACGTACAAGGGCATGTACGAGGGGTGGTACTGCCCGCGCTGCGCGGACTTCAAGGTGGAGAACGAGATCCTGGAGGGCAACCGCTGCCCGATTCACGAGATCCCGCTCGAGCGCCACCAGGAGGAGAACTGGTTCTTCCGTCTGTCGACGTTCCAGGAGCCGCTCGAGCAGCTTTACGCCGAACGAAGAGACTTCGTGATGCCGCCGCATCACTACAACGAGGCCCACTCGTTCATCGCGTCGGGGCTGCAGGACGTGTCGCTCTCGCGCCAGCGCCTGAAGTGGGGCGTCACCGTGCCCTGGGATCCCGACCACGTCTTCTACGTCTGGTTCGACGCGCTGCTCAACTACTACACGGCCCTGTCCTACGCCCGGCCGGGAGAGGACCTGACCGACCGGTTCTGGCCGGCGACCTACCACATCATCGGCAAGGACATCCTCAAGTTCCACACTGTCTTCTGGCCCGCGATGCTGATGGCGGCCGACCTTCCCGTTCCGCAGCACGTGTTCGTCCACGGCTTCCTGCTCGGCGCCGACGGGCGCAAGATGAGCAAGTCGCTGGGCAACGTGCTCGACCCGTTCGAGGTGATCGAGGAGTACGGCACGGACGCACTGCGCTTCTACCTGATGCGCGACGTCGCGTTCGGATCCGACGGCGCGGTCGGCATGGAGGGCGTTCGCGTCCGCTACGAAACCGAACTGGCGAACGAGTACGGGAATCTGGCCAGTCGCACGCTCGCGATGGTGCAGCGATATCGCG
Source organism: uncultured Solirubrobacterales bacterium (assembly GCA_963824755.1). Taxonomy (GTDB): domain Bacteria; phylum Actinomycetota; class Thermoleophilia; order Solirubrobacterales; family Solirubrobacteraceae; genus Palsa-465. Next base: position 173,827 of record CAWGQT010000029.1, on the reverse strand, counting down.
GCGGCGTCGTGCCGGACGTGTCGCGCGATCCGGCACTCGACGCCGAGCTCGAAGGGCTCCCGCAGGAGGTCGCCGCGTTGATGGACCGCGCGGAGCCCACGCAGGCACTTGACCACATCTGGCAGAGGGTGCGCCGGCTCAACCGCTACGTCGAGGAGCAGGCGCCCTGGCAGCTCGCCCGCGACCCGGCCAACGCAGACGAGCTCGATCGCACGCTCGTCTCGCTGGTCGAGGGGCTGCGGACGATCAACGTGATGCTCGAGCCTTATATGCCCGCGACCACGCAGAAGCTTCGCGCCGCGCTCGGCTCCCCCGGGGGGAAGGTCAGCTCGCTCGAGCCGCTGTTCCCGAAGCGGAGCGCCGAACGGTGATCGACAGCCACACCCACCTCGACTTCTGCGAGCCGCCGGACACCGACCTGGTCGAGGCGGCTTTCGAGGTCGGCGTCACGAGGATCGTCACCGTGGGGACCAACGGCGCTTCGTGCCGGGCCGCGCTCGCCGCCGCGGCGGACTTCCCGCAGGTGTACGCCGCGATCGGGCGCCACCCCAACGAGGCCACCGGGTTCGACGACGCCGACCTCGCCGAGCTGAAGGCGCTCGCAGCGCACGAGAAATGCGTCGCGATCGGCGAGACCGGCCTCGACTACTACCGCGACTACGCCCCCCGCGAGGACCAGCTGCGCGCGTTCGAGGCCCAGATCGAGCTGGCGCGCGAGACCGGCAAGCCCCTCGTGATCCACACTCGCGCGGCCGACGAAGACACGCTTGCGGTGCTCGGCGAACGGGCGGGCGGCCTGCGGGTGATCCTGCATTGCTTCTCGATGGCCGACCGGATCGAAGAATGTCTGCGCCACGACGACTGGTGGATCTCGTTCGCCGGCAACGTCACCTATCCGAAGGCTGCGCCGCTGCGAGACGCGGCGCTGCGCGTGCCGGCCGAGCGACTGCTGGTCGAGACCGACGCGCCGTACCTGGCTCCGCAGGTTCTGCGTGGCAAGCAAAACCAGCCGGCCAACGTGGTGCACACAGCGCAGGCGCTAGCGCTCGGGCGGCGGGTTCCCTACGAGGAGCTCGAGGGCGCGATCGACCGCTCAGCCGCGGCGGTCTTCGGATGGCCAAGCTAGGCCAGAACTTCCTCGTCGACCGCAACATCCTCGAGGTGATCGAGCGGCTCGCGTCGTTGCGGTCCGAGGATGTAGTGCTCGAGATCGGGGGCGGGCCGGGCGTGCTCTCGGCGCACCTCGCGCCGCTCGTGGCGCACCTGCACGTGGTCGAGCTCGACCGTGGCCTGGAGCAGCGGTTGCGCGAGGCGGTCGCCGATCATGACAACGTCACCGTGCACATCTCTGACGCTTTGAAGCTCGACCTGTCGGCGCTCGACCCCGCCCCGACCAAGGTCATCGCGAACCTGCCGTACTCGATTGCCGCGACCGCGATCCTGCGCACGATCGAGGAGCTTCCCGACGTCACGAGCTGGGTCGTGATGGTGCAGCGCGAGGTGGGCGAGCGCCTCGCGGCGTCGCCCGGGACGGCAGCGTACGGCGTGCCGTCCGTCCTCGCCCAGCTCGCCGCCGAGGTGAGGGTGCTGCGGCCGATCGCGCGCACGGTGTTCCGGCCGGTGCCGAACGTCGACTCGGTGCTCGTCGGCCTGGAGCGCACCGGCCCGGCGCCGGCGCCGCAACTGCGCTCCCTCGTCCGGAACGCGTTCGCGCACCGGCGCAAGGCGCTCGCGGGGTCGCTCGCGCTCGCGCCCGGTGCGCCATCGGGGATCCGCGAGCATGCGCGTGAGGCGCTGGTGGAGCTCGGGCATCCGGCCGACGAGCGCGCCGAGCGGCTCGCGCCCGAAGAGTTCCGCGCGCTGGCGCGACTACTGCGCGCATGAGACTGCAAGCGAACGCACCCGGCAAGGTCAACCTGTGCCTGTTCCTCGGCCCCACGCGCGAGGACGGGCGCCACGAGCTGGTGACCGTGCTCGAGTCGGTGTCGCTGGCGGACTCGCTGACGCTGACGGAATCCTCGGTCGATGAGGTGGTGTGCGCGGGCGTCGATGGGGCGAACCTGGCCGCCGAGGCGCTGGCGGCACTTCGCGCCCGCGGGTGGGCGGGACCGCCGGTCCGGATCGAAATCGAGAAGCGGATCCCGATCGCAGCCGGGATGGGAGGCGGGTCGGCTGACGCCGCGGCCGTGCTGCGGCTCGCGACCGAGCTCACGCCCGGGCATCCCGAGGAGATCGCGGCGATCGCAGCCTCGCTTGGTTCGGATGTACCGAGCCAGCTTGCGCCGGGGCTGGCGCTGGGAACCGGCGCCGGCGAGATCGTCGAGCCGCTCGTGCCGCTGGCGGCGCACGCGTTCGTGATCGTGCCGCTGCCGTTCGCGCTCTCGTCGCGGGATGTCTACGTCGAGGCCGATCGGCTCGGCCTGGGCCGGCCTGCCGCCGAGCTGCGAGAGCTCGAAGACCGGCTCCGCGCGGGCGAGCTGCTCCACGGCAACGACCTCGAGCCAGCGGCGCGCTCGCTTTGCCCGACGATCGACAAGGCGCTCGCCGCGGCCCGCGACGCCGGCGCCGAGAGCGCGTTCGTGTGCGGCTCAGGGCCAACGGTCGCGGGCCTATACTCGGGGAGGGATTCGCCCGGCCGCGCGCAGGCGGCCACCGATGCTTTGGCGGGGCGGTTTCCCGGCGCGACCGCCGCCACCCCAGTCGACGCACAGTTTGCTTTCCCGCTGTTTGCGTGAGGCGCGGCATGGTTTGATTGGGATCAGACCGTCCCGTCGCCTACTTTCGGCACAATTCAGGACCAATTCGATGAGCAACCAGGCAGTCACATACCTCGTCGGCGCTTGCCTCGGAGTGCTTGGTCTGGTGGCGTTCGGCATGCTCGTGGTCGCGCCCGCGATCACCGCCTACCGCCGGCCGCTCGAGCGCGTGGCGGTCGTGATCCTGTCGCTGTACGTGCTCGCCGCTCTGGTCGGGCTCGGTGTGCTCGCCGGTGCGGTCATCATCCTCGAGTGGCCTCGGGTGTTCTAGGCAAATGGAGACGCGCGAGTTGGCGACTCCGAATTTTGCCGCGCTGGCGGCGATCACCGATGCGGTCGAGGCCGGCGCGGGGCTGCCCGAGATCCTGCGTGGCGCAGCCAAGGCGCTCGACGCGAGTCTCATCCTGATCGACCGCTCCGCGACCGTGCTGGCCGTTGCGGCCCGCTCGCCCGCCGACGAGCGCTCCCTGATGCGCGACGCCGACGATGTGACGACGATCGAGCTCAAGGTCGCCGAGTCGACCGTCGGCCACCTGCGGATGCGCGCCCGCGACCGCACTCCCGACGCCACCCTATTGCGGCTCGTCACCACGCTGATCGCCTCCGAGGTCGAGCGCGTGCGGGCGCCGGAGCGCGCCTCCGAGGAGGCCGCGGTCAGCTTCCAGCGCGCGGTGCTCGAGCAGCGCATTCACGACCGCGAGGATCTGCTCGCGCGCGGCAAGGAACTCGGTACCGACCTCTCGTCCGGCGGCAGCGTGATCGTGGTCCGCGCCCATCCCCGCAAGCCGACCGAGGATGACTGGCGGCGCCGCCTGCTCGCGGTCGCCGCGCGCGGAGCGCGCTCGATCGCGCCAGGCTCGATCGCCGCTCCACGGGAGACCGACGGGGACGAGGTCGTGGTGCTCGTGCCCGACGGAGACGGCGAGACGGGGCGCCGGGTGTCGGCCGCAATCGTGCGCGAGCTCGAGTCGGGGCTGTCGGGGTTCGCGCTCGCGCTAGGTCGCAGCCGCCACGCCGGCGACCCGCGCGACCTGCACCGGGCGGGCAACGAGGCGCTGCTCGCGGCGAATGTCGTCGAGGGCGACCCGGAGTCCTACGAGCTCGCGTTCGCCGACACCGGGACCTACCAGCTGCTGCTTCCGCACATGAACGACCCCGCCGAGCTCCAGGGCTTCTACAACGAGACGGTCCGCCCGCTCGTCGCCTACGACGAGCAGTATGAGACCGACCTGCTCGGCACGCTCTCGACGTTCCTCGACTGCGACGCGAACGTCAACGCCACGGCGGCCCGCCTCATCACCCACCGCCACACGATCCGCTACCGCTTCGAGCGCGTGCGCGAGCTCACGGGGCTCGACGTCTCCTCGACAGACGGCCGCGAGAAGCTCTCGCTCGGGCTCAAGGCGATGCGCGTGCTGGGGATCGCGGCACCTCGCGGGCCGGCGAGCGAGCCGGGCGCCGAGGGCGGCCGGGTTCCTAGATAGTCGCTTCGACGAGCCGCGCCATCGCCTCGCCGGCGATCTCGAGCGGCTCGGTGCTGCGCAGCGCCCGCGCGAGCACGAACGCGCCCTCGAGCGCGCACAGGAACGTGATCGCCAGCTCGCGCGAGATCCGCTGCGAGCCCGCCGCGATCCAGCTCTCGAACACGTCCGCGCAGGCCTCGCGCATCGTCTCGCTACAGCTCGAGACCTCGAGCGCCACGGTCGCGATCGGGCATGCGTCCTCGTAGTCGGTCTCGATCAGGTGCTGCGCGGCGCCGCTGAAGAACAGGCGCACCCCCGTCACCGGATCCGGCGCGGGGTCGAGCACCGCGGGGATCAGCAGCTCGTAGAGCGCCCCGGAGCGGCGGATCGCCTCGGCGCCGAGCTGCTCCTTGCCGCCGGGAAAGAAGTGGTACAGCGAGCCGAACGGCGCCTTGGCCTCGGTCACGATCTGCTTGATGCCCGTCGCGCTGTAGCCCTGGCGGCGGAACAGCTCCGCACTCGTCTCGACGATTCGCTCCCTGGTTTCGGACATCTCGTGTAGTCTACTCGCTAGAGCGATCAATCTAGTGGTTGGGAGGCTACGAATGCAGTCATGGCTTGCGAAGCAGATGCTCCGCTACAACATGCGGCGTCTGAACGCCGGCGATCCCGGTCCGACGATGCGGCTCGACGCCGACGACGTGACGTTCGTGTTCCCGGGCGACAGCTCCTGGTCCGGACACTTTCACGGCAAGCAGGAGCTGCGGGCCTGGCTCGAGCGGTTCTGCGAGGTGGGTCTCCAGATCTTCGCCGACGAGGTCGCGGTCAAAGGGTGGCCGTGGAACCAAACCGTGTGCGTGCGCGGTCACGACTTGCTGCGTACTGATGCGGGCGAGTTGATCTACGAGAATCGGTACGTGATCTGGGGCCACATGCGGTGGGGCCGCCTGACCGACTACGAGGTCTACGAGGACACGCAGAAGGCAAAGGCGCTCGACGAGCGTCTCGGTGTTGGGGTGCCGGTCGGCGCCGCCGCCTGAGTGCCCGTCGTCGAGGTCTCGGCGGGACCGATCGAGTACGAGGACACCGGCGGCGAGGGCTCGGTGCTCGTGCTCCTGCACGGGCTCGCGATGGACGGCACGAGTGTGGCGCTCGGTCCTCGACGAGCTCGATGACGGGTACCGCACTTGCGCCCTTCGGGCGGTGTCTCGCTGCATGGTCTGGCCGGCCTAGGCCTTTGGAAGGGGTGAACGAACGAAATCCTGGAGGTTCCAGGCAGCCAGCCGCTAGCCCGCCACGAAGATGGCGAAAGTCCAGACAACCACAATGCTCAAAAACGGCATAGGCCTCCGGCGTTCTTGCGCGAGGTGGTCGCAGTCGCGCTGGCGACCACATTGCGCATAAGCGGCGCCGGCTCTGATCGTTCTTGAGCAAATTGGTCGTCCTCGCCACCCCCTCCCCAGCGATGAGGATTTGGGTCGGATGTCGGCCGGCTTGCGTGCGCCAGCGCACTTCGGAATCGCAACGCCCGCAGTAGCATCGAGCCGTGGCTATCGGAATCATCACGGGCTCGGGGACCCATGCGTTGCCGGGATGCGAGGACGCCGAGCAGCTCACGGTGGACACGCCGTTCGGGGCGACGGCCGTCTCGCGAGGGGGCTACGCCGGCGTCGATGCACTGCACGTCTCCCGGCACGGCGCGGGCCACGTGCGGCTGTCGAACCACGTCACCCATCGGGCCAACATCTGGGCGCTGAAGGAGCTCGGGGCGACCGCGGTGATCGGCTGCACGGCGTGTGGCGCGGTCGATCCATCGCTCGAGCTCGGGATGCTGGTCGTCTTCGACGATCTGCACTTCAGTTCAAACCGGCTGCCGGACGGATCCCTGTGCACGTTCTTCACCGCACCGGGCGCGCACGAGCGCGGTCACTGGATCCTGCACACCGGTCCCTACTCGCCGGGTGTCCGCGGCGCGCTCCTGGCCGCGGCCGGGGACGCGGGCCATGCGGCGCGCGACGGTGGCACGTACGGGCACGTCGACGGCCCTCGGTTCAACACTCCGAGCGAGATCGCGCAGCTGGCCGCGTGCGGCGTGAGCGTCGTCAGCCAGACCGCCGGCCCCGAGACGGTCCTGTGCGGCGAGCTCGAGCTTCCGTTCGGGTTGATGGGCTTCGTGACCGATTACGCGAACGAGGTCAAGCCGGGGGAGCCCACGCCAGTGAGCAAGCTGATCGAATTGATGGGGAGCAGCTCGGGGATCTTCGCCGACGTGCTGCGCGGCGCGATCCCGCGGCTGGCTTCCGAGTCCCCTGAGCCGATCGGCACGGTCTACAGGTTCGAGCAGGGATGAGTGCCAACGGACCGGCTGTTGTGATCATGGCCCGCGCTCCGCGCCGGGGCGAGGTGCGACGCGCACTCGAGCCGCTGCTCGGGAGCGATGGCTGCATCGCGCTTCAGGCGACGCTGATCAGCCAGGCCAGCTCCTGGGCGCGCGAGGTCGCGCCCGGTGCCGTCCACGTCGCCCACGATCCGCCCGACGCAGGTCGCGACATCCGGCGTTTGGTGGGCGACGAGGTCACGCTGTTTCCGCAGAACGGGGACGGGATCGCGGGGCGGCTCGCGGACGCGGCGGCGCGCGTGTTCGCGCGGACTGCCGGGCCGCTGTTGATCGTGTGGCCGGACCTGCCGAGGCTCCGTCCCGAGCATGCGTGGGCGGCGCTCGACGATCTGAGCGCCGGGTGCGATGTCGTGCTCGGCCCGGCAGTGGACGGCGGTCTTTACCTGATCGGGGTGGCCCGCCCGCTCCCCCCGCTGTTCGCGCTGCCCGAGCATGCCTGGCGCAGCCCAGACGTGATGGCGATGGGTGTCGCCGCCGCCCGCGACGCCGGACTCGAGGTGGGGATCCTTCGAGCCGAGCGCGCGCTACACCGGCCCGCGGACGTGCGTGCCGCGGTGGCGGACCCGCTGCTCGATGCCAGGCTCGCTCAGATCCTGGGGCGGCGGAGCGCTAGTGCACCGTCGCCTCGTCCGGACGCCAGCTGACGCCGCCGCCGACCGCCTCCTTGCGCTCACCCTTCCCCCGCACCAGCGGACCCTGGTAGGGGCCGGGCTTCGGCCGTGGCTTGCCGCCCGGCAGCGCGAGCCGGAGGATCGTGCGCTGCACCATGCCCAGCTGCTGGTGAAACGGACCGCCGTTGTAGGGGAGGCCGTAGCGTTCGCAGATCTCGCGCACCTTTGGGGCGATCTCGCCGTATCGCGTGCTGGGCATGTCGGGATACAGGTGGTGCTCGACCTGGTAGCCGAGGTTGCCGCTGATCACGTGGAACAGCGGACCACCGTCGATGTTCGCGGCACCGGTCAGCTGTCGCACGTACCAGCCACCCCGCGTCTCGTCCTTGACCTCACCCTCGGTGAACGTGTACGTCTGATCGGGGAAGTGGCCGCAGAAGATGATCGCGTACGCCCACACGTTACGGATCACGTTCGCCAGAGCGTTCGCGGTCAGCGTACGGATGAACGGCTCGCGGAACGAGCGGCGAGCGATCAGCTGGCGCAGCACCTCGCGGTTGGTCGGGTCGGCCTTCCGGCGCAGCTTGCGGAACTTCCGCTTGGCCTTGATCCTCGTCTTGGTCGGCTCGCCGTCGACGCGCGCCTTGATGCTGAAGTAGCCGAGCTCGGCGAGTGTCATCACGATCCCGCTGATCAGCGGCCAGGCGACGTAGTCCTTCTGGACCTGGGTGCGCATCTTGCCGACGATGCCCTTCACTTCCTTGCCGACCTGTTTCACGCTCTTCTCGCCGGCGCGGATCGCGGTGAGGTCGAGGTCGTGAACGGCGACTCCCCACTCGAACAGGAACGCCAGCAGGACGTTGTAGAAGGGCTGCAGGAGGTAGACGGGATGCCACTTCTGGTTGGCGTCGATCCGCATGATCTCGTAGCCGAGGTCGCGGTCCTTGCCGAGGATGTTCGTGTAGGTGTGGTGGATGAAGTTGTGCGAGTGCCGCCACGCCTCAGCCGTCGACGCCGTGTCCCAGTCCCATGCACGGGAGTTGATCACCGGGTCATTCATCCAGTCCCACTGCCCGTGCAGCACGTTGTGACCGATCTCCATGTTCTCGAGGATCTTCGCCAGCCCCAGCGTTCCGGCACCGAGCGCCCAGGGAATGCGCCAGCGGGATGCGATCAGCTCGAGCCGGCCGAGCAGCGCGAGGCGGCGCTGGAGCGCGATCATCGAGCGGATGTAGCGGGCGTCACGCTCGCCAAGGTCGGCCTTCACCTGCTCGTGCAGCTGGTCGAACTCCCGCCCGATTTGCTCGATCTGCTCCGGTGAGAGCCGGTGCAGAGGGTTGTCTGGGGTGTCGATCGCCACCTGCCCGTTGGTCCGGTGGCCGTCTTGCGTGGCAGTCGCCATGCGTCCTCTCCTGGATTGGGTGTGTTGCTCAGAGCTCTAAAGGTCGATTTCGATGGGGCCCTCCGGCGCGCTGATGCACGTCCGGATCACTTCCCCCTCCTGGCCGTAGACGTCTCCGGTCCGCAGGTCGCGGACTCTGCCCGAGCGCAGCTCGCCGACGCACGTATGGCAGATCCCTTCGCGGCAGCCGTAGGGCAACTCGAGTCCGGCCTCCTCGCCGGCGACGAGGATCGGGACGTGCCCGTCTGACTCGGCCTCGCACGCCGACTGCAGGAACTTGATCGGACCGCCCTCGCCTTCACCGTTCTGCCCGAGGCCGAGCTTCGGCTGAAAGCGCTCGAGGTGGAGCCGCTCACAGTCCCCCGCGCGGTCCCAGTGCTCGCTGAACGCGTCGAGCATGTCTGCGGGGCCGGAAACGAAGGCCACGCGTTCGCGCCAGTCATGGCACAGACGATCGAGGTCAGTCGGACCCATGCGGCCATGCTCGCGGGTGAGCTGCTCGTGCAGCGTAAAGCGGTCCTTGTGGCGAGCCGCGAGCTCGCGCAGCTCCGACCCGAAGATCACCTCGTCGGTGTGCCGCGCCGAATGCAGCAGGACGATGTCCTTGATCTCGTCGTAGTGGTCGAGGTGGCGCAGCATGCTCACGATCGGAGTGACCCCGCTGCCGGCGCTGATGAACAGCAGCTTGTCCGGCGGCGGGTCGGGCAGCACGAACTCGCCCTCGATCGTGCTGAGCGAGACGATCGTGCCCGGCTTGGCCTGGTCGACCAGAAACGGCGAGACCTTGCCCGCGTCCACGCGCTTGGGAGTGATGCTGATCAGGCCGTCCTCGCGGTAGGGGTCGGAGGTCAGCGAGTACGCGCGCCAATGCCTGACGCCGTCGATGTCGACCCCGATCCGGACGTACTGGCCCGGCTTGTGTGACGGCCAGCGGTAGCCCGGCTTGATCAGGATCGTCGAAGCCTGTGCGGTTTCGTGCCTCACGTCTTCGATTCGCCCGCGCAACTCACGCGTGGACCACAGCGGATTGACGAGCTCGAGGTAGTCGTCCGGCAGCATCGGCGTGCTGAGCGCCGACAGCGCCTTCAGCACCCGTCGCTGGATCGGGTGGACGTTCGGTGGGGCACCTTTCTCGGGCATCTGCTCAGCCCTCTCTCTGCGTCATCTACTCAGACGTAATATCCAGATCGGTAAATTCCTAACGGTCTTGCGGCTACGTTCTGCGTCACCAGTCCGCCAACCCCGCAGGGCCGGAACCCGTGGGATGCCGCGCGCACAGCGCGAGCAGCTGATCCTCGACGTCGCCGGCGTCGTGTTCGCGCGGGAGGGCTACTACTCCGCCTCGATGGACGAGATCGCGTCGCTCGCGGACGTTTCAAAGCCGATGCTGTACGCGTATTTCGACTCCAAGGAGGGTCTGTACGTGGCGTACGTGGATCGCACGGGGCGCGAGCTGCTGAGCCGGCTGGAGTCCGCCGCGGCCGGCGATCTGCGGCCGGTCGAGCGGCTGCGGCCGCGGATCATCGAGTTCTTGACGTTCGTGGAGGAGCATCGCGACGGCTGGCGCGTGCTCTTCCAGGCCGTCAGCTCGAGCAGGCCGCTGGCGGACGAGGTCGCGGAGCTCCGCGAGCGGATCGCGTCCGCGGTGCGGCGGATGCTGGAGACCGCGGTCGGTGGCGCGTCTCGCTCAGGATTGTCAGGGCCCGCTTCGGACGCGCTGGCCCACGCGATCGTCGGCGCCGGCGAGTCGCTCGCGAACTGGTGGCTCGAGCACCCGGAGATCGCGCGCGATCGCGTCGTCGACTGGTACGTGGATCTCGTACACGCGGCGGTGGCCGGCGCGGTGCGGCGAGGTCAGGGTTAGGGCAAGCTGGGCGCCTCGCGCACGCCAGGCTGGGGAGCCAGGACTCGAACCTGAGCTTCGAGGACCAAAACCTCGCGTGCTGCCAATTACACCACTCCCCACAGGGACGCCAACCACGTTATCCGATCGCAGTTCGGCCTGGTCTTGGGCGACCTGCTCTCAGCGAACAATGGCGAATTGGGTTCCGGGGCCGGAACCGAAACGCCAAAGTTCGCTCGCGAGGGAGTCGTTCGCGGCTTTCGGACCTGGCCAAATGGCGATGTCCGATTTCCGCGAGACGCGTCACCCCTCCTGTGCCATTGTGCGCCACATGCTGATCGACGCCGATCGTCTCTGGAAATCGCTCGAGGCCCGCGATCCTCGCTTCGACGGGTGGGTTTTCACCGGCGTCAGGACGACCGGCGTCTACTGCCGGCCGAGCTGCCCGGCGCGGACGCCGCAGCGGCATAACGTGCGCTTCTTCGCCAGCGCTGCGGCCGCGCAGGCGGCCGGATTCAGGGCGTGCAAACGCTGCCGGCCCGATGCCGCGCCAGGATCGCCGGAGTGGGACCGCCGGGCGGACATCGTGGGGCGCGCGATGCGGTTGATCGCGGACGGGATCGTCGACCGGGAGGGCGTGCCGGGCCTGGCTCGGAGGCTCGGCTACACCGAGCGCCACGTGCATCGCGAGCTCGTGGCGGTGGTCGGCGCGGGGCCGCTCGCGCTCGCTCGCGCGCAGCGGGCACAGACGGCCCGCGTGCTGCTGGAAACCACGGGGCTGCCGATCACCGAGGTCGCGTTCGCGGCCGGCTTCGGCAGCGTCCGGCAGTTCAACGACACCGTCCGGGAAGTGTTCGCGACCACGCCGCGTGGATTGCGCTCGCGCGCGCGGCGCAACGGCCGCGAGGCGGACAGTGGCGCGATCGTGCTGCGCTTGCCGTACCGCGCGCCGATCGACGCCGCAGGGCTGATCGAGTTCCTCGCGCCGCGCGCGGTGCCCGGGGTGGAGGAGGTGCAAGACGGCGTCTACCGCAGGTCGCTGCGGCTTGCGCACGGGCCCGGGATCGTCGAGCTCGAGCCGGTCGACGGTTACGTGAGAGCGAGCTTCCGGCTCGCTGACCTGCGCGATCTCGCTTCCGCCGTGCAGCGCTCGCGCAACCTGCTCGACCTCGACTCCGACCCAGTGGCCGTCGTCGACGCGCTGGGCGGCGATCCGGTGATCGGTCCGCTAGTGCGGCTCGCACCTGGACGGCGCGTACCCGGTCATGTGGACGCGCACGAGCTTGCGGTTCGCGCCGTGCTCGGGCAGCAGGTCTCGCTGGCGGGAGCGGCGACCCTGGCAGGCAGGCTCACGGCCGAGTTCGGCGAGGCGCTCGAGCGGCCCGCGGGCTCCGTGACGCGCGTGTTCCCGTCCGCGACGGCGCTGGCCGGCGCGGAACCGGGGCGGCTCCCAATGCCCGCGTCCCGTGCTCGCGCGCTGCTCTCGCTCGCGGCGGCGCTGGCCGACGGGCGGCTGGTCCTCGACGCGGGCGCGGATCGTGAGGAGGCGCGCGTACGGCTGAGAGAGCTTCCCGGGATCGGGGCTTGGACGACGGAATACGTCGCGATGCGAGCCCTGCGCGATCCTGATGCCTTCCTCGAGACGGATCTCGGCATCAGGTACGCGCTGATTGACCTGGGGCAGGACGGGCGGCCCGCGGCAGCGGCGAGCGCCGCCGAGCGGTGGCGCCCGTACCGGGCGTACGCGGCACAGCACCTCTGGGCGCATCTGGCCGCATCCCGGACCCGCACGGCCGCCGCCTAAATCGGCAGTGAGCGAGCAGAACCGCTCCGTAGTTTTCCGAGGAATCTGTGCGCGTATCCGCGGATGGCGAGGTGTCTGTCGGTCGTGATCATTGCGTATCCGCTCGCGAACGGGAGCCGGGACCGCAGGACCTCCGGCCGGACTCCCTGACCGACACTGGTGCACGACCAACGAGTATCCAGCCCTTGGTCGGCGCCGATGTCCCGCGCCGCGACTCGCGCGCCCGGCCCCGTTATGCGAGTTGTTGCCTTTACGTGGGCGCGTTCCCCGTCGTGCGTCGGCGTCCTAAACGGGCGCCGGCGCACGACCGGCATTCACACCGGCGCCGGCACCCGACCGGCGTCACCGCAGACCAGCGCCACCAGCCCTTCCATGTCGTATGCCTCAAACGCCTCGAGGTAGCGGGACAGCAGTTCGGGAGCGCCGGTCGTCATCGGAGCCTCGCCCGATTGCAACGTCGCGCGCGCTCGCTGCAGGGCGCTGTTGACGGCAGCGGCGCTCGTGCCGAGCAGCTCTGCCACCTCCGCGGCGCTCCAGCGCAGGACCTCGCACAGAATCAGCGCGCCTCGCTGGCGAGGCGGGAGCCGCTCGAGCGCCGCGACGAACGCGAGCCTGACCGTCTCGCGCGTGAGCGCCAGCTCGGCTGGGTCTTCGTCCGCCGACTCCAGCAGGACGTTCTCGCCGATCGTCGGCTGCGCGATCTCGATGTCGAGTGGCACGGGCTGGCGTGCGCGCCGCTCGAGTATGTCGAGACACACGTTGTTTGCGATCCGGTAGAGCCACACGCGCAGCTGAGAGCGCCCCTCGAAGCGATCGATCCCGCGCCACGCGCGCAGCAGCGTCTCCTGGACCGCGTCCTCGGCGTCGAAGCGGCAGCCGAGCATCCGGTGGCAGTGACGGGTCAGCTCGGGACGGTGGCGTTCGAACCGCTGCTCGCTAGTGCGCATCAGAGCTCCTCAGAGACCCGGCGAGCGCGGTCAGCGCCGGTCCGGGGAGTACCTCGACCTCGATCCCCTCTTCTTGGAGCCGCTCGGCGTACGCACTGCCGTCGTCGTCCTCACCGGCGACGACGGTCGCCGGTGGCAGGCCACTGAGCTCGGCCGGCATCGGGTTGGCGGTCGAGAAGACAGGATGGATGAGCACTTGACGGCGCACCGGCGGCCAGGCAGCACGGTGCGACGAGACCGCCAGCAGGGCCGCGTCAGCACCACCGACGATCAGCAAATCGTCCGATCGGGCTCCGAGTTGGGCAGCGTGGTCTACCGCCCAACCAAGCGCCTCCAGCTGATTGCAGACCGGCAGCGCGAGCACCACGGCCTCGCTCGCCCAGCACAGACCGCGACCGAGGCCCTCATCGCGAGCGAGCAGCACGATCAGCGCGTGCTCGGCATCGGCCCCCGTCGGCCAGTACAGGCGCCCGGCCACTCGCGTGAGCCCGAAGCGCAACGTGAGATCGGCGACGTTCATTCGCCGACCAGCCTGGCAGCGGCACGTGTAAAAGGGAAAGGCCGATCGCGCAAGACAGTCGTGCGCGATTCGCATCACCGGCTGCGAGCAGACGATCCATACTTGCGGCGATGGAGGCAACCGCTCACCTGCTCCCGTTCCCGCAGGCGCCCGACGGAGTCGAGCTTCGTCACCTGCGGGCCTTTGTCGCGGTGGCGGAGGAGCTCAACTTCGGACGGGCCGCGGAACGTCTGTACGTCTCCCAGCCCGCCCTCAGCCGGCAGATCCGAGCGCTCGAGCAGGTACTCGGCGTCGAACTGCTGCGGCGCTCCACGCACCGCGTCGAGCTGACCGTCGCGGGCGAGGCCCTGCTCGAGCGAGCCCGCAGGCTGCTGCGCGACGTCGACGAGGCGGTGGCCGAGACGATGGCGGTCGGCGGCGAGCTGATCGCGCGGATCGCAAAGCAGTGGGAGCCGCTGCGCGGGCTCGTAGCGGGTGAGAACGACCTGCACGAGGCGCGCGCGGCGTACGAGCAGGTCCAGGCGCAGTTCTCGCCGCCTCCCGGGACGAGCGTCCAGCCGGCCACCGCCGGCGGTGTTCCGTCGCTGCTCGTCTCGACCGCGACTGCCGGTGTCGCCGATCGATCCGCGCCCTCGGTCCTTTACCTGCACGGCGGCGGATACGTGCTCGGCTCTGCCTTCGGCTACCAGGCGCACGCAGGCGCGCTCGCTGCTGCGGCGCAGACGAGCGTGCTCCTGCCCGACTATCGCCTCGCCCCCGAGCACCCGTTTCCCGCAGCCGTCGAGGATTCGCTGCGCGCGTACCGGTGGATGCTCGAGCGCTCGAGCGAACCCGAACGGATCGTGATCGCTGGCGACTCCGCGGGCGGGGGACTCGTGATGTCCGTGTTGCTGACGCTCAAGCGTGATGGCCGCCCGATGCCGGGCGCGGCGATCCTGTTCTGCCCCTTCGTCGACCTCTCGCTTCGGCTGGAGGGCAGGCACACCGGGACGAGTGCGCCGCTGGCGTCACTCGCGGAGGTGCAGCGCTGCCTGGCCGCCTACCTCGCCGGCCACCCCGCCGACGATCCGATCCTCGATCCGCTCGGCGCGGACCTGAGCGGCTTGCCGCCGATGCTGATTCAGGCCGCCACCGGCGACGCCCAGCTGGCCGACGCGCAGGCGCTGGCGGCACGGGCGCGCGAACATGGCGTCGACGCCCGCCTCGCCTTGTATCCGGTCGATGCCCACGACTTTCAGCTGTTCTGGTCGTTCCTCCCCGAGGCCGCCGACGCGATGGAGGCCGCCGGAGCGTTCGTGCGGTCCAAGCGCGCCGGCTCGGTCGGGGCGGCAGCGGCCCGACATTAGCCGGGCGGCTACGATGCGCCCGTGACCGCGCCCGTCGTCGTCGTCCTTGCCGCGGGGCAAGGCACCCGGATGCGCTCGAGGACGCCCAAGCTCCTGCACCCAGTGTGTGGGCGGCCGATGATCGCGTGGCCGATCGCGGCGGCGCGTGAAGCTGGAGCAGGCAAGGTGGTCGTGGTCGACTCCCCCGAGCGCCCGCTGGACGGTCAGCTTCCCGACGGCGTCGTCGTTGCCGTGCAGGCGCAGCCGCGAGGCACCGCCGACGCGGTCAAGGCGGCCGCCTCCGAGATCGATCCCGGCGAGACCGTGATCGTGCTCAACGGCGATGTGCCGCTTGTCACGGCGGAGACGATCCGAGAGTTGAACGCGGCACACGAGCGCACCGGCGCCGCGGCAACGCTGGTGACGGCGGTGCTCGAGGACCCCACCGGCTATGGGCGGGTGATCCGCGCACCCGACGGGACCGTGGAGCGGGTGGTCGAGACCAAGGCGACGGGTGACGCCACCGAGCTCGAGCTGCACATCCGCGAGGTGAACTCCGGGATCTACGCGTTCGACGGTGGCGCGCTGGTGGCGGCGCTCGAAGACGTCTCTAGCGAAAACGCGCAGGGCGAGCTGTATCTACCCGATGTGCTCCCGATCATCCGCTCCCACGAGCGAACCGTGGCCGCGTACGAGATCGATGACGTGGCCCAGACGCTCGGCATCAACGACCGCGCGAATCTCGCCGAGGTGGGTGCGATCGCGCAGCAGCGGATCAACCGGCGCCACATGCTGGCCGGCGTGACGATCGTGGACCCGGCGGCGACCGTGATCGATGCCGACGTCGACATCGGCCGCGACACGGTGATCTCGCCATTCTGCAGCGTGCTCGGTGCCACCGAGATCGGCGAGGGGTCGACGGTCGGCCCGCTGACGACGCTGATCGACGCGCGCGTGGGCGACGGGGCGACGGTGGTGCATTCATACGTCAAGGAGGCCGAGATCGGCGACCGCGTCAGCGTCGGTCCGTTCGCCTATCTGCGGCCCGGCGCGGTGCTGCGCGAGGGATCGAAGGCCGGAACGTTCGTCGAGATCAAGAACTCGGACATCGGCGCCGGGACCAAAGTCCCGCACCTCTCCTACATCGGCGACACGGACATCGGAGAGGGCTCGAACATCGGCGCCGGCACGATCACGGCCAACTACGACGGCTTCTGCAAGCACCGCACGTCGATCGGTGCTCGGGTGAAGGTGAGCGTCGACACTTCGTTCGTCGCGCCGGTCGAGGTGGGCGATGATGCTTACACCGCGGCGGGATCGGTGATCACAGACAATGTGCCCCCCGGTGCACTCGGAGTCGCACGCTCGCGCCAGACGAACGTCGAGGGTTACGCTGAACGCCGCAAGGAGCGCGATCAGAAGCCATGAGCACAGTGATCACGTCACCTAGCCGTCGTAGACTCGACGGCGACATGAGCGTGCTGCAGACGCGTGAAGCACCGAGCGGCCTCTCGTTCGCGTACGACAAGCGGCTGATGCTGGTCTCGGGCCGCGCGAATCCCGAGCTCGCGGCGCGAATCGCCGCCAAGCTGGGGGTATCGCTCGGCGGTATGACGCTCAAGACGTTCTCCAACGGAGAGGTCTACTGCCGCTACGACGAATCCGTGCGCGGAGCGGACGTGTTCATCGTGCAGCCCACGTGCGCGAATCCCGCCGCAGGGCTCGGGACCAACGACGCGCTGATGGAGCTGCTGGCGATGATCGACGCGGCGGTCGGCGGCTCGGCGCACCGCGTGATCGCGGTCACGCCTTGGTACGGGTACTCGCGCCAGGACAAGAAGTCCGCGCCGCGCGAGCCGATCAGCGCGCGGATGGTGGCGCGGATGCTCGAGGCGTGCGGGAGCGATCGGATCCTGACGATGGATCTGCACTCCGGACAGATCCAGGGCTTCTTCCAAAAGCCGTGCGACCACATGACCGCGCTGTTCATGCTCACGCAGTACTTCGCGGATCTGGGGCTGGAGGATCTGGTCGTGGTCGCGCCGGACGCCGGCCGCGTGAAGCTGAACAAGCGGTTTGCGTCGAGGATCGGCGCAGACCTTGCGATCCTCAACAAGGAGCGCCCGGCTCAGCAGGTCGCCGAGATCAACTACGTGATCGGCGACGTGGCGGGCAAGACCGCGGTGATCGTCGACGACATCATTGACACGGCGGGCACGCTGAGGGCTGCCGCAGACGCCGTCCACGATGCCGGCGCTCGACGCGTGTACGCCGCCGCCACCCATGGAGTGTTCTCGGGCAATGCGTGGGAGAACCTCGTGGCCGCCGACTTCGAGCAGATCGTCGTGACCGACACGATCCCGCTCGTGCCCGGTGCCCCCGACAACGTCCGCGTCCTCTCCTGCGCGGACCTGCTGACGAACTCGATCCGCCAGATCTTCACCGATGGTTCGGTGAGCGACGTGTTCGGCGGCGAGAACCAGCTGTTCTGAGGGAAACACCGTCCTATAAGGCGATTCGGGGGTCGCGCGACAACTGGCGCGACAATCGGTTCGGGAAATCGCCTCCAGACAGGTCGCTGACCGGCCCCTGCCAGTGGACAGATCGTCGATGGCGGCGCGGGTCCTTATGGGCCCCTAGTGGAAGCCGCCCGATCAGTTCTTGCCGACGCCGCACTCACGCCAACCGCCTGTTGTCGCCTGTACGCTGGACCACTTGATCGACCCGGTCACCAGCGGACGTACGTGGGAGCCGGATCCCGAGGGTAACCGCCTGGCATCTGGCGGACGAACGGTGCGCCGATGGATGCGTTCTGTGGGGCTGCCACGACAAAGAGCGATGTTCAAGACGCCAGATCAGGGGCAGCTTCACGAGATGTATGCCCTTGGGATGGAGCGAGTCGCATACCGCCTCGGCACGACGATCGGGCTTCGGGTTCCCGTTGTCTGGCTGGAGAGGATAAACGGTCAGCCGGGCGCACTCGTCGAACGGGTCATCGAGGGCCGCGACATCGAGATGGCCTCCTCGTGCGTGATGCTCATGAGCGACGTCACGGATGCCGAAACTTGGCCGTTGGCCGTCACGTTCGACATCTGGCTTGCCAATGTCGACCGGCAGCCCCGAAACGTTGTCGTCGAGCCGCTCCCGATTGGGAGGCCTGCCAAACACGCCGTCCAGTGCCGGACCTGGTGGGTCGACCACGGGTTCACCGGGCTGATGCCTCCGCCGAAGTTCGGGAGCCAGTTCAAAGGCAGTGCTCCGGAGAACGTGGACATCGGCACCGGCAGCATGGTCGATCCGACGCTGTGGAAGAAGCCCGGACAGCAGGTCGGGCTGATCGGCGAGCAAGTCGTGCGTGAGCGGATGCCTGATCAGCTCCGGAACCGGTTCCTTGCGCTCGACGCTCCTGAGCGTGAGCGGCTTCTTGACCAGATCCGTGCCATGCACGATGATGCGATCGATGACGCTGTTCAGGAGGTTCCGGGCACGTTCATGACTGGCCCGCAGGCTGATCTGACGGCGAGGCTGCTCAAGTTGCGGCGCGATTCGATCGACGCTCTCGTATCCGCACACTGGTAGCCTCGGATCTACGCGAAGGAGTCTGACAGCCCACATGCCCTACAGATATGCGGTCCTTTGGGAGCTTCAGGACGAGTCGCAGCCAGCTGGGATCGTCGTGCAACGCGATCGCTACGTGCTCGTGGAACTGCCGAATGAGCACGGGATGCCCAAGCGCTATGACCGTCCGTATCGCGTGCTCGGGCCGGATATGACCGAGGTTGTTTACGACCCGGGCACCGACGGCTACTTCGACCAGGTGCTTGTCGATCTGACGCGCCTCTACGCCGTCAACGAACAGGACACGGTCGAGCGCTCCGACGACGGCACCGTGCTTGAGCTGCTCCAGGACCATGTCTTGGCGCCGCGCACACGGCGGCGGCGGTGCGATTATCCGGCGGGCATCTTCGCTGGGCGGGTTCAACAACCGATCGTTCTGGACCGCGCAGGGCAGGTCATGCCGTACGGTGCTCCCTCGGGGCGGCGTGCTGCGGGCAGCCGACGCCACGATGTAGCCGTTGCCTGATCGGCCACCAGACGTCGCTGCGGCTCAGCTAGGTCAGGTTTGGCTTGAGGCTGGCGAGATCGAAGTCAACCGGGACTTCGCTGGAGACTTCGATCGCATCAGCTACTCCCTTGATACGTCCACCGACGTCATAGATCCGAATCCCGAAGCTGCGATGGCAGTGCTCACGATCCGTGTCCTGTGGCAACACCAGGACGGTGGGGAGTTGCCGTTTCTCAAGCTTTCAGTCCGGGTCGGCGGGAGCTTCAGCTGGCCCGAGAATGCCGTCGAAGAGGACTACGTCGCCGGATGGTTGAAGTTCAACGGGACCTATCTGCTTTGGCCGTACGCCCGGACTTACATCGCCAACCTCGTGACGCTGTCGGGCATGCCTCCGCTGCACATCATGACGATCATGATTCCGCGACCCAGCCTCGGGGAGACGACGACCGACTTTGAAGCCGTGGAGGTCGACCAGAGCGTGGAGTAAACGGTCTGCTCAGGCTGACCAACGAACAGGGCGACGCCCTCGCGATCGTCGAGTCAAACAAACAGCCGGTCGCCGACCTCGACCTCAGGCCAGTAGCGGTAAAGCGCTTTCGCCTGGTCGAACACGAGCTGGGCCGCATAGTCCAAGCCACCCGAATCGCCGTCCCCACCGCCGACGCGTCTGCGCGGGCGGTAGCGGTGTTTGCGCAGTAGCCGCTTGATCTTCGCGCGTACCTTCGCCTCGGTGGACTGCCTGTCAGCCCAATCCACAGTCAGGTCGGTCCGGATCCCCTCGACAAGTTCGTGCGCGATCTTCGCGAGCGGCGGGTCGGCCTTCACGTCCTCGACGCCGCCCGCGAGCGCGTCGTAGAACGCAGCCTCCTCCTCGCTGAGCCCGAGCTGCTCGTGCCGGTGGCGGGCATCGCGTAGCTGCTTGGCTATCTCCACCAGTCGCTCGACAACCTCGGCGCTGGTGAGCTGCTTCAGCTCGTAGCGCCGAAGTACTGCGCGGACCTCCTCGCTGAACAGTTTTGCCTGCATCTGGTTCGCGCGCATGCGACCCCTGATCTCGTCGTTCAGCAGCTTCTCCAACAGGCGAACCTGCACGTTCGGGTGCTCGGTCCGCTTGGTGATCGAGTCTAGGAACTCGTCCGAGAGCACCGAGATCTCCGGCCGATCCGTGTCTGCCACGCCGAAGATGTCGATCACTTCGTCGGCAGCGAGTCCCTCGGAGAAGAATTGCCTGACTGCTTGCTCGGCGGCGGGGCTCGCCTGCCCGTCTGGGACGGTGACCTTGCGGATCTCGGCGGCGATCTTGTTGAGGAAGCCTATGTCGTCGCGCAGTTTGATGACGGCTTCGTTCGTGCGCGCCAACGCGTACCACCTCGCTAGCACGGACTGCGCGTCGAGGAAGTGCTGGGTCCTCTCGTCGCTTTCGAGAATGAGGTTGTAGGCGTCGAAGAAGAGCTTCTCCGGATTGGGGGTGCGCTGTAGCTCGCCCGGACGAAAGCCAATTGGGTGCAGCAACGCGGAGAGCACCTCGTACTGCTCCAACAGGCCAGCGACCGCGCGCGCGGCTGCGATCACCGGCTCGTCCACGTCCTTCTCGTCGTAAGCCCGCAAAGACGCCCGGAGGTCCTCCCCGATCCCGATGTAGTCCACGATCAGACCGCCGGGCTTGTCTCGGAACACCCGGTTCACGCGAGCGATCGCCTGCAACAGGCCGTGGTCGCGCATCGGCTTGTCCACGTACAGCGTGTGCAGCACCGGCACGTCAAAGCCGGTCAGCCACATGTCCTTCACCACCACAACCCGAAGCGGATCCGTCGGGTCCTTGAACCGCTTCGCGAGTTCCCTTAGCTCTGGCTTGGAGCGGCGGAAGTGCGAAATCTCTTGCCGATCGGTCGCCTGCGCTGAGATCACGCAATCCACCGCCTCGGCCCCGAGTCGCTCACGCAGCAACCCGGTTAGCTCGGCCGCGATTCGACGGGAGTACGCGACGACCATAGCCTTGCCCTCCAGCGCCTCACAGCGCGCCTTGTAGTGCTCAACCGCATCATCGCTGAGCTGGCGCAGACGATCGGGAGCACCGACGACCTTCTCAAGCTTCGCCCACGCCGTGACCAGCTTGCTGGCGGCTGCTTCCTCCTCGCCTTCGAGCACCTCCTCGACATGGCGCAGTTCCTCGGGGTCCTCGATATCTACCGGGATCTGGCGCGACTCGTAGTAGATCGGAACGGTCGCGTGATCCTCCTGCGCTTGGCGCATCCGGTACACCGACACGTATTCGCCGAATACGAGCAGCGTCGAGCGGTCGGCCTTCTCCACCGGCGTGCCGGTGAACCCGATGCGCACCGCGTTCGGCAGCGCGATCGTGATGTTCTCCGCGAACTTCGCGTACTGCGACCGGTGCGCCTCGTCCGCCATCACGATCACGTTCTCGCGCGTCGAGAGCACCGGCATCTTACGCCCGCGTTCGGCCGCGAACTTCTGGATCGTCGTGAACACGATCCCTCCTGCCGGAACCTTCAGCAGCTCATACAGGCTGTTTGGACCGCCGGTGATCTCGTCTGCCTGCCTGCACGCGGTCGTGAGATGCGTACCCGTGAACGTGTCAGCGAGCTGGTTATCGAGGTCAGTGCGATCGGTGACCGCGACGATCGTCGGATTGCGGAACCGGGGATCGCGGCGCAGCTTGTTGACCAGGAACACCATCGTGTAGCTCTTACCAGCACCCTGCGTGTGCCACACCACCCCCCCGCGCTTATCACAACCCATCGCCCCCGCCAGCGACTCGACGGCCGCATTTACCGCATCGACCTGGTGGTACTTCGCCAGCACCTTCCATGTCTTCGCGCCGTCAGTCTCGAAGAACACGAAGTCGCTGATCAAATCGAGGAACCGCTCGGGCGCGAATACTCCGTCGATCATCAGTTCAAGCTGCGGCCGAGCGCGCTCGGTCTCGTCCGACCGACATCGTCTTCCACTCTGCGAAATGCTCCACCGGGGTCGTGATCGTCCCCACCCGCGCGCTCACGTAGTCGGATGCGCCGACGATCTCGACGAACCGGTACAGCGGCGGGATCGTGTCGGTGTAGTGGCGGACCTGGTTGACGATCGCCTCCGCCATGTTCTTCATGCCGGGGGCCTTCAGCTCGATCTGCCCCTAGCGGTAGCCCATTGACGTACAGGAGGATGTCGGGCCTGCGGTTCTTCCCGCCGCTGATGATCGTGAGCTGATTGACCGCCAGGAACTCGTTGTTCGTCACGTCGTCGAAGTCCACAAGCCGCGCGTGCTCGTACCGCTCCTGTCCGTCCGCGTCCTGATAGGCAACCGGCACGCCCGAAACCATCAACTCGTGAAAGCTCCGGTGATCGTCGATCACCGACGGCGAAGTGCTCGCCAGTGCCAGGTCGCAAGCACGCTGCACGGCCTGCGGCGAAAGCTGCGGGTTGATCCGCGAGACCACGCGACGCAGCCGCTCCACCAGCACCACGTCAGACCACAACCTGCGCTCCGCAGCAGGAGCATCCGGCGCAAGCTCGCTTCCATGTACGTGGGTCCAGCGATGCTCGTCGCAGAGGCGAGCAAGAGCAGGCTGTTCGACGAGCGTGTCCTCGGTCGCGGCGTACGGAGTCACGATGCCGCTGCCGCAAGGCTCTCGGCGACCGGCTCGATCACCTCGTTCGGATCGGCGGTGTCCGGAACGCGAATCTCGCCGGAGATGAGCTTAGGGAGCAGGGAATCGCGGAGAGCCGCGAGTGTTGTCGCCTCTCGTACCAGGACGGCGCGTAGCCGATCAAGCGGGTCCACAGTTGCGCCAGCCTCCGCAAGCGCGTCAGCGGCCGGAACCGGAACCTTCGCCTCAGACAGATGCCGGCGCTGGATATGCCCCATGGTCGTAGCTCTATCGCGCGCGATAGCTCGGAACGTCTGCATGTGCTCTTCGATCCAGGCGTACACGAACCAGGCTGGCCAGCCATCGGGGATCACCTTGAAGACGTGCTGGTTGATCAGCGAGTCCTCGCCTGGCCAGCGATACACACCAAGCGAGCCGGACCACGCGAACAATATGTCATCGAAACGGGCGATGACCTCATCTTCCGCCTCGATATCGCTGTACAGCGTCCCCTGGTCAACACCTCCGTTCAGCTCCCTGATGCGCAGAATCGGACGGCCCAAGCCGTTTGCGTCCTTCGTGAACGCCTTGCCATTGACGAACCGTGCCAAGTCCGTGAGTGCTCCGACTCGCCACCCCCACGGAACCCGCCCGATCTCGGTCTCGTCGAACTCCTCCACCCCGACGAAATCCACGAACCGTGCGCGGAACAGCACCGCCGCCGTCTCCTCCAGCAGCGCCGCCAGCCGCCGATTGCTGTCGATCTTCTCATCGAGCGTGCCGAGGATCAAGGCGATCCGCCGTTGCTCGCAGACCGGAGGCAGGTGTACGGGAAACGCGGCGATTTGCCCTGCGCTGATGTGTGGAACAGCAGTGCCCGTCTGTACTGCGCGCACGTAGCGAGTGAAATCCGGGCCGCCGATGACGTACGGGAGATAGGACCGCAAGAGAGTCGCGGATCCTCGCAGGCATGCTACGCGCTGTACCAAGAGACACGGAACGTCTTCGGCCGAACAACTGCGTACTTGAGGCCGGACTCAATCCACGGGCGATCCATCGCGAGCACAACATCATCTATCTCGAGTTCGTATGGCGTGAAGGGCGCAACGTCGCGGCGGGCCACCGGCGAGCCCCGTTCCAGCGCAGCCTGCCCTGGGCGACGTTGTCACCGCGCAGAAGCCGAACGTCTCCTGGGTTCTCGGTGAAATGGGCACTCTTGAAGGGAAACCCCGCCAATAGCTCGATGTGCCCACCGAGCCGTCCATGGATCCATCCTTGAGGCGGTTCAGACCTCATAGCCCAGCGTCGTCAGCGAGCGCCGTACCTCTGCCGCCAATCGCTCGTTCTCGGCATCTCGTCCGCCAGGCGATCGACGAGCGTCGCCATCTTCTCCGCGAACGCGATCTCGTCCTCCTCTGACTCGGGCGCGCCGACGTAACGGCCCGGCGAGAGTGCGAAACCGGCAGCCTCGATCTCGGCCAGCGTGGCGTTCTTGCAGAAGCCCGGCTCGTCGACGTAGTCGCCTTGTTCGGTGCCGCGCCAGCGGTGGTAGCACGAGGCGATCCGCTCGATCTCCTCGCTCGGCCAGCTCGATCTGGGTGCGGCTGATTTTGCGGCCCATCTGGCGGGCGTCGATGAACAGCGTCTCGCCGCGTCGGTCGCGCTCACCGCCAGAAGCCTTGTTGCGATCGAGGAACCAGAGGCAGACTGGGATGCCGGTCGTGTAGAAGAGCTGCGCTGGCAGCGCGACGATGCAGTCCACCACGTCGGCGCGGACGAGGTTCTCGCGGATCTTGCCCTCGCCGCCGTCATCGTTGTCAGCGCACCGTTCGCCATCACGAATCCGGCGCGCCCATCGGGTGCCAGGTGGAATAGGAAGTGCTGGATCCAGGCGTAGTTCGCGTTGCCGGTCGGTGGCGTGCCATGCGCCCAGCGCGCGTCGTCGAGCGTCGCGGGCGTCGACCACTCAGACAGGTTGAACGGCGGATTCGCCATCGCAAAATCGGCCTTCAAGCGTCGGGAAGGCGTCGTCGAGCAGCGAGCCGCCCTGCGTGTACCTGATCTCCCCGGACAGCCCGTGGATCGCGAGGTTCATCCGCCCGATCCGCCAGGTGGCCTGGTTTCGCTCCTGGCCGTAGATCGCGATCTTCTCCGGGCGGCCGCCGTGCGCCTCGATGAATCTCGCCGACTGGACGAACAGGCCGCAGGAGCCGCAAGCGGGGTCGAGCACGCGGCCCTCGAACGGCTCAAGCATCTCGACCAGCAAGCGGGCGACGGGTGCAGGTGTGAAGAACTCCCCGCCACGATGACCCTCGGCCCGCGCGAACTCCTTGATGAAGTACTCGTACGTCCGGCCGAGGATGTCCCGGCTCTCCCGAGCGTCGGTGCCGAAGCCGATCTTCGCGATCGTCTCGACCAACGACCCCATCAGCTCGGCCGACAGCGGCGCGCGCGCGTACACGCGCGGGAGCACGTTGCGCAGACCGGGGTTCTCGTGCTCGATCAGCGCGAGCGCGTCGTCGATCCGCTTGGCGATGTCGGGCTGTGAGGCGGCGGCGAGCAGCTTCTCCCACCGCGCGTCCTCGGGAACCCAGAACACGTTCTCGCCGACGTACTCGTCGCGATCCTCCAGGATCTCAGCCACCTGGTCAGGATCGTCCACGTACTCGTCGCTGGTGGGATCGCAAAGCTCGGCCTCAAGCTCACCGCGACGCAGCTCAAACGAGTCGGAGATGTACTTCAGGAACAACAGCCCGAGCACCAGGTGCTTGTACTCGGCCGACTCGACGCTGCCGCGCAGCTTGTTGGCCGCTTCGAACAGGGCCGCTGCGTTCGGGCTATCGCCGTTGCCGTTCTTCATCGCCGCCCCGAGCTCAGGACATGAGCCTAGCCGCTGGCCGCAACGGTGGCGAGGTCCTTCCGCGACTCCGTCTCAGTCCGACTCGCGCCTAGTCCGAGATCTGACCTTGTCGCGCCCTAGCGCCCAGAAGCGAAGTGTTCCTACGGCTTCCAGCGCTTGGCCGGATCAGCACGACCCTTGGTGAAAACGAGCCCTTCGGATTCGAGTAATGCCTGGGCCTCCTCGGGACCGCCGATCTCCCCGCGCCAGGCTGGCGACACGCTTCCATCGCTCCGAACAACTCGGTGGACGCAGCCTGGTGGCAGATCGAGTGTCTTAGCGAGGTATTGCCCCGCGGCCATGCCCGCAGATGGCGGGCGATCCCGGGGAGAGCACTGCGAGCGCGCTGGGCGTCCTTACCAAGTGCGCGGAGTGCCGATTCTGCGGCGGTAACCAGACTGGCGGCTGATGGCATCACGATGGCTCGTCGCGCAGTAGACCCCGAAAAAAGCGAAAGAAGCGAACATATTGAGGGGTGGAGAGGGCTAGTGCCGAATCCGTCTCCATGTGGAACCTCACGCTCATGGAAGCCGCCCAGCAGACGGGTCTCAGCACGAAGGCGCTGCGTCGTTGGACCGAACGGGGCACGCTACGTTCATCTCTGGATCAGTCTGGATGCCGACGTATTCCAGTCAGTGAGCTGGAGCGCGTGAAGCCTCCCGCCGCCTGCGGGGCCCCGACCCCCCTTCGCCGTTCACCTCTATCTCACCTCGTGGATGTGGGCGAGGAGCTGTTCTGGTGATTGTGGAGCTTTGTCGGCCGTGTTGATCGAGGCCGGTTAGCCTTCGCCGACGGTGGCAGCGTGGCCGCAGTTGCGCCGGGAGCATTTCGTGCGGGGCGTCCCGATCAAGGAGCTGGTGCGCCGGACCGGGCTGTCGAGGAACACGATCCGGGCGGCGTTGCGGTCGACCGACCCGCCGGTGTTCAGGGTTCCGGAGCGGCCGTCGAAGCTGGATCCGTTCAAGGACGAGCCTCCTGACGCTCAAGGCGAACAGCGAGCGCACCGGACCTGACGATTTCGTGCTCACCACCGCGCGGGGGACACGCCGGACGAAGGACAACGCGCGGCAGCGTGTCTGGGTTCCGGCGGTCAAGCGCGCGAACAAGAACCTGGTCGGGCGCTACCTGCTGCCGCTCCCGGAGGGCATCACACAGCATTCGCTACGGATGACGTGCTGCTCACTCCGCCTCGCCGTGGGGGAGGATCTGGCCTACGTCGCGGAGCAGCTCGGGCACGCCGACACCAGCGTGACGCACCGCTACTACCTGCGGGTGATGGGGATGGAGGCCGGCGCCCGAGAGGGCGGCGCGCTCTTGTTTCGGGCGACTCTCTGGTCGGCGCGGCATCTGCCGAGACGATTCTGGGCTCCTGCCCGCTGCTGAGCCCGCGTAGCAGCTACCTGCTAACTGCCTCCGCTACCGGGCAGAAACCAGACCGACCTCTATCGGGTAAAACGCGGTGCCCCGGATTCCGCTTCCGGCGGCCGACCTTGGACGACGGCGGCCTCATCAATCTCAGGCCTGAATGGCCGTATCGCCAGACTCGATGAACGAGACTCTTCGCTATGGCGTCGAGGCCAGGCCAAGGGGTACCGCGCCTTTGCCTGGGAAACTGAAGCTCGAATCGGGGGACCATCCCCGTAGCGGCGTCCACCATCTCGGTGAACATCTCGACGGGGCGGACCCAGAGGGTCTCCGGGTGATCAAGCGCGCAGTAAACCGCGAGCAACTCCTCGGTCTCGCTGTCGCGAGCGATGTAGAGCAACTCGTATTCCGCGCCCTTGAAATGCCGGTACACCCCTGGCGGCGGGACTGTGGCGTCCCGCGACACCTCTGCGGTTGGCACGGTCGTCATGATGCCTCACCCGGCGGACGCTTCCGCAGAGACTGAAGTTCGGCCGGCCCCAGGTAGCCGAAGTCGCGCCGAACGTACGCTCCAAGCGCCGCGACGAGGCTCGCGATGCTCAGCACGATCAACACGATCTGCCAGACGCCGAACGGCGCGAGAACGTAGGCCAACAGAGTCGGCAGCCAGATTGTGGGACTTGCGAGGGCGACATTGTCGATGAGCCTCCGCCGCTGCTCGCGACGGGCGAAGTCGTTGAGCACTTGACTCACGTGTTCTATCTCCCCGGATGGCTTCCGTCAATGTCGTGCTGCAGTCGCTCGAGAATCTGCGGGTTCTGGAATCTGACCGTCTCGACGATCTCCTGCCGGATGCGTTCCGACACGTTCACCGCGCCCAGGCGCAGTTGGAGCTGGGAAACCCGCGCGTCTCGCCACCAGAGCGAGGGACCGCCGTCGTCGTTGATGTACTTGCTGCGAAGCTCCTGATCGCCGTAGCTCCGGGCCGACTCAGCGGACAGCCGGACGATCATGAGCTGGCAGATCGAGAAGTAGGGCGCGATCCGAAGCGGGTACGGGCCGAAATTGCAGAGCTGCAGAGGCATGAACCCTTCCCAGCCGGGATTGATGAAGTCCCCGGTGCAGTGCACCGCGAGCCCGAGACGAGCGTAGCTCGAGCGACCCTCGATCTTGCCGGCGTGGCCCGGAGGAATCCGAGCGTCCGTAGATCCTCCCATGAGGACGTGCCCGGGCTTGATCATTATCGACTCGCCCTCGCTCAACTCGACGCGCTTCCAATCTCGCAAGGGGTCGAGATCATGGACATTGGAGCGGCGCAGATCAATCGTGACCTCCCGCCCGGGCAGGAACCGTCGCCAGATTCTCAGTCTTCTACTCGGTCACCAGAGACATTCGAGACGCGGAGATCGATCGAACACGGCTGGACCTGACGGTCCGCCTCGAACGGGTGGTCCGAGTTCGGCCCCATCATCCCCATGTCTGCGAGGAGGGCATGGATGTCGCGGTCGGCTAGATACATCCGTCAAGAGTTGCGTCGAGCAGCACCACTTGGTGCGAATGGTCGCCTCGCCCCCGGACAGCTCAACCGATGCCAACTGCTGGTCGGACACTGCCGACGATGCGTCCGACGGGAGTCCGCCATCCACCGTCCGCAGAGCCGTTCGGTGTCAGCTCATTCCTTGTAGGTCACCGACCGTGTGGGCCCGGATACGTATTGCAGTACACCTCGACCTTCGCGTCGCCCCAGAGGAGCATCTTTATGAAGGCCTGGATGTTCTCCTCATCGGTGGTGACGACGATCTGGTCGTCGGAGCGTTCGAGGTCGTACGAGTAGAGCAGCTGCTCTGGGTCGGTGTAGCGGAAGCTGTGGAAGTTGTTGGTGGACAGGAAGTTCAGCATCGGCTCGCTGAATTCGGTCGGCACCTTGCCAGCCTCCAGCCGCCCCGCCGACTCGTCGTCGGTCGCCACCTCCGTCGCGCCCTCGATCAGGCGCTGAATTTCCTCGGCCTTCTCGGCGGTCTTGAACCTGCCGATGATCACCAGGTTTGCCGAGTGCTCGCTTCCGTAGCTGTACCAGACCTTCACGATTCCTCCTTCTCATTCCGGGACCGTACGAGTGCGGTGAGCGCGCCGAGCACACCCCCCGTGCTCGTTGACGGACACGCCAGCGCCAGAGAACGCGCACGGCCTGAGGATGCCTGATGCGTCGATGTGGGCGAATGCCCGCAGCGGGTCCTCGCCGGCGTGCGGGCGCAGCAACGGCGCGTCGATCAGCTCGGTGCCATTCTCGGAAATTGCGAGCCGGTAGCGGGTGTGGTTCTCCGCGATCCAGTCGTTGAGGAGAGACGCAGCCGTGCCAATGCCGGCCCGGTTTCAGGACTGGGACCTCGGGCAGGAGCAGCAGCTCGCTCGCGCATTCTTCAAACACAAGGTCCGCAGCGCGCGGGAGGTCGGCGATCGTCTCGTCGTTGACGACGTAGTTGATCCCGAACAGCACTAGCTGCCCAGCCAAGCGCATCTGATCCAGGAACGCACGGAAGCTCCGTCCGCGAAGCCGCTCGTATGTCGCGTCCAGGCCGTCCATCGAGAGTCTGATGAAGTTCACTCGACCGTCGAGGTCAGCGGCGAGGCGAGGGGTCAGCCGATGCCCGTGCGTCGTGAACGTCACCGCCGCCAGCTCCGTCCGGTTGGTGACCTCGCGGCAGATGCTCGCGAACTCGGGGTGCAAGGTCGGCTCGCCCCCACCCAACCCGATTCCGAGGCAGCCGCCGAGGTTCAGCTCCGACGCCCAGCTGAGCACGCCCGCAGTCGTGACGCGGGCGGGGTGCTTCGGCGCGTAGCAGTACGGGCACCGCAGGTTGCAGGCGTTCGTCAGAGCGATCGAGACGAAGCGCGGCGCTGGCGACCAGCGAGCCGGCGGCAGCCGAACCTCATCGAGCAGGATATTCAGGCCAGATGTTCGGTCGAATGCGTGGATGCCGCCCGGGTCGGTTCGAATCCTCATGTCGAGGACCCCCAACGACGTACGACGTACCTCGTCGAGGTGGCACCAGGTGGCACAAATGCCGCACACGCGGTCTCGAGACCGCCTGGCCATGAGACACTTCCAAGCCCTAAAGGGTTGTGTTTGCGGGGACCTGTCGTATGGGCACGGCTGGGCTTGAACCAGCGACCTCTCGCGTGTGAAGCGATTGAGGGGCATCGGCGGAAAGCCCGGAAGCACGGGCTCCGGGTGCAATTGCGGCGGATTGGCGAACGATCCGATGTGCGCGGATGTGCGTCGATATGTGCGGATAGCGGCACAAGGATCGGGTTTGTGCCACTTCGCCATAACCCGGCTCCGGATTGGGCACTCAGAGCTTCTGGAACGCGGTGGGATGGGCACCTTCGATGCCCCGAGGGTGCCGCGAGTTCGGGCCGTTCGACGCGCCGAGTCCAGGAGATTGTCGAGCGCGACACGGTGGTGAACGTGTTCGTGGTCGCCATCGTGCTGAAGCCGCGCCTCCCGGCGCGGCGCGCGCGAGCCCATTCGTGGACTTCAGCTTGCTGATGGTCGCCGCTAGCATGCTGATCGTCGTGGGGCGCAGGCTGCCTCGTGCGGATGCCGTAGATCTGCCTCACGTAGCACTCGTCGAGGAGATAGCCGAAGTCTGGTCGTCCAGGATCGGCCCGTCGTCATCGCTGGGCGACGGGCGGTGTAGGCGAGCGACTCGACCGAAGCTAGCGGGCTCGCGCGGGTTGTCGCGCGTTCCAGGTCCAGCCAGGTAGTGATTCAAGCCGACGAGCGCGTTCTTGAGAAAGATCTCGCGCCGTCCACGCGCACGAGTGTTCTGAACCCACTGGCCCAGGTTGAACCCGTCGTCGTCGCGGTAGCTGCGGGAACCCGGCCGTGTTCCTCTGCGCGACGAACTCGCGAAGCCGCGCGTATGCGTCTTCCCAAGCCGCTTCATGTGTGTCCCAGATCCAACCGGCTACCGATTCGAGCTGATGCACTCGCTCGTCAGCAAGAGTTCCCCGATGGCCGCGCGCCCGGTTGTTCTGGACCCACAGGCCAAGCCTGAATCCGTCTTCATCGCGAAACCCTCGCGGAACGCGCGTATGGCCCTCGCGTGCAGCAAACTCTCGAAGGCGGGAGTACCCCTCGTCCCACGCCGCTTCGCGCGTTTGCCAGCTCCAACCACGCAATGCTTCTAGCTGAGCACGCCGCTGTGGATCGAGCGTCTGCTGCATGGACTGCTGCCGCTGCGAGTTCACCCACGCGCCAAGGTGGAATCCGTCCTGGATCGCTCGCTGTGGAACGCGCGCGTGACCCTCGCGCGCGACGAATTCTTTGAGCCGCCTATGTCCGTCCTCCCAGGAGGCTTCGTGTGGATGCCAGCTCCAACCGCCTACGGATTCGAGCCGATGAATTCGCGCATCGGAAAGCGCGCCGCGACGTCGCGCCGCATTCGGACCACGCGCACGCTGGTTCTGGACCCACAGGCCGAGCCGGAATCCGTGGTCATCCCGATAGTCCTGTGGGACGCGCGAGTGCCCCGCGTGGGCAACGAACTCTACGAGGCGAGCGTATCCGTCTTCCCAAGCCGCCTCGCGGGTGTCCGAGATCCAGCCGGGAAGACTCTCTAGCCGCAACCGGGCATCCCCCTCAGCTGGCCGTTTCTCAGGCTAATTCGCTGCCGCTGAACCCACTTGCCGACCCGGAATCCGTCATCATCCCGATAGTCCGACGGGACGCGCGCGTGCCCCTCCCGCTCGACGAAACTAACAGCCGGGCGTACCCATCCTCCCAATCGGCGGCGTAGGGTTCCGACGTCCAGCCTGGTAGCGATTCGAGACGACGTGCGTGCTCGTCAGAAAGATCGCCACGCCGCTGGAGTACTCGCTGATGGCTCACCCACCGACCGAGACGAAAGCCGTCCTCCCGATGGTCGTGTGCGACTCGTGCATGACCCTCGCGTTCGACGAACCGCTGGAGAGCAGCGAAGCCCTTCTCCCACGCAGATTCCGGCACCTCCCACGTCCATAACGGTAGTGCCTCTAACCGGGCACGCCGCTCCGAGCGTAGCGTTCCTTTTCGCGCGCCTGCCCGTTGTACCCCCACCCATGCGCCGAGCCTGTAGCCATCCCCGCAGTGCTCCTTTGGAACACGCGCGTGGCGCTCTCTAGCGACGAACCGCTCCAGATGAGCGAAGCCGTCCTCCCAGTCTGCTTCGGATGTATCCCAGAGCCAACCCGGCAATGTCTCCAATCGGCAGCGTCGCTCCGCGAACTCGCCGCGTTGACGGAAACGCAATCGTGACCGCTGCTTCACGACCCACCGTCCAAGCCGGTAACCCTCCTCAACATGGTTAAGGGAACACGTGCGTGGGCTTCCCGCCCGACGAATCGCTGGAGTAGACCGAACCAGAACTCCCACGACGCCGTCGTCTGCTCCACGAGCCGGGCATTGAAAGCCTTCACGAAGGCTGTCCCGACGCGACTTACAGGGACATCTGCTTTATCTTCCCCGGTCGGCGAGCGGCTGACCGGTGAGCGCCGAGGCGTCTGCGAAGCTCGTCTAGCTCCTCGCCGAGCGCCTCGTCGTGCGCCCGCAGCGCCTTCAGCACATTCCAGACGTTCTTGAAGGCCGATTCGTCCAGCATCCGGTCAGGGTCCTCCTCGTCGGCGAGGAAAACGGGCAGGACGATGGTGCCGAGTGTCTTGTCAGGTGCCTTGCGGATCGCCCGGCCAACAGCCTGGATGATGTCTATGGTCGAACGGCGCGGGTCGATAAACGCGACGCCATCCAGCGTTGGCACGTCCACGCCCTCACCCAGGCAGCGGGCGTTGCTCAGTAGCCCGATTTCGTCCGTCCCGAGATCTCGGAAGCGAACCAATAGGCGGTCGCGGTGGCCGCTGGACATTGCGCCAGAAACGTGCTCGCTCCAGATTGCCCGCTGCGGTCTCGCTCGGGCGGGCATCCATGCGCTCACGTAGGGCACATCGTCGCTGAACTTGCGCGCAGCGTTGACACGGCTGTGAAAGGAGATCACGCGGCGTAGCTTGTACTTGCGCATGATCTTGGCCACAGCAATCTGCCCAGCCAGGGTCCGAGCATCAGTGACCTCCACCCCATCGGGCGTGACGAACTCGCCACGCTCCGCCCAGGCTCGGTAGGTCTCGTTATCGACCCCGACGACCACTACCTGGTAGTCAGAGAGCAGATCGCAGTCAATCGCCTCTCGGAACGTCAGGCGGTGCAGCACCGCGCCGAACACGCTCTCGTCGTCCATCGAGGCAACATCAACGTCGAGCAGACCAGCCTCCCTGCGCAAGCGTGGTGTGTAGAAGCGAGGCGTGGCGGTCATGAACAGCCTGCGCCTACTTCTGATCTTCCCGGCGTCGAGGATCGTGGCGAACTCGCTGGACGTGCGTCCAGCACAGCGGTGTAGAAACGATGGCTTGCACTGGCCCCGGCGCGATGGCTTGAAGTGGCCCCACCTGGCGTCGGTTGTTGTTGGTGTTGATGTTGCCTGATTGCCCTGTTGGATGGCATGCCGCGGCTGTCGTCGCGAAGGCCGAGCCCGTAGGGCGAGTGCCTGAGTGACGATAGCCGCGGGCGCGGCTCCGGGGCGGGGGGTCATGCCTTCTTGCGTCCTTGGCGTTCGAGGCCGTGGCGGAATCGCCAGCTCTCGTTGCCGGTGTCGATGATGTGCGCTCGGTGGGTGAGCCGGTCAACGACCGCCTTTGCGAGGCGCAGGTCGGGGAACACCTTGGTCCACTCACCGAACGGCAGGTTGGTGGTGACGATCAGGCTGCCGCGTTCGTGGCGCTCGGAGAGGACCTGGAAGACGAGCTCGGCGGCACCGTCGGGCAACGCCAGATATCCCAGTTCGTCGCAGACGAGAAGCTCGGTGCGGGCGTAGCGGCCGATGACCCGTTCGAGTTCGCGGTTGCCTTGGGCTTCTTGGAGTTCGTTCGCGAGCGCGGCGAGCGTCGTGAATCTGACGCGTCGTCCTTGGTGGCAGGCGCAGACCGCCAGGGCTGTGGCCAGCATCGTCTTGCCGGTCCCGGAGTCGCCGATGAAGATCACTGACTCGCGGTCATCGATCCAGGATCCCTCCGCGAGCGCGGCGATCGTGGCTTGCGGGACCTTCGGGTTGTCCTGGAAGCGGAAGTCCTCCAGTCGCTTGATCTGCGGGAACCGGGCGTCGATTAGGCGGCGTTTCTCGCGCCGCTCGGCGCGTTCTGACATCTCGGCCTCGAGCAGCGCGCCGAGGTACGCGATCGGGGTCTGCTGCTCGCGGAGCGCTTCGGCGGCCAGGGCCTTGAACCGGCGCCGGACGGTCGGGAGTTTCAGCTCGATCGCGTGCGCCTCGATCAGCGCCTCCAAGGCGGCGGTCTGCGCGTTGCGGGCGGGTGTGTTGGTCATCGGGATCCTCCGAGCAGCTGGTCGTAGTCGGTGAGGTCAGGCGCGGGTCGCTGATGCGCGGTCAGGCGTGCGTCCAGTTCGCTCAGCGGTTCGGGCGGGACCCGGCCGGTGGTCTGCGCGCGGCGGGCGAGAACCGCGACCGCGCGACCGTCGATCGCGCCCGCGGCGAGCGCGCCACGAACCGCGAGCTCCACCCGGGCCGGTCCGTGGTCGCGGCAGAGCAGCAGCACGTCGACCATCTGCCGGGCGGCGTCCGAGCGCCCGTAACGGCCGGTCAGCCCACCCCACAGCTCGTCGAAGCAGTCGGGCCAGGCGCCGCGGTCGCGCTCCTGGGACAGCGCGACGGAGTGCTCAAGCCCGCCGGGCTTGTGGGCGAGCAGCTCGAGGTAGTGGTCGAGCTGGGCGCTGGTCCCGAACTTGCCGTGCAGCCGCTCATGCCGGGCGACCTCCCGGCCTGAGTGGTTGACCGTGATCTCCCTGGCGCCGATCCTGACACTGACCTTCAACCCGGCGAGCGCGACCGGGACCGAGTAGCGGTTCTGACGGATCGTGACCAACGACTTCGCATCCACGCGCGGCACGGCGGTCTCGCACGCGTCGAACGCGTCGGCCGGCAAGTCGCGCAGCAACGGGCGCTCCACAGCCCACGCCTCCCGGACCGTCACCGACCGTCCGTCGATCCGCCGGCCAAGATCCTGCTCGCAGGCGGCGAGCAGCAGCGCGTTGAGCTCGGCGAGATCGCGCAGCTTAGGGACAGGTACCAGATGGTTGCGGCGGTAGCGGCCAACTTCGCCCTCGACGCCACCCTTCTCATGGGCACCTTCCAGGCCTGGGGTCGTGAACTGCGACACGAACAGATAGTGCGAGCGCAACGCCACGAACCGGTCGGTCTCGACCCGCCGGCGGCCCTTCAGCACCCGCTTCACCGCCGACTTCAGATTGTCAAAGCGGATCTCCGCGAACACGCCACCGAACCACTCGAACGCCTGCACGTGCAACTCCAGGAACGCCTGCTGGGTCTCGACCAGCGACGCCTGGCAGAACGCCGCACCGGAGAACGACGCGCGCATCACGAACAGATGCACCTTCACCGACACGCCGCCGAGCACGACCAGCGCCTCGCCCCAATCGACCTCCGCCTCCAAGCCCGGGGCGTGGACCTGCGGCACGAACACCTCCCCGACCGGCCACCCCAGCTCGCGCTTGCGCAACCTGACGTGCTGACGGACCGTGACCTCGGCGACATCAGCACCGTGCTCATCAACCAGCCGCCGCCAGATCCGCCTGGCGGTATGCCGCTGCTTCGGCGGCGCGTCGCGATCCGCCAAAAGCCACTCGTCGATCACCGCCCGATACGCACCAAGCTTCGGCGCCGGCCTGCGCACCGGCGAACGCTTCGCCGGCGGCACCGGCGAAGCCAGCGCCTGCTTCACCGTCCGGCGATGAACCCCATGCCGGACCGCCAGACCACGGATCGAGAGGCCCTCCCGATCACGGTCTCGTCTGATCTGCTCGAACTGCTCCACCCTGGATCCCATTCCTTCTGGCGCCTCCCGCTCGAGCTCGATGAAGCTCGAACAGTCGGCCGCCCGTCGGACGGAGGTGGGGCCAGTTCAGACCATCGCAGTGGGGCCAGTTGAGACCATCGTTCCCAGCGGTGCGCCTCGTCCGCAATCGCTAGGTCGAACTGCGGCGCGTAGTGGCGATATGCGGCGGCGAGCTGCGGCGAGGACTGGTATGTACTGAAGACCACCCGCCGTCCTCGACGACGAAGGAACGCGGCGATCACGCTTGGGTCCGTCGTGACGGGAAAGCCCAACTCGGCCGAGTGCTGCACAAACTCGTCCTCTCCGACGACCGTCTGATCAGAACACACAGCCAGGTACTCGAATGGCAGACTGGCGTTTGCGCACCATTCCCGGAGTGTCTGCGCGAGCAAGGACAACGAGGGCACCAGCACCAACGAGCGCGTGCTGCCGAGGCACTCGGAGATCCACATCGCCGCCAGCGTCTTGCCCGTGCCACAGGCCATGATCAACTGACCGCGCTCCTGGTCAGCGAAACCGCTGACAGTCGCCTCGATTGCTTCATGAACGTGAGGAAGCGGCTTCTTGCGTACCGGTCGCTGGGGCTGCAGGTGATCGGGCGAGGCAGGCCAAGTAGCGTGCGATAGCTCCAGTTGCGAGCGCAGCAGATAGCCGACCGGCTCTCGTTGGGAGTCAAGTGTCCGGCGCGCGGTCGGACCCAGGCGGTCGGTCGTGGCGATCAGCAGCCGATACGAGAACAGCGGGCGGCTTGACTCGCTCAGGAACGAGTCCACGTCTGCCTTCTTGATCGCGTAAGACTGATCGTATGCCTTGGCCTGAATCGCCCAGAGGTGACCGTCGCGCTCCTCGGCCACGAGATCGATTCCCGCGTCCGCCGCCCACGCCCCCGACCACTCCGACCACAGCCACACGGTGCGGATGCGGTCACGGTACTCCGGCGCGTTACGCAAGTACCACGCGCAGATGCGCTCAAACTGCCGCCCGCGCACGCCGGGCCG
The DNA here is from genome assembly GCA_963824755.1 of uncultured Solirubrobacterales bacterium. Classification (GTDB taxonomy): domain Bacteria; phylum Actinomycetota; class Thermoleophilia; order Solirubrobacterales; family Solirubrobacteraceae; genus Palsa-465. Next base: position 136,867 of record CAWGQT010000029.1, on the reverse strand, counting down.
AGGGTCGAGTTGGCTCAAGAGGTCAGCGAGCGGCATTACGTGGATTAGCTCAGCCTCGCGGCGCCTAGTCGAAGAATCCCGACTCGCGGAAGGAGAGAGTTCGCTTCCCGCATCATGGGCAGCGATTACCGCTCGGTGGGAGGTGAAAGCGTCCGGCAGGAGAGTTCCAGCTGAACGTTCGGGCCCAGTCCGTCGGCTGTCCGGGCGTGAAGTCGCCGTAGCTGACGACGACCCCTCCGCAACGCGGACAGTTCGACGTCAGGTTGGAGGCCGAGGACTCAACGACGTGGGGCGGCCGCTCGGCCGGCTCCGGGTTGCTCCAGGCGGGTGCCGTCAGCACGCCCTGAGGCGGCGCGATAGCGAGTGCCGGGTGGCGCGGGGCTGGCACGCACCCCGCTGGCCGCACGGTATCTGCCCTGACCCGGCTCGGCTCGGCATCGAGGTCGCCCAGCGCACGATGAAGCTCCTGGCTACTGCACGCTAGGTGTCCATTAGGCACTCCGCATCTGGTCGTAGGGATCACGCCTCTCGCTCGCTGGAAGGTCAGCCGACCTCCCAGAGCCACACGGTGCCATCCCGGTGGACCGGGTGAACGAGTGGCCCAAACGCCGCCGTATGGCGAGGCCCGAGCGCGACGGCGGCTGAGGCCAACAACTCGAACGCCTCGATCAGCTTGTCGACCGGCCTCTGCGCGTTGTCGAACCCGTAGATCATCACGGCCGTGCGCGCGGTGAAGCCGGCCTCGACGAGCTTCATGCAGTCACCGAGCGCGCTGTGGTCCGAGGCGTACGGGGAGAGGATCTGTCCCGCAGCGGTGTCATCCGGCTTTCCGTTGTCCCCGTACAGGCGAGCCATCTTGACCTCGATCACCCACTCCGGGCCGTCGCCGATCCAGAGGTCGCACTTGGATCTCTGGGAGTTGGGGTACGCCATGAACTGGCCGGCCAGAGGGGCGGTCGGCTCCGACCTGAACTCGTCGAGCATGAGGCGCATCGCCACGTTCTCTGGATGTGGGCCGATTCCCGGCTGGTACTCACGGCCCGCCCTGGTGGTGTGGATTGGCGCTTTGGCGTCAGCGGTATTCAGTGCCGTGGCGAAACGCAAGCGAAGCTCGGAAAGCTCCATCGGATCCCTAACGCTATAACCGCGCGAATGTCGCAGCTTCAGCGCCTCCCCACGCCGGGATCAAGGATCCCTCGGCCCCAGTGCTCACGGGCGATACGCGTGCTCGGAAGGCATGTGAGTCCGGCCGAACAGTCGCCTAAAGTGGCAAGTATCTTGCCGGAGGAATCACCGCCTCGCCGCACGCCGCAGAGCCTGCCGCTGCGTGAACGCGTCTGGCTCGCTCAGCGGATCGCGCTAGCGCGCTTCCTCGGGATCCCGTGGACTGACATAGCACTCCTTGAGGGAATGTCGGAGCGCACCCTCCGCTACCACCTGGCGCGATGGAAGGAGGGGCTTGAACGGGAGCGGGTGCCCGTCAGCGCCCTCTTGGCGGCCTGCGAAGCGAACTGGGACAGGATGGCTCGGGAGACCACGGCGGAAATCGAGGAGATGGCGCGGATCACGGCCGAGGGACCGCCGGGGCACTGAGCGATGTGATCGACTTCGGAGCACCTGCCTCCTGGGTTGCCCTAGATCCCTGAGTACTGCGGCCGTGGCCTTGTTGACGCCGCGTGAGCAGCCGACCGCGCTCTCGTCTGCCGCTCGTGCGAGACTAGTGTCGTTCGTATCCAGTAGCACCCGCGCCACGCCGGTCTCCAGTTCCCGGCGTGGCGCTTCCGTCTTATCCAGCGCTTACGCTTACCCGAGTCACTGGCCCGTGACTCACGGAAATCGCAGCAGAACTGGAGCAGGCAATGGATACGAATGACGATGGCGAGCGCTGGGACAGCGACGAAGACGAGGAGTTCTTCCACTTCGTGGAGCTACACCGCGCGCTTCGGGGACCGCGGAAGTCGCTGGCGGAGGACCGCACCATCAGCCCCGAGGGGCGGTGCAGCATAGAGGACATCGACAGCGCCCGCCGCGTCAGTCGCGATCCTTCGCTGATCCGGACTGTGATCGAGTCGCCGCCTCGGCTCCAGCGCGCGCTGCTCGACCGGCACAAGTGGGCTCGCGAGAATCTCGCCATCTCCGCGATCGTGGGCGTGTACGCAACGATCCATGGCCGCTCTTTGCAGTCGGCACGAGAACCACGGCGATCCCGGGCGCGATGCCGTGCTCGAAGCGCGGCCCGTCGAGGTTCGACGCGAGCGGGCCCTGACGACGACCCAGACCCAGAACCACCTAGGGAAGCGCCGCCGCACCTCACGGCCTCAGGGGGTGCGGCATGATCCCCCTGGAGCGTGTCCGCGAGCGCCTCGATCAGCACGGATGCCACCCTCGCGGCACCCGGGCTCTATGCCCGGCGCATCCCGACACGAACCCGTCACTCAGCGTTAGCTCGGCGGCCGACGGTCGCGTTCTGCTCCACTGCTTCGCTGGCTGCGAGACAGAGCAGATCCTCGCCGAGTTGGGGCTGACCTGGGCCGACCTGTACCCCGAAGGCTTCGCTCGCAACGGCAGCAGCGAGATCAACGCGATCTACGACTACACCGACGAGCACGGCGCGCTGCTCTACCAGGTCGTCCGCTACTCCCCGAAGGACTTCCGGCAGCGACGGCCTGACGCCGACGGCGGATGGACCTGGAATCTCGACAAGGCGCGCCGGGTGCTGTTTCGGCTCCCGAGGGTGATCGCCGCGATCAAGGCGGGAGAGCCAATCTACGTCGCCGAGGGGGAGAAGGACGTGATCGCCCTCGAACGCGCCGGAGTGACGGCGACGTGCAACTCGGGTGGCGCAGGCAAGTGGCGGCCGGAGCACACGGAGGCGCTGCGAGGCGCTGAGGTGGTCGTGGTCGCCGATCAGGACGATCCCGGGCGTAAGCATGCCGACCAGGTCGCGGCGGCGCTGAACGGCGTAGCGCGCTCCGTGCGGGTCGTGGAGCCGATCGAGGGCAAGGACGCATCCGATCACCTGGCCGCCGGCTACGGGCTCGACGAGTTCAAGCCCATGGGCGCGAGCAGTAGGCGGCCGATCACTCGCGCCAGCACCATCACCCGCACGCGCTTGCGCTGGACGTGGCGCGGGAGGCTTGCACTGGGGTACCTAGCAGTCTGGTGTGGCGCGGGGGACATCGGGAAGTCGATGTTCGCGGCCTGGGTGATACGCCAGCTAGCCGGCGGCGAGCTTGAGGGAGAGTTCTACGGCGAGCCTCAGACCACACTGATCATCTGTACTGAGGACGGCCGGGACGACATGTGGCTCCCACGGCTCGAGGCCGTAGGCGCTGACTTGGATCGCGTGGAGTTTCTCGACTATCCGCGCGGCTGGAACCTGCGAGACGGCATCTCGTGGATCACCAGGGCGATCACCGACACGCAGACGCCGCTGATCTTCATCGACGCGCTGATGAGCCACATGCCCGAGGCGCGCGGAAGCGAGAACACGCGCTCGCCCACGTTCGTCCGCCAAGCGCTCGCGCCGCTTGGCGACCTCGCCAAAGAGCGGAAGGTGACACCGCTATTCGGGCTGCACCCGCGCAAGGCGGGCGGCGAGACGTTCGCCGATGTCGTTCAGGAGAGCGGAGTGTTCACGCAGCTCCCACGGCTCGGGCTTCTGTTCGGCTACCACCCTGACGACGTGGAGCTGCCACGCGATCAGCAGCGGCGCGTGATCCTTCGCGGCAAGGGAAACGTCGGCCGTGACCCTGGGGCACTGTCGTTCCGGATCGCTGAAAAGTTCCTGGAGTGGGACGACGATCCGGAGGGCAAGGCGGACGGCGTCGGATATATCACCGACGTCCAGCCCTGCCACGTGACCGAGCGCCAGTTGCTTACCACGAAACCACAGGCGAGCGACCGTCCGCCGTCGAAGGTGGAGCAGGCGGAGCAGTTGATCGACATGGCGTTGCGTGACGGCGGCTGGCACCTTGCCGCCCCGATCCGGTCGAGGCTGGCCGAACTCGGCCTGGACGGTGCCGCGACCGTCCAGGTCGCAAAGTCGGCGAGCCGCCTGGACGTTGAGAGCGCCAGGCAGCGGGGTGTCCCCAATGGGCCGTGGTACTGGCGGATCCGCAACTCGTCGAACTCGGACGGTCCTCCAGATTCTTCGCCCTCGCGCGCGAAACCTGTTGAGCAACAGATTCTTCCCCTTGAAAACCCCCCTGATCCCAATAAGGATGGGTTGAATCAAAGAATCGCTCGGTTTGAACGAAACGGCATTGGTGGCGTCGAAGAATCGAAGAATCGGAGAATCGGAACAGAGAACGCGCGCGAGAGTGAGAGCGACCCGTTCCTCGATGAGGTCGTGCGTCGACACGGGCAGGGGGAGCGATGAGCGCCCTGCCCCGCGGCCTGCTCATCGCGATCGCCCAGGCCGTCCGAGACGCGGGTGGCGACATGGAAGACGTGGACGATCTGGTCTCCGTCTGGCAGCGGCTACAGGCAGACAAGCACGGCCGCGTTGACCGGCTGCGCACCACGGCTGCGACGGTCACGTGCTGCTGCGCAGACGGCGGGGTGCTGACCGGCGACGGACGGTGCGGGCGGTGCTACGGGCGAGTTGGCGTGATCGAGCTGCTGGACGGGGGTGCGGCATGAAGCCCCAACCGACCGCGCATGTCCCTCGGATCTGCCTCACCAGGCAGGAGGCCGCCTCTTCGATCGGCGTATCCCTGACGACATTCGAGGCGAGCGTCCAACCGAATCTGAGGCTCATCCGACTCGGCCGCGTCAGGCTGGTGCCAGTCGAGGAGCTGCAGCGATGGGCTCGTGAGAACGCTGAGCACGTCCTATGATGAGAACAGACCCCAAGTGCCCCCGCACCGCTGTCACGGCCGGGGGCGTGGCCCAAGAGGAGGTAACCCTCATGAGCAAGCCGAAGGCTAGTGCCAGGGAGGGCATCGCGGTCCGCCACTCGAAGTCATGTCGCAGCCGCGACGGCGGACGCTGCGATTGCAAACCCAGCTTCCAGGCGGCGGTCTGGTCCAATCGCGACCGAGCGCGTATCCGCAAGACGTTCCGCACGCTCGCGGCCGCGAAGGCATGGCGCCGTGATGCTATGACCGCGCTCGATCGAGGGATGCTCCGCGCGCCCACGCCAGCCACGCTCCGCCAAGCCGCCGACGCGTTCCTGACAGGAGCGCGCGACGGCACCATCCGCAACCGCGCAGGTGACACGCATAAGCCGTCAACCGTCCGCACGTACCGTCAGGCACTCACGCTCCGGGTGCTACCCGCGCTCGGCGACCGGCGACTGTCGGACGTCTGCCGACTCGATGTGCAAGACCTCGCCGACCGGCTGCTCGCCGAAGGCCATTCGCCCGCCACCGTCCACCTCGCTGTCGCGTCCGCGCGAGCGGTCTTCCGCCGCGCCGTCACCCGCGGGGACCTGCTCGTGAACCCGTGCGACGGGGTCGTGTTGCCAGCCGTCCGTAACGGGCGCGAGCGGATCGTCGACCCGATCGAGGCGGCGGGGCTGATCGCCGCGCTGCGGGAGGACGACCGGGCGCTGTGGGCGACCGCGCTGTACGCCGGGCTGCGGCGCGGAGAGCTTCGCGGCTTGCGCTGGCAAGACGTCGACCTCCCGCAGGGCGTGATCCGCATCGAGCGTGGCTGGGACGAGATCGAGGGTCCGGTCTCGCCGAAGTCGCGCACGGGCCGCCGGGTCGTGCCGATCGCCGAGGTACTGCGCGAGCATCTCGTCTCGCGGAAGCTGCGCACCGGCGGCAGCGGGCTCATATTCGGCGACGGGCAGACCGCGTTCCGGCCCGACAAGGCGCAGGCGCGCGCCGACGCCGCCTGGAAGGCCGCGGGGCTTGAGCGGATCACGTTCCACACGGCACGGCACACGTTCGCCAGCCTCCTGATCGCCAGCGGCGCGAACCCGAAGGCGATCACCGTCTATATGGGCCACTCGTCGATCCAGACGACGTTCGACCTGTACGGCCACTTGATGCCCGGCAACGAGACCGAGGCCGCCGGGCTGCTCGACGCCTACCTGCAGCGTGCAACCGCGAGCTGACGAGCCGCCCGCGCGACAATCGCGCGACAATGAACCCGTGAGGCGACGTGCCCAGACGGGTCCACACGAGTCCGAGAACCACGTTGCAGAGCCAAATCTGGCTTGGCTTCGGTGCATCCCGGAGAACCAGCTGTTCTAGACCGCAGAGCCGTCCGGCCCCGCAGCCCGGACCGTTGATGGTTATCGTTGCGCGCATGAGGCGCCTTGTGTTCGGCCCTGCCGGGCTCGTTCTCGCGTTGTGCTGGGCGCTGTCGGGCTCGGGAGCTGCGGTCGCGAACAGCGCCCATCCCGGCCGGAGGCGTTTCGCCCGACATTTGTGCCCGTCGCCGTGGCAAAAGGATCGGCACTGACAACCGACGGTCGGTACGTAGCCGTAGACGAAGGGGATGGCAGCGTCAGGCTGATCGACGAGCAGGCCGGGAAGGTCAGGGTGGTTACGACGGCAGCCAGACGGGGCAGTGTCTGGGTGTCGGAACCGAATTCGACGGACCGTGGCTGGCGGGCTCGTGTGAGAACCTCCCAGACGGCAGCTACGTCGAGAACCTGTACTCGCTGGCTAACGGCAGCTGGCGAAGCATCCCGATGCCACAGGACTGCTTCCACAACGGGTATTACGGCGAATCCGGCGGAACTCTCTGCGATCCCGGTCCCGCAGGGGCAGACTGGGTCACCTGGACCGAGTTGTGCTGGAACTGTGACGGTCAGAGCACCCAGACCGGAGCGCTGCCGCTGACCCCGAACGATGCTCCGCTTCGCAGGATCCCGCACACGAGTGCGACCGAAGTGATCGATCTCGGCTCGCGGACGATGATCCGCAGCCTGTGCCGGCCGCTACGCAACACCGCTGGCAATCACCTCGACGTCGATCCGTCGACGGGGATGTTCAATGCAGGCGCGGGCGTCGCCACGGGACCGTTCGCCATCGCCAAGACGCCCCAGAGCCGCTACTTCCTGGAACGCTGCGGCTCAGCCTTGGACGAACGCCTGCCAGGCGCTCCAGTCGGCGGCAACTCCAGCGAGCTGCTGTTCTACAACCCCGCCGGGTGCCACGTTGAGCGGGCTGTTTCTGCCCAGCCTTCGACGGTTCGTGATCGACGTTCCGGCCAGGCTGCTCACACAGCAACACAACCGTCGTGTGATCAACGTGGTTCTCCTCAGCTCGCGAACGATCTACGTCGCCGGCCCAGATCAGCGGCTCTGGAAAGCATCGGCACCGCTCAAGCCCCGGTGAACCCTCGGTCTGTGGCGGGCTGCGCGGGTGACGGGTGACGGGTGACGCGACGCTAGCCGCCGAGCAGCTCGCGGCTCCACTGCCGGCCGAGGGGGGTCGTGGTCCCGCCGGCCAGCGCGGGGGCGAGCACGCGTGAGAAGGCCGCGGTGAGCTGCGGGTAGCTCTGGCTGTTGAGCGCCGGCGTCCAGTGGAGGTAGCTGAAGAACTGCCATGACCAGAACGGCGAGACGTACGAAGCGCCGGCCTTGCGCTCCCAGCTGGCCGTGGCCTTTAGGAACTGCTCGTCGAGCGGCTCCCAGAACGAGAACAGGTCCTGGCGGGCGTCCGCCTCGGCGCCGGCCGGGCCGCCCGTGGGGCCGCCGGAAGCCAGGTTCTTGTAGAGCCATTCCTCGTCGACGACAAGCTGCTTGTGAGCGTCGCTGGCGATCCGGGCGATCGCGACCGCATTGGCTCCCTGCTGGGCGGCGGCGGGGTAGATGTGGGTGTCGAGGTAGTCGACGGGCTTGGCGACGATCGCGCGGGCGAACGACGGCGACAGCCAGGTGGGCGCGCCGGCGCCGACCCGCGTGCTGCCGCGCGGCCCCATCCGCCGCAGGATGTCGGCGAGCGCTGCGGCCGCGCCGGAAGGCGTGTCGAGCGTGGGAACGCCGATCAGCTTGGCCTCAGTGTCGGGCTCGGAGAACAGCGTCAGGTAGGTCGGTTTGACCCGCTTGATCACGATTGCAGCCTGGGCGGCGGAGTCGTCGACGAACGTCTGATACGAATGCCCGAAGGGGTCGCTGCAGCGCGCGAATACCGTGCCGCAGAACAGCGCGCCCAGCTCGACCGAGACGACCATCCCGCGGGCGCGGGCATGATCGGCGACCGCCGCGTAGAAGCTCGCGTAGCGGGTTGCGTCGGGCGTGAACGAGGACAGCAGCATCGGCACCTTGATCCCGAGCGTGACGCCCTTCACGCCCAGCTGCTTGAGGCGGTCAAGCGAGGTATCCACCAGCTGCATGTTGTTCGAGGTCAACAGTGCCGAAAGACGGTTGCCGTTGGCCGCGAGCAGCTCCGCGCCCGGCATCGGCGGCTGGCGCTTGCGGGAATGACCGAGGGTCGGCATCGCCGTGACCGCTCGCGCGAACGCGTTCAGGTTGCCGCTGATCCGGCCGTAAAGGGACCGATACTGCGCCGGCACGGGACTGGCGGCAGGCGCCGGCACGGGACTGGCGGCAGGCGCCGGCACGGGACTGGCGGCAGCGGCCTGGCCGGCGCAGCCAACCAGGATCGCGACGAGGACCGCGGCGAGGAGCTTCTTCATGCTGGTCATAACCCTGACGCCCCTCTGATGTTGCGGCTATAGGCTGTCTCGGGTGGGCCAACTGGGCAGCGAGCGAGCCGCGCGGCTGATGGACCTGCTGGGGCTGAGCGAGGATGAGCTGTGCGAGGTGCTCGACACCGACCCGCTCACGTTGCTTTCCGGCTCAGCTCGAGCACCGCGGCGAGCTGCCGATCCTCCTCGACCTGCTCGACGACGCCGGCGAGCGCGCCGGGTCTGGAGTGCTGAAACGCTGGGTCCGTGCCCCGGGGCCGTCGGGACGGCCGATCGAGATGCTCCGCAAACGAGACTTCGCCGCGTTCGAAGACGCGCTGGCGGACCTGGCCGCGCGCGGATTCGTGCTGCGTGGCGGGGGCTGAGCGATGGGGGAGCCCTATCGCCACCCGCTTCGCGTTCGCTACGCGGAGTGCGACATGCAGGGCGTCGTTTTCAACGCGCACTACCTGGCGTACTTCGACACGAACATGACCGAGCTGTGGCGGGTGGCGTTCGGCAGCTATCAGGGGATGCTCGACCGCGGCGTGGACATGGTCGTAGTCGACGCACAGCTGCAGTTCCGCGGCTCGGCCCGCTTCGACGAGGAACTGACGCTAGCGGTGTCGGTCGCCCGAATGGGGAGCACGAGCATCACCACCAAGCACAAAGTCAGCCGCGACGGCGAGCTACTCGTCGAGGGCACGATCACTCACGTGATCGTCGATCGTGAAACGTTCGCGAAGACCGAGATCCCCGGCTGGCTTCGCTCGGGCCTGGCGCCCTGGGCCGTCGATTCGAGCTAGTCCTGGCGCTCTAGGCAGGAGTGGGGCGGGCCCGGCAGCGCGGGGCCTGAATCCGAGCTAGTCCTCGGATTTCTCGGACTTCTTCGCCGGCCAGACGCCCGTCAGATGTTGAAACGCTCGCGCCGACGCGCGGTCGACAAGCGCGCCGATGCCCGCTAGGGTCGCGGCCTCGAGCGCCGCCGCCCCAACCACCTTCGGGAGGCTCGCCTCCTCGGTCGTCGGCTTTGGCGGCTCCGCGGTGTCGATCCGCGACCACAGCTGGTTGAAGATGCTCTGCCCGAGCTTGGCCGCGATCAGGCCGGCGATGATTGAGAACGGCTTGTAGAGGAGCCTCATTTCTCCGCAGCCTACCCGCCAGGCCGTAATCCTCCCAGCGGCCAGCATCGCGCGCCCGCAATCGCTCCACGTGGCGATGTTGAAATGGCCGCCGCTTGTGGGTAAATACTTGCTGCAAACGGCCGATCTGAAGGAGCAAGAATGCTCGAAGAGGATCCCAACAACACGGGCGACGCAGCCGACGAGCTGCTGCGACGCGCACTGCTAGACGACAGCGCCGGCGTGGCCGTCTCGCTGCGAGTCGGCGGGCTCCCTCTCAGCGATGCGGTCACGATCATCTTCCATGGCCGGCGCGACCTCGGCACGCTTCAGACCTACGTCACCTGCGGCAGCAGGACTGCAGGAACCAAAGTGGCGGCGCGGGACCTGCTCCGCGTACCTTGCGATCTAGACCTGGGCGATGCGGGCGATCGTGAGGAGGCCGAACGGCTCTATGTCGAGCAGGCGACGACGCTGCGCGATGCGCTCGTCGGCGCCGACGTGGTGTTGGATGTCTGGCGCCAGCCGCTGGTAGAGCTGGTCGGCGCGGAGGTGGCCGTCGACCATTCCGTGCAACTGTCGGTCCGGCTGCCGGCGCACCGGCTGTTGCCCACGGCGCTGGTCGCGCGCGAGTCTCAGCTGATCGTGACGCCGGTCTGCGGGGCGCGCACGCTCGCCGAGGGTCAGCCGCCGATGGGAATCGCGTGCGCCCAGCAGGATCTGACGCGGGTCTATCCGCTGGCCGACGATCCGGGCCGCTGCGTCGAGGACTTCCTAGTGCTGGCGGCCGATCACGCGCGGGAGCTCGCCGAGCGGCTCGATCATCAGGAAGCGTCCGTCGAGCGCTTCCTCGAGCTCAGTGGCGACGACTTCCCGATCGCCGGCTAGACACTAGCCTTGCGCGCGCAATGCGTCGCGCGTACGTCATCGGGCTGGTTGTCGCCGGACTTGTGGTGTTCGTGGCGATCAGTGCACTGCTGGCAAGAGTGCTCACCGTCGACGGAGCCGAACAATCGGCTGTCACCGCGCTGGTTCAGGCCGAGGCAAGAGGCGATCAGGCGGGCATGCTCGACAGGCTCCAGGCGTGCCGCGAAAGCGCCGCGTGCAGAGCACGGGTTGCCTACGACGCGGCTGCTCTGACGCGCTCGGGTGCCGTCTCAATCCTCACCTACCAGCAGTCGGCGGGCCTATGGCTTTCGAGCACGACCGGAACCGCGCGGGTGGCGTGGAAGACACCCTCCTCGCTGCCGATCGTGCAGTGCGTACGCGTCCGGCGGGGCGGAGACGTGTTCACCGGACTACGCCTCGAACTGCTGACGGTCAGCACCCGGATCAAGAGCGACGCGGACTGCCCGGCGCACTACTGACGACGGCGCGGCCCGGGCCGGCGCGAGCCGCCGCCCGTCCGGACCGGCTCGCGCTCCGGCTCACGTGCGGGGCGGCGCTCCCTGGACGGCAGCAGCTCGTGCAGCCGCCGGTGGTCGCGCAACCGCACCCGGGCAGGGATCGCGTCCGGCAGCGGTAGCCCGCCGCGCGGTGGATCGGGCCGCTTCGGCGGCCGCTTGGGACCGTGTCCCCCGCCATCGTCGGAACCGGAGTCGGAGGGTCCCGGAGGTGGCACCGGGCCGTCGCGGAACGCAGGAATCATCAGAACCGCCACGCACGCCAACCCCAGGAGATGGACTCCGGCGATCATCAGCATCAGCTGAGCCTCGCCCGACATTGTCAAAAGGTTAGCGCGCAACTGAACTGAGGAAAAGGGCCCGCCCGCCACCCCCAACCACCCCGCCGCCACCCCCAACCACCCTCTCCCGCTACCATCGGTCGCCGCGATGTCGACCTCGGACACAACCGCACTGGCAGTCGCCGCCCGCGAGCCATCTGGATCGCGCCAGGCACGTCGCCTGCGCCGAGAGGGCAAGGCGCTCGGAGTCGTGTATGGCGGCGGCGACAGTCCCGTCTCCTTCGAGGTGGATGCGCGCCTGTTGCGGAACACGCTGGCACACGCCGGAGCGGTGCTGAACCTCAGCATTGACGGCGCCACCCCGACGCCGGTCGTGGTCAAGGAGGTCGCGCGCCACCCCGTGACCGGCGACACGCTGCACCTGGATCTGCTCCGGGTCCGCCTCGACCGTGTGATTCAGGCGACCGTCCAGCTTGAGCTGACCGGCGCCGACGCGGCCCCGGGCGTAAAAGAGGGCGGCGTGCTAGAGCACGTCACTCGCGAGCTGACGATCGAGGCGCTCCCGACCGACATTCCAGATTCGATCGAGCACGACGTCTCGGAGATGGCGATCGGGGACACGCTCACGATCGAATCGATCACGTCCCCGGCGAAGGTCACGCTGATGGACGATCCGGAGACCGTGATCGCGACGCTGACGCCGCCGCGCTTGCAGGTCGAGCCCGAAGACGAGATCGAGGAAGAGACCGAGCTCGTCGCCGAGGGCGCCGGCGCCGCGGAGGGCGAGCCCGCCGCCGAGGGCGAGGGCAGCGGCGAGAGCGAAGGCGAAGCCGGCGGCGAGTAGCCGGACCGCCCGTGCGATTGCCCGGCCGAGCAAGCGCGCCGGTTGACTGGCTGATCGTCGGACTCGGCAACCCGGGCTCGGAGTACGCCGCCACGCGGCACAACATCGGCTTCCGGATCGCCGACGTGCTCGCAAGACGGTGGGGATTGCCGAAGGCCAAGTCCAAGTACCGCGGGCTCTTAAGCGAGGGTCGTGCCGGCGTGGGCGGCCCGCGAGTCGCGATCCTGCTCCCGCAGACATTCATGAATGACGCCGGCGCCTCGGTCAGCCCGGCCCGAGGCACCTACAAGCTTCCGCTCGACCGCGTGCTCGTCCTGCACGACGAGATCGATCTTCCATTCGGCGAGATCCGGGTTCGCACCGGCGGCGGGCTCGCCGGACACAACGGCCTGAAGTCGCTCAAGCAAGGTCTTGGATCGGCCGACTTCACGCGCGTGAGGGTCGGCGTGGGGCGTCCGAGCAGCACCGATCCCGAGGTCGTTGCCTCCTACGTCCTCGGCCGCTTCCGGGAGCCGCGCGAGCAGGTCGAGGAGCTCATCGAGCGAGCGGCGGACGAGGCAGAGCGGCTCGTGCTGGCGGATTCATAGACTGAGTAGGAGTGCTCCGCTCACTCCTCACTCACGCCGACATCGACCCCCAGACAGAGGCTCTCGCCCGCGACGGTGGGCAGGCGTTCGTATCGCAGTCACTGCGCCCCTTCCTGCTCGCCGCGCTGCTCGACCGCGCGCCGGATCAGCCCGCGATCGTTGTCGCCGGCGACGATCGAGCGGCGCGGGATCTGGCCGCCGCGCTGAAGAGCTGGCTCGAGCCGCGGATCGTTCGCTATTACCCGAGCCGTGGCGTGACCTACGAGTCGCACCTCGCGCCGCCGCCGCACCTGGTCGGGCTGCGGATCGCGGCGCTCGACTCGCTGCTTTCCGAAGAGGAAGCGCCGGTCGTTGTCGTGAGCGCGGTGGCGCTATCGGAGAAGGTGCCCGATCCATCGATGCGCCCGCGGGCGTTCGCGCTCAGAACCGGCGATCTGATCGAGCTCGACGAGACAGCCCGGGATCTCGTCGCGGCCGGCTACGAGCGAGTCGACCAGGTCGAGGACCGCGGGCAGTTCGCGATCCGGGGCGGGCTGCTCGACCTGTTCCCCGCGACCGAGGACCGAGCGGTGCGGGTCGATCTGTTCGGCGATGAGATCGAGTCGCTCAGGTGGTTCTCGACGTTCACGCAGAGGTCGTTGGGCGACGCCGACGTGGTCGAGGTGGCGCCGGCCGCCGAGCTGGCCGAGGAGCATCGCGAGCTTGCCGAGATCGCGGCGCTGGAGGAGGAGGCGGATCGTCCCGACATCGCCGAGCTGCTTCCGGTCGAGAGCTTTATCCCGTTCCTCGAGCTGGCCCCGCCGCAAGCAAGCGTGTACATCGCCGGCGAGGAGGACGTCGCGCCGGCACTGGCCGACCACTGGCAGGACGTGACCGCCGCGTTCCACGACGAGGACGCCCACCACCTGTACGTCGGGCCTGACGTGATCCACCGAGCGATGGCCGACCAGGCGAAGATCCGCCTCTCGAGCATCGATCAGGACCAGCAGTTCTCATTCCGCGCCCAGACCGCCGACATCGCCGCGCGCGGCCTCAAAGAAGCCGAGCCGGAGCTCGAGAAGCTGACGCGCTCGGGCTACCACACCGTGGTCGCGTTCGCACGCCGCGGAGAGGGCGAGCGCGCGGCCTACAACCTGGGCCGGCTGAAGGTCGGCTGGCTTGATGGTCGCGAAAGCCACACCACAGGCCCGGCGAATGCCGGGCCATTGAATGCCCAACTCGAGTTTGCCCAGGCGCGGCTGGCCACCGGCTTCATCGCCCCGCAGTTCAAGCTCGCGGTGATCCCCGAGCACCGGCTGTTCCGGCGCCGGCGCGCGCCCGAGCGCCCGGAGCGTGCCCGGCGGCGCGGGGTCCTGCGGAGCTTCGCCGAGCTGCGCACCGGCGACATCGTGGTCCACGAGGATCACGGGATCGCGCGGTTCGCGGGGTTCGAGACCAAGACCGTCGCCGAGGTCACACGCGACTACCTGTACCTCGAGTACGCCGGCTCGGATCGGGTGTTCGTCCCGGTCGACCAGCTCGCGAAGATCAGCCGCTACGTCGGGGCGGGCGGAGCGGGGGCGGGCGGGATCCAATTATCGAAGCTCGGCGGCACGCGCTGGGACACGATCAAGGCGCGGGCCCGGCGAGCCGCGCAGGAGCTCGCCGGCGAGCTGCTGAACCTGTACGCCGAGCGCAAGCGCCGCGAAGGTCACGAGTTCTCGATCGACTCCGACTGGCAGCGCGAGTTCGAGGACGCGTTCCCGTTCACCGAGACGCCGGACCAGCGCGACGCGATCGAGTTCGTCAAGGCGGACATGGAGGCGCCGCGCCCGATGGACCGGCTGATCTGCGGCGACGTTGGCTACGGCAAGACCGAGGTGGCGCTGCGCGCCGCGTTCAAGGCGGTCCAGGACGGCAAGCAGGTGATGCTGCTGGTGCCGACCACGATCCTCGCCCAGCAGCACTTCGGCACGTTCTCCGAACGTCTCAAGGACTACCCGGTCGTCGTCGAGCACGTGTCGCGCTTCCGGCCGGCGGCCGAGCAGCGGGAAGCCGTCAAGCGCTTCAGCGAGGGCAAGGTCGACATCCTGATCGGGACACACCGGCTCCTATCGCGCGACGTCCGTGCCAAGGATCTTGGGTTGCTGATCGTCGACGAGGAGCAGCGCTTCGGCGTCAAGCAGAAGGAGCTGTTGCGCCAGCTGAAGCTGAAGGTCGACGTGATCTCGATGAGCGCCACGCCGATCCCCCGGACGCTGCAGATGTCACTCGCGGGGGTGCGCGACATCAGCGTGATCGAGACGCCGCCCGAGGGCCGGCGGCCGGTCAAGACGTACGTCGGCGAGTACGACGAGGAGCTCGTGCGGCGGGCCTTGATTCGCGAGAGCGAGCGCAAAGGGCAGGCGTTCTTCCTGCACAACCGGGTGGAGACGATCGACGAGACGGCCGAGCGGCTGCGGGGGCTGTGCCCCCATCTGAAGTTCGAGGTCGCGCATGGGCAGATGGACGAGCGCACGCTCGAGCAGCGGATGCTGCGGTTCCTGCGCGGCGACGCGGACGTGCTCGTGTGCACGAGCATCATCGAGTCCGGCATCGACATCCCGCAGGCCAACACGCTGATCGTCGAGCGGGCGGACGTGTTCGGACTCGCCCAGCTCTACCAGATTCGCGGCCGGGTGGGTCGTAGCCGGGAACGTGCCTACGCCTACCTGCTGTATCCGAGCGCCGCGGCGCTTACGCCGGATGCGGCGCAGCGGCTGAGCGCATTGTCGGACTACACCGAGCTCGGCGCGGGATTCAAGATCGCGATGCGCGACCTCGAGATCCGCGGCGCCGGCAATCTCCTTGGCGACGAGCAGTCCGGGCATGTGGCGGCGCTTGGTTTTGAGCTGTACATGCAGATGCTCGACGAGGCGGTCGCGGCGGCGTCCGAGGACGGCGGGCCCGACGAGGAATGGGAGCCGGTGCGGCTCGACGTCAACGTCGACGCGTACGTGCCTGCGGACTACATCCCCTACGAGCAGGCCAAGGTCGATGTGCACCGCCGGATTGCCGGCTCACGCGAGGTGGCGGACCTGATGGAACTTCGGGACGAGCTCGAGGATCGCTTCGGCGAGCTGCCGGACCCGCTGCGCAACCTGATTCTGCTCCAGCAGGCGCGGATCAAGCTCGGCCAGGCGGGCGCGCGTGCGGTGACATTCCGCGGCGGGCGCTTGGCGGTGACGCCGGTCGAGCTCGACTCGGTGCGGGCTAAGAAGATCCGGGCCGAGATCCCGGAAGCCCTTTATGAATCGGGCAAATCGCAGCTGTCGGTGCGTGTGCCGGACGATCCGGTGGCGCGCTTCCCCGCGGTCGTGAAGGCCGCGGACGTGCTGCTGGCGGTGACACGCGAAGCAGCCTGAGGAAGGTTCTTCTTACTCTCTTACGCAACGCCCGGCAATGGCCGCTACCATCGTCGCGCAATGAGGTTTCTGAAGTCGGTACTGGCGCTCGGCGCCTTTTTTGTGGCCGTAGTAGGACTGAGCGCGTGCGGCAGCGATGTCCCGAGCAACTCGGTGGCGAACGTCGCCGGCAACCCCGTGACCCTGCAGGCGTTCAACCACTGGATGTACGTGGCTGCGGCCGGCAACTCGGCGCAGAGCCCGGGCGCGCCCGTGATCGTCCCCAACGATCCGCCGAACTTCAACAGCTGCGTGGCGCAGGCCCGCAAGGAGATCCCGGCGCTGGCGAAGACCTCGACCAAGTCGATCCAAGCGCAGTGCTCGGCGCTGTTCACCTCGCTCTCGAGCCAGGTGATGGACTTCCTGATCAGGGCCTACTGGTACCAGGCCGTTGCGCACAACGAGGGCATCAAGGTCACCGACGCACAGGTCCAGAAGCAGTTCAACCAGGACAAGAAGCAGGCCTATCCCACCGAGGCTCAGTTCCAGGCGTTCCTCAAGCAGAGCGGGCAGACCGAGGAGGACGTTCTGTATCGCGTCAAGGTGAACCTGCTCTACATGAAGCTGCTCCAGAAGCACACGCCAAAGGTCACCAGCGCGGAGATCGCGAAGTACTACAACACCCACCTTTCGCAGTTCGGGACGCCCGAGTCGCGCAACATCCGGATCGTCCTGACGAAGACCGAGGCACAGGCCAACGCGGCAAAGGCCGCGCTCGAGCACGGCCAGAGCTGGGATACCGTCGCCAAGAAGTACTCCACCGACGCCTCGAGCAAGAACCACGGCGGCTTGCTGACCGGCGTGACCAAGGGCCAGCAGGACGCGGCGCTCGACCAGGCTGCCTTCTCCTCGCCGACGGGCAAGGTGTTCGGTCCGATCAAGGGTCAGTTCGGCTACTACGTGTTCGAGGTCGAGACGATCAAGAAGGCCACTCAGCAGACGCTCGAGCAGGCGACTCCCGCAATTCAGCAGACGCTCAACCAGCAGGCCCAGTCGACTGCGCAGACGGCCGTCGACAACGCGGCCAAGAAGGCCTATCTGAAGCAGACCACCTGCCGCAAGCAGTATTCGATGGCCGACTGCACGGGCTACAAGGCGCCCAAGACGACGGCGCCCCCCGCCGGGGCTGGCGCGGCCGGCTCGACCGGAGCTGGCGGCGCGGCCGGCTCGACCGGAGCTGGCGCGGCCGGCTCGACCGGAGCCGGGGCGGCCGGCTCGACCGGAGCCGGGGCGGCCGGCGGCGCTTCGACGACCGGGACCACGTCGAAGTGACGTGAGCTCCGGGCAGCCGGAGATCTCTTCGGCGCTCGAGCGCCTGGACGCGATTACCCGAAGGCTGCGGCGCGAATGCCCCTGGGATAGGGAGCAGGACGAGCGCACGATCGTGCCGCACACGCTCGAGGAGGCGTACGAGCTGGCGGACGCCGCGAACCGCCGCGATGACGCCAAGATGCTCGACGAGCTGGGCGATGTCCTGTTTCAGGTGCACTTCCTTTCGCTGCTGCTCGAGGAGCGCGGTGCGGGCGATCTCGCGCAGGTCGCGCGACACTGCACGGAGAAGCTGATCCGCCGCCATCCGCACGTGTTCGGGGAGGCATCGGCCACGACCGCGGGCGAGGTCCTGCGCAACTGGGACCGGATCAAGCAGCAGGAGCCGGGCCGCGAGCAAGGCCTGTTCGCCGAGGTCCCCGAGAACCTTCCCGCGCCGCTGTATGCCCGCAAGGTGCAGCGACGGGCCGCCTCGAGTGGCTTCGACTTCGAAGGCGTGGAGCCGGTCCTGGAGGCGGCGCGCTCCGAGCTCGAGGAGCTCGAGGACGCGGCGGATGCCGACGCGCGCTTTCATGAGCTCGGCGATGTCCTGTTCGCGATCGTGAATGTGGCGCGGAAGATGCGCGTCGATCCCGAACTCGCGCTGCGTGCGGCCGCCGACAGATTCCGTTCACGGGTCGAGGCGTCGAGCGAGCTGGCCGCATCCGAAGGCCGAAGCTGGAACGATCTGCCCGCTGATGAGCAGCTCGCCTACTACGCCCGCGCGCGCCTGACGGAAGGAGACCACGAGCAGAATGAGCCAGATCGAGCACGTCCACGCCCGGCAGATCCTCGACAGCCGGGGCAACCCGACGGTCGAAGTTGAGCTCAGCCTGCGGTCAGGGGCGTGGGGACGGGCGGCGGTCCCCTCGGGCGCATCGACGGGCGAGTTCGAAGCCACCGAGCTGCGCGACGGCGGTTCGGATTGGATGGGGAAAGGCGTGTCGAAGGCGATCGAGAACGTCAACGGCGAGATCGCAACTACGGTCCGCGGCCACGACGCCTCGGCCCAGGCGGCGCTCGACCGGTTGCTGATCACGCTCGACGGAACGCCGAACAAGTCCCGCCTCGGCGCCAATGCGATCCTGGCGGTGTCCTTGGCGGCCGCGCACGCGGCCGCGGCCGAGGAGCGCCTCCCGCTGTGGCGCTACCTCGGCGGTGAGACCGCGCACCTGCTGCCCGTGCCGATGATGAACATGCTCAACGGGGGGGCGCACGCTGACAATGCGGTCGACTTCCAGGAATTCATGATCGTGCCCGTTGGCGCCCGCTCGTTCTACGGCGCGCTGCAGATGGGGGTCGAGGTCTTTCACAACCTGAAGAAGACGCTCCACGATCAGGGACTGTCGACGTCGGTTGGGGACGAGGGCGGATTCGCACCGGACTTCAAGTCGAACGCGGAGGCGCTCGAGGCGCTGACGGCGGGGATCCGCGCCGCCGGTTATGCCCCGGGTGACGATGTCGCGATCGCGCTCGATCCGGCCGTATCGGAGCTCTATCAGAACGGGAGCTATGTGCTTCAGCACGAGAATCGCGCGCTCAGCGCCGATGAGCTCGCGAGCTACTGGGCGGATCTGGTGGCGCGCTACCCGATCATCTCGCTCGAGGACGGGATGGCGGAGGAGGACTGGGCGGGCTGGTCGACGCTGACCGACCGCCTTGGCAACCGGGTACAGCTGGTCGGCGACGATCTGTTCGTGACCAACACCGAGCGGCTCAAGCGAGGCATCGACAGTGGCGTGGCGAACTCGATCCTGATCAAGGTCAACCAGATCGGGACGCTGACCGAGACCCTCGCGGCGATCCGCATGGCGCGGGAGGCGGGCTACACCGCGGTGATCTCGCACCGCTCCGGCGAGACCGAGGACGTGACGATCGCGGACCTGGCGGTGGCGACCGGCTGCGGTCAGATCAAGACCG
This sequence comes from uncultured Solirubrobacterales bacterium, assembly GCA_963824755.1. Lineage (GTDB taxonomy): Bacteria > Actinomycetota > Thermoleophilia > Solirubrobacterales > Solirubrobacteraceae > Palsa-465. Next base: position 117,389 of record CAWGQT010000029.1, on the reverse strand, counting down.
GCGCGCCCTCGAGGAGCGATCGCGTCGCGAAGTACAACCAGCTGCTGCGAATCGAGGAGGCACTCGGTCCGGACGCGCGTTTTCCGGGGCGCGCGGCGTTCCGGGGGTGAGCGCTCTGCAGGCTTCGCTGCAGCAGGAAGGAGGCTGGAGGTGGCGAACGAAGCGGCTAGGGGATGCCGTCAGCCCGCTCCGCAGCCGCCGCGCCGAGGAAGCGCGTTCGCCCCTCGCCGCGCCCCCGTGGGCTTGCCGCACGCGGCCAGATCAGCCGCGTGCGGTGGGACCGGGTCGGTCGCGTCGGGCTTCTGGTCGTGCTGACGGTCGTGATCGGGCTCTACGTGCAGCATGCGCTGTCGTATCTCTCGACCCGGTCCCAGGCGGAGGCGCAGCAGGCGCTCGTCTCGCGTCTCGTGCGCCAGAACGCCGCGCTGACGCGCGAGCAGCAGGAGCTGAACGACCCGGCGACAATCCAGCGCGACGCCCGGGCGCTCGGAATGGTGCTGCCCGGCGAGCGGCCGTATGTGATCACCGGCAGTCACTGAAGTCCACCTTTTGGGAAGCATCGCGGTATGCAGCTGCCGTTCGATGAGTTGATCGGGTTGTGGCAGGAGGGCGAGCGTCGCCTGTCCGCGTCCGACCCGTCGGATCGTGCGGCGTTGCAGCGGGTCGTTGACGAGGTCGTCGTCGAGTTGCGGCGGCGACTCGGGGGCCTGTTCACGACGGCGGAGCTGGCCGATCTCTACTGGCGTCAGGGCACCGACTGGTGCTTTGACATCGCGACCCGGGTTGCGCCACTGACGCCGGCCGCGTGGGACATGACGACGGTCGCGGGCGCGGCGTTCGCTCGCTACGCGCGCGAGGCGACGGACTATTCGGTGGGGCGGCGGGTCGAGAGCGGCTAGGGGCCGCGCTGCGCGCGGCGTCCGTGGGGCCGGGCGGCCCCGTCCGGACCCGCTGTGGCGGTTCGTGGTGGCGGGGCGTTCGCTTTCGCAGTGCCGCCCCCGTCCGTGCCCCATATGGAGGCGGCCATCCATGGCCGGCGGGATTGGGGTCCCGCCCACGCGGGACTTCATACAACACCCCCATCCCGCAGAAGCACGAGAGAGGTCCGGACCCCCATAACGTGACATTTCGCCCGCTCGGGCTCAACCGGTCCTCGCAACAGTAGCTGTCGAGGTGACGGTACCTCTCGTGGGGGATGGACTGGGGTGGCCGAGGGTCGGGCTGTCGTTGAGTTCTGGGCGGTTGGTCGTCTAGGCGTGACCTCCACGGCCTGACTCTGTCGTTCAGGGCGGCGAGGGGATCCGGGCCGGCGAGGCGCCAGGGAGCTTGCGGTTGGTTTAGCCGTGATCGCTCCCTTCCCCAGCCGCCGTTTCGGTGGCCGGCGTGAGCGGTGGGAGGGGCGCGGTGGCGAACGCGAGCCAGGGGGCAAGGGGCCTGCGCTTGAGCGGCTGCCACCCGCCGGCCGATCGTGCGTGGTTGGTTTAGATGGTTCTCAGGTACTCGTTGAGCGCTTCGGCGGGCGTCTTCCAGCCGAGCGTCTTGCGCGGTCGGCTGTTCAGCGCGGAGGCGACCGCAGCGAGGTCCTCGGCGCTGTGTCTGGAGAGGTCGGTGCCTTTCGGGAAGTACTGGCGCAGCAGCCCGTTGGTGTTCTCATTGGTGCCGCGCTGCCACGGACTGTGTGGATCGCAGAAGTACACCGGCAGGCCGGTCTCGATCCGCAGCTGGGCGTGTTGGGCCATCTCGGTGCCCTGGTCCCAGGTCAGCGAGCGGCGCAGCTGCTCAGGCAGCGTGACGATCGTCCTGGCGATCGCGTCGCGGACCGCCTCGGCGCCGTGCCCCGTTAGCGCGGGGCCGTCCTTTACTCCCGGCGCTTGGCCGGTCATCGGCGGGAGGTAGAGCAGCATCGTAAAGCGGGTTGAGCGCTCCACCAGCGTGCCGATCGCCGAGCTCCTCGCTCCGATGATGAGGTCGCCTTCCCAATGGCCGGGAACCGCCCTGTCCTGGGCTTCGGCGGGGCGTTGGCTGATCATCACCTCGTCGCTGACGAACCCGCGACCGCGACCGCTGGTGCGAGCTCTCGGGACCCGCAACGCCCGCCCGGTCCGCAGACAGGCCGTCAGCTCACGCCGCAACGCGCCACGCCCCTGAACGTACAGCGACTGGTAGATCGCCTCGTGCGAGATACGCATTGACTCATCATCGGGGAACTCCAAGCGCAGGCGATTGGAAATCTGCTCAGGGCTCCACGCCCTCGCCCAGCGCCGATCCTTGCGCAGACCGTGACGCCGCCCGATCCACCTCACCCCAGGACCGTCGAGAGCCGTCCCATCGGGCCGCTTGACAGCTCCCGACAGACGGTCCTGCACATACCGTCGCAGCCCGGCGTTCACGACCAGCTTCGCCGGCTTCGCACGCCGAGCCCGCCGGTCCGCGTACCGCTGCGCCGAGCTCGCCCGATACTCAACGACGCCGCCACACCTCACGACGTTCCGACGCAACTCACGAGAGATCGTCGACGGCGAACGCCCGAGCTGACGAGCGATCCCCCGCACCCCACACCCCCCAGCGCGCAGGATCGCGATCTCCTCCCGCTCAGCGAACGACAGATAACGCCCCGACAACGGCGCCTGGGTAACGGTCGGCATCCCCCCACCCTTCCGAAACCACCGGACACCAACCGCCGGCGACACGCCCGCCTGGACACCAGCCTCCCGGCTACTGAGCCCTCGCGCGACCGCCGCCCAGAAACGCACCCGATGCTCCCGCCGCCCAGACGGCAGACGCCCCGGCGAACGCACCCGCGCAAAATCCGAAGCCCGACTTCTCTCGCCCATCGCAACTCCTCTCGGTCAAGGTGTTGCGACGACCAGATGAATCCGCCCCGGGTCGGCGGACGAAATGGTGCGAAGTGGGTGCTATAGCCCCAGCCCCCACGCTGCGACAAAGCGCCACGGCAGCCGATCGTTTTGGAGCGATGTGGGGGTTGCGAGGCACCTCACTCCCTCTTCGATAGCCAATCCCAGGCAGAACGCACTCTCAAGGCCCGCCCGAAGGGGCGGAGGCGCAAGCCGTCAGCACCAACCGACAAGCGACAGCCCCCGCCCACACGCGCCCACAAGAAAGGTCTGGACGGACCCGCCCGGCCCCACGGACGCCGAGCGGAGCGAGGCCCCTACTCGGATTCGTCGGAGTCCTCGCCGCCGGCCCGGCGGATCACGATCTGGTCCTCTTCGATCGCGACCTCGACCGGACGGTGGCCGGCCCAGTACTCGGCGTAGATCGGATCGTCCTGGACGGCGGGGTCGAGCCACAGTCCGTACCCCTCGTCGCCGTGGTCGAATGTTGCCTCGAGCGCCGTGGATGTCTTGCGCCGGCCGCGGCCACCTCGACCGCCGCGCTTACCACGGCGGCGACCTTTCGGACGAGGCTCGTCGTCGTCCTCGTCCTCGTCGTCGTCCTCGTCCGCCTCCTCCGCCTGCTCGGCGGCGGCGGCATCGAGCTCCGCTGCGATCAGCGCGTCGTCCTCTGCTCTGAGATCGATCTCGTCGTCGTAGTCGACGAGACCGCCGGTGGTTTCCAGTGCGCCACCGGGCTCGAGTCCCTGCTCGCGCTTGAACGCCTGGATCTGCTGCACGGTGACTTCGAGCTGGTGGGCGATCCAAGCGTCGGTCCTGCCCTGGCGAACCCAGGCGCGAATCCGGTTCAGTTCTGGTCGTAAAGATCGGCGAGCCATGTCGCCCGGAGACTATTACAGCGAACGGCTGAACGGTCCTGGTGGGGACCCGACGGGTGTCGGTCGATGCTTGTGGAATGCGCGACCAACACGCTATGCTGGCCGCTGGGCAGAACCGGTCTTCTGCGCCGTGAATGCCGTGAGCCCGTTTCAGTCTTGTAAGCACCCGGCGAGCAGGGAGGCAATTACGACATGTTGGTACTGACCCGAAAGTCCAACCAGAGCATCATGATCGGGGACGACATCGAGGTGTCCGTGCTGGCGATCATGGGCGAGAAGGTGCGCATCGGCATCCAGGCCCCGCGTGAAGTTCCTGTGTTCCGCAAGGAGGTCTACCTCGAGATCCAGCACGAGCAGCCCGTCGGCAAGGGTGTTCGTGAGGAGGTCGACGCGGCGCTGCGCGGCTTGGGCGAGAGCAAGTAGCTCGTCTCACTCGGACCCGCGCACGGGTCCTTCGAGGACCGGGGAGCTGGTCCTCACGTCAGGTAGGCAGGGTTGATTAGCTCTCGTTAGGTCTGAGAGAGAGAGCTAGCTAGCGCGCGCTAGGCGAGCAGCGCGTTCAACGTCTCGAACATCGCCACGGTCACGATCACGGCCGTGGCGATCAGCGACAGGATCAGAAGCCAGAACCGCACCGAGCTGCGCTTCTTCTCGCGTTCGTGCGTGCGCCTGCGCGAGCGCACAACAGCGTGGCGGCGCAGGTTCTCGCGCCGGCTCCGGTCCAGTTGGGCCTCGTGGCGGAACTCCTGCTCCAACTGCGCGAGGCTCTGGCGCATCTTCATCGCCATCGGCGGTCACCCTACCAGCTGAACTCGCGTCGGGCGTGGTGTAGCTGGTCGTTTGCGGGGCTGATCTTGTGCAACATTGCTCTAAATCAGGGTGCATCGTTTCGACTTGATGAACACGGGTATTGCCGATCTGGGTGAGAGGGATACCCCAGACATGGACCGAGAAGGTCAGCCGCGTACCCCCGGCCCGCAGCACAGGTGTGAGCAGGCGCGCTGCACTCGCGATCGCGGTTACGCTCGCCTTCCTGGCGTTTGCCGCGGAGGCCGCAGCGTCAGATACTCCGCGGGGCGCGCACAGACCGGAGCTTGGGCTGCGAGTCCATGTCGGGCGGCTACGACCTATGGAGCGCCATCGAGATCGCGGACTTCCGTCGGCCGCACGGCTCGGCGGGCTCGCGACCGGCGGCGCACAGCAGCTCGCCCACCGCATTATCGCCCCGCCTCTCGGCAACCCGGCGCCGACGCTGGTCCGCGTGCACCGGGCGCTAGCCGGTGTCCGCAGGCGTGCCAGGACACAAACGGCACGTGCACTCGCCGGCGTGCACGCGCTTGCGTCCGCCGGGACGGATGCGCTGCGCAAGACTGACCGTGTCGCCTCGTCCTCTGTCCGCGCTGCGCTGGGCGCGATCACCAGCGGTTCGCGCCAGGTGCTCGGGCTCGTGGGTCAGTCCGCCCCGGCTGTCGTCGAGGACGTCACTGGCCTGACGTCCTCGCCCAGCCCGGGAGTGAAGCCGCCACTTGCGCCATTCACCGGCCTGCTGGGAGTGGGGCGGCCGCACGCGGTCGGCCAATCGGCGCCGGCCGTCGTCAGCGGTCCCCGGACGGGTTGGCCGCAGCTCGCGCCCGTGCCGGCGGGGGCGCCGGCGGGACCGGGTGCGGTCGGAGTGCTTGCCGCGCCACCGCTTCTCAGCGGATATGGCAACGGGTTGAGTTCAGCCGGCGCGTTTCGGGCCGTGTCGGTCGCCCGCCGCACCGTTGCTGTTCCCGGACTCGCCGCCACAGCCGCGGCGATGTCGGCAGGTCCGGCTCCAGGCTCCGGCAGTAGCGCGAGCTCGGCGCACGGCGGCGGCGCGCCCGCCGGCCTGATTCTTCTTCTGGGCGTTCTCTTGGTCCCGGCGTCGTGGCGACGCCTTCGGCTGCTGACCCCGCCACGACTGCCGGTGACCCTTGCGCATCCCCTCGAGCGGCCTGGCTAGCCCGCCCGGCAGCGACCAGCTCGCGCCGCCCAGGTTCGCCTGAGGCGTCGCGCTGAGGCGACCCGCGCACCGTCGCGCGGGCCGCCGATCGTCAACCTCGAGGAAAAGGAGTAGCGCATGCGGAGACAACTCTTCGCGCTCGGCGCCGTAGCGATGACATTGCTATTTGGCGCACCAGCAGTCGCATACGCAGATCAGCAGTCGGGTTTGCTGGGTAGTCAGCAGCAGGGTTCGGGTTCGTCTGGTGGTCAGCAGCAGTCGGGCTTGGGTTCTGCGCAGCAGCAGGGTTCGGGTTCGTCTGGTGGTCAGCAGCAATCGGGCTTGCTCGGCGGTCGCCAGCAAGACGCCACGAGCGGAACCCAGCAGTCATGCACGCTCGCTGCGAATCAGCAGAGCGGATCCGGTGGACAGCAGCAGGGCTGCCTGGTTGGCGGCCAGCAGCAGGACGCATCGACCGGTTCGCAGCAGTCCTGCCTGGTGGACTCGAGCGAGCAGTCGGGATCTGACGGACAGCAGCAGACCTGTGCTGCGGACGGTCAGCAACAGTCCGCTTCGGGCCAGCAGCAGTCCGGTGTCCTCGGCTCGCAGCAGCAAGGATCCGGCTCGTCCGGCTCTGGCGGGCAGCAGCAGTCGGGCGTACTGGGTTCCCAGCAGCAGCCCGGCTCATCCGGCTCCGGTGGTCAGCAGTCGGGTCTGCTCGGTTCGCAGCAGGAGGGCTCTGGCGGTCAGCAGCAATCGGGGCCGCTGGGGCTTGGCGGCCAGCAGCAGAGCTCTGGCTCCGGTTCCTCGACCGGGGCCGGTGGCTCGACCGGCCAGCAGCAAACGGGACTGTTGGGTTCACAGCAGCAAGGGTCGTCGTCCGCCGGCAAGACAACCCAGCAGCAGACCGGGCTGCTGTCGCACCAGTCGCAGTCGGTCCAGTCGAGCCCCGCAGCGCCGCCGATCCCGACGCCGACGCCGACACCGCCGGTGGTCCCGCCGCCTCCGCCGACGATCGGTCCGCGACCAACCAAACCGCCGTCGCCGCTACCGGGTTCGCCGCCGCACACCGGACCGGGGCGGAGTGTCTCTGGCGTGCCTACAGGCGGACCGGAAGGACCGACCGCTACTCAGCCGACGAGCAGATTCGTCTCGCTAACGCGGCCGGTCTCGACGACGACGGCCACGACCACGCCGGCCTCGGTCGCAAACACGCTGCCGTTCACCGGATTGTCGCTGCCATTGGTCATCGCTGCCGCGCTCGCCCTAATGGCCGGTGGCCTCGGACTGAGGCGGGTGTCGATGACGTGACGCGCAGGACGCCCTCCGGCGTGCCGCGAGGTGCGGTGCGCCGGAGGTCGGCGCTCCGCACCCTCAATCACATCAGCCGGCCATCACGCCGAGGCCTTAGCGACAACCGCGCTCGCCGGAATCTCGATGACGCCGTCCCGCTGCGTGAAGCCGCCGAGAGCCTCGCGGACGCCCTCGCGGAGCTCATCGCCGGCGGCGGCGTCGAGCTTGTGGAGGGCTTCGGCGATCGGAGCGGCGAGATCGACGGTGACTTCCCAGTACTGGTCGAAGCTCGGATAGCTCTGCACGAATTCGAGCTTTTGCGCGTTGGCTTCGCGGAAGCCCGCGGCTGTGATGCGCTGCTCCAGCTGCTCGGGGTTTGCCATCGCGAACGGTCCCGGAGCGGTCGGGTCGGGCGGGGGGAGCGCGTCCCGTTTCACGAGCGCGATCGCTGGGGTCGACAGCCAGAGATTTCGGTCGGGTGTATCCCAAGTGGCAAGCGCGAGGCGGCCGCCGTCCTTGATCACGCGACGTGTCTCGCGTAGCGCGGCGTCGGGATCGGTCATCAGCATGTAGCCGAAACGACACAGAACTCCGTCCACGTTGTTGGACGGCAACTCGATGTGCTGACCGTCGAGCACTGCGAACTCGACGTTCTCGATTCCCAGTTCGGCCGCGCGCCGCTGGGCGACCGCGACCATCTCGTGGGACTGATCCGACGAGACCAGCTTGCCGATGGGTCCCAACCGCTGTGCCGCCAGGAATCCCGTCTCGCCCGGGCCTGCCGCCACCTCCAGGATGCGCTGCCCGGGCGTCGGGTCAAGCGCCTCCACGAGCCACTGCGCGACCGGTGCCATTACCTCGCGGAGCTGGGCATTCCACTTCTCCCACCCCGCCGCAGCTCGCGCCCACGCCTCGCGGTTGCTCCGGTCGACGTCCGCCGTGTCGGTCGTCATCGCTCCCCCTTGTCGTACAGGAATCTTGGCTAGGGACGTACCCTAGCGGCCGACCGAGCTCGCCACCGACCGCCACCTCACAACACGAGGACGCGCGCACCGCTGCCGCCGGCTCACGCACCGCCGCCGCCGGCTCACGCACCGCCGCCGGCTAGTGCACTTCCTGCTGCTCGTACACGCGTACGAAGCGCAGGTAGTTCTCTGCGATCTGCGATGCCGCGGTCTCGCGGTCGAGCTCCTTGCCGAGGAACCCCTTGAGTGCGTCCCACCAGATCGAGCGGCCGATCGCGAAGCCGACGAAGCCCTCGACGGGCGCGGCCTCGCGCAACCAATGATCGACCTTCTCGTTCGAGGCGCCACGGCCCAGCACGACGCAGGTCACGCCCTCACGCCCGGAGCCCGAGCGGGCCTGCTCGGCGAGCATCGCCGCGTCCTCGCGCGCGTCGACGCCCTCGATCTTCCAGACGTCGACCTCGATGCCAAAATTCTGGGTCGCCTCGATCGCGCGGCGCATCAGCTCGGGACGCAGCTCCGCGTCGTAGCGATCGCTGTCGCCGCCCACGGACTCCAGCTGGGAGTCGGTCCCCGGGACCAGCAGCTCGAAGAGGAACTTCCGGTCGTGCTCGTGCAGCCAGTCCGAGAGCCGCTTCAGGCGGCCCAGCTGACGCTCGTTCATGACCGGGTCGTCGTCGGGGTTGTAGCGGACGAGCACCTTCGAGAAGTCCGGATCGAAGCGCTCGATGTGGGCCCCGAAGTCATCGCCGTACTCGAAGTCGAACTCGTTCTGCCCGGACTTCTCCACCGGCATCGCCAGCTTGAGCCCGCCCTCGCGGGCACTCTGCGGGATATCCGAGCCGAACTGCTCGTCGATCAAGACGCCGGTCGCGCCCGCTTCGGCGCCCCGCTGGACGGCCACGAGCATGCCTTCGAAGATCAGGTGCTTAGCGTCCGCAATCGTTTCGGTCTCGGCTGGCGTGGGGTCTCCCTGGATGCCGAACATCTTCTTCTGGAACGACCCGCGATGGTCGAACGCGAGGATGTACAGCTTTCCGCCATATCCCAGAGCCATGGGCCGTCCCTCTCTTTCAAGTGATCGTCTCTGTCCAGTCTATGCGGAAAAGGACGTTAGGCTGCGCCGGATGGACCACCGATTTACAGGGGCGGGCGGGCCGCCATACACGATCGGAATCGAAGAGGAGATGATGATCCTCGACGCCGAGTCGCTCGAACTCGTCAACGCGATCGAGTCGCTGCTCGAGGACGCTCCGGCCGGGGAAATCAAGCCAGAGCTGATGGAATCCGTGCTCGAGGTCTCCACCGATCCTTGCCGCAACACCGCCGAGGCGGGTGAGCAGCTACGGGCCCTGCGCCGGCAGGTGGCGCAGACGGCGGCCTCCAAGGGCCTCGCCCTCGGCTCCGCCGGCACTCACCCGTTCGCGATGTGGGAGGACCAGCGGATCGTGGCGCGGCCACGCTACCGCGACCTGATTTCGGCGCTGCGGTTCGTGGCTCGCCAGGAGCTGATCTTCGGAATGCACGTGCACGTGGGGATCGACGACCCCGACAAGGCGATCCATATCGCCAATGGCATGCGCGTGCATGTCCCGGTGTTGCTCGGGCTCTCGGCCAACTCGCCGTTCTGGCGCGCCGACGCGACCGGCCTGGCGTCGACTCGGACGCCGATCTTCCGCGCCTTCCCTCGCGTCGGTATCCCTCCCACCTACAAGGACTGGGAGGACTACGAACGGCGGATCGAGTTCATGACCACAGCGCGGGTGATCGAGGACTACACCTATCTGTGGCACGACGTCAGACCACACCCGAAGTTCGGCACCGTCGAGGTCCGCGTGATGGATTCGCAGACGCACGTCGAGCACACGCTGGGGCTTGCGGCGCTCGTCCAAGGGCTCGTCAAGGAACTCGCCGAGCACTACGAGGAGGGCAAGCCGCTGTCCAAGTACCCGTTCGAGATGCTCGACGAGAACAAGTGGATCGCGGCGCGCCACGGCCTCGACGGCGAGCTTGTCGATCTGCCGCACTCGACCCGCGTGCCCACGCGGGAGCTGGCCCGGCGCCTGATCGATCGTATGCGCGAGCACGCCCAGGATCTCGGCTCGCTCGACGAGATCGAGGCGGTCGAGGATCTGCTTGAGCGCGGCAACGGCGCCAGCCGGCAAGTCGTGGTCTACGAGGCCAATCACGACCTGCGCGAGGTGATGGCCGAGATCGTGGCCGCCACCGCAGTCTGAGAAATCTCGTCAAAAAAGCTCGTCTGAGGACCAGCGGCGGTGGGCGGGGATGGCCGCGCGCCCTACAATCGGATCGTGAGCGCCGGCGGTCCGGATCTCTTCGTGATCTGCAAGAGCTGTGGCTCCGAAGTGAGCCCATATATCACCGAATGCCCGTATTGCGGCAACCGGCTGCGCAAACGCGCGCCGAAGCTCGACCGCGAGGGTCGAGTCACGGAGCGGCGCAGGCGCCGTCCGCCCGCGCCGTCGCTGCCGCGGCTGCGGCGCGGCGAGATTCCGGGGATTCGCGCCGAATCCCGGCCGTACGCGACGCTCACGCTACTGATCCTGAGCCTCGTCGGCTGCCTGCTCTGGCGCACCGGCCTCGTCGGCTTGGACACGATCGTCGTCCTCGGTAAGCCGGGCTCGCACTGGTGGCGGTTGTTCACCTCCGCGTTCACGTACAACAACACCGGCTACGCGTTTGTGACGATCGGCGCCATCACGTTGTACGGCTGGCTGCTCGAGCGCCGCCATGGCCCGGCACCGGTGATCGCGCTGTTCCTCGTGGGAGGCGTCGGCGGGATCGCGGTCGCGACTGCGGTCTACCCGATTCCGTTCGTGGCGGGCGCCAATGGGGCCGCGTTGGCGATGCTGATCGCCTGGGCGATCCCGGACCTGCTTGCACTGCGCGCCGGCGAGGACATCGAGGGCGATCTGCTCGGTACGGCGGCGATTGGCATCGTGGTCGCGCTGATGCCGCTCGTGGCGCGGGAGGCGAGCTGGATTCCCGCCGGCGTCGGCGCGCTCACCGGCATCGTCTTCGGGCTGCCGCTCGCCCGCGTGCAGTTGCGCTGAACTAGATCACGCGGATCGTCCCGGCCGGCCCCTCGATCAGCCGCCCGATCACGACTCCGGGAAGCGCGCCGGCATCCTGCTCCGGCAGCGCGGCGAGCAGCCCGCCTGAGGTCATCGCGTCAGATACGAGCCACCGGCGAGGCTCCGGAACGCCGTCTGCAAACGTGGCGAACAGCTCCGCGTATGCACGATTCCGCCGCGTGCCGCCCGCGACGACCCGCTCGCCCTCATCCTCGAGCAGCGCCATCACGCCCTCGATCACCGGCACCGCCGTTGCGTCGATCTCGGCGCACAAGCCGCTCGCGAGCGCCAGCTCGTGCAGATGACCGAGCAGCCCGAATCCAGTCACGTCGGTCAGTGCATGGACGCCGGCGTCGACCGCGGCCCGGGAGGCGTCGCGGTTCAACAGTCCCATCACCGCAACCGCCTCGGCCAGCGGCGCCTCGATCCCCCGCTTCACGGCGGTCGACACGGCGCCGGCGCCCAGCGGCTTGGTCAGCACGAGCGCGTCGCCGGCCTGGCCACCCGCGTTGGTCAACACCTGATCGGGGTGGACGACACCGGTAACGGCCATCCCGTACTTGGGCTCGGGATCGTCGATCGAGTGCCCGCCGAGGATCGCGACCTCGGCTTCGGCTGCCGCGTGCGCTCCACCACGCAGGATCTCCACCAACACCTGCTCGCCGATCTGCTCGAGCGAAAAGGCAACAAGGTTCAGGGCGCCGACCGGTGTCGCGCCCATCGCGTAGATGTCCGACAGTGCGTTCACCGCGGCGATCCGGCCGAAGTCGAACGGGTCGTCGACGATCGGCGTGAAGAAGTCGACGGTCTGCACAAGCGCCAGGTCGTCGCGCAGCTTGTAGACGCCGGCATCGTCGGCGGTATCGAAGCCGACGAGCACGTTCGGGTCCTCCCGCGACGGGATCGCGGCCAGCAGCGGCCCGATCGACGCAGCGGGCAGCTTGCAACCGCAGCCGGCCCCGTGCGAGAGCGATGTCAACGCCACAACCACGCCAATATGATCCCGCATCCGTGCCGGACCGCACTTACAGCGACGCCGAGCTCGATCGCGCGATCGCCGCGCTGGGCGATCCCGACCGGTTGCTCGAGGCCCAGGATCTCGTCGCCCGCATAGCGCCATCGCTTCAGCGCGTGCTCGGCACCGCGCTCGAGGAGGGCGGCTGGTTCGACATGGGTCACGATCAGGCGGTTCGCGAGGCAGCCGGTGGGGAAGATCCGCACGAACGTGCCCGCGCAGTACGAACGCTGCTGGCCGAGGAGACCCGGCTCGGGATGCTCGTCGGCGTGGCTATCGGCTTCGAGCTCGCGCGCGAGTTAAGCTCCGCAGCCAGCGCTCCAACGAGACAGGAGGACTGAACGACGATGGATGTGCGCTTTCTCGGACACGCATGCTTCACCCTGTCGGACGGCGACACGACCGTCCTGATCGATCCGTTCCTGACCGGCAATCCCAAGGCCGCGATCGCAGCCGACGATGTCGCCGCGACAGCGATCCTGCTTACTCATGGCCACGCCGACCACATCGGCGACTCGGTCTCGGTCGCGAAGCGGACCGGCGCGCCAGTCGTCGCGATCGTCGAGCTGGCGAACGAGGTGGGGGAGGCCGGGGTCGACGTGTTCGACCCGAACCTGGGCGGAACCGTCAAGTTCGACTGGGGCTGGGTGAAGCTCGTGCCCGCGTGGCATACCTCGACGACCCCGAACGGGACGGTCAACACGCCGGCCGGCCTGCTGATCAACTTCGGCGACACGGTCGTCTATCACCTCGGCGACACGTGCCTGTTCTCCGACCTCCAGCTTGTCGGCAAGCGGTCGCCGATCGACATCGCGCTGATGTGCATCGGCGGCCACTACACGATGGACCGAGTTGACGCGGTCGACGCCGCCGGCCTGGTGGGCGCCAAGACCGTGATCCCGTGTCACTACAACACCTTCCCGCCGATCGAGACCGACGCGCAGGCATTCAAGTCCGACGTCGAGTCCGCGACCGGATCGAACGTGGTCGTCCTCGAGCCCGGCGACACACACACGACGTGACTCACGCGATCGTCCTGATTGGAGCCGAGCGCTCCGCACTGGCGACGCTCGGGGGCGACCTCGCCGACATCGAGGGGGTGGCGGAGGCCTACTCGGTGACGGGGGAATGGGACTTCGTCGCGATCCTGCGCCTGCGCGAGCACGAGCAGCTCGCGCAGGTCGTGACCGGCAAGATCTCGCAGCTCTCCGGGGTCATGAAGACCCACACGATGGTTGCCTTCGAGGTCTACTCCAGGCACGACCTCGAGGCGATGTTCTCGGTCGGTCAGTAAGACCGCGGCCGCCGCCGCGCACTTGCAGCCAGCGCACGCTCGAAAGCGCCCACCATCGCCTCGTAGGTGTAGCCCGCGACCGCTGCCTTGGCGGCGGCGCCCAGACGAGCCCGCAGCTGCGGATCGACGAGCAGCCGCTCGATCGCCGAGCGCAGCGCTCGCGCATCGCCCGGGGGCACCACTAGCCCGGTGTCGCCGTCGCGGACCAGGCCGCCGGCGACGGCCCCCACCGCGCTCGAGGCGATCACCGCTCGGCCCTGGTGCATCGCCTCGTTGCACACGAGCCCCCACGGCTCGCGGAACCGGGGGGTCGGAATCGACGGCAGTAGCGCCATCTCGGCCATCGCGTACGCCACCGGTAGCTCCTCGCGCGGGATCGGTCCGAGCAGCCGCGCAGCGGGTGTCGTGCGCGCCCGCGCAGCGAGCGGTCCGTCGCCGATCAGCACCAGCGCGGCCCGCCGCGTGAGCCCGCTCCACGCGTCGAGCAGGACCGAAATCCCTTTCTCGGGCACGAGCCGTCCGGCGTACAGCACGACCGGGCCCGCCGGGATCGAGTGCCGCGCGCGGAATGCCTGCACCTCGGCATCGGTGACCTCCCTCGCGAACAGCTCCGGCTCGACGGACTGCGGCGCGACGAACACATCGCCGTCGCGGCCGCGGATCCGCGCCACGAACGTGCGCACGTGCTCGCCGTAGGCGACGACAGCATCCGCGTCCCGGTAGATGTGCCGGGTGATGGGCAGTGCAACAGCGTGAACGAGCGACCGCGGCTGGGACCAGACCGACGCCCAGAGCACGAATGGGCGCCGGTACCGTCTCGCGCTCGCGTACGCCGCGGGCAGAATCGATCCGCCGGCGAAACCGGCGATCACCGCGTCGTAACGGCGGCCGATCGCGAGCGTGTCACGAACGCCGGTGAGCCGGTGCGCCGGGAACGGAGCCCGCTCGAGCTGGCTGTCGAGGTCCGCAAACCAGGCCGGCACGTACCGCTCGCCCCCGCCACCGCACAGAACCTCGACGTCGTCTCGCTGCGCGAGACGCTCGTACAGCGGCACCCGGTAGGGCGCGAGGTAGTTGGTGACGAGGGCGACGGCCATATGCGCGGACGCGGACGCAAGCGTTCATCCCGCGACCGCGACGGTCGAGGCCGTGATTGTCGACTATGAACAGCCGTCGGCGCTGAGAACCGGCTCAGTCGTCGCCAGGGTTGACCACGTCCTTGACCTTGTCCGCGGCGTCCCCGACCTTGTCCTTCACCGTGCCGGCTGCACGGTCGACCTTCCCCTCGTTCTTGAGGCTGTCGTCGTCGGTGAGATCGCCGGCGGCCTCCTTCACGCGGCCCTTGGCGTCGTCCAATGCTCCATCACTCATGCTCATGTCCTTTCACGAGATTCGGCCCCGGGTACCTCTACCCGATGCACGACAAGGCACAAACGCATGGGTCTGTCATGCTCAGAGAATGAGCCGTTCGCGCGCCCTTTTCGTGCTTCTGCCCGCTCTCCTGCTGCTCGGCGGTTGCGGTGGATCGAAGCATTCCGGCACGACGTCAAGCACACCGAGCTCCGCGAGCACGAGCTCTTCCGCGACTCCGGCGACAACGACAACGACGACCGCACCCTCGCAGACCGCCACCACAGCCACGCCGCCGGACACGACGGGCGCGGCCGCAACCGCCGGAGCCAAGAACGTCCGCGTGCCGTCGATCTTCACGATCCACGCCGCTGGCAAGCTGACTCCAGCTACCGTGTCGACGCCGGCGTTCATCGCGCTGGACGTGACGATCAGCTCTGCCGACGGTCATAGCCATCACGTCCTGATCCGCACGCCAACGCCGCATACTCTGACGGTGCCGGCAGGCGGCCACGCCGGGGTGTTCATCCCCGGTCTGAAGCAGGGCCGATATGTGATTGTGGTCGACGGGAAGACGCGCGGAGCGCTGCTGATCGGCGGCGAGCCCGGCCCCTAGGCGATCCGGGACCCGAGCGCGGCGTCCTGATCGGGCCGCAGCAGCACGACTCCCTTGTCCTTATCGACCGCGCCCAGAACCAGGACCTCGGATCGCACCGGTCCGATCTGGCGCGGCGGGAAGTTGACGACCGCGACGACCAGCGTGTTCTCGAGCTGCTCGCGGGAGTAGTTCGTGATCTGCGCCGAGGACCGCTTGATCCCCAGCTCCTCGCCAAGGTCGATCGTCAACTTCCACGCCGCCACACGTGCCTCGGGGAAGTCCTCGACCTCGATGATCCGGCCGACGCGCATGTCGACCGCGCGGAACTGGTCGATATCGATCAACGTCGCCGCTACGGCGTGAAGAACGACTGGGGGTTGAAGCCGGACCCATCGCCGCTCCCGCCACCGTCGCTCCCGCCGGCAGGCGGCGGGCCTGAGGTGACGGGCACGGTTGTGGTTCCGGTTGTAGGCGTAGTGCCGGAAGTCGGGTCCGGCGTGACGGTCGGCGTCGTGTCGACGGGCGGCGGCTGCTTGGGTGGCGTCAGGACCGTCGGATCGGTCTGCGTCTGCGTACGACCCGGGAGCGGCTCGGTGGTCGTCGGCGTGGGGGTCGTCGAGGCCGTCGTGGCCGTGGTCGTAGTCGGCGTCGTGGTGGTCGACGACGTGGTCGCTGTCGTCGTGGTGGTCGAGGTCGTGGAAGTGGTCGTCGTCTGGGCCGGAGGCTTGTTGGGGGTCGTGGCCGTCTTGGTCGGGGCGGCCTTCTTGACGACCTTCCCCGCCCCGCCGTTGTGATGCCCTGCGCCATGCGAGACGCCGGCCGTCGTGGAGGCCAGGAACTTCTGGTGCCACGCCACCTTGCGGATGTGCGTCGGTCCGGAGCGCGAGACCTCGACCGCGCCGGCGGTGACGAGCGCCGCGGCCGCGAGGCCCGCGGCGGCCTTCGTCGCGAGCGCTCCGACCCCGGCGGTCACGAACCCGGTGGCGCCGGT
Organism: uncultured Solirubrobacterales bacterium; assembly: GCA_963824755.1. Taxonomy (GTDB): domain Bacteria; phylum Actinomycetota; class Thermoleophilia; order Solirubrobacterales; family Solirubrobacteraceae; genus Palsa-465. The sequence continues at coordinate 101,092 of CAWGQT010000029.1, read as the reverse complement.
TCCCGCCAGGACCCCGCCGGCGGCAGTCGAGCCGACGGCGCCCGCGCCGACCGCACTCGAGCCGACGGCCCCGACGCCGGCGGCGGTCGTTCCCGCCGCGCCTGCGGCAGAGCTCCCGGCCGCTCCGGCCCCTACTGCGCTCGACCCGGCGGCGCTGGCCCCGGTGCCGGTCGCCGTCGCGCCCGAGCCGGCGCTCGCGGAGTGCGTGACGTGCGTGAACAGCAGCTTCTTGAAGAACACGAGCGGCCCGATCGGCATCACCGCCGCCAGCGCCTTGTTGGTCTCCTTGAGCTGGTCCTTGAAAGTCGCGCAGCGTTTGCAGGAGCGCAAGTGCCGGCGGACGAGCGGGTTGGGCCGGCGCCGCAGTCCCTCGGCCACCTCGCCCAGCTCAATGCGAACCTCGTCGCAGGAGAGGAGCCGGGCCTCCGCGGCCTCGGCGAGTGACACGCGCGCGCGCACGAGCAGCGACTTGACGCTGGGCACGGTCGTCTCCATGACCTCGGCGATCTGCTCGTAGGACAGCGCGTCCATCTCGCGGAGCACGAGCGCCGTGCGCTGCGTCTCGGGAAGCCCTTGAATGTCGCCGACCAGCACCCGGAACTCCTCGCGCTCGTGAACCTTGTCGGCGGTGCTCTGGCCGTGATCGGAGTAGTGGACGTCCATCGAGTCCACGCCGATCGCCTGGATGCGACGGAGGTGGTTCAGGCTCCGGTTGCGCGCGATCCGGTAAAGCCACGGGCGGACGTTGATCGGGCGGTCGTCTGCGAGGATCGCGTTGAACGACGCCGCGAGGATCTCCTGCAGGACGTCCTCGGCATCCTCGCGGGAACCGAGCAGGTGCCGGCAGAAAGCCAGCAGCCGAGTGCTGTAGCGACCGACGAGCACCTCGAAGGCGGCGTGATTGCCGCGTCGGATCAGCGTGACGAGACGCTCGTCAGATTGCAGCCTGAGCAGCGGCGAACGCGCATGCAGGCCGACTCCGGAGTATTTGAGTGCAGAGACTTCCATCCGGATAACAGAGGAACCCAGTCGCTACGACACCGTAGCAGCGCATTAGTTGCGGTCGCTGAAGGATCGCCTAAGGATTGGGGCCTCGCTTTGCTCGGGGAATGGGGTCCCACCCGCCCACCCGCCCACCCGGCCTGGCGGGCCCGTCCAGACCGCCCCGGTGGGTGGGTGGGCCGTGCCCGTCGGCTGGCGCCACCCTTGCCTGGAGGTTGAGCTGCCCGGCTTTGGCTTGGGGAGGGGGTGGCGAGAACGACCACATCGCTCAAAAGCGGCAACCGCCAGCGGCGCTTATGCGCAAGATGGTCGCCAGAGCGACCACACCGCTCCAAAGCGCGGGGAGGTCAGGGCGCTCTTGCGCAATATGGTCGTTCGCCCCTCCCAACTCGTGCTTCAGCGGGAGCGAGGTGTTGTATGAGATCCCGCGTGGGCGGGACCCCGATCCCGCCGGCCATGGATGGCCGGCAGAATTGGCACGGACGAAGCCGGCACCGCGAAAGCGCCCGCTCCAAACGACGGACGCAGCCAACCAACGAACAACCAGACGGTCCGGACGGGCCCGCCCGGCCCCACGGACGCCGGCGAAGCCGGCCCCTGGATGAATCGGAATCGTGTCCGCCCCCGACTAACATCCGCCGCGAGCCCGGGTAGACAAACTGGCAAAGTCCGCGCACTTAAAATGCGCTGCTCGAGAGAGCTTGCGGGTTCGAGTCCCGCCCCGGGTACTCGCGCGGGGAACGCGAAGCACTGAAATCGCCGAGATTGGGTAGTTAGGGCCTCTGGAGAGGCGTCGAAATGCCCAAGAAATCAGGCTCGGTTCGAAATTGACAGTAGATCGAAGCCCTTGCTAGGTTCGATCGCAAGTTCGCGCAGGGAAACGCTTCTGCATGCTTTGCGGGAGGAGCTCTTTTGGCAGGGAGTGTCCGAAACACGTCCGTAATCGGTCGCGCCGCCGCGATCGCGGCGATCGTCGTCGCGCTGGTCGCGATCGGCTTCATCCTGCTCTCCGGAGGCTCGAGCTATCAGGTCAAGGCGGTCTTCCAGAACGCCAGCCAGATCGTCACCGGCGACCAGGTGATGGTGTCCGGAAACCCGATCGGCAGCGTCTCGAGCATCACGCTGACGCCTGAGGGACAGGCGCAGCTCACGCTCAGCATCAACAGCTCGAACTACCAGCCGCTGCGCCAGGGCACCGACGCGACCGTGCGCGAGGCCTCGTTGTCGGGAATCGCCAACCGCTATGTCGATTTGCGCCTCGGCCCGGGCAACGCCCCCGCGATCAAGAACGGCGGCGTCATCCCCACCCAGGACACGACTAGCGAAGTCGATCTCGACGAACTGTTCAACACGCTTGACGCCCCGACCCGCAAGGGTCTGCAGGAGGTCTTCCAGGGCTCGGCCTCGCAGTACGCCGGCGAGGGTCAGGCCGCCCAGCAGGCGTGGCAGTACCTCAATCCCGCGATCGCCTCGAGCAGCATGCTGTTCCGCGAGATCAACCGGGACACCAGCAAGTTCACCAACTACATAGTCAAGAACTCGAATCTGCTCACCGACCTGGCGCAGCGCAGCTCCGACCTGAGTGGCCTGGTCCAGAACCTCTCGACGACGTTCAGCGCGCTCGCAGCGCAGCGCACGAACCTGGGCCGCTCGATCCAGGAGCTGCCGCCCTTCATGCGCCTGGCAAACACGACGTTCGTAAACCTTCGCGGCGCGCTCGACGACCTGACCCCGCTGGTCGACGCCTCCAAGCCGGTCGCGCCCAAGCTCCAGCAACTGCTCGTGCAGCTCAAGCCGCTCGCGATCGACTCGGTGCCCACCGTCAAGGACCTCGCGAACATCATCAGCCGGCCGGGCCCGAACAACGACTTGATCGAGCTGACCAAGCAGGGCGTGCCGCTGGCAAACGCCACCGTCCACAACGTCAACGCCAACGGCAAGTCACGGCCTGGCGCGTTCCCGGAGTCCGTCCAGGCACTCAACGGATCGACCCCAGAGCTCGCGTTCGCCCGGCCCTACGCGGTCGACCTGACCGGGTGGTTCGAGGGTTACTCGCACCCCGGCATCTACGACGCCAACGGCGGCATCAGCCGCGTGGCTCCGGTCGTCGGGCTGGGAAGCGTGGAGAACGGCGCACTGAACTTCTGCACGGGCGCCGTCAAGAGCATCTTCGACGCGCTGCACCTGGGCGTGTGCACGGCGGTCAACAGCCTGCTCAGCCACCCCGAAGGCAGGCTGCCATTCCTGAAGTCTGCGCTGACCACCGGCCAGGGCGACCGGTGTCCGGGTTCGATGGAGCGCGGCGGCGTCTACTACCCCGAGTCGGGTTATCCGTGTAACCCCAGCGAGGTGCCCACCGGACCATGAAGCGGGTCGTTCTCAGCGCGGCCATCCTCCTCGCGACGGGCGCGTTCATCGTGATCGCCACGGGAGCAAAGAACACCTCCAGCGCGCAGGGCACGTACAAGATCGAGCTCGATAACGCGTTCGGCCTGGTCAACGGCGCCGACTTCAAGGTCGCGGGTGTTCGCGCCGGCACGATCCAGTCGATCGACCTGTGCGGGTACGTCAAGCACTCCGGCTGTCAGAACCCGCTGCACGCGCTCGTCACGGTGCAGGTGACCCAGCCCGGGTTCGGCTCCTTTCACTCCGATGCCTTCTGCCAGTCACGCCCGCAGTCGCTGATCGGCGAGTACTTCATCGACTGCCAGCCCGGGGAGCGCGGACGCCCGCTCAAGCCCGGCAGCACGATCCCCGTGACGCACACGGAGTCGACGATCCCCGCCGACCTGATCCAGGACGTGATGCGGATGCCCTACCGGGAGCGCTTCACGCTGATCATCAACGAGCTCGGCGCCGCCGTCGCCGGCCGCTCCGGCGATCTCGAGCAGGCGCTCAGGCGCGCGGTCCCGGCACTCACCCAGACGGACAACCTGCTGAACCTGCTTGCCAACGACTCGCACACGATCCAGCAGCTGAATGTCAACGCCGATGCGGTGATCACCGCCCTGGCCAACAACAGCGTCCAGGTGCAGCGTTTCATCACCGAGGCCGACAACACGGCGACCGACACAGCGACCCAGGCCAAGGCCTTCCAAGCGACGTGGCAGAAGCTGCCCGGGTTCCTCGAGCAGCTCAAGCCATCGATGCAGCAGCTCGGCACTGCGGTCGACGCCAACGAGCCGGTGCTCGCGAATCTGAACTCCTCCGCGGCCCAGCTGAACCGCTTCCTAACCGACGTCGTCCCGTTCTCGCATTCCTCGCTTCCAGCGCTGAGGTCGCTCGGCCAGGCGTCTGTCACCGGCAAGCAGGCGGTCACGGCGGCTACGCCCACCGTCAAGGACCTCAATACGTTCGCGCAGCCGACGCCCGAGCTCGCGAAGAACCTCGCGATCGTGCTGCACGACCTCGACGATCGCGGCCGCGCCGTCGAGCAGGACCCGCGCAGCCCCGGCGGCAAGGGCTACACCGGGCTCGAGGCACTGCTCCAGTACGTCTTCAACCAGGCGGTCGCGATCAACACCTTCGGACCGTTCGGCCACCTGCTCGCGGTCGATGCGTTCGTCAGCCCGACTTGTAGCCCGTACGCGACTCCGCAGACGATCGCCTCGAACCTCTCCAATTCACTGATCGGGACGGCGGCGACGCGGAGCTGCTACGCGTGGCTTGGCCCCAACCAGCCGGGCATCAACGAGGTCGATCCGTCCAACCCGAGCGGTTGCGTGGCCGACCCGGGTGCCCAGCCGCCATATGCGCCGTCCGGTGCGCACGTCACGACCTCGGTCCCGTGCAAGCTGAAGGCCTCATCCGATTCGGGCAGCCCGGTCAAGCTCGCAAATGCGGCGAAGGGCACCTCCAAGTCCTCCAAAGCAACGAGACCCGTGGCCAGCACGGCGTCGCGCGGGAGCCCGTCGAGTGCCGGCGGCTCGGGCGGCTCTAGCGGCTCGTCCAACCCGGTCGGCCACCTGCTCGGCGGCATCTTCGGGACGCTCACGGGCGCGGTCAACGGTGCCGTGGGTGGGGTCCGCGGCGCCGTCTCCGGCGCCACGCAGAACGCCACCCAGAGCGCCAGCCACGCAGCGTCCAACGGCACCCAGGCCCAGCAGCTCCTCAACTACCTGCTCGCGCCATGAGAAAGAAACGTCAACAGAGCGCAATGGCAAGCCCGGTGCTGGTGGGCGCGGTGACCACGCTCATCGTGATGGTCGCGGTGTTCCTCGCCTACAACGCCAACGCGGGGCTGCCGTTCGTCCCGACCAAGGAGCTCAAGGTCGACATCGCGAACGGCTCGAACCTGGTCGTCGGCAACGACGTGCGCGAGGGAGGCTTCCGGATCGGGCTCGTCTCGGCGATGACTGCGATCGAGCTTCCGAGTGGGCAGGTCGGCGCACAGCTGACGCTCAAGCTCAGCGAGTCCAACAGCAAGATCCCGGTGGACTCGACGGCCACGATCCTGCCCCGATCGGTCCTCGGCCTGAAGTACGTCGCGCTCACCAAGGGGAGCTCGCCGCACATGTTCTCCGACGGCGCCACGTTGCCGATCTCGCAGACCAGCGTCCCGGTGCAGTTCGACGACATCAACAAGATCTTCGACCCCAAGACGCGCACGGCCGTCCAGCAGAACCTGGTCGGGTTCGGCGACGCGCTAGCCGGACGGGGCTCCGCGCTCAACGACACGATCGCCAGCCTTCCCGCACTCCTGCAGAAGCTGCAGCCGGTGACGCAGTACCTGGCGGATCCGAACACCGAGCTCACGCGTTTTTTGCAGGCGCTCGACTCGTTCACCGGCGCAGTCTCGCCGGTGGCGCAGACCAACGTGAAGCTGTTCGGCGACATGGCGACGACGTTCGCCGCGATCTCGCGCGACCCGGGCGCGCTCGAGTCGACGATCGATCAGTCGCCCCCGACGCTCGACGTGTCGACGGACTCGCTCAGAGCGCAGGGTCCGTTCCTGTTCGACCTCGCCTACCTCGGGCGCAAGTTCACGCTGGCGACGGCGAGCCTCAAGGCCGCCCTTCCGATCATCAACCCCGCGATCGAGGCCGGCACCAAGACCCTCGCCCGCACGCCGCAGCTCAACTCCGATCTCCAGGACGTGATGAATGCGCTGAAGGACCTAACGCAGGCTCCCGGCACGAACATCGCGATCAACGCGCTGACCTCGACCGTCGGATCGCTGAACCCGATGCTGCGCTACCTGGGTCCGTACCAGACCGTGTGCGACAGCTGGAACTACTTCTGGACCTATCTCTCGGAGCACATCTCGGAGGCGACCAGCTTCGGCTTCGCGCAGCGCGCGATGGTCAACCTCGCCAACCAGCAGACCGACAGCGTTGGCACCGCCGGGGCGACCCAGCCCGCGGACGGCCAGGGCGTGCCGCCGGGCCAGGCGCCGGAGTATCTCCACGGTCCCGCGTACGGCGCGGCGATCGACAACCAGGGCAACGCCGACTGCGAGACGGGCCAGCGTGGCTATCCGCTGAAGCTCAATTACTTCGACCCGAAGGGTCGCGACCTCGAGACCGACCAGCACACGCCCGGCGATCAGGGTCCCACGTACCACGGTCGCGCGCGCGTTCCCGCCGGCGAGACGTTCAGCCGTAACCCGTCGATCGGTCCGTTCCTCCCCTACAACCCGAGCAACCCATGACCCGCCGGCGGCGAAAGCTTTCAGTCAGCACGTTCGGCGCGGGTCTCGCCGGGATCCTCGCGATCGTGATCACCTCCTACATGGCGTACACGAAGTTCGCCAACCCGTTCGCCAATCCATACACCGTCCACGTGGTGTTCTCCAGCGCCAACGGGCTGCGACCGCAGTCGCTGGTGCGGATCGCAGGCGTGAACGTCGGTCAGGTGACGAGCATCGACCCCGCGCCGGGGTGCAAGGTAGCGGCCAGGTCGACCAGCACGTGCCAGGCCGCCCAGGTCACGATGACGATCAACGATCAGGGCCTGCCGCTGCACAAAGACGCGACCTTCTGGATCCGGCCGCGGATCTTCCTCGAGGGCAACTTCTTCGTCGACGTGAGTCCAGGAACGCCGGAGGCACCAATCGCGAACAGCGGCTACACGTTCCCGATCCAGAGCGGTGTCGAACCGGTGCAGTTCGACCAGGTGCTGACCTCGCTGCAGTCCGACACCCGCCGCAACCTGCAGATCCTGCTCCAGCAGTACGGCACGGCGGTCAAGCAGGGCGGTCCCTCATACAACCGCTCGATCCAGTTCTGGCTGCCCGCCTACGAGTACAGCTCGATCGTCGCGCACGATGCTCTCGGACTCCAGCCGCACGATCTGTCCAACTACATCGACAAGGGCGGGCAGTTCGCGGGTGCTCTCGATGCCCACCCGCAGAACCTCAAGAGCCTGATCACGAACTTCAACACGACCGCGGGCGCCTTCGCGCGCCAGAACATAGCGCTCGAGAACGCTGTGTCCGAGCTCCCCACGACGCTCGCAACCGCGATCCCTACGTTCAACGCGTTGAACCGCGCGTTCCCGCCAGTCCGCGCTTTTGCGCGCGCGCTGCTTCCGGGGGTCCAGTCGTCGGGCCCGACGATCGATGCGAGCCTGCCATTCATCAACCAGCTGCGCCAGCTCGTGCAGCCGTCGGAGCTGCGCGGGCTGACCTCCGACCTCAGCGTCACTGTCCCGGCGCTCGCCAAGCTCAACAACGAGACGATCCCGCTGATGAAGAACGGGGTGCGGCCAGCCTCGAGCTGCGTCGCCAACATAATCCACCCGTGGACGCAGCTGACCGTCCCGGACTCGAAGTTCAACTCATCGAACGGATTCCCGCCTCGACCGGTGTACGTCGAGGGCGTCGACTACCTGCCGGGACTGGCCGGCGAGATGCGCTCCTTCGACGCGAACGGCCCATACATCAAGGTGCTCCTGACAGGCGGCACCCTCACCTACTCGTTGCAGCCGGGGCTGTTCGGTCAGGCGCTCGCGCCGATCGACGGAGTCCAGCCCCAGCTGCCCACGCCGGGCACGCGTCCCGACGACCCGAAGATCGCCGTGTCACGGCCGGCACTCGAGCCGAACCTGCCGTGCGAGACGCAGGCCCCGATCACCAGCCTCGCGGCGCCGATCGGCAACGGCCCGAAGCAGATCCACACCAGCCCTGACAAGGGCTCGAGCAAGCTCCAGCAGAACATCATCACGCTGGCCATGCGTCAGATCCGCCAGCAGGCGACGCAAGTCGGCGACAAGGTGCTGCCGTCCAAGTAAGCATGAAGCGCGCGATCAAGACACATACCGGCGACTTCGTGGCGATCATCGGGCTGCTGCTGCTGTCGGTCGTGGTCGCCGGCTACATCCTCAATCACGAGCGCTTCCGCTTCCCGTTCATCCAATCCTCGCCGTTCACGCTCAACGCCGAGTTCTCGACCGGACAGGCGGTCACACCCGGCCAGGGCCAGACGGTGCGGGTTTCCGGAGTCCAGGTCGGCGAGGTGGGTCAGGTCACGCTCAAGAACGGCATCGCGATCGTCCAGCTGCAGATCGACCAGAAGTACAAGAACCTGATCCACACCGACGCGACCGCGCTGCTGCGTCCGAAGACGGGTCTGAAGGACATGTTCGTGGAGGTCACACCCGGCTCGAGCAGCGCCCCGGTCGCCAAGCCCGGCTTCACGATCCCCGTCTCGAACACGGAGCCTGACATCAACCCTGACGAGATCCTCGCCTCGCTGGACGCCGACACGCGCGAGTACCTCGACCTGCTGGTCAACGGCGCCGGTCAGGGCCTCCAGGGCAATGGCGGGTCCGAGCTCGCGCAGGTGTTCGAGCGCTTCGAGCCCACGCACGAGGATCTCGCCCGTCTGAACAAGGTGGTTGCCGCCCGCGGCACGAACCTCAGCCGCCTCGTCAACTCGCTGCAGCGGCTGAACACGGCGCTCGTGCAAAAGCAGTCGCAGGTCGTCCAGCTGGTCGACTCGAGCTCGAAGGTGTTCCAGGCATGGGCCTCGCAGAACCAGAACGTAAGCCGCGCGATCGCCGACCTTCCGAGCACCCTCAGCCAGACCACGCAAACGCTGCAGAAGGTGCAGACGTTCGCCAATCTGCTCGGGCCGACCGCGAATAACTTGATCCCCGCGGCTCGCGCGCTGACCCCCGCCAACAACGCGCTCAAGCAGCTAGCGGTGCCGGCTACGCCGATCGTTCGCGACCAGATCCGCCCGTTCGTGATCGCCTCACGCCCGCTGGTCCGCGACCTGCGGCCAGCCTCGATCAACCTCGCCAAGGCGACGCCCGACCTGGACAAGTCGTTCACGGTGCTCAACCACCTCTTCAACATGCTCGGCTACAACCCGGGCGGCGGCCAGCACGGCTACCTCTGGTGGCTGGCGTGGCTCGACCACAACGCGCGCACGCTGTTCTCGGTCCAGGACGGCAACGGCGACTTCCGCCCGCTGTTCCTCCAGGCCAGCTGCGCCTCGCTGGCACAGGTGGCCCAGAGCCTCGGCCCCGAGGCGGTCGCGGTGCTCAACCTCGCTCCGATCCTCTCCGACGCCAATCTGTGCCCAGGTGGTGCCCACAGCCTCGCCTCCGACATCGCGACCTACGAGCAGAAGAACCCGACCTCAGCCAAGAAGTAAATGGACACCGGTACGCCCAAACTCTCCCGCGTCATCACGATGGTGCTGTTCGCCCTCTCGTGCGTCCTGCTGCTGGTGTTCCTGTGGGTCGAGTTCGGCGGCACGATCCCGTTCAACCCGCAGGGCTACCGGATCCGCATCTCGTTCCCCTACGCCGACCAGCTCGCGACGCAGGCCGACGTCAGGATCGCGGGCGTGTCGGTGGGTAAGGTGATCGACAAGTCGCTCGACCCCAAGGGCAATCGCACGATCGCCACGATCCAGATGGACAACCAGTACGCGCCGGTGCGCGAGGACGCGACCGCGATCCTGCGGATGAAGACGATCCTCGGCGAGACGTACGTCCAGCTGACGCCTGGCAGCCCGCGTGCCAAACCGATCCCCGACGGCGGCCTGCTGCCGCGCGGGCAGGTGAAGCCCGCGGTCCAGCTCGACCAGATCTTCAATGCGTTCGACCCGACGACCCGCCATGCCTTCCAGCAATGGCAGCAGGAGCTGGCCAAGGCGGTGCAGGGCAACGACCAGAACCTCAACTATGTGCTCGGCAATCTGCCCGAGTTCGCAGCCGACACGACCGACATCCTGCGCGTGCTGGATGTCGAGCACGGATCGGTCGTCAACCTGGTGCGCAACGGCGGCACGGTCTTCAATGCGCTGAGCTCCAACCAGTCGGCGCTGCGCAACGTGATCACGAGCGGCGATCAGACATTCGCGACGACGGCCGCCAACAACCAGGCGCTGGCCGACACGTTCCACGTGTTCCCGACCTTCCTGACGGAGACCCGCGCGACGATGACACGGCTGAAGAGCTTTGCGCTCAACACGGACCCGCTGCTCAAGGAGCTGGTCCCGGTCGCGCAGGACCTCGGGCCGACGATGTACGCGGTGCAGCAACTATCGCCGTATCTGCGCCATCTGTTCGTGCAGCTTGGGCCGCTGATCGACGTCTCAAGGACCGGCCTGCCGGCGATTGCTGACGTGCTGCGCGGAGCCAAGCCGCTGCTCGGTTCACTAGGACCGTTCCTCGAGCAGCTAAATCCGATCCTCAGCTGGCTCTCGATCCACCAGCCGCTGATCTCGGACTTCATCTCCGATGGAGCGGCCGGTACAGCCGCGCACACGGCGTCGTTCGGGGGCGGCGGGATGGGCCATTACCTTCGCCAGTTCGGCCCGACCGGGCCGGAGACCTTGTCGCTGGCGCCGACGCGCGATCCGGGCAACCGCGGTAACACCTACCCGCCGCCGACGTGGCTGGCGAGCATCTTCCCGCCGCCCGGTACGCCGAACAAGCCGATCAATGACTGGGGCCTGCCGGCCTGGGACTGCAAGAACGCCGGCGGCTACAAGGACTCGAGCAGCAACCCACTCAACGGGCAGTCGTGCTGGAGCCAGGCGCTGCCCGGAACGAGCGGGCCGTCACAGCTGCCGCACATCACCCAGGCGCACTACTCGAGCAAGTAGCCGACCCCGGCTGGGTCGCGGGGTCGAGTGCGGGTGGGGGGACCCGACTTAGGCTGCGTTCGCGGTGTGCTCTGCCCGGGCTTCGTGCGGGCCGAGGCCGTCGAGCAGGCGCTCGGCGAGCCTCTGGTCGCCCGTGATCTCGAGCTGGCTGCGGTCGCCGTCGGGCGAGAACGCGCTGATCCAGGCGGCTGTGTCACCGCGCACCTGCGCATCGGCGGCGGTGGCCGGTGCCTCTTCGATCGTGACGCGCTGTCCGGCGAAAGAGAGCGAGAACGTCGCCGGCTCGCCGTCCTGCTTTCCGCCGACGACGGTGAACTCGACCACTCCACGCAGGCCGGTCGTATCGATCAGGCCGGGAGCAAGACGGAAGATCGCGCCGAGGTCGACGTGTTCGGTGTTGCGCGGCGTGCTCCAGGCCCACTCGTAGCCCCAGCGGGCCAGCTCGCCCAGAACGGGGAGCAGCTCGCGGGCGCGCTCGGTGAGCTCGTAGTCCACGCGCGGCGGTACCTCGCGGTAGCGCTTGCGGGTCAGCATGCCGTCGGCGACCATGCGGTTCAGCCGTGAGCGCAGCTGCTCGGTCGAGATGCCCGGCAGCACTCGCTGTAGCTCGACGAACCGCCGGGGGCCGGCGGCGAGATCACGGACGATCAGCAGTGTCCACTTGTCGCCGACGAGGTCGAGCGCTCGGGCGTCCGGAGACCACTGATCGTAGGGGTGACGTTTGGGCGGGGGAACGTGAGGAATTGGTGCCTCCCGGGGGACGGAGCCTACCTACCAACTTTGAGTCTAACGGACCTGTCATCCCCCGCAACCGGAAAAACTACGAGTCGGACAAGAGTTTGCGCCAGTTTCGTCCACCGTCGACGTTATGGGCTGTAATGGGAGATTTGATCGTCCTTGCGGAGCGCCGAGCGAACCGATCGCGCGATCGGGGGATGACGCGGGCGGGTGGGACTCGGTTCTATTTCGATCTCGGCTGTCCGTTCTCGTATCTGGCGGCTGAGCGGGTCGAGCGCGTGCTCGGCGAGGCGCAGTGGATCCCGGCGGCGGGATTGCAGCCGCGGGCGGATACGCCCGGCGACGTTGCCGGCTTCCGCGCCCACGCTGAGACCTCTGCGGTGGCGCTTCGCCTGCCGCTGGTGTGGCCTGACCGGCTGCCGCCGGTGGTCTCCAGCGCATCGCGCGCCGCGGCCTACGCCGCGGAGATCGGCGCAGGAGCGAGATTCGCGCTCGCCGCCAGCCGGCTCGCTTTCTGTGGCGGCTTTGACCTTGACGACCCCGAGACGCTGGCGGAAGCGGCGGCCGCCGCGGGCATCCCGCTGCGCGCATGCCTGGCGGCGGCGGGTGACTGCGGCCGCGACGCCCAGCTGCTCGCGACGGCGCGGAGCCTCGCCAACCGGGGAGTGCGCCGGCTCCCCGCGATCCGGGTCGGGCGGCGCTTCTTCCAGGGCGACCGGCTGCTCGCCGAGGCGACAGCGCTGCTGCGTTCACAAGCAACGTACGCTCGCCCGCTGGCGCCGGCCGGATAACACGCTCGCGATACTGTCGATCGATGTTCGATCCGGTCGACCGGGCCGTCCACGCGATCGCCCGGCGTAACTCGTTTGCGCTCGTGTGGGCGCAGTTCGGCGTCGCCCACCTGATCGTGCTCGCCGGCATGGGGCTGCTGCGCCTCTACCAGCCGATGTCCGACGCGCACTTCTGGCTGCTGGTCGCGATCTCGCAGCTGCTGGTCACGATCGACAACCTGATTTCGATCAAGCTCACCCGCCGCATGTGGCGACCGGTGTGGGCGTGGGAACGCGGGGCGCGCGATGCGCGATCGACGATCGCCGCGTGGACCGCCCTGGCGACGCTGCCGCTCGAGTACGTGCGCCAAGCACGCAAGTACCCGTTCGTCTGCATCTACCTGCCGTTCATCGCGTTCATAACCTGGCTCCTGGATCTGCCCTGGTACTCGTTTGCGATCATCGCGATCGCCGGTTCGGCGGTGCTCTTCTACTCGCTGATCTTCCGCTACTTCGCGATGGAGATCGCCGCGCGGCCGGTGCTCGAGCAGGTCGCGCCCGAGCTGCCCAAGGACTTCGAGATCGACGCTCCCGGGCTGCCGCTGCGCTGGCGGCTACTGGTCACAGCGCCGATCATCAGCGTGATCACCGGAGTGGTGGTCGCCGGCCTCTCCGCCGAGGGACATCACGCGACGATCCGGGACCTCGGCGTCTCCTGGCTGATCGCGGTCGGCGTGTCGTTCACGATCTCGCTCGAGCTCGTGCTGCTCGTGGTGCGCTCGCTGGGCAGCTCGTTCGGCGACCTGCAGCGCGCCACCGAGCGGGTTCGCGCCGGCGACTACACGGCGCGCGTGCCGGTCGTCGCGACCGACGAGACCGGCGCGCTCGCCCAGTCCTTCAACGCGATGGTCGACGGGCTCGATGAGCGCGAGCGGCTTCGCGATGCGTTCGGCGCGTACGTCGACCCTGGTCTGGCGGAGCGCGTGTTGCGCGAGGGATCAGACCTCGAGGGCGAGGAGCTCGAGGTGAGCGTCCTGTTCCTCGACATTCGCGACTTCACGACGTTCGCCGAACACGCCGGCCCGCACCAGGTCGTCGCGATGCTCAACGGCTTCTGGGATCTGGTTGTCCCGGTCCTGCTGCGCCATGGCGGGCACGCGAACAAGTTCATCGGCGACGGTCTGCTCGCGGTGTTCGGCACACCCGAGCTGCTGGCAGACCATGCCGATCGCGCGGTCGCGGCGGCGCTCGAGATTGCAGATGTCGTCGAAACCCGTTACGACGGCCGCGTCGGCGTCGGCATCGGCGTGAACTCGGGGCGCGTGATCGCGGGCACGGTCGGTGGTGGCGGACGCGTGGAATTCACGGTAATCGGCGACACCGTCAACACCGCCGCGCGGGTCGAGGCGGAGACCCGCCGCACCGGCGACGACGTGCTGATCACCGACGCGACGCGCGGGCTGCTTGCAGGAAATCTGCTGGAGTTTGCAGAACGTCCTCCAGTGCTATTGAAGGGCAAACGACAGCACGTGCAGCTCTGGGCGCCGCGGGCGATCTTCTCCGCGCGCGCGGCGACCGGTGGAGCTCGATCATCGGTGCCCGAGTAACCCGCAGGGTGCGCGGCTGGCTCGGACGCTTCTGGCGTCTGGCCCTGGACGCGAACATCACAGGTCAGTCGGCGATGGTCGCGTACAACATGCTGGTCGCGATCATCCCGATCGCCCTGCTCGGACTGTTCGTCGCCGGCCAGGTGCTCTCCAGCCATGCCGTGCAGCAGAGCGTGCTGAGGGATCTGCGCGAGGTGTTCCCGGGCGCCGCCGAGCACACCCTGAACTCGCTGCTGAACCAGATCAAGGACTCGACCACGAGCACCGGGATCCTCGCGTTGATCGCGAGCGTGTGGCTCGGCCTTTCATTCTTCGGCGCGCTCGACACCGCGTTCAACCGGATCTACCACACCGACGGGCGCACCTGGCTGGAGCAAAAGCGCTACGCGCTCGGCATGCTGCTGGTGGTGCTGGTGCTGATGATCGCGACGGTCGCGGTCCCGACCGTGCAGAGCATCCTACGGGCGGGTGTTGAGAAGCTGCCGTTCGATCTCGCGCGGGTGACGCCACTCGTGTACGGGCTCTCGCTCGGGTTGAGTCTCACGTTGCTGTTCGGATGCCTGTGCGTGATCTACACCGGGGTCCCGAACCGCGATGTGCCGTGGCGCGCGGTGTGGACCGGCGCCCTGGCCGCGACGTTCGCGATCGGCATCGTCAGCTACGCGTTCCCCGTGTATCTGTCGAACATCTCGACGATCGCACGTTTCGGGACGACGATCGTGTTCGTGCTGATCGTGCTCGGCTGGTTCTATCTGCTGGCGCTGATCATCCTCGGCGGGGCGGTGGTGAACGCGCTGCGTTTGCGCCGGTAGGCGATACTAAGCGCGGCGATGACCACGGAAGCGACGACGCAGCTGCACGGAGGTCGACTGATCGCGCGGCGCCTGCGCGAGCACGGGGTGACGAAGCTGTTCACGCTGTCGGGCGGGCATCTGTTTTCGATCTTCGACGGGTGCCGCGCCGAGGGAATCGAGATCGTCGACGTTCGTCACGAGCAGACGGCGGCATTCGCGGCCGAGGGGTGGGCGAAGGTGACTCGGTCGGTCGGTGTCTGCGCATTGACGGCCGGTCCGGGCGTCACGAACGGGATGAGCGCGATCGCGTCGGCGTCGCAGAACCGTTCGCCGATCATGGTGCTCGGCGGACGCGCCCCGCAATTCCGGTGGGGACAGGGGTCGTTGCAGGAAATCGACCACGTGCCGTTCGTCAGGCCGCTTGTCAAGCTGGCCGCGACCGCCGACAGCACAGCGGAGATGCCGGGGCTGATCGACGAGGCGCTGCGGACCGCGATCACGCCTTACTCGGGACCGACGTTCCTGGACTTCCCGCTCGACCACGTGTTCAACGAGGCCGAGGAACCCGACGACGGACCGGCGCCGCTGCCCGAGCCTTGGCGCGGTCCGGGTGCCGGCGAGGCCGAGATCTCCGGCGCGGCGGCGCTGCTGCGCGACGCCGAGCGGCCGGTGATCATGGCCGGCACGGGCCTGTACTGGGGCCGTGGCGAGGGCGCGATGCGCGTGCTCGCGGAAGAGCTGCGTATCCCCGTGTTCTTGAACGGCCAGGGGCGGGGCTGTCTGCCCGCCGACCATGAGCTTTGTTTCTCGCGCGCGCGAGGGGCGGGGCTCGGCGGCGCGGACGTGGCGATCGTGATCGGGGTGCCGCTCGACTTTCGCCTCGGCTTCGGCGCCTCGTTCGCGCCGGACTGTTCGGTGATCGTCGTCGATGTCGCCGAACCTGTGCGGGCGCACCCGCGCGAGGTTGCCGCCGAGTGCTATGGGGCGCTCCCGGCGTCATTGGATCGGTTGCGGGAGCTGGCCGGCGGTGGCTCTTCGCGTGCTGAGCGGGCGACCTGGATCGAGTCGCTGCGCTCGGTGGAGGTGGAGAAGCGAGCCGCCGAAGCCGCCGAGCTCGCCGATCCTCGCGCGCCGCTTCACCCGATGCGCATCTATGGCGAGCTCGCGGCGTTGCTCGATCGCGACGCGATCGTGATCGGCGACGGCGGCGACTTCGTGTCCTACGCGGGGCGGCTGGTCGATTCATATGAGCCGGGGTGCTGGCTGGATCCGGGACCGTATGGGTGCCTGGGCTCCGGACCGGGCTACGCCGTGGCGGCGAAGCTCGCCCGGCCCGAGCGTCAGGTCGTGCTGCTGCTCGGGGACGGGGCGTTCGGGTTCTCGGGCATGGACTTCGACACGCTCGCGCGCCACGACGTGCCGGTCGTCGCGGTCATCGGCAACAACGGCATCTGGGCGCTCGAGAAGCACCCGATGGAGTTCCTGTACGGCTACTCGGTCGCCGCGGAGTTGCAGCCCGAGACGCGGTATGACCTGGTGGCCGAGGCGCTGGGCTGCCACGGCGAGCTCGTGCGCTCGCCGGACGAGCTGCGCCCGGCGCTCGAGCGGGCGTTCGCTTGTGGGCGGCCCGCCGTCGTCAACGTGCTGACCGATCCGAGCGTCTCCTATCCGCGCAAGTCCAACCTGGCGTAGTCCCGTGCGCCTGGCTGCTGGGTCACTGCTGGCGGCGGCCGTCGGTCAGGCGGTGCTGGATGCGGGCGGGTTCGGGCCGGGGTCGCGGGTGGTGTTCGTCGCTTTGGCGCTGGCGGCCCTGTGCGCGGCGGTTGCCGTCGATCGTCGCGCCGCTCGGGCGGCGGCGCTCAGCCCGGCGGTGGTGGTGCTGTTTGCGCTCGGCGTGTTCGGAGCGTTCTCGGCGCTGTGGACCGTGGGCTTCGCGGGCGATGCGGTGCGCTGGGGCCTCGTGACTGTCGGCTACGGGGCGGTGGCGGTAGCGGCCGCGGTGCTCGCTCGCGGCATCTTGGAAGTGCGGCTGATCGCCGGCGGGATCTGCGTGCTGGCAGCCGTGGGCGCGATCTTCGGACTGGCTGGCGTGGTGACGTTCAAGGGGCCGTTCGCCGACTACACCGGCGGGGTTTGGCGTCCGGGCGGGACGCTCGAGTACTCGGCGGCGATGGGCCTGCTGGCGGTGTCGGCGCTGCCCGGGGTGCTGAGCGGAATGAGCTCATCTCGGCGCTGGTTGCAGGCGGGCGCTGCGGGATGCGGCGTCTTGTGCGCCGCCGTGCTGGCGCTTGGCGGGAGCCGGCTCGAGCTGGCGATGGCGGTGGTGGTGTGCGCTTTTGCGCTCGCACGCCCGCTTGTCACGGTCCGCGCGCCGCGAGCGGTGGCCGGGTCGGCGATCGCTCTATTGCTTGGCGCCGGTGTCGGTGCGCACCTGATCGCTGGCGGGCACGTGAGCGCAGCGGCCTCGCCGCACGGGGCGCTGCGGGCCTTCGAGCTGGTGGCGCTGTTTGTTTTGTGCTGCCTGGCGTGGCTCGGGGTGCGCGGGCGGGCGGCGGGCGGCGGGCGCTCGTTCGCGCTGGCGAGTCGCCGGCCGGTCGTCGCGATCGTCGCAGTCGCTGCCGTCGTGCTACTCGCCGGCGTGGCCACCGCTTGGGCTACCCAGGCCGCCCACGGGCACGGACATCCTGCGGCCAGTGGCGGCTTCTGGCACGGACGCCTTCACACGTGGCAGGCCGCGATCGAGACGTTTGCCGACCGGCCGGTCGTGGGGTCGGGCGCGGACTCGTTTCTGGCGGCGAGCATTCTCCACCAGCGCTTCTTCCCGGTTCGCTTCGCCCACGACCTGCCGCTCGAGCTGGCTGCCGAGCTTGGCGTCGTCGGCTTTGTGCTGGCGGCGGCGCTGTATTTCAGTTCGGGATTTGCCTTGTGGCGCAGCAGGATGCGCGCCCGCTTCTGGCTGCTCGGACCTGCGGCACTCGCATTTCTGGTGGCGAACCTGCTCGACTGGCCATGGCACCTGGCGGGCTCGGGTGCGGTGTGGGCGGCCGCTTTTGGCGCCTGCTGTTTGTCGATTAGACTGCCGCCACCCCGGAACAGGGACGATTCCATCTCATAGGAGGGCGCATGCGAAGGTTCAGGTTGGTGATCCCGCTGCTCGGGTCGCTCGTATTGATCGCTGGTTGCGGCGGTAGTTCCAACAGCAAGCTCAGTTACGCCGCGTTCAGTGCGGCCGCCGACAAGATCTGCGCTAACGCCAACTCGCAGGCAAAGGCGTTCCAGGGCGTCACCACTCAGGCAACCGCGGCCAACGCGGCGAAGATCGACAAGATCGTCCCGATCGCCCAGGACGCGGTCAAGAAGTTCCAGGCGCTGAAGGGTCCGGACTCTCTCCAGGCCGCCGCGCAGACGGCGATCAACGACCTGAACCAGGAGATCAAGGCCGCCCAGGACGCGAGCAACGCCGCCAAGGCCGGCGATCAGGCCGCCTACGACGCGGCGCTCCAGCAGCTCGCCACGACCTCCCAGCAGTCGAACGCCGACGGTTCCAAGCTCGGCGCGGCGAACTGCACGCACGGCTGACGGCGTGACTGACGCGGTCCCTTTTTACAGGGACCGCGTCGGTCTCCACTACACTGCCGCGGCCGAGGGCGCAGCTTCGTCTATCAGGAGGCTCATGCGCAGGTTCAGGCTCACGATTCCGCTGATCGGGTCACTCGTGGTGATCGCCGGTTGTGGCGGTAGCTCCAATAGCAAGCTCAGCTACGCGGCCTTCAGTGCTGCCGCGGACAAGGTCTGCTCGAGCGCCAACTCCAGTGCCCGCTCTGCCGGCCAGCTCAGCACTCAGGCCAACGCGGCGAACGCCGCCAAGATCGACAAGGTCATTGCCCTCGCCAATGACGCGATCAAGAAGTTCCAGGCCCTCTCGGGCCCGGCGGCACTCGAGTCCGTCCGCGACGAAGTCGTCGCCAATCTGCAGGCAGAGGTCAAGACCGCCCAGGCAGCGAGCACCGCTGCAAAGAGCGGCGACCAGACGACCTATACCGCGGCGATCGAGCAGCTCGCGCAGCAGAGTCAGGCCAGCAACTCGATCGGCGCGAAGCTCGGCGCCGCGAACTGCACGCACAGCTAGACGTTGGCTGTGGCGGCTGCGGTTGCCGGCGTGTTGGAAGCTGAGCGGCGGCGGTCGGCGTGTGTTGGCAGCCGAGGACGAGTTTCGTGCGAGGGCCCCGGATACGAAAACCGCCCGCATTCTCAGCGGGCGGCTTCCGATCCAGGTTTGGCCCAATCGGGACGGGCAGGGGTACGTGCCAGAAAGGGCCGGTTAGAGTGGCTCAGGCGGCGGGAGGCGCCGATGTCTGCGGCTTCGCCTGAGCCTATGTAGGGATGAGGGTCGATGAACGATCCTTACCCCGGCGACAATGATCCACGGTGGGAGGTCAGCCAGCAATCGGACATCCGTCCATATTTGGCTGGCCAGCCAGCTGGACATTATGTGGACTTGGGTCCGACCGTCTTGCATAGATCTGATCAGCTATGCGGAATTTTCGTCAGCCAGCCCGAGCGCCGCGCCGCGGAGGATGTCGTGCTCGGAGATCTCGACCCGGTCGAGGTCGAACAGCCGCAGCGTCTCGAGCAGGATGATCGCGCCGGCGAGGATCGTCGGCGCGCGGTCGGGGTGAAGACCGGGCACCTCGCGCCTCTGCGCGAGCGGCATCCTGGCCAGCCGCGCGAGAATCTCCTCGCACTCGCTCTTGCTCAACACATAGCCGTGGACGCGGCTCGCGTCGTAGGGCTCGAGCTCCTGGGCGATCGCGCCGAGCGATGTCGCCGTGCCCGCGACGCCGATCGCGCGGTCCACCGAGCGTCGGTATTCCGAAGGCACTCCGGCGCTGAGGATCCCGCGGGCGTCCTCGGCCAGCTCATCGAGCTCGGACTGCGACGGCGGGTCACCGTGCAGGTGACGCTCGGTCTGCCGCACGACCCCCGCCTGGTTTGAGACGTGAAAGCCGGCCTCGCGCCCGGTCCCGATCACGAACTCGGTCGAGCCGCCGCCGATGTCGATCACGAGCGTGGGGGTCTTGTCGTCGGGGTCGCGTTCGCTCATCGCGCCGAGGAACGTCAGCCGTGCCTCGTCATCGCCGCTCAGCACATGAGGTGTCAGCCCGTAGCGGTCTCGGACGGTCGACGCGAACTCGGGACCGTTGGTCGCATCGCGCACGGCGCTGGTCAACACCGCCAGCCCCCGATCCACCCCGTGACGCTCGATCATCGACCGATAGCGCTCGAGCGTCGAGTACACGCGCTCCATCGCCTCGGTACCGAGGCGCCCTTCGGCGTCCACGCCGGCGCCCAGACGCGTGACGCTCGATTCACGTTCGAGCTCGCCGGTAACGCGCCCGTCGACGACGTCCGCGATCAGCAGCCGCGTGGAGTTCGTGCCGATGTCGACGACCGCGACACGCATCGCTCACCCACCGACCGCCGAAACCGAGTTGACCTGATGGGGCATCGGCCGCCCGTCCAGGCCCGCGAGCAGGTTGTCGACCGCCAGGTCCGCCATGCGCTCACGGGCGACGTGAGTCGCGGATCCGATGTGCGGCGTGATGATCAGGTTGGGTGCCCCCAGCAGTGGGTCGTCGGGTGGCGGCGGCTCGGGGTCGGTGACGTCGACCGCGGCGCCGGCAATCGCGGCGTCCGTCAGGGCCTGCGCGAGCGCCGCCTGATCGACGATCGGGCCGCGCGCGGTGTTGATGAGGATCGCGGTCGGGCGCATCCGCGCGAGCGCCGCGGCATCGATCAGGTGGTGCGTTTCCGGCGTCAGGGGGCAGTGCAAGGACACGAAGTCTGACTGTTCGAGCAGCTCCGCAAGCCCGGCACGATCCCGAGCATCCAGACGGAGGACGTTCATGTCGAAGCCCTCCGCCCGCTTGGCGACCGCCCGGCCGATCCGCCCGAAGCCGATGATCCCAAGCGTCGCCCCGTGAACCTCGGTCCCGAGCATCTGCGCCGGCTCCCAGGTCAGCCAGTCGCCCTCCGCGACCGCGCGCATCGCCTCGGGCAGCCGCCGCGCGGCGGCGAGCAGCAACGTGAACGCCAGGTCGGCGGTGGCATCGGTGAGCACGTCCGGCGTGTTGCCGACCGGAATCCCACGAGCCGTGGCCGCCGCGAGGTCGATGTTGTCGTAGCCGACGGCGTAGTTCGAGATCGCGCGCAGTTGCGGCGCGGCGGCGATCAGCGCCGCATCGATGCGCTCGCTGAGCAGTGTGAGCAAACCCTCCGACCCGGCGGCACGCGCGAGCAGCTCGGCATGAGGCGGCGGCAAGCGATCGGGCCAGACGTCGACCTCGTGCTCAGCACGCAGGCGGTCGAGTGCGGATCCAGGAAGCTCACGTGAGACGAAGCAGTGCGCCACGCGGAGGGATTCTTACCAATCGCCTCAGGTCGAGGCCCGTGCGCGGTAGCCCGAGAAGTCCGGGTCGCGCTTCTCGTTGAACGCGCGCACGCCCTCGCTCGCCTCCTCGGTGCCGAGATACAGGCCCAGGCCGCTGAAAGCAAGCTGGCCGATCCCGACGATGTGCTCGGTGTCGGCGTTGAAGGACTGCTTGAGGAAGCGCAGCGCGGTGGGGGACAGCGAGAGCATGTCATCAGCCCAGGCCCGCACCTCTTCCCGAAGCCTCTCAGCCGGCACCACCGCGTTGACGAGCCCCCAGCGCTCGGCGGTCGCGGCGTCGTAGCGGCGGCAGCGGAACCAGATCTCTCTCGCGCGCTTCTCTCCGACCACGCGCGCCAGGTACGCGCTCCCGAAACCGGCGTCGAAGGAGCCGACCCGGGGCCCGATCTGGCCGAACTGTGCGTGCTCCGCCGCGATCGTGATGTCGCACAGGACGTGCAGCACGTGGCCGCCGCCGATCGCAAAGCCGTTCACCGCCGCGATCACCGGCTTGGGTAGCTCGCGGATCAGGCGGTGCAACCGCTCGACCTCGAACAGCCCGGACTGGCTCGGCCCGTAGTTGCCCGTCTCCGCCCGCTGCTTCTGATCGCCGCCGGCGCAGAACGCGCGGTCGCCCGCGCCGGTCAGGCAGACCACCCCGACCTCCTCGCTGGCCCATGCGCTCGTGAACGACTGAATCAGCTCGTCGATCGTGCGCGCCCGGAACGCGTTCATCCGGTCAGGACGGTTGATCGTGATCCACGCGAGCCCGTTGTCGACCTCGTAGCGGGTATCGGTCAGCTCCATCTGATCGCCTCCTCATACGTTGACCCAGTACCGGCCCCGACACTACGCCATCGTCAGGCCACCGCTGACCGACAGCGTCTGCCCGGTGATGAAGGCCGCGCGGTCGGACGCCAGGAACGACACCGCGCCGGCGATGTCCTCGGGGACCGCGAGGCGCCGCATCGGCACCGCCCGCCGCAGCGACTCGACCATCCGCTCCATGTCGTCGCCGGTCACCGCCGCCTGTCGGAGCATCGGCGTATCCGTCGGGCCGGGGCAGACCGAGTTGGCGGTGATCCCGTAACGCGCGACTTCGCGGGCGAGCGTCTTGGTGAACGACACGACCGCGCCCTTGGCGCCCGAGTAGACCGCCTCCATCGAGGAGCCGACGCGCGCGGCGTCCGAGCCGATGTTGACGATCCGCCCGTAGCGCCGCTCGACCATTCCGGGGGCGATCCGGTGGCAGGTACGCAGGCAGCCCTTGAAGTTGAGCTCGATGATCTGCTCCCAGAACCGCTCATCGGTCTCGAGGAACGGGCGAAACTCGTCCCAGCCCGCGTTGTTGACGAGAATCTCCACCGGCCCGAGCGCCGACTCCACGGCCCGCACGCCGGCGTCGACCGAATTCGAATCGGTGATGTCCATCCGCACGGCGAACCCGCCGATGTGCTCCGCGGTCTGGGCGGCGCCGTCCTCGCGGATGTCGGCCACCGCCACACGGTGACCGTCGGCCGCGAGCGAGCGCGCGATCGCCTCGCCGATGCCGCGGGCGCCACCGGTCACGAGTGCGATCCTCGCCATCGCGCGAAAGTCTTTCAGCTGGGCCGCGGATTCAGCCGCGTGAACTGCATCATCGTGGTCGCGGGACGAAAGCCGAGCCTCGCGTACAGGCGCTTCGGGCGGTCCTCATCGTCGGCGCCGATCCAGATGTCCGCCGCCTCGCGAACGTGATGGATCGCCGCCACCGTGATCGCGGTGCCGAGCCCACGTCCGCGATGGTCGGCCCGGACGTAGACCTCCGATATCTCGGCGCCCGAGCCGATGAACTCGATCTGCGCGAATGCCACCGGCTCGCCGCGAACGTGGACCGCCAGCACGCGGGCGCCGAGCATCTGCGACACCTCGCGCGCCTGGTCGAAGAACGAGTCGGACACCGGCTCGGCGAAGTCCTCTGCCAGCCACGCCCTGCGTAGCTCGCGAACGCCTTCGTAGGGCACCTCGACCACCGGGATCTCCGGAGCCGGCGGCACGAACCCGTTGTGGTGCATCACAAGCAAGCGCAACGTCCGCCACCCATTGGCCTCGAACGCGGGGCGTAGCGGCTCGGCGGCGTCGACCAGGTCGAAGTCCAGCCGCCGGTGCCCGAGTCCCGCCAGCGCGTGGTCGGCGAACGCCTGCAGCTCCTCGACGCCCAGCAGCGGGCGGCCGGTGACGCGCACGAGGTTGTACTCGTAGTAGTGCGGAAAGCGCGTCGCGCGCGCCACGACCCCACCGGACCACGGGCGCATCACGTCGCACACCGCCTCGAGCGCCGCGCCCCGCCAAGCGCGAGCGCGGGCGGCCAGGTCGTTCTCGGATCCGAGCGTGGCCACCCGCGCGAGCTTACGCGGCGCCGGCTTACGGTGTGCCGACGGACACGCCGCCCTTGCTGCCGGTCGCGACGCAGAACGTCCGCGAAGCGCAGTAGACGTGCACGGTCTCGTCGCCGACGTCCGAGCGGACCCAGTCTCGCCCGGGACCGAGCGGGTTCTGCGTCGAGAAGATCTCGCCGTTTGGCCCGCCGGTCGCGCACGCTGGACCGGGTGCGCAGGAAACTGAATCGAGCGACTTAGTGGTCACGTGCGTGCCCTGTGCGTACCACGAGTCCGCGGGCCCCTTCGGATCGGGGGTCCTGATGATGTGACCGGTCTTGTCGACCGCCACGCACAGCGTCGGAAGACAGGAGATCGCGTTACGGACACGTTCCTGTCCCGCGTCGACGTGGAACTTCTCCCATGACGTCTCCCCGCCCGTCGGATTTTCCGACCGCCAAATACGCTGATCCGGGTCGACGGCGAGGCACAGCCTCTCGGTGGGACAGCTGATACTTGTCGGTGGATAGGTTCGGAACAGTTTGTTCTTGGGATCCGAGGTGTCGAGCCTGACCCTCTTCCAGCTCGATGCCTCCGTCGGGTTTGTCGATGACAGCACCCCGCCCTCGAGCACCGTCGCGACGCAGAGCGACTTGCTCGCGCATGACACCCCCAGCAGGCGCGAAGCAAACCGCCCGAGGTCCTTCCACGCCGCGGCGCCCCCGGACGGATTGGTCGACACCGCAATTCCGCCGAGCACGCCGACCGCCACGCACAGAGCAGAGTCGTTCTCGCGCTTGCCGACGCACGAGATGTCTTCGATCTGGTCATTACGCAGGACGGAAACGAATCTCCAGCTCGAAGCTCCCTCGCGTGGGTGATCAGAGACCGCGATGCCGTCCTCGTTAAGCCGGCCACCTGGTCGCTGTGCGGCTGCCACACAGACTTCCGCCTCCTCGAGGCACGAAACAGCGCTGAGGTTGGTGACGTCCGGGACCTGGGTCAACTTCGGCCATGCGGGCGCTCCACGCGGCTTCGCCGCCCCGACGCCGCTCAGCGCCAGAATCGTCGTCATCCCGACGACCAGTGCAACTCTGATGTGCATCGCATCCCCCTTGTGTTATTGCCTTCCTTGGAGGCCAAGCGTAGCGCCGTCGTCTTGGGGCTCTACGCCGAGGGGCGGCGCACGCGGCGCTTTGTATCGCCGGTGGGTGCGTCGGCTGGCGCAGGCTATGGGGCGCCTGGCTACGTCCATTTCGTTGCTGGAGCGTCGTGTTCGTGCTGCTGATGGCGGTGCTGGTGCTGCTTCAGTCAGGTCCGTTGTCGTTCATGGTGCCGTAGCGAGCATCTGTGACGTTGGACACGCGCGGCGGTCGGGGCTGCCGCGCGTGGCTACGCTCGGATGCAATGAACAAAGCGAATGAGAACGAGAGACACCCAGAGGTCGTCAACGCGGTCGCGCGAGCGCAGCAGCTCGTCGACTCAAAGACGCAGGAGCACGACGTGACGATGTGGCTGCACGAGGCGCGCCACGTCGGCGACGTGCTGGCGCTAGCGGTGGCGACCAGCCGGTAATCAGGGGCTGCCGCTTCGCGGCAGCGTCCGTGGGGCCGCGAGGGCCCGTCCAGACCGCCTTGGTCGGCGGGCTGGCGCGCCTGGCAACGTCCATTTCGTAGATCGTTGCTCTCCCGCCGAGTCGAATTGTCACGCTATGGACGTTCGCCCTCCCGATTCGTGCTTCAGCGGGAGGTTGGTGGCTGTATGAGGTCCCGCGCGGGCGGGACCCCAATCCCGCCGGCCACGGATGGCCGGCGAATGGGCACGGACGGGGCCGGCACCGTCATAGCGCCCGGCCCCGCCAACCGAACCGCCACGCAGGTCCGGACGGGCCCTCCCGGCCCCATGGACGCCGGCGAAGCCGGCCCGTCCTCTTGCCCCCCGCCACGCGGGTTTGATCAAATATTGAAAGTGACCCTCGCGACCCCCGAGATCGAGCGCCGGCGGCTCGGTCGCAGCGATGTGATCGTTCCGCGGATCGCGTTGGGCTGCGGGAACTTCGGTGGGGTCGGGTCGCACCCTGACTTCTTCGGACATGGGATTCAGGACGACGCGGCGATGGAGCTGATGGACGCCGCGTGGGAGATGGGGATCACGCACTTCGACACCGCGGACGCGTATGGCGGCGGTCGTAGCGAGCGCGTGATCGGCCGCTGGATCGAGTCGCGGGGGGTGCGGCCGACGCTGACCACGAAGACGTTCAACCCGATGTACGCCGGCGGCGATCAGGGGCTGGCGCCTGAGCGCATCGCGAAGCACTTCCGCTCGAGTCTCGAGCGCCTCGGCGTGCAGTGGATCGACGTGTACCTCGCGCACGACTTCGATCCGAATGTGCCGCTGGCCGACACGTTCGCCGCGTTCGCCGAGCTTGACGTCGGCGCCTACGGCGTCAGCAACTTCAATGCGATGCAGCTCGAGGATGCGCTCGCAGCCGGCGAACCGCAGGCGATCCAGAACTCGCACTCGCTGCTCGATCGCGGCGACGAGCGCTACGTGTTGCCGCTGTGCGCCGAGCGCGATGTCGCGTACCTGGTGTTCGGACCGCTGCATGGCGGATGGCTCAGCGGCAAGTACCGGCGCGGCGAGCCGTTTCCGCGCGGCTCGCGCATGACCCAGCGTCCCGAGCCGTACGAGCCGGTCCTCAACGACGCCACGTTTGACTCACTCGAGCGCCTGGAAGCGATCGCGGCCGAGCGCGAGACGAGCATGGCCGCCGTGGCGCTCGCGTGGCTGCTGGCCGACGACCGCGTAACGCAGGTCGTCACCGGGCCGGGCAGCCCCGAGCATCTCGCTCCGGTCAAGGAGGCGCTCGAGCAGCCACTCACTCCCGAGGAACGTGCACGCGTAACGGAGGCGTTCGAATGTTGATCCTCAGCCACGAGGACGTGAAGGCCGTGCTGCAGCCGGCGGCATGCGCAGAGGCGATGGCGGACGTACTCGTGGCGAATGCCCGCGGCGAGGCGTTCGTGCCGCTGCGCATGGTCGCCGCGCCGCCGGCGGCGCAGGGGTTCGTCGGACTGATGCCGGGCTGGCGCGGCGCCCACGGCGACGAGCGCGACGCGTTCGCCCTCAAGGCGATCTGCATGATCCCGAGCAACCCGTCCCGCGGGCTCGACACACACCAGGGCACGGTGACCCTGTTCGACGGGGAGACGGGAGTCCCGACCGCGATCCTCGACGCGAGCGCGGTCACCGAGATACGCACCGCCGCCGTGACCGCGGTGGCGACGCGAACGCTGGCGCGCAAGGACGCAAGGACGCTCGCGATTCTGGGCGGCGGCGTGCAGGCGCGCTCACATGCGATCGCGCTCGCCGACCGGTTCGAGGAGGTCCGCGTGTTCTCGCCGTCATTCAGGTTCCGCCCGGACGGCGCGGTCGTGGCATCGAGCGCCGAGGAGGCCGTCCGCGGTGCCGATGTCGTCGTGACCGCGACGAGCTCGCGCGATCCGGTGATCAAGCACGAGTGGCTCAAGGCCGGCGCGCACGTCAACGCGGTCGGCGCGAGCATGCCCTCGGCACGCGAGCTCGACGTCGAGACCGTCGTCGCCAGCGCGCTCTTCTGCGACAACCGCGAGTCGCTTCGTAACGAGGCCGGCGAGTTCCAGCTGGCGATGCGCGACGGGGCGATCGCGGGCGAGGAGCATGTCCGCGGCGAGCTCGGCGAGGTCCTTGCGGGCCTGCGTCCAGGCCGACAGAGCGATGAGGAGCTGACGCTGTTCCGCTCGCTTGGCCTCGCGATCGAGGACCTCGCGGCGGCGCAGCTCGCGGTCTCGACCGCCAGCCAACAGGGCCTGGGCACGGAGGTAGAGCTCTGATCGAGCTCGCCGCGATCGAGGCTGCCCGGGAGCGCATCCGGGGCGCCGCCGTTCGCACGCCGCTGGTGCGCCTGCACATCGAGGGCGCGCCCGCCGAGATCTACCTGAAGCTCGAGAACCTGCAGCCGATCAACTCGTTCAAGATCCGCGGAGCGATGAACGCCGTGCGGGCAGCGGCACCGGAAGCGCGCGCCAAGGGACTGGTGACCGCGAGCGCCGGGAACATGGCCCAGGGGGTGGCGTGGGCGGCGCGCGAGCTCGGCGTTCCGGCGACGATCGCGGTGCCTGAGCACGCGCCCGAGGCGAAGCTGCTCGCGATCGAGCGGCTCGGCGGGCGCCTCGTGAAGCTCCCGTACGACGACTGGTGGAACGTGATCATCACCAGCCGGCTGGATGGGGTCGAGGGCATGTTCGTCCACCCAGTTGACGACCACGAGGTGATGGCGGGCAACGGTACGATCGGCCTCGAGATCCTCGAGGACCTGCCGAATCCCGACACCGTGGTGATCCCGTACGGCGGCGGCGGGCTGACCGTCGGAATCGCCAGCGCGATCAAGCCTCGCTCCCCACACACGCGCATCTACACCGCCGAGCCCGCCACCGGCGCGGCGCTCGCGACGGCGATCGCGGCGGGCGAGCCCGCCGACGTCGACTACCAGCCGTCATTCGTCGACGGCGCCGGCAGCCGTCGCGTGCTCGACTCGATGTGGCCGCACGTGTGGCCGCTGGTCGACGACGCGATCGCCGTCCCGATCGAGGACGCGGCGGCGGCGGTCCGCACGCTCGCCGAGCGGGTGCGGGTGATCGCCGAGGGCGCCGGCGCGCTCGCGCCCGCGGCGGCACTGTCGGGACGGGCGGGCGGCGGCAGGGTCGTCTGCATCGTCTCGGGAGGCAATATCAATTCGGGGAAGCTCGCAGACATTCTGCGAGGAGGTGAGGGATGACCGAGGACTACAAGACCCCGGTGCTGCCGGGACCCGGTGCCAGCGACTACGAGCGCTATCTGCGCACCGACGAGCTGCTGGCACTGCAGAAGACCGCGCAGGAGCGCGTCCACCACGACGAACTGCTGTTCCAGACTGTGCATCAGGCCTCGGAGCTGTGGCTGAAGCTCGCCACCACCGAGGTCGACGAGGCGGCCGCGCAGCTCGAGCAGGATCAGGTCGCGCCCGCGCTGCGCCTGTTGCGCCGCGCCGTGCTTTGCATGCAATACGTGACCGCGCAGCTCGAGATGCTCAACCAGATGGACCCGTGGGAGTACCAGCAGATCCGGGTCGTGCTCGGCCACGGAAGCGGCTTCGACTCGCCCGGCTTCCGCCACGTGCCGCCGGTGACCCAGCGCGTCTCGCGGGCGTTCGACCGACAGCTCCAGCGCGCCGGGCTCGAGCTGACCGAGCTGTACCGGCGTAGCCGCGAGTTCGAGGACCTATTCCAGCTCGCCGAGCTCCTGACCGAGTGGGACGAGCGGATCTGGGTGTGGCGCTTTCGCCACTACACGATCGTCGCGCGGGCGCTGGGCGAGGACACGGTCGGCACCCAGGGCACGCCGGTTCAGGTGCTCGGCAAGCTGATCGCGCAGCGTCAGATCCCGAGGCTGTGGGATGCGCGCAGCAGGTTGGTCGAGTTGTTCGACACCGAGCGTGCGGCCGCTCAGGAGAACGTGTAGGCGAGGTGCACGACGCCATCGGGGAACGCCTGGTGCTGCTCGAGGCGAAGGCGGGTCAGCTCTGTGCCCGGAGCTGACAGCGGCACGCCGGTGCCGAGCTGAATCGGCAGCATGAGCAGCTCGAAGCGATCGATGGCGCCAAGCTCCCGGAACGCGTGAAGCGTGCTCACGCCACCGACCAGATGTACGTCGCGGTGCCCGGCGGCGCGCATCTGCTCGAGCAGCTTGGCCGGATCGGAGTTGGCGACGACCGGCTCGAGCGTATCCGACGGCATCGGACGCGAGCTCAGCACGTACACCTTGCGTCCCGCCCATGGCCAGCGCGGCGCGTTCAGCGCAGGATCAAAGGTCGTGCGGCCCATCACGACCGCATCGACGTCTTTCAGGAACTCCGGGAACCCGTGCGAGACCGCCGGGTTGAAGTCGGGCATCAGCAGCTGCGCCGGCATCCCGTCGGGGCCGCTCACGAACCCGTCGACGCTGACTGCCATATAGGTCCGAATCCTCATGCCTGTCTCCCTTGGTCGCGGTTTGCGGCTGTTAGTCGGAGCCCGGCGACGTTTCTCGACATCGGATGTCGAGAACACTGATCCCGCTCCGACCTACGATCCAAACCCGAAAGGAGCGATCCGAGATGAAGTACATGCTGCTGATCTACCAGAACCCGCAGAACTGGCAGGCGCTCGACGACAGCGAGCGCACGAAGATCATGAACGAAGCGGGCACGATCGTCGGCGAGCTGATCGAGTCCGGGGAGTGGATTGGCGGGGACGCGCTGGCCGACGCGTCGAACACGAAGACGATCCGCGTGCGGGACGGCGTGCCGGCGGTGAGCGACGGGCCTTTCCTCGAGTCCAAGGAGCACATGGTCGGCTACTGCCTGTTCGAGTGCGAGACGCCCGAGCGGGCGCTCGAGATCGCCCAGCGCTGGCCCGACGCCCGCCACTGGGCGGTCGAGCTGCGGCCGCTGATGAGCAGCGCCGGGGTGGAGATGTGAGCATCGAGGACCTTGTGCGTCAGCTGGCGCCGCAGGTCCTCGGCGCGCTTACGCGCCGCTACGGGCGCTTTGACGAGTGCGAAGACGCCGTGCAGGAGGCGCTGCTGGCAGCGGCGGCGCAGTGGTCGGTCCGCGGGATTCCGGAGAACCCACGGGCATGGCTGGTCACGGTCGCCTCGCGGCGGCTGACCGACCTGGTCCGCAGCGACCGATCGCGTCGGAGCCGCGAGGCGATCGCCGCGGCGGCGGAGCCGGCGACCGCGCCGGAATCGGTGGAAGAGGACGACACGCTGACCCTCTTGTTCATGTGCTGTCATCCGTCGCTCTCGCCGGCCTCCCAGGTCGCGCTCACGCTGCGCGCTGTGGGTGGCCTCAGCACTGCCGAGATCGCGAACGCGTTCCTGGTCCCCGAGGCGACGATGGCGCAGCGGATCAGCCGCGCCAAGCAGCGGCTCAAGGAGACGCGGATCCCGTTCGAGTTGCCGCCCGCGGCGCAGCGCAGCGACCGCCTTCGGGCCGTGCTGCAGGTGCTGTATCTGATCTTCAACGAGGGCTACGCGGCGAGCTCGGGGCGTGAGCTGGTTCGCGGCGAGTTGACCAGCGAGGCGATTCGTCTTGCGCGCGAGCTGCATCGCCTGCTGGGCGACGAAGGAGAGGTCGCGGGCCTGCTCGCGCTGATGCTCCTGACCGATGCTCGGCGTCCCGCGCGGACCACGGACGACGGCCGGCTCGTCCCGCTCTCCGAGCAGGATCGGACGCGCTGGGATCGCGCGTACATCTCCGAGGGCGTTGCGCTGATCACCGACTCGCTGGCCCGCGCCCCGGTCGGCCCCTACCAGCTGCAGGCCGCGATCGCGGCTGTTCACGACGAGGCGCGCAGCGCGGCCGACACCAATTGGCCGCAGATCGTTGCGCTGTACGAGCTGCTCGAGCGCTTCGCCCGCGGTCCCGTGGTGACGCTCAACCACGCGGTCGCGGTGGCGATGGTGCAGGGACCGAACGCCGGACTCGAGCTGCTGCAGACGCTCGACAGCGACCCGCGGATGAGCGCTCGCCACCGGCTGCACGCGGTGCGAGCGCACCTGCTCGACCTCGCCGGGGACCCGGCGGGCGCCCGCGCCGCCTACGCGCAGGCGATCCGGCTGTGCACCAGCCTGCCGGAGCGGCGCTACCTCGAGGAGCGGCTCGCGCGGCTTGCTTCCAGGCCCGCGACGAGCCGGTCGACCTCCTCAACCGTGTTGTAGTGGATGAAGCCGAGCCGGATGGCCTGGTCCTCGTACCCAAGTCGCTTGTAGAGGTCGAGCGAGTACCAGGAGTCGTGCGCCCAGACGCCGATCTCGCGGTCGGCCAGCGACTGCGCGACGTCCGGCGCCGCAACGCCCTCGACGTTGATCAGAAACGTCGGCACTCGTCCTGCCATCCCTGGCAGCCCGTACACCCTCACCGCATCTGAGATGCGGTTGAGGAATTGCTGCCCGAGTGAGCGCTCGAACGGGACGATCGCCCCGAAGCCGCCGATCGACTCGAGGTAGGCGATCGTCGCGTTGAAGCCCGCCAACAGCTCGTACGGGAATGTGCCGGTCGCGAACCGCCGGCCGAGCGGGTCGTTCGGCGCCGGGCGCACCTTGTAGGGGCGCCAGGTCTCGAGCAACGATGCGCGGCCGTAGGCGATCCCGAGGTGGGGGCCGCAGAATTTGTACGGCGAGCAGATCAACACGTCGGCGTCGATCGCGCGGACGTCGATCGGCTCATGTGCGGCGTAGTGGACGGCGTCGACCCACGCGAGCGCCCCGACCGAGTGCGCGAGCTCGGCCACGCGGGCGGCGTCGACGATCGTCCCGATCGCGTTTGACGCCCATGCGAACGCGACGACGCGTGTACGGTCGCTCAGCTTCGAGGCGAGGTCCTCGTAGTCGAGCCTGGTGTCCTCTCGCAGCTCGATGTGCTTGACGACCAGGTCGTTGTCGTGCGCGAGCTCGAGCCATGGCGCGACGCCCCCGTCGTGGTCCAGCGAGGAGACGAGGATCTCATCGCCTGGCTGAAAGCTGCGCCCCGCCGTGCGCGAGAGCGTGAAGTTCAGCGATGTCATGTTCGCCCCGAAGATCACCTCGTGCGGCTCGCAGCCGAGGAACCCGGCGGCGCCCTGCTCCGCGGTCTCCAGGATCTCCTTGACGCGCAGACTGGTCGCGTAGACGGCGCCGAGATTGGCGCTCGCTTCACGCAATGTCCGCGCGATCGCCGCGCCGACCTCGTCGGGGACCTGCGAGCCGCCGGGCGCGTCGAAGAACGCAAATCCGCCTTGCAGGGAGGAGAACCGTTCGCGCACCGACTCTAGAGACGCGGTGGATGTCACTGACCCCTCCTCTCGCTAACGGAATCACAAGCTTTTGCGGGTTGCGCTCGCGACGCGCCGCATGATTTGATCAACACTACAAAATCAAACGCCGCCGGTCGGCACATGCGACCGCGGGACTGATGGGGAGATCGAGGGCTGTGAGTTTTCGCGTGGTGCGGACCGCGCATGCCAGTTGGCGAGGATCTGTGGCCGAGGGCGGCGGCACAATCGCGCTCGACAGCGGCGCGTTCGAGGGTGCCTACTCGCTGAAGGCGCGAGTCGAGGAGGGGCAGTCGGCGACCAATCCCGAGGAACTGCTCGGCGCTGCGGAGGCCGGCTGCTTCACGATGTCGCTCGCGAACCTGCTCGGCGAGGCGGGCCACCCCGCACGCGATCTTCGGACGAGCGCGCGCGTGCAGCTCGAACAGGTCGGCAGCGCGTTCAACATCACGAAGATCGAGCTGCGCACCGTCGGCGACGTGCCGGGGATCGACGGCGATGAGTTCGCGCGGATCGCCGGGCAGGCGAAGGACTGCACGGTGTCGCGCGTGCTCACCGGTACCGAGATCACGCTGGAAGCGTCCCTTGCGGGCAACTGAAGGGGCAGGGGGTTGAACGCAGGAGCGCGAATGTCGGAGGAGATGGTCACAGCCCAGGTCGTGAGCGCTGATGACGCTCCGGTGCGTTCGGGTGCCGGGGATTCGCTGCGCGTGCGGCCGACGCTCGGCCCGCAGACGAGCTTTGCCCCGCTCGCGCAAGCCGTGCTCGAGTTCGCTCCTGGCCGCGCCGAGGTGCAGGTTCCGGACGACCACGAAGAGGTCCTGTTCGTGCTCGACGGACACGGCCGGCTGGTGCTCGAGGGCGAGACACACGAGCTCGGACCCGAGAGCGGTGCGTACCTCGCTCCGGGTGAGACGTTTGCCGTCGAGAACGAGGGGCCTTCCGCGTTGCGCGCGGTGGCGGTTCGGATCCCGGATCCGGTGAAGGCCGGGCCGGGTGAGGCTGTTGGGTCCCGAGCGGTCGTGCGGCGCCTCGCCGACCAGGAGGCCGAGGCGGCGACCACGGATCGGGAGTTCCGGATCGTTGCCGATCCCTCTTGCGGCCTGCGATCCGCGACGCATTTCGTCGGCTACATCCCGACCGCCCGGGCGCCCGATCACTTCCACACCTACGACGAGGTGATCTACGTGCTCGAGGGCGAGGGCATGTTCCACGCCGGCGGCGAGCACAGTCCGCTGTCGGAAGGCTCCTGCATTCAGCTACCCGCGCGCACGATTCATTGCCTTGAGAACACGGGCTCGGAGATGATGCGCGTCGTTGCCGTGTTCAGGCCGGCGGGGTCGCCGGCCGCCGCGTATTACCCAGACGGGACGCCCGCATACGGGGGCGCCCCACCATTGGAGGATCCCCAGAGGAGGAGGTCAAATCAGTGAAGGGACGCAACGTCGTTGCTGCGATGGCGCTGGCCGGGCTGTTCATAGCCGGGTGCGGCAGCAGCAGTAGCAGCAGCACAACAACGGCGGCCAGTTCGGCCGCCAGCGGGTCGACCAAGAACTGCACGGCCACGGTCGGCATCGAGGCGCCGCTCACCGGTGATGTGGCGGTGCTCGGACAGGAACAGCTGGCGTTCGCCAAGCTCGCGATCCAGAACGACAACAAGGCCAACGGCACCAACATCACGCTGGCCCAGGGCGACACGCAGCTGATGCCGGCGCAGGCCACGACCGTGACCCAGCAGTTCATCTCGAACTCGAAGATCGTCGCGGTCGTCGGACCGGCGGGCAGCCAGGAAGTGCTGGCGGTCGGGCCGCTGATGGGTCGCGCGGGGCTCGCCTTCGTCTCGGGCTCGGCGACGAACACGACGCTGACCGATGGGCGTAACACGACGTTCTTCCG
This sequence comes from uncultured Solirubrobacterales bacterium, assembly GCA_963824755.1. Lineage (GTDB taxonomy): Bacteria > Actinomycetota > Thermoleophilia > Solirubrobacterales > Solirubrobacteraceae > Palsa-465. Next base: position 66,567 of record CAWGQT010000029.1, on the reverse strand, counting down.
CGTGGTCTCGCGCGATGACAAGCAGGGACCGCAGGACGCCAACTACATCGTCAGCCACCTGCATCCGAAGGCGCTGATGATCGTCGACGACCAGGAGGCCTACTCCACCGGCCTGGTGTCTTCGATGATCCCGGTGTTCAAGTCGGCCGGCATCTCTGTCGACCACGAGTCGGTCAGCCAGAAGGTGACCGACTTCTCGTCGCTGGTGGCCAAGGTAAACCCCAACACGACCGTCGTCGTCCTGCCATGGCAGGTCGCGGCGAACGGCGAGCAATTCGGCAAGAACCTCGCCGAGCAGAAGAAGAACGCGACGATCTTCGGGACCGACGGCATGCAGTCCTCGTCGTTCACGATCCCGGGTTCGTACGTCTCCGCGTTTGGACCGGACATCAACTCGATCCCGGCAGATGCGACGCTCGCGGCCCAGGCCAAGGCGGCGTATCCGAAGTACGGGACGTTCGGGCCGCCCGTGTACGCCGCGACCCACGTCGTCGACCAGGCGATCGCGTCGGTGTGCAAGTCCGGGCAGACCCCGTCGCGCTCGAACGTGCTGGCCGCGATCAAGAACACCGACGAGTCCAGCTCGATCCTCGGGCAGCCGATCAAGTTCGACAGCCACGGCGATCTGGTGGGCGCGAAGTGGTTCCTGTTCAAGATCAGCCCGCAGGGCAAGTACGTCCTGGTCACGAATTCGTGATCAGCTGATATCGCCGCGCTTGTGGCGCGCGTCCCGCGGTTCGGGGCGCGCGCCGCCGTGCGGCGATAGCGTTGCGCCGGACCCCGCACCGTCATGCAGAGATTCCTCACGGAACTGGTGAACGGCCTCACCCAGGGCAGCCTGTATGCGCTGATCGCCCTGGGCTACTCGATGGTCTACGGGATCCTGAAGCTCCTGAACTTCGCCCACGGCGACCTGTACATGGTGGGAGCGTTCATCGGCTACTTCGTGATCCAGTGGTTCGGCGGCCCCACCTCGCTGAGCATCCCCGTGCCGCTGCTGCTGTTGATCATGTTCGGCCTCTCGGCCGGGGGCGTGGGCATGCTCGGGGTGGCGATCGAGCGGTTCGCCTACCGGCCGTTACGCGACGCACCCCGAATCGCGCCGCTGATCACTGCGCTCGGCGTGTCGTTCCTGCTCGAGAACACGATGCTGCTGCTGTTCGGCGCCTCGTTTCGCAGCTACGACACCTCGGCGTTCATCTCGTTCTCGACCGGCATTCACATCGGCGCGTTCAACATCGACATCGTCCGGATCATGGTGATCGTGCTGAGCGTGGTCCTGATGTACGGGCTCACGCTGATCGTGAGCCGCACCAAGCTCGGCAAGCAGATGCGGGCGGTCGCGGCCGACCGCGAGGCGGCGGAGATGCTCGGGATCAACGTCGACTACACGATCGCCGCGACGTTCTTCCTCGGCTCGGCGCTCGCGGGCATCGCGGGCGTGATGGCGGGCCTCGTGTTCAACACGATCTACAACCTGATGGGCTTCACCGCCGGTCTGAAGGCGTTCACGGCCGCAGTCGTCGGCGGGATCGGCTCGATCCCGGGCGCGATGCTCGGCGGCATGCTGATCGGGATCGCCGAGTCGTTCGTCACCGGTTACATCTCCTCGACGTACACGAACCTGATCGTGTTCGGGATCCTGATCGTGATGATGCTGGTGCGGCCGAGCGGGCTGCTCGGCAAGGTCCCGCTGGAGAAGGTATGAGCTCGTCCGATCTTCCTCCGGGCGAGCCGTCCGAGACCGGCGGCGGCCCCAGCGTAGGCATGGACGAATGGGTCGCGCGCTCGGGCGCGCGGCGCGAGTTCGCGCCCGGCTGGCGCGGTGATCTCCAGCGCCAGTTCGAGCGGCTCGGCTGGTGGCCGAAACTCGCGATCTGCGCGCTCGCCGGCGCCGCCGTGCCGCTGCTGACCGTCAACGACTTCCAGCTCCAGGTCGGCATCAACGCGCTGCTGCTGGCGATGCTCGCGGTCGGGCTCAACATCTCGGTTGGATGGGCGGGCCTGCTCGACCTCGGGTACATCGCGTTCTATGGATTCGGCGCCTACGGGTTCGCGCTGCTCTCCTCGAACCAGCTGCATCCCCCGACCGGGATCCACTTCGCGGCGTACGTCTCGATCCCGATCGTGATGGTCGGCGCCGCCTGCCTGGGGCTGCTCGTCGGGCTGCCGTCGAGGCGGCTGATCGGCGACTACCTGGCGATCATCACGCTGTTCTTCGGCGAGGCGTTCGTGGAGTTCACGAACAACGTCGCGACCTCGAAGCTGGGCGGTCCGAACGGGATCGTCGCGATCGACCCGATCAAGGGCTTCGGCTCGCAGATCACGACCAACCGCGGTTACTTCTGGCTGCTCCTGGTCCTGCTGGTGGCGACGGTCGGGGTCTTACATCTGCTCGACACCTCGCGGACGGGGCGTGCCTGGCGCGCGGTGCGCGAGGACCCGCTCGCCGCCGGGATGATGACGATCCCGGTCAACCGCGTGAAGCTGCTGGCGTTCAGCTTCGGCGCGGTCGTGGCCGCGCTCGCCGGCACGATCTTTGCCGCGCAGCAGATCAGCGTGTTCCCGACCGACTTCGAGACGCCGTTCCTGATCCTGATCTACGCCGGGCTGATTCTCGGCGGCGCCGGCAGCCTCGCCGGGGCGGTGCTCGGCGGGCTGGTCCTGTCGATCACGCTCGACGGCTTCCTGCGCAGCCCGACCGAGGCCGGCTACATCTTCTATGGCGTGATCCTGCTGACGCTGATCGTCAAGCTGCGGCCGTGGACGAAGTTGGTGGGTGTTTTGGCGGCGACGGTGGCGCTCGGATATGCCTTGTACGGGATCCTCGATGCGATCTCGGCGTCGACGGTCGCCGGCGGGCCGCAGTCGTCTGGGTGGATCGCGGATCTGGTGCGCGGCTGGGTGATCGTGCCGAGCGGCAACCAGACCCGCTACGGCAACATCGGGTTCGTGGCGCTGCTGTGCCTGGTGATCGCGCTGATCCAGGTCCGCGGGAAGTGGCGGACGATCCTGATCCCGCCGACGCTGGTGCTGGCCGCGTCGGTGTGGGAGTCGCGGCTCGTGACGGTGCCGGCGATCACGCGCCAGTTGCTGATCGGCGCGATCCTGATCGTGATGATGAACGCGCGGCCTCAGGGGCTGCTGGGGTCTCGGCGCGTGGAGGTGGTTTGAGCCTTGGGTTCGTTGCTTGAGCTCGATCGCGTTTCCGTTGCGTTCGGGGGACTGCGTGCTTTGTCGGAGCTCGATCTGGCCGTTTCCGAGCAGGAGGTCGTCAGCGTGATCGGCCCCAACGGCGCCGGCAAGACGACGGTCTTCAACGTGATCACCGGCGTGTACTCGCCTTCCGGGGGCGATGTGCGATTCGCGGGCAAGTCGATCGGCGGCGGCGTGCCGCACAAGATCACGCGCGGGGGGATCGCGCGGACGTTCCAGAGCCTGCGCCTGTTCCTGAACATGTCGGTGATCGAGAACGTGATGGCGGCGACGTACGGGCATACGCACGCCTGGCCGATCGAGTCGATCCTGCGGCTGCCGCGGGCGCGGCGCGAGGAGCGCGAGGTGCGCGCCCTGGCCGAGGAGATCCTGTCGTTCTTCGGGCAGCGCCTTGCGGGATATCGCTGGAATCAGCCCGCCTACTCGCTCTCCTATGCAAACCGGCGCCGGCTCGAGATCGCGCGCGCTTTGGCCGCCCAGCCACGGCTGCTGCTGCTCGACGAGCCCGCTGCCGGCATGAACCCCAACGAGACGCACGAGGTGACCGAGCTGATCGGGCGGCTACGCGACGAGCGCGGGCTGGCGATCCTCGTGATCGAGCACGACATGCACGTGGTCGAGGGTTGCTCTGACCGCGTCGTGGCGCTCGACCACGGCGTCAAGCTCGCGGAGGGAAGCTTTGACGCGGTCGCCAACCATCCGGGCGTGGTCGAGGCGTACCTGGGGCGCGATCCCGAGGCGCTGGCTTCGGAGGGCTGATGGCCGCAACCGCCCTGCTCCAACTCGACGAGGTCACGACCTACTACGCCCAGATGCGGATCCTCGAGGGGATTACGCTGCGGGTCGGCGACGGGGAGCTGGTGTGTCTGCTCGGCGGCAACGCGTCGGGGAAGTCGACGACCCTGAAGACGATTCTGGGGATCGTGCGCCCGCGGGCCGGGCGGGTGCTGCTCGCCGGCGAGGACGTGACGAGCTGGCCCGTGCCGCAGCGGATCGCGCACGGGATGGCGATCGTGCCCGAGAACCGGCGGCTGTTCAGGGACATGACCGTGCGCGAGAACCTCGAGCTCGGGGCCGTGCTGCGCGGCGGCGAGTCGCTCGAGGAGGACTTCGAGAAGGTCCACACGCTGTTCCCGCGGCTGTATGAGCGGCGCGACCAACTCGCGGGGACGCTGTCGGGCGGCGAGCAGCAGATGGTGGCGATGGGCCGGGCGCTGATGTCGCGTCCGCGCCTGCTGCTGATGGACGAGCCGTCGATGGGGCTCTCGCCGGCGCTCGTCCAGCAGAACTTCCGGATCATCAAGGAGGTGCACGAGTCGGGCGTCTCGGTGCTGATGGTCGAGCAGAACGCGACGATGGCGCTGTCGATCGCCGACCGGGGTTACGTCTTGTCGACTGGCGAGATCGTGCTCGAGGGGGTGGCGTCGGAGCTGCTGCATCACGAGGATCTGAAGCGGGCCTACCTGGGGCGGTGAGGGGCGCTTCGCGGCGTCCGCGGGGCGTAATCCCCCCGGCCCTCGGGCGATCGCCCCGGCCCCCGCGATCTCCCCGGCCCTCCGCGATGCCTCCGGCCCTCCGCGATCTCTCCGGCCCTCCGCGATCTCACCCACCCTCCGGCGATCGCCCCGGCCCTCGGGCAATCCCCCCGGCCCTCGGGCAATCCCCCCGGCCCTCGGGCAATCCCCCCGGCCCTCCGCGATCTCACCCACCCTCCGGCACCTCCGCGGACCCGCAAAAACTCAAAAATTGCCGCGACCTTCCGAAGAAGTCAACGTTTGTCGGGAATAGCCCGAGTTTCGTTAGTCGATCCCGACAGCCGGCGCGATTTTTGAGTTTTGTCGGGGGGCGCCGCGGCCCAGGGATCCCCGATCGGCGAATTCGAACAGCGCCACCCCGCCCATCGCCACCGAGATGTTGTTCGCGGTGGTCGCGAGGTGGTCGTGGAGGGCCAGCGCGGCGCGGTCAGGCGCGTGGTCAAGGCACGCCTTGAGGATCGCGTCGTGCTCGGCGCGGCGCGCCGCGAGCTGGCGGACCTGCGGGACCTCGAGGCAGTAGCGCTCGGCGGTCTCCCACACGGGGCGGATGAGGCGCATCAGCCAAGCCGAGCCGGCGGCCTCGTACAGCGCGAAGTGAAACTCGGTGTGCGCGGCGGATGTTGCGGCGGAATTGTCATCGGGCATGCCGCTGAGCTCCTCGAGCCGCCGGCGCGCGATCGCCTCGCGGCGCTCGTCGAAGCGCTCGGCGGCGCGCCGGATCGCGAGCACCTCGAGCGCGAGGCGCGCCTCGTACACCTCCGCGAGGTCGGTGATCGACAGCTCGGTGACCCGCGCGCCTCGGTGGGGCACGTTCTCGACGAGCCCCGCCGCGTCGAGCCGGCGGACGGCTTCGCGGATCGGCATCGGGCTCATGTCGAGCACCTCGGCGAGCTCCTCGATCGGCAGCCGCGTGCCGGGGCGTAGCTGACCTGTGATGATCGCCTTGTGGAGAGCGTCGAACGCCTTCTCGGCCAGCGTGCGGTGCCCGCGGTGGGAGCCTTCGTCGGCGAGCACGGCAAGCTGAGACTCCATCCTGGAGCTTAGTATCGGAATCAATGATCAAAAGTCAAGAATGAGGACCGCGTGGCGATCGAGCTGGGCCTGACGCGCGAGGATGCCGCCGCACTCGACTCGGCCGATGCGCTGGCGTCCTTCCGCGATCGCTTCATCCTCGACGAGAGCGCCGTGTACCTCGATGGCAACTCGCTCGGCTGCCTTCCCCGCGCGACGCTCCGGCGGCTGACCGAGATCGTCGCCGAGCAATGGGGGCGGCGGATGGTGCGCGCCTGGGACGAGGGCTGGCTCGACTGGCCGGTTCAGATCGGCGACCGCCTTGGCGAGGCGGCGCTGGGGGCGGTACCGGGACAGGTGGTGGTCGGAGACTCGACCACCGTCTGCTTCTACAAGCTCGCCTCGGCGGCGCTCGACGCCCGTCCGGGCCGCGACCAGATCATCACCGACGTCGACAACTTCCCGACCGATCGGTACGTGCTCGAGGGCCTGGCGGCGGCGCGCGGGTGCGAGGTCGTGTGGCTCCACGGAGACCGATCCGGCGGCCCGACGCCCGAGCACGTCGCGGAGCTCCTCAGCGCCCGGACTGCCCTCGTCACGTTCTCGCACGTCTCCTACCGCTCGGCGCACATCGCGCCGATGGCGGAGATCACCGAGCTGGTGCACGACGCGGGCGCGCTGATGCTGTGGGATCTCAGCCACAGCGCCGGCTCGGTCCCGGTCGCGCTCGACCGCGACGGCGCCGACCTCGCCGTCGGCTGCACCTACAAGTACCTGAACGGCGGGCCCGGGGCGCCCGCGTATATGTACATGCGTCGCGAGCTGCAGGCCGACCTACGCCAGCCGATCTGGGGGTGGCTCGGCCGTCAGGACCCGTTCGCGATGGAGCAGGGTTATCTCGCCGCCACCGGGGTCCGCGGGCTCCTCTCCGGAACGCCGCCGATCCTCGCGGTCGGCGCGGTCGACGAGGGCGTGAAGCTGGTTGCGGAGGCCGGAATCGAGCGAATCCGGGGGAAGGGGATCGCCCTGACCGAGTTGGCGGTCGCGCTCACCGACGCGCGACTACGCGACTTCGGCGCATCGGTTGCCTCACCGCGGGATCCAGCGATCCGTGGCGCCCACGTCGGACTCGCGCACGAGGACGCCAGGGCGCTGTGTGCGGCGCTGATCGAGCGGGGCGTGGTGCCCGATTTCCGCGGGCCCGACGTGATCCGCTTCGGCCTCTCGCCGCTGACGACGCGCTTCGTCGATGTCTGGGACGGGATCGAGACGCTGCGCGAGCTGCTCGCCGGATCGTGAAGCGCCACTAGAGCGTGAGCAGCGCGGCGCTCGCGGGCGGCATCCTGACGACATACATGTCGCCGACGTGGCCGACCGACTCGAGCTTCAGGTGGCCGGCGAGCGCGCCGGTGGCCGTTCCAGGCGCGAACGCCATCCCTCCGAGCGTGATCCCGTGCTTAGCGGCCAGGCCTGGCGCGCGCAACCGCTCGAGCACCGCCTGCCCGGTGATCCCGGGCACCCGCAACGCGACCGTCCGCTGCCGCCGGCTCGCGTCGTTGATCAGGAGCACGCGTGTGTGCCCGTCGGAGCCGCGAGTCGCCCAGGCGTGGACCAGCCCGGTGGCACCCGAGACCGGCAGCAGCCGCGAGCCCGCCGGGGCGGCCTGCGCGAACATCAGCAGCCCGTAGTACTCGGGTCGCACATACCCCCTCCAGCGGTCGTTCCTGTGCGAGAACGTGAACAGCCCGTAGTTGGCGATCGGGAACGTGTGGATGTTCACGCCGTCGGCTCCGACCCGCCGCATCTCGAACAGGGCGTCGAGCGCCCACAGTGCTGAGGCGAAACGGTTGCTGACATTCGGTGATCCGCCGCAGGCAACCGAGTTCAGCTCCTCGACTCGCAGCTGGGCGTGATGCGCGTGCGCGATGCCGGCGAACGGCGCGACGGTGGCGGCCAGCCCGCTCGCGGCGCCGCTCTGCAGCAGGGCGGAGATCGTCGGGTACTGGGGCGAGGAGGGCGGGGTGAAGCAACGCGAGAGCTGGTAGCGGTGCACAGTGACGATCCGGACTCGCGGGTGCTCGCGCAGGTACTGGCCGAGCCCCGTCAGCCAGCTCAGGCTCCCGACCGTGGGACCGGCGAGCGGGACGTGCGGCAGCGCTCCGACGACCCGCCCCCAGTCGCTGAGGTAGCGCTGAAAGTCGTAACCGGACGGCCGCCCGTAGACCGACCCGCTTGAGGACCGGTACCAGCCAAGCGTCGAATAGAGCTCGGGCTCGTTGCCGAGCTCGAGCGCGGTGATTCGAGGCCCCAGTGATTTCGTGAACGCGTGCGACTCGACGCGAGCGACCGCGCGGCTGTCGGCCTCGAAGTTGACGCCGAGGATCAGCCTCGCGCTCGTCTGATCCGCGAATGCCTGAAGCACCCGCAGCCAGTTACGCGTGATCGTGTAGGACGCGCCGCCGGGTCGCCTCAGCCCGCGTGCCGGCCACCAGCTCCAGTCTGTGCTGTCGCCGCCGATCCTCAGTTGCGGCGAGGTTCCCAGGGAGATGTTGCGAAGCAGCGCGACGAACACCGGGTTGACGTTGTTCGGATCGTGCCCGAGGTACCCCTCGAGTCCGTGGAACTCGATTGACAGGCCCAGGTAGTCCGGCGGGATCGGCCGGCCGGACGGAGTCGGGCCGACCACGAGCCGCATCGCCCCGGAGGGGATCGAGGCCGCGGCCTCGCCGGAGCCGCCGACCTCCGAGGTGACCAGCAGGATGACCGCCAGCAGACCGACCACCGTCGTGATCGCCGCCGCGACCCCCACCACGGAGGTGATCGCGAATGCCAGGAAGCGCGGCCGGCCGCCGGATGACCTGCCCATGCGCGCAGTGTCGCGGTTTTTGCTTAACGGCGTCGCTAGCGTTTCGTGAGTGGGTTCACACGCTGACATCGAGACGCCGCATGGCCCGGCGCGCGTTTCGCTCGTGGCGCCCGATGGCGAACCGGTCGGCGCGCTGGTGCTTGGGCACGGCGCCGGCGGGGGCTTCGCCGCCAAGGATCTGATCGTCGCGACCCGCGCCGGGACCGAGTGCGGCCTGATCGTGGCCCAGGTCGAGCAGCCTTACCGCGTCGCGGGCCGGCGCTCGCCGGCGCCGGTGAAGCAGCTCGACGTGGCCTGGCTGACCGTCATCGAGGCTCTGCGATCAGGGGAGCTTGGCCGGTTGCCGCTGATCGCCGGCGGGCGCTCCTCGGGGGCGCGGGTGGCGTGCCGGACCGCCGGCGACGCCGGCGCAGTCGCGGTCCTCTGCCTCGCGTTTCCGGTACACCCGCCGGGAAGGCCAGAGAAGTCGCGGCTCGAGGAGCTCGACGGCGTGCACGTGCCGACGCTCGTCGTGCAGGGCGAGTCGGATCCCTTCGGGATGCCGCCGCCGGGCCCTCGGCGCCGGGTCGTGGCGCTGAAGGGGAATCACAGCCTGTCGACCGACCTGCCCGGTCTGGAGGCGGCGGTTCGCGATTGGCTCTCGCGCCTGCGCTGAGTCGCCAACTTCTCAAGGAACGCGCGCCCACCCCATCTCGCACGCTGGGGCGCAGCCTCGCGCAAGCGCGTTGGTTCAGCCCGCCGCGGCCGTGGCGGTCGCCTGAGCCCGGATTCGATCGAGCACGGCGGGGTCGCCGTCGTAGCTGACCGCGCCGGCCTTGGCGTCCGCGAGCTCGAGTAGACCGAGCAGAAGTCCCATGATCGGCCTGGCTGGCCCGGTCAGCGTCGCGTCCGCGTTGTCGACCTGACCGAGCCTGATCTGGATCGCGCCGTCGCGCGTCTCGATCACGATCGGTTCGTCGCCGGTCCGGAGCTCGACGGTCACCGGGGGAGCGTCGGGCTGGTGGTCGGTGAGCATCAGCTCGAGTGCGCCGGCGAGCCAGTGGCTGCGGACCACGTCGCTCGGGTTCTGGTCGGCCATCAGTGGAAGGCCCCAGCGCGTCAGCTCATCGAGCAGGGGTCGGAGCTGCTCGCCACGCAGAGTGAGGCGGAAGAGGGTCGTGGCGATTGGTGGGGGTGCATCCTCGCGCGCGACGACGCCGGCGCGCTCGAGTTCGCGCAGCCGTTCGGCGAGCAGGTTGGTGGCGATCCCGGGCAGCCCGTTGCGCAGGTCGGTGTAGCGGCACGCGTCGCGCATCGCGAGCTCGCGGACGATCAGCAGCGTCCATCGGTCGCCGATCACGTCGAGCGATTTGGCGATCGCGCAGTACTCGTCGTAGGACCGCATGTAACAGGAACTCTATCAGGAACTAGAAATCTTGGTCTAGTAACTTGATTTATTTGTCCAGATGGTTTAGAACTCTGTCTCGCACCGATTCGACCGCTGCTCCCGAGGAGGAAGCGATGAGACCGAAAAAGCCGCTGATCCTGATCTCGCTGCTGCTTGCGGCGTTTGTGATCAACCTCGACACGACGATCGTCAACGTCGCGCTGCCAGCGCTCGTGCGCCAGCTGCGGGCGTCCAACTCGCAGCTGCAGTGGGTCGTGGATGCGTTCAACCTGCTGTTCGCCGCATCGGTGCTCGCTGCGGGCAGCCTCTCCGACAGGTTCGGACGCAAGGGCATGCTGCTCGCCGGCCTGTCGGTGTTCGGCGCCGCGAGCGTCGCGGGCGGCCTAACTAACAGCCCTGGCGAGCTGATTGGCGCACGCGCCGTGATGGGTGTTGGAGCGGCGATGGTGTTCCCCTCGACGCTCTCGCTACTGACGAACGTGTTCACCGAGCGGCGCGAGCGCGCCCAGGCGATCGGCCTCTGGGGCGCGATCACGGGCGTAGCGATCGCACTCGGGCCGATCGTCGGCGGATGGCTGCTGCAGATCTCCGACTGGCGGAGCATCTTCTTGGCGATGGCGCCGGTCGCGGCGATCGCCGGTCTCCTGTCCGCTCGCTACGTCCCTACGTCCCGCGATCCCCACGCGCCCCGCACCGACCGCGCCGGGTTCGCGCTCTCGAGCGCGATGATCGCTCTGCTCGTCTACACGATCATCGAGGCCCCCAGCTACGGCTGGAGCAGCACGCGGACGCTCGCCGGCTTCGCGCTCACCGCAGCGCTGGCGGCGGCGTTCGTGGTCTGGGAGCGGCGCACTGAGCAACCGATGCTGGACGTGAGCCTGTTCGCAAACCCGCGCTTTACGGCCGCGAGCGCCTCGGTCGCGATCTCGTTCTTCGCGCTGTCCGGCTTCATCTTCCTGGCCACTCAGATGTTCCAGTTCCTCAAGGGCTACGGACCGCTGTCGACAGGCGTGCGCCTTCTGCCCGTCGCGTCGTCCGTCGCTATCTCGTCGATCATCGGCACCAAGCTCGCCGTGCGGCTCGGGACCAAGCTGGTCGTCGCCACCGGGCTCTTCTCGATGGCCGCGTTCTACCTGTGGGTCTCGACCTCATCGGTCTCGACCGCCTACGCGACGATTGCGGCTCAGATGGTCGTACTCGGGACCGGCATGGGCCTCACCAGCGCCCCGGCGACCGAAGCGATCATGGGCGTGGTGCCGAAGGCGAAAGCCGGCGTCGGCTCTGCCGTCAACGACGCGACGCGCCTTCTCGGTGGGACCCTCGGCGTCGCCGTGATCGGCAGCGTGTACGCCTCGCTGTATGCCAGCCGGTTGACGAGCGCGCTTCCGGCGCGGCTGCCGGCGGCGATCGCGCGGACGGCACACGCGTCGCTCGGCGCCGCCCTAACCGTCGCGGGCAAGCTTGACCACGCGGCTCATCCGGCCCTTGCAGCGGCCATCCACAACGCCGCCAACTCGGCGTTCTTCCACGGCTTCACGGCGGCCAACTACGTGGCCGCCGGCGTCGCGGCCACCGGGGCCCTGGTCGCGCTTGCGCTTCTGCCGGCGCACCCAACCGCCGACGCCGCCGAGGAGCGCCAGCAGGCGGTCACCCCAGCGGCGGCAACGCTCGCGGCGTGAGCGCAAGCCTCCCTTCAACCCACAACCACCACTAGGAGGAACCCATGTCCACAACGACCCCGAACACAGTCCCTGGCCAAGCACGCCTCGCGGCCGGGCGGGCCGGCAGCCCTGGCTCAAGGTCGCGGCTCGGCCGCCGCCAGCGCCAGGTGCGCGCGAACATCGAGCAGCGCACCTACCTGATGGGCGGCCCGGACGACGGCGTGCGCCACGACGTGATGGGCGAAAGCGATACGAGCTTCGTCGACTGGCTGCTCACCGGAGTCACGGCGCCATGACCGGCGAGCACTCCACACGATCCGAGCCGGCCGGCAGCTAGGCCTGGATCCCGCCGCCGTCGATCACGAGCGCCTGCCCGCTGATCGACCCGGCCGCTTCGGAGGCGAGGAACACGACCGCGTCGGCGACCTCCGCGGGCTCGTCCACGACGGTTCCGGTGCACGCTGTCGTGAGCTCCGCATAGTGCCCGGCTCAGCGACGGCAGGTTGCGCCGCCGATCCCGAGACGGCCGGCGAGCGGCATCGACCGGGACGAGTCGCCGACGCTGATCCCGTAGCAGCCGCGGCTCTGCACCCAGCGCTGCACAGCGCTACGCCACCACGAGAACGCCCGGGGATCGAGCCCGATCGTGACGCGCTGCGACTGGCCGGGCTCGAGGAACGTCTTCTGAAAGCCCTTCAGCTGGCGCGGGGGTTCGCCGAGCCTCGCCGGGAAGGCGACGTAGACCTGGCCGACGTCGGCGCCGGCCCGCCGCACCGTGTTGGTGACCGTGACGCCGCGGCCGGCTCGGGCCACCATCAGGCGCGAGAAGCGAAAGGTCGTGTAGGACAGGCCGAAGCCGAACCGGAACAGTGGCGTCAGGTGGTGGGCGTCGAAGTAGCGATAGCCGATGTAGAGGCCCTCCGAGTAGGTCTCCTGGTCGTTCACTCCCGGGTACTGGGCCGGTGTCCGCGTAGGCATCTGCGCCAACGAGCGCGGGAACGTCTGCGGGAGATGCCCCGATGGGTCGCTGATGCCGTAGATCAGATCGGCAATCGCGTTGCCGTTCTCCACCCCCGGATACCAGGCATCGAGCACCGACTTGACGCTCCCGAGCCAGGGCATGCTGACCCGGCGCTCCAGCGTCGATCACCACGACGGTATTGGGGTTCGCGGCCGCGACCGTCTGCACGAGCTTGTTCTCATCCTGGTTGGTTCCCGAACAGACCACCGACACGCACAGGCCCGGGCCGCGCGCGTCGAGCGTCGTGCGGTCGCTGCCCTCCGACTCGCTGTCGGCGATCACGACGATCGCGACATCGGCCGCCTTGGCAACCGCCGTCGCATCGGCGCCCGCGGACCCGTCCGCATAGAGCACGCGGTCTCCGCGAGTCTGCGCCAGTGCCTCGACGCCCTCGAGCGGGCTGACCGGCGAGGGCAACCCCGTGCCGTGCGAGCTTCCGCCTCCGCCCGACGACCCGGCCGCCCCGACCGGATTGGCGGCGGTGCCGATCACCGCGATCGTCCTGCCACTGCCACCGTCGAGCGGCAGCAGATGACTGTTGTTCTTGAGCGGCACGGTCGACTGCTCCGAAATCTCCCGCGCGAGCGCCCGGTCGGCCGGCGTGTCGGCCTGATCCAGATACGCGTTCGGCTGCGAGACGACCGGATGGTCGAACAGTCCGTAGCGGAACATCGGCACGAAGATGTGCGTCAGCATCGTGTTCAGCCGCGCGAGCTTCACCTGCCCGGCGCTGATCGCCTTGCCGAGCACGCTGCCGTAGTACTGCGGCGGCGCGGCGTTCATCTCGAGATCGAGCCCCGCGTTCGCCGAGGGCGCGGTCGAGTGGGTCGCTCCCCAGTCGCTGGTCACGAACCCTTGGAAGCCCCACTCGTCGCGCAGGACACCGTCGAGCAGCTGCTTGTTTTGGCACACGTGCTGACCGAACGCCAGGTTGTATGAGCACATGATCGAGCCGACGTGGCCCTGCTTCACCGCTGCCTCGAACGGCGCCAGGTAGATCTCGTGCAGCGCCCGGTCACCGACATGCACGTCAACGGTGTTGCGGTCGTGCTCCTGGTCGTTGAGCACGTAGTGCTTGGCCTCCGCGAGCACCGGGGTGCTCTGGATCCCGCGGATCGCCGCCGCCCTCACCTGCCCGGTGAGGTATGGGTCCTCGCCGCCGTCCTCGAAGTTACGGCCGCCCACGGCGGTGCGTGCCATGTCCATCCCCGGACCGAGCATCACGTTGATCCCCTTGGCGAACGCCTCCCGGCCGAGCGCACGCCCGAACTGCGTCGACAGCTCGGGATCCCACATCGCGGCCTGCGCGATCCCGCTCGGGAACACCGTGGTGCCCTGCTGCAGACCCGCGACGCCGGAGCCCTCGTCGCTCATGTTGATCTCCGGAATGCACAACGACGGGATCGCGTCGACTTGCCCGGCTGTCCCGAAGTGGGTGAACCAGGGGGGATTGCTGAAGGTCGTCATCTGCAGCTTCTGCGAAAGGCTCATCGCCCTGATCAGCATCTGTGCGCGCTGCTCGGGGGACTTGTGCGCGTCCATCCACGGGCACGCGGGGGACGCTGCCCGTCCTTGTGCAGACACCAGGGCGATTCCGCCCCAACCAGCGAGCACGGCGAGCACCGCGACAATCGCGCGCCTGCGCCACGTGACTTGTCTCACCGCGAACACAGCCTTCCTCCCGCGCCAACCACCGGCGGATACGTTAGATCTAGTTTCCGGCGCGGTGCGACAGTTGACTCGGGTGCGGCAGCGAACTAGCCTGGCTGCGAGATGAGATGGGGGGTGAGCGCGGGTTCGGGCCTCTTGGCTCTTACGCTGGGCTTGCTCGTCGCGAGCTCGGCGTCGGCGGACACGACGGTCGGCTTCGACGAACTCTCGCCCGGCGCGACCGTGACCGGCCAATACTCCGCCTCCGGCGTCGTCTTCGGCCCGCTTCCCGGCGGCGCGAGCGGGAGTCAGCCGACCGTGGTTGTCAACGCTCCCGGTCAGGCGCGATCGGGATCTCATGTCGCCGATATCGGTTGCCTCCAATACCAGCCGTGCCCCAACGAGGACATCGGGACCTACATTCCGGAGACGACGGGCACGTTCTCCGCGCCGCGCTCGCGCGTGTCGGTGTACGTCGGCTTCCTGGGCGCTTCCGCGGAGCCCGCGTGCACAGCGAATAGCACCGCCCCGACGTGCGCCGTGGTGCAGTTGCTGGCGTTCGACTCGAGTGGACAACAGATCGCCGCCTCGGCGCCGGCGACCGTGACGCAGGGTGCCGGGGTGCAGACGCAGCTGGCAGTGTCGACGCCGTCGTCGCAGATCGTGGGCTTCGAGGTCAGCGCGCGCAATCCGACCGACAACCAGAAGGACGTAGCGATCGATGACCTCAGCTTCGACACGCCTTCGCAGCCGCCGCCTCCGGACTTCACTGTCACTCCGCAGAGCACGAGCGTGACGGTGGAGAAGGGCCACAGCGCCGGCGACACGATCACGATCGGGCGGATCGGTGGGTCGACGGGGCAGATCCAGTTCAGCGTCGGAACGCTGCCCACCGGCGTTCATGCCGATGTCACACCCAACCCCGCCGACACGCAGACAATGCTGACGCTCTCCGCGGATTCCAACGCGCCGTCGACGAACCAGACCGTGACCGTTACCGCCGCGCCGCTGTCAGCTGACGCGGGCCCCGTGGCGCACTCATTTGCGCTGAACGTGCGCGTCGAGTCGGCCTGCGACGACGTTGTGAACGGGAACCAGCTGCTGCTGGCGCTCGAGGCAAGATGCACGCCGATCCACATAGATGACAGCGCCCGCATCGACGTCTCTCAGCTCGACGGCAATCCGACCCAGCCGACACCCGCCGAGGCGGTTCTGTACATCCCCGATGGGATCACGATTGAGAGCGACCGCTCCGCGACGAGGCTCGGCGGGCTCCTGTACATGTCCCATCCGCTACCGCCGCTGGCGCCTGGCCAGTCGATCCTGTCGAGCTGTCCCGATGGCGCCTGCACCGAGGCGATGCTCGAGTTGGGCTCGCGCACCCGCATCAGCGGGCTGCGGCTGGCCGCGACCTACGACGTCGATGACACAGACAACCGTGGGGACCAGACGGACGGCATCGAGATCCACGACGTCCAGAACGTGCTCGTCGACAACAACGAGATCAGTGGCTGGCCCGAGGCGGGCGTGGATGTCCACGCGACCCTCAACCACGTGCCCGCGGTGCCGCGCCCGTCCTCATCGGATTACGAGCTGGCCGCGAGCGGCATCCGGATCACCGGCAACTTCATTCACGACAACGTGCAGTGCGAGGGAGGCTATGGGGTCAGCGTTGGCGACAACGGCCTCGCGTTGATCGATCGCAACGTGTTCGACTTCGATCGCCACGACGTGGCCGGTGGAAATTCATCGCCCGGCGCGGGTTACATCGCCGAATTCAATTTCGTCCTCACCGACGGTCCGACCTGTGGAGGGGACTACAACCAGCACTTCGACATGCATGGGTCCAAATACCCCGGGACGTGGGTCGGCGGAGCCGCGGGTCAGTTCATCGCCGTCCGTGACAACGCGATCCGCGGAGATCAGAGCTACGGGTTCCTGGGCCACCTGACGCGGCCCGCGTTTGAGCTACGAGGGATACCGACGGATAGAGCCATCTTCGCCGGCAACGTGATGGAGCATCAGGACGAGGAAGCCGCCCTGCGGCTTGTCCTGCACCCCCACAACACCTACGAGGAGGCGCGCCTTCAGGGCAAATGGCGCCAGTACCTCGTCTCGCACCACGAACTGTTCGTCTCCGGCAACCAGTACGGCGTCAACACCTCGCAGCAGATCGCGGTCGGCGACTTCGACGGCAATGGCACCGCCGACGCCTTCGTCGCCAACGGCACCGGCTGGTTCTTCTCATCCGGTGCAACGCGTGAGTGGCGCTTCTTGCGCACCTCGCAGCTTCGTCTCAACCAGCTGGGATTCGGCGATTTCAACGGCGACGGCAAGACGGATGTCTTTACCCAGCGGGGAGACAGCTGGCTCGTCTCCTACGGCGGGACGGGACCGCTGACGCCGCTGCCGGCGGGATCGAACATCCCGATGAGCGGGTACCGCTTCTACGACTTCGACGGAGATGGAAAAACCGACATCTTCCGCGCGAACGGAAAGCGCTGGTATTACTCCAGCGGTGGCGCGAGTCCGTGGAAGCCGCTCGCGGCCTCGAGCTACAACGTCGGCCAACTCCGCTTCTGCGACTTCAACGGCGATGGCAAGACCGACGTGTTCAGCCTCGCCAACCACCAATGGTCCGTCTCCTACGGCGGGGCCAGCGAGTGGAATCGGCTCAACAAGCAGCTGTCCGCCAACCTCAATGAGCTGAGCTTCGGCGACTTCGACGGAGACGGACGCTGCGACGTCGCCCGGGTCCACGACAACCATTTCCAGGTTTCGTGGGGCGGCACCAGCGCTTGGAAGACGTTCCCGGGCACGCAAGCGACATTTGCCGGGACGCTGCTCGGGACCTTCCGAGGCGGCAGGCAGACCGACATCCTGGAGTACGCGCACGATGGCAACGCGCTAGACAAGTTCAAGCTTTGGATCGGAATGAGCTCGCTGCTCACGTGGTCAGAGCAGAGGATGTTGTGAGCCCCGTCGTGCTCAGACCTGAAGGCCGCCGCCGTCGATCACGAGCGCCTGCCCGCTGATCGACCCGGCCGCGTCGGAGGCGAGGAACACGACCGCGTCGGCGACCTCCGCGGGCTCGAGCAGCCGGCCCAGGGGCGTGGCTCGTCTGAGCGCCTCCTCGGCCTGCTCGGGCGTGCGGCCGGTGGTCTCGACGATGTTCGCGATCGCGCGCGCGGTCAGCTCGGTGCGCACGAACGTCGGGCATACGGCGTTGACGCGGACACCCGAGCCGCTGAGCTCGGCGGCCACCGCGCGGGTGAGGCCGATCGCGGCGTGCTTGGAGGCCGTGTAGGCGCTCGTGTACGGGGTGCCGACGCGGCCGGCGGTCGAGACCACCGTGACGATCGAGCCGTGCCGCCGTTCGCGCATGCCCGGAGCAACCGCACGCATGCAGAGAAACGGTCCCGTCGCGTTGACATCGAAGTGCGCGCTCCAGGACGCGAGGGTCGTCTTCGCGAGCGGGGCGCTCTGGGCGATGCCGGCGTTGTTGACGAGGACGTCGACGGGGCCGATCGTGGTGAACGTCTCGACGACCTGCGCTTCGTCGGTGACGTCGCACACAAACGTGCGGACGCCGTGCTCGATCCGCGCGAGCGCGTCACGGTCGCGGCCGAGCGCGATCACCTGATCGCCAAGCGCGGCGAACCGCTGCACGGTCGCCAGGCCGATGCCCTTCGCACCACCCGTGACCACGACCGACCTGGCCATGACCCGGCTCAGCCCCCTAGCACCGCAGTTCCCATCAGCTCGATGCGCGCCTCCGGCACCGCGAGCCCGGTTACTCCGAACAGTCCCATCGCCGGGTAGTGGCGCTCGAAGTGCTTGCGCCACGCCTCGCCGAGACCGCGCAGGCTCGAGCGGTACTCCTCGACATCGGTGACGAAGATCTGCAGCGACACGAGATCATCGGGTTTGCCGCCCGCCGCCGCTAGCGCCGTCAGCAGGTTTGCGCACGCAGCGTCGAACTGCTCCGCAAGCGTCTCGCCGGCACCGATCTGCCCGGCGAGATAGACGGTGTCGCGCCCGCTCGAGGCGACCACCGCGTGCGAGAAACCGCGCGGCTCCGGAAGTCCCTCTGGATTGACGATGCTGTGGCGCGTCATCGCTGAGCCGACAATACTTGAGGCTGATACTTAACATCGAACTCCGCAGCAATGTCGGTTATCATCGGCGGCGGAGGAACGGTGGGCGGAGAGACCCCTTACTGGAATCCGAAGACCGAGACGCTGGCTCGGGATCAGCTCGAGGCGCTGCAGCTTGAGAAGCTCCGCCGCCAGTGCGAGTGGGCGGCCGCGCGCAGCCCCTGGTACCGGCGCCGGTTCGCTGAAACGGGGTTCGCGCCCGACTCGCTGAAGACCCTCGATGACCTCAAGCGCCTGCCGATCCTGACGCGCGAGGAGTGGATGAACTCGCAGTTCGCGAAGCCGCCGTTCGGAGAGCTTCCGGCGATCGACGGCGCCGGCGCGATTCGCGTTCACACCACCTCCGGCACCACCGGACGTGGTCCGCTGCGGGCGATCGACTCGCGCAAGGACTGGGCGTGGATCGCGGAGATGTGGGCGTACGCGATCTGGGGCTGCGGGGCGCGCCCGGCGGACACCGCGTACATCGCGTTCGGCTACGGATCGTTCATCGGCTTCTGGGGACTCCACTACGCGATGGAGAAGGTGGGTGTGCTGAACGTCCCCGGCGGCGCGCAGTCGACCGAGGCCCGCGTGCTGCAGATGCTCGACTTTGGTGCGACCGTGGTCGCCTCGACGCCGACCTACGCGCTCCGTCTGGCGCAGGAGGCCGCGACGCTCGGCGTCGATCTCCCGGGGTCCGCCGTGAAGCGGCTGATTCTGTCCGGCGAACCCGCTGGCTCGATCCCGCAGACCAAGGCGCTGATCGAGGAGCAGTGGGGCGCGAAGGCGTTCGACACCGCCGGCATGACCGAGATCGGGACGATCATGGTGTTCGAGTGCGCGCACCAGCCCGGCGGGACGCACATCATCGAGGACCACGTGATCGAGGAGGTGCTCGATCCAGAGACTTTGGCACCGGTGGGATATGGGGAACGGGGGGAACGGGTGGTCACGTCGTTCGGACGCGGCGCGATCCCGCTGATCCGCTACAGGACAGGCGACCTCGTGTGCCGCGTGCCCGCCTCGCAGTGCAGCTGCGGACGCACGTTCGACATCTACGAGGGCGGCATCCAGGGCCGCGTCGACGACATGAAGCTCGTCCGCGGCACGAACGTCTACCCACGGGCGATCGAGGCGATCGTGCGCGAGTTCTCCGAGGTCGACGAGTTCCAGACCGTGATCTCGCACGAGGGAATCCGCGACGAGATCACGCTGCGCCTCGAACTGAAGCCCGACTGGTCCCCGGACGCGTGGGACGAGCTGTCCGCGACGCTTCACCGGCGACTCGCCCACGCGCACGAGGGCCTCAACTTCAGAATCGAGCGCGCCGGCGCCGGCGAGCTGCCGCGCTTCGAGCTCAAGGCCAAGCGCACGGTCGACCTCCGCGGCAGGCCCCTCGAGGTGACGAAGTGAGCGCCGATCTGCTCGGAAACCAGTTGACCGCCTCCGAAGCGCGGCTGCTGGAGGTGTACGAGGAGCTCAAGGCGCTGTGCGCCGAGGACCTCGCGCCGAACGTCGCTGCGAACCTGCGGGCTGCACTGGCGCTGGTCCACCAAGCCGTCAACGGGCTCGCGCTGGAGTACGAGCACCTCTCAGATCTCGGGGTGTAGCGTGAGTCCGCCGCGGATTGCGGTCGTGGGCGGAGGGCCCGGCGGCCTCTACTTCTCGATTCTGATGCGCAAGGTCGCGCCCGACTGCGAGATCACCGTGTTCGAGCGCAACCGCGCTGAGGATGCTTTCGGGTTCGGGGTCGTGTTCTCCGACGAGACGCTGACCGTGTTCGAGCACGCCGACCCGGAGACGTTCGCCGCGATCTCCGAGCGCTTCGCGCGCTGGACCGACATCGACATCCACCACCGCGGCCTGGTCACGACCTCCGGTGGCCACGGGTTCTCCGCCCTCGGCCGCCGCGAGCTGCTGGGGATCCTCCAGGAGCGGGCTTGCTCGCTGGGCGTCGAGCTGCGCTTCCAGTCCGAGGCGCCGCCGCTCTCAGAGCTCGGCTGGGCCGATCTGATCGTCGGTGCAGACGGCGCGTCGAGTGCGGTCCGCGGTGAGCTCGCGCAGGACTTCGTTCCGTCGCTCGATCGCCGCCTGTGCCGGTACATGTGGCTCGGCACCGAACTCGTCTACGAGGCGTTCAAGTTCGTCATCGCCGAGACGCCCCACGGGGTCTTCCAGGCCCACGCGTATCCCTATGACGACCGGATGAGCACGTTCATCGTCGAGACGCACGAGGACGTGTGGCGACGGGCGGGCTTCACCGATCTCGATCTCCCGCCCGGCGTCAGCGACATGGACAGCGTCGCGTTCTGCGAAGAGCTGTTCAGCGACGCGCTGGAGGGGCGTCCACTGCTCGCCAACAACTCCAAGTGGATCAACTTCGTGACGATCCGCAACCGGCGTTGGTGCGTCGACAACGTGGTGCTCCTGGGCGACGCCGCCCACACCGCGCACTTCTCGATCGGGTCGGGGACGAAGCTCGCGATGGAGGACGCGGTCGCTCTGGCCTGGGCATTTCGGACCTACGGCGACGACGTGTGGAGCGCGACGACCGCATACGAGGCCGAGCGCCGGCCGATCGTGGAGAGCACCCAGCGCGCGGCGCAGGCGTCGCTCGAGTGGTTCGAGGGGATCGGGCGCTACGTCGGCCAGGAGCGGATGCAGTTCGCGTTCAACCTGCTGACCCGCAGCCGTCGTGTGACATACGAGAACCTGCGGATGCGCGACGCGGAGTTCGTCGACTCGGTCGATGACGGTTTCGCGCGCCGCGTCGGGCTCGCGCCGCGGCCGCCGATGTTCATGCCGTTCAAGCTGCGCGAGCTCGAGCTGCGAAACCGCGTGATCGTCTCGCCGATGGACATGTACTCGGCGGTCGACGGCACCCCCGGCGACTTCCATCTCGTGCACCTCGGCTCGCGCGCGCTGGGGGGCGCCGGGCTGATCATGAGCGAGATGATGTGCGTGTCCGACGTCGGGCGGATCACGCCGGGATGCGCCGGCATCTACCGGGACGACCACATCGCGGCGTGGCGGCGGATCGTCGCGTTCGCGCATCAGTACGGCGACTGCCCGATCGGCGCGCAGATCGGTCACTCCGGTCGCAAAGGCTCGACCAAGCTGATGTGGGAGGGCATCGACGAGCCGCTGGCACACGGCAACTGGCCCGTGATGGGGCCCTCGCCGATTCCCTACAGCCCGCGCAACCAGGTGCCCCGCGAGATGGCCCGCGACGACATGTACCGGGTGCTGGCGCAGTTCGTGTGGGCGGCGCAAGGCGCCGACGAGGCCGGCTTCGACCTGCTCGAGCTGCACATGGCCCATGGCTATCTACTCTCGTCGTTCCTCTCGCCGCTGGCCAACGCGCGGGGAGACGAATTTGGTGGATCGCTCTCCGGGAGGGCGCGGTTCCCGCTCGAGGTGTTCGACGCGTGTCGCGCGGCCTGGCCGGCTTCGAAACCGATGAGCGTGCGCATCTCTGCCACCGACTGGGTCGATGGAGGATTCGATCCGGACCAGGCCGTTGAGTTCGCGCGCATGCTCGCCGAACATGGCTGTGACATCGTCGACGTCTCTACGGGTCAGGTGTCGCCGCTCGAGAAGCCCGCCTTTGGCCGCAGCTACCAGACGCCGTTCGCCGACCGGATCCGCAACGAGCTGGGGATCCCGACGATCGCGGTTGGAGCGATCTCCTCCTATGACGATGTGAACACGATCGTGCTCGCAGGTCGCGCTGACCTGTGCGCGTTGGCGAGACCGCATCTGTACAACCCGCACTGGACACTGCACGCAGCCGCAGAGCAGGAGTTCTCAGAGGCCGAGTGGGTCCCGCAGTATCGCCCCGGGTCGCGCAAGCCGCCGACGGGACGGGACGTCCTGCGCAAGGAGCTGCAGCGGACGTTCGAGCCGGCGGTTGTAGCGCGTTCATGACCGAGGCGCTCCAGCCACAGGACCTCGTGATCACGCTGCTCGGGACCTACGTGCGCCCATTCGGCCGTGACACCGTCTGGTCGGGAGGCCTCGTCTCGCTGCTTGGCGAGCTGGGCTTCTCGCACGGGGCGGCCCGGGTCGCCTCGACCCGGCTCGTGCGGCGGGGGCTGATCGCGCGCTCGCGCTCGGGGCGCCTCGTGTACTACCGGATCACCGATCGATGCGACCGCCTCCTCGCCGAGGGCGACGTGCGAATCTTCTCGCTGGGCAGAGCGCGCGACGCGGGCGGCACATGGACGGTGCTGTGGCACCAGATCCCCGAGGACCGCCGCCTCGAGCGCAGCCGCATGGCGCGGCGGTTGCGGTTCCTCGGGTTCGGGCCCGTGCAGGACAGCGTCTGGGTCTCGCCGCACGATCATGCCGAGGAGGTCGAGCGGCTGCTCGTCGAGCTCGACGTCTCGCAGTTCGCGACGCTGTTTCGCGGTTCGGTGGCGGCGGAGGCGGGGCTGCCGGCGCTGGTCGCACGTGCATGGGATCTCGACGGCCTGCGGGAGCGCTACGACGCTTTCGTCGCCGAGTTCTCGCCGTTTGAACGGCGCCGGCGAGTCAGTGACGCGCATGCGTTCTTGGTGCGTACGCGCTTGGTCCACCTGTTCCGAGGCTTCCCGGGCCTGGACCCCGAGCTGCCCGAGTCGCTCGCACCCGTGTCGGATGTCCGGGGGCGCGCGGTGCAGCTGTTTCACTCGCTCTTCGAAGCGCTTGCTGAGTCTTCGCAGCGGCACTTCGATGCGGCAATGGGGCAGTTCGGGGTGGCGCATGCGCCACCCCGCGGACCGGCGCATGCGCCGGTCCGGCCGGCGGTGCATGCACCGCCGGCTCCCACACTCATGACTTAGGCACGAACGCGAACACGCGGCTTGGGCTGCCCGTTCCGCCTACCAGCTTCAGGGGGGAGACCACGAGCAGCGCGCCCGTGATCGGCAGGCGGTCCAGGTTCGCGAGCTGCGTGAGACCGAGGCGGCCGGCACCGAGCAAGAAGTTGTGAAGCGGGAACGGGGGGTCCATGGCGCCCGCCGAGCCCGCGTCGATCCCGACCGTCTCGGTGCCGAAGCCCGAGATCTTGCGCTCCTGGGCCAGCCAGCGGCTCGCCTCGACGTCCGGGCCAGGCGTCTCGGGGCCGTCCGCGCCGACGTTCAGGAACGCGGCCTCGTCCTGCGCGCGTGACTGCCAGCCGGTGCGCAAGAGGACCCAGGCGCCGGCCGGGATGCGGCCGTTCTCGGCCTCCCACTGCTCGAGATCGTCGGTCGTGAGCAGATAGCCGTTGTTGGTCGCCGTTTCCTTCGTCTTGTCGATCACGCATGCCGGGCCGATCAGCTGCTGCGGCGGCACCGACGCGACGTCGGCTCCGTCCTTGCCGGTGACCCAGTGGATCGGCGCGTCGAGGTGCGTGCCCGTGTGCTCGCCGATCGTCAGCGTGTACCAGGCCCATGCGGGACCGCGATCGTCGTAGCGGCTGATCTCCTCGCGGGACAAGGAGGGCGTGTTGGCGAACGGCGGCGGCAGCTTGATCACCGGAGTCGATTCGCTGAGCGGCTGGGTGAGGTCGACGATCTCGACCGACCCTTCGCTCAGACTGTCAAGGAGGGCGGCTACCTGGCTGGTTTCGATGCTTGACATGGGTTGTCTCTCCTTTGCGAGTTAGCCGGCGCGGAAGGCTTCCTCGAGCCACTCCGCGCAGATCGTCGGGTTGACCTTGGCGTCGAGCACGAGCGGATGACCCCAGCGCTCGTTCAGCCAGTCCGTGATGATGTTCAGGTCGTCTGGATTTCTGACGGTTGCGGCTCGGGCTCCGGCGGCCTGCGCGATTCCCGCGAGGTCCGCATCTTTGAATTGCACCAGCGACACGTCGTGGCCCATCGGCGCGAAGTGGTGCACCTCCGCGCCGTACGCCGCGTCGTCGTAGATCACGACGAGCAGGTTGCCGAGGTGCAGCCGCGCGGCGGTCTCGAGCTCGGCGAGTGCCATGAACGCGCCGCCGTCGCCGATCGCGGCGATCGTGGGACGGTCGGGGTTGGCGATCGCGGCGCCGATCGCGTTGCCGAGGCCCAGACCTACGGCTTGGAAGCCGTTGGGGAAAACCCAGGCGTGGGGGTCGGGGACGTCGAGGTACATCGCTGGGTAGCCGAGGAAGTGGCCGGAGTCCACGGCGACCTGGCGGTCCTCGGGGAGGAGGTCATTGATCGCGCGGCTGAGCGTGCGCGGATCGATGTAGTCCTCGGTCGACGCATCCTCGTAGGGCTCGTTCGTCCAGGTTTTCGTGGCAATCTGCCGAGCGATCTCCGGCGTGCGGAAGCCGGTGTTCTGATGGGCTCTCTGCTCGAGCTCTGCCGTGAGCGCTTTCGCGGTCGCCTTTGCGTCGCCGAGGATCGCGATGTCGGCGGGGTGGTTGCGGCCGATCGCCATGGCCTCCGTGTCGACCTGGACGACCTTGGCGCTGCTCGGGATCAGCGCGCCGTGCTTGGTCGTCCAGTGGTTGATCGACGCGCCGAAGACGAGGAACACGTCGGCCTGGGGGAGCAGCTCGGCGGCGTAGGGGCTCGCGAAGCCGCCGGAGATTCCGAGCGCGTACGGGAGGCCGGTGAACAGCCCGTTGGCCGGCGCGGATGTGGCGAGGACCGCGCCGGCGAGTTGGCCCAGGTCCTCGAGCTCGTCGCGCGCGCCCGAGAGGACCGCGCCGCGGCCGGCGATGATGGCTGGTCGGCGCGCCGACTTGAGCAGATCTGCGGTTCTTGCGATCGCCGCCGGGTCCGGCTGCGTGCCCGGCAGCGCCGGGATTGGTGGCCGCGTCGGCTCGGTTGAGGACGCGGGCTGCGGCTGGATGTCGATCGGCAGCATCAGCACGACGGGCCGGCGGTCGGTGACGGCTCGCTGGTAGGCGCGCTGCGCATCGTCGGCGGCGGTGTTCGGGTTGTGTACCCGGTCGGCGATCGCCCCCACGGACTCCACCAGGTCGTGCTGGTCGATCCGGAAGTTGGACGTCAGCGCGGCAGCGGGCGCGTCGCCGGCGAGCACCAGGAGCGGCGTTCTTGACTTGGCCGCCTCGGTCAGACCGGTCAGCGTGTTTGTCAGGCCGGGGCCCTGATGGACGCTGACGACGCCAACGCGATCGGTGGCGCGCGCGTAACCGTCGGCCATGCAGGTCGCGCTACCCTCGTGCCGGGCGTGGTGAAAGCGGGCGCCGCCGCGTGCGAGCGCATTGGTGACGACGAGATTCCCGCTGCCGAGCACGCCGAACGCGTCCTTGACACCTTGCTTGGCGATCGTCGCGCCCACCACATCGGCGACCGAGAGATTCGTCACGAGAGGGCCATCCTACATCGGGGCGAGTTGTGGGATGCTTGCCTCTCCGTTCGAGAGGAGAGGACCATGAGCGCCACAGCCACCACGACCAGCGACCAGACCGCGATCGACGAACTGCACGAGGTGTTCGCCGCGCAGAAGGAGGCGTTCCTGCGCGACACCTATCCGAGCGTCGCCGATCGGCGCGCGCGGCTCGAGGCAATCACCGGCAAGATCGTTAGCAATAGGGCGCGGATTCACGAGGCGCTGTCCGAGGACTTCTCGGTCCATCCTTCCGAGCTGTCGGATCTGGTCGAGATCCTGACGGTGGCGGGTCGCGCGGCGTTCACGCACATGCATCTCGAGGAGTGGATGGCGCCCGAACCACGCGAGACCGATCCCGCGATTCACGGCACCGCGCGCGCCGCGATCATGTACCAGCCGAAGGGCGTCGTCGGCAACATCTCGCCGTGGAACTTCCCGTTCGATCTCTCGCTCGGGCCGCTGGTCGACATCCTGGCGGCGGGGAACAGGGCGATCTTGAAGCCGTCCGAGTACACGCCGGCGTGTTCTGCTCTGTTGCGGGAGATGGTTTCCTCGGCGTTTGACCGGGACATGGTTGCGGTCGTCACCGGCGGGCTCGAGCTCGCGAAGGTGTTCCCGACGCTGCGCTGGGATCACCTGCTTTACACGGGGAACACAACAGTCGGGCGTATGGTCGCTCTGGCGGCGGCCGAGAACCTGACTCCGGTGACGCTCGAGCTCGGGGGCAAGAGCCCGGTGTTCGTGCTCGATGACGGTGTGGACGCCGCGGCCGTCGCTCAGATCATGGGGACGAAGATGATCAAGAACGGGCAGATGTGCATCGCGCCCGACTACTGCTTCGTCCCGCGGGATCGGGTGGATGAGTTCGTTTCGCTGGTCGAGGAGCACTACGCGTCGCTCGCGCCGTCATATGCGTCGAGCGATGACTGCACGGGGATCATCTCCTCGCGTCATCTGGACCGGGTTGTGGGGTTGCTCGATGAGGCGCGGTCTTCGGGCGCGCGGGTCGTTGAGTTGGGCGGCTCTGATGTCGATCGGCCGTCTCGGCGTATGCCGGTTTCCTTGGTCATCGACCCGGACGAGGAGCTGGGGATCATGCGCGAGGAGATCTTCGGCCCGATCCTCCCTGTGAAGCCGTACGACTCGCTGGACGAGGCGATCGAATACGTCAACCGCGGCGAGCGGCCCCTCGGGCTGTACGTCTTCAGTGGCGACGAAGGTTCGGCGCAGGGCGTCCTTGATCGGACGGTCTCGGGCGGCGCGGCCGTCAACGCCTGCGCGGCCCAGGGTGCTCTGGCCTCGCTCGGGTTCGGCGGCGTCGGGCACTCCGGGAGCGGCCGCCACCACGGCATCGACGGGTTCCGCGAGTTCTCCAATCCTCGCGGCGTCGTATTCCGCGGCGAGGGCGGACTGGTCGACGCGTTCCTGCCGCCGTATGGCGAGGCCGCGAAGGCGTTGATCGGGGCGGTGCTCGGCGGCGGTTAGCCGTCGAGGAGCTCAGTCAGGATCGCGTCCACCGCATCGCGCGCGAGCTGCCGCAGCTCGTCGTCGGTGCGGTCCTGGATCGGGTGCGGCACGAGCACGCGGTGGATGCCGGGCTGGCCGAGCTGCGCCGATTGATGCTCGGCCGCCTGTTCGAACACGCTGGAGGCGACCAGCACCGCCGGCTTGTCCATCCCCTCGAAGCTGAGCACGTCGCGCAGACCGCACGACACGCACGATCCTCAGTCGGCCAGGGCCTCGATCACCGCATCGCAGTTCTGCGCGATCTCCTTGCGGACGTCCTGGGGTGCTGGCTTGGTGAACGTCGGCTTCGCGGTGCGGATGATCGTGTGGCCGCGTGTCGTGAGGAGCTGCTCGAGCTCGTCGAGGAAGATGTCGCCGCGGGGTTTGCGGATGTCGAGCAGCGCGATCGTGGCAGGTTCGTTTTCGGTCAGGCGCTGTGATGCGAGTGGACGCCCGGTGGGGTCCGCTTCACGTGTCGGATCGAGGATCGTCGTCACAGCCATGGCTCGACGCTCCTGGCGACGGGTCGGGATCCGATGTCGCCGGCCACCCAGCCACCGTAAACCATGCTGAACAGGCCGGCGTCGCCGCCGGCGTGCGCAAGCAGGATCCGGTCCGGTGCCGCGAACTTGGGGATCAGCGCGTCCGGATCGGTCACCCATTGGGATTCGATGCCCTCGGCCATTCCGTCCGCGCCGCGGACGAGCTCGCCAGCGGGGCTGCTTGATCTGGCGAACAGTTCGTTCCGTGTCCGCTCGGCGTCCCAGCCCGCCTCCCTGTAGATGCGGCCGTGCTCGGGACCGATCACGAGCAGGGCGTCGAATGCGAGGCGGAGCTTTCTGTGACCAACCCACTCGAGAGCGCCGGCGAGGGTGGCCGTCAGCTCCTCGGGTGTGCGCGCGAGCTGGTCGACGATCAGCCTGGGCGCCTCGCCGGCGAACAGCGTCACGCCGGTTTCGTTTTCGGGGACGCCCCGTTGGTGGGCGAGCCCCGGCCACGGCGAGTCGGCAAGGCGCTCGGCGAAGCAGGATGTGAGCTTTCCGGGCTGGCCGTGGGCGGCGCGGTCTTCTTCCTGCGGCTTGCCGCCGCCGACGTTCCTGACGGTGAGCTGCAGGGCGCGCCCGATCGTGGCGTTCGCGCGGTTGCCCTGGCCGAGCGCGTTGCCGGCGCTGTTCATCCCTGCCCGTTGCGCGAGGTCGCCGGAGACGACGATGACCGGGCCCGAGGGGTGGGTCGTCGAGACCAGGCCGAGGAGGGCGAATGACGGATCGCACGCGGCCTCGACCGCCGCGAGCACGATCGGCAAGGCCTCCGGCGGGCAGCCGGCCATCACGGCGTTGATCGCGACCTTCTCGACCGTCGCCTCGCCGTCGTAGGGGGGAACCAACGCGACGAGGTCCTGGGCGCCGCGGCTCGTCGCGTCGAGCATTTGCGTGACCCGCTCAGGGGTGGGCGGTATCAGTGGTAGGCCATCGGAGAAGCCACGGTCATAGAGGGCCTCGAGCGGGTCCTCGAGGCCGCCGATCTGGAGCTCGCGTGCCTTGAGGCGACCGGTCCTCCTGGCGGCTCTCGCCTTCAGCTGGGCCTCGATCACCGGATCGCGGGTCGCGCTCGCGCAGCCGGGGCGGAACTCGGGCAGCCCATCGAGTGTCAGCGTCACGCCGGCCTCGCGCGCAAGCTCGCCGAGCCGTGCACGGTCGAGTCCTTCCAGGCGCGCCCGCTCATCACCGCCGTCGAGCAGCACGACTGCCGGTACCGCGTCAGGATTGAACTGTTGTGAGAGCTCGAGGTCCTGATCGAGCTCGGGAAGATGGTTCAGTCGCAGCCGCGTCGCCTGCGCCGCGTTCTCCTCGGCGCTCGACTGCGAGAAGACGCGAATCGTGCTGTTCCCGTCGCGGTCGCGCGCTTCGTCGAGGACCGGAAGCACCTGGTCGCAGACGGGGCAGTCGTGCTTGACCAGGACCAGCAATTCCATGCCCCGACACTAACACCGGCATCGCTGCAGTAACACCCGTTTCCTGAGCTTGGCCGACCGTCCGCCGAGCTCGCGACTCGCGTACTGTGAGGGGAGTGGAGTCCGGGGTAGAGACACGTTCGGGGTCCGGTCCGCGCGTCGGGCGCCCTGCCCAAGACGGCAGCGACGGCGGGCTGGCGATCAGCGCGCGCGGCCTGTCCAAGGCATACGGCGACGTGCAAGCGCTCGCCGGCGTTGACCTCGACGTCCGACGCGGGTCGGTGCTCGGCCTGCTCGGGCCCAACGGCGCCGGCAAGACGACGATCGTACGCATCTTGACCACGCTGCTGAAGCCGGATGCCGGCACCGCCAGCGTCGCGGGCTTCGACGTGGTCAATCAGGCCACCGAGCTGCGCGCCGAGATCGGGCTCGCCGGGCAGTACGCAGCGGTCGATGAGAACCTCACAGGCCTCGAGAACCTGACGATGGTCGGGCGGCTCTACGGCATGGATCGCTCCTCGGCCAAGGCTCGCGGCCGCGAGCTGCTTGGACGGTTCGACCTCACCGACGCCGCCAATCGCCCCGTCAAGACCTACTCCGGAGGCATGCGCCGGCGCCTCGACCTCGCCGCGGCGCTCGTAGCCAAACCGCCGGTCCTGTTCCTCGACGAGCCCACGACCGGCCTCGACCCCCGCAGCCGCCTGGGCCTGTGGGAGGTGATCGAGGGGCTGGTCGAGGAGGGCACGACCGTGCTGCTCACGACTCAATATTTGGATGAGGCGGACAGGCTCGCCGACGAGATCGCCGTGATCGACCGTGGCAAGGTGATCGCGACCGGGACCTCCGACGAGCTCAAGGATCGCGTGGGCGGCGAGCGACTCGAGGTCCGCCTCGACGAGGACGCGGACGCCTCCGCGGCCGTGCGCGCCCTGGAGCCGATGGCGGATGAACCGCCGACAGCAGACGGCTCGCTCGTCACGGTCACGGTCCGAGACCACAAGGGCGCGATCGTCCAGGCCGTGCACCGGCTGAGCGAGGCCGCGGTCGGTGTCGATGACCTCGTCGTCCGCCGGCCGACGCTCGACGACGTGTTCATGACGCTGACCGGGCACGCGACGGAGGAGGATGAGGTGCAGGAGTCGTGAGGCGGCTCGCGACCGACACGGTGATCATCGCCGAGCGCAACCTGATCCGGCTACCGCGAGCACCCGAGCTGCTGCTCGCGTTCACCGTGCAGCCGATCATGTTCGTACTGCTGTTCCGCTACGTGTTCGGCGGCGCGATCTCGACGCCGGGGTTCACGTACGTCGACTTCCTGATTCCGGGAATCATCGTCCAGAACATCGCGTTCGGCGGGTTCGTCACGGCGATCGGGCTCAACGAGGACGTCCACAAGGGGCTGGTCGACCGTTTCCGCTCGCTGCCGATGTCGCGGGCCGCGGTCCTTGGGGGCCGAACGTTGTCCGATGTCGTCACGAATCTCCTCTCCTGCACGATCCTCGTTATCACCGGGCTGATCATCGGCTTCACGTTCCACGCGAACGCGCTCGAGATCGTCGGCGGCTTCGTCCTGCTGCTGTTCTTCGGTTACGCATTCTCCTGGTTCTTCGCGTGGGTGGGTCTGCTGGTCAAGTCGCCCGAGGCCGCCAACTCGGTCGGCTTCATCGCCGTGTTCCCGCTGACATTCATCTCCTCGGCGTTCGTCCCCGTCGCCACGATGCCCTCGCCGCTCAAGGAATTCGCCAAGGTCAATCCGTTCACGATCGTCGTCGACGCGATACGCGCGCTGTGGATCGGCGCACCGGCCCACAACTATGTATGGGGCGCGTTTCTCTGGTCGGCCGTGATCCTGGCGATCTTCGCGCCGCTGGCCGTCGCGCGGTACCGGCGGGCGACGGCGAACTAGCCGGTCGGGCTGTTGTCGATAGTCCGCGACATATGCGGAAGATCGCCAACGCGCTGCTGGGGCGCGATGGATGAGCGGTGTGGACGGGCAATGGCCGGGCTGGCGGCGCGGCGCGGACGGACGATGGCCGGGCTGGCGGCGGCACCACCGCGAGCCCGGCCTGCGTCCCGTTGGGAGAGAGCCCCCGGCCTCAATTGCGCTGCTCAGGGCCGGGGAACGGGAACGTCATGAACGGAGGGCCACGATCCTCGGCGCCTTCGCCATCGTGTGCGCCGTCGTGTCCGTCGACTTCGTCTGCGCACTCGACTTCGTCTGCGTCGTCGTCGCGGCCATCCCGCGCCTGGTCAGCCGCGGCCTCGTCGGTGTCCTCGTCGATGTCGACGACAACGACCGTCTTCGTCTCATGGAAGAAGAGCCGGATGCAACCGAATCCGTACTCGACCTCGTCCGGCTGCGGCATACCGCTGCTCTCCAGCAGCTCCCGCATCCGCGTCTCGGTTTCGATCTTCTGAGCAAGTGTCGCCATGACGGCAGCATGCGACAGAACGCTGTAACGAAACAAGACGCAGTCGTGCCAATTCAGTGCCGAAACTGAAACAGATGTGTGCCCTCCTGCTCTTCCGTGGGTCGTCGTCGTGGGCTGACGTGGTGATCGGTCCAGAAGGGAGGGGCGAACGACCACATCGCGCAAGTGCGCCCGCGAGCCGCGGCGCTCATGAGCAATGTGGTTGCCAGAGCGACCACACCGCTAGAGAGCGCTGGCCACCCCGTGCGCTCTTGAGCGTTGTGGTCGTTCTCGCACCCCCTACCTGGCGGTGAGGATTCCGTGGGTGACGTCGGCGCTGGGGGGCGGGGCAGCGCGGCCCGTGGTTGACGCGCGAGGCGTGCCCAAACGTATGAAGGCGCGGCTACCCGCGCTGGCGAGGGACGAGTTCCTCGACGCTTGGCTGCTGCTCGACGATTTTCTCGGCCGGCAGGGCCTGCTCGATGATCTCCTCTGTTGAGGGGACACCATCGAGAACATCCTCTGGGGGCGGGCTATCGACGTCAGGGAGCTGTGGCGTCGACGCCGGCACGCGGGGATCGACTGCGGGATCGGAATCGCTCATGTGGATCTACTACCCGTGTTCGGGCTGATGACGCTCAACGACGGAACGCGGACAGCAGGCCGCCACTTCGACGCCGGCGTACCTCGGCGGGAGCTGCAGGCGCCGACGGCCCCTGGTCGGTGCCGTACTCGCCATCGTGCTCGGCCACGGCGGTGCGATTGCCGTAGTCGCCACCGCTGCGTGTGCCCGCATACTCCGCGCGACCGCCGGCGGTTCGATCGCCGACACCCGTCGCACCGACACCCGCCGGCTCGCGGTCCGCGACGGCGGTCCCGCCGGCAACCGCGGCCTCTGCGACGGCGGCTCGTCGCGTCAGGAATCCGGGGAGCGCGAACGCCGCCAGAGCTGCGATCGCGACGCCGAGACCCGTGTGGTAGGTGATCGCCTCGAGCGCCCGGACGCCCACCGAGCCGTGAGCGGCTCCCTCGGCTCCGCTGGAGTTCCATAGCAGACTGAGGTCCGGGCCGATCGCGAACCAGATGCCGGCCGCGAGCGCCAGTAGCGCTCCGATCTTTCCGGTCGGCCGCGGGCCGGCGCTGAGGAGCATCAGGCCACCGATAACTGCCGCAATACCCGGCAGCACACTCAGCCACAGACGGCCACTCGTCCAAGTCCAGCTCCTCGTTGGACCGAGGGCGAAGTGAAAGTAGGGCCCAACGAACGGAACCAGCGCACCCCATGCGCCGAGAACCAGGATGAGCAGGCCGGCTGCTCTCGTGCTGAAGCTACGCATTGACCTCTCCCTTTTGGGTGCACTTTCAATTTCCAAGCTTCCCGGTGCGAATCCGGCCAAACACAGGCATCAGGAGGAGTAGATTGGGATCACGAAATGCCATCCGTCCACTAGAGGGAGTGGGAGATGTACGAGCGCGATGGGGAGCGGTACTTCATCGTCGATGGCCACCTACATTTCTGGGACGCGAGTCCCCAGAACTGGGTGCCCGGGCAGGAGCAGTACGCCAAAGGCTGGATCGAGTGCTTCCACGCCTACCAGGGTCTTGGTCCTGCCGAGACGCACTGGCCGCTGGAGAAGTTTCAGAAGTACACGGAGGACGACTTCGTCAAGGATGTCTTCGAGGAGGGGCACGTCGACGCCGGGATCTTCCAGTCGACGTACCTGAAGCAGTGGTATCGCGAGGGCTTCAACACGCTCGAGCGAAATGCGCGAATGGTCGAGCGGTTTCCCGACCGGCTGATCGCAAACGGCCGCTTCGACCCGCGCGAGGGCGAGGCGGGCCTCAGGCAACTAGAGCACGACGCCAAGCAATACAACCTGAAAGGGGTCAAGCTTTACACCGCCGAGTGGATCAACGGCTCGCGCGGCTGGTCGCTGAAGAGCGCCGAGGCGCAGCGCTTCCTCGACAAGTGCCAAGAGCTCGGGATCAAGAACATCCACGCGCACAAAGGTCCGACGATCTGGCCGCTGGACAAGGACGCATTCGACGTCAGCGACATCGACTACGCCGCCACCAACAATCCGGAGCTCAACTTCATCGTCGAGCATGTCGGCCTCCCGCGGATCGAGGACTTCTGCTTCATGGCGACGCAGGAGCCCAACGTCTATGCCGGCCTAGCGGTGGTGATCGGCGGGTTGATGCACGCCCGCCCGCGGTTCTTCGCCAAGGTGATGGGCGAGCTTCTTTTCTGGGTCGGCGAGGACAAGATGCTGTTCGCAAGCGATTACGCGATCTGGGAGCCGAAGTGGCAGGTCGAAGGCTTCGCGAACTGGAGCATGCCGGCGGATGATGAGTTCGCGGACTACCCGCGGCTGACGGCCGCGGGCAAGAAGAAGATCCTCGGGCTCAACGCGGCAAAGCTCTATGGGATCGAGGTTCCCGCGGAGTTCCAGTTGCCGGCGGAGGCCGGGACCCCGGCGGCGAAGGAGGACGCTCAGCTCGTCGGTGACTCGGCATGAGCACCCGCCGCCGAGTCCTCCGCGCGCTCGGCAAAGTGCACGACCCGGAGCTGGATGAGCCGATCACATCGCTCGGGTTCGTGAGCTCGTGCGAGGTGGCGCCGGACGGCGATGTCCGGATCCGCTTGCGGCTGCCCACGCCGCAGTGCGCGCCCAATTTCGCGTTCCTGATGGCGGCCGATGCACGTGATTCAGTGCGCCGGCTGCCGGGCGTGCGCGTGGTCGATGTGGAGCTCGAGGATCACTACACGGGTGAAGAGATCAACGCGGCGGTTCGTGTCGGGAGTGGGTTCGCAAGCGCATTTCCGGGGGAATCCGAGCGCGACGATCTCGACGCGCTTCGCTCGCTGTTCGAGCGCAAGGCGTTGGTCGCGCGACAGGGCCGGGTCTGCGAACAGCTGATGGCAGATGGGCTCGACGCTACGTCCGTGTGCGAGTTGCGCATCTCCGATCTGCCGGAGAGTTGTGAGGTGCGGCGCTGCCTCGAGCTACGGGCCCGGCTCGGGATCGCCTGCGGCGCCGATGCGCCGGGGTTCGTGCTCGCGGACGGCTCGCCGCTGGTGGCTGATCAGCTGAACCGCTGGCTGCGAATGGCGCGGTTGGTGCGGACGAGTCTCGATGTCAACGGCGGCATCTGCCGCTCGCTGCTGAAAATCCGCAACGGGGCGGCGATCGACGATCAACCGGAGGTATTCAGATGAACGCCGCCCGACTGCATGCCTACCACGAGCCGCTGAAGCTCGACGAGATAGACGAGCCCAAGGTTGAAGGGCCTCTCGACGTGGTCGTGCGAATCGGGGCCGCCGGCCTGTGCCGCACCGACCTCCACATCCAGGAGGGTCAGTGGGCCGAGAAGTCCCAGGTGGCGCTGCCCTACACCCCCGGTCACGAGAACGCGGGCTGGGTGCACGAGATCGGCTCGGCGGTCAGCAACGTCGGGGTCGGGGACACCGTGATCGTCCACCCTTACATCTCGTGCGGGCTATGCCTGCCGTGCCGGGCGGGCGATGACATGCACTGTCTGAACGGGTCGTTTCCGGGGATCGACCGTGACGGCGGGTTTGCGGACCTGCTCAAGACTTCGGCGCGCTCGGTTGTGAAGCTCGACCCGTCGCTGCAGCCGAAGGACATCGCCGCGCTCGCCGACGCGGGGCTCACCGCCATCCACGCGGTCAAGAAGGCGATCCCGGTGCTGAGCCCCGGCACGCGGGCGGTCGTGATCGGGGCCGGTGGCCTTGGACACATCGGCATCCAGTGCCTCAAGGCGATGACACCGGCGGAGATCATCGTGATCGATCCCTCCGAACCGGCGTTGGCGCTGGCCCGCGATCTCGGCGCCGACCAGGTGGTCAAGGTCGACGGGAGCCACGTCAGCGCGGTGCGCGAGATGACCGACGACCTCGGCGCAGAGGCGATCATCGACTTCGTCGGCGAAAAGGGCGCGATCGAGGACGGCATCGCGATGGTCCGCGACGGCGGCTTCTACTACGTGATCGGCTACGGCGAGAACATCGACATCCCGACGATCGACGTGATCTCGCGCGAGATCTCGTTCATCGGCAATCTGGTTGGCACCTACACGGACCTGGCCGAGCTGATGACGCTGACCGCGCAGGGCAAGGTCAGCCTGCACACGACGATCTATCCGCTCGACGCGATCAACGACGCGATGGCCGACCTCGACGGCGGTCGCCTGCAGGGGCGCGGCATCCTCGTCCCAGCCGGCGCGTGAGCATCACGCACCTGCGAGGTTCGCCTCGGCCATCCGCTTCAGAGTGG
Source organism: uncultured Solirubrobacterales bacterium (assembly GCA_963824755.1). GTDB lineage: Bacteria > Actinomycetota > Thermoleophilia > Solirubrobacterales > Solirubrobacteraceae > Palsa-465. The sequence continues at coordinate 30,601 of CAWGQT010000029.1, read as the reverse complement.
TGCGGTCAATCTTGCCCGTGGCTGTGTGAGGCAGGTCGTCGACGACGACGATCTCCTCGGGCGCCTTGTATCCGACACGCTGGCGAGCAAACCGGATCAACTCCTGGCTGGTTGGCCGCTCGGCTCCTTCCTTGAGCGTTATGTAGGCGCGGACGTTCTCGCCATGTACGAGGTCGTGGATCCCGATGACGGCGACGCTGCCGACGCACGGGTGCTCGATCAGCGCGCCCTCGACGTCCTGCGGGCTGATGTTGGAGCCGTCATGGACGATGATCTGCTTCTTGCGGCCGAAGAAGAAGTAGTAGCCATCGTCATCGGCCCGCATCACATCGCCCGAGTCCAGCCACCCGTCGTTGAACAGATCCTCGGTCGCCTCCGGGTTCTCCCAATAGCCGATGGTTGCCGCGGGCGTCTTGATCCAGACGCGGCCTTCGGTGCCGCACGGCAGCTCCTCACCGGCGTCATTTCTGACCGAGAGCGAGGTCCCCGGGGCAGCCCGCCCGACGGAGCCGATCCTGATCTCACCCGATGGTGGGCTCACAGCCACCAGCCCGGTCTCGGTGAGGCCATAGGCCTCATCGATCACCCTGCCGCTCAGCGAGGTGAACTCCTTCTCCAGCTCGCCCGAGACCTTGTCGCCGGCGGCACGGCAGAGTCGTAGCGAGGCAAAGTCGGCGTGCGAGGCGCCGTGGTCGCGCGTCAGCGCGAACAGCGCCGACGGAAGCATCGACAGCACGGTCGGACGGTCCTCGCGCAGCAACGGAAGCAGCTCGTCCCCGTCGAACGTGCGCGCGACGATCACTCGCGTCCCGACACTGAGCGCGGCAAAGGTCACGTAGAACGCGCCGACATGCGACAGGGACGAGCCAGCGAGCAGAACGTCGGCCGCGGTCAGCTCCAGCCCTGCTGCCGCAATCTGCATCATCCAGCCGAGCGTCTCGTGCGTATGCGTAACCCCTTTCGGGAGTGCGGTGCTGCCGGACGTGAAGAAGATCATCGCCGGCGCTGACGGAGGGCTCGGCGCGAACGGCGCCGCCGACGGCTCGCCGTCGATCAGGTCTTCGAACGCGGGTGCAGTGCTTTCGGTGGGCGCGCCGTAGCTGATCCTGCCCAACTGCAGGTGCGGTGCAAGCTTGCTCGACGCGAGGTCTCCGTCACGCTCGGCATGCGAGAGAAGCGCGCGGGCACCGCTGACCCGCAGCGCATGGTCGACCTCGGGGGCCATGTATCGATAGTTGAGCGGCGTGGCAACCAGACCCGCTCTGAAACACGCGAGGTAATGAACGATGAGTAGCGGGCAATTCGGCATCCACGATGCGATTCGATCGCCCGGCCTAAGCCCCAGCTCGAGCAGACCCTGTGCGAGGCGGCTGGTGAGAGCCTCGAGCGTCCGCCACGTCCACCGCGTGTCGGCCGAGACGAGCGCCACACCATCCGGATCCGCGGCCAAACCGGGGCGCAGGAGGTCGGCGGGAACCGCAGGTCCCCTCGGCACAGTGTTCGTCTTTTCCGTCAAGCCCACGTCGCCGCTCGCCCTCCGCGGCCCAGCCTATCCGCCGCGCCGATCAATGTCGAGGTCGCGTCGGGCGACTTGATACCGTCGTGGGTCCGGGGCACCTTGAGCAAGGAGAAGCTGATGAGGGCAAGATGGGCCGTTTTGTGCGGTGGGGCGACGCTGTTTCTCGTCGCCGCACTCGTTGTACTGCCGGCTACTGCAAGCGCGCGGACCGTTCGCACGGTTCCGATCACGGGCTGGGTGACCTCGGTCGATCTGAAGGTTCCGCACACGACCGGAAATCGTCCGCCGGCGATCCTGCTCGCTACCAGTCCATCGAATCTCGGCTGCACCGTGTCGCGCTACAGCTATCACGCCGTCAACCGCAAGGCCAGGTTCCGGATGCGGCTTGCCTGCCAGCGGCTGAAGCGCGGTGCGCGGATCCGGCTCGTCTTCCGAGCACCTTACGAGCGCGTCTTCCCGATCCACGACGGGACCGGCACGATCCGCGTCCGCCTCGACAAGCCGCCGGGTCGCGCCCTGCCGCTCGGCCAGCTGACGACCAGGCCTCGAGCGACGCACTGCACCGCTACGCCGAACGGCATGCACGTCGGCGTGCACGTGTTCACGGCGAGCGCTCGCGTCACGTGTCACGGGCTGCCGCCCCACGCCAAGGGCGTGCTGTCCGTCGGCGGCCTGCTGGCGCCGAATGGGATTGCGATGAGCTCCGCGAGTTCCGCGACGGTGCGGGCAGCGACGGTGAAGCCCTGCAGCAGCCCGCGAACGTTGTCGGCCCTGGGTCATTCGATCTCGTGGATCTACTGCTACACGCCGTCGACCACGCTGGGCCCATGGCAGTCGACCTTCGTCGGCATCCTGCCACCCAACCCGCCGTGCCCGTCGCCATGGCAGCGCGTCACAGCACTGAGCAGCGCTGGGCTACGAGTGATCCTCTCCAACCTCTACCCGCCGGCCGTTTACGTTGAGCCAACGAGTGCTTGGGCCTGGTCAAACTTTCTCGGGCTCGTCACGAACTGGCAGTTCAGCGGCGACATCACGGTCCAGTGGCAGTACAACTGCTATCAGGTGCACTAGTCATGGTTGGTTCGCGATCTCAGGTGCCGGTGCTGATCATCGGTGGAGGCCCTTGCGGAGCTCTCGGACAGCTTCCGCGACGGCCGCATTCTGCTCACGGGGGACGCGGCGCACCGCACGACTCCCGACGGAGGAGTCGGCATGAACACCGGGATCGCGTCGGCTCACAACGTCGCGTGGAAGGTCGGCGCCGTGGCGTCGGGTTGGGCCGGCGAGGCGCTGCTCGACACCTACGAGGAGGAGCGCCGGGCCGTCGCCCCGCGTAACGTCGACTATTCCGCTGGTCGCGGCGAAGGCATGATCATGATGGCCCGGGCGGTCCGCGCCGGCAATCTCGAGCCCGTCCGCGCCGGGATCAAGGCGCGGGGGCGCGCTCGGCACGCGCCAGGGAATGGACCTCGGCTACACCTACTCATCCGCTGCGATCGTCCCCGACGGCACCGACCTTCCCGCCGTCGAGGACCCGATGCGCGACTACATCCAGACCGCGCGGCCGGGCTCACGCGCGCCGCACATGTGGCTCGGCGACGGCCGCTCGACGCTCGACCTGTTCGGCCGGGGCATGGTCCTCGTCTGCGGCTCGGCGGGCGACGGTTGGGTGCGCGCTGCGCAGAGCATCGCGAACGCAGGGCCGCTCGTGGCGCATGCGCTCGACACCGGAGGCCGCCTCGAATCGCTGTATGGGATCGAACCCGATGGGGCCGTGCTTGTGCGACCCGACGGATTCGTGGCGTGGCGGGCACGGTCCGCACCCGGGGATCAGGATCGTGTGTTACGAGACGCGTTGGACGCGGCACTCGGGCGGTAGCCCAGCGTCAACGGGGCTAGAGTCCGGGCTCGACGAGGAGAGAGGAGTCTCAGATGATCGAGCCCTATCAGGCCGTCGGCCTGATCCAGACGATGCGCGGGATCCGCCGGCGCGAGGAGATCCAGTGGAACCTCGAGCACATCTCGCACATGATCAAGGCGGCGTCGTGGCTCTCGAGCATGGACCTGCCCGTGCGGTTGATCTGCATCCCGGAGGGTGGGCTGCAGGGATTCACCGACGAGGTGCTCGACCTCGACCACATCGCCTATTCCCGCGAATGCGCGATCGACATCCCCGGGCCGGAAACCGACTACCTGGGGAAGCTGGCCCAGAAGTGGGACGCTTTTGTCGTAGCTCAAGCCAAAGCGCGGCATCCGGAGTTCCCGGACCGGTTCTTCAACGTCGGTTTCGTGATCGAGCCCGAGGACGGGACCGTGATCATGAAGCACCACAAGCTCGTGCCGCTGCTCCCGGTCGAGCACTCCGTCACGCCGCACAACGTGTGGGATCGCTGGATCGAGCTGTACGGCCGCAGCCTCGACGCGTTCTATCCGGTCGCCGAAACCGCGATCGGCCGGATCGGGATCATGATGGCCAACGAGGCTTCCTACCCGGAGAACGCGCGCGGGCTGGCGATGCAAGGTTGCGAGATCGCTTACCGCGGCCCGTATCCCGCTCCGGGCGTGATGAGCGGCATGTTCTCCATCCAGAATCGCGCACGGGCGCTCGACAACAACATGTACGTGATTGGGATGAACCTCGGGACGTATTACCTCGACAAGGACTCGGCAGTACCGATTGACACCTTCTCGGGCGGATCGCAAATCGTTGATTACCGAGGGCAGATCGTCACCGAGGTGTCGTACGGCGCCGGCTCGACCTGGATCGCCGGCACGATCGAGATCGAGTCACTGCGCCACTTCCGCCAGGCGGCGCAATGGGACAACTGGATGAAGGACCTAACCACCGAGCAGTACCAGCTCATCTACGAGCAGCCCGTCTATCCTAAGAACCTGTACCTCGATCGACCTCCGTATACGCATGCGGAGTACCGCGAAGAGGTGACCGCGAGACAGGTCGAACTCATGCAGGGACGCGACGTGTGGGCGCGGCCGGCGGTGTCGAGCGTCGACTGAGTGAGCTAAGGCACGACCTTGAAGGTTGTTGTCTGCGATGCTCCGCCGACGGGGGTCGCCGTCACCTGGTAGGAGCCGGGTGCGAGCGGGTGCCCGTCGACCTTGCCGATCAGGACAAAGCTGTTCGCCCCGGCCTTGCCGGATTCGGTCAGGCTCGCGGCGACCGGACTGAGCTTCAGCGTGACGGCGCTCGGAGAGCTGAGCGTGTATGAGACGTTCAGCCTGATCGTCCGCCGGCACCGCTTGTGCGATCGGTTCGTGCCGTTCGGTTTGACGCAATGGCCGTTCGCGCGCCGGCCGGCGAGGGAGAACGTTGCCGGCGAGATGTGGAACCCGGAGAGCGCTGCAGGCGCGATCGTGATCGCGCCGGAAGCCGTGCTCGTATTCCCAACGAAGTCGGTCGAGCTGACGGTGACCTCGAATTTGCCGGGCGACTTGTAGGTGTGCGAGACGCGCGTGGTGTCGCCAGAGGCAGTCTTGCCATCACCGAAGATCCACCCGGTGGCGGATCCCGTGAACACGTCGAGCGGTGAAACGACGAATGACACCGGCACGCCGACGGCGCCCGAAGTCGGGATCGCCAGCCCCCGTAGCTGCGGCCCGGCGAAGTCAAATCCAGCCGCGTCGACGAGCAGGTTGCTGCCGTCGGAGTTGCCCCACACGCCGACCGCGTCTCCCGCCTGATCCATCGCCACCTGGGGAAAGCCGCCATTCGTTATGTCGGCCTGGGCGGAGAAGCTCCGGCCGGCGGACCGGTTAGCGAAGGCCACCGTGTTGTCGTGATCCCAGAGCGCGATCGAGTCCCCGCCCGGATCGATCGCGACCTGCGGAGTTGTCGCGGTCTGGCCTGCTGTCGATAGGTCGGCGGCGGCTGTGAAGGTCCCGCCCGCCGGTCGGCCTGTCCCCTGCACGATCGGGTTGGAGCCGTCGAACCGCACCCACACGATGACCTGGTCGCCCGCGGGATTGACTGCTACCTCTGGCGACCCGGCATTCTGTCCGGGCTCCGAAAGGGAGACCGGGATCGAATTGCTGCCGCTTCGCGGCCGGGTGAGCTCCTGGACGATCGAGTTGCTCCCATCGGAGCGATCCCAGACAACGGTGGTGTCGCCAACTGCGTCCATCGCCACCTTGGGATCGCCGGCGTTCTGCCCGGCGGCCGACAGGTCAACCGGAGTGGAGAAGCTTCCGTGGTCGGGCCGCGAGGTCCCCTGAATGATCGTGTTGCTCCCGTTGGATCGCTCCCAGACCACGACTGCATCGCCGGTGTGATCGACGGCCACCTGCGGTTCCACGGCGTCCTGGCCTGGGGCCGACAGGTCGACCGGCGACGAGAAAGGCCTCCCGAACGTCCGCGTCGCCTCCTGCACAATCTTGTTGGTGCCGTTGGAGCGCTCCCACACGACGACGATATCGCCGGCCTGGTCGAGGGCGACCTGGGGCGCGAGCGCGTTCTGACCGGAAGCCGAGAGGTCGACCGGGGTCGAGAAGCTCCCGCCGGCAGTCCGTGTCGCCGCCTGCACGATTGTGTTACTGCCGTTGGAGCGCTCCCACACAACGACGGCGTCGCCCGCAGGATCGACCGCCACCTGTGGGTCGTTCGCGTTCTGGCCAGCGGCCGACAGGTCGACCGGAGCGGAGAAGCTCCCGATGAGCGTGCCGGCTGCAGCAACAGCACCGGCCGAGCGTGTCGCCTCCTGCACGATCGTATTCGTCCCATTTGACCGCTCCCAGACCACGGTCGCGTTGCCCGCCTGGTCGACCCCGACGTGCTGGTGGAGCACACTCTGGCCAGCGGCCGATAGAACGCCGAGATCCACCCACCGCGGTGCCGCCGAGGCGCTGGCCGACCCTGCGATCAGCACCGCACATGATGGCCATTACGAATGAGAGCTTGCGTCCAGCGTTCATGGGTGTGCTCCTATCCGGATCAGGTCGGGGAGACCGACGTCCCGCACGCCACCGCTTGACGTGACGCTGCGTACGGTCAGCTGATAGACGCCAGGCGCCAGCGGGTTGCCGCCGACCTTGAGGTCCCAGACCGTGTGCCCGCGTCCACGCGCGAAGTGCCCAAGCGGCACGCGCCCCAGGAATCGCAGCTTCGGCGCCGGTCGGCCGAACACGCGAGTGCGACCGACCACCTTCTGCACGATGACGCCCACGTTGCTGGCTGATGCCAGGTCGAAGCTGACGCCGCCGCCGCGCGAGACGCTCGAGCGCCGCAGCACGGGGTGGTTCACGAGGACGACGTTTCCATGGGTGAGCGCCAGGCTCGCCAGCGAGCCGTTCAGCGTGCCCAGGTCGATCCCCGACGAGTCCAACAGCAGCTGCGTCTGCGAATCCCACACGAGGAGGTGCTCGCGCCCGGACTGCTGGTCGTGGCGCACGAACGCAAGGAAGCGGCCGTCCGCGGAGAACGCAGGTCGCGTCTCGCGCGCCCCGGGCGCGCCGTTGATCGCGGCCGGGAGCTCGGTGATCGGGCCGAACTGGCCACTCGAGGCGGGAGTGCTCGAGGTGGAATACAGGCCTGGCGCGGGATCGCTCCCGTGGATTGGCCCCCCACCCACCCCCACGACCTCGAACACGAGCACCGTGCCTCCCGGCGACATCGCTGGGTCCTGGACGCTTTCGCCGGTGCACGTGCTCCCCGAGCACGTCACCGGAAGGGACAGCGAGCCCGTCTGTTGCTGACCGGTGACGCGGCGGATCGACCGTGGCAGGTTTGGTACTTCGGCATTCGGAAAACCGCAGCAATCGACCGCGAACAGCACGTCGAGCGGGTTGCTGCCAACGACCAGCGGCTCCAGCGTCGTGGTGGTCTCGCCGCCGAGACACGCCGTGACCGCGCCGACAGCAGAGCTCGGGAAAGGCCCGCCGGGGAAGGCGCTGAGACGGGTCGAGGTCAATCCCGGACACGATGCGTTCGATGCGTGGCCGGTGATCAGGGCGCTGCCGTTCGGGACGAGTGCTGGATCGCTTGGCGGCGCCGGACGGCCGCGGGCGATTGCGCCCCTTAGGACGACGGCTTGCTGGCTGGTTGAGAGGTCGGTCACGACCATGTTGGCGGTCGAGCCTTGAATGCGCTCGAATGCCAGCCGGTTTCCGGCCATGCTCGGGTGGAGCTCGTTGGCGCTCGTGTTGACACCGGGGCCGGTCAGGCGCGCCCTGGTCGCGATATTGAACGTCGCGAGGTCGAGATCGGTGCCGGCCTGGCTGCGCACCTCGAGCGTGGCGAGCAGGTCGGCATGGGCCACGGCCGGGGTCATCGCAAGCGCCGCGAGGACAGCGGAGCTGATAACTGCTGGTAGGCGGATTCGCCGGCGTCGGCTGCCCATCGAGTCTCCCTCCTGCGCCACGTCATGCCTCTGCTTGAGTCGCGGTGGGGACGCTAGGACGGTGGGCTCACGGAATCCTCACGAGGGCCGGCCGGGTTCGAATTGAGGGGCCCCTCACGCCCTCCAGCTGCATCGCCCGCCTCGGCCTCGCTCATGAAGGCAGCGATGTGCGAGCCGATCGCATCGAGGTCCCGCGGGACTGATCGCCGCTGGGTGCGCACATCCTCGATCACCACCCGACGCGGAGCCTCGCTGATCCTCACGATGAATGTTCGCCCGGCCACGAAAATGACCGTAGGAGCGCGACCTCACGCAAAGCTCACGGGGCCGGCGATCGGTTGACCGCCGGCCCGGCCAGACCTATGGTTGCGGGGGATGGTCACGGTGCTCGCCACAGGGGCGATTGAGCGCCCGGGACTGAGTGCCCATATCGACCTGGCGCTCGACGCGGGTTCCCTGCTGGTGATCGCGGATGCCGGGTTCGGCAAGACCACGGCGCTGCGCCAGGCGCTGGAGCGCACTCGGGTGAACGCAGCGTGGATCGGTTGCGGTGATGCCGGCGGCGATCCCGGACGGCTCCTCGGGCTGATTGTCGAGGCTGTCCGCCGCGTGCTGCCGGGCGCGGCCGATGCGCTCGCGGAACGGCTGGCGAGCGCGCGGGAACCTGTTGACCCCGAGCGGGCCGCCGAGGCTCTCGGGCGCGAGCTCGCTTCGGTGCTGGTGGATCGTCTGGTGCTGGTCCTCGACGACGGCGAGACGCTCGACGGCAGCTCTGCGTCGCTGGGGGTCGTGGCACGGTTGCTTGCTTCTGACTCGTCGCTGCTCCGTGTCGCATTTGCCTCACGGCACCGTCCCGCACTACGCCTCGCGCGCGAGCGCGCGGCCGGTCGCCTGACGGACATCGGTCCAGCCGAGCTCGCTTTCTCGGCTACGGAGTGTGCGCAGTACCTGCGCGTGAGGCAGGGGCGCGAGCCCAGCGAGGCGGAGGTCGAGGCGGTGCTGATCGCGACCGAAGGATGGCCGCTCGGGGTAGCGCTGGCTGCCGGGGCACAGGAGGGAAGGCGTCGGGTCCCGTCGCGCGATCTCGTGCACGACTACTTCGAGGAGGAGGTGCTGGCCGCGCTCGATCCGGCGCTGAGAGCCGCTGTTCTCGCGGCGAGCGTCGCCCCCGATCTTGACATCGCGCAGGCTGCCGGGTTCTGGCCGCTCGGCAGGCTCGGGCCATCGATCGACCGGCCCGGGCTGTTCGTGCGTGACGATCGAGCCGGGGAGAGTCCTCAGTTCCATCCGCTGTTCCGCGAGTTCCTGCGCTCGTGTTTCGCCAGCGAGACGCCCGCGGACGAGCAACGACTCGTCGCGAATCGGATCGCGGTTGCACTGAGCGCCGCCGGTCGGGGCGCGGAGGCCGTGGATTACTACCTGATGGCGAACGACTGGGAGGTGGCCGCGGACGCGATCACGCGCGAAGGCTTCCCGCTGGTGCGACGTGGCGCCGAGACGGTGGCCAACTGGCTCGCGGCTCTTCCCGACGATTACGCAGGCCGACCGCAGCTGACGCTGCTGGCCGGTCAACTGGCCCACGGGCAAGGGCGTTTGGAGGATGCGGTGCAGCGCTGCCGCGAGGCGGTCGCCGGACTCGATGCGGCGCAAGCTCCAGCCTCTCAGCGTTTCGCAGCACGCCTCGCCCTCGGGGACTCACTGATGGCAATCGGCGACCTCGACGGAGTCGCCGCGCTTGCGGATGCGTTCGACGACCCCGCCGCGGCGGGCGACCTCGGGGCGCGCGCGGTCGGGGTATTCGCCGCCGCTGCGCTGGCCAGAAAGGGCGCTTTCGCTGAGGGCCGTGCGCTGTTCGACCGCGCCCTCGACGATCCGTGCGCGGCGGCGCTCGACGGCTTGGCTCCGACGTTCGCGGCCTATTACCTCGAGCTGCCGGCAGGGCGGCTGGACGAGGCGCTGACGCACGCGCGTGAGGCTGTCGGCGCATTGGAGGCAACTGATCCCACCGGACGGCTGCCCTATGCGCTGACCTATCTGATGGCAGTACACGAGGAACGGGGCGAAGACGCCGAGGCGCTGGCCGTCGCCGAGCAAACTCGTGCCCAGGCTCGCCAGGCCGGTCTCGCGGGCTGGGTGGGGGAGGCAATCTCGATCCGGATTGCGAGCCTGCTGATCAGAGCCGGTGACGCGGGCGGCGCGGAGGCCCACCTCGGCGAGGTCACCCATGGATGGCGCGCCTGGGGTGCTTGGGAGCTCGAGGCCACTCGCGCCGCGATCGCGGCCGCCAACGGCGACGGGCGCGAGGCGCAAGCAGCGGCAGAGCGAGCGGTTCGCGAGGTGCAGGCCCGCTGGCCGTACTTTGATCGCGCACGCTGCGCGGCACTCGTGGCGCCGGTCCTCGCAGGCTCCGGCCAACCGAGCCGCGCGAGGCAGATCGTCGAGGAGACGATTGCCGCTCGTCCCGACGGCTTCTCGACGGCCCGCCTCCATGCGGTACTTGCATGGCTACTCCACGACGAAGGGCACGAACTTGCCTCCGCACGGGCGCTCGCCGCGGCTTGGGAGCAGGCCGGTGACCAGGCCCGGCACGTCGTTCGTCGCGAATGGCCACGAATCGAGCGTCCGCTCTGGGAGGCTCTTGCGCATGGGGCGATCACGGCCGACGACGGAATCGGCGCGCTCGCGGTCGGAGCACCGGATCAGGCGTCGCTCGATGGGTTCGTCCGGCACCCTGTCGCAGCAGTGCGACGTGCGGTGCTGCTCGCCGCGCTCGCCGCCGGTCGTCCGGAGGGCATCGAACAAGCGCCTGAATTCGCGCGCGACTCCGATCCCGAAGTCCAGGCCGTGGCGCGGAGCGTTTTGGATCGCCTCCGGCGCAACCCCCCACCGCTCACCTTCCGGCTGCTCGGCGGATTCGAGTTACGCCGGGGGTCATGGCCGATCGATGACAGCGCGTGGGAGCGCAGGGTCGCGCAGCGCCTGGTTCGGTTTCTGCTCTGCCACGCGTCCGGCCCGGTGCTCGAGGACGATCTCATCGCCTCGTTCTGGCCCGACGCGAACCTGCCCGCGGCACGACGCAGCCTGCAGGTCGCGGTGTCTGCCGCACGCGCCGTTCTCGACCCTCCAGGTGCCGGTGAGAGTCGCCTGGTTTGCAGCCAGCGGACGTATCGACTGCGCTTGCGCGATCGTGACGTCGTCGATGCGCACCAGTTCGAACACGGTGCCGCCAGTGCCCTGTCGACCGCCGGCAACGGCCGTCTGCGGGTGCTACAAGCCGCAGCCAGGCTGTGGGGCGGAGAGCCGATGCCGGAAGAGCGCTACGCGGACTGGGCGACCTCGTGGCGCGAACGGCTGATTGATCGGCACGCCGAAGTTCTCGCCGCCCTCGCCGACGCCTACGCCGATGCCGGTGATCACGCGGCGACGGTCGAGGTGTGCCGGCAACTCGTCGAGCTCGACCCACTCGATGAGGCCGCGCAGAGGCGCCTGATCCGTGCCTTCGCTCGCGCGGGCAGGCGCGGATATGCCCTACGCCAGTTCCTGGCCTGCCGCCATGCGCTGGTGACGTCTCTCGGCGTCGAGCCAAGCGAGGAGACCGCGGCTCTGCAGCGGCGGGTACTCGCTGGGGAGTTCGTGTGAGCGCCTGCGCGCATCGCGTCCTGAGGGCGTGACGAGCGGGCTTCAGAAGGCGGGGATGTTTCGGCGTCGTCGCTGCGGGCTCGCCGGCGCTGAGTCCTCGACCGTGTGGCTCACCTCGACCCGCCATGGTCCCGGGCCAGATGCGAAGGTTGCCTGACCGCCACCGAGCCGGAGCTCGGCTCGCCACTCGCCGTCGGGCCCTGAGACGAGCAGCTCGAGCGGTTTGGGGGTGCCCGTCTGGGCGGGCTGCTCACGCGTCCACACGCGCAGCTCTGGTCGCGTCCCTGCACCGGTGACGACGAGCGGGCCGGTGGCCGTTCCGGCGAGTGACAACTCTGTGGAGAGCAATTGGTCTGGTGTGCCTTCTGTCTGGGACCCCGAGAGCTCGACGCCCTCCGCGCCCAGGAGCGTGTAGCCGAGATCCACACCGTCTCTCCAGAGCTCGAGCGATGCGCGTGGCCGGAACGCCCCGTCTCGGGCGGCCATCGCCGCCACGAGGACCACTCCTGCGGCGGCCAGCAGGGCGAGGATCTTTTCCGCTTCGTCGTGCCACAGCGTCGAGCCGTGCGCGAACAGCACCGCGAATGCGACCAGGCCGCCGAAAATCTGCAGCGCTGGATGTCCGATGATCCGCGGCATCCGGCCCGGCACGACTTCGGCTCGCCGCCGGGCGGCGAGCAGCAGCAGCACAGGCAGCATGCCGGCGACCGTCAGGCCACTGATGACGCCGGCGATCTCGAGCGGCTGGGCGAAGGAGATCGCATTGGCCAGCAGCAGGCCGAATGCCACAGCAAACGTCGCGACGATCGGCAGAACCGAGATGATCTCGCGGCCGACAGGGCTGAGCAGTGCGGCCTTCCATCGGGGAGCTGCCTCGCGTTCGGGGGCGCCTGATTTGGGGCCGCTGGCCTCGGCCTCTCCGGTCAGCTTCTCCCAGACGCCCTCGGGGAGCTCGCGCCCCCGGCGGGCACCGAGTTCGGCCTGCACCACTCGCTGTCCATCGCGCTCAACGATCCGCAGGCGCCCGTCGGCCTTGAGGCGATCCAGCGATCGCTGTGCATCCGCCGGGTCGCCGCCGATCCGCTCGAGGAAATCCGGGACGGTGGCGGTGCCACGGCGGACCAGCCACGCCAGCAGCGCGGCGTCGCCTCCGTGGTCGAGCACGGCATCGAGGGATGACGCCCCGCGCGAATCCCAAGCCCTCCGCACGCTGACGCGAAGACTGGTCTCGACCGACAGCCTGATGTGGTCGTCGGTCGCCTCGAGTACGACGAGCCGCAGCGGAGGATCCTGCGAGCTCCACGGTCCCTGCAAGGCGACGTCCTGATGCCGGCTGGGGTCGCTGGCGGGGGTTACGCGCACGCGCGGAACCCCATTCTCTAGTCCGAGGTACGAGACGCCCGTGTCGCGGCTTGCGGCCTCGCGAGTGGAGAGCACGGCCTCCGCGTGGCGCCGCGGCAGGGTGATCTTCGTGCGCGCGCGCGGCAACAGGTCGAGGGTTATGTCGGCCAAGGCCGCGCCGTTGCGGTTCAGCGTCAGACCCACTAGCCCGACGAGCACGACGACGGTTGCAACGCCCGCCACCGGCCCCAGGGCGTTGTTGATTGGGACGAGCACCGTGCTGCGTTCGTGCGCGAGTACGGAGGTCGGCAAGCCCAGGCACATCAGCGCTCCGAACAGCAGCGCCACCGCCACGCAGATCGTCGCTCCCAGGATCGTGCCCTGGACGAAGCGCGTGCCCTCTTCGTCTCGGGGCAACACGACGCGGGCGAACTGCACGGTGTAGACCGGGTTCACGAACGTCATCAGCGCCACCCCGATCACGGCCGCGTAGCCGGCCGCGCCGGTGTCGGTGCCGGTGGCGTTAAGGCTGGAGAGGGACAAGCTGCCCGCTGATGCGGCGTGGATCACGCACGCCACCGCGAGCACGAGGAGGATGACCGTGCTCCCGATCCCGACCGCGGTGAAGGTGCCGAGCGACGCCGAACGCGTGCTGATCACCGTCGACCACAGCACGAGCGCGAGTGCCAGCAGCGCCCAGATCCAGGTCGGGACCGGCGTCTCGGCTGACATCGTCGTGGCGAGCCCGACGAACGCGGCGAGCATGCTGAGCACCGACCGCATCACCGCGAGGGACACGGGCGCGGTCCCTGCGCGGTTGCCGAGCAGCGCGCTGACCATGCGCGCGAAGAACGCACCGCGGTGGCGTACCTCGGCGCTGCGGACAACCGCCTCGGCCATCGCCGCGCTCGACAGGATCGAAACGAGGCCGAGTGCAGCGACGACGATCAGGCCGATCGTCGGTCCGAGCACCGCCAGCTCGATCGGGATCGCGAGCAACGGCTGGCCAACGCCGAGACCGAAGACGAGCGCCGCCGTGGCCCGGCGAGGCGGTGCGGTTTCGAGCCACGTGGCCGGAGTGGCGAGCGCGAAACGCAGTCGCTCCCGGGCGTTCAGGCGCGAGGTGTAGATCGTCTCGAGCTCAGCCCCTTGGCTTTGCCTGAAGGCGGTCTTGGTGGCCTCGTCATCGAGCCCGAGCGCTGCGTTCAGGCGCGGGACTGAGGTTTTGCTGAAGCGATAGCGGCGGCCGAGCAGCGCCGCCACCGCGGCTCTGAGCCGAGCGTTGTCGGGGACCAGGGGGGCCCAGTGATCCGCGGTCTGCTCGAGCTCCTGGATCGTGGGGCGGTGCGCGGGCTCTCGTCCGAGCGCGAACGCCTCGAGGTCGTCGAGCTCCTGCTCGCGCAGCTGACGCTCGGAGGCGAGCTCACTGCCGGCTTCGCGGACCAGCGCTGCGCGCCGCGCCGCGTGACTCTCGATCAGGAACAGGAGCGTCCACGCCCGGCGAGCCGGCATCCCGCCGAGAATCTCCTCGCGGCTGGGCCAGTCGCCGGTGTCGGCCACGATATCGGTCAGGCTCGAAGTCGCGCCGCGACGGATGCGACTGCGACGGCGATCGGATGGTCGGGGTGGCGAACCGAGAAGACGCTCTCGCTGGCGAGCGCCATCAGTTCGTCGCTGTGCGGCAGCATCGCCGCCACCTCCGCGCCGTATGCGTCCTGCACCTTCGCGCGGACGTCGTCTGCGTCATAGCTCGACGGGATCTTGTTCACGACGAGCAACACGTCTGGCACCTCGAGCTTGCGCGCCACGTCGACCGTGACGGCGGTGCCCTGGAAGTCCTGGCGGTCGGGGCGCAGCACGACGACGAGCGTGTCCGAGATCGTGATCGACAGCAGCGTCTCCTCGTTGATGCCCGGGTGCGTGTCGATCAGCAGGACATCCAGGCCGAGTCGCTCTCCGATCGCCCGGAAGCCGTCGGCGAGCCGCCCGACGTCGTAGCCCTCGCGCAGCACTTTCGCGATCTCCCCGGCTCTCAGCGACGACGGGATCAGATAGACGCAGCCGGCCTGCATCTCGACGGCGGCGCTCACGTCGTGGGCGGCCTCCTCGATCCGGCAGCGGTCCCACAGGTAGTCGTTGAGCGCCCTGGCGCCGTTGCTGACGTCGAGCCCGAACAGGACGTGGATGCCAGGCGACTGGATGTCGGTGTCGACGATCCCGACCTTGGCGCCCGTTCTGGCCAGGGCATTCGCCAGGCCGGCGGTGATGCTCGACTTGCCGGTGCCGCCGCGGAACGAGTGGACCGAGACGACTCGGGTCACCGGGCTGGCCCTGTTGTGGGTGGCGCGGAGAGGCTCACCGCGTTCGCAGCTCCGCAGCGCGGGCGCGGAGCTCGCGGAACCATTCGCTCTCGGTGATCTCGGTGACGTGCTGGTCCTTCTGAGCCTGGTCGATCTCGACTCTCAATTCCCGGACGGTTTCCTTGAGCGCCTGGTTCTCTTTTACGAGCGCACGTTGTTCGAGCTCACCGCCGACGACGCGCGCGAGCACCTGCATGAACCTGATGTCGCGGTCGTCGAGGTCGCCGTGCGCGTCGTGACTGGCGCAGCAAATCGTTCCGTAGAGAGTCCCGTCGGAGAACTGGATCGGCACGCCGATGTAAGAGCCGATGTTCGCGAGCGCCGTCAGCTCGAGGTCCTTCGTCTCCGCCTCTGCGCGCGCGTCGGGCACGATGTTTCCGATCCGGCCCAGGGTCATGCGCCGGCAGTAGGAGCCCTCGAGCGGATACGAGCCGCCGGTGGTCATGCCGAAGGAGTCTCCGTCGCCCTCGACGCCTGCGTAGACCTGCTTGCCGTCCTTGAACTGCGCGACGTAGCCGATGTCCATGCCGAGCAGCTCCCGGGCGACGTTGAGCGCCCGCTCGACGATCGCATCCGGGTCGGTTGTCGCCACCATCGCCAGGCCATCCACGGCCTCGCGCGAAAGATGCCCCTCTTCATTCATCCTGAATAGAGCATGTCACCACATCGACCCGTTCGCACTTGTGACCATCGTGTGAACGGCTGGGCTCCCTGGTGGTCGGTTTGGGTGGTGGCGTGTCGGTGTCGCGGGGCCGTCGCTAGTTTGCGGGGCGAGGCAGCGGGATTCGGGGGAAACCGCCGCCATCCGGGCATAGTTGGCTATCATTATCAGTCCGCCGCGGGGTGGAGCAGTCTGGTAGCTCGTCGGGCTCATAACCCGAAGGTCGCGGGTTCGAATCCCGCCCCCGCTACTGAGAAAGGCCTGGAAATCGAGACCTCCGAGAGATCGGAGGTTCGTGTTTAAGGGATCGTCCGTCACATCGCGGCCGTCGGGCCGAAACTCGACCGGCCAAGTGGAACCGGTTGGTACCCGCGGAAGACTCGGCTCGCTAAGCGCCTCTACACGTTGGGGACGCTAGCCTCGGGGGGGTACTGAGGCGACCGCCCCGATTACGGTCCACGTTCCTGTGCTTGATCCAGCAGAACTGGGTCGTGAGCGCAGATCAGCTCGACCTCGCCAGCGTGGCGGCGGGTGAGCTCGCGCAGCCGCTCCTGGTTCTGGCGGCGCAGCTTCCCGTTCGCCTGGACCAGCACCTGGAACGCGCGGAGCCCGCGCGGGCAGTTCGGAGGGGTGGTGACCTCATCGCGGTAGAAGAAAGCGTCCCCGCAGTGCAGCAGCCAGCCCTCCCCGCGGCGGATCGCGACGCCGGTATGACCGAGAGAGTGCCCGGGTAGCGGGACCAACAGGATCTCTGGAGTTGCGTCGCGGAGGACTCTGACGTTCTCGAATCCGAGCCACTCGTCACCCGCGACGTCGTGAATGACCCAGGCGGGGCGATGCGCCCAGTGCGGACTGCCGATCGAATACCGGATTCGCTCGCGCGCGGGCGGTCTCATCATCGCCTCGTACTCAGGAGTCCATAGGTGGACCTGCGCAGCCGGGAAATCGGGGAGGCCGCCGGCGTGATCGATGTCGAGGTGGGTGAGCACGATGTTGCGCACGTCGCTCGGGTCGAACCCGAGCGACCGGACCTGAGCGATGGCCGTCTCGCCCAGTTCTAGACGGGGCCGCATCATCGCGTTGAACGGACGGCTGCTCCGGGGCGGGCTATTGACGTCCGCGGTCCCGAGACCGGTGTCTACGAGCGTGAGGCCGTCGGAGCCTTCGACGAGCAGGACGTGACAGACAATCCGCGGGTCCGCTCCGAGAAGGTAACGACCGGCGAACGGGCACATCGAGCCGCAGTTGAGGTGATGGACCCGAGGCACAGACACCGGCGGCATCGTATGCCAAGCGTTCTCGAGCCGTGCGCGCCGGCGCTTGCGATAGCTGTTCGCCTGCAGCGTCTCAGCGTTCGTGCCGTGGGCACTTCGCGGCGGGGTTGTTCCTCTGCCTCGTCCCGCTAGGCCCAGGAACTGAGAACGAGCGAGGCGTGGTGACGATCCGATGACGGGGACGTGACGTGTGGATGACAGCGGCATGACAGCGGCGTGACGGAGGCCGCGCAGGATAGGCCGAATCCTGCGACGACCACGAGGAACGCTCGGATGTCCACAACTCCCGTAACCGGCCACGGGCCTTTGTCGTTCACCGATTCCAACGGCGACCAGCGAGTCGTGCCGCTGTCTGCGCTGGTATTCACCGCGCCAGGCAAGTTGGACATCGAGCCCACCCAATGGCAGGCGGAGTTTGGGCCCGGCCTGGCCTACAGCGCGGCGGACGCCACCACGCTGAAGACGCTCGCCGCCCAGCGGCTCGCGGCCGGCGAACTGAAGCCCCCGCCGACCTTGCCGCCCTCGCCCGCGCTCCACTTCCAGGCCGCCCCGGGGCCCGGGGGGAACAACATCAATGTCGCGCTGGCGCTCGTGACCACGCCGAACACCGCCTCGCCAACAGTCTTCAACACGGAGGTGAAGATCACCGCGGTCGAAGAGGAGAACTACGCGGGGCTCGCCGACGGCGCTGCAGCCCGAGCCGCAATCGGGGTCGACACCCCGACCGCCCCCGGCGATCAGCAGGGCTACGGGCTCGTGATGGTGCAGGGCAGCAGCACCAGCGGCAGCGGCAAGATCGCCAAGGCCGGGTCGTGGTCGCTTGAGACCGGGACCCTCGACATCGACGCCGACGACGGGTCGGGCACGATCCTCACTCTGGTACCCCGGGCCGGCGTACCGGCGCCGGGCGTGTCGGTGACCGTCACCCACGACATGAGCGGTACGACCTTCACGATCGACGCCAAGTACGCGCCGGCCGTAGACACGATCGCCCTGTACCCGCTTGGCTCGCTCAACGCGGACCTGAGCTGGCTGCTGACCGTCGACTCCCCGGGCGCCGCGGTGCCCGCCGCCGACCCGGTGCAGCTGAGCGGTGGCGCGCCGGGTGTCGCGGCCAGCGGCGTCGCCTACACCAGCTGACCTTTGGACCGTCACGAATCGCAAGCGAGGACTCCATGACAGTCACGCCCACGTATCCCGGCATCTACATCGAGGAGGTACCCTCCGGCGCCCACACGATCACGGCGGCGCCGACCTCGGTGACGGTCTTCATCGGATACACGCATCCGTCCAAGACCAAGCCTCAGCACTACGGCCAGGCGGTAGAGATCTTCTCGTTCACCGACTACGAGCGAGAGTTCGGCGGTTTGTTCAGCGTTGACTGGCTGGCAGACGACGTCGGCCGGGCGGTCTACAACTTCTTCCTCAACGGTGGGGCGATCGCCTGGGTGGTGGCGCTGCAGGCGGAGACCAGTGCGCCCGACGGGACGGGTGTGTTGCCGATCCCGCAGCCGAGCCTGACCGTGCCGATCGGGCCCGACGGGGTCACCTTTACCGGGCTCGAGCCGGTGGACGGGCGCACGCAGCTGACGGTCGCGATCGAGAACCTGAACTCGCTGACGCCCGATCTCGCCGACATCGTCCTCAACTACGGGACGGTGACCGAGACCTATCGGCGGGTCTCGCTGACCAACCCGACGACCGCGTCGAACGGGATCGAGGCGATGATCGGGACCGCCGCGAACCCCGTCTCGGGGCTGGTGACGGTCGCCCCAAGCGGCGGCGGCTATCCGGCGAATTGGGGCGGCACGCCGCTTGCGCCGACGCCACTGGCAAGCGGGCTTCCCGGCACCCCGTTCACGACCTATCACCCGGCCGACTTCGCGGTCGCGTTCGCCCAGGACGGTTCGCTCGACAAGGTCTCAGTGTTCAACCTGCTGCTGACGCCAGGAGTCTGGGACCACCAGGTTGTGTCCGAGTCGATCGCGTTCGCTGAGCGCAAGCGCGCGTTCGTGATCCTCGACCCGCCAGCCGACGCGGTCGCCGACCCGACCGGCTTCCCGCTGCCGATGGTCGGCGACATCATGTCCGGGCTGGTCCCGGGGGAGTCGGTCCCGAAGAGCCAGAACGGCGCCCTGTACTTCCCGTACCTGCGCTCCAACGATCCCCGCAGCGGCGACCCGATCACCGTCGCGCCGTCCGGGTTCGTGGCCGGCGTGTTCGCGCGGGAGGATCTCAACCGCGGCGTGTGGAAGGCGCCCGCGGGATACGAGACGATCATCAACGACACGAACGGCGTCGTGGCCAGCGGCCGGATGACCGACCCCCGCCAGGGCACGCTGAACCCGATCGGCGTCAACTGCATCCGTGACTTCCCCGGGATCGGGACCGTCGTGTTCGGCGCCCGGACGCTGGTCACGGCCAACCCGTCGTTCGAGGAATACAAGTATGTCCCGGTGCGCCGGATGGCGCTGTTCCTCGAGCAGTCGCTGTACGCGAGCCTGGGCTGGGCGGTTCACGAGCCCAACGACACGCCGCTGTGGGTGGCGATCCGGACGACGATCGAGAACTTCATGCTCGGGCTGTTCCACCAGGGCGCGTTCCAGGGATCGACACCGAGTCAGGCGTTCCAGGTCCTGTGCGACGACACAACCACGACGCCAGACGACCAGGCCAACGGGATCGTGAACGTGGTCGTGGCGTTCGCGCCTTTGAAGCCCGCCGAGTTCGTCGTGATCAAGCTGGCGCAGCTCGCCGGCCAGCCGTAGAGCCAATCGCGAGGAGTCACCACCGTGCCGTCACAGCCGTTCACCGTCAACACCAGTCGCTTCGACCCCTACAAGACCTATCGCTTTCTCGTCTATTTCGGGATCAGCACGCAGCCCGTCGCCGGCGTCAGCAAGGTCAGCGCAATCAAGCGCTCCTCCGATGTGATCGAGTACAAGGAGGGTGGCAACGCTCTGATCCGTAAGGGTCTCGGCCGCACCAAGTACGAGCCGATCACGCTCGAGGCCGGCGTGACCCACGACGTCGACTTCGAGAACTGGGCGAACGCCGCGCAGATGCTCGACAAGGGCTCGCCGACGAACTCGCTCGCGAGCCTCCGGCAAGAGATGCGGATCGAGCTGCTGAACGAAGAGGGGCAGCCCGTCCTCCGCTATCTCGTCCACCGGGCGTGGGTCTCGGAATATCAGGCGCTGCCCGACCTCGATGCCGGCACGAACGCGGTCGCGATCGAGCACATCAAGCTCGAGAACGAGGGGTGGGAGCGGGACCTGTCGCTGACCGAGCCGAAGGAGCTGTGAGCGAGGCAATGGGGAGCATTGGCGCCGGAGCGCTCTGATGCCGCGCATGCCGATCTCCGGCCTCCGCTACGTGTGCCGGCCAGCGACGGGCCACGACGACATCGCGTTGCTGGAGGCAGACAGCACTTTCAATGCCGCTGTGACGCTGGCAACGCGGCGAGCGCGGACGCCGGCCGGTGAGCCGATCACGACCGACCAGCTTCCCCCCGGGGATCTCGACGCGATCGTCACCGAGTTCCGGCGGATGCTGTTTGGCGACCGGATCATCGCCGAGGGCAACTGTGGGCACTGCGGCGCGTCGATCGACGTCACCTTCCCGCTGGACGCGTTCGCCGCCCACCACCGTCCGCGACGCCCGCGAAACGTCGCCGCGGATGGCAACGGCCAGTGGGTCCTGACCGGTGACGGCACCCACTTCCGGCTGCCCACGGTCGCCGACGTGCGCGCAGCGGCGGCGGAACCCGACCCATCCGCCGCGCTGGCGGCGCGGTGCATCGACGGCAAGCTGACCGGCAGTCGGCGACGTCAGGCGGAGCGGGCGATGGCCGCGATGGCACCGACGCTGGCCGCCGAGGTGGTCGGGCCGTGCCCGGAATGCAACGGGTCGGTCCCGCTGTGGACCGATCTCCGCGAGCTGTGCGTCGCTGACATGCGGTTCGTCGCCGCGTCGGTGGTGGAGGAGGTCCACCTGCTGGCCGAGGCCTACCACTGGCACGAGGACGAGATCCTGGCGATGCCCAGCCCCCGCCGGGCGTCGTATGCCGACTGCATCCGCGCCTCCCATGGCGCGCCGCTCGACGCGGAGGCGTTCGGTGGCTAGCACCGGCGCACCGGGCGCCGGCAGTGGCGCGCGCCGGGGTGATGGCCGGCGTCGCGGCGGCTATCTCGACAGGCTGATCGCGGGTTCCGGCGATCTGGTGGCGCAGCGGGCCCGGGCGCCGCGCCGGCGACTGGGGCGGCCCGGCGTGTGGGAGGCCGACGCGCCATCCGTTCCACTGGCGCCAGGTTCGCTCACCGACCGACGCGAGCGAGCCGCCAATCCGCCGCAGCAACCGGGGCCTGAAGCCGCGCCGGCGGTTCGTGCGCTGCCCGAGCGCACGGAGGCGGAGCGTCTGCAGTCGCCGCGCGAGCAGCCTCCGGCCCAGGGTGCGAGGCCCTCGACCAATACCACGACCGCAGCTGGGGACCCGGCTACGGCCGCGCCAATGAGTCCCATCGAGCCCACGAGCCCGGTCGCGCCGGCGACCGTCAGCGCGCTGCCCGACCACGGCTCCCTGTCGGCGGCCGACACCGGTCCGGTGCATATAGCAGAGCCAGTCGATGCAACTCATCGGCAGCGCCCACGCCAGGGGACGGTCGAGCCGACGAGGCCCACGCCTGCGGCTCGGCGCGCGCCAGCGGATGCCGAGCAGCCACGCATGCAGCAGCCGGCAGCGCTCGCGCGTCCGCACCGCGACCTCGACGCGCAGCGCATCGCACAGTTGCAGCGGCTGCGGGAACCGAACCGCCCGCTGGTCGAGATCGGGACGGTTGAGGTCGTCGTCGCACCTCCCTCGCAACCGCTGCCGGCGCCACTGACGCCGATCGTCGAGCCGATCCCTCCCGCTCCCGGGGCGCCGGCCGGCCCGGCTCTGCCGATCAGTCGGCGGGCACCGATCTTCGGACTGGCCCAGGGCTGAAGCGATGTACGACCTGTCGTTCGTCACCCACGCCCTGAGCGACATCCTCTCCAGCGCGCTGCAAACCAGCCCGCTGTACGGTGGCGGCCCGCCGCCGTTCTCGTTCGCGATCTCCAACCAGCATCCGTCGGACGCTCCCGACACCTCCGGCGCGGACTGCGACATCAACCTCTACCTGTTCCACGTCGCCGAGGACCGGACGCTGCGCAACCAGTTCTGGTCGCAGAAGTCGATCAGCAACCAGCCACCCGGACCGCCCCGTCAGCCGATCGCGTTCGAGCCGCTGTGCCTGGACCTGTTCTACCTGCTGACGGCGCACTCGCAGACGAACTATCAGCACGAGCAGGCCACGATGAGCATCGGGATGCGCGCCTTCCACGAGTACGCCAAGATCCAGCTGGCGACGCCGACGTGGGACGGCTCCTCGGCGGTCTCGGACGTCACGCTGACGCTCGAGGCGCCGACCTGGGAGGAGCTCAGCAGGCTGTGGCAGGCGCTCGAACTGCCCATGCGGCTGACCGCCCAGTACAAGGTCAGTGTCGCGATGCTGATGCCGGAAACCGGCTTGCTGGATCCCGGCATCGTCGCCAGCTACACGCTGCTGAGCCCACCAGCACCGGCCCCGGACGGCTCGACGCCGGAACTGTTCGGGACCAGCCGTACTGTCACTTACACGGCCGCGCTCGGCTCGCGGACCTTCGAGCAGACCCCGGCCAGCGCCGCTCCCGCCGCCGGCCAGGACTTCACGCTGCGGGGGGCGTTCGACCAGGCGACCGATCACGTCCAGCTGGTCACCACCGCTCCTGACGGGACCGAGACCGAGCAGGACATCACCGGCTGGCTCGTTCCGTTGACCAACCCCTACCCATCCCCGCCGCCCGGCGGCATCCCGATCCGCCTGCGCCCACCGACCGCGCCAGGAGCGTGCCCGCCACCCGGCCGCTACCGCCTGGCGCTGAGCCGGCCCACGCAGCCCGGTTGGCGGTCGAACAAGGTGCCGCTGTCGATCGCCCCGTGGGTCGACCCGACCGGAGGACCGCTGCTGACCGCCGGGGGTGGCGGGACGTACAGCTTCACCGCGGCGGGGGTGCCTGCGACGGGCGCCGAGCTGCGCCTCGGCACCGTGCAGCTGGCGCGGGTGGGCGGCGCCCCGAGCGCGGGCGAGTGGACGCTCGCCGGCGCGACGATCCAGTTCAAGCCGCCGTCGATTCCCGCCGGGACCTACGCAGTGCGCCTACGGGCGGCCGAGATCGAGGCTGACCCGGCCCTGTGGGCGGTGATCACGTGAGCGTCCCGGGCTGGTTGTGGTACGTCGCGTCGGCGTTCGAGTTGCACGTCGAGGACGCGCGGACGGCGTGGCGCCAGCACGGCAGCGGCGGCCCGCATGCCGCGATCGACGGCCTGCTCGACGGGCTGGTCGAGTGCGGCGACACGCGCGCGCGGCGACGCGCGGCGCTGGGCGAGGCGCGGGCGCAGCGCGACCGCGATCCGAACCTGTCCCGCATGCGCACGCTGTTGTCGCTCGGCGAGCTGGAGGCCGACATGGTCTCGCTGCTCGCCGCGACTGCGCTCGAGCCACGCCTGGCCGCGGCGCTCGGCTATGCCGAGGATGACGTCCGACCGCATCTGCCGACCCCGGGTGCCGCCGCCCGGCTGTTCGGGTGGGAGCCGGAAGCCGTGCTCGGGCCTGCCAGCCCTCTGGTGACGTGGGCGATCGCCGGTCCGCTTGACGACCGCGGCTGGCGGCCGGACCAACCGTGGGCGCTGGACCCCGAGATCGGCGGTTGGCTGCACGGTGCCGATCGCGACCCGGTCTGGCCTGGGTTGCGTCTGGTCGAGGTCGACGGGTCGCCGGCGGAATGTCTGCAGCCCACGCTGCTCGGCGCAATCGTCGACGCGGCGGAGCGACTCGCCGATGGGGCGGTGGCACGAGAGCTTGAGCTGATCGGTCCGGTGGGTTCGGGCCGGCGCACGCTGCTCACGCAGGTATGCGGCGCGCTCGGCCGCCGAGCGCTGGTGATCGAGGCGCCGGAGCTGGGAGTGCGCGCGTTACGGACGGCGCTCTGGCACGAGGCCGTTCCGATCTGGACGGACCCCTCCGGGCAGGTCCCACTGGAACGGCAAAACGCGAACTTGACTCTGTGCGCGAGAGAACACCCGGGGGGCGATTCCCCTACGGACGTCTTGCGGTTGTCATTCACATTCGGCCCGCTGGAGCGGGACCGCCGGCGGTCGCTGTGGGCCTCGCTGTGCACCGCGCCGGCACCCACCGTGCTCGACGAGTGGTCGCTGACAGCGTCTGAGATCAAACGCGCGGCCGCAGCTGACGCGGCCGGGCCCGTGGCGGTGCGGGCCCAGCTACGCCGGCGGCTGGCGGCCGGCGCCAGTTCATTGATGCGGCCGGTCGCGTGTCCGTACGGATGGGAGGACCTGATCGTCGCCGAAACGGTCCGTCGCCCCCTACGCGAGCTGGAGGACCAGGTGCGGTTGGCCGGGGAGGTGCTGGACGAGTGGGGCTTCCGGCGGCTGACCCCGGAGCGCCGCGGCACGACCGCGCTGTTCGCCGGCCCGAGCGGGACCGGCAAGACGATGGCGGCGGCGGTGCTCGCCCGCTCGCTGGGACTCGAGCTGTACCGGGTCGACCTCTCGCAGGTCGTCGACAAGTACATCGGCGAGACTGAGAAGCGGCTGGCGCAAGTGCTGGACGAATGCGAGCGCTCGCGCGTGATCGTGTTGTTCGATGAGGCCGACGCGCTGTTCGGGCAGCGCAGCCGCGTGCGGGACGCGCACGACCGCTACGCGAACATCGAGATCGACTACCTGCTCTCGAGGCTGGACTCGTTCGACGGGCTGGCGATCCTCGCAACCAACCGCAAGAGCGACCTCGATCCGGCGTTCATGCGGCGGATCCGGATCATCGTCGACTTCCTGTCGGGCGGCCGCGCAGAGCGAGCGCGGTTGTGGGATCTGGCGCTCGACGGGGTCGCTCCGGATGGCGGAAGGGTCGTTGGCGAGGTCGACCGCGAGCGGCTGGTCAATGGGCTGGAGCTCTCGCCGGCGGAGATCAAGACGGTCGCGATCAACGCCGCGTTCATCGCCCGTGCGGCCGGCGAGCTGGTCAGCGACCGCCACCTATGGACGGCGGCCGAGCGCGAGCTGGCAAAACGCGGGCGGCCGATGCGCGAGCAAGGGGTCGCGGTTGCCGCGCCTGCGGGCGGGAACCGAGCGAACGGACATCGATGAACGCCGGCACGCTCAGCATCGACCGCCTCACGCTCCACGTCTCCGCCATGACCGAGCACGACGCGGAAACGCTCGCGTGTGAGGTCGCACGGGCGTTGCGCCTCTGGCCAGCAACGCCGGCCGTGTCGGGCCGGCTGACCGCGGTCAAGGCGGAGGTGGCACCGCGGAGAGGGAGCGCCCAGAGCCACGACCTGCCCCGGCTCGCGGAGCAGATCGCAGCCTCGATCTGCGCAGCCGCGACAAAGGAGCTCGAACGATGACCTTCCTCCGTGGGGCGCTGGTCGAGTTCATGCCGACCCCGCTGATTCCGATCCCGAACGTGATCATCTTCCAGTTCAACCCGGAGTCGACGGTCCACACCTGGACCCAGCCGGAGGCGGTTGCCGCCGCGGCTGACGCCAAGACGCCGGCCAACCCGATGGCGGTCAAGGGGTTCCCCGGCGAGCAGTTCTCGTTCACGATCGCGATGGACTCGAACGACTCGATCGCCGACGGCGGCGCCCCGGGCGCGTTGGCGGAGATCAGCGGCGTCTACTCGCGGGTCTGCGCGATCGAGATGCTGATGTACCCGTCCAGCGCCGGCAGCAGCGGGCTGCTGGGAATGGTCACCGCCGCGCTCTCCTCGCTCGGCGGGTCGCCTCCGAACCCACCGCGGGACGTTCCCTCCAACACGATGCCGATCGTCCTGTTCGTGTGGGGGCTCGGGCGGATCGTGCCGGTCCGGGTGACTACGCTGCGGATCACCGAGAAGCTGTACGACTCGCTGCTGAACCCGACGCACGTCGAGGCCGAGCTCGGGCTGCGGGTGCTGACCAAGGACGAGCTCGCCCACGCCAGCGGCGACATCTTGATGACGCTGGCGAAGATCGCCAGCGACTACACGTTCAGCTACCGCCAGGTCGCGGCACTGGCCAACCTCGCCAACGCCGCCGATTCGATCATCGGGATGTTGCCGCACTGATGTTCGGACCCGGTAGCCGCTACCTGCAGACCGGCACCTACGAGGTGACGCTCCCCGACGGCACTCAGGTGACTGTCGCACGCTCGCCGTTGCCGCAAACGACGACCGTACTCGGCTGGCACCGGTGTGGCCAGGGCGAGCGGCTCGACCTGCTCGCCAACCAGTACCTTGGCGACGCAACGATCGCTTGGCGGCTCGGCTGGGACAACGGGGCTGTCGTCCTCGACGCGCTGGCTGCTCACGACCTGATCGCGATCCCGGCGGCGCAATGAGCAAATACCAGCTGCTGATCAGCGGCACCGCAGTCGGCGACGACGTGTACGACGCGCTGGCCTCGGTCGAGGTCGAGGAGAACGCGGAGCTGCCCGACGCGCTTCGGCTGAAGCTCCCCGTCCAGGTGAACAACAAGGACCTCACGTGGGTCGGGGACAGCAGGGTCGCGCCGTTCTCGAACGTCGCGGTGGTCGCCACTCCGGCCTCCGGCAACGCCTCGCAGTGCATCTTCGACGGCTACGTGCTGTCGCACAAGATCCACCTCGAGAGCGGGATTACCGCCTCAACCGTCGAGGTGACGGCGCAGGACGCGTCGGTGCTGATGGGCCTCAGCGACGTCACAAAGGAGTGGTCGGGCCAGACCGATGGCGCGGTCGCCAACGTGATCTTCGGCCAGTACGGGTTCGCTACGAACCCTGCCAACACGCGGGGCGACTCACCGGCGCACAGCGACGACGGTCACACGCTGATGCAGCGCGGAACCGACATCGACTTCCTGCGCCGGCTCGCCCGCCGCACCGGCCGCTGGTGTCGAGTCACCTGCAACGGAGCGCCAGGCGCGCGGACCGGCTACTTCGGCGTGCCGTCACTCGACGCCCAGCCGGTCGTCACGCTCGACCTCAACGACAGCGAACAGCACACCGTCAAAGCGCTCGACTTCGACTGGGACGTCTCACGACCCACCAACGTGAACACGCGCCAGGCGAGCCCCACCGACAGCGACAGCGGCGGCGTCGACGCCAGCACCGGCGACTCGGGCCTGAAGGCGCTCGACGCACGTTCGCTGAGCGATTTCGCGAGCCGGAAGACGACCGCGATCCTGACCGCGGCGGCCGACGCGAACGAGTTGCCGGGCCGGGCGGCGGCGCTGCTGCGAGACGCCGCCTGGTTCGCTCGGGCCCAGGGGACCACCGACGTCGACTCGGTCGGGCAGGTGCTGCGGGTCGGACAGGTCGTGGCCATCAAGAACGTCGGGCAGCTGCTGTCGGGCAACTACGTGGTGAAGACGGTCCGGCACACGATCACCGCCTCCAACCACGTGATGGCGTTCACGCTGATCCGCAATGCGGTCGGGCCGGCGGCCGGCGGGGGCGGAGGGGGACCGGGGGTTCCGGGGCTGTGAGCGACCACGATCTGCTGCTGGAGCTGGCCGAGCGGCTGCGCAGCCGCTTCTACGGCAAGTACCGCGGGGTCGTCACCGACAACAACGATCCCAGCGGGCTGATGCGGATCCGCGCGACGGTGCCCTCCGTGCTCGGGGCGACGCCGACCGGGTGGGCGCTGCCGTGCGTCCCGTACGCGGGTCAGGACGTCGGCATCTTCATGCTCCCGGACAGCGGGGCGGCGGTGTGGATCGAATTCGAGGGCGGGGACGTGTCCTACCCGATCTGGACAGGTTGCTACTGGCGCTCCGGCGAACCGCCGTCCGACGCCAGCCCGACGACCCGCGGCGTCGTCAGCGCCGCCGGTGCCAAGCTGCTGTTCGACGACAGCGCGAACGAGGTGACGCTGACCGACTCCTACGAGAACACGGTCAAGCTCAGCGCCGACGGGATCGAGCAGACGCGCGAGGGCTCGTCGGTCGCGGTCGGCGCGACCTCGGTCTCGATCTGCGACGGGGCGTTCGAGGTGATGTGAGGTGGGGACGCTGCTGACCACCACCGACGTCCTTCTGTGTCCGCACGGGGCGCCGGTCCAGGCGGTGCCGGCGACGCAGCGGGCGAGTGCGAGCGAGGGCACCGTCCTCAGCGCCGCCGATAGCTTCCTGATCGCCGGCTGTCCGTTCACGATCGGCCCGGCGCCGCATCCCTGCGTCAGCGTGGTCTGGCTGGCGACCAACACCGGTTCCAGTGTCGGAGGTGCACCGACCCTGAGCACCGACAGCGTCGGCCAGGCGATCGCCGCCGACCAGGCGGTGCAGGGCCCGGTCTCCATCTCACCGGTGCAGTCGAGGGCGGTCGGCCGATGATCGCGCGCCGCACGGACTACGCCTTCCCGCTGCGGATCGACGGCGGCTCCTCGCAGGTCGCCCGGAGCGCCTACCCGGAGCATGTCGACGAGATGCTCCGGCAGCTGTTGCTGACCAACCCGGGCGAGCGGACCTGCCTGCCCCAATTCGGGTGCGGGTTGCGACGGCTGGTGTTCTCCCCGCAGGTCGCAGGCCTGGACTCGGCGGTGGAGATCCAGATCCGTGCCGCCGTCTCGCAGTGGCTGGCCGACCAGGTGAGCGTCGACGAAGTGAAGGTTCTGTCGGGCAGCGATCCCAGCACCGGCCTCGATCCCGGAGAGCTGAAGGTCACGCTCACCTACACGCTGATCGACGCGCTGGCGCCACGGCAACTGGAGCTGATCATTCGATGACCGACCGCCTGGCCGCGATTCTCGAGTCGACGACGCTGAACGGGATCGATTTCGTCGAAGTCACCAACTCGGCGCAGACCTCGCTCGCCGTTCACTTCCTGAACGCGGTCCCGGTGGCGGGGACGCTCGCGGCGACCTCGCCGGTCGTTATCGCCGGTGGCGAGTCGATTCCGTCGGTACCCGTCAGCGTCGGCGGCTTCAGCACCGACGACGACGGCCGACCGGTGCTTGAGCTGAGCGCTCCGTTCCCGGGTGACTTCTCGTTCTACACGCTGTCGATCGACAGCACGGCGCTCGACATCTACTACAGCTCGGTCCAGTTCAGCTTCAAGGCGCGCTGCCCCTCGGATCTGGACTGCGAGGCGCCGTGCACATGCTGTCCGCCGCAACCTGAACCCGGACCACCGATCGACTACCTCAGCCGCGACTTCGAGAGCTTCAAGCTGGCGCTTCTGAACTACTCCGCCTTCGCCTATCCCGACTGGGTGGAGCGATCCGAGGCCGACCTCGGGATGATGCTGCTCGAGCTGATCGCCTCGGTCGGCGACGACCTCAGCTACCTCCAGGACCGGATCGCGGCGGAGGCGACGCTCGCGACCGCCACCGAGCGGCGCTCGATCGTCCGGCACGCGAGGCTAGTCGACTACGAGCCGCGCCCGGTGACCTCGGCTCGCGCCCCGGTCCAGCTCGACGTCACGCCCGGCACCACCTCGGTGCCCCGCGGCGGCTTGCTGTTCGCGGCGCTGCCGGACGGGGGCCGGATGTTCTACGAACTCGGCGACGGGATGGTCGACCCGACGACCGGTGACGTCATGACCGGCGCGCTGCCGGTCGACTCTCGCCACAACCGCCGCGACGGCGCCGGCGCCGACCAGCTGAAGCCCTACATCTGGGACGACAGCCGGCGCTGCCTGCCCGCCGGCGCCACGGCGACGTGGCTCTCGGGCCATGGGCATGGCCTGGTCGCGGGCGATCCGCAGACCGGCACGGCCGGCACTGCGCTGCTGATCGACACCGACGGCTCCTCGCCGATCGACCCACCGATCCGCGAGATCATTCACCTGACCGGCGTGCTCGAGACGAGCGACAAGCTCCTGGGTGCCGACGTCACCAGCATCGAGTGGTCGGCGGCCGAGTCGCTGGCTTCCGACCACGATCTGACACGCACACGGCTGGCGGGCAACCTGTTGCCGGTGACCGAGGGCCGGAGGTTCGTCGAGTCCTTCGAGATCGAGCCGCCAACCGGCGAGGGGCTGATGCCGACGGCGGCGGTCGTCCGGGCCGGACCGCAACGGTGCTGCGAGACGGCGCCGATCTACGAGCACATGCTCACCCAGGGCCGGCTCGCGTGGCTGGCGCCGGTGACCGGCGCCGACGTGCCGGTGATCGCCGGTGACAGTGACGCCCCGCTCCCGGAGATCGCGGTCAAGCAGCTGCCGGCCGAACCCGGCGACCCCGAGCTGCGATGGCGCTGGCGGCGGCGGCTGCTCGACGCTTCCCCGTACGAGAACGCCTTCACCGTCGACCCGGTGGCGTTCATCGACCTGCGGAACCCCGGTGATCCGCTGTCTCCGCAGCTGTGGGAGTACGACGGTGACGGCGCCGACTCGATCCGCTTCGGCGACGAGGAGTTCG
>CAWGQT010000028.1:0-213918 GCA_963824755.1 uncultured Solirubrobacterales bacterium | reverse complement strand
GCTGCCGCAGTCGATCTCGGTCTCTATCGAATCCTCGAGGACGCCCTGGACAGCGCTCGCCGTTACCGCGTAGCCGGGGTGGCTGTCACGTTGCGATTCCGCGAGGAAGATCTCGAGCTGCGGCTCGCCGCCCGTTGCCACGGACCGAACGCATGGCCAACCGACGCGATGCGCGAGCGGATTGCGCTATGCGACGGCGCACTCGAAGACGAGCCTGTCCACGAGGATGGCTGGCAGCTCGTCGCCACGATGCCGCGCGGCCTGCAAGGAGTACTCGCATGAGCGTGCGCGTCCTGATCGCCGACGATCAGCAGCTGATCCGCGACGGCTTCCGGATGATCCTCGCCACCGCGACCGATATCGAGATCGTGGGCGAGGCAAGCAACGGTGCCGAAGCCGTCTCCCTGACCAGAGAGCTGGGTCCGGACGTCGTTCTGATGGACATCCGGATGCCCGAACTCGATGGAATCGAAGCCACCCGTCGGATCCTCGCCCACAACCCCGATCCCAAGACGAGCGTGCTGATCCTCACCACGTTCGATCTCGACGAGTACGTCTACGACGCGCTACGCGCCGGAGCGAGCGGGTTCCTCCTCAAGGATGTCCCCGCGCGCCAGCTCGTCGCCGCAATCCGCACAGTCGGCGAAGGCGACGCCCTGCTCTCACCCAGCATCACGCGCCGCCTGATCGAGGAATTCTCCGCCTCGCGGACCCCCGTCGCCCCCGCACCCGAGCTCGATCAGCTCACTCCGCGCGAGCTCGAGGTGCTCCGGCTGCTCGCGACCGGCAAGACAAACGGCGAGATCGCCGCCGAGCTCATCATCGGCGAGACCACCGTCAAGACGCACGTCACCCGTATCCTGATGAAACTCGGCGTTCGCGACCGCGTCCAAGCAGTCGTCCTCGCATACGAGACCCGTCTCGTCAGTCCAGGCCGCTCCACCAAGACTGGACCTAGTGACTGATGCCGATGGTAAGCCCGCGGCGCGCTACCAGCCGAATCTCGAGGTCGTCCCGAGTCGGCCTTTGCGGTTAGTCGCCGCGAGGACGAGTCGTAGGGGCCGCAAGTGACCCGGCCCCCAACTCCGGTGCCGGGTCCGTGCTACTCCTGGCCGCGGTGGCAGCTGGCGCCGCCGACGTCGCGATAGGTGGACGGGGTCCCTGCCGGCGCGGTTGGGCTTTCCATTGCCGACTGGTAGTCCCATTGGTAGCCGTCGGGCTCGAGCGTGAGCTTCATTGCGCCGTAGTACTGGTCGGCGCCGGCCTGGAGGTTCGGTGCGTTCGGGTTGAGCGTGTCCAAGGACTCGCCACCGGTGCCGACGATGACTTTGCGGATGCAGTCGCGTGGGTCGGCATTCCCCGGCGGATCGGTCGGCGCGAATCGTGCATACAGGTGATCGTGTCCGTTGAGGATCAGGTCCGCGCGGTGCGCGTAGAGCGGCGTCGGCTCGGCGCTGGCCGAGCTACCGAAGTCCATGGTCGGGCTCGGCTGGCCGGTGTCAGCATTGACGTGGTAGCCGTTGTAGTAGTCGAAGTGGCCGTAGCCGTTGACGCCGGTCTCGCCGTGCTCGCTGTAGAACTCGTGGTTCCCCGGCGTCGGTCGCTGCAGGAATTTGAACGCGCCGTAGGTGTGGTCGAATAAACCCATGAAGTCCTCATAGCGACCGACCTCGTACTGCTCGTCGCCGAGGATTGCCACGAGCGTCGGTTTGATCGACTCGATCTGGGTCGCAGTCGCGGTCTGCGCCTGCCACCGGGTCGTGTAGCCGTCCCCCGTCTTGTCGCACACATCCGGCTGCTTCTCGCCGTCCACCGGTCCAGTGGGTTGGCAAGAAATGTCACCAACTGCTGCCAGCACCGGCGCCGGGCCTTGGTTCGAGTACGGCCACGGATTGTCGTTGCCGACGAACCAGCCGCCAGCCAACGCGGTACCAGCCAGGCCGCCAAACACCACCACCGCCACTGCAAACAGCACCTCAGGGCGACGCGACCGCCACCGAGCAGCGAGTCTCATCGGGCCTCCTCTTCTGGATCAGGAACAGACCGGCAGGACGGTAGGGACAGCCTTCGCCGTGGAGGTTGCCCAGCCGTGAACTACCGCCCCGGCGCCGGCTATGAGTCGCGCAGACCGAGCAATGCGCGGCCGTCGTCGTCCACGGCGACGCACGCGTCGCTGTTGAGGGTACAAGCGACGGCGGTGAGGGCGTGGCCCGGGTCGATCGCGCTCGCGTGCCAGCTCCCGGACAGGTCCGGATCCCCGGTCACGGCGTTGCCTCCGTCGTCCACGGCGACGCACGAGTGCGTCCTGGCGCAGGCGATCGCGCGTAGTTGGCTGCCATTGCCGCCAGCGAGGCGGGCGCGCCGGCCAGGTACGTCCGGCGCACGCGGATCGAATGTGACCGTCTTTCTTTGAAGGTCGCTCACGACCGTGCACTGGGAGCTCGCCGGGCACGAGATCGCCGTCGCGGCCCGGAGCCCATCGAGCTTGACGCGGGTCGCGGGCAGCGGCGCCCGAGGGTAGAACCTTGCTCTCGTCCACCCGCGGTGGCGTGAGGATCATCGTGAACGCAACATTCACCGCAGCCGGCCGTCCGCCGATATCGGTGTCACGAGTGGTCGCGCTCACGAGGTAGTGTCGGTCTGCGCCACTGTCTCGACCGAGTCTGCTGCGTCGATGAGTTTGGCGACCGGCCTCGGTCCTATCGAGGATAACTATTGCGGAGGTGGTGGATGGGCAACGTCCTGGTCCATACGATGATGTCGCTGGACGGGTGCATCGCAGGCCCGAACGACGACATGAGCTGGGTCTTTCGGCACGCTGGCGACATGCCCAGCGAGGTCGTGGACGAGATCATCGCCAGGAAGGGGGCGGTGCTGGCAGGCCGCCGCGTCTATGAGGTCGGCCGAGGGGTGCAGCGACCCGAGGCGCGCGGGCTGTTCGACGGACGCTGGAGCGGTCCGCACTTCATCCTCACCCACACGCCACCGAGCGACGAGACCCACCCGTCCTACATCTTCCTTTCCGGTGATGTCAGAGACGCCATGGCGACCGCGCTGAAGGCTGCCGACGGCCGCGACGTACTCGTGCTCGGGGCAAACGTTGTTGATCAGTGCCTCGGGGCTGGGCTCGTCGATGAGATCCTCATGCACCTCGTGCCGGAGCTCGTCGGAGACGGGGTCCGGCTGTTCGGCGACTCGACACTTCACGCCTCGCTCAAGACACTCGATGTGTCGACAACCGGTCAAGTCGTGAACCTGCGCTTGCGAGTCGACAAGGCGCTCGCGTGAGTACCACCATGACCGGTCGCTCTTCAGGAATGTGGGGGCTACGAAAAGACTCGCGCATCACTGGCCCCGCAGCCCCAGCTCGCCGGAGTAGATAGCCGTGCACTTATGCGCCGCGGCCTGGAATCCCGGAATGCTCCGAGCACCCCTCCCTGCGGCGGATGGGATTCGATTCGTGTCGATGAGGGGGCCGTTTGGGGTGGGGTCCGGGAAGTCCGGCACGCCGTTCTCGCGGACGCACTGGGCGAACTTGAGGGCCGCCTCCTGCTCCTGGGCACTCCTCTTGCGGCCCGTGAACCCCGGGGGCTCCAGGCCGCGACACACGCCGATTGCGTGCTTGAACGCCGGGGTGCTCGGGTCGAGCGACGAGCCGTTCACTATCCCGTCGATGGTGAACTCGCCCGACGCGCCAGGGTCCGGGAACGCGCTGACGCCGTTGTTGCGCATGCACTCGGCGAACTTCACCGCCTTCGCCTGATTGGCGGCGGTGTCGTTGCCGCCGCCACCGCTGCCGGTCCCGGCCGGTCCGCTCGAACCGCACGCGCTGATCACGGCGACCACGGCGATCAGGACAGGGGCGGCCAGCGACCGTCGTTTTCGATTCATGGTTTCTCCTCCGTGGGTAGTGATCGGATTGACGTCAGTTGTGTGCCGGAGTCGACCAGCTTCTGGGCGGCCTCGCCTGCGGCCACGAGGAGCACCGACGTGTCGCTGCCCTCCCCCTGCCCCAGCACCACGCCGACCGCGGTCAGTCGGCGCCCGCCGACCGTCACGTGGGTCGAGAACGCCATGCACCCCTCGGCGGCGGAGTCCGACCCGGTCTTGCCCGCGTACCCCTCGGCGATCAGGGGGTTGTAGTTGGTGAGCGTGCCCGCGACCGGCAGCGTCACGGTGGCCATCGAGACGATCTGGCGGAAGACCGGGAGGCGCATCGCGCGCTGGAAGGCGGGCAGCTGGTCGGCGGCCGTGGAGACCGTGCTCGGATCGAACCCGCTCGGATCGGTGTAGATCGTGTCGTCCATCCCGAGCGCGCCGGCCTCGGCGTTCATCTCGGCGAGAAAGCGCGCTTCGCTGCCCGCCACCTCGGCCGCGAGCATCTGAGCGATGTTGTTGCCGGAGGGGATCAACAGCGCCTCCAGAAGCTGGCGCTCGGTCAGCTGCTCGCCGGCCCGCAACGCCACGACCGACTGGTCCGCGGCGGCGTCCTGGGCACCGGCCTGCGCCTGAGCCGTAGTGGCGGTGATCGTGAACCCGTCCTGCGCGCCGCTCAGCGGGTAGCGCTCGAGGGTCAGGTAGGCGGTCATCACCTTCGCCAGGCTGGCGATCGGGACGGGCTGCTCGTGCGGGCTCGCCGCCGGCCGGCCGTTGCCCAGCACCAACGCGGCCTGCCCACGCCGCGGCCACTCGACCGGCGACAGGTAGGTGCGGCCCTGGTCGTTGAGCGGGTGGCGTGCCGCCGCAAACCCCGTGGCGACGAGGAGCGCGAAACATGCGAGACCGGCGACGAGCACGATCGATCGGGTACGGCGAGCTGCTGTTCGTGCTGGTCGCCTGGAAGTCATGCCGCCATTCAAGGCATCGTGGTGATGCCAGCACGTATGTGTTTTTCGATATGCCGACGATAGTGCGCCGAGAACGCGGAAGGAGGAACTGGGTAGAAGCAGCGTCCGACGGACGCGATGCTGCGCAAGAGATGAAGGAGCCGGACCGATGGTTGGTCTGGTGGCCCTTCGCGGTCGCCCTGCAGGGGGAGGCCGCAAACCACCGCGAGGTGCGCCGGTCAAGAGCCGGGGTGCTGAGCTTGCGGAGACGGCTCGCGATCGAGCGGGTCAGGTGTGGATCACGAAGGTGAGCGCAAGCGAACCACTGATGAGGCGTCGAAAGCGTATCGGTGACATCGAAACCGGGGTCGAGTCGTTGCTCTCGGGATGAGTCTGGCGGGTGCCTGCTGATTGGCCAGGCGGTGTCCGGCGTGAAGGTGGCGCGAGCGTGGTCTGGGCTCTTGTGTGGAACTCGGGAGCCTGTCGCCCCGACGGGGTGGTCGGCCAGTGGAGCGGTTTGGGCCTGCGGTCGGTTGTCTCAGGCGAGAACCCCAAGCAGCGGGAACTGCGAGGGGGAGAGTAGTCGTGCGGGGCACAGGGGCGGACCGTCTCGTATTAGCGGTGAAGGCTCGGTAATTGGGCTGGAGCGAAGGGGACGGGTCGTCCTGGCTGGCTTGGCGATCAACCGCCGTTTGGTGGGAGGAGTCGGGTGAGCGAACCGAAGCCGAAGTCGTTTGAGATCTCCAAGCGGGCCGTGTGGGAGGCCTATCGGAGAGTCAAGGCGAACAAGGGTGGCGCCGGCGTTGACGAGCAGTCGATCGAGGAGTTCGAGCAGGACCTTCACGGGAACCTGTACAAGCTCTGGAATGTGCGCAACGAATGCTGAGAGAAGGTGATTTGTAGGTGCTTGCCGGCTCGAGGCATTGCTCTACGGGAGATGGGGGACTGATGGCCCCTCGGGATCGTCCTATGGGGGATGGTCTCAAACCACCACGTGCTGCGTTGGCTGAAGACCGTCGTGGTGAGCGACGTGGAAAAGGCGTCCTTGAGGCGTCAGGTGGGGATCAGAGAGACGACTGTCGTTCGAAGTGTCGAGAACTTAAAGATGGCATCAGAACCGGGTTGGGTTCCAGAACCCGGGATGGAGTCTGGCGGGTGCCCATGTATTGGCCAGGCGGTGTCCGGCATAGAGGCGGCGTGAACCTGATCTGCGGCTCTCGTAGGGAACGTTGGAAGGCGGACGCGGACATAGTCTCGGTCTGGTTGGCCGGGGCGATAGGGAGCCCTCCAAGCGGCAGAAACCGCGAGGGGTTGAGTACCGTTGCCGCGTCTGCTGGCGGACCGTCTCGTAGTAGCGGGGATGCCCCTGTAATGGGGGTGGAGCCAAGGGGACGGCTCGTCCGTGGTTGGTTTGGGTGGCCAACCGGCCGTTGGTCGGGAGGAGCACAGTGAATCAGCCGAAGTCGACAGAGAAGCCGTTTGCGATCCCGAAGCAGGCGGTGGTGGAAGCGTTCAAGAAGGTCAAGGAGAACCAAGGTGGGCCAGGGGTGGATGGGTGCACGATCGAGGAGTTTGAGTCCGAGCTGCGGGACAGGTTGTACGTGACTTGGAACCGGATGTCCTCGGGGTCGTACGTTCCGCCTCCGGTGAAGGTTGTCAAGATACCGAAGCCGCACGGCGGTGGCATGCGGATGCTCGGAGTGCCGACTGTGGCAGATCGAGTGGCGCAGACGGTCGTGGCCACGGAGTTGGAGAAGGTGGTGGAGCCGAAGTTCCACCGTAGCTCCTATGGGTATCGGCCGGGCCGCTCGCCGTTGGATGCGGTGGAGGTATGTCGGCAGCGGTGTTTTACGCACCCGTGGGTGTTGGATTGTGACATCGCCGGGTTCTTTGACAACGTTCCGCATGATCTCATCGTCAAAGCGGTGAAGGCCAACACCGACCTGAAGTGGGTGGTGTTGTATGTGGAACGGTGGCTGAAGGCACCGTTGCAGCATCCCGACGGCACCCTGGAGCAGCGCGATCGCGGAACCCCGCAGGGGTCGGCGATCTCACCGCTGCTAGCAAACCTCTTCTTGCACTATGCGTTCGATCAGTGGATGGCTCGGGAGTTCCCGAGCGTCTCGTTCGAACGGTACTGCGATGACATCGTGGTTCATGGCTTCAGCGAGAAGCAGACCCGGTATCTGGGTCGGCGGATCGCCGCCAGACTGCGCGAGGTCGGGCTGCGCTTGCATCCCGACAAGACGAAGATCGTGTACTGCCAACAAGACGGGCGAGAGGACTCCTATGAGTACACCTCGTTCACCTTCTTGGGGTTCACGTTTCGCAAGCGCGCAGCACGCGGTTCGGAGGGAACCGTGTTCAACGGGTTCCTTCCGGCCGTCAGCAAAGACGCGATGAAGAAGATGAATCGCGCCGTGCACAGCTGGCGGTTGCACCGCTGGACGTCGCTGTCATTGAACGAACTCGCGGCATGGATCAACCAGATCGTGCGCGGGTGGGTCGACTACTACGGCCGGTACTACCGGACTGCGTTGAGACCTCTTCTACGCCGGATCAATGCCTACATCCTGCGGTGGGCACGCAAGAAATACAAGCGGCTACGGGCGTTCAAGCGAGCCATGGCGTGGTGGACCGGAGTCGTGACACGCGACCCCACTCTCCTCAGCCACTGGCAGTGGACGACCATCGCCTGGATGACTGGATGAGAAGAGCCCGGTGACGGGAGACTGTCACGCCGGGATCTGTGGGAGCCCGGGGGTGCGATTCCCCCGGGCGACCCGACCGACTCTCGTCGGGAAGTTATTTCCCGCCGCCGGTACGTGCGGTCGCGATCCCGAAGCGGGACGGCAGCCAGAGAATTCTCGGGGTGCCGACCGTCGCTGACCGGATCGCGCAGACGGTCGTGCGCTCATATCTGGAGCCCGAGGTGGAGCCGGTGTTTCACCAGGATTCCTATGGGTATCGACCAGGGCGCTCCGCGCATCAAGCGCTGGGAGTCTGCAGAGAGCGGTGCTGGCGCAACGACTGGGTGCTCGACATGGACATCCGGAAGTTCTTCGACACCGTGCCGTGGGACCTCACGCTCAAAGCGGTCGCGCACCACACCGACCGGGCTTGGATCCTTCTCTATGTGGAGCGGTGGCTGAGAGCCCCGCTGCAACTGGAGGACGGCAGCCTGGTCGAACGGGATCGCGGGACCCCGCAAGGGTCTGCGATCTCGCCCCTGCTCGCCAACCTGTTCATGCACTACGCGTTCGATGCGTGGATGACCCGGGAGTTCCCGGCCGTCCCGTTCGAGCGCTACTGCGACGACGTCATCGTCCACGCCCGAAGCGCGAGGCAAGCCCTGCAGCTGCGGGCCATGATCGCTGCGCGGCTGGCGGAGTGCGGACTTGAGCTCAACGAGCAGAAGACCCGCATCGTGTACTGCAAGGACGGCGACCGGCGCGGCTCGCACGAGCACACGTCGTTCGATTTCCTCGGGTACACGTTCCGTCCGCGGCTGTCGAGGAGCCGGTACGGGAAGCACTTCCTGAACTTCTCCCCGGCGGTGTCGGGTGAGGCGAAGACGCGGATGCGGCGCGAGATGCGCCGCTGGCGGGTGGCCTGCCGATCGGACAA
This sequence comes from uncultured Solirubrobacterales bacterium, assembly GCA_963824755.1. Classification (GTDB taxonomy): domain Bacteria; phylum Actinomycetota; class Thermoleophilia; order Solirubrobacterales; family Solirubrobacteraceae; genus Palsa-465. The sequence continues at coordinate 205,465 of CAWGQT010000028.1, read as the reverse complement.
GACCCTCACGGACCTGGCGTTGATGTTCAACCTTCAGCTCCAGGGCTGGATCAACTACTACGGACGCTTCTACAAGTCCATGTTGTATCCGGTGCTGCGCCACTTCAACGACACGCTCGTGAGGTGGGCGATGCGGAAATACAAACGACTGCGCCGCCACAAGACCAGGGCGCGCAGGTTCATCGCTGACGTCGCCAGACGGCAGCCCGGCCTGTTCGCGCACTGGCGCTGGGGGCTGCGCCCTGACGGCTGGACGATGGGAGCCGGATGAGCTGCGAGGTTCACGTCCGGTTCTGCGAGCGCCGGGAGGTGAGATTCCTCCCGGCGACTCACCTGTTCGGGCTGGCAGCATCCAGAGCAATGCGTGTGCTGATCGTTGAGGACGAGCCCTATATGGCAGAAGCCATCCGCGATGGCCTACGCCTGGAAGCCATCGCGGCAGACATTGCCGGCGACGGCGACACCGCTCTGGAACGGCTCAACGTCAACGCGTACGACATCGCCGTTCTCGACCGCGACATCCCCGGACCTACCGGCGACGAGATCGCCAAACGCATCGTCGCCTCCGGCAGCGGCATGCCGATCCTCATGCTCACCGCCGCCGACCGGCTCGACGACAAGGCCTCCGGGTTCGAGCTCGGCGCCGACGACTACCTCACAAAGCCCTTCGAACTCCGAGAGCTGGTGCTCAGGCTCAGAGCGCTCGACCGCCGGCGTGCACACAACCGGCCACCCGTGCGAGAGATCGCAGGCCTGCGTCTGGATCCGTTCCGCCGCGAGGTCTACCGCGACCGCCGCTACGTCGCCCTCACCCGCAAGCAGTTCGCAGTGCTCGAAGTTCTCGTCGCCGCCGAAGGCGGTGTCGTCAGCGCCGAAGAGCTACTGAGACGGGCGTGGGATGAGAACGCAGATCCGTTCACCAACGCCGTGCGCATCACCGTCTCGGCGCTGCGCAAACGGCTGGGCGAACCCTTGATCATCGCCACCGTGGCCGGCGCCGGGTACCGCATCAGCACCCACCCAGACACCGAGCACGAGGGAGGAGACCGTGGATAGACCGCATCAGCACCCACCCAGACACCGAGCACGAGGGAGGAGACCGTGGATAGACCCCCTGGATTGAGCGTTCGCCTCAAGCTCACCCTCAGCTACGCCGGCTTCCTCATGCTCGCAGGTGCCTTGCTGCTCGCGGCCGTGTGGGTATTCCTCCTGCGTTACGTCCCCGACCGTGCGCTCATCATCCCCGGCAGCACTGGCACCCCCATCCACGGTGTTTTTCCCGTCCGGTCCAGTCTGCTGCACGTTTTCGCTCCGAGGGCAGCCGCAGTGTTGGCGTTCCTGCTCGTGTTCGGTCTCGTCGGAGGATGGATTCTCGCCGGCCGGATGCTCTCCCCCCTGACTCGCATCACAGACGCCACACGCGTCGCCGCGACCGGATCGCTCTCCCACCGAATCCGGCTACCGGGCCGCACAGATGAGTTCCGCGAACTCGCCGACGGCTTCGACACCATGCTTGCGCGGCTTGAAGCACACGTCGGCGAACAGCAGAGATTCGCAGCCAACGCCTCCCACGAACTGCGCACGCCGCTGGCGATCACGCAGACACTTCTCGACGTGGCCCGCAACAATCCGAACCGCGCCAACGGCGAGCTCGTCGACCGCCTCCACGACGTCAACACCCGGGCGATCGACCTCACTGAAACATTGCTACTGCTCAGCCGCGCCGACCAGCGGTCCTTCACTCGAGAACACGTCGACCTGTCCGTCATAGCCGAAGAAGCCACCGAAACGCTCCTCCCGCTCGCGGAAAAGCACGACGCCACCATCGAGACGTCCGGCGACATGACCCCCACCATCGGTTCACCCGCCCTCCTGCTGCAGATGACGGCGAACCTCGTGCACAACGCCATCGTCCACAACCTGCCTGAACACGGCACCGTATGGGTCACGACCAGCGCCCACGCCAAGGCTGTGGTGCTCATTGTCGAGAACACCGGCGAGAAGCTCACCCCACAAGTAGTTTCCACGCTTGCCGAGCCGTTTCAGCGCGGCACCGAGCGCATACGCACCGACCACGCAGGCGTCGGCCTCGGCCTGGCGATCATCAAGAGCATCACCAAAGCCCACGACGGAACCCTCACCCTCACCCCCCGGGTCGCGGGAGGGCTCCGCGTCACCGTGCAACTACCTGCCGCGCCACCGCACATTGGCAGATGACGATCAGGGGAATTGCCGCAAGGCTGCGAGCTCGTCAGGCGGATTCATGCGCTCGTGGGGTAAGGCATCCAGGGCCTAATTCGCTCGCTCGATAGGCTGCGGCTCCGACTTGAAAGGGTCCTCATGACGTCTCCCGAAGCGATTCCCACTCGCGGCCGCGGCCTGCGATCCACCATCTCCTCCAGCGGCGAGCTGAGGCTGGAATTGGCCGAGCGCGATGTTCCGGAGCCGGGCAGCAGCGAGGTTGTCGTAGCTGTCGAGGCCTCGCCGATCAATCCCTCGGATCTCGGGGTGCTGCTCGGTGCGGTCGCCCCTGGCACGCTGCGCTCCGAGGGGCCGGGTTTGGTGGGCACCGTTCCAGAGGCGGCGCTCCCGCTGTATCGCGACCGGCTGGACAAGCCGCTGCCGGTCGGCAACGAGGGTGCCGGCACGGTGATCGCGGCGGGCCCGGAAGCGGCCACGCTGATCGGCCGCCGCGTCGCGCTATTCGGCGGGTCGATGTGGGCTGACTATCGCGTGGCCGACGCAGCAGCCGTCGTCGAACTTCCCGACGACGTCAGCACCGCTGAGGGCGCAGCGCTGTTCATCAACCCGCTCACTGCGCTATCGATGGTGGAGACGCTGCGCGCCGAAGGCCACAACGCCCTCGTCCACACCGCCGCCGCCTCCAACCTTGGCCAGATGCTGGTGCGGATCTGCGCCGCCGATCGCACCGGGTTGGTCAACATAGTCCGCCGCGCAGAGCAGGCTCAGGTTCTGCGCGAGCTCGGCGCGGTTCACGTCGTCGACTCTTCGCAGCCGGACTTTGCCGACCGGCTCACCGAGGCAATCCGCGAAACCGGCGCCACCCTCGCGTTCGACGCGATCGGTGGCGGCTCGCTGGCCGGCGACATCCTCACCGCAATGGAACGCGCGCAGCCGCCGCTCACGTCCTACACGCCCTACGGAACCACGGTGCACAAGCAGGTCTACATCTACGGCTCGCTCGACTTCTCGCCCACCGTCATCGACCGCAAGTTCGGACTCACGTGGGGGGTGGGCGGCTACCTCCTGACGAACGCGCTGGCCCGCCTGGGCGGCGAGGCGATCGGCCGGATGCGTGCCCGCGTCCTGGCCGAGGCCACGACGACGTTCGCTTCGAGCTACGCGCAGACCATCGGACTGCGTGACGTCCTGCGAGAAGAGATCCTGGCCGTCGTAGCGCGCCGCGGCACCGGAACGAAGTACCTCATCGACCCATCAAGCGACCGTCCCACATGACGAACCGCCCCAAGCACGTGATTCAGCCCAGCCCCTGCAGACCGGTGCCGTCGAGCTGGGTTTGGAACGTCGCCCCGTGCTGGCCGTCGTGCGAAACGGTCTTCACGTCCCAGCCCGAGGATGAGTTCGGAAGGTTGTTGTCTAGGACCAGTTCGGCGATCTGGCGCGTCGCGAGGTGGTGCTCGCTGCGCAACTGACCCTCCACTGCCGCGATCAGCGAGGGAGCGACCTGATTGACGTAGATCACTGCCGGCGGCGTTTGGGTGGGTACCCCTGACGCGACCGTGACCGTGCCCTCGAGCGCGACGCGCACGAAGTGGAGGTTCCCGCTCGGATCGTCCTGGACGAGATCCAGCTCACCAGGGTAGATCGCCATCCGGGCGATGTCAGCGTTCGCGCCGATCCGCGCTGTGAGGGCCTGGAGGGCCCTGGCGAGGTTCGCTTCGCGGAAAGTGACGCGGCGCTGCCGGCCGCAATCGTGTCGGCAGCCGTCGGCGTCGGAAGCGACGAATACAGGGGATTGCCTTCGCCGCCAGCAGCGGACCGCGGCCCGCTGACCACCTGACCGGACGCATCGACACGACCCTGCAGCGGGACCCGAAAGCCGCCACCACCGAACAGAAGAAGCAGTAACACGGCGGCCCCTACGAGCTCGATCCCGATCGCCCACCACGGTGGCCTGCGGGCGACCTGCACGGGACCCGCCAGCGACGGAGCGCTCGACCCGGCGGGATCCACTGCGAGCGCTGAACGCCGAGGAGCGTGTGGGCGAGCAGAAGCAGGAAAACCAGCGCGCCGCCGCCGAGCAGGATCTTCGTGGCCAGACCGGGGGCCCCGAGCTCAAGCGTCGGGTCGATGAAGCCGCCGACGCCGCCAGAAACGGTAACGCGATATCTGCCGCCGGCGGGCACGTCGAGCTTCGCGATCTGGCGGTGCGCGTCGGAGTTGACCGACGTCGTGCTCCCGACCGAGCTCTCATAGCCCGGGATCAGTCCACCGCTGATGGGAACGACCGACAATCCGAGACGTGGGATCGGCAAGCTCACGTTCGCGTTACCGGCATAAGTAGGTACCTGCGCATCGAAGCTCACGTCGACCTCGCCCGCCGGCAGGTGAACGACCGCGCTACCGGGAATGCCGACCTTCCCGTACTTCGCGCTGCGGTTCAGCGCGAAGATCCCGATCAACCACAGCACCAACGTCGCGATCGCTGCAAGACCGATCAGCCATGCCAGCTTCGACCGGACTCGGCTCAACGTGTTCCCGCCCCGGTCCACGAGGCAATTTTACGGCCACTCGCGGATGAGGGAGGCGGTGTTGTGTCGTGGCACCAGCCGGTCGAGGAGACGGGAGGGAGCTGACAGACTCTGCCCCGCAACGCTGGGGTGCGAGCTGGACATATGGGAATATGACAACACCAGGGGATAGAGCGGTCGGTGAGGGACGAGTGGTGGCTCGCTTCGAGCGTCTCTACGCTGAGCATGGCCGCGCGGTCTTGGCGTACGCCGTGCGGCGGTCGATTGACGCGCAGGACGGCGCCGATGTCGTCGCCGAGACGTTCTTGGTCGCCTGGCGGCGCCTTGATGACGTGCCTCCGGGGGAGGCTGCACGGCTGTGGTTGTATGGCGTCGCCCGTCGCGTGCTGGCCAACCGGCAGCGCTCCGAGCGCCGCCGCGAGCGACTGGCCGAGCGCTTGCGCCGCGAGCTCCCGGCTGCCCTGGAAGGTGTGCCCCCGCCCGGGCCCGAGACGTCCTCTGTGCAGTCCCGTGGTCGCGACACCCAAGGTCACGATCAAGGGCGCGGCGGGGCAGCTGGGGGACCTGCTCACCACGGTAGGAGCACTACCGTCCTCAAGTGCAAGACAGTGTTGAACGTTCAGCTCACGGCCGCGCAGGCCACGAGCGTGATCAACGCCGCAAACCAGATCGCCGCCGTCGCCGGCTGCTCCCTATAGATCAGCCTTATAGATGAGGCGATCCGCTGTATTTGGCTTGTTGTCACCGATCACGCCGGTAGTGGCGTGATCTATTAGCCAAGTGCTGGTAGCCGCGGGTGTACTCACATGATCAGAGAGATACAGCGCAGCAATTCCAGCGACTACTGGCGCGGCCATTGAGGTACCGCTGATTGTCTTCGTCTCGCCCCCGATCCAATCACTAGGGATTGCTACCCCGGGTGCATAGGCGTCAACGCACGGGCCGTGATTTGAGAACGACGCTGGGCGGTCACTCTCGTCACTTGCGGCGGTCGTGAACGCGGCCGGCACGCGCGCTGGAGAATAGTTGCAAGCATCGGCATTGTTATTGCCGGCTGCGACGCTCACGAACACGCCCGAATCAATCATTTCGTTGACGGCAGCATCCGTCGCAGTATTCGCACCTCCGCCAAGTGACATGTTCGCCACGGACTTGTCGGCGACATGATGGGCGGTGACCCAGTTCACACCGGCGATCACAGCCGACGTGGTTCCGGACCCGGCGCAATTGAGAACCTTGACACCGACAAGCGTCGCGAGCTTGGCCACTCCGTACCTCGTGCCCCCGACAGTTCCTGCAACGTGAGTGCCGTGCCCGTTGCAGTCTGTGTCGTTCTTGTCGATCGCGTTGTAGGCGAAGCGCGCACGGGAGCCGAAATCAGGGTGGTCGGCCTGTAGCCCCGTATCGATTATGTACACGTGGACACCGGCACCCATCGAGGAATAGTGGTAGGTGCCATCCAGGGGCAGAAACCGCTGGTCGATACGGTCGAGATCCCAGGGGGCGTCGGTCTGCGTATCCGTCTCCTCGACGCGAGTATCCTGCTCGACATACTTCACTTGCGGGGAATTCCTCAGGTCGCGAAGCTGCGAGTCGGTCAGATTCGCCGCAAAGCCTTTTATGTCTGCGTCGTATTCGAAGAGTGGCTTTGCCTGCACCGAGGAGGCGACCTTCGCATCCTCTTTTGTGGCCGCTTGTTCAGACCCCTCGGTCGGCTTGATCGGCAAAGCGCCTTTGAGAACAACGATGTACTGATCTGCGATGCTCGCGCTTCGGACCGTGTAAAGGGGCGCCCCCTTAAGGCGCGAGGAAGCCTGCGCGGCGGCGGCCGCGGAAAGCACTGCGAGAGCCGTCGCCGTCGCGACGGCGCAACGATGCCACCGGCCGGCGCCGGATCTCCCCCCGAGCCATCCAAGCATTGGACCCTCCTCGGTCTTTCGCACCGGCGGACCAAGCTAGCACACGCGGAAACATGGCCAGCACGCAGCGAGCCACCTCGCCGCATGCCCCGGGAAGCCCAACGCTCGGCGTGGCCGCGGATCAGCGCTCACAGCACGCCGCACGCACCGGATTGGATGCGCGCGTCTTGTCCTGGACCTGCCCTGGTGAGATGTCCGGGGTCGATGGTGAGCGAGTCGAGGTTCCGGGCGCGACCCTGTGGACCGTGTCGCCCGGAGCCGGCGCACCGGTGGTCCTGTGTCACGGCGGGCCTGCTGTCTGACAACCTGGCGCCGGTCGCCGAGATGGTTGAAGACGTTGCGCTCGTGCATCGCTATGACCAGCGAGGCTCGGGACGTTCTCGTTCCGACGGCCCGTTTGATGTACGGTCGTTTGTCGCCGATCTTGAGGGACTCCGACGACATTGGGGCCATCAGCGCTGGGTCGTGGGAGGCCATTCCTGGGGCGCCAACCTTGCGCTCCTCTACGCCCTGGCTCACCGCGACAAGACGCTCGGCGTGATCTATCTCGCCGGAAGCGGCCTGACGCGAGAATTTCATGATGAAGTCGGCAGGGCGCGACTCGCGAGATTGACCGAGGACGAGCAAGGACAGCTCGCGCAGCTTGGAGAACTGCTACCCGCTCGCGACCCCGTGCTTACCGAGCGGTGTCTGCGCTTGACGTGGATGACCGACTTTGCAGACCGTGGGACCGCGGGACGGGTTTCTTGATGAGCACCCGCTCTACCAGTTCCCCCGCAATGAGCGCGTGTTTCGAGCTGTCAGCGAGAGCCTTGACGCCGTCGTGGAGGGCGGCCTTGAGGAAGATGTACGCCAACTGCCGGTTCCCGTGCTCGTCATTCACGGTGTTCATGACGTGCCGGTCCGGGCGCGAAAGGTCGCGGACGCAGCGCCGCGCGGCCAATGGGTTCAGCTTGAGCACTCTGCGCACGTACGGTGGCTCGAGGAACCCTTGGTCGTGCGGGAGGTTCTGAGAGGGTTGATCGAGCAAGTGAGCTGACCGCGGCGGCTGGGGATCCTCTGGGGGCCTAGACCTAGGCCATCCCAAGCGCTTGCCGCAGGAACTCGACCTGGATCGTCAAGAGATTTTCCGCGACAGCTTCCTGCGGCGTCATGTGGGTTATCCCGGTCAGCGGTAGCACCGCATGAATCCGGCCAGACTCCGTCAGTCGCTGTGAGAGCTGAAGTGTGTGGGCGGCCAGGACGTTATCGTCGGCCACACCGTGGATCAGGAGCAGCGGACGCGCGAGCCTCGCGGCGTCCTGCAGCGGGGACGAGCGTTCGTAGGCGGGGCGATCCCTGCCGACCGGGTCAGCGCCGAGATAGCGCTCGGTGTAGTGCGTGTCGTACATCCGCCAGTCGGTGACGGGGGCGCCGGCCACTGCGGCGTGGAAGATGCCGGGGCGCCGTAGCACCGCAAGGGCCGCGAGGTAGCCGCCGAACGACCAGCCGCGGATCGCGACCCGCCTCAGATCGAGATGCGAATGCTGCTCGCCCATCGCGAGAAGGGCGGCGACCTGATCGTCCAACACCGGTCCGGCCAGATCGCCGTGGACAGCACGCGCCCAACGGCGACCGCGGCCAGGGGTCCCGCGGCCGTCTGCGACGATCACCGCGAAGCCCTGATCGGCGAGCCATTGTGGCTCCAACCAGCGCATGCGGTTTGCAACCACGCGCTGGAACTGCGGCCCGCCGTAAGGTTGTGGAACGACTCCCAGTTCTCTGGACAGATGCTGGCGCAGCTCTTCCAGTTGTAGTACCAGCCCTTCACCCCGCCGTCCTCCATCACGATGATTGCGGAGGAGGGGTCGGTGATCTGGGCAGCGGCGCCGCCGTTGCTGACCCATTGCGTCGGATCGGCAAGTGCGCCGTTCAGCAGGTAGAGCACCGGGTAGCGCGTCGGCGAACTGGCTGAGTATCCCTCGGGCAGCAGCACGATGATCTTGTGCTGCCCCTGCACATCCGTGGTGTTCACCGTGAGGTCGATCTCGCGCCCGTTCTGCGACTGGCTGACGACCGAAATCCCATCCCCGGCTTGGAACTGCGGCAGATTCGCCGCGTCCGCTGGGGGCGCGGCCAGCCATAACGCCAGCGCGAGCACCGCCGCGAAGGCCGCCGCGCCGGCGCGCAGCTCTCGCACGCAGAGCGCGGAGGCTCGAATGGTCTTGTTGGACATGCAGCTTCCTCCTCCCTAGGTGATGTATCGCTGCTGTACATCACGTACTGTACCATCGCAGTACATGACTGTGCAGCCTGAGACGGCCGATCGCCTGCCGAGGGGTCCGCACGGCCTCACGCGCGAGCAGGTCCAGGCCTCACAACGCCAGCGGCTGCTCGATGCTGTCCTCGATGTCGTCGGTGAGCGCGGCTACGCGGGAGCGACGGTTGCTGACATCACAACCGCCGCGGGCGTATCGAGGACGACTTTCTACGAGCAGTTCCGGAACAAGCTGGACGCATTCCTCGCCGCCTACGATGAGTTCGGCGAGGCCTTTCTTGCCGACGTCGCCGACACACCGGCGGTGGCGCCCGTCGGCACCCTCACAGCCGCCGGCGAACGACTTGTCGACTGGGGACGAAAGCGACCCTTCGCGTGCCGCGCGTTCCTGCTCGAGATCCACGCCGTGGGCGAGGAAGGCTTGGAGCATCGTGACCGGATCATGGATCTCGCGGTGGAGCGATTCGAGCGGGTGGCCGCATGGATGCGCAGCATCGATCCGACCTTGCCCACGCCGCCGCGGCTTGTCGGACGCGCCGTTATCGCGGCGTCGTGGGAGCTCACCTCGCAGGCCGTCAGGAAGCCCGGCGATACGACAACCGAGACGCGCGAGGCCCTCGCGTACATCTGGTTGCTCGGCCTGACCGGCCGCCCACAGCTCCAGAACGTACGCTAGGGCATAGACTCGCGGCGCGATGCCGTTGCACCTCTTCGCCGGGCTGCGCGTGCATGATTTCAAGGCCGCTCGGCCATGGTACGAGCGGCTGCTGGGCGAGCCGACGTTCTTCCCGCACGCGACGGAGGCGGTGTGGACGCTCGCCGATCACCGGTCGGTCTATATCGTCGAGAACGGCGATGCCGCGGGGAGTTCCGTCGTGACGATGTTCGTCGACGATTTGGATGCACGCGTTGCCGCGATCGCTGCGCGGGGCCTGGAACCCGACCGGATCGAGACGTACTCCAACGGCGTCCGCAAGGCGGTCTACCGCGATCCCGATGGCAACGAGCTGGGATTCGGAGGCGCATCGTCGCCGAAGGTCGCTCCAGCGGGCGCCGCCGAGATCGGAACTGGTGAGCCGGACTGAACACCAGGCGGCATGCGCTTCTCGATCAACATTCCAAACTTCGGCGACTTCGCCGATCCCCGCGCCGTTCCCAAAACCGCGGCCGCGGCCGAGGAGGCCGGTTGGGACGCGCTGTTCGTCTGGGACCACGTCGTGCACCTGAAGCGCCAGCACGGCGGGAAGCCATACGGCGACCCCTGGATCCTGCTCACCGCTGCCGCATTGGCGACCTCCCGGCTGAGGCTCGGCACGCTGCTCACCCCGGTTGCGCGACGGCGGCCCGAGCAGCTCGCACGTCAAGTCGCAACGCTCGACTGCCTTGTGCCCCGATGCGCCGCGCCGCCCGTTGGGATGGCGTCGCCCCGTTGTTCACGACAGCAAGACATGGGGTGGTTCCGCCCGTCGACCAGGTCCGCGAGCTCGTCGCCTATGTACTCAAATATCGCGAGCACAGCCACGAACGTCCATTCGAGGTCGTGCTCGGCGGCAAGAGCCCCGACGACCCCGCAAAGGCAAGGGCTGTCATCGAACCGCTTGCGGAAGCCGGCGCCGCCTGGTGGGATGAACGCCAACTGCAGACCAGCGCCGACATCGACCGACTCACACCGGTCCTGCGGCGCATCCACAGCGGTCCGCCGGCGGTGTAGCGACCGCCGCCTTACCGACTTTGCGGCCTCAGCCTTGCACACGAGAGTTGTAGGGTGTCTCGATGATTGGACCGGATGCGAGTGGCGATGGACAGCGAGGCGTGGGATCGGCGGTACGCCGGGCGAGAGCTGATCTGGACGAGCCATGCGAACCGGTTCCTGGTCGACGAGACGAAGGCGCTGGAACCGGGCCGCGCGCTCGACATCGCGTGCGGTGAGGGGCGCAACGCGATCTGGCTCGCCGAGCGCGGCTGGCGGGTCACTGGAGTCGACTTTTCAAAGGTGGGGCTTGAGAAGGCTCGGACACTCGCCGACGAACGGGGCGTGCACGCGCGGTGGATTGCTGCGGATCTGGTGGACTATGAGCCGGAACCGGAGGCATTCGAGTTGGTCCTCGCGTTTTACCTGCAGGTCGCTGCCGGCCAGCGGCGGCTGATTCTTCGCAGCGTCGTGGAGGGCTTGGCGCCGGCTGGGGTGCTGCTGGTCGTGGCACATGACAGCAGCAACCTCGAGCATGGTCATGGCGGCCCGCAGGACCCGGCCGTCCTGTACACACCGAGCGACGTGGCCGCCGACCTCGACGGCACCGGGTTGAAGATCGAGCGGGCGGAAACGGTCAAGCGACCGGTGCAGACAGCCGACGGGGAGCAGGTCGCTCTCGACGCCTTGGTGCGAGCGAGGCGTGTCGCGGCAAGAGGGTGAGTCGGTGAGGATCGGTGGCGTTGCACTCGGGCAGGGACCTAGAATGGCTCGACTTTGAACAGCAACGGCTTCCAATCCGCGAACCCCGGCCGCGACGTTCAGCTGGTCGGCACCGCTCGCTTCCTCGGCGAGGACGTGGCGAAGATCCACGATCCCGTCTGGGGAGTCACGGGCAGTCTCGGCGACAGCCAGTGCTATCTCGGCGTTCTCGGGAAGGTGGCCGCCATCCAGAAGGCGTTGTCCGATCGCGTACGTGGCGACGGACTGGCGGTACGGCTGATCGCGCCGGCATACACGATCGGCGTCTCTGACGGACAGCTCAACGGCACGCCAGGCATGCGGTTCTCGTTGATCGGCCGGGAGCTCGTCAACGAGAGCATCGATCTGCACCTGCACGCCACCGGCATCGCCGGGCTGATCGCCGTCGTCGCGTGCGACAAGCCGCCCGTCGGGACGCTTGCCGCGATCCTCGAGCACAACGCGCCGGCCGTGCTGCTGTCCGATGGATCGATCAAGCCCGGCATCGATCCGCAGACCGGCGAGCGGATCGACATCGTGACCGGCTTTCAGTTCGCCGGCGACCCGGACCCCGACACGCGCGCTCGGATCGCGTTGCATGCCTGCCCAGGTCAGGGCAGCTGCGGCGGCATGTTCACCTATAACACGATGCAGACGTTCATCGCGGTGCTTGGTATGGAGCCCTTGCAGATGGTCGCGCCGGCGTCCGACGACCCTCGCCGCCTCAAGGCGTTCCCAGATCAGCTGATCGACTGCCTGGTTGCGATGACCGAGGTTGGGATCACGCCGCGCGACATCGTTACGCCCTCCTCGTTGCGCAACGCCCTGACGGTCACGATCGCGATGGGAGGATCGACGAATGTGTTGCTGCACAGCGTCGAGATCGCGCGGGCCGCCGGTTTCGACCTGTGGGACGACGTGCTCAGCCAGAGCGAGTTCAATGCGCTCTCTCGCAGGCTCCCTGTGCTGGTCAACATGCGCCCGTTCGGCTTCTACTCGATGGTTGACATCGACGCCAAGGGTGGCTTGCAGGTGATCGTCAAGGAGCTGCTTGATGCTGGTCTGCTCGATGGTGAGGCGCTCACATGCACCGGTGAAACGATCGGCGAGCAGGTCCGCCGGCTGGACCCGCCGGCGCCTGACGGGGATGTGATCCACCCCGTCGCCAAGCCGTACAAGGACACCGGCGGCTTGCGGCTGCTGCACGGCAACCTGGCGCCCGACGGCGGCGCGGTGCTGAAGATCGCGGGCGTCGAGGGCGGCCTCCGGGACGGTATCTTCCGCGGCCGGGCGCGAGTCTTCAACAGCGAGCGGCAGCTGATCGAGGCGCTCGAGCACTCCCCCGATTCGTTCGCGGACCACGACATGGTCGTGATCCGCTATGAAGGGCCGCGCGGGGCGCCCGGAATGCCGGAGCTGCTCGACCCGACATCGCGGATCACCGCCCTTTGCCGCCAGCGCAACATCACGATCGCGCTGATGACGGACGCGCGTTTCTCGGGCGGGTCGGTGGGGCTCGTGATCGGCCACGTCGCGCCAGAGGCATCCCTCGGCGGCCCGATTGCGCTGATTGAGGACGGCGATGCGATCGTCGTCGATATCAACGCTGACCGCATGGACTGTCTCGAGCTCGAGGATGCCGACGAGTCCACGCGGCGCGCCCAGGCGTGGCGGGCTGCGGCCGACGCCAACGACGGTGTCCACCCGCACGTGACGCCGGTCTCCAGCCGCGTACTGGCGCGGATGCGCACGTCCGCGCGGCCGGCGCTGCACGGCGGCGGAATGGCGACGGGCTAGCCGCGGCGATCAGCGCGGCCGCGAGCGTCGATAAGGGGCCTCGCTGCGCTCGGCATCCATGGGGCCGCGCGACCCCGTCCGGACGGGCCCTCCTGGCCCCATGGACGCCGCCGCAGGCGGCCCCAATAATCGGGACTGGACAGCCATGAGCGAGCAGAGGCTGAGCGACCACACAACGCTATGACTGGGGAGGGGCGGCGTCGCGACCGACGAGCATGACCGGACCACCGTAGGAGCCGAGCACGCCCTGGGCGACCGAGCCAAGGCCCAGCAGTGCCGCTTTGAAGCCGGAGCGTCCTCGCTGGCCCATCACGATCAGGGAGGCATCATGCTCCTGCGCCATCGCCACGATGATCTCGGCCGTCTTGCGGTCGGCTGCGATGCGTTCCCCTGAGGCATCGAAGCCCGCCTGGCTCGCGACGCGCACGCCTTCCTCCAGCGCGTCCTCGGCATCGGCGAGGCCCACGACCGGAGCATCCGGTCCCGACGTCCCGGCCAGCACACCAAGATGCTCCTCCGTTGGCACATGAGCGAAAAGCACAATCGCGCGGCGACCCGTGCCGAGAATCCGGGCGGCGTGCGCGATCGCGCTGCCGGCGCTGGCGGAGCCATCCCAACAAAGCAGAACGGGCCCTTGAGAACCGTCAACAGGCATAGCCTCTCCAGAGATCGAGGTGCGACTCAAGCATCTCACTTTCCTGGAGCCGCAAGGGGTTATCGTGCTGTTGCCGCAACGTGTCACGAGTTCTACGACGACGGCACCGACTCTGGGGGGCGCCTGTCCCATCCGTGAAATTGCGAGTAGTCCCCGGCATTCCACGCTTCGCGCAGACCCGGCTTGCTTAGATCCCAGTCGGGGCGGATCTCGCGGGTCACGGTTCGTAGGTCGTGCCAGAGCTCCACGAAGGAGGGCCGTCCCCAGAACCAGTAGCCGTTGTAGATGCTGTGGATGATCAGTTCGGGCTTGAGCACGAGGGTGTGCGGGATCATCGGGTCGTGCTCGGGGTCGGTGTACTCCTGGATTTCGAGGTCCTTCTGGACGGTCCGCTCCGGGTCAGAGAGGAAGGGCCACTGGGCGCCGGTCGACGCGCGGAACTCCTGGCTCGTGTGATGGGTGTCGGTCGAGATGGTGGCGATCTTTGTGTAGGCGACCGCGATCTTTGGGTAGTTGGCGGCGAGCTCGAGATGCTGCTGGTGCTCCTTGGGGCAGTAGTGCCCGCGCGCGAGCGTGAGGATCAGGGGGTCGTCGCCTTGGATCTCGCTGAGCTTCCGAGGAATGCTCTCGTGATCGGGCAACTCGTAGTCGGGGAAGGTGCCGCCGGGGGCGATGTCGCTGCGCATGATCTGCTCCTCTCGATTGGACATCGAGCCTAATCAACCGCCGGGCACGGCGAAGCGGCGCACGATGATCCGCGGAAGCGAGAGGTCGGCCCGTGAACTACGATCAGCCGGCTCCGATGGCTGACTACGTCCTTGACCACCACCTGGCAGGTGAGCGGGCACGGCTTGCGCTGATGTCACGGTTGCTTGATCCGATGCACCGGCGCTACATCGAAAATCTTGGCGTCGGCCCCGGAACGCACGCCCTCGAGGTCGGGTGTGGCAACGGTTCGATCTCGTCATGGCTTGGCGAGCGAACCGCGCCCGGCGGCCGGGCCGTGGCGCTGGACATCGATCTCTCATTGGTCGAGGTCACCGCGGCAAATGTGGAGCTCCGGCAGGGCGACATCCTCGCGGGCCCCGTCGCTGACGAGGCATTCGACCTGGTTACCGCTCGTGCTGTCCTGCATCACCTTGCGGATCCGACGGCCGCGGTCGCGAACCTCCTCGCGAGCGTCCGGCCTGGTGGGGCGATCCTGCTGATCGAGCCGGACTTTCTTCCGGTCGGGATCGCCGAGCCGCCCGAGATTCGGGCGTTCTGGTCCGGTTGGCTGTCATGGTCGCGCAAGCGGGGAATCGACTACATGATCGGCCGCCGACTACCACAGATCTTGGCCGCAGCCGGTCTCGAGCAGATCTCCGCAACCGCAGAAACCGCGCTGTACAACGGTGGCTCACCGTGGGCGCAGTACTGGGAGCAGACCATCATCGAGCTGCGCGGCCGGCTCACCGAGGACGGTGATCTCGACGAGCGCGCAATCGACAGCTTCCTCGCGAAATGCGCCGACCGGTCATGGTGGACGCAGACGATCGCGTTCACCGCGGTTAGCGCGCGCGTGACGTCGTAGCGCCGCGCGCACGCGAATTGATACCGCGGTGCCCAACGTCGGGATTAGGCTACGTCCGTGAGCTCGTCGGCGGTCCCAGATCGGCTGCGCCCCGCCAGCGACCGGCTTCCCCAGTCGTTCTCGTTCCGGATTCTTTCGATCGATGGCGGTGGGATCCGCGGAGTCATCCCGGCGCTGCTGCTGGAGCGGCTCGAGGCGCTGCTAGCGGACGCGCTGGCCACCGCGACGAGCGAGACCGCGAGACGATGGCAGGGGATCGACAGCCCGCGAATCGGCGACTGCTTTCACCTGATTGCGGGGACGTCGACCGGCGGACTGCTCGCCGCTGGGCTGACGAGCACCGGTGCTGACGGACGGCCGAAGCTGAGCGCGGCCGAGGTTGCCAGCGTGTATACGACGCACGGGCCGGCGATCTTCCACAGCTCGGTCATCGAGAAGGTCGAGCAGGGCTTCGGCCTGACCGCGCCCAAGTACCCGCTCGCGCAGCTGCGGACCGCGCTCGAGGATCCGAACGTGCTCGGCGAGGGTCTGCTCAAGGACGCCCGAACCGACGTGCTGATCCTGTCCTTCGACACGTCGATCCCGGGGCTGCGCTATTTCACTCGGTGGGGGCAGCCAGGGGCGGGCAGCACCCCGACGACGCCGGACGAAACGATGGTGGAGGCCGCGTTGGCGACGGCCGCTGCCCCGACCTACTTCGACCCGGAGGTGCTCGGCAGCTCGCGCCTTATAGATGGTGGCGTGTACGCCGGCAACCCGGCGCTCGCCGCGATCACGCTCGCCCTGCGGCGGACGACCGAGCCGATCCCGCGCACGCCACGCGAGCTGTTCATGGTCTCGCTGGGTACCGGCGCCTGGTCGGCGCCGCTCGACTACGGCGGTGGCGGCATCATCGGCTGGCTGCAACCCCGGACCGGCGGCGAGGCCTTGCTCGAGGCGATGCTCGGCGGCAGCGGCGACTTCGCCAACGAGGCTGCGCACATGCTGCTCAACGGCGATGCGCCGGTCCAGGACACGTGGGAGCCGGCGCTGCCGCCCGCTGACGTTGGCGGTGGGCCCCAGCTGTGGCGCTACCAGCCGACGCTGCCCGAGCCCTTCGCGCTGGACGACGTCAGCAAGCTGCCTCAGCTCAAACAGATCGCCGCGGAGCTTGTCCTTCGCTACGCGGACGAGCTCACGCGCCTCGCGGCAAACCTGATCGACGCCGGCCCGGTGCCCTGACCTGGTGGGATATTCGCGTCCGCAAAGCGCAGCATCGCCGTCCTTCAAGGCGAACGCCGGTCGGTCTGCATCGTCCGCGGTCAGGTTCCTTGGGCGGCGCGTGTCTTGTAGGTATGCATGTCACCTATCTCGTTACCACGCTCCTCGCGGCGCTCGCAAACGCGTATGCCGCCGCGCTGGACTTCGTTGGCGCCGAGTCGGTCAAGGTCGTCACTGACCGGGTAGAAGTCTCCCAACGGTGGATGGTCCCGCTCGGCACACTCCTGGCCTCGGGCGCAGTCGGTCTGTTGGCAGGCTTCGCGGTGCCGGCGCTTGGAACCGCTGCTGCGATTGGCCTCGTCCTGTACTTCATCTGCGCTGTAACCGCCCACCTGCGTGTCGGCGACCACCAGATCGGCGGAGCCGTGTTCTTCTTGCTACTCGCGGTGGCGGCCCTTGCCGCCAACCTTGCCTACCGAAACCGCTGGTGATCCAAGAGGAGAGCTGAGGTGGACGAGCGCGAGTGGCTGACCGAACGGTTCGAGCAGCATCGACCGCACCTCCGCGCGGTGGCCTACCGGATGCTCGGTTCCGTGAGCGACTCCGACGATGCCGTTCAGGAGGCATGGCTGCGGATTCGCGACCGGGATCCCGGGGTCGTGGAGAACATGCAGGCCTGGCTCACCACGGTGGTCGGTCGGGTGTGTCTGAACATGCTGCGCTCGCGCGCAGCTCGACGCGAGGAGCCATCGGTGCACGTCCCCGATCCCGTGGTCAGCTTTGAGGAGGATGGCCCGGAGCACGAGATACTCCTAGCCGAGTCGGTCGGTATGGCGCTGCTCGTCGTGCTCGACGCCCTCACCCCCGGCGAGCGGCTCGCGTTCGTCCTACATGACGTGTTCGGGGTGCCGTTCACCGACATCGCCAGCGCGCTTGACCGGTCCGAAGCCGCTGCCCAGCAACTCGCCAGCCGCGCCCGCCGGCGACTGCGCAATTCACCGGAGCCCGACGGTGACCTCGCGCGGCAGCGACGCGTCGTCGATGCGTTCTTCGCCGCCTCGCGTCACGGCGACTTCGATGCCCTCCTAGAGGTGCTCGATCCCAACGTCGAACTGCGGATCGATGGCGGCGTGTTGCGAGACGACGCCTCAGTCATCCTGCACGGCGCGGACGCCGTGGCCAGACACACCGCCACCTACGCGAAGCTCTACCCGTTCGTAAGACCCGCGGTCGTGAACGGCGCCGCCGGAGCCGTGGTGGCGCCGCACGGCCGAATGTTTTCGGTGATGGCGTTCACCGTCACAGACGGGACGATCGCTCAGATTGATGTTCTCCTCGACCCGGTGCGTCTAGAGCAACTCGCTCTACCGCCGATCGCGTAGGACGCCTGAGCAGCTTGCTCGTGGGGCATCCGAAGGTCGGGCCCTCCGGCGCCTTTTGTTGGACCTAGAATCCCGCGGTATCGCGAGCGGGTCCTCAGCGCTGTTGGAGTCGCTGCATGCGATGAGCTTGCAGCGCCGGAGCGTCGCGAAAACCGCCCATCGCCCTTGGCCGCTGCCTGCCGGCCACTGGATGGTCGCGCAGAGCTGGCTCGACCTGGCGTTCCTCCACTGGCCAATCCCGGACACGGAGTTGCGTCGGCTCGTGCCGGCCGAGCTGGAACTTGACACCTTCGAAGGTCAGTGCTGGATCGGGATCGTGCCGTTCCGCATGGCCACGGTGCGGTGCGCTTGGTGCCCGCCGGTGCCAGGCACATCCGCCTTTCCCGAGGTCAACGTGCGCACGTACGTGGTGCGGGGCGGCAAACCGGGCGTCTTCTTCCTCAGCCTCGACGCCGGCAATCGGATCGCGATTGGCATCGGACGGCGAGTATTCGGGCTCCCATACGTCCGCTCCGACATAGAACTGCGTGCCGGCGGAGAACGCGTCAGCTTTCGATCCGAGCGGACCGATCCTGCTGCGCCTGCGGCTGCATTCGCGGCCACGTACCATGCCGATGGACCGGGCGAGCTGGCGCCGGCAGGAACGCTCGAGCATTGGTTGACAGAGCGGTACTGCTTCTACGCCGCCAGCCGCGACGCCGGCGTTCGCCGCACTGACGTCCACCATTTGCCCTGGGAGCTGCAGCCGGCAATCCTTGATCTTCAAAGAAACTCGCTTCTGAACCCGTTCGGACTCGGTCCGCTGGCAGGCGAGCCGCTCGTCCACTATTCCGCCGCGCAGCACGTCGTGGCGTGGACGCCGGTTAGTACGCCTGCTGGACGGCCCCATTGATCTGCTGTTGATCGCCGAAGATCGAGAAGACCTCCGAGAACGCAGCGGTCAGCGGGATGTTGTTGATGAGGTTGGCGAAGACGAGGGTGCGTCCGCTCTTGGCCGTGATGTAGCCCACGAGGTTTGACGCACCGGCGATGCCCAGTGCAGGTGTGGCGAACGCGACGCGGTTGCCGGGCTTGGCTTCGATTTTGCCGACGGACGGCGTTCCCTTGCCCAGCTGGGCGAGCGTGCCGTTCACGCCCACGACGGGCAGGGCGCTGCGGAACGCCGCCCCGTATGGCTGCAGCAGCACGCGTCGCAGGAACGTCGTGATCGCGATCGGGTTGATGCGATCGCGGTCATCGGAGCCGCCCCCATCGAAGGCGAAGGTGACGTTGGGCGGCGACCCGAGCGACGCAGCGTTCTTCTGGAGATACACGAGTCCGTCGGGGCAGTTGCGCTTGCCGTGCTTCGCCGCAACCAGGCACACAAGCAGGTCGGCGCCGCGGTTGGCGCTGACCTTCAGGATCACCTTCACGATCTGCGAGAGCGGAGCTGAGACCCGCAGCGCCACCCGTTGGCTCGCCGGGTAGGCGCGGCTCCGGGGGAGCAGGTTGCGCGGGTTCGGTCCAACCGAGCTGGCCGCAACGCTGACGCCGACACGCCGCAGTGCCTCGATGAATGCGGTCCGCGCAAAGTCGGCCGGGTGCGGGATGAAGAACACCTGGAGCAGGGGTCCGGCGCCAGCCGGTACCGTGCCGCTGACCGTGACCTCACGGGGCCCCGTCTGTGTGACCTGCCAGGAGGGCGCCGAACCTCGAGCGACCGTCTTGACGGTGGAGCGCACGTGCCACGCGGCGGTTCGCGGTCGGTAGGAGATGCGAGCCGCCTTGCCGCTACGGGTGGGCGTGGCAGTGATATCGAGGAAGTTCTCGTTGATCCCGATCGGCGACATCACGCCGTCGGGCCAGCCGGTATAGGTGTTGAACAGGCGGTCGTCGATGACAACGTTGCCGTTGACCTTGCGGATCCCGGCGGCGCGGACCTGACGTGCAAGCTGCTCTACGCCTGCCAGGGGGTTTGAATGCGGTACCAGTGTCGGGCCAGGTGCGCCGTCGGCGTCGCTGTGATCGAGCTGCGGTGCGCTGTTGTACGCCTGCGTCCCGTTCGGCCGGTCGCGCAAGCCGAAGCTGAAGTCGCCCGACGCGACCAGCACGAGGTTGCCGTTCAGCACGCCCCGACGCACATTTCCCGTCCGGTAGACGGGTGTCTTGAAGCGGTGGCTCGCCCCGTAGTCGTGCAGGGCAACAGCCGCGCTATAGAGCTTGAGCGTTGAGCCCGGC
Organism: uncultured Solirubrobacterales bacterium; assembly: GCA_963824755.1. Classification (GTDB taxonomy): domain Bacteria; phylum Actinomycetota; class Thermoleophilia; order Solirubrobacterales; family Solirubrobacteraceae; genus Palsa-465. The sequence goes on along the minus strand of CAWGQT010000028.1, from coordinate 185,301 downwards.
GTGAACAGCTCGAGGGGATTCTGCGAGACGAGCGCCTGCCCGGTCTTCGCGTCGGCTACCAGCAGACCCCACGTCGAGTGCCGGTATCGGACCTTTGTCTCGATGCGCGCGATTGTCCGCGCCACGCTCGGCGGGACCGGCGGCGTGGTCGGCGATAGTGGATCGATCGCACCGGCCGCAGACGCCGCCAACGCCAACACCACACAGGCCATCCCGACCAGTCTCGCCACCAGACGCATCAGATCCTCCTTGAGAGCGCTTGAGTCTAGCTAGCTAGCCGGCCTCAGCTCTCCGCGACGGCCTCATCGAGGCGTGCCAGCTCGTCGCCGGTGAGTTCGAGCTCGGCGGCCGCGATGTTCTCCTGGAGGTGTTCGACCGAGGCGGTGCCGGGGATAGGCAGCATCACGGGGCTTCGGGCTAGCAGCCAAGCGAGCGCCACCTGACCCGGTGTGGCGTTGTGTCCTGCCGCTATCTCTGCCACGGGGCCGCCCGGCTCCGCCAGCCTGCCGGCGGCGAGAGGGAACCATGGAATGAATCCGATGCCGTGCCGTTCGCAATAGTCGAGCACATCCTCGGACTGGCGGTTTGTGAGGTTGTAGAGGTTCTGGACCGTGGCGACCTCGAACACCTCCTGAGCCGCCTTGACCTCTTCGACGGACACCTCCGAGAGGCCGAGATGACGCACCTTGCCCTCGTTCTGGAGTTCTTTCATGAGCCCGAACTGCTCCTCGCGAGGAACCTCCGGATCGATGCGGTGCAGCTGCCACAGATCGATGGTCTCAACGCCAAGTCGGCGCATGCTCATCAGGCAGCACTGGCGCAGGTACTCCGGTCGCCCTACCGCCGCGCCCACACATTCGGGCCGTGACGGGTAAAGCCACCTTTGGTCGCGACATGGACGCTCTCGAACGGGTGCAGCGCTTCGTGGATCAGGTTCTCCGAGTCCTCCGGTCCGTACGCGTCGGCGGTGTCGATGAAGTCGACGCCGAACTCCGGCAGTCGCCTGAGGACGGCGATCGCGGCATCGTGGTCTCTCGGCGGCCCCCATATTCCCTCGCCCGTGATCCGCATGGCGCCGTAGCCCAAGCGCGTGACTTCCAGATCACCGCCGATCGCGAAGGTTCCGGCGGAACTTGCAGTGGCGCTCATCGCATTAGGTCCTTTCTCGTGAACTCGTCCCAGCCGTCTCCTACCCAGAGGGGAGGGTCGATGTCGACGCGGCCGACGGGAGATCGGTCCGGTCGAGGACGCGGCGTATCAGGCCAAGTACGCATCACCGCTGTCGACGGGCGCTGAGGAGACGGGCGGTCCAGCCTCCGTGGCGTCGCCGAAGTTCGCGTTCGTCGAGGTCGCTGCGCCCGAGGGGCGCGTAGTTCGGACCCCAGGTCTCGACCAAGTCGTGCGAGCGAGCGAGTGCCCAGCCATCCCAGAGGAGCGGGTCACCGACGGTCTGGCCGGCGGCGGCTTCGTAGGCGGCCAGAAAGATGTCGGCAATTCGCTCGTCGAACAGGAGAACCAGGTCGAGCCGGCACCAGCCGAGGTCGAAGCCGCGCGGGCCGCGTGCGGCGCCCGACCAGTCAACGATGCCCGTGAGCCTTCCTTTACCGAAGACGACGTTGCCTGACCAGTAGTCGGAGTGGGTGAGCACCTCGGGCGAGCCGACGATCTGCGACCAGCGTGACCGAACCTCTGGTGCCAGCGGACCATGCAACTCAGCCTGAGCCCCTCGGGCGCCAAATATGCTCGGCAAGGCCCCCAGCCGGGCGCTCGATACACCGTGCACCAGAGCCAGCGCGCGACCCAGCTCCCGCGCCCACCTCTCCGGATTACTCGGCGTGATGTCCGCCTCGCCGTCCAGCCAGCTGATCACGGAAGTCGGGTGCTCCGACCACTGGCCGGCTAAGTCGCCGCCGAGCAGCACCGGGACCAAGCCCCCGAGCCCATCAAGAATTTGCAGCACACGCTGCTCCCGGCAGGCCGCAGTGTCGCCCGCCGGGAACTGGCGGACGACCACGCGCAACGCAGGATTGTCGGTGTCGACCCTCCAGGTTTGCGCGTGCTGACCGCCCTCGAGGCGTGTGACGTCGAGGATCGCCGCTGAGGAGCCGGCGAGGCGCCGGACTTCTTCAAGTGCCCCAGCCGATGGCAGAACCTCAGATCGCGTCATCGCCGAAACCCTACGACGCGTGGCGATCATCGACGCCCGCGCTTTAACATCTCGCACCAATAGCGCTCGGGAAAGCGAGCAGCCAGAATCCGAAGCCCAATGAGCGGTCGAGCAGCCCCGGCTTTGCGTCCCGAGCATCTGGCCGGCTACGTGACCGGCGTGATCGCGACGCTCGTGGCGATCGGAGGCTTGTACCTCGCCAACAAGCTTGCGGCGACGACGGCGATGGCGATCATCGCCGCCGGCGCAATCGCGATCTGGCTTGGCCGCGCTTCGGCCAGGCTTGTGATGCTCCAGGCAAGCGGCCACATGGGTTCCTGCCTCCCCGAGGGGCTCGCCGAGCTTCGACGGTCCTGGCCGGTGATCCTCGCCGCGCTACCTCCCGTCCTCGCGCTCGCCGGCGCGGCCGCCAAGCTCTGGTCGGTCACGATCGGGCTTCACATCGGGCAAGCCCTGGGCGTGGTCGGACTTATCATCGCCGGACTCCTCACCGCTCGCCGCCTGCAAGCCACCGGGTGGGCGATCGCCAGCTATGTCGCCTGGCTCACCCTGTCCGGCTTGCTTGTCGTTGGGATCGAGCTGCTGTCTCGGTCGGTTTAGCTGAGGCCGGCGGCTGGCTAGCTGCGCACCCCGTCATGGGGTTGCGGCTGCGCGATGGGTCCCGGAGCAGCTGCCCGCGCATCGGCAGCGCCCAGCAGCTCGGCCATGCCGCGCTCGATACCGCCGCACAGCACCTCGATGTCGGGCGCGCGGTCATAGTCGCCGGTGACACCGAAGTTGAGGGCGCCGTTGTAGGAGAAGATCGCCACCCCAACCCGGACACTTCCGCCCAGCGGGACGTACGGGAACACCTCGAGCATCCGTCGTCCGGCGGCGTAAAGTGGCCGCTGGGGCCCCGGAACGTTGGTCGTGACGGTGTTCACGTTGCGCTGCGGGACGCGGGACGCGGCTCGCAGCCCGAGCGATAGCAGCATTGCCGGGGCGAAGCCGGACAGGCCGACCAGCACCTCCCCAGCCACCGCCTCGTGAGAATGCTTGAGGTGCTCGAGTTGCGCGCTGACCGCCCCGAGCCGCTTCACCGGATCCTCGATTGCGACGGGCAGGTCGGCAAACATCGCCGAGACCCGGTTGTTGTAGGTGTCGTGCTCATCCGCACCCCGTACCGAAACGGGGACGAGTGTGCGCACGACGCGGTCCGTGGTCTCGCCTCGCGCCATCAGCAGATCCCGGAACCCGCCCGTGATCGCGCTGAGCACGACATCGTTGACGGTGCCGCCGAACGCGCTCCGGATCACCTTCACGTCCGACAGCTGCCCGCGGGCCCAATCCCAGCGGCGGTGTGGGCCGATCGAGCCGTTCAGCGACGAGGCATCGGGAGCCTGCAGGATCCCGCTGAGCGTCAGCAAGCCCTGACCCGTCTCGACGATCCGCTCGGCCGCTCCGCGCGGCGAGCCCGGGAGGTAGCGCACGCCTTCGAGCGGGGTTCTGGCTCGTGCCCCGAGTGCGCGTGCCACGAGCTCCACGCCCGAGGGCTGACGCTCCGGGTGCCAGGGAGCTGGCTCGACAGGCGGCGGATCGGGCTGCTCATCGAGCGTCGCGGACATGAGCTCCGCGCCCGAGACGCCGTCGACCATCGAATGGTGGACCTTCGTCAGCAAGGCCCAGCGGCTCTCGCTGAGACCCTCGATCATCCACATCTCCCACAGCGGCTTGTGACGATCCAGCTGCTGAGACATCACCCGGCCGGTCAACAGCCGGAGTTCCTCGTCGCCCCCCGGGGCGGGCAGCGCCGTGCGCCGCAGGTGATACCCGATGTTGAAGTGAGGGTCGTCAACCCACACCGGCCGTCCGAGCGCGAGCGGAACGAAGTGCACCTTCTGGCGATACCGGGGGATCCCCGGCAGATTCGCCGTCACTCGCTCGAGCAGCGTTTGATACGCCGGCGGCGGGCCCTCCATGATCGCCACCGATCCGATGTGCATGTGACTGACGGCATCCTCGAAGTGCAGGAATGACGTGTCCTGCGAGCTTAGGCGCTGCATCAGACCCCTTTCATGATCGCCGTGGCCCGAACCTTACGTCGATCCGCCGGCTGGTGGTGCCCGACATTCCTCATCACCCGCGGGCTACCACGGTACGTACACGCGACGGGGAGTGATGATCCGGGTGATGCTCTGTACGAGCCGGCGTTGCTGTTACTGAGCGCGAGGCCATAGCCGACGTGTCGCGCGCCGGTAGCGTTGAAGCGCAGGCGCTGTCGCTGGGAGGCCGGCGTCAGCAGCCTGCCGGTTGCCACATCGCGCGCCCAGCTACGGAGATCGCCGAGTGTGGAGATCATCGCCGCGGCCGCCCAGCCCCACGAGGGGCTCCAGCTGGTGGCGTTGACGATCCTGCGACAGGCGCGACCACTTGGCGCTTGATGTACGCGGCGAGGGGCTCATGGGACACCTTCTGCACCACCAGACCTAACAGCACGGTGTTGGTGTTCGAGTCATAGCTGGTGCCCGGCGGGAACAGAACTGGTGTGCTGAAGCTGTGGGCGAGTAGCTGCCGGGGCGTCCACTTGCGCCGCGGCGCGGCGAACCACGCACGGGCGAAGGCGAGGTTGCTGGTGTAGTTGAGCAGTCCGCTGCGCATGTCCGCGAGTTCCCTGATCGTGATCGCGTTCCCGTGCGGGACCCCGGCAACGTAGGAGCTAGTCGGACGGTCAAGACCGACCTTGCAACGATCGACGAGTTGCAGCAGCGCGGTTCCGACGAAAGTCTTGGTCTCGCTTCCGATCCGCATGAACAAGTTCGTCCGCATCGGCTGACCGGTCGCTTTGTTGCGAACGCCGAACGCTTTGACGGAGGGGGCGTATCCCCGCTGCCACACGCCGACGAATGCCCGCGGGATCGACGCCTGGCGCATCACCCGCTCGATCGCCGCGGTCAGCGCTGCCGTCCTCGAGCGCGAACGACCATGAGCCATCGCCGCCGGTCCCGCCCCTCCAGCCAGAACCAACGCGACCAGCGCCCCCGGCGCGAGAATCCGGCAGCGGCCGGAGTAATTGCTGCACTTCATGACCGCCGTCAACGTATCAGTCCGCGAAAAGCTCGCGATGGATCCGTTGTTGGGCGATAGCGAACCCCGTCCACGCGGAGAGCGACCCTGAGAGCGCCCCGGCCGGTACCGTGTTCGCGATGAGCGACGACCGCGAGCCCCGGCCGACGCCGATCCTTGCCTCGGACGCCGAGCGCGAGCGCAGCATCGCGCTGCTGCGTGACGCGGTCGGCGACGGCCGGCTGACGCTCGAGGAGTTCAGCGAGCGGGTCGGCCTCGCTCAGGCGGCGCGAACCGACCAGGAGCTCGCCACCCTTGCTCGCGATCTGCCCGGCGATCGGGCCGCTGCCAGCGCGCCGGCCGCTGAGTCCGAGGTCCATCGGGCGTTCTGCTCGCACCTGGTCCGCAGCGGACCGTGGTCGCTGCCTCCCCGCTCGTCGTGGCGCTCGATCTTTGGCACGATCGACCTCGATCTGCGCCAGGCACGGGTTGCCGGGCCCGAGACCGCGCTTGAGATCTACAACCTGTTCGGCACGGTGAAGGTGATCGTCCCCGATGGCGTCGAGGTGGTCGTGCGCGGGGGCGGGCTATTCGCCAGCCAGAAGATCCGGGCGCCCGAGCGACCGCCGATCGCCGGCGGGCCGCGGCTGACGATCGATACCCGCGGCCCCGGCGGCACCCTTTACGTGCGCGCTGGCCCGAATCCCCCGACGGTGAAGCAGTCGATCAAGAGCGCCAAGCGCTCGATCAAGAGGGCGATGAGGTGAACGATTCTGGATCCATCGCCCGCACCGCCGAGACATTGAGCCGCACGTAGTCCAGCGGGACGTGGACCCGCGCTACGACAGCCTCGGCGAACCGGTCCCTGCGCTCCTCTCCAAGGCGGTCCAGGTGTGCGGCGAGGATCGATGTCGGCACGAACGCCCCGACATCCTCAGGGTATGTTGGCCGCTCTTCGAGCCAGCAACGGATCTCGGTGAACCCGGCCTGCTGTAGTCGCTGCTCGGTCTCCTGCGGACCGGCGAATACCCAAGGCGAGAAGCCGATCAGCTCGGGAGCCAGCTCACGGGCGACCGCATCGATGACCTCGCGCACGCGCGCGATGTTGCCTTCGCCGCCACACTGCGCCTCAAGCACGCCCCCGGGCCTCAGGGCGCTGGCGAGCCGTTCCCACAGGCGATCATGGTCCGGCACCCAATGCAAGGTCGCGGTCGAGATCACGGCATCGACGTGCGCCTCCAGCTCCAGCTCGAGCACATCCTGGCACCAGACCTGCGCGCGATCGCCGAGTCGCGCTCGCGCCAGAGCAACCATCTCGGGCGATTGATCGATCGCCAGCACCCGACCATGAGGCACCAGCGCCACCAGCTGCTCGGTGACGAGTCCAGTGCCGCAACCAACATCGAGCACAGTCGCGTCGGCTGCGATCCCATGCAGGCGCGCGAGCACCTCTGACGCCCACGCCTGCTGCGGCGCGCTGGTTCGATCATACGTCCGCGCGTCCCACGGCGTGCCCACGACTAACAGATCCGGAAACCCGCGTTGACCGTCTTGGTCATGTGGGACGTAAACGTGAGGATGACCTTCAGCTGGTGGGATCCCGAGCGCTGACCCGTGAGCGGCACGGCGATCGTCACCGGCAACTGATGTGTACTAGCGCGGCTGACCGAGCCGAGGTAGAAGGCCGCGCGCACGAAGTGAAGTTTTGTGCCGCGGGACACCCGGGTGGAGTTCAGGAACGCGATCAGCGTCTTGCTGGTGCACGCGCGTGGCGGCGGCGTGATCAGTGTGATCCGCTGATTACCGACCTTCGCGCTGGTGATGTGTCCGGCCGTGGTTTTGAACTGGCGGATCTGGCCCCTCGTCGTCCCGGACTTGTCGCTCGCGACGACGCGGTAGTAGATCACGCTCGCTGGCGGCAGGTTTGCGAGTTCTGCCTGGATCTTCACGGCATCCGCGCCAGCGCTCAGCGTGCCCGCCGCGGCCGTTGATCCGAGCGCGCGGCTCCTTCCGTACTGAAATTGGACCTTGGTGGCCGCGCCGAGCGGCGTGACCGAGGCCGCGACGATTCCGGTCGCGAACGAAACCTGACTGGCGGCTCCGGTGCTCGCGGTCGGGGGCAGCTGGAGCGCGACCCTGCCGATCGCCTTCGCACCGCGGTCGCTGAACCACAGGTTGCCGTCCGGGCCGGTGACGAGTTGATCTCCGTCGCTGCCGGCGCCGGGGAGCAGTCCGTTTGTGAATTGCGTGATCACGCCGGCCGGAGTGATCCGCGCGATCCCGCCCGGCGTCGACTGCTCGACCCACACGTTGCCGTCTGGGCCGACCGTGATGTCGTCCTGAACGCCCGCGCCCAAGCCTTGGGTGAACTCCTTGATCGCGCCGGCCGGCGTGATCCGTCCGATGGCCCGCTGCCCGCCGTAGTTGTCCTCAAACCAGACGTTTCCGTCTGCACCGGTGGTGATGGCGTCCGGGACGGCACTGGTCTGCAGCCCGGCGGTGAACTCCGTGAGGCGGCTCGTGGCATCCGCCGTGGCGCTACCGAGCGCTGCAGGCGATCCCTCATCGGTGAACCAGAGGTTGCCGTCAGCCCCGGTCGTTATCCCGTTGGGCTGGCTGTTGATTTGATTCAGCATTCCCGTGAACTCCGTGATCGTGCCGCTCGGCGTAACCCGCCCGATCGCCTTCGTGTTGCCCCTGTCGGTGAACCACATATCGCCGTCCGGCCCTGCGGTGAGGTCCTCGAGATTGCTGTTGACCGGATCTGCCAAGGGGAACTCATCGATCGCCCCGTCGGGCTTGACGCGGCCGATCGCCTTGGTGGTGCCGTCGTCCAGAAACCAAAGATTCCCGTCGGGACCGGCGGTGATATTGCTCGGGGCGGCGCCCGGGTTGAGTCCAGTCGTGAACTCGGTGATGTGACCCGACGACGTGATCTTCCCAATCGCGTTCGCCGAGCTCAGAATGGTCGTGAACCACAGGTTTCCGTCAGGGCCAAGCGTGATGTCAGAGGGTTTCCCCGGGGTGGTGAACCCCTGAGTGAACTCCTTGATCGCGCCGGCCGGTGTGATCCGCCCGATTGCGCTTGTCGCGCCTCCGTCGGTGAACCAGAGATTCCCATCGGGACCCGCCGTGATGCCAAGCGGATCGCTGGCGGCAGGCAAGCGGAACTCATTGATCGATGTGGCGCGTGCCGGTGACGGCAGGAACGCGGCAATCAGCGCCGCCGGCAGAAGTCCCCGGAAGCCGGTCCGCAAGACTCAACCTGTCCGCTTCGCCAGCTCGAGCGTGCCCACATGCCTCATCGCTGGATCGTAATGCCTGGGCCACAGCAAACAAGCTCGCGATGACCCGCTCGCCCGCCCCTCTCTTCACGTCCCGCAGCGATACTGGACCGTTGCTGGGGGTGGGCTGGGTGGCCCACCCCCCGACGTTCGAGTGCTACTGCCCGCCGGTGCTGCTGCCGCCTGACCGTACCGTCGACCGTTGTACGCCATGCGCCACCGCGGATCCGAAGCCGTAGCCGCTGGCGCAGTGGGCGCCCGTCGGGCAGGCTGGGCCTGGGGTGTCTGGGGCCGCTGGGAAGGATTGCGTGCCGGTTCCGCTCGCGCTCGTCACCTGGGCGGTGACCGCGCGTTCGGTGCCGGGCCACCAAGCGAGATACCAGCCGTTCTTGACGGTCGCCTGTACGGAGCTTCCGTCGCTGCGGGTGATGGTTACGCCTGTCACGCCGTCAGCGATCGCCCCGTCGACCATCGTTAGCGCGTGCCCTTCGGAGTCAGATTCGCCGGAGCCGCCCAGCTGGATCGTCCCGGCCGGGATGCTGGGTGTCCCGCCGCTGTCGCGGCTGGAGTTGATCGTGATGCCGTTGCCCTGCACGCAGGTGGAGCCGTCGGCATAGATCGACGCGGTGTACGGACCGCGGGTATCGGTCAGCACAGGCGTGCCTGAATTCGTGCCGCAGCCCTGTTGGGCGGCGGCGAGCTGGCCAGGGTGCGGTGTTGTGGGGTTTGCGCTCCACCCCGCGAAGGCGGGCGCGGCACTCGATCCGAGCAGGATCGCTGCCGCTGCGGCAGCGCCAGCCGCGGTCAACCCCATTGCCCCCAGCGCCGGGCGGGACGGCAACCACCGCGAGCGGGGGTGGTAGTCAAGTGCCCGCAGCCGGGCGCTCGCCTCCGGGGCCACCAGCGACGCCCGGTCGGCTAGCGCTTCGCGCAGATCCTGTTCAAGTAGATCACTCATGTTTCGGTGCTCCTGGGTTGCAGTGGAACTGACTGCAGCACCTCGCGCAGCCGCGCGAGTCCACGTGAGGCGCTGCTCTTGACCGTCCCCGGCGAACAGCCGAGAACGTCGGCGACCTGCGCCTCGGTCAAGTCGTTGAAGTAGCGCAAGACCAGCACAGCGCGCTGGCGCGCGGGCAACTGGCCGAGCGCCTGCAGCAGCTCCGCGCGAGTGTCGACTCCCGCCAGCGGGTCGACCGCGACCGGGCTTGCCGACCGGTCCGGTTCCAGTTCGCTGCGGCGCCGCGCCCGACCGCGAGCCCCGTCTAGCGCCAAGTTGACCAGAATCCGCCGGGCGTAGGCCCGAGGCTGATCCATGCGGCGCACGCGCGGCCAGCGGCGCGCGAGCTTCAGCAGGCACTCCTGGACAAGGTCCTCCGCCTCGGCCTCGTCCCAAACGATCAAGTAAGCGGTGCGCACCAGCTCATCGACGTGCGCGGCGACGAACTGGTCAAAGTCGGTCATTACCTTCTTAACCGCCGGCGATGGCCGAAAGGTTCCCGGTGCGCTGTCGGGCGGCCAGCTGTTGGGCCTCGTCCGCCGGCGCGTTGCCTGGCCCTGCGCGGCCCTCAGGGCGCCTATCTCCGGCGTCCAGCTTCACGAGCTCCACGCTGCCGGCTCACATGCACTCACCCCCAGAAGCGCCTGTCATGACGTGACGCGCGGGTCCGCGGGGGCGAGGATCTTGCCGATCGTGGCGTAGAGCGTTGAGGTCCAGTATCCGCTGGGGACGCCCTCTTCGTTATAGCTGCTGGCCTGGAACGTCACCGCGAGCGCGATCGAGACCCAGCGCTGACACTCGAGTCGCGGTATTGCCGGCCTTCCCGGGCCCACACGAGCATCATGGTCCGGGCTCCGCGACGCTAGAGGCTCGCGTGGTCGTTGCCCAGTACCTCTAGAAGCTGGGCGCGAGTTACGTTCCCGCCGCTCGCGATCAGGGCGACGCGCCTTGAGCCAAGCTCTGCGCGAAGGCGAAGTGCCGCCGCAAGTGGTGCCGCGCCCGCCGCCTCGATCAGGTTGCTCGTAGCCTCGATAATCACAGCCTGCGCTGCCCTGATCTCGTCGTCGCTGACGAGCACGAAATCATCAAGCCAGCGCCAGAGGATTCGCTGGGGCAACTCGAAGGCCGTACGGGTGGCCAGCCCCTCGGCGAACGTCTTTGTTCGATCCGCCACCAGCCGCTGCTCTTGCCAAGAGCGGAATGCGGAGGGCGCGGCGTCCGACTGAACACCGATCACTCGGACGGACGGGTCGATCGCCTTCGCAACGATGCAGGCACCGGCCGCTCCGCTCCCACCGCCGATCGGAACGATGACGACGTCCAAATGTGGCTGCTCCTCGAGGATCTCGAGCGTCGCGGTGGCGACACCGGCGATCAGCAGGGGCTCATTGCCTGAGTGCACGTAGCGATAGCCATGCTCGCGGCCGAGCGCGTCGGCATGCTCGCGGGCCTCGTCGAAATCGCGGCCATGGAAGACAAGCTCCGCCTGGAGCCCGCGGATCGAGGCGACCTTGACCGGGTTTGCGTCCTGGGGCACGCAGATCGTTGCTGGCACGTTGAACAAACGCGCCGCGTAGGCGATCGACTGGCCGTGGTTCCCCGTCGAGGCGGCGATCACTCCGCGCCGGCGCTCCTCCGGGCCGAGCTGCGAGATCAGGTTGATCCCGCCCCTCACCTTGAACGCGCCGACCGGTTGGTGATTCTCGTGTTTGACGAAGACCTCGGCCCCGAGGAGCTCGTTGAGGGTCGCGTATTCGTACAGCGGCGTCGGACGCAAATGCGCCGAGATCCGACGGCGTGCGTCGAGAACGTCCGCGAACGTCGGAAGCTGCCACTCCATCGTGCTCTTGACCGTAGCTGAAGCACCAGCGGCGCTGGAGCTTGACGGTCGGCCGCTAAAGCGCCGCGGCCTGGACTAGTCCGCCGATCTCCTCAGAAACGGACACTTCTACTTCGCGCTCGGCCTCGGCCGCTTCATCGAGAGCCGGCGGGAGACGGGCGGGCTGCCTCCCAACCTCCCTGCGCCGTAGGGACCGTCTGTTCTGCGGGATGCGTGCGTGGCGGGCCGATCAGCGCTGGGGCGACGAGCGCGCCGGCCAGGGCGGCTGCGGCGCTGACCTTGAGTCCCGCCGCGAGGGCCGACACAAACGCGTAGTGCAGCGCGTGGACCACGGGTCGCCGTCCCGCTCGAGACGGATGAGAGCGTCCAGCACGCGCTGGCGCTGATGCGCTGTAACTAGGAGGCGAACGAGCCGACAGAATCGTCGACGCGTGAAGGGCCGGGTCTTACCAGCTCGCACCCGGGTGGTTTTTGAACTCGGATGGGCCGCTGCCGAGCGGAACGGAGCCGCGAAATCTCTCGGACGGACTAGCGTGTAGGAGGATGGGTAGCTCTGATGTTGAGTCCGAGCCCAGGAGGGTTTCGATGAGCACACGGTTGCACGAGTTGCATGACCACGGGGTGAGCCCGTGGCTGGATTACATCGCACGCGATTTTGTCCGCGATGGAGAGCTGGCGGGCCTGATCGAGGACGGAATCATTGGCCTGACCTCGAATCCGACGATCTTCCAGAAGGCGATCGCCGAGGGCACCGCCTATGACGAGCAGTTCCGCGATGTCCTTAAGCTGGAGAGCGATCCCAAGGAGGTGTTCCTCGCGCTCGCGCGGGAGGACATCCGCGAGGCCTGTGATCTGCTGCGCGGAGTCTACGACCGTGGCGAGAGCACTCGTGATGGTTGGGTGTCGCTAGAGGTCGATCCGAACTTCGCCATGGATACTGCCGCGACGATCAAGGAGGCGCGGCGGCTCGCACAGATGATCGATCGGCCGAACCTGTTCGTGAAGATTCCAGGCACCGAGCCGGGGCTGGCTGCGATCGAGGAGACGATCGCTTCCGGGATTCCGGTCAATGTGACGCTGCTGTTCTCGCTCGAGCGCCATCGCGAGGCGGCCGAGGCGTACGTGCGCGGCCTGCGGCGGCTGCATGATGCCGGCGGTGATCTGGGCGCGGTGGCGTCGGTCGCCTCATTCTTCGTCTCCCGCGTCGACACCGAAGCGGACAAGCGGCTCGACGAAATCGGCGGCCACGACGAACTGAAGGGCAAGCTCGCGATCGCCAACGCAAAGCTCGCCTATCAGACCTATAAGGAGCTCTTCAGCGGCGCCGGCTGGCAGGAGCTCGAGGCCGCGGGCGCGTCGCCGCAGCGCTGCCTTTGGGCTTCTACCTCGACCAAGAATCCTGACTACAGGGACGTCGTCTACGTGGAGGAGCTCGTCGGGCGGGACACGGTGAACACGATGCCGCGCGAGACGATCGAGGCCTTCATGGACCACGGCGAGGTGGGGGACACGCTCGAGCGTGGAGTCGAGGAAGCGCGGCGGACACTGGAGCAGCTCGCCGACGCGGGAGTGAGCTACGACGATGTGGTCGAGGTTCTGGAGCGTGAGGGGGTCGAGAAGTTCGCACAATCGTTCCGCGAGCTGATCGACGGCGTGGCAGGCAAGCGCGATGAGCTCGTCGCGGCATAGCGATGGGCGACACGAACTTCCGTCACGAACTGGCCCAGCAGCTCCGGGTCGATTCGGTGCGCTGCAGCGCGGCTGCGGGCTCAGGCCATCCGACTTCCTCGATGTCGGCCGCTGATCTGATGGCAGTGCTGCTCGACGGCTACCTGAAGCTGGACTTCTCCCAGCCCGGGGACCCGCATCGCGATCATCTGATCTTCTCGAAAGGGCACGCGTCGCCGCTGTACTACGCAATGCTCAAAGCGGCGGGCGCCGTATCCGACGAGGAGCTCTTGACCTTCCGCCGGTTCGGCAGCCGGCTGGAGGGCCATCCGACGCCGCGGATTCCACCTACCGACGTGGCCACCGGCTCGCTGGGTCAAGGTCTGCCGATCGGAGTCGGCGTGGCGCTCGCCGGCAAGAGGCTCGATCGCCTGCCCTACCACGTGTGGGTCCTGTGCGGCGATTCCGAGATGGCCGAGGGCTCTATCTGGGAAGCCTTCCAGCACGCGGGTTGGGCCGGGTTGGACAACCTGACAGTGATCGTCGATGTGAACCGTCTCGGCCAGACGCGCGAGACGATGCTCGGCTGGGACATGGAAGGCTACCGGGCGCGGGTCGAGGCGTTCGGCTGCCGTCCGATCGTGATCGACGGGCACGACCTGGATGGGATCGATGCGGCGTATCGGGAGGCCCTTCAGACGACGGGGCGCCCGGCGGTCGTCCTTGCGCGCACCAAGAAGGGGAGAGGCGTGAAGGCGGTCGAGGACCTGCCCGGGAAGCATGGCAAGCCCCTTGACGACCCGGACGAAGCGATCGAGGAGCTCGGCGGCGAGCGGAAGCTAGAAGTCCATGTCGCCTCTCCGGATCGCTCCACGGAGCCGCATCGCTTCGAGGCGCCCGGCGGCGAGCTTCCCCGCTGGGAACTCGGCGAGGAAGTAGCCACGCGGCAGGCCTACGGGGAGGCTCTCCGGGCACTCGGCTCGATGCGCGCCGATGTCGTGGCACTCGACGGCGAGGTTTCGAACTCCACCTTCTCAGAGCTGTTCGCCGAGGCGTTCCCGGATCGCTACTTCGAGATGTTCATCGCCGAACAGCAGATGGTCGCGGCCGCGGTGGGACTCCAGGTCCGCAAGTGGGTGCCATTCGCCTCGACGTTCGCGGCGTTCTTCACGCGCGCGTACGACTTCATCCGGATGGCGGCGGTCTCGCGCGCCAACGTGCGCTTCTGCGGGTCGCATGCCGGTGTCTCGATTGGCGAGGACGGGCCTTCGCAGATGGCGCTGGAGGACTTCGCGGCCTTCCGGGCTGTCCACTCAAGCGCCGTGCTCCATGCCTCGGACGCGAACCAGGTTGCTCCGCTGGTGGCCGCGATGGCCGACTGGCCGGGGATCTCGTACCTGCGCACGCTGCGGCCCAAGACCCGCGTGCGGACGGCGCCCGGCGAGGACATCCGAATTGGCGGAAGCCGGGTATTGCGCGCCAGCGACAACGACGAGGTGACGATTGTCGCCTGCGGGATCACAGTTGAGGAGGCCGAACAGGCGGCCGACACACTCGAGCGCGACGGGACTTCGGTGCGCGTGATCGACTGCTACTCGATCAAGCCGATCGACGCCGAAACCTTACGTGCCGCAGCGCGGGACACGAACGGCATCGTGACGGTCGAGGATCACTGGCCTGAAGGCGGGCTCGGCGAGGCCGTTCTGAGCGCGATCTCCGCTGACGGCGCTGAGCCGCCGGTCGTCAAGCTAGCAGTGGCTGGGATGCCCATTTCGGGCTCGCAGGCCGAGCTTATGCACGCTGCCGGGATCGACTCGGAAGCGATCGTCTCAGCCGTCCGCAAGCTCGTGAGCGACCGAGTAAGGGCGTAATGGCCCCGCGCCCGAGGCGCGAGCGCTACCCAATCGTGGCGTTTATCGCGAGCTGACGGTAGTGCTGGCGTACGCCGCTGCCATAGCCGCTGGGGCGTGCCGTGTAGTAGCCGGGCGGTTGGCCGTTGATTGCGGGTCCCGGGTCATCCAACAGCGCGTTTGAGCAGCCGCCATAGTCCTGGACCGTGTTCCAGGTCCAGGCGAGGTAGGACTGCTTGATCGAGTCCATGATCGCCATCAGCTTGCGGCTGTAGGTCGAGGTGCAGTTCGTGTCGCCGAAGCCTCCGACGATCACAGGGTGGTGGCGGGCGAAGGCCCGCAGCTCGGATTGGTGACTGATGACGAAGTCGCTGTAGTCGAAGCTGCTCACGTCGGCCACGAGCTGGTGGGCGGGGTCGCGCGGCGAATAGCGCTCCCATCCGCTCAGGTCGCCTGCAAATCCTGGGCCGGAAATGATGACCGGCTGACGGGCCCCGGCTGCTCGGATCGCGTTGACGATCGCCTGGTTGCCCGCCGTCGTGTAACTACCGTAGCGAGTGTTTCCCTCAGGAACATCGTCGGCGGTACAGCCTCGCAGCAGGCACGCCCAGCTGACGTCGTGAGGCTCGTCGAAGGTGTGGAAGAGAACCATCTTGCTGCCCTTGAACGTTTGCGCGACCGAAGACCAGAAAGCCAGGGAATGGTCGCGGTCGGCCATCGGGATCTCGTCCGAGCTGCTCGTGTCCGACCCATATGCGTGATCACCGGGAGCAGCCCCCGATAGTCGGAGCACTACGTAGATGCCGAAATGGTTCAGGCGCTTGACGTAGCGGACGATCGCGGCGCGATATCTGTTGCCGCTGAACTGAGGATTGAGAGAGGCGTAGCCACCGAGCCAGCAGGCTTCGTTCAGTGGCAGCGCGACAGCGTCGATGTCCCAGGTCAGCATCGCTTGAATCGAGCGGTCGTCGGCCGGTCCTTGGAAGACCGAGTAACCGAAACCGCCGCCGGCCACAGGCCCGGCACACGCGTACTCCGTCCCGGAGCGATCAACGCCGATAAGGCGCAGCGTCCGGCCGCCCGTCCCAACCAGGTGATTACCGGTGACGTGGACGAACCCACTGGTCTGCCGAGCCGACGCCGCCGGAACCAACCACATCGCCGCTACGAGCACTGCCACCAGACCTCTTGTCACGGACACTGGGAACCGTCCTTTGCTCAACGTTGGATTGTGAAGCCGACGCTGGCCGACTTGCCGGTCTTGCCGCCCGCCGACGGGGTGGCAACAAGCGTGTAGCTGCCCGGCGGGAGCTTCTTGCCGTTCAGGCGCCCGGTGAACCGGAGGCTGTTCGCACCGGCGTTGCCGTTCACGCTGAAGCTTCCGAGCGTCACTATTCGCGTGCAATGTGGTGCGTTGCGATTACGCTGCGCCGGTGCCACACACCGGGAGCGGTTGCCGTTCCCTACTCGGCGCCCGGGCTGGCTCTCGCGCACAACGAAGCTCACGCGCGCCGCGACGTTCAAGCGGAAGCTGACCTTCGTCCCGTTGGCGCTAGATCCCTGCGCGGCTGCCCGGAACTTGACCGGCGAGATCGCCAGGTGGGTCAGCGATGGAGTCGCCACGGTGACGCCCTGCCTGAAGAAATGGACGATGTCGCTCGCCCTATCGGCGGTCGCATACACCGATCCGCCGTTGGGACTGACCGCCACTGCGGACGCTCCCGTCAGCGGAGTTCCGGGTGCGTCCGTACACGAGCCACCCGAACCGGCGTCGCTGACGCATCCCGCGAATGTCAGCTGGCCCTGCGGCGCATCCGCGAAGACAGTCAACGTGCTGGCGCCCTCGCTGACCACGTACACCGACCTGCTGTCGGGGCTCACAGCCACGCCGGCTGCGCCGCTGAGCGGAGCTCCGGGCGCGTCGGCGCACATTCCAGCAGAACCGTCGTCGCTGATGCAGCCGTCATAGCTCAGCTGGCCCTGGGGGGCGGCGAAGAAGTGCGTCACCGTCCCCGAGACGCTGCCCGTCACATACACGGACTTGCCGTCGGGACTCACGGCAAGCCCGTCTGCGCCGCCGAGCGGTGATCCCGGCGCGTCGGCGCACATTCCAGCCGAACCGTCGTTGCTGATGCAGCCGTCATAGCTGAGCTGACCCTGGGGTGCGGCGAAGAAATGCGTCACCGTGCCGGACGCCAGGCTCGTCACATACACCGACCTGCTATCCGGGCTCACCGCCACGCCGGCTGCGCCGCTGAGCGGGGCGCCCGGAGCGTCGACGCACATCCCACCGGCGCCGTCGTTGCTGATACAGCCGTCATAGCTCAACTGACCTGTAGGGCCGACAAAGAAATGCGTCACCGAGCCGTCACTGAAACTGCCGCTTGCGACGTACACCGACTTGCCATCCGGGCTCACGGCCACGGAAAGAGGAATCGTTTGAGGGACACTGGGAGCCGCCACGCAATTACCACCGGACCCGTCCTTGCTGATGCAACCGACGTAGGTCAGCTGACCCTGCGGGGCGGCGAAGAACTGCGTGATCGTGCCTGCAGCGGGGCTTGCCACATACACCGACTTCCCGTCCGGACTGACCGCCACCGAGATCGCGCCCGTGAGCGGCGTGCCTGGTGCATCGGCGCAGAGCCCCCCCGAGCCGTCATCGCTGATGCACCCGTCGTAGCTCAGCTGACCGCCGGGGGCGACGAAAAAATGCACGATCGCGTTGCTGCCGGAACTAACGACATAGACCGACTTGCCATCCGGGCTGACGGCGACACCGTTTGGACCGGTGAGCGGAGTGCCCGGCGCATCGGCACACGACCCGCTCGATCCGTCATTGCTGATGCAGCCGTCGTAGCTGATCTCACCGACCGCACCGGCGTCCGCGGCCAGCAACCACGAGCCGGCCAGGCTAAGCGCCAGCGCCAACGCAGGCGACCAGCGGCGCTGGCCATGCCGGTGCCAGCGCCGGCACGCAGACGACTCGGCTCCCATCCTCCGCCCCCCTCACGTACAGCTAACAGTTGCGAATCGCACCCTAATGGCTTGCGATCTTTGCACAACCCCAGTCTTTTGCGCCAGCCACCCCAATCTTTACGCGCCGGCGCCGTTCAGCGCTTCCCGCAGCCGGCGGCGCCGTGCGGCCGCACCTGAGAACCCGAGCTTGCTGTAGACCCGCGAGAGGTGTGCCTCGACGGTCTTGACGCTGACAAACAGCTCCTGTGCCAGTTCGGCGTTCGAGTAACCGTCGGCCACCAGCTCTGCCACCCGGCGTTCGCTCGGCGTCAGCGCGTCGATCCCCGTGCGGGCGATCCGTCGCGGGCGGGCGCCAGCTGCTCGAAGCTCCTTGGCGGCACGTGCCATGGTGCGATAGGCGCCGCACCGGTGAGCCAGCTCGCGGCCCTCGGCAAGCGGCTCGCGCGCGTCGATCCGATGGCCTCGTCCACGAAGCGCCGTGCCGAGCGCGATCAGCGAGCGCGCACGCTCAAGCCGCGCCGGCGACTCTGCCAGCAGCTCGATCGACGCCCGCAGCTGGTCGACGTCATCCTCCGCGGAAAGCTCGCCAGCCGCTCGCAACGCGATGCCGTACGGCCTCGCCAGGCCGGTCGCCTTCGCCAGTTCGAGTTCCTCGTTGACCAGGCTCAGCGCTTCCTCGCGCTGTTCAGCGCCGAGGGCGAGCGCGAGCTTTGAGCGCCAACTGCTGTGGTTAGGCCCGAATCGGAGCCTGTCGAAGATCCGGCCCGCCGCGCGAAGATCCGCAGCCGCTTCCCTCCGGTTGCCACGGGCTGCCCGCACGGAGCCGCGGGCGTCGAGCAGCATCGCACCGCTATCCGTTGCCATGAAGTCCGGCGGCAGTGCGGAGTCCTCAAGTGCCCGGGCCAGCTCGGGCATTGTCGTGCGCTCGATGAGCGCGTCGGTGAGGAAGTAGAGCCCGCTCGTCGCGACCATCTGCACCTCGTCCTGAATCGATGCCGTTAGGACGGGCGCGGCCGCCGCCTCCGCGGCGGCTAGCTCGCCCGCGCGGACGTGAATCCAGGCTTGGAAGCCGACCGCGTAGAAAGCGTCCGTGCTCACCCCTCCGCGACGCGCGGCGGCCATCACGCCCTCGATCACGTCTGTGGCGCGACGATTCGCGTCGACTGTCACGAGCGCACCGAGACACTGGCTGACGGCCCAGCCGGCCGCCCCGGGGTCCTCGATCAGGCTACCGTCATCCAGCGCGTGCTCCGCCAGCGCGAGCACCTCAGTTCTGTGCGCCCCCCGCATCGCCCGTTCGGCGGCCAGCAGCGCAGCCAGGGCACGAGCTCCCCAAGACTCGCCCTGTGCAAGCCCGCGCAGTCGCTTCCAATCTCGATCGAAAGCATCAACGAGCTTGGGGTCGTACATCATCGTCGCGGTCCGGACCGCCTCGAGCCTCAGCGCGAGCGCCGACTCGCTGGGGTCCAGCGCCACAATCGCGTCACCGATCAGCTGCACAGCTGCCGACCACTGGCCGGCGAAGCTGAGCAGCGCGCTCAGATCGAGAGCGATGCGGGCTCGCTCGACGGACCCTTCGGCAACACTGAGCGCCTCGCTGAGGTGCTCCAGCGCGACGGGGTCGCGCAGCAGCGCGGTGACCTCCCCGAGCCTGTGCAGCAGCAGCGCACGTGCCGGTTTGGGCGCATTCTCCGTCAGCGCACGCTCCAGTGCCAGCCTCGCCGCCTGTGGCGCGCCGCGCGCGCTTGCCTCCGTGGCGGCTCCGAGCAGCGCCTCGCCCACCTCAGTCGAAGCGGCGGGTCGCATCAGCCCGAAGTGCGCGGCCACGACCTCATCGGAAGCACCGCGCGCTCGCATCAGTCGCCCGGCGGCGAGGTGCGCCGCGTCTCGCTCGGTGGCCGTCAGCGACTCGTAGACGGATCTGCGGACAAGGGGATGTACGAACTCGAACGGCTCCTCCTGCGCAAGGATCCCGATCCGCCTCATTGCGCTCGCAACCGTCGCCGCAGCGGAGTCGTCGATGCCCGCAAGCGCGGCTGCCTCGGACAGGTGCCCCCCGTCGTCGATCACCGCCATGGCGCGCGCGAGCGGCGGCGCCTCGGCCCCGAGCTCAGCGATCCGTCGCAGGACGCGATCGCCAACCGACGGCGGCGCGGCCTCGAGCACCTCCGCGGCGTCGGGCGCTCGTTCGCGGTCGAGCGTGATCGTTCGCAGGAGTTCTCGCAGGTAGAAAGGGTTACCGGCGGTGACCTGCTGGCAGGCCGCACAGAGTGCCTGGTCGGCGGCCGGAATCACGTCCCGGACGATCATGGCCACGGATTCACCGCCAAGCGGCCCCAGCGAGACGGTCACCGCATCCGCCTCGGTGCGCAGGCCATCGATCGCCTCCAGCGGGGTGCCGGGCTCGTCCGGTCTCAGTGCCACCGCCAACGCAATGGGCAGGTCGGCTACGCGACGGGCCAGGTAGCTCAGCGCCAGAACCGACGAGGGGTCGACCCAGTGCAGATCATCGACCACGATGAGGAGCGGAGTCTCGGCTGCGAGGTTGGCGGACAGCCAATAGATCGCGTGCAGCACCGCAAACGTCGACGGGACTCTGTCGGAGGCGCCCGGGCTCCTCGCCACGATTGTCGCGGCGGCCTCAGCTGCGCCTCCGAGCAGGCGGTCACGCTCCTCCGACTGGGCGCTCGTCAGCAGCTTCTCGAACAGCTGCCGAATCGTGCCGAATGCGAACCCGCGCTCAAGCTCCCCACCGCGGGCCGCCAGAACCCTCAAGCCCTGCGCCCGCGCTCGTGTCGAGAGCGTCGCCAGCAGTGCGCTCTTCCCGTTTCCCGCGACGCCCTCGATCACCAACAGCCGCCCGTTTCCGGCCTTGGCCATCGCGAGGGCCTCCGCCAGTACCGTCAGCTCGTTCTCTCGTTCGAGCAGCTCCATGTGGCCAAGAAAATAAGGGTCTTCACACCGGTCTGCGGTGCGACCTCTGATGAGACCCCGGTTTGCCGGGGCACAGTCGGGGGTGGACGAACGTGTGGTGCATATCGTCGCGCACTCTGAGGCCACGCTACGGCGACATCGATAGTCGCCTCGGGTGCTTCCCTCGTCTGCTCCACAGTCCGGCGTGAATCAATCAGGAGGTCGGAGCGTCCATTTCGTGCCAAAGCGTCCACGCCGGCCAGCGAAATGCCCCCAAATGGTCGCTATGACGTCTACGTCTATTCCGTTCCCCATCGGCCAGGGGCGTACGGCGCTTTGGCACGAAATGGACGCGGACGCCCTCCCGCTAGTTGCCCTGGGTCATCGTCAGGTGAAGCGTCAAGGCCACCGTCCGCTGGCCTTGACAGTATGACTGCCTTGATGTCAGAGTATCTGACATCAAGGCACAGCGTCCCTATCGTTCCCCACTTCGCGCAGAGCAGGCGGCGGCGACCAGGACCCGCATCGTCACCGCATGCGTTGCGCTGATCGAGGCTGGAGAGGAACTGACGTTCAGTGCGGTCGCGAGTCAAGCCGGCGTCCAGGAGCGGACCGTGTATCGATACTTCCGGACGAAGCGAGAGCTTGAGCACTCCGTCTGGACATGGATCGTCGAGAACCTCACGCACGCAGAATTCACCGCCGAGTCGGTGGACGATCTGGTCGATTCGATGCGCCGCTCGTTCGCCGGCTTCGATGCGGGTGCGGGCCTGATCAGGGCGATGCTGCATTCGCGCCAGGGGCTCGAGATCCGGCGTTCGCAGCAGTCCGGGAGAAGGGCGATGTTCGAGCGCTGCGTGGACCAGGCTGTGCCCGACGGGGGGAAGGAGCTCCGCACACGCCTGTCCGCGACGCTCCAGTTGCTCTATTCGGCGACGGCCTGGGACCAGCTGCACTCCTTTTGGGGGATGGACGCGAACGCCGCGTCGGACACGATCGAGACAGCGATCAGATTGCTGCTCGCGGGCGCAGGAAAGGACGACAGCCAATCGAGGCGATCAACAGCGAGGAGGGTTTCAAATGACGACGGCGACGAGCGCGCTGCAAAGCGGCGCCGGTGAGCCTTACAGCAGGACAGCGACAGGCGAGGGCGAGGCCTACTGGTTCTACGGGGATCTGACAGTCGTGCGCTCCCCCGAAGGGTCGATGCCGATCGTGATCGAACATCGGTCGCGGGTGGTGCCGCCGCGCCGCTGCACATGCACCGCAATCTCGAGGACAACTTCTATGTCCTTTCGGGGCGGCTGGCGCTCCGCTGCGGCGAGGACGCGTTCGTCGCCAGGGCGGGGGACTACGTCGTCCTGCCGCGCGGTGTGCCCCACACCCTGCGCGTGGTCAGCGAAGAGGACGCGGTCATGCTCCACACCCACGGCGACCCTTCGTTTCTGAACTTCATCAGAGCGGTCGGCGTCCCCGCCTCCAGCCGCGTCCCAAGCTCGACCCAAACGACATCCCGGCGATGAACCAAATCGCCGCGGAGACCGGACAACCCGTGCTCGGCCCACCGATGAGCGCCGAAGACGCGGCAAGCATCGTCGCGGCGGCTGAGGGGTAGCGATCAGAAGAGCTCGCGCCAGCTGAACTTCGGCGAGTAGCCAAGTACCTTGCGGGCGTGGCTGATGTCGAGCAGCGTGTCGTTCGCGCTGACATGGTCGGCCACCGGCACCTGCGGGAACACCTCACTCATCAATTCACGACTGGGGCGCTTCATCACCGTGTCCGCGGCGGCGATGATGAAGTTGTCCGTGCCCTCGATGTCGGCATCCAGCGCCAGC
This sequence comes from uncultured Solirubrobacterales bacterium, assembly GCA_963824755.1. GTDB lineage: Bacteria > Actinomycetota > Thermoleophilia > Solirubrobacterales > Solirubrobacteraceae > Palsa-465. Next base: position 162,726 of record CAWGQT010000028.1, on the reverse strand, counting down.
CGCACGCTCTCGGCAACGTGGCTCTCGTCGACGTAGCCCCACAGGTTCCACTTACGCCGGTGCGGATCGTCCCAGAATCCCGGGAACCGCTCGTAATCCGACCGCACCATGATGTTGGAGAACCGCAGTCCGATGATCGTCGTGCCGTGCCACCGGTGGGACTGCCGCGCCATCTCCTCACCAAGAACCTTCGAGAGGGCGTAGCTGGTCTCCGGGTACATGTGCGCTTCATCAACCGGCGCGTAGTCGGGCGGTCGATCGAACGGCAGGCCGAGGGTGGTCTCGCTCGAGGCCCAGACGATGCGCCGCAGGCCAAGGCGGGCGGCAGCCGAGAACACCGTGTATGTACTAGTGATGTTGGTGCGGAAAACCTGATCTGGGGTGGCATGAGCAGGGGAGGGAATCGCAGCCAGATGAACGACCGCCTCGATTCCGGGCAGCGTGTGCCCTCCGCTCAGCGCTTCGAGCGTCTGCCCGAAATCGGTGACGTCGGCCCGCAGGAACGGAATCGCGGCCTCTGGATGCGGCGAATCTGGAGAGGGAACCAGGTCGATGTTGAGCACGCGATGCCCCCGCTCATGCAGGTCACGGACAACCACGCGCCCGGCCTTACCGCTTCCTCCGGTCACAGCAATCGTCGCCATCGCCGGAGAAGCTTGCCATAGGCGAGAATCGGATGATGGGCGAGATGCGAGACCGAATGCTGCGCGGCGAGCTGTACATCGCCGACGATCCCGAGAGCGTGATCGAGTTCAATCGGGTGCAGGAGCTGGTCGTCCGTTTCAATCGCTCGGCGCCCGGTGCTCGGCCGCAGCGCGATGCTCTGCTTGCGGAAATGTTGAGGCACGTCGGCGAGCAAGTGGTCGTGCGACCGCCCTTCTATTGCGAGTACGGCGCGATCAGCATCGGGGATCGAACCTTCATCAACCTCGAGGCGGTGATGCTCGACGTAGCATCGATCACGATCGGAGCGTTCTGCCAGCTCGGACCACGTGTGCAACTGCTCACGGCGGAGCATCCGATTGACCCCGCCGCACGGCGCTCGGGATGGGAGTGGGGCGAACCGATCACGATCGCGGACAACGTTTGGCTCGGGGGCGGAGTCATCGTGTGCTCAGGCGTCACGATCGGACGCGATACGGTTGTTGGCGCCGGAGCGGTTGTGACCAGGGATCTGCCCGCCGGAGTTGTCGCGGCGGGCGTACCGGCCCGAGTGGTGCGTGAGATCGGTGAAGGCGACCGCACGGAGGTGCCGCAGCGCTAACGGCGATGCCTGCTTGCGGTTGTGCCCCGTCATGGCGGTCGGCGGCACGCTCGGTCTCGGTCAGTTCGTGGATGTAGGCCGAGACGACCGCCTCGGCGACGATCTGGGCGTGGTGGACGCTGGTCGAATTCGCGGTGATGTTGGGCATATTTCCTGTCTGGTGGATGGCGGCGGACGCCGCCTCGGTGGGCAATTCGTTGGCTGGCACAGTGGGCAGCGTTACGCGGCTTGCTGCTCCAGCTCGGGCGCGAGTTCGCCCGCTCGCTCAGGTCCATGCTCGATCACGACCTCCGGCGCCCCCGCGTCCGGAGCCCGGAGCAGGGCGAGCGCGGCGACGATCCCGATCGCGACACACCCAACCCCGATCGTGAATGCGAGGTGATAGCCGGCGAGCAGCGACCCGACCAGAGAGTGATGCGCGGCCGCGAGCGCGTGGGTGCGGTTAGTGGCGATCGTGCCCAGAACGGCGAGGCCCAGTGCCCCGGCGACCTGTTGTGAGACATTGATGAGGCCGGAGCCGATGCCGGCGTCCGCGGCGGGAACGTCGGCCATGGCGATCGTGAGCAGCGGCATGAACGCGGCTCCGATGCCCAGTCCGATCATGAAGTACGCGAGGAAGATCGTGGGGAAGAAGCTCGTGCCTGCGTCCACGGTGGTAAGCAGGCCGAGACCGGCGATCACGGCGAGCATCCCGGTGATCATCACCCTCATAACCCCGAATCGCTCGACCAGTCGGGCGGTGATGCCGAGTGACAGCGCGGCGACCGTCAGTGTCCAGGGCAGGAATGCGAGTCCGGTCTGCAGCGCCCCGTAGTGGAGTACGTGCTCCAGGTAGAGCGTCCCGAGAAAGAAGGTCGAGTACATGCCCGTCACGAGGAACCCGCGAACGACGCTCGAGCTCATCAGGCCCGGTATACGAAGGATCCGCAGCGGCAGGATCGGGTTCTCGATCCGGGCCTCGTAGGCGATGAAGGCGACCAGTAGAGCGGCGCCGAGACCGCCGAAGCCGAGGACCTGGCTGGATCCCCAACCGTGCGCGCTGGCTTGCACGATCGCGTAGATCGTGCTCATCAGGGCGGCAATGACGAGCAGTGAGCCCAGCCAGTCGACGCGGCCGTGCTCCGCCGGTGCGTCGGCTGGGATCAGGACGCGCCCCAGCGCGATCGTCATCACGCCGATCGGTAGGTTGACGAAGAAGATCCAGTGCCAGTTCAGCGCCTGCGTCAGCACTCCGCCTGCGAGCAATCCAAGCGATCCGCCGGCGACCGCGACGAACACGTATCCGCTCATCGCGCGGGCGCGCTCGCTGGGCTGCGGGAACTCGGTCGCGATGATCGCGAGGATCACCGAGGCCTGCATGGCGGCTCCGATGCCCTGCAGGAAGCGGGCCCCTATCAGCGCCGCCTGGCTGGGCGCGAGCCCGCAGAGCGCCGAGGCCGCGGTGAACAGGATCACGCCGGAGATGAACACGCGCTTGCGGCCGAACAGGTCGCCGAGGCGCCCCGCGAGCAGCAAGAAGCTGCCGAACGTGACAAGGAAGGCGTTGATCACCCACGTGAGCGTCCCTTGGCTGAACTTCAGATCGTGCTGAATAGCGGGTAGAGCCACGTTCACGATCGTCGTGTCGAGCACGATCATCAACTGCGCGAGGCACACGACCGCGAGCGCGAACCAGCGGCGCCGGTCGTCGCCGTGGGTTGAGGAAGAGGAGGGGATTAGGTGCATTCGGTTTCCCAGGTTTGGGTCAATCGGTGGTAAACTGGAGGTCACCTCCGGTACTAAGTGGAGGCCACCTCCGGAACAAACTATAGCGGAGGCCCCCTCCGGTTTGTCAAGCGAAATGTCGTATCTCTCATCCACCGGCAGCACTGAAGCTTTAGATCGGGCTCTTCCGGCGAGGCCGAAGCGCGCCGATGCCCGGCGTAACTACGACAAGGTCGTCGCCGCCGCCAGAGAGGCTTTTGCCGAGCGCGGTGACGCGACCTCGCTGGAAGAGATCGCACGACGGGCCGAGGTCGGCATCGGGACGCTGTACCGCAACTTTCCCAACCGCCAGGCACTGCTGGAAGCGGTCTACGTCGATGAGGTCGAAGACCTCTGCCGCTCGGCCGCCGAGTTCGAGGAGCTGGAGCCCTGGGAGGCGTTTTCGGCTTGGGTCCACGGTCTGGTCGGCTACCTTGCGACCAAACAGGCCCTCGCGAACGAGCTGCTCGAGTATCTCGACCGCGACGCGCCTCTGTTCAAGACCTGCCGCGAATCGCTGATGACCGCGGGACAGCCACTGCTCGAACGCGCTCAGCAGGCCCAAGCGGTCCGCGCGGACGCCGACCTCTGGGACATCATCCACTTGGTGGGCGGGATCGCCAGGATGCCCGGCGCGGAGCCGGAGCAGATCGAGCACATCCTCACGATCGCGCTCGACGGTCTGCGCTATCGCCCGTCGCCGGAGTAGCTCTCCCCGCCGGTGGCACGGCGCAGAAACCAGCCGATATGGTCGGTCACGGATCGAGCGGCGGGCGTGTCGCTTAGCGCCGCCAGATGGCAGAAGCCGTGCACGGTGCCGAGGTACCGGGTGGCGAACACTTCGACTCCCGCTGACTTCAGGGGAAAAAACCGCTCAGCCGCTCATCCCCCCGTCGATCGAAAACGTGTGGGAGGTCACCATCGCGCTGGCATCTGAGGCTAGGTAGAGCATCGCCTGTGCAATCTCGTCGGTCGTCGTGTGACGCCCGAGGGGGATCATCGCCTCGAATGCCTTGGCGGCCTCTTCGCGCGGAAGGCCCGTGGCCCGCATCTCGATCGAGTCCTGGAAGGGCGTCGAAGTCGGGCCGGGGTGAATCGTGTTGACCCGAATGCGGCGCGGCGCCAGTTCCTTCGCCGCCGCGCGCATCAGTCCGACCTGAGCGTGCTTGGCGGTCACGTAGGCGGACACACCGGGGGCGCCGATGAGACCGACGACGCTCGAGGTGATGACGATGCTGCCGCCGTCGCTGACGTGCGGGATGGTGTGCTTGAGAACGTGGAACGCACCCATCACGTGGACCGCCAGCGTGCGGGCAAACGCCTCACTCGGATAGTCGACGAGCTCGGCGACCTCCCCGGTGATGCCCGCGTTGCTGATGACGACGTCGAGGGCTCCGTGTCGATCGACGCCCTCCGTCACGGCCCGGGCCACGGCCTGCTCGTCGGTGACATCGGCGACTGTGCCGAGGATTCTGTCCGTCCCGTGCTCGGCGCCGAGCCGCTCCACCGCTGTCGTCAGCTTGGGCTCATCGATGCCCACCACCTGGACGCGCGCCCCTTCGGACATGAACAGGCCGGCCGTCGCGAGACCGATCCCGCTCTCGCCACCCGTGATCAGCACAACCTTTCGATCGAGTCGGCCCATTGCCACGCGCGGGAACTGTCTCAAACTGGTGCGTTGCGCGTCAAACGGGGCATCACAGCATGCGCTCGCGATCTCGAGTGTCGGCCGGCTCACGTTCTTGCGCTCCGGTAGCGTGCACCACCACATATGTCTGCTTGGGAGCCCTTGGCCGTGGTCAGCGGCGCGTCGTCGGGTATCGGCCACGCGACCGCGCACGCGCTGGCCGCGCGCGGGTTCCACGTTCTCGCGGGCGTGCGGATTGAACAGGACGCCTCGGGCCTCGCAGCCCAGCGGGTCGAGTGTGTGCGACTCGATATCACCGACGCCGCGGACATCGAGCGGTTGCGGGATCGCGTCGAGCATGACCCACAGGGACGGCCGCTACGCGCGCTCATCAACAATGCGGGGATCGCGGTCAACGCGCCCGTCGAGACGATCCCGGTCGACGAGTGGCGCCGGCAGTTCGAGGTCAATCTGTTCGGGCACGTGGGCGTCACGCAGGCGCTGTTGCCGGCGCTGCTCGAGTCCTCCGGGAGGATCGTCAACGTCAGCTCGATCGGCGGCCGCGTTGTGGGGCCGACCTTCGGCGCCTACGCCGCCTCGAAATTCGCGCTCGAGGCGACGAGTGACGCGCTCAGACGCGAGGTGACGAGGCTCGGCGTCCGCGTCATCGTCGTCGAACCGGGTGGCGTCGCAACGCCGATCTGGACCAAAGGCATGGCGCACGCCGAACGTCTGGTCGCTGCGATGAGCCCAGCGCAGCAGGGGCGCTACCAGGACCTGATCGCGGCGGTCCTCAAGCAGGCGGGCGCGACCGCCGACAGCGGCGCACATCCCGCGGAGATCGCGCGCGTGATCGCCGACTCGATCGTGGCACCGCGTCCACGTACGCGATATCTGGTCGGCCGTGATGCGCAGATCATGGCGCGGATCGCATGGTTGCTTCCCGATCGGGTCCTCGACGGGATGATCGCGAGGCGGCTGGGCCTGGGCCCCGCCGGCGGCGGAGGCTAGGGGCCGGCGTCGATTGCTTCGCGCACCGCGGCGACCCGCGGCTGGCGCCCGAAGTCGTCCAGCACCCAGGTCGCGCCCGCCTCGCGCCAGGGGAGTACGTCGTCGCCCGGCTCGATCTCGGCGACGAGGTCGAACGGACCGGCCTGCGAAGGTCGCAGTCGGGCGATCTCTGCGGCGATCTCGAGCAGCGCATCCGGACCGGGCAGCTCGATCGGGAAGAAGCCGTCCCAGGCTGCCGCACGCGCCACCGGCCGCCGCTTTGGCCACCGGCCCGCGACCCACACAGGGATGCGCGGCTGCTGGACCGGACGCGGCTCGAACTCGCCGCGCCAGAAGTCGGCGAGACGACCCAGCCCGTGATCGAGCTCCCGAGCACGCTCGACCGGGTCGACGATCTCCCCGAAGGGCTCGAGCTCATGATTGTTGTTGCTACCGAGTCCGACGCCGAACGTCAGCCGCCCGCGACTGAGATGGTCAAGCGTCACAGTTTCGCGCGCGACCTTCTGCACCCGCCGTCGGGATAGCGGAGTGACCAGCGGGCCGAGCCGCAGCTGTCGGGTGTGAGCCGCGATCGCGCTGAGAGCCACCCAGGGATCGGCCAGCGCCTTGACCGGTGGCCGGTAGGCGATGTGGTCCCAGAGGAACAGTCCGTCCCAGCCCTTCGACTCGGCGTGGACGGCGAGGTCCACCAACACGAGCGGATCGGCTAGCTCGTCGAACGGAGCGAGAAACAGGCCTCGTCTGAGGGAGCGGTTCGCGCTGGACACGCCGACCGGAGCTTACGCGAGCCGCACGCAGCTGGGGCGCCGGCTGCCCGACTCAGGGGTGCCGGTGCCACTGCGGAGGGCTGCCGGTCACGACGTATCTCCCGTCCTCGGTCTGTGCGATGTCACCCTGCCGCCTCAGGGTGCTCAGTCCGATCGTCACCGAGGGTCGCTTCGCGCCGACCAGTTCCCCGAGCACCTCATGGATCAGACGGAACGGGATTCGTACGCCCTGGGGAGTGACTCGACCCCAGTTGCCGGCAAGGTGCCACAGGATCGCCAGCAGCCGATCCTCGACCCGCCCGATGTGCCCGATCGCGGCCAGGTAGGTGGCTGCGTGGCAACGGCTGGCGAGCCGGGCAGCGAACGCGACTGTCAGCTCGGGCCGTCGGCCGATCAGTGCCGTCGCCGGCTCGTCCAGCACTGCCAGACGAGCTGGTGAGAGGACAAGCCAATCGACCCTTGCCGGAATCGGCGCGTCCGGCGGCTCCTGCCACGGGCGCAAGATGTCCCCATGACCCAGCAGCTCGATCATCGCCGCTGCTCCAAGCGTCACTCGGCGCCCCAGGAGACCATCGAGCATCAGCAGCCCGTAGGTGCGATCCGGGTCGTACTCGGGTGGTTGCCACGGGCTGTCACGGATCGAGATCACTGGCGCGAGCAGCGCCTCCGTCAGCTGGCGGAGCTCTCTATGCGGAAGGGCGCCTGCGAGCTCGGGGTCCTCGTGAAGGACGTGGACCAAGCCGTCACCGGCCGAACGCCTGCTGCCGATCGAGACAGCGCGGCGCCGCGAAGTCTCCTGCGCACCGACGGCATCGGCCTTCAGCCTCTTCGCCTCCTCGCGCAGGCTGAGGTTCTGCTTTCGCGCCTGCGCGGCCTCGTTGACAAGCGCCTCTGCGGGATGCTCGAGCAGTGCCTCGTCGACGGGCTCGCTCAGCGCCTTCTCGATCGGTTGCTGAGCCGTCATCGTGCCGAACTGATCTAAAAGCTAGCGTGTATGAAGGGGTGCTGAGCTACACAACCGTGCGCGCGCTGCGTCCCCCGTCGAGGCCCCAGCTTACGATCCGCTCCGGGTGAATCCGGATCAGCGCCGTCGGCAGCGTGATCGCCTCGGCGCCACCGCGGACTTCGATGCCTCTAGGGCGCCAGGGATCGGTGCTTTCCAGATCGTCGATCACGATCGCGGCTCGTCCGCTCCGTGCGATGTCGCGGAACTTCTTCGACCGTTCGAGCTCGTAGCCGCCGATATCGACAGCGTCGCGCGCCGCGTTGTAGATCCAGGCGACCGGGACCACATGCGGCGTTCCGTCCGCGCCGACCGTCGCGAGCCGTCCCAACTGCCTCCCGCCGCTCAGGTACCGGAGTTCTGCGTCGGTGAACACGCTCACGTCAAGGCCGCCTCGGCTGTGCGTAGTAGGGTCGGCAACGATGCAGTCATCACTCGAGAAGGACCTCTCATGAACGATTCAGCGCCACGCCAGCCGATCAGGTTATTGGTGTTCTCCGCGTCGTTGCGCAGCGGCTCGTTGAACACGAGGCTGGCCGAGCTCGCCGCGGTGACCGTGGAGGCGAACGGCGGTGAGGTCGATCGGGCGTCGATGCATGATTTCGACTGCCCTTCCTACGATCAGGACCTTCAGAGCGAAGGATTCCCATCCGGCGCTCAGGAGTTTCGCCATCGCCTCGAGCTGTGCGACGGGTTGGTGGTGTCCGCACCTGAGTACAACGCGTCGATGCCAGGGCTACTCAAGAACGCGATCGACTGGGTATCGTGATACCGCCCGCAGCCGTTCAATGAGAAGTGCGGGTTGTTGCTCTCGGCGTCGCCGTCGATGATGGGTGGAAACAGGGGCGCCTGGGCGCTTCGTATTCCGTTCGAGCACCTCGGCGCGCGCGTCTATCCCGACATGTTCTCGCTGGCCCAAGCGCACAACGCGTTCACGCAGGAAGGTCGGATCGCCGAGCAGCGGCTGCAAGAGCGCTTCGACACCAACATCGTCAACTTCATGAACTCCGTCGAGGCGTCCAAGCACTACCCGTGCGTCAAGCGTGCCTGGTTCGAGTACCTCGGCGAGCACCCCGAGCCGATCGTCGACCGCATGCAGTGAGCAGCGCCAGGCGGATCGCCCGTTACCTGATCGGCGGCGGGGAACCCTGAGCGCTGTCGGCGAGGTCTGAGTCCCACCCGCAGACCAAACATGCGTGGCGAAACACCGAACGCGCGAACCCCAGCGCGCTCATGTGTGGATCGGGGCTCGAGCGAACGTCGTCCCAGTCCAGGATGTATTCGCCCAGCGCCTCGGCCCATCGGGCCGGCGAGGATAGCTGCGCCTGGGTGAAGCCTTCGGGCGCCGGATGCGCGTAGGCGTAGAACGCCGCCTTTCCGTAGCGTGGGTCCCCCGGCCACCAACCGACCGCAACCTCCTGGGAGTCCATCGCGTTGCGCATGATGAAGTCATCAGACGGCGGGTCGGCGGGCATTCCCGAGAACAGACTCACCGCAAGGTCGAACGAACCCCACCATGCGTTGACGGGGGTCGAGCGTCCCCGGTAGGGCGCGCGAAAGGCGGACAGCACCAGCGCCGCTCGCGTCGCGGCGGCAAAGTAGGAGGCCACTGCATCCGCGTCATAGGTCGCGTGCTCGTGATCCTCGTCGAGCGGCGCACTCCATGGCACCTCCTGCGGCGTCGGATCGATGCGCACCTGTCCGGCGAGCGAGCTGATCCCGTCCAGCAGCTCGCGAGTGACCTCGCCGACCGGTCGGTCGGGGGTCAGCGCCACGCTCGCCCGGCGGCCATCGGAATGCTCCACGAACGCTTCATGCTTCCGCAGGTCGAGCCCCGCGCTGAACGCACCTGAGCCGTCGGGCGCCGGCAACGGGAGCGTCTCCCATCCTCGCGCCGTCAGCCGCAGCGCGGCGTGCTGAAGCTGCGGCTCGGGTGGAGCAAGCGCTACCGCCAGTTTGCCCAGAACCTGGGTGTGGGCATGGAGCGTTTCACATGTCGCGCTCCAGCCCTCGTAGTTCACCGCCGGCCAGGTGCCGCTCATTGCCATTGCTCCTTCCCGCTCATCGTCGCGATGGGTAACGTGCCTCGAAGCGATCGAAAGCTCGCGCGAGCTGCCGGAGAAGCTGCCGTTTGATCGGGGCCGCTAGGAATCCGTAGCGCAGCGAGTCGAACGAGATCCGCTTGAGCTCGTAGTAGCCGAGACCGTGCTCGGTTACGGCGCGCACGTACTGCTGCGTCAGATCGGTGCGCGACACACCTTCGTCGTCGGTCGCGAGCGCCACGGGTACGCCGTAACGGATATAGAGGTCGATCGGATGCTTGCTGCCGCACACCTCCAGGATCTGGCAGTTGGAGACGAGCGGCACCTCGACCAAGATCCGCCTGCGCGCCATCTCGTGCAGCAGCCCAAATCGGGTCGCGCTCGTATTCGATGTCGACACCGTGGCCGATCCGCTCGGCGCCGGCGATCTCGACAGCCGCACGGATGTGGAATCGGAGGTCGTTCGGCGGCGCCAGCCCGGGAGCCAGCTCGCCCGCGTGCAGCGTCATGTGACCGACTGGATAGACGTGGTGGAGGTAGCGGAGCATCCGCATCTGGAGCAGGTAGTCATCCAGCGCGGTGATGTCGTCCCCGGGCTGGACGAGATTGATCCCGACCCAGCGATGGTCCGCCCGCATCAGCTCGAACCCGAGGAGCATCTGCGCGAACACGATCGCGGGCGGATTGGCCCGCAGGACCTGTACGTCGAAGCGAATTACGGGATCGGGGCTGGGATCGGCGCGGCGCTTCTGTGCGAGCAGCCCGCTGAGGTCGCGGCTCGCGAGCGGCACCAGCTTGCGGATCCCGGCGGCCAGCAGGCGGCGGCGCATGGCCAGGAAGTTTGGCGTGTACCCCACGCGCGCGGCGAGTGCGCCGGTTTGGGCAAAGCGAAGCGTGACGAGGACCTCGAGGTATTCGACATGCTCCGATTGCGCGCGGCGCGCGACCGTGGCGAGACCGTCACCGTCGTGCCCGTCGAGGGCGACGCCGAACTTTCCAAATGTGGCGAAGAAGTGATCGTGGCCCGATTCGTGCGCCGGAACGAAGCCCTTCATCGACCACGCGTGCACCACCTGGTTCTGGAAGTCGTTCTCGCTCAGCGCGTCACGGAGAGGTCGTTGTCCGGGCATGCACCGCGGGGGAGAGGCAGCGAACGTGAAGAGGTCCACGCAGTCTCGGCTCTCGGCGCCATAGCGGATGAGGTTCTCCGCGTACACGGCGCCGAACAGGTGCATGTGGATGTCGCCGCCCTTCGGCAGATTCCAGAGAAACTGATTCATGAGCGCCGGCTGGTGGCGGATCCGGGCGAGCTCCTGGGCCGCCCCGCGCTCGTCGGCCGCGGCTGGCGCGGCTGCGCACGCACGCAGCAGGACGAGGAGGATGATGCGGCGCACCAAGGCGTCCGGGATCCTCCCGGACGCCTGGGGTGGCCGTCAAGATGCGGGCGGCGACTCAGTAGCTGTAGCCGCTGTAGGGATCGCCGTATCCGGCCTGACCGCCGCCGTAGCTGTAGCCGCCTGCGTAGCCGCCGCCGCCGTAGCCGCCGCCGTAGCCGCCGTAGCCGCCGGATCCGTAGCCGCCGTAGCCCGCGCCGGGTCCGTAGCTGCCGTAGCCGCCGCCGGCTCCGTATCCACCGGCTCCGTATCCGCTCCCGGGGTCGCCGGGATCCGTCGACGAGCCAGCCGATTGCGCCGCACCCGACTGCCAGGCGACGGAGAACGACGACCCGTCGGAGGACAGCGAGCTCGGGCTCGCATTCTGGCCGTCGCCAGTCAGCTGCATGGCCTCATCGGACCAGTCAGAACTAGAGATCGTGTCGGTGCTTCCGTCGGCCGTCGCGCTTGCGCCGGTGAACGTCACGGTTCCGAAGTTGGCCAGAGAAACCGGGGTGCAGCCGCTGGCGCCGCTCGCGTCTCCGCCCTGGCAGAGTGATGGCGCTTCGGCGATCCAGTCGGCGCTCGAGAGGTCGGGATTGTCCATCTCCAGCGACTTGGTCGTCGACGCTCCTGTGGTCTGGTTGGAGAGGGAAACGGTGACCGTCGTACCCGAGACCGATACCTTGGCCGAGACGTGGTCGCCGGGGCTGATCGGTACGCCCAACCTGACCGGACCCGCCGGCACCAGTTCGTACCAGGTGAAGTGCTGGCCATTGCCGCCCGCGCTGCAATCGACCTGTGTGCCGACCTGTTCGAGCGCGCCCGATCCGTCTGAGGAGCCGCCGAGTCCGACCCAGAACGCCGCATCTCCATTCGCCGAACTGCAGTCGACGCTCGGCTCAACCCAGCTGCCCGACACGCTGGAGAACGTTCCTGACTGCGAGCCGCTGGCGACATAGCCAGACCAGTTGTTGCTCGTCGCTTCGGCGACATCGCCGCCCGCCGCGAGGGCCGGCGAGGTGCTGCCGGCGCCCAGCAACGCACCGGTGGCGATCGCAGCGATCGCAAAATGTCTTACGCGCATGATCGTTGTCCTTCTTCGTCTTGCTGCGTTGATTGATCAAGCAACGACAGTGATCGGGCACGGTAAGAGAACGTGAGGAATGAATGAAGAGGCGCATATGAGAGCGGTCGTTGTCGATTTGGCCCGGTCCCGTTCGTGTAGCGATTGAAGAAAGGAGCCACATGAAGCAATACCTGTTCAGCATCTACCAGCCGGAGGGCGATCCGCCCGCACCCGAGTTCCTCGAGAAGGTGATGGCCGAGATCTACGCGATCCGAAGCGAGCTCCAGGCCCAGGGCGCCTGGGTGTTCGGCGATGGCCTCCACGCTCCGAGTACAGCGACCGTCGTGCGTGCTCAGGGCGAGCAGATCATGACGGTCGATGGACCGTTCGCCGAGGCGAAGGAGCACATCGGCGGCTTGGTCATCATCCGGGTCGCTGATCTCGACGCCGCGCTGCGCTGGGCGCGGCGGTACGCCAAGGCGACGACGCTGCCCATCGAGGTGCGACCGTTCCAGGGCGAGGACTGACAGGACGTGGCGGCGATCACGCACGCCGATGTCGAGCGTGTCTTTCGCGAGCAGTACGGGCGAGCGGTGGCGGTTCTCGCCCGCGTCTTCGGCGACATCGATGTCGCCGAGGAGGCGGTCCAGGATGCATTCGCGACGGCTCTCGTGCGCTGGCCCGCGACCGGATTGCCGCCGGCGCCGGCGGGCTGGATCATCACGACCGCGAAGAATCGCGCAATCGATCGTCTGCGCCGCGAATCCTCGCGCGAAAATCGTCACGCCCAGGCCGCGCTGCTGCACGCACGGAACGAACCGGCCGAGGAGATTCCAGTGCAGGACGATCGGCTGCGGCTGATCTTCACCTGCTGCCATCCGTCGCTCGCGAAGGAGGCTCAGGTCGCCCTCACGCTTCGTCTGCTCGGCGGGCTCAGCACGCCGGAGGTCGCTCGGGCGTTCCTGGTCAGCGAGTCGACGATGGCGCAGAGACTGGTCCGCGCCAAAGGCAAGATCCGCGACGCGCGCATCCCGTACCGCGTTCCCAGCGAGGCCGACCTGCCGGAGCGCCTGGTGTCCGTGCTGGCGGTGATCTATCTGATCTTCAACGAGGGTTACGCGGCCAGCTCGGGCCAGCGGCTGATCCGGGAGGAGCTGACCGCCGAGGCGATTCGACTCGGGCGGCTGCTCGCGGAGCTGATGCCGGACGGACCGGAAGTGATCGGGCTGCTTGCGCTGATGCTGCTCGTGCAGGCGCGCAGTGAGGCGCGGACCACCGCGGCCGGCGCGCTCGTGCCGCTCCCTGAACAGGATCGCGATCTCTGGAACCGCGACCTGATCGCAGAGGGCCAGAACCTGGTGCGGCGCTGCCTTCAGCGAAACGAGCCGGGCCCGTACCAGATCCAAGCGGCGATCAACGCCGTCCACAGCGACGCATCGAGCGCAGCGGAAACCGATTGGTCCCAGATCGTCGCTCTCTACGACCAGCTGCTATCGATCGACCCGACCCCGATCGTGGCCCTCAATCGCGCCGTAGCCGTGGCCGAGGTCGAGGGTCCCGAGGCAGCGCTGCCCGTGCTCGAGCAGCTACCGCTGGATCGCTACTACCTCTACCACGCGATCCGAGCGGACTTGCTCAGGCGCCTGGGTCGCGCGGGAGAGGCGGCGGCGGCGTACCAGGCGGCGATCGACCGGACCGAGAATCAATCCGAGGTGGGGCTGTTGAGAAGGCATCTCGAGGCGGTCGGTGGGGGAGGTGAGTCGAAGCAGTCATGACGTTGCTCCTCGATGTGGTCACTGCGTCGAGTGAGATCGCCGGCACGAGCTCGCGCTCGCGCAAGGTGGCGATCCTCGCGGCGCTGTTGCAGCGACTCGACGCGAACGAGGTGGCGATCTGCGTCGGCTTCCTCTCGGGAGTGCCGAGACAGGGACGTGTTGGAATCGGGTACTCCACTGTCTACGGAGAGCAGCGCGCGCCGGCGAGCGCCGCATCGCTGACGGTCGGCGACGTGGATCGTGCGATCTCCGAGATCGAGGCGGCAAGGGGCCGCGGGTCGGGCGCGAGGCGAAAGGAGCTGATCGGCGCGCTGCTCGGTCTTGCCACCAAGGAGGAGGGCGATTTCGTCAGCCGGCTTCTCACCGGAGAGCTGCGGCAAGGCGCGCTCGGCGGCCTGATGGCCGACGCGGTGGCCAAGGCGGCCGGCGTCCCCGGTGAGCTGGCCCGCCGCGCGCTGATGCTCTCCGGCGACCTCACGAGTACCGCTGAGATCGCGATGGCGGAGGGAGAGCAGGGGCTGCGTGAGGTCGGATTCGAGATCTTCCGGCCGATCCTGCCGATGCTGGCGTCGACCGCGGTGACCGTGAGCGATGCGCTGGCGGGGTTCGAGCGGGCATCGGTGGAGTGGAAGCTCGACGGGATCAGGATCCAGATCCACCGCCGCGGCGATGAGGTCCGTATCTATACGCGCAATCTCAATGAGATCACCAGCGCGCTGCCCGGAATCGTGGCGAGCGTACGAGGACTGCCCGTGAGCCAGGCGGTGCTCGACGGCGAGGCTCTGTGGATGACCCGCGAAGGGCCGGCGAGCTTCCAGGACACGGTGTCGCAGATCGATCGAGACGCGCCGCCCGAGGGAATCGTGACGTTTCTGTTCGACCTGCTGCACGTCGACGGCGAGGACCTGCTGGACGCGCCGTTGCACGAGCGCGCCGCGCGGCTCGAGGCGATCGCCCCACATCTGAAGATTCCCTCCGTCCTCACCGCCGACGCGGAGCAGGCTCAGCGCGTGCTCGACGAGTCGCTGGGCGCAGGACACGAGGGCGTGGTGGTCAAGGACTCCGCCTCCACATATGCCGCCGGCCGGCGCGGAAAGGCGTGGCGAAAGGTCAAGCCGGTGCGCACCTACGACCTCGTCGTGCTCGGGGCCGAGTGGGGGCATGGCCGGCGCCAGGGATGGCTCTCGAACCTCCACCTCGGCGCTCGCGACGCGGCGGGCGGCGAGTTCGTGATGGTCGGCAAGTGCTTCAAGGGGCTGACCGACGAGCTTCTGGAATGGCAGACCAAGGCCTTGCTGGAGCGCGAAGTCGCCCGACGTGGAATTGCCGTGCTCGTGCGCCCCGAACTCGTCGTCGAGATCGCGCTCGACGGCGTCCAGTCCTCGACCCGCTACGCCGGCGGCGTGGCGCTCCGGTTCGCGCGCGTCAGGCGCTACCGACCGGACAAGGACGCGGCCGAGGCGGACACGATTGACGACCTGCGGGCGTTGTTGCCGGCGCGGTCGTGAGCGGGGGCTGATGCGGGTTCGTGATTGGCTGTCGGCTGGCGCCACGTCGGTCTGGCGCGCCGGCTGGCGCCACGTCGGTCAGGGTCGGCGCGCCGGCTGGCGCAGGGTGGGCGGGACCCAGTCCCCGGCCTTCGGGCGGGGGTCTCGTGACTTGTTCTGCCCGGTATGGAGTCCCGCCCACCCGCCCACGCCCTTCGAAGAGGGGGTGGAGCGCCTCGCAACGACGTTCGCCCCTCCCGACTTCGTGCTTCAGTGGGACGGAGGCTGTCTGTATGAAGTCCCGCGTGGGCGGGACCCCAATCCCGCCGGCCATGGATGGCCGGTGGAATAGACCCTATGGAGGATCGGCCTTGACGATCTCGAAGCCCTTGCTGGTGCTCGTCCGGACCGGTTCCGCCAGCGTCCGTGCCGGCGGGCGACACCCTCACGCAAACAACCCCCACCCGCACAAGCACAGGAGGATCAGCAACTCCGCTAAACGCGAAATCGTGTAACCCCTCCACATCCCCGTTGCGGCTGGCGAGGCGGCCCGAGCTCCCCGGCATCGCGCACACCAGTCCGCGGCGTGCCCATGAGCAACCACCCGTTCCGGGTGGCCGCGCTCGAGAATAGACAGCGGACGTGCGACGAAACCAAGGTCTTGGGGTACCCAGCCCCCGCATATGAGGCTGACCACCGTCGCGACACCCGCGGACGTCCGGACCGCCCCGCGACCCGCAACCACGCAAGGCAACCCCAAGGCCCAACACTCGGGTCGATCAACCCGTGCGCCTTGACAACCCATCCTCCATATGGGGCACGGACGAGGCGGGCACCGCCAGAGCCCCCGGGACCCGCCACAAGACCCGCCGAAGCCGCCCGCCCCGCCACGCACAAGCCACAGCCGCCCGGACGGGCCCGCCCGGCCCCATGGACGCCGCGCCAGCGGCCCCGAAAAAGGCCCCTCAACTGCTGAGCGCGCCCGGGTCGGCGGGTACGTCGACCGCATACTGCTTGAGCAGGTCGAGCGACACGACGTCGAGTGCGCTCTCCTCCGTGGAGGCGAGGACCACGAACGCAGCAACCCCTGCCTCGTGGGCGCGCAGCCAGTTATGGACGGTCACGCACCAGCGGTCGCCCGGCTTGAGCCCCGGAAAGCTGTACTCGGGAACCGGCGTCCTGAGGTCGTTGCCGATCGCCTGCTGATACTCGAGGAACTCGGCGCTCACGACCGCGCAGACCGTGTGCGAGCCGGAGTCTCCCGGACCCGTGCGGCACGACCCATCTCGGTAGAAGCCGGTGAGTGGATCGCTGCTGCAGCTCTCGAGGCGTCCGCCTAAGACGTTGCGTTGCACCGAGGCGCAGTATGTCGTTTCCGGTCGCGTGCCGGAGTATCGTCGCGGCCGTGAGTGTGAGGGGTGTGCGCGTTCTACTGCCGCTGTACGCCGTCGTGTTCGTCGGATTTCTCGGCTACAGCCTGATGATCGCGACGTTCACGCCGATGATCCTGCGCAACGACAATGGGATGCTCCCCCAGAGCGCGGGCCTGACGCAGCGCAGCATCGTGCTCGGAATCGTGCTCTCGCTATATCCGCTCGGCCAGTTCCTGGGCTCGCCCGTGCTGGGCGCGCTCTCTGACCGATACGGGCGCCGGCCGATCCTGATCGGCTCGCTGTCCGCGGCGGTCGTTCTTTACGCCGTGATCGCGCTCTCACTCGAGATCCAGAGCCTGGCGCTGCTGATGGTGTCGAGCTTCCTCGCCGGGCTGTCGGAGTCGAACATCGTGATCGCGCAGGGGGCGATCGCCGACACGGCCCCTCGCGAGGACCGCAACCGCCTGTTCGGCTACATCTACCTCAGCGCGAGCCTCGCGTACGTGGTCGGACCACTGGGCGGTGGGAAGCTCGCCGATCACTCGCTCGTGAGCTGGTTCAACTACGCGACTCCGTACTGGGCCGTGACGATCCTGCTCGGCTTGGTGCTGCTCGCGATCCTCGTCCGCTTTCCCGAAACGAAGACCACGACCGAGAGCGGGGGAAGGTACACCGACGCGTTTACGAACCTCGCCCGGATCGTCACCGACCGGCGCCTTCGTCCGTTGTACCTCGTCAACTTCATCCTGTATCTGTCGATCTTCGGGTTCTTCCGCGTGTACCCGATGTACCTGGTCGACGAGTTTCACCTGGGGGTTAGCAGCGTCTCCCAGTTCGTCGCGTATGTCGCCGTTCCGATCGTGATCGCGAACGTGTGGCTGGTGGGGGCGCTGTCTCGGCGCGCACGGCCGCGCACGATGGTGCTGTTCAGCGCCCTGGTGATGGGTTTGCTGATGGCGTTGATCGTCGTCCCGAATTCGAAGGTCTCTCTGTGGTTCACGCTCGGGCCGACTGCCCTCGCCCTGGCGATCTGCCTGCCTTCGTGCGCAGCGATGCTCTCGCTTGCCGCGGATGACAGCGAGCAGGGCCGCGCGATGGGCAACAACCAATCGATGCAGGTAGGCGCGGAAGCGCTGACCGGACTCCTGGGCGGAGCGCTCGCAGCGGTCGCGGTCAAGCTGCCGTTGCTCGTGTGCTCCGGCGCGGCGATTGTCGGCAGCGGGAGACTCGCGGGGCTGCGTCGCGCAGCATCTACCGCAGCGCCGGCGCCGGCGGCGGGCAGCGAAACCTCGCAATGAACTGACCGTGCGCGATCTGACCGACCAGCAGCGCTGGGTCCTGCTCGCTGCAAGTCTCGCGGTCGGACTTGCTTTTCTCGACGAGACCGCGGTCGTCACCGCCCTGCCGACAATCCAGCGCGAGTTCAGCGCCACGAGCGCCGAGGTGCAGTGGGTGATGGGCGCTTACCTGCTCGCACTCGCGTCGCTGATGGCGGCCGCGGGACGGCTGGCTGACTTGTACGGCCGGCGGCGGCTGTTCCTGCTCGGCGCGGCGGTGTTCGGCCTCGGTTCCGTGGCTTGCGCCGCGGCTCCGAACGAGGAGCTGCTGATCGCAGCGCGTGCGCTGCAGGGCGCGGGCGGCGCGCTGTTGATCCCGCTCGGATACGCCAACGCGACCGCCGACATACCCGACGAGCGTCACGGCTGGGCGATCGGGATCGTCTCGACCGGGGCGACGGTATTTCTCGCGCTCGGCCCCCTGCTCGGCGGAAGCATCGTGGTGCTGATCGGGTGGCGCTGGATCTTCCTGGTCAATGTGCCCGTGATCGCCGCGATCCTGACGATCGGCATCCGCTTCTTCCCGGAGACACGCGGTGGCGCGAAAGAGCCGCTCGATGTGAAGGGGCTGGGCCTGCTTGTGGGCGGTCTGGTCTCGGTTGTGCTGGCGCTGCTGAACATGCAGGACTGGGGTCTGACCGCGCCGGTCACCCTGGCGCTGCTCGGCGCCGGCGCCGCAATGCTGACCGGGTTTGTGGCCGTCGAGCGGCGCGCCAGCCACCCTTTGATCGCGCTCAAGCTGCTGGAGATTCCCGCTGTGACGGGCTCGCTGTTCGCGCTGTTCGCGATCCAGTTCGCAATCCTGGGGCTCACCGTATATCTGACGCTCTACCTCCAGCTGGCACTGGGCTACAGCCCTGCCGCCGCGGGCGCGTTGACGCTCCCGACCGTGATCGTCGCGCCGTTCCTGGCGGTTTCCGTCGGACGGATGACTGACGTGATGGGCGCGCGTGCGCTGACCGCCGGCTCGATGCTTCTCGCCGCCATCGCGCTCGCGATAATCGGCGTCCTCTGCGACCAGCTCGAAGTGCTCGTGCTGCTGCCGGCGTTCCTGGCGTTCGGCGTCGCCAGGCCGGTGGCGACCGTCGCAGGAGCCTCGGCCACGGTTGGCGCCACGCCGATCGAGGTGCGGGGCCTGGCGTCAGGCCTCGTGACGCAGTCGCGCCAGATCGGGGCGGTGCTCGGAGTCGCGGTCCTGGGTCTCGTGTTGACGGGCCTGGAGATATCCAGGCGCGATCAGCTGCTGAGGGGAGTGGACGCCAACTTCGGCCAGCATCGCCGCGACGCGCTCGACGGAATCCTGGCGGACTCGTCGAAAGCGCTGATCCATCTCAAGCAGCTGACTGCGACCAGGCGACACCAGGTTCATGAGGCGGCGGCGACCGCTTTCGTCGCCGGTTTTCGAGTCGCGATGCTTCTCACCGCCGGGCTTGCCGCAGTCGCTGCGCTCGTCAGTTGGGTGCTGCTGAGGCCGAGGGTCCCGCGTCGGCGGGAATGAAGCCTCGTTTGAGAGGACCCCTCACCAGTAACCGGCCATCAGCTGCCGAGACCACTCGGGCTGGCGCACCGATTCGCGCGGTGCGAACTCGGCCATGTACGGCTTGATGTCAAGGACCGGCGTGCCGTCGATCGCATCGAGTCCCTCGACGACCAGCTCGCCGCCGGCGACCTGCAGCAGGCGGCACGTGCTCACGCCGATTCGGTTGGGGCGGCGCTTGTTTCGCTGGGCGAACACGCCGACCTCGGGCCAGGCGGGATTTCCGCGAGGACGGCGGGCGCGAGCCTCGTAGCCTTCCTCCGGCACCCGGTCGAAGAGATACACGACCTCGACGTGCGAGAACTCCTCGAGCCCGCGCAAAGAGTCGGGGGTGAACCGCTGGCCGTCGAGCGCGATGCGGGCGACGACATCCCCCCAATCGTCGTCGATCGGCTCTGAGCGCGGGGACCGCACCCATCCGATCGGTCGCATCGTGAAGACCACGCCGTCAATGAAACCACGTGATCAGCTCCGCATTGCGATCGCGGACTAACGTCTTCGCCACAAGCGAACGGGCGGCAGGGGATAGGCTAGGCGCGTTCCCGAGGATAAGGAGGTGTGGTGCAGGCAGCCGAGCCGCAATCCGTTCTGACTCCCCTCACCGAGGCGGCGATCTTCCTGATCCTCACGATCAACCCCGGAGCCGAGGACGGCATCCGCGACGTCCTCGCCGATGTCAGCGGGCTGAAACGGTCCGTCGGGTTCCGGATCCCGGAGGGTGAGCTCACCTGCGTCGTCGGCATTGGCTCGCTCGCGTGGGACCAATTGTTCGGCTCGCCTCGACCGCCGGAGCTGCATCCATTCGCCGAGGTTGCCGGGCCGCGCCACACCGCGCCCGCGACGCCCGGCGACCTCCTGTTTCACATTCGCGCGCATCGACTCGATCTGTGCTTCGAGCTCGCGCAGCGCCTGATGAGCAGGCTAGGCGGCTTCGCCGAAGTCGTCGATGAGGTGCACGGATTCCGGTCATTCGACGAACGTGACCTGCTCGGATTCGTCGACGGGACCGAGAATCCGGACGGAGTGGCCGCCGCTGACGCGACGCTGATTGGCGACGAGGATCCGCAGTTCGCCGGCGGCAGCTACGTGATCGTTCAGAAGTACGTTCACGATCTGGAAGGGTGGGATGCGCTCGCGGTCGAGGAGCAGGAGCGGGCGATCGGACGCACGAAGCTGAGCGACATCGAGCTGCCCGACGAGGTCAAGGCTTCCAACTCCCATGTGACGCTGAATACGATCGTCGACGACGACGGCGACGAACGTCAGATCATGCGCTTCAACATGCCCTTCGGAAGCGTGGGCAGGGGCGAGTTCGGGACCTACTTCATCGGCTACGCGCGCACTCCTAGGGTGACCGAGCAGATGTTGAGCAACATGTTCGTGGGCAAGCCCCCCGGCAACTACGACCGGATCCTCGACTTCTCCACGGCGATCACCGGGAACCTGTTCTTCGTACCGACCGCCGAGTTTCTGGACGACCCGCCTTCCCCGACCGCGGAGCCGATCCGTGCCGAGGAGTCCGCGCCGGCCGCTGCCGCTGCGGATCCCGCGCCGGCAGCGGCCCCGGTGGGCAACGGGTCGCTGGGGATCGGCAGCCTGAAAGGGGTCTCGCAATGAACCACCTGCTCCGTTCCCACGCACCGATCAGCGAAGCCGGCTGGCAGCTGCTCGACAGCGAGGCGCGGGAGCGCCTGACGCCGGCGCTCGCGGCCCGGAAGCTCGTCGACTTCTCAGGCCCACATGGCTGGGAGCACTCGGCCACCAACCTCGGTCGAACCACGCCGCTCGCCGGCTCCCCCGCCGAAGGCGTCTCGGGGGTGCACCGCCGGGTGCTGCCCTTGATCGAGGTGAGGGCCGACTTCGAGGTGTCCCGGGCGGAGCTGCGCGACGCGGATCGCGGCGCGGACGATGTCGATCTGTCGGGTCTCGACATGGCCGCCCATCAGATCGCCGTGGCGGAGAACGTCGCCGTGTTTCACGGCTGGCATGGCGCGGTGACTGGGATCGCCGAGGCCACGCCCCACGGACAGGAGGCGCTCGGTGCCACCGCCGGCGCGTACCCGCACTGGGCGGCAAGCGCAGTCGAGCGGCTTTTGAACAGCGGCATCGCGGGTCCCTACTCGCTGGCGCTCGGCAGCCAGCAGTACCGCTCGGTGATCGAGACCGCGGAGCGCGGCGGCTACCCGCTGCTCGAGCATCTGCACAAGATCCTCGGCGGGGCGACCGTCTGGGCGCCCGGCGTCGACGGCGCCGTTGTGGTGAGCATGCGCGGCGGCGACTTCGTGTTCGACTCCGGCCAGGACGTCTCGATCGGCTATGACTCGCACGATTCCGAGGTCGTGCGTCTGTATCTCCAGGAAAGCTTCAGCTTCCACGTCGCGACGCCAGAGGCGGCGGTGGCGCTGACGCCGTAGGCCGTAATCTGGCGCACCGGGGCCACCCCGCCAGTCGTCTGTCCGCCAGACCGGCTTCAATCTCTGGCTTACTTCACCGTTTCGAGACTTGGAGGATGTTGTGGCGCTGACCCAGACGCAGCTTGTGAATGCCGTCGCCGATCGTTCGGGGCTGAGCAAGAGTGACGCCAAGCGCGCCCTCACCGCGCTGGACGAGGTGGTCCTCGACGAGCTCGGGAACGCCCAGAAGGTGCGGATCGGCGGCCTGGTCCAGCTGACCGTGCGGCTAAAGCCCGCGACGAAGGCACGCAAGGGCCGCAATCCCGCCACCGGCGAGGAGATCACGATCGCGGCCAAGCCCGCCAGCGTCGACCTTCGGGCTCGTCCGCTCGCGAAGGCGAAGGGGTCGCTGCCGTCGGTGCAGAAGGCGCGGCGCAGGCTCGCGGCGTAGAACGAACCAGTCCCACGCGCCTGGACACCGCGTCAGGCGCGCGGGCCTGGACACCGCGTCAGGCGCGCGGGCCTGGACACCGCGTCAGGCGCGCGGGCCTGGATACCGCGCTGAGCGTCGGGGCCTGGACACCGCGCTGAGAGCGCGGGAGACTACGCCGGTGTTTGTTGCCGGCAGAACACGACGGCGGATTGCCCATACCCTCAACGCTGCCTACGCCAGCGGGCTGATCAGCCACGACACGTTCTCGCGTCGGGTGGATGAGTTGCTGCGCGCGAGCCTGATCGAACCACGGGAGCTGGTCGGCGATCTCAATCTCCGTCGTGCGACCAGCGCCTGGCCCGTGAGGCTCCGCTATGCAATGAGGCGCGCGATGACAGCCGCATACAGCGGCCGCGCCTGGTCGAGGGCGCTGCTCGCGCTCGACTGGGAGGGCACGGCGCACGCCGACATGGTGCTCGGCCGCGGCGACGGCTGTGACCCGATGCTGGCCGATCCCGCCGTGTCCCGCCGCCACGCCCGCCTCAGCTTCCGTGATGGGCGCTGGATCCTCCAGGACTTGGGCTCGAGGAACGGCACGCGGGTCAACGGCGTACGCGTCGGGCGCTGCGAGGTGCGGCCCGGGGATCTGGTCGAGGTCGGCAACACGCAGCTGACGGTGGACTGAGTGCCGCGGCGCGGAGCGGTACTCGGCGCCGGCGCGCTGCTCGCGGTGTTCGGCGCCGCGGCGATTCCCGCCGGGGCGGTAGTCCGCGGTAAACCGGTCTCTCGGGCACGGTTCCCGTTCTTCGCGGTCGTCGGTAGCGGCTGCGGCGGCGCGCTGATCCGGCCCGATCGCGTGCTGACCGCCGCTCACTGCCGCGATGTCGTCGACGAGCATCCCACGGTTCGGATCGGACCCCGCAACGAGCTGAGGCGGGCGCGGCTGATCGCGCTTAGCCCCGAAGATGTCCGCTGGCAGAAGCGCGCTCAGCGCGAGTTCCTACCCGGGCCCGGGGACCTGATGCTGATCGAGCTCAACCGTCCGGTGACAGATGTGGTGCCCGTCGCGCTCGCCTTGAGCACTCCTCGGGCCGGCACGCGGGTCGTGACGATCGGCCGCGGTGCGAATAACCCCAAGGGTGGCGGCGAGGGGATCTTCCGCCAGGGCACCGTGCAGGTCGTGCCGAACTCGACTTGCACCGGGGGCGGAGGAACGCCGCTTTCGCCGGCGGTCCGGGTGAGCGGCTAGCTCGCCGGCGGTCCGGGTGGGCGGCTAGCTCGCCGACACCTCGAGGGCGCCGCGCGGGGACTTCTCCGCTGGGTCCCGCTCCGTCAGCCAGGCAGCAGCCTCGTCGAGCGCAGCAGCGTGGTCGAGCGGTGGGATCGCTTCGAGCAAGGGGGTGAGGTCGTCGAGCCCAAGGACCGCGAGCGTCTCGTCCCGCAGGACGCTCTCCGGCCATAGCTCAGAGTCGAGTGCGAGCACGATCCGCTCGCCATGCGCGAGCCACCGCCCCGCCGCGTCCGGCGCCACGCCCGCGGCGTATCGGGCGACGAGCCACAACGCGAACGCGCCGAGCGGCGGGATACTCGGGCGCCGCATCAGCTCGAGTGCCTCGACCAGATCCGGTTGCAGCATCACGCCGTCGCGCGCCGACTGCGCCATCACCCGCGTGCCCACCGCACTGGCGAGCATGAACTCGTGACCGACCGCCTCCGCGCTCTCGGCGCTCAGCGTGGCGTGCTCGCACGCTGCCTCGTAATGTCCATGCACATACGCGTCGAGCGCGAGGAAGTAGTGAATCCATCCCGTCGCCTTGGCGCTGGTCTCAGGCGTCAGCAGGGCGAGCAACTCCGGACGCAGCCGCTTCATCTCCTCGCGGTCTTGCGTGTTCAATGCCAGACCGAACATGTTGCCGGTCGCTGTCGCAACCGCCTCCTGGTCACCTAGCTCCGCGGCCCGGGCTGCGAGACGCCGGTGCCAGGTCATTGCTCTCGGCGTGTAGTCGAGGAATGCCGGCGCCCGCAGCAGCGCGATCTCCTGCTCGCCGGGAATCGAGAATCGCTCGAGCAGCCGGTCCACCAGCTCCTGTGACTCCTGGCGGAGCATGCCCGACAGCCACAGCGGCCGCATCCCCAGCGCGAGCTGGACCGCGGACTCCTTGTCGCCGCTGTCGATCGCATCCTCGAGCGCGGCGCGGATGTTGGCGTGGTCGGCTAGTAGCGGCGCGGCCAGCTCACCCGGTGCTCCGCCGCCGTCAAATGCCGCGGCGGCTGACGCCACGGCGGCGGCAAAGTACTCCCGGCGTCGGGCGCGGATGTCCGCCTCGCGCTCGCCACGCGCGAGCTCGTCGAGGGCGAACGCGCGCACGAGCTCGAGTAGTTCGAAGCGGTCGGCGGCCACTTGGCGGCGAACCAGGCTGGCGTCGAGCAGCTCGTCCAGTTGCGCTTGCACCTGTTGATCGGCGACCGCGGCAAGCGCCTCGGCTGTGAACCCGCCGAGGAACAGCGAGGCGCACCGGAGGACCGTCTGTGCCCCCGGCGGCAACAGGTCGTAGCTCCACCGGATCGTTGCCTGCAGCGTCTGCTGGCGGTCGGGAAGGTCCCTCAGGGCGTATTCGCCAATCGACAGCGGCTTCGCGAGCTGCTCGGCGATTTGCGAGGGGCTCAGCGAACCCGCGCGCGAAGCCGCGAGTTCGATCGCCAGCGGGAGCCCGTCGACCGCACGGCAGATATCGGCCACCGTCCCCGTCAGCTCGATGTCGATCTCGAGCCCGCGGTTGGTCGCCAGCGTGCAGTGGAGGAACAGCTGAACGGCGGCGCTCTGGGAGACGGCCTCCTCGTCGTTCCCGGCGGGCAACGCAAGCGGCTCAACCTCGAACAGGTGCTCGCCTCGAATCCTCAAGACCGTCCGGCTCGAAACGAGGACCTTGATGCGAGGCGCCATCGCAAGCAGCTCGGCGATCAGCACCGCGGCTGGCAGCAAATGCTCGAAGTTGTCAACGACCATCAGCAGCTCGCGCTCGCGCAGGTAGCTCGCGAGGCCGTCGGCGTTGGGCGCCTCCGAATCGTCGCGCCTAGCGAGCGCGCTCGCGATCTCTGCCGCGACGAGCGCCGGCTCGGTCAGCTGCTCGAGGCGCACGAACACTGCGCCGTCCGCGAACTGTGGTTCCTGACGCCTGGCGAGCTCCAGGATCAGACGCGTCTTGCCGACTCCGCCCGGACCGGCCAGCGTAATCAGTCGCACGTCCGGGTCCGCCATCATCGCGGCCAGAGCAGCGAGCTCCCGCTCGCGTCCGATCAGCCTCGTCAGCGGCTGGGGGAGGGCCGAAGCGCGACGCGCGGGGGCGACCGCCGGCGGTGCCGGGGCGGGGCTCTGCAGCGCCGGGTCGCGCTCGAGGATCTGCTGGTGCAGCCGATTCAGGGGCTCACCAGGTTCCAGACCGAGCTCCTCCGCGAGCAGACGGCGCAGGCGTTGGAAAGCATCCAGCGCATCCGCCTGGCGTTCGGCGCGATACAGCGCCAGCATCAGCTGACTCCACAGCCGCTCCTCGAACGGGTGCTCGCCGACGAGGCGGTCGAGCTCGGCCACCAAGTGGCCCGACGCCCCGGCTGCAAGGTCGGTGTCGATGCGCAGCTCAATCGCCTGCAGCCGCTTGTCCTCGAGTGCTCGACGCCACCCCGCGACGCTCCCCTCGCAGGCCACGTCGCACAGGGGTTCGCCGCGGAACAGGGCGAGCGCCTCGCCGAGCGTCGACCTGGCTTGCTCAGGATCCTGCCTTGCCTTCTCGACGAGCGCATCGAACTGCCATGCGTCGAGGTCGAAGCGTCCCGGCTCGAGCGCGTATCCCGATGGCTCGAGCAGCAGCAATCCGTCAAGTAATTCGCGCAGCTTCGAGAGATGAACGTGCAGCGCGGACACCGCGGTCGCGGGTGGCCGTTCCCCCCACAGCTCGTCGATCAGACGGTCTCGCGAGAGAGGCACGCCGCCGCCAAGCAGCAGCAGCGCGAGCAGCGATCGCTGGCGGCCGGTTGGCAGCGCCACGTACTCACTATCCCGCTCGAGTACGAGCGGGCCGAGCACCCCAAAGCGAGCAACGCCATCGGCCACCCCGCCGCAGAGTATCCCTCGCGCGCAAACACGACAAGGCGGCGCTTTGGCGGTTCTTTGGTCCGCGTTAGGTGCGGGTGCTCAATCTGCAGCACAGCAAATGAGCTTCCCCTCGGAGAATGAAATGACCAGCCGCCACCAACCAGTCTTCAACGGAGTGCACGAGCTCGCCGGGGGCGTCCCCCGGGAGCTGCTCGAGCGCGGGTTCCTCGGCCGCGGCGTCGTGGTCAGCGTCCAGCGCGTCGGATTCGATGCGGGCCCGGATCACGACCCGTCGCAGCTCTGCGTGTTCACGGTCGAGGTCGCGCTCGACAACTTCCCGCGCTACACCGCGACCTGCCGGCAGGCGGTCAGGGCCTCGGTGCTACCGCAGCTGATGATGCCCCGCGCGATGGTCGCGGTGCGGGTCGATCCGAGCGATCGCAGCCGCGTCGCGCTATCGCTCCGCGAGCGGCCACCGATCGTCACCGTCGCGAGCTCCGGGGATCGCAACACGGGATCGGCCGCACGGATCCTCGAGCTCGGCGTGTCGTGCAAGGCGGTGATCGCCGAGACGCACGCGCTCGGGCTGCGCAATCCCCGTGGCGATGACATGTACGCGTTCATGCTGACCGTGATCGCCGAGGGGCGGCCTCCCTATCAGGTGCGGGTCGGCAATCCGGTCCCCTCGGCGGCCATGCCCCTGCTCTACCCCGGCAACACCGTGCCGGCCAAGCGGATGGCGGACGGCGATGACCACGAAGTCGTCATCGACTGGGACACGGCGCTTGCGCGGCTGGCGGCAAGCACCGCCTAACTCGATTTTTCAACCAACACCAAACACCACCAACACACACCACAAGGAGCCACACGATGATCCTCGTTTCCAACAGCTGGCGTATGTACCTGATCGGCCTCGCAGTCTCGCTGGCGATCTTCGGAATCGTCTACTTCACGGTCATCAAGCCGAGCAGCGACACGGCCAATCAGGCCGCCAAGACCGGCCTTCAGCAGTCCTCGCAGGCACTGAACCAGGTCCAGAAGCAGGTCGGGCAGGCCACAAGCCAGGCCGGCGGCACCTCGGGCCAGGCCCAGCAGACCATCAGCAAGGTTCAGAAGCTGACGACGTGCCTCGCGTCGGCCGGCACGGACGTGACGAAGGTCCAGGCCTGCAGGTCTCAGTTCGGTCAATAACCGTCACCGGGGGTGGGGGAGACCGGGGTGAAAGGAGCACCCAGGAGTGGGGGATGGATCGCGGCCCGCGAGGCGATATGCCGAGCGGGCCGCGCCCGTGTCATCAGTCCGCGAACCTCGCGTGCAGCTCGGGCAGTAACGCGGCCAGGTTCGTGTACTCCTCGGCGCGGTGATTGGCAAGCGCTCTCGGCAGTACCGCCGGCAACGCGGCCCGCAGGACCGGGCGGCGATTCAGGATCCAACCACCGGGTTCGGCCAGTACGCCGAACGGCTGCATCGCCGCGCCAAGCCAGAAACGGCTGCGTAGCACGACACCGGCGCCCTCGCGCAGGAAGACGTGGAACATCGGAGTGTGCTGAACATGACGGCGGTCATCGCCGGCATAACCGCAGACGACGCCGGCGATCGCACCAACGTCGAGTGCGTCGGTTCGCATTCCCGTCTCCGACGGTGCATGGAAGCTGATGCGGGCATGCGCGGTACCGACGCCCACGTCCTCGACTGGGTGGTGGATCGCGCCCCAGTAGGGCTTGCCGCGCGGCCCGCGTTGCGGATCGAGTGCGTTCCCGAAATGCGCGTCCGGATGCCAGATGCGGTAACGGATCGGATCTCGAGCATGCCAGTCGAACCACCAGTCGATCATCTCGGCGGTCACGCCCGGCATCGGCGTCCGGACGGCCACGTAACCGACACCGTCGGCAAGCCAGCACCAGCCGGTCTCAACTGGCAGCGGGGTCGGGTCGAGCAGCCGGTCGACGGCGGCGAGCTGTATCGCAGGACGCGAGGAGGGCTACGCGCGGGCCGTTCGCAAGGCGGCCCGCGAAGCTTCCCGCCTTGCCGGAGGCGGCCGCTGGCTCGCGGGTTCACGAAGAGAGCACGGCGAGCCGTAGCCCGGCGCCGACCGGCACCACGGTCTGCGTGAGCTGCCATCGCGCCTCGATCAGCGACGTGAACTCGACCAGTTCGTGCTCATGCGAGATCACGTTGTCGACTGCCAGGACGCCTCCCGGCGAGAGCGTGCGCACGAGGTCTGCCAGGTAGCTCGCGTACGCCGGACGCTCGGCGTCCAGGAAGATCAAATCCCACTCGTGATCGCCCGAGCGTCGCAAGGTGTGTCCAGCGTCCTCCGTTCGCACCTCAACGACGCGGTGGAGGCCGACCGCTTGCAGGTTGCCGCGTGCCAGCTCCGTGCGAGCTGGGTCTACATCGACGCTGAGTACAGTTCCGCCGTTCGCCTGGGCAGCGTCGCCCAACCAGATCGTCGAGTACCCATTCGAAGTCCCCAGCTCCAGGATCCGCCGCGCACCGCTTGCGCGAATCAGCACGCCCAGCAGCTCGGCAGTCGGCGGCTCAACGTTGCGAAAGCGCTCCAGCCGATCGGCGTGCGCCTGATCATGCGCCTGGCTGACGCTGTAGAGCTCCGCGGCGAACGTCCGGCGTGATTCGTTCACGATCGGCTCGCACCCTACCGCGGGTCCCTACTAGGTTTCTTCCCCGACCGCGATCGGGTAGCGATCCTCCAGGCAACAGAGGAGGGACAAGGTGGCCGATACACCTCATAAGCGTCTCGCCGGGCGCCGGATCATCAGCGTACGCCGCGAGCGAGTCGGAAGGATCCGCGAGCTGATCGTGCACGGGGATGGTGAGGAACCCAACTGGGCATTGGTAAGGATGGGCCTGCTGGGCCGGCGGACCGTACTGATTCCGCTCTACGATGCCGAGGATGACGGCGGAAAGCTGCGGGTGGTGTACGAGCGGGAGCACGTCCAGGGTGCGCCGAGCGTCGAGCCTGAAGACGGACGCATATCTGATGACGAGGCCGAGCTGCTGCATCGTCACTACGGGCTAGAACGGGTGACGACCGCGCATCGCGAGGACGAGGAGATCGACCTTCCACGCGAGGCGCGCGAAGCGAAGCCGCCGGCGATGGAGGAGGGTCCAGACAGCCCGCTGAGCAAGCGCCGGCGCGAGCGGGCGAAGGAGCTGGGGGTGCCGGGCGCGCAGTAGAGCCCGGGCCGGCTGCCTGGGCCCGCTGAACACCCATATCGAGACTGGTTCGCGACCCGAGTGGTACTGACGCCGTTGTGCCGGCGGCGTAGATTGCCATCCACGATGAGGGCGCGACCGACAAACCTGCAGATCGCCGGGGTGGCGTTGCTGATCTTCTCCTCGATTTTGCTCGGGGTGGGCATCCACCACGTGGTGAAGATCGGAACCTGCTCGTCGACCGGCTACTCGGCGAACTACGGTCCGGTGCCAACCTGCCCGTCGGGTACGGGCGCATGGTTCGGGTTCATATTCGGCGGGATCATCGGTGGTATCGCGGGCGCGCTGATGGCGGGCAGTGTGGCGCTGGTGTTCGCCGGGATCTTCGGCGCGATCGGCTTCGGGGCGCTTTCGATCGTGCTCGACTCCAGCGCCCACAGCTCGAACAAGATCTTCGGCGCGATCTTCGGCGCGTGCTTCGCGCTGGTCGGGGTGGGAGCGTTGATCGCGGTCCTTACCTCGGCGATCGGGTCGCTGCGGCGTCCCGCATCGAAGCCGCCGCCGACACGGGCCACAACGCCGGCTGCGACATCGGCGTTCGGCGCGCCCGAAGCGAGCTCCGCGTTCGGCGACAACGGCAAAGATGCGGACCCGATCCTGACCGCCTACAGCGCTTCGCAAGAGCATCGCGCGGCGACCAGCGGCGCGGCGGGCACGACGATCACACCCTCGCCTGCTGCACTGATTCCCGGCCTGCAGGCTGCCGCTCGAGCCAAGCGACAGGATCCGGTCGACGAGCTCGCCAAGCTGGCGGACCTGCACAAGCAGGGTGCGCTCACCGATCAGGAGTTCGAGAACGCCAAGGCCAAGCTTCTGGGGCAGATGTAGATGAGGATCGTCGTCGCCCTCGTCGTGTGGGTCGTCGCCGCCGTCTGCGCGGTGGAGGTGGCAAGCGTCGTCTCCGGCAGCATCCACACGGGCGGATCCTCGACGGATCCGACTTCGATGACGGCCACGGATTCGGGTTCGATGTTCCGCACAAAGAACTTCACGGCGGCGCTCGATCAGATTCGCAGTCATGTCGGTCCGAACGCGAAGCTCGACAACTTCGTCGTCTATCCCGGTTACGTGTCCGCGACGGCGGTCACGCAGAACGGCGAGTCTGACATCACGTACTACTCCGGCGGCCGCTATGTGCAGGATGACAGCGGCGGCAGCCCCGGCGCCGACTCGCTGTTCTCGCTCTCGCAGATCAAGCCGACGATCCCGACACGGTTCGCGGCGCGGATCGCCAGGCTCGGCCACATGCCCCTGTCGCAGCTCCACTACATGGTCGCGATGGTCAATCCGCTCTCGGGCCAGGGCGTCGCTTGGCTGGCGTATCCGATCCAAGGTACGTCGGTCGAGTACTGGATGGCAGAGGGCGGAACCGGTCCGCTTCTGGTGGAGCGGGCGACGAGCACCTCCGGCCCACAGCCGGTGTCCTCAGGTTGAGGGGCTGCGCCGGCGTTGCCGCCGGCGCAGCGTCCATGGGGCCGGGAGGGCCCGTCCGGACCGAGGTGGCGCGTTGAGCGGTTCCCAAGGTGGGACGTCAACCACCGGCGCCTGACGGGGCATCGATTTGTATCCTCCGGCGCTCCAGTCGTCGGGAGAGATGAGGCCAGGGTTGCGCTCATTACTGGGTGTCGTCAGGCGGCACCGGCGGATCGCAGGACTGCTCGTGATCGTCGCGGCCGGGGCGGCGGTGATCGGCGTGCTGTCGGGCGCCGCCGCCGGAAAGCAGGAGTCCCTGCCGCCCAATGACCTGAACAATCTGCTGGCGCTGACCGGCGTGCCCACACCTGCCGCGGCGCCGGTGCAGGAGAATCCCGAGCCACCGCTTCAGGCGACCCCGCCGCCGCACTGCGGCCCCGGCTCGCACGCGCCTCGGCGGCGTCGATGGACGCGTGCCGGCCTCGGCGGTAAATTCGCCCGCCGCGGCGCGCGGCTGGACCTGCAACCTCTCGCTTTGTGAGCCACCAGGGCAGCTCCGGCGGCTTCAAGGTGTGGCGCTACATCGACCGGCACGGCCACGTGTGCGCGTTCTACGACACCGCGCTCGTCTATCCGCTGAACGCGATCAGCCTGGCCGGCCCGCCCTCCACCGGAGTGGCCGCGCTCGACATGTCAAACCCGGCGCACCCCGTCCAGACCGCGACGCTCACCACGCTGCCGATGCTCTCGCCGCACGAGTCGCTGAATCTCAACTCCCGGCGCGGGCTGCTGGCCGCCGACATGGGCAATCCAGCCAGCTATCCGGGCCTCATGTCGATCTACGACGTCCGCCAGGACTGCCGCCATCCGGTGCTCGACTCGACCGTGCTCGCCGCCCGCTTCGGACACGAGAGCGCGTTCTCCCCCGACGGCCGGACGTTCTGGATCTCGGGCGGGGGCGAGGGCATCGCCGCCGTTGACGTAAGCGATCCCAAACACCCACGAACCCTCGGTCAATGGAACGAGTTCGCGCACGGCATGAGCCTCTCCGACGACGGCAAGCGGCTGTACGTCGCGGACTCGGTCGACGGCGATCTCACGATCCTCGACGTAAGCCAGGTCCAGGAGCGCAAGCCGCATCCGCAACTCCGGGAGATCAGCCGGCTGACGTGGAAGACCGTCACGATCCCGCAGAACGCGTACCCGATGCGGATCAACGGCCACCCGTACCTGCTCGAGCTCGACGAGTACGCGTTCCGTTTCAGCAACCCGGCCCCTCCGGACACGGTGGGGGCGGCGAGGATCATCGACGTCGCGAACGAGGCGCACCCCCGCGTCGTCTCGAACATCCGGCTACAGGTGGACCAACCGGCTGCGCACCACGCGGCTCAGGGAGATCCCGGCACGCTCGATCCGGCGCAGAGCTATGCCGCGCACTATTGCGCGATCCCGCGGCAGGTCGACCCGGAGATCGTGGCGTGCTCGTTCATCACCTCGGGGCTACGAATCTTCAACATCCAAGACCCTCGGCACCCGCGGGAGGTAGCGTATTTCGTGTCGCCGCCGAAGCGAGCCATAACCAACAGCGGCGACGGGAGCGATTTCGCTATGTCACATCCCGCATTCGACCCGAGTCGCCGAGAGGTCTGGTACACCGACGGGACCAGCGGCTTCTACGTGCTGCGACTCGCCCGGGGCGTGTGGCCCTATGCCACAACGCTGCCGCCCAGGCACCCCCGGTGAACGGCGCCCAGGCACTCATACGCACGCTCGCCGACAGTGGCGTGCGGACATGCTTCACCAATCCCGGCACCTCGGAGATGCACTTCGTGGCTGCGCTGGATTCGGTCCAGGAAATGCGAGCTGTGCTCGCGCTGTTCGAGGGCGTTGCGACAGGTGCCGCCGACGGGTACGCGCGCATGGCGGACGCTCCGGCGGCGACGCTGCTGCATCTTGGGCCGGGCCTTGGCAATGGACTCGCCAACCTCCACAACGCCCGCCGCGCGAAGGTGCCGATCGTCAACATCGTCGGTGACCACGCGACCTACCACACCAAGTACGACGCGCAGCTGCAATCCGACATCGAAACGGTCGCGCGCAACGTGTCGAAGTGGGTGCGCACGTCCTCGAGTCCCGCGGAGCTGGCGCGCGACGCGGTCGAGGCGGTAGCAGCGGCGACCGGGCCGCCCGGCCAGGTCGCGACGCTGATCCTCCCCGCGGACGTTTCCTGGAGCGAAGGCGCGACGGCGGCGCAGCCGCTCGCGCCGAGCACTCCGCCCAAAGCATCGGAGGGCGCTGTCGACGCCGCCGCGACCGCGCTCGGCGCCGGCAAACGGACCGCGATACTCCTCGGCGGCCGCGCGTTGCGCGAACCGGCGTTGACCGCGGCCGGGCGGATCGCCGGCGCGACCGGCGCGAAGCTGCTGTGCGAGGTATTCCCCGCCCGGCTCGAGCGCGGCGCCGGCATCCAGCCGGTCGAACGGCTCGCGTACATCCCAGAGCTGGCCTCCGTGCAGTTGGCCGGACTCGAGCATCTGATCCTCGTCGACGCGAAATCACCGGTCACGTTCTTCGCCTATCCGGGCAAGAAGAGCGATCTCGTCCCGGAAGGTTGTGAGGTGCAGCAGCTCGCGGGGCCGGCGGCGGACGTCCTAGGAAGCCTCGAGGCGCTTCTCGACAGGCTCAGGGCCGGCGAAGCCGAGCCGGCGCGCGCACAGCGTGCCAGACCGTCGCCGCCGACCGGGCCTCTGACCGCGGAGACCGTCTGTCAGGCGGTGGGCGCGGTCCTGCCCGAGGGCGCGATCGTCTCCGAGGAGGCGGTGACCTCTGGCGCGACGATCGCGGCCAGCACCGCCGGAGCGCCGCCGCACGATTGGCTGACGCTCACCGGCGGCGCGATCGGCCAGGGCCTGCCCGTCGCGGTCGGCGCGGCGGTGGCGTGTCCGGATCGCCCGGTGCTAGCGCTCGAGGCCGACGGATCGGCGAGCTACACGATCCAGTCGCTGTGGACGATGGCACGTGAAGGTCTCGACGTGACGGTTGTGATCTTCAACAACCGCTCGTACGCGATCCTCAACATGGAGCTCGCGCGCGTGGGCGCCAAGACAGCCGGTCCGAAGGCGAAGGCGCAGCTCGATCTGGGCTCTCCCGACCTCGATTTCGTGCAGATCGGCAACGGGTTCGGAGTTCCGTCCCAGCGCGTCGATACCTCGGAGGCGCTCGTCGACGCGCTCAAGCGGGCGATCGCCGAACCCGGGCCGCACCTGATCGAGGCCGTGATTCCGGCGATGTTCTCCCCACGGCAGCTGCGCGTGATGCCTCATGCGCTGCGCGCGCTGACCGTCCTGCCGAAGCCGCTCGCGGCAGCCGTCAAGCGGCGCCTGTATCCGTAAGTTCGTTTGTCTGCGGCGATGTTGGCCGGTACCCTTCCAGGCGAGTATGGGGGCGGCCAGCTCGACAAAGGGGACAGTTACCCGACCTCTGTCGGCGGAGGATCTGAGCATCCTTGCGCTCGAAACCGAGAAGGTGGCTGGGCACACTTGCAAAGTGATCCTGCTCGAGGACCAGCTCGACGTCGACCTGCTGCGCGCCTCGATCGCCGCCCGCCTGGATCGAGCTCCCGAGTTCAGCACGTACCTGCGCGAGGTTGACGGCGAGCTGTCCTGGGTGCTCGGACCCTCGCCCGACATCCGCGACCACGTCGTGGCATGCGAGGCACCGACCGAGGTCGATGACGCGGCTCTCAGGGAAAAAGTCGCGAGCCTGTTCGCGCAGCGACTCGACCGCTCGCGGCCGCTGTGGCGCATCGATGTGATTTCGAAGCTGGCCGGCGGCGAGTCCGTGTTGATCGTTCGCATCCATCACGCCCTCGCAGACGGGCAGACCGCGATGCGGATGGTCAGCGCTGTGCTCTGGGATGACAGCCCGGACACCGGCGACGCGAAGGCCCCGACTGCGGCGAAACTGTCCGCCCAGCGCTCCGATCCGGAGCATCACCGTCGGCTCGCCGCTCTGCTGGCCGCGGCGCGCGAGGTCCCGCAGCCGTGGCTGCGGTCGCCGTTCAACGGGCACGTCGGGGCGCGGCGAGCCGTTGCACTCGCAAGCGTCGAGCTCGGCGCGCTCAAGCGGGTCGCGCACCACATCGAGGGCGCGACGCTGAACGATGCCGTGCTCACCGTCGTCGCCGGCGGGCTGCGACGTTGGCTTGAGTCCCATCACGGTCATCTCGGCGCTGTCCGCGTGAAGGTCCCGGTCAGCCTGCACAACCTTCCGCATCCTCATGACCACGGCGAGCACGCCGCCGACGCAGGAAACCGGGACTCGTTCTTCCTGGTCGATCTTCCGCTCGGCTCGGCCGACCCCCTCGAGCGACTCGCGGAGATCCACCACGCCACCCGCGTTCGCAAGGACGGCCACGACGCCCAGCATCTGGATTCGCTCATGGAGGAGCTCGGCCGCATCCCGCATCTGCGGAGCTTTGCCGAGCGGGTGCTGGCCCACCCCCGGTCGTTTGCGCTGAACGTCTCGAACGTCCCCGGACCCCGGCACCGCGTGTACGTGCTGGGGGTGCGGGTGCGCGCGCTCTACTCGCTCGCCGAGATCCGCGAGCACCACGCCCTGCGCGTCGCAGTGGTATCGCTGGCAGACGGTCTGAACTTCGGACTGCTGGCGGATCCGAGCCTGATCGGCGACGTGGAGCGCCTCGCCAGCGACATGCGCGCCGAGGCGGACACGCTCTGCGCAACGCTGCAACCCGTCTGATGCCCGGTTCGCCGGGCCCGCACCGTATGCTGTGCACGACTGATGACTGACATCGGCGACACGCTGTTTCACAAGGGGCAGCCGGTCTGGGTGATCGAGCCGGACGGCTCGCAGCGGGCTGCCGAGTACGTCGGTGAGGGCGAGACCAGCGCCTGGTTCGGCGGCTCGCCAACGGTGATCGTGATCTTCCCTGACACCCACACCGGCCAGGCGGTCGAGGTCGATCGGGTGATCGCGCGCGACGAGTGATCACCGTTTGTCCAGCCGCCGTGCTGGACAAACGACTGATTGTCAAAGAAGCACCGGGTGCGCTCGACGAGGTCAGCTACTACTCGTTCGCATTCAACGCCGACCAAGTCACCTACCACCAGCTCGCCGACCCGCCGCACTTTCCGCGGGGGCGCTCACCGAGTGCGAGGCGGCCGGTCAAGCACCCAAAGCCGAAGCCTAAGCCCAAGCGGCACCGCAGGGTCAGGAAGGACTAGCGCGCCGCCGGCGCGGCCGCGCGCGTCCCAGCTAGGAGGAGGTCACGGCCGACCCGGGCTCGTACACGGCGGAGCGGTCGACGGCCGTGATCGACGTGTTCCCGGTCAGCCCCAGCGCGACGTCGGCATCCAAGCGCAGAACGCTCAGCACGTGACGCACGCCTGCCTCGCCGCGCGCCGCCACGGCCCACGCCCAGCCTCGTCCGATCAGGACCGCTCGCGCGCCGAGCGCGACCATCTTCACGACGTCGAGCCCGGTCCGCACGCCGCCGTCGACGAGCACCTCGACCCGGTCGCCGACTGCGTCCACGACCTCGGGGAGCGCGCGAGCCGTCGAGGGGACCGAGTCGAGCTGGCGGCCGCCATGGTTGGAAACGACGATCCCGTCGACGCCGGCGTCGACCGCGCGGCGCGCGTCCTCGGGATCGAGCACGCCCTTGACGATCAGCTTGCCGTCCCAGTGCTCGCGAACCCACGCGATGTCATCCCAGGTCACGCTCGGATCGAACTGGTTGTCGATCCACTTGCGAAACGCGTCGGGCGTGCGAGCGCCGGGAACCGCGGTCTCGAGGTTCCCGAACGTCAGCGGTTTGCCGGCGACGGGCACATCACGGATCCATTGCGGATGACTTACCAGGTCGAGGCCCCGCAGGAGCTTCGCTGCGGTCGATGTGTGGCCCACCATCGCGTTGCGCACGTCCCGATGGCGGGCGCCCACGACAGCGAGGTCGACCGTCAGCACCAGCACCGGGCAGCCGGCGGCACGTGCGCGTGCCATCAGACCGTCGGCGTAGCTGCGGTCGCGCATTACGTACAGCTGGAACCACGGTGGAGTCGAGGTCGCACGAGCGACCTCCTCGATCCCGCAGATCGAGACCGTTGACTCCACGAACGGCACGCCGCTCGCCTGCGCGGCGCGGGCGGCTTGCACCTCGGCACGGGTGGCAAACATTCCGCCGAGCCCAACAGGGCCCAGGATCACCGGCATCGACAGCTTCTGGCCGAGCACCTCGACCGACTGCTCGCGAGTTGTGACATCGCGCATCACGACTTGCCGGAGCAGAATCCGCCCCAAATCGTTGACGTTCGCGGACAGAGTGCGCTCGTCGTAGGCGCCGCCATCGATGTAGTCGAACAGCTGGCGCGGAAGCCGGCGTCTGGCCAGCTCGCGGTAATCGAGCATCGTCGCCGGCGCGAGGCCAAGGGGGCGATCGGCGCGGAAGCGCATCGCGCGAGCCTACTCCAAGGGCGCCGTCAGCGCACCGCGCAGCTGGCGCTCGGCGGCTGGCCGTCCGGGAATGCGTGAGCGAGCCCCCGGGCGATGTCGTGCGATCTCGCCACATAGCCGGGGGAGTAGTAATGGATCCCGTCCGGGATGAACCACTTCGGCTTCGCGTACGAGGCCCAGTCGAAGATCCGCATGCTCGGGTAGCGAGAGCATGAGTTCAGCAGCGCGTGATTCCAATGCTGCATGTCTTGCTCCGAATACGGGTTGCCGGGCGGCAGCAGGGTGATCGAGTCAACCCACAACACCGGCTGGCGTCCGATGACCGACATCATCCGGTTGATCCGGGTGTAGTAGCCGGGTCCGCCGCTGTTGAAATTGTCGACCTCGTTGGTACCGAGCGCCAGGATCCAGCAGCCGTGGTAGCCCTCGGAGATGTGCTGCTGGGCGACCGTTGCCGCATTGGGATGACCCTCGAAGGTCTCGATGATCGAGCGCGCGCCGGAGATCTCGGGGATCGTCGTCTGCACGCCGACGTCGGCGAGCTGGGCGGGAAGGCGAAGCTTCGCATTGGGGATGTAGTCGGTGGAGGTCTCGCCCTCGGAGGTCGAGTCGCCGATGTAGACGACCGACCGGCAGGACGACTTCGTCGGCAACTTGACCGAGACGGCGGTGGTCTTGTGATGAGCGACCGTGC
Organism: uncultured Solirubrobacterales bacterium; assembly: GCA_963824755.1. GTDB lineage: Bacteria > Actinomycetota > Thermoleophilia > Solirubrobacterales > Solirubrobacteraceae > Palsa-465. Next base: position 124,584 of record CAWGQT010000028.1, on the reverse strand, counting down.
TGCGGACCAGCAGCGGGGCGGGCACGGTATGCAGCCTTCGGGTCGCTTCAGCCTGGCTAAGTCCCACCGATTCGACGGGCAGCGCTCCGGCGAGGCCGACCACCGCAAGTGCGACCGCTGCGGCGGTGGCCCCTGAGAGCGCGAGGCGGCGCCGGCGCACGCGCAGCGCCTCGGCCTTGGAGCGGGCTCGACGCCACAGCCGGCCGAGGCCGCCGCGCCTGATCGGGTCCTCGATAAACCGCCACGAGAGGGCCGCGATCACGAACGTAGCGCCGACCTCGAGGATTGCCCTGGGCCAGCTGAACGGCAACTGCTTCGGGTTTGCCAGCACGATGATCGGCCACTGCCACAGGTAAATCCCATACGAGCGGACCCCGATCCAGCGCATTGGGCGGCAACCCAGGACCGGTCCTAGCCTGCTCGATGGATTGACGACTGCGGCGACGGCCGCCGCGGTAGCGAGCGAGAGCAGGATGAAGCCGGCCGGGTACAGGAAAGACGAGAACGGGGTTGTGCGGGCGATCAGCAGGACGATCGCCACCAGCCCGGCAATACCGAGGAGGTCGAGCGTCTTAGCGAGCGCGGGAGTGGTGCCCGCGCGCACCGAGCGGCTCGGCCACACCATCGCGAGCGCCGCGCCGATCAGCAGAGCGAGCGCGCGGGTGTCGGTGCCTTCGTACGCCCGCGTCGGGTCGTACCCCGGGTGAAAGAGGTGCCCCATCACGTATGCGGAGATGCCCGCACCGATGATCGTCAGCACCGCGAGCCCGATCCGGCTGCGCACGAGCCAGATGCCTGCCAGGATCAGCCACGGCCAGAGCAGGTAGAACTGCTCCTCGATCGCAAGCGACCACAGGTGGTCGAGCGGCAGCGGCGCGGCGAACCGGGCGAAGTAGGAACCGTGCTGGGCGATCGTCGACCAGTTGTTGAAGTACAGTGACGCCGCGATCACCTGGCGCCGAACCGCCGCGAGCTGCGAGGCGTCGAACAGGGCGACGTAGACGCTGACCACGATCAGCATCACGAACAGCGCCGGCAGCAGGCGACGCGCGCGCCGCAGCCAGAACTGGCCCAGCCCGAGGTCGCCGTGTCGGTACCAGTGCTCGAGCAGCAGATCGGTGATCAGGTAGCCCGAGAGCGTGAAGAACACGCCGACTCCGAGCATTCCGCCCTGCGCCCAGCTGAAGCCCAGGTGGTACACGATCACCGCCACCACCGCCAGCGCGCGCAGCCCGTCGAGGCCCGGTATGTAACGCGCGCCCTGCTGAATCGGACGCGGCATCGCTAGGCGCTTTCACTCATCACAACGCTCAACACGCACAACTTCGTTAGAAGTTCCTCATTTCCTCGGCCGGTGCAGGGACTTCGGGCCAGGGTGGGACGCGCTGAAGCTAGCAGCCGGACCGCGGTTTCGTCGGGGAACGGCCTCTGTTTGGAGCGGACTGCTACAGGTTCACGCTCGCCATGCCCGCCTCGTTGTAGCGGGCTCCGGCCGCCTCGGGCAGCTCGGCTTTGATCCGCGCGAGATCCTCGTCGGTCAGCTCGACGTCCGCGGCGGCCGCGTTCTCCTCCAAGTACTTGCGGCGCTTGGTCCCCGGGATCGGAACCAGATCCTCGCCTTGCGCGAGAACCCAGGCGAGCGCCAGCTGCGCCGGCGTGATCGCTTTCTCCTCGGCGATCTCGGCCACCTTCGCCGCGAGGCGCAGGTTGGCCTGCAGGTTCTCGCCCGTGAACCGCGGGCCGCTGCGGCGGAAGTCGCCTTCGTCGAGCTCGTCGGGCGAGCTGAAGCGACCGGACAGGAAGCCGCGCCCGAGCGGCGAGTAGGGCACGAAGCCGATTCCCAGTTCGCGGCACGTGGGCAGGATCTCCGCCTCGGGATCGCGACTCCACAGCGAGTACTCGGTCTGCACGGCGCCAATCGGGTGAACGGCATGTCCACGCCTGATCGTGTCGGCCGCCGCCTCGCTGAGCCCGATGTGCAGGACCTTGCCCTCCTGCACTAGCTCCGCCAGCGCCCCGACGGTCTCCTCGATGGAGACGTTCGGGTCGATCCTGTGCTGGTAGTAGAGATCGACGTGATCGGTGCCGAGCCGCTTCAGCGAGATCTCGATTGAGCTGCGGACGTGCTCAGCGGACCCGTCGAGCGGTCCAATGGTCGACATATCCCCGGGAGTCGCGTCATCCATCCGCCGTGCGAACTTGGTGGCGATCACGTACTCGTCGCGATGACCCTTGATCGCGCGACCGACTAGCTCCTCGTTGGTGAGCGGTCCATATAGCTGCGCGGTGTCAAGGAAGTTGATCCCCAGCTCGAGCGCGCGCTGAATCGTGGCGATCGCCTCGCCCTCGTCCGTCTGCCCGTAGAAGGCGGACATGCCCATGCAGCCAAGGCCGAGGGCAGAGACCTCAAGTGATCCAAGCTTGCGCGTCTTCATCTATCTCCAATCTGCGGCGTCGTGTTCGTGTCGCTTCGACGATACGACTTTGAGCGCGCGCGAAGTCAAGCTCTGACGCCGTCCTTCGCGTGCACGCTACCCGCCAAACCGCGCCGTTTACCACCGCTCAATCGTGGTGATTCCCCTTCAAGCAAGCAATCACTGGAGCTCCGATGACGCCGAACAGCCTCGACCAGCAACTGATCAAGTACCTCACCGACGTCCATTCGATCGAGCAGCAGGCGCTCGCGCAGATGAAACTCGCACCCGGAATCGCGGGGGACGCGGATATCTCGAATGCCTTCTCCGCGCATCTGAAGGAAACCGAAACCCACGAGCAGCTGATCGCGGAGCGCCTGGACGCGCACGGGGCCTCGCCCTCAAAGCTCAAGGACATCGCCGGATCGCTTACCGGCATCGGATTCGGGGCGTTTGCAAAGGCCCAGCCGGACACGCCCGGCAAGCTCGTGGTGCACGCGTTCTCCTACGAGCACATGGAGGCCGCCGCCTACGACCTGCTGGGGCGCGTCGCCGAGCGGGCGGGGGATGCCGCCACGGTCGAGGTGGCGCGCCGGATCGGCGAGCAGGAGAAGGCGATGGGCAACCGGCTCGCGGCGTTCTTCGACCGTGCGGCCGACATCTCCGTGCGTGGGCTCAACCCTGAGGAGCTCCAGGAGCAGCTGAACAAGTACCTGGCCGACGCGCACGCGATCGAGGCGCAGGCGCTCCAGTTGCTGGATAAGGGTCCGCAGATCGCCGGCGCTCGTGAGCTCGCCGCCGCCTATGAGGAGCACCACACCGAGACGGAAGAGCACCAGCGGCTTGTCGCGGACAGGCTGACCGCGCGGGGCGATTCTCCGTCCAGGCTCAAGGACGCGGCGCTGGCGATGGGCGCGCTGAACTGGGGGGCTTTCTTCCAGGCACAGCCCGACATGCCGGCCAAGCTCGCCGGGTTCGCCTATGCGTTCGAGCATCTCGAGATCGGCGCCTACGAAATGCTCGGTCACGTCGCCACCCGAGCCGGCGACGCCGAGACCGCAGACGTGGCAGCGCGGATCCTCGCCGAGGAGCGCAGCGCCGCGGAGAAGATCCACTCGCTGTTCGACGAGGCGCTCGACGCATCGTTACAAGCCGTCGGCGCGGCATGACCGCATACGGCCGGGCTGGGTGCTTGCACACCGCGATCGACGCGGTCCGCCGGGGCGGCTCCGGCTAGATGACGCCCCGCCCGGGACCTACGGGCGGGCGCCCAGCCCAGTCAACAGCTCGCGCACCCGCGCCGGCCCGCTCGTGGCCCGCGCCAGTGGTGGCGTCGCCATGTCGCTGCCCGAACGGATCCCGGAGATCAGCTCGCAGAGCGTGTCGGTGGCGGAGCGGGATGGCTCCCAGCCGAGCTCGGCGCGCGCCCGCGCGCTGTCCATCAACGGAACCGACAGCCCGATGTCGACCCAACCAGGCTCCGAGGGCTGGATGCGAAGCGCGTGGGTGATCGCCGCACCGGTCCGCAGCACGCTGGCGGGCACCTTGACCGGGCGGGCGCCGAGCAGCTCGGCAGCTCGCGCGGGCCCGATCGGCGGGTCGGCGGCGAGGTTGAACGCGCCGCGGACGTCGCTCAGCAGTGCGCGCCTGAATGCGTCGCCGACATCGAGAGAATGGACGACCGACTCATCCCTGCCGGGCTGGATCAACCACGCGAGGTGTACGACGGCATCGGCGCCATCGAGAACCGGCGCCAGATCCGCGTCGGTGATGTCGGCGCCGACGAACGTCGTGCGGGGAAACCGATGCTCGTCGTGCTGCGGGCGGCGGGGCGCCACCGCCCTGATCTCGTCGGCGGCCGGCTAGCCGGCGAGTGCCTGCAGCAGGCTCGTCCCGACGTTCCCTGTGGCCCCGGTGACGACGATACGCATGACGGGCCTCTACCCGGGTAGACGCACGACAAGTCAACTTCCGAGCAGGGCAAGGAGCAGCTGCGCAAGCGCTTGAAGGCCTGACGAGTGCGGGGAAGGCAGGGCGGTGGGTTGCTCTGTGCCCGCGTGTATCGCCGACGATTGAGTCGTTCCCGATCGGGGTGGCGATGAACAAAAACCCTCACGATCAAGATGGGAAACTGCAACCACCGCAAGTACATCCCGCATCTGGTCGATATGACCCGCACCGGAGCGGTCACGCCCTCGGCGCTGATCAGCCACGTCGAGGAGATCGAGAGCGCCGTCGAGGCCTATCGCTCGTTCGACCAGCGACGGAGGGGGTGGATGAAGGTCGAATTGGCGGTTTAGCAGGGCCTCACGCCACGGCCAGCCGCCGCCCGTCCCGTCGCGCTCAGCCAGGCCGCTCGCGGACGACCTCCCGCGCCGGCTTGTCCTGGCGCAGGCCCTGATACCGAGGATGGCGCAGGCGCCCGTCGCGCGTCCACTCGGTGAAGGCGATCTGGGCGACGAGCTCGGGCTTCGCCCATCGGGCGGCGCGCGGCAGGCCGTGCGTCGCGACGAATGGGGATGAATCGATCTCGCGGCGCTCGAGTTCGCGTCCGAGCCGCTCGAGCGTCCGCTCGTCGAAACCGGTCCCGACCTTCCCGGCGTAACGGAGCTGGCCTTGTTCGAAGTGGCCGACGAGGATCGCCCCCAGGTCCTTGCGGCTGCCCTTCGGTGCGGTCCAGCCTCCGATCACGAGCTCCTGGGCGTGCGAGCACTTGATCTTCAGCCAGTCGCGCGAGCGCGTGGGGCTGTAGCGGCTCATCGCCCGCTTGGCGATCAAGCCCTCCCAGCCCCGGCGGCACGCGCTCGCAAAAAAGGTCTCGCCAGCCCCGACGCGATGGGGCGTGAATCGCAGCCGGCCGCGGAACTCGACCGCGTGTCTGAGGCTGGCCTTGCGCTCGCGCAGCGGTGCGTGGCGGAGATCCTCGCCGTCCAGCTCGAGCAGATCGAACAGGTAGTAGTAGACCGCCACGCGACTTCGCCGCGCGCGCTGCGGATCGCGGATCTGCATTCGCTGCTGCAGGCGCTCGAAACTGGTCCGTGCCCCCTCGAAAGCGACGATCTCACCGTCCAGGAGCAGGTCGGGCCCGTCAACCTCGAGCGCTTCGACCAGCTCGGGATATGTGTTGTTCAGCGTCTGCCCGCTGCGCGATAGCAAGCGCACGCGGCCGCTCTCCCGCACAGCGCCGCACCTGATCCCATCGAGCTTGCGCTCGAAGAACCACTCCGGGTCGGAGAACGGGCGATCCGTCAGGACCGCCTTCATCGGGGTGTAGTCGCTCATCGGTTTTCGCTCTGGAGAAACCGGACCGCGGAATCCCAGGTGAGCGACTCGATCTGCTCGGCCGCACCACCGGCGCAGGCGCGAACCTTCTCGCCCAGCTCGGTGTCGCTCGGCGGACGTCCCGGTGCGCCCGGTGGCATCGCGAGCGTGGCGGTGTGCTGGGCGCCACTGTCGACCGTGACCTCGATCGTCGCCTCGCCGGCGAGCAGGTGATCGCCGGCCGGCTCGGCGACGAGCTCCACCGTCCGCACCAGCCGTTGCGCGTGCGGCCTGCGGACGCCGGCGTCGGCGAAGCTGTCGAAGTCCGGCCAGCGGTCGAGCAGCGCCGCCGCGATCCCGTACTCGAGGCTGAACTTCGCCTGCAGCCCGGTCTGCGGGCGACGGTGGATCAGCGGCTTGACCGCACTGGCCGGCGTGCGGACGAGGACATTTCGCACCTGGTCCGGCTCGATGCCCCCGAGCGTCCCCACGGCGCTGATCGGTCGCTGCAGCGCGTAGCAGCACGGATACATCTTGATCGCGAGTCCTCCGGGGACGGCAGGCCCGTCGGTCCGCACCGCGTCCGGGTCGCCTCCCACCAGCTCGATCCACTCGTCGAGCGCGCCTGGGTCGGCGGTCGCCCCGGCCGCGGCCAGCGCCGCCGCGCGGACGCCGGCGTCGGCAGCGAAGGCGACCTGAAGCGACTTGGCGCTCGTGCCGAACGCGCGCTGGACACCACCCGCGGCCGGGATCGAGAGCGCGATTGCCGTCGCGGTGCGCTCGGCATCGAGCCCACGCGCGATCGCCGCGGTGACGGCCGCGGCCGGCGCCCCGGCCGTGCAGGTCGCATGCCAACCGGAGCTGTAATGGCGCCAGCCGAGCGCCGTCCCGAGACGCGCCATCACGCCGGCGCCGGCGAGATACGCTCGCGCACCGTCGGCTGGGTTTGATGTCGCCTCTGCGAGCGCGACAGGGACGCACACTGCGCTGATGTGCGTGGTCGATTCCAGGTGCAGGTCATCGAAGTCCAGGACGTGGGCAAGCGCCGCCCAGCGGCCCGCCTCTCCGAGCTGGTCCAGGAACGCCGCAGGCAGCTCGGAGCGCCCTGCGAACAGCACCGCCACCGTGTCCACCAGCGACCGCTGTGCGAGCGCAAAATCCGCTTCGGAGGGCTCGAATTCAGTGGCCCACAGCGCGAGTGCATCTGCTGCTCCGCCCATCGCGGGTAGTTTCTCTTAAGAAGCTCTCACCAACACCGCCTACCTTGCCCGTGAAAACCGATGAGTCCTCCCAAGCACCTGTGGTCCGGCGATTGGCGAGAGGATTCCGCCGCCGCGGCGGAAGCCCTCGGCCGGCGCCGGCCGAAGTCAGATAAACAACCGAGCTCCGAGGCCGCGACCGAAGTGAGGCCGCGGGTCGAGCGGCCGCCGGTCGCGCCGCGGCCGGCCCCCGCACCCCAGACGCGGCTGTTCCGGGCGCCCGAGGCGAAACCACGCCCGGTCCAGGCGGCCGCGCCTCCCACGCGCCCGCTCCGGGCGACCGCGCCTCCCGCGCGTCCCCCAACCGCGCCCCGTCCCAAGGCGCCTGCCCAGCCCCAGCCCCGGCGGTCAACCCCTCAAGTTCCTGGCCGGCGCCCCGGCGTCCGCACCCTGATCGTGTTCGCGATCTCTGCGCTGGTCGTCGCCGGCGCCGCGCTCGCGCTCGGCAGTGCACTCGGCGGGCATGGCAAGACCCCGTTGCTGTCGGGCTCGTCGCGGCCTTGGCTCGGCGTGCAGATGGAGAACCTGCCGGTCGGCGGCGTCACCGTCACGACGGTCGTTCCGAACGGGCCGGCGGACAACGCCGGGATCAGCCCCGGGGACGTGATCACGCAGATCAACAATCAGCAGGTGAATACGACCGCGGATGTCAACTCGGCGCTCAGCGGGCTTCAGGCCGGCCAGCAGGTCGAGATCCAGCTGCAGCGCGGGCCGCTCACGTACACGACCGAGGCAACGCTGGCGTCGTGGCCGCAGGGGGGCCCGTGAGTTTCGCCGCGCCACTAGTGCTGATCGCCCTTCTGGCGATCCCCGTCCTGATCTGGTGGTACGGCGGTCAGCAGCGGCGTCGAGCCGCGGCCGCGAGCGCGTTCGTCAACCCGATCCTCACCGAGTCGGTCACGCCGAAGCGGCCGCGCTGGCGCCGCCACGTCCCGATGCTCGCATTCCTGGTCGCGATCGCGGCACTGATCATCGCGGCGGCTCGTCCGCAGACCACCTCTGCGGTGCCGCTGCGCCAGGGGGCGATCATGCTCGCGCAGGACGTTTCAAGCTCGATGCGCTCGACCGACGTCAAGCCTTCGCGCCTCGGCGCGGCGCAGCGGGCCGCCACGCATTTCGTCCAGAGCGTTCCCAGCTCGTTCCGCGTCGGCCTGATCCAGTTCAACCAGAAGGCGATCGTCCTGCAGTCGCCCTCGACCGATCACTCGCTCACGACCGACGCGCTCTCGCAGCTGCACGCCGACGGCCACACCGCGGTCGGTGACGCGATCACGGCCGCGGCCCGCTCGCTGACGAGCATCCCGCCCCAGGACGGCAAGCGGATCCCGAGCGCGATCGTGCTGCTGTCCGACGGCACTTCCGACTACGGCTCGGATCCGGTCGCCGCAGCCCGCCAGGCCCGCACGCAGCACATCCCGATCTACACGATTGCGCTCGGCACCGCGCACGGCACGATCGCCGTTCCGCACGGGCGACGCACGGTACAGACGCCGGTGCCGCTGAGCGCCCAGCAGCTGCAGGAGATCGCACAGGCCTCCGGCGGGCACGCGTTCACCGCCAACGACACCGGCGGCCTGCACGACATCTACCAACACCTGGCGGCCCAGCTGGGACGCAAGCAAGTCAAGAATGAGATCACCGCGAGCTTCGCCGGGGTGGCGCTGGCACTGCTGCTGGTCGGCAGCCTGCTGACGCTGCGCTGGTTCGGCCGCCTCATCTAGTCAACGGAGGACCATGACCGACATCCAACAGGTAACCGAACTTCGCGCCGAAGCACGCGATGCCCTGCAGGAAGCGCTGTATGAGATCAAGCGCGTGATCGTGGGGCAGGACGCGATGCTCGAGCGGCTGCTGGTCAGCCTGCTCTCCCACGGCCACGTGCTGCTCGAGGGCGTGCCTGGCCTCGCCAAGACCCTGACCGTCAAGACGCTCGCCGCCGTGCTCGGCGGGTCCTACAACCGCGTGCAGTTCACGCCTGACCTGGTCCCGGCGGATCTGGTCGGCACGCGCGTCTACCGGCCCGACTCCGGTGGCTTCGACACCGAGCTCGGCCCGGTGTTCACTAACTTCCTGCTCGCCGACGAGATCAACCGGGCCCCCGCCAAGGTTCAGTCGGCGCTGCTCGAGGTGATGCAGGAGCAGCAGGTCACGATCGGCGGCAAGACCTACAACGTGCCGCTCCCGTTCATCGTGATGGCCACTCAGAACCCGATCGAGTCGGAGGGGACCTACCCGCTGCCGGAGGCGCAGGTCGACCGCTTCCTGATGAAGATCCTCGTCGACTATCCGAGCGTCGGCGAGGAGGCGGCCGTCGTCGGGCGCAGCCTCGCCGAGCCGGCGCAGGTGCGCGAGTGCCTGTCGCTGGAGGGCCTGACCCGCTACGCCCAGGCGGCCCAGTCGGTGCTAGTCGATCGCGATGCGATCGGGTATGCGGTAGCACTGGCGGATGCGACGCGCAACCCGGCTCAGTACGGGCTCGAGGGCATAGCCGGGATGATCGAGTTCGGTGCCAGTCCGCGCGGACCGATCGGACTGGTTCAGTCAGCCCGCGTGCTCGCACTGCTGCGGGGCCGCGGTCACGTGCTCTCCGACGACATCCGCGACCTCGCGCTCGACGTGCTGCGCCACCGGATCGTCCTCTCATACGACGCGCTCAGCGAGGGCGTCACCGCGGACGAGCTGCTCGAGCAGGTGATGGCCGCGGTGGCCGAGCCCGACGCCCGCCGCCTGACGCACAGCCACGCCGCCGATGAGATCGCGACCGGGGTGGTCAGGTCGGCGTGAGCTCCGCCACGCTCCAGTCCCCCGCAGCGCGGCAGGGCCCCGGCCCGATCGCGCAGCAGATGATCGAGGCGCTCGACATCGCGGTGACGCGGCTGGTCGCGCGTGCCCTGCCGGGCGATCGGCGCGCGGCCGGCGTCGGCCTGGGGTTGGAGCTCGCGCAGCTGCGGCCGTACGAGATCGGCGACGACCCTCGCCATATCGACGCCGCCGCGACCGCGCGGACCGGGCAGCCGCACGTCCGCCTGCACGTCCCCGAGCGCGCGATGACGACCTGGATCGTGCTCGACGTCTCGCCGTCGATGGCGTTCGGCACGGCTCAGCGGCTGAAGGCGGACGTCGCCGAGGGCGTGGCGGTCGCGTTTGGGCGGCTGGCGGTTCGTCGTGCCGGCAGCCTCGGGCTGGTCGCGTTCGGCACCGATGCCGGCGTCGGCGTCACCAGGATCCTCCCGCCGCGCGGTTCGAAGCCGGGGCTGGTGGCGCTGCGGCGGATGCTGGCCGAAGGCGTCGCGCCCGATGGACAGCACGACCCCGAAGGCCTGTCGGGCGCCCTGCGCAAGACGCAGCGCCTCGCTCGCCAGCCCGGCCTGGTCGTGGTCGTCTCCGATTTCCGCGATCAGCATGATTGGGAGCGACCGCTTGGATCGCTGCGCGTGCGTCACTCGGTGATCGCGGTCGAGATCGTCGACCCGCGCGAGACCGAGCTGCCGGCGCTCGGGCAGCTGGCGCTGATCGATCCCGAGACCGGCGAGCGGATCGAGATAGATACTTCGCGCAGCCGCGTCCGCGAGCGCTTTGCCGAGCTCGAGCGTGAGCGTCGCGAGAAGACCCTGCGCGAGCTGCGGCGCCTGCGTGTGCACCACGTCCCGCTGTCGACCGAGCAAGACTGGCTGCTCGAGCTTGGACGGCAGATGCGATGAGCTTCTCCTCGCCACTGTGGTTGCTGGCGCTCGGGCTCGTGCCGCTGATGGTCTGGGCCTACCTGTGGACGCGGCGCCGGGCGAAGCGATATGTGATCCGTTATCCCGCGATCTCGACGCTGCGGATGGCCGGAGCGGCGACCCCGTCGTGGCGCCGCCACCTGCCCGCGGCGCTGCTGCTGGCTGCGATCGCCTCGCTCGCCGTGGCGCTCGCGCGGCCGCACGTGACCCATCGCGTCGCGGTCGGGGAGGCCTCGATGATGCTCGTCACCGACCACTCCGGGTCGATGGCCGCCACCGATGTGCAGCCGACGAGGCTCGACGCCGCCGAAAAGGCCGCGAACCAGTTCATCGATCAGCTACCGAGCGGGGTACGCGTCGGCGCGGTTGCTTTCTCGGACGCCCCGGACGCGGTCCAGGGTCCGGTGACCAACAAGGGCGCGGCACGGGCGATCATCGACTCGCAAACCGCGAACGGCGCGACCGCCACCGGTGACGCGCTCGAGGTCGCGCTGCAGCTCCTTCACGGTTCCGATTCCAAGCATCCACCGTCAGCGATCGTGCTGCTCTCCGACGGCTCGGCAAACGCCGGCGTCAACTCGATCACGGTCGCGCAGCAGGCGGCCCGCGACAAGATCCCGATCTACACGGTGGCGCTCGGAACCCCGAACGGCACGCTGCCGAACCCCGATCCGCTCCAGCCGCCGGTTCCGGTTCCGCCGGACCCGCAGCTGATGCAGCAGATCGCGAAGGCCTCCGGCGGGCGCGCGTTCACCGCGCAGAGCGCCGACGAGCTGAGCTCGATCTACAACGGCCTCGGCTCGAAGCTCGGCAGCGTCACGCGCAAGACCGAGGTCAGCGCGCTGTTCGCGGCCGGGGGCCTTGTGCTGCTGTTGGTCGCCGCCGCAGGGTCGGCGCGCTGGTCGGGGCGCCTCCCATAGGGCGTCACTACACCAGGCGCACGATCGCGACGATCCCAACGACGACGATGAACGCCTTGAGCGCGGGCTCGGGGAGACGTCGGCCCGCGTGCGCCCCAATGAAGCCGCCAAGCGTCGATCCGAGCGCGATGAACAGCGCCGCCAGCCAGGCCACGTGCGCGAACAGCACGAACACGACGCCGGCGACGAAGTTGACCAGCCCGGTCAGGACGACCTTCAGCGCGTTCAGTCGCTGCAGCGACTCGTCGAGCGACAGCCCGAGGATCGAGAGCATCAGGATCCCCTGCGCGGCGCCGAAGTAGCCCCCGTACACGCCGCTTCCGAATACCCCCAGCGTCGCTAGCCGGCCGGCGTTTTCCCGATGATCGTGCGGCCGGCGCCGCGCGACCGCCGCGGACAGCCGCGGTTGCAGGAGGATCAGCACGAGCGCGATCGCGATGAACACCGGCACGATCGCCTTGAAGGCCGACGCCGGGAGGGTCAGCAGCAGCGTCGCCCCGACGATCGCGCCCATGATCGAAACCGCCGCCAGCGGCAGCGAGCGGCGCCGCTGCCCGCTGAGCTCTCGCCGGTAACCGTAAGCGCCGCTCACCGACCCCGGGACCAGACCGACGGTATTCGAGACGTTCGCGGTCACGGGCGCATAGCCGAAACCCAGCAGCACCGGGAACGTGACCAGCGTTCCGCTCCCGACGATCGTGTTGATCGTCCCGGCGGCGATTCCGGCGGCGAAGATCGCCACTGCATGCCACGTGCTCATCTCCGGAAGCCTTACTTCCCGGAGGTTCGGGCGCAAACCCGGGCGCGACTATGCGACGCTTGCCGGCGCCCGGCTGGCGTCTCGTTGGCTTTGTGGGAGCGTCGGCCGGCGCCTCAGCTTCCGCCCCTTCGGGCGGGGCCTCGAACGCTCGAATTCGCTCGGGATTTGGGGCGCTCATGAGCGTTCGAGGGGTTCCTGGCCCCCAGAACGACCATTTCGCTCAAGAACTCCCAGAGCCCGCGCCGCTCATGAGCGATGTGGCTGCCATGGCGACCACACCGCTCAAGAGCGCCGGCCATGAATGCCGCTTCTGAGCGTTTTGGTCGTTCTCGCCCACCCTCCCCAGCAAATGCGGGGCAGATCGACGGTCGCGGCCCTCAGGCGAACTCAGGCGCCGGCCACCCGGGCATGATGTCAGGCAGTCCGTCGCTGACGCGATCGCTGAACCGGGCGGGGCGCTTCTCCAGGAACGAGGTGACCCCTTCGACGACGTCGGCCGACTGACCGCGGGAGAACATCGCTCGCGAGTCGGCGCGGTGGGCGATCATCGGGTGCTCGGCGCCGAGCATCCGCCACATCATCTGGCGCGCGAGCGCCACCGAGACGGGGGCAGCGTTATCGACGATCTCGCGCGCGAGCTCACGCGCCGCCGGCAGCAGCTCATCGGGCGGGTGGACGCTGCGTACGAGCCCGCCATCGAGTGCTTCGGCGGCGGTGAACACGCGTCCTGTCGACACCCACTCCATCGCGCGGCTGATGCCCACGACGCGCGGCAGGAACCAGCTCGAGCACGCCTCGGGCACGATTCCGCGGCGCGCGAACACGAAGCCCATTCGCGCGGATTCGGACGCCAGGCGGATGTCCATCGGCAGCGTCATCGTCGCGCCGACGCCGACGGCCGGGCCGTTGATCGCCGCGATCACAGGCTTGGTGGACTCGAACACCCGCAGCGTGAACTGGCCGCCGTTGTCGCGAGGTACCGCACCGGTCGCTTCGCGCTCGCGCCAGTCGAACGTCGAGCCGCCGCGCTCAAGATCCGCGCCTGCGCAGAAGCCCCGGCCGGCGCCCGTCACGATGATCACCCGCACATCGTCGTTCGCGTCCGCCTCATCGAAGGTTGCCATCAGCTCGCGCGCCATCGTCTCGGTCCAGGCGTTCAGGCGCTCCGGACGGTTGAGCGTGATCGTGAGGATCCCGCTTTCGACGTCGGTGGCGATCTGCTCGAGCAGCATAAGGGGCCCCTTTCGATGTGGTTGACGTGCGGGATCTTCGCCGAGATCAGGCCGCCGCGAGCGTCAGGCGACCCCCGACCCAGCTCTCGGAAACCTCGTGCAGCACCTCGAGCATCGCGGCGGCCGCCGGCGAGCGGTAGCCGAGCGGGAGCGCGGCCATGATCGGGCGCGGCGGCGGGGCGGGGTCGAGCGCGCGCACGAGCACATCGTCGCGAATGCCGCGGGCGACCATGTCCGGGATCAGTGCCACGCCGACGCCCGCCGCGACAAACCCGAGGATCGCCGGATAGTCGTCGTGGTGAAACGCGATCCTGGGCTCGAAGCCGGCGGCATGGCAGGCCCGCATGAACAGCCGCGAGTCCGGGCACGAGTGAGTGGTGGCGAGCATCCAGTGATCGCCGGCGAAGCGGGCCAGATCGAGGCGGGCGGCATTGGCCAGCGCATGGCCCACGGGCATCGCGACGTACATGGGATCGTCGAACAGGTGGATCAGTTCGAGGCGGCTCGTCGTGGCGAGCACCGCCGAGCCCTCGTCGAGTGCGTCATTGGAGAGCGCCACGTCGAGCTCGCCGGCGCCGACCCGGCCGAGCGAGTCGATCGGGTCGGCCATCTCGATGCTGAGTGCGACATCCGGGTAGCGCTCGCGGAACGCGGCGATCGCGAGCGGCAGGATCGTCGCCGCGGCGGAAGCGAAGGACGCGAGCCGGAGCGTGCCGCCGCCGAGTCCCACGAGCGCGCTGAGCTCGGCCTCGGCGTCGTTGATGCGGGCGAGGATCTCCTCGGCTCGTGCCACCAGCAGCCGGCCTGCATCGGTCAACACCGCGCCCTGCGGTACGCGGCGCACGAGGATCGCGCCGACCTCCGCCTCGAGGGTCGAGATCTGGCGCGAGATCGCCGGCTGCGTGTAGCCGAGCGTGGACGCCGCCGCGGAGAACGAACCGGTCCGTGCGACCTCGCAGAGCACGCGCATGCGTCGCGTGTCGAGCATGACGTAATGTTATACCCCTTGCAGCAAATCCCTATTTGCATTTATGGCTCTCAAGGAGCACAGTTTTCTGTGCAATGGCACTCCTCGCACCCGTCCAAGAGATCACCATCCGTCCCGCGTATGGAGACGACGAGCTCGCGCTGGCGCGGCTAGCGGCCCTCGACAGCGCCGAGCAGGTACCTCCGGCGCCGCTGCTCGTCGCGGAGGTCGACAGCCAGCTGCGTGCCGCCCTCTCGATGCGCGACGGCAGCGTGATCGCCGATCCGTTCTTCCGGACCGTTCACCTGCTCACGCTTCTCCGCGCGCACGCAGCGGCGGTCGCATAGTCGCTGAGAGCACTCCGATCTCGTAGTGTTTGTGCCTCCCGCACTCGTGGGAGGAGGGACCGGAGAGAGAGGAGCGATTTTGCGGCAGCTGACAGGCCTTGATGCGCAGTTCCTGGCGCTGGAGACGCCGCGCCAGGCGGGTCACGTCGGCGGGCTCGCGATCCTTGATCCGAGCACCCGCCCGAACGGCCGGCTCGAGCTGGCGGACATCCACAACCTGATGGCCGAGCGCCTGCCGCTGCTGCCACCCTTCCGCTGGCGGCTCAAGGCGGTGCCGTTCGGCCTGGACTACCCGTACTGGATCGACGACCCGAACTTCGACCTCGAGTACCACGTGCGCGAGCTCGCGCTGGTGGCGCCGCCGACGGACGCGAAGCTGGCCGAGCAGGTCGCGCGGATCTTCGCGCGGCCGCTCGACCGCGCGCGGCCGCTGTGGGAGGTCTACCTGATCCACGGACTTCAGGACGGACGGGTGGCACTGCTGACAAAGATTCACCATGCGGCGATTGACGGTCTCTCCGGCGCGGAAATCCTGAGCGCAATGCTCGACCTCTCGGCCGAGGGCCGCGAGCCACCGCCGCCGATCGAGAGCGGCCCCGACCGCGAGCCGAGCGAGCTCGAGATGCTCGCTCGGGGCGCGATGGGCGCGCCCCGGTATCTCCAGCGCGTGCTGACGGCGGCGCCAAAGACGATCCCCAACCTCGAGGACACCCCGATCCTCGGCGACATCCCGGGTGCCAAGACGCTCGGGCGCAACACCTCGCGGGTGATCCGCGCGCTACGCAGGCGCGACTCGCGCGTGCTGGAGCGGACCACGCTCAGCCCGCCGCGGACGTCTTTCAACGGGAGGGTCTCGCCGCACCGGCGGTTCGCGTTCGGGCGGCTGTCGCTCGCCGAGGTCAAGGCCGTCAAGAACGAGTACGGCGTGACCGTCAATGACGTCGTCGTCGCGCTGTGCGCGGGCGCCGTGCGCCGTTGGCTGATCGCTCACCGCGAGCTGCCGGACCGTCCGCTCGTGACCCAGGTTCCCGTGTCGGTCCGCACCGAGGAGCAGGCCGGCACGTACGGCAATCGAATCGGGATGATGAGCGTCCCGATGTTCGTCGATCAGCCGGACCCGATCGAGCGGCTACGGCTCACGCACGAGGCGCTGCGGGCCGCGAAGGAGCACCATCGCGCGCTTCCCGCGGAGCTCCTCCAGGATGCCACCCAGTTCATCCCGCCCGCGGTGTTCGCCCGGGCCGCGCGGGTCAGCTTCTCGCTGGCCGCGACCCGCAAGCCGATCTGGAACCTGGTCGTATCGAATGTGCCCGGTCCCCAGTTCCCGCTGTACTGCGCCGGCGCCCGGGTCGTAGCCAACTATCCCGTGTCTGTGATCACCGACGGGATGGGGCTCAACATCACCGTGATGAGCTACTGCGGCTGCCTCGACGTCGGGATCGTCGCCGACCGCGAGCAGATGCGGGACGTGTGGAAGTTGATCGACTGGCTCGAGCTCTCGCTGCAGGAATTGCTGCCCGAGGGTGCTGAGGCGCCGGTGCAGACGGCTGCCGCCGAGACCGGCAACGGTGCCGCCGCGCCGATCACCGAGGAGGCGGGGCGGGCGGGAACGGGCGGCGGGACCTAATTCACTACTTGATGATCCGGAACACCCCGCGCATGAACGGGTGGATCCGGCAGAAGAACGTGTAGGTACCTGGCGGGAGGTTGGTCGACGTGCTCCAGGAGAAGCGCCCGACCGCGGGGGTGACGCCGCCCAGCTGGCCGGAGTCGAAGTTGCCGGCGCCGTTGGCGAGCGGGTACGAGATACCCGTGTCCAGACCGCACGGGTTCTGGCAGGACGTGATCGAGTGGAAGATCGAGTGGATGTAGTTCGGGTCGGGTGAGAACAGGTTGAGCTTCTCGTCCGGCAGCGCGTCCTGGTTGGTGAACGTCAGCGACTGGCCCTTGGTGATCGTCGGGATGCACCGTTCCTTGCCGGTCGCCGTGAAGTCGCCGGGGTTGTACTGGAAGTCGGAGATCGTCACCTTGTCAGTGCGGCACTGCGGGAACTTGTTCGGGTTGACGCCGAGCGAGACCGAGCCGCCGTGGTCGTCGTTCTCCGCAAGGTGGCCGTGGGTCACGTGACCGTTCTCGTCGAGTGCGTGGGTGAACGGGTCGAGACCGCGGGTGTCGTTCCACGCCTCCCACACGACCATGATCCCCATCGACTCATACCACGATGCGTGCCTGGTCTCGTACGTGGTGCTGATCCTCAGCACGTCGCCGGCCTTCACCTCGGGTCGCCAGTCGGCGGCCGTCGCCGTCATCGCCATGTCCCACGAGATCGGGCCTCGCGGGTCCCAGTAATGGGCGCTTGAGCGGAACAGGCGCACCGAGTTGGGGACGGTGCCGGGTATCGCTCCGCCGCTTGGTTCCGCGCCGGCCCTGATCAGGTCGAGGTCGTCATACAACCCGCCCGGATGTAGGTGGCCGGCCGTTCCGACCAGCACGCCGGGATGATCGACCGTGAACTCGTTCAGCGGCGGACCGTTGCCGTAGGGCTTGTTGGCCATGTCCGGGAACGTGTACTTCCCGTTGCGGCCGCTGCCGCGCAGCACATCGAACACGGGATAGATGTGGTGGTCCATCACGTCCATCCAGATCGGGTGGACCGGCGTAATCGTCCGCGCGAGCGGCGAGCTGTCCGGGACGAAGTCCATGTCGTAGGTGATGTACACCTTCGCCGGCGTGATCGTCAGGTTGTGAATCATGTAGTTCAGGAACCACGAGTCGTGGGCTCCGATCGGGTACCCGTATCCGGTCGGGAACGTCGTGATCGTCTTCTCCTCGCCCGTCGCCATGAACGGGTAGATCCCGTAGCCGTTGCCTTCGCCCTCCCCGGCGGCGCCGTTGGACAGCCACACGCCGTGATGCAGGTGGACGATGTTGACGAGCGGGATCTTCCCGCAGCACTTGCCGTTCGGGAGCGCGTAGTGGAGGTTCGGCGCGACCCGGACCATGTACCCGTTCACGGTCGGGTGCGGCACCTGGTTGCGGTCGAGCAGGATGTAGTTCGCGCCGGGCGTGACCAGGTACGGGCCCGCCTGGAAGTGAAGGTGCTCGACGCCGTTCGACGCGGCGAATGCCGACGTCGACGAGCAGGCGAGCGCGATGACCGTAGCCACCGCAAATAAGAATCCCTTCTTCACTTCTCCTCCGAGCCTCGGGCGCCTCCCCGTACCCTATTGAAGCAGACGGCTTCTTACCAGGCCTGGTGGCCGCCGCAATGGGGGCAGCTGACGGCGGTCGAGACCGCCGCCTCGAACACCATTCCGCACTCGCAGTTGTAGACGGCGGTGTCCTCGGCGTGACCGCCAAGGCGCTTGGCGCGCGAGCGCTCGGCGGTGGGGCTGAGCGCAACCGAAGAGCCCAACGGGCGCGCAACCGACCGACGGCCGTGGCTTCCACGGAAGCTCCTGAGCTTGCCCTCGCCTAGCTTGCTGGCAACTGACAACACGTTCACCCCGACTAACGGCCTTGGCCATGATTCGTTTCGCGTGCGGGCCGACAGTTGACCCTCTTTAACACGACGCTAATGTCGGACCTGTCCTTCCCGGGCGGGTCGTGCGTGGAGGTCCTTGTGGGAGAATGAACCCCGTCCGCCCGCCCCCAACCCCCCTGGCATGGACCCTAGCCGCAAGCGTGCCATCCGTCTCACCGTCGCCCTCACCGCCGCAGTCCTGCTGGCGACGGCGCTGATCTATACCAGCTTCGCCGCCGGACGCGAGGAGCTCACGGCATCGCAGCTGGCGACCCGCGCGCAACCCGGTCAGTCCTACATCCTCGCTGGCACCGTGCTCGCCGGATCGGTGCGCCACGAGGGCACCGCCCTCCTGTTCAGGGTTCGCGACCCCAAGCTCAAGATGTCTGTTCCCGTCCGCTACACCGGCATCGTCCCGGATCCGTTCGCGGCCGGCCGCGGGGTCCTCGTGACCGTCTCCAAGCAGGGCTCGATGTACATCGGTCAGCAAGACTCGCTGACGACTAAGTGTCCCTCCAAGTACCAGGCCGCCGCGGCCTCCTATAACTGACGTGGCACTCGTAGGACGGGCACTGCTGATCCTCGGCCTGCTCGTGGCCGTCTATGGGATCGGCGCGTCCCTGTACGGGGCCCGCGCCGGCCGGGCGGAGTGGGTGCTCTCGGGGCGGCGCGCGGTGTATGCGCTGTTCGGGCTGGTGGCGGGCGCGTTCGCGATCCTCGAGGCCGCGTTCGTCCGCAACGATTTCTCCTTCAACGTGGTCGCGGCGCATTCCTCGACCACCACGCCGCTGTTCTACAAGCTGGCCGCGGCCTGGTCCTCGCAGGAGGGCTCGCTGCTGCTGTGGGTCTTCCTGCTGTCGATGTGGTCGAGCCTGATCCTGTTCCTGACCCGCAAGCGCGTGCGCGAGATCGCGCCGTATGCGACCGCCGTGCTGCTCACGTTCGCGACTTTCTTCATCTCACTTGCGGTGTTCTTTGCCAACCCGTTCGCGACCAGCGCAACGCCACCCACGGAGGGCGCCGGGCTGGATCCGCTGCTGCTGCACCCGAGCATGATGATCCACCCACCGATGCTGTACTCGGGCTACACGCTGCTGACGATCCCGTTCGCGTTCGCGATCGGCGCGCTGGTCACCGGGAGGCTCGGTTCGGAGTGGATCGGTGTGACGCGCAGGTTCGCGCTGGCCGCGTGGCTGTTTCTGGGGATCGGGATCCTGCTCGGCGCGCGGTGGTCCTACACCGAGCTCGGGTGGGGCGGTTACTGGGCCTGGGACCCGGTCGAGAACGCGGCGCTGATGCCGTGGCTGTGCACGACTGCGTTCATCCACTCGATCATGATCCAGGAGAAGCGGGGGATGCTGAAGGTCTGGAACGTGTCGCTGATCCTCAGCAGCGGCACGCTCGCGATCCTCGGCACGTTCCTGGTGCGCTCCGGGATCCTCGACTCGATCCATGCGTTCGGCGCCTCGACGCTGGGCGTCCCGTTCGTGCTGTTGATCGCCGCGATGGTGGCCGGCTCGATCGGCCTGATCATGTGGCGACGCCCGCTTCTGCAGTCCGAGGCGCAGCTCGACTCGCTGTTCTCGCGCGAGGCGGTGTTCCTGTTACAGAACCTCGTCCTGGTCGCGATGGTGTTCGTGATCTTCTGGATCACCTTCTTCCCGCTGATCTCGGAGGCGGTCACCGGGACCAAGGTGTCTGTCGGGC
The DNA here is from genome assembly GCA_963824755.1 of uncultured Solirubrobacterales bacterium. Classification (GTDB taxonomy): domain Bacteria; phylum Actinomycetota; class Thermoleophilia; order Solirubrobacterales; family Solirubrobacteraceae; genus Palsa-465. The sequence continues at coordinate 104,472 of CAWGQT010000028.1, read as the reverse complement.
CGCCGGCATTCCGCCCCTTCATCGTGCCGCTGGCGCTGGTGCTGGTGCTCCTGTCCGGGATCGGGCCGCTGATCGCGTGGCGACGGATCACGGTCGCGAACCTGCGGCGCAATTTCACGGTGCCGGTCGCGGTCGGCCTGGGGACATTGGTGTTCCTGATGGTCGCGACCAACGCGGGGACGCGTCCATTCGCGCTGATCATGTTCTCGCTTGGTGCGTTCGTCGTGGCAGCGGTCATCCAGGAGCTGTGGCGGGGCACCGGCGCGCGGCGTGCGATGACCCGAGACCCATGGCCGGTCGCGGTGCTGCAGCTGATCCGGCGCAACCGCCGGCGCTACGGCGGCTACATCGTGCACGCCGGGCTGGCTGTGCTGCTGGTCGGAGTCGCGGCGTCCTCCTCCTTCCAGCACTCCCATGACGTGACCTTGAAGCCGGGCCAATCGGTCAGCGTCGACGGCTACCTGATCCGCTACGTGCGACCGGTCGCGAGCGCGAGCTCCGCGAAGCTCTCCTTCGGCGCGGTGCTGGATGTCTCCAAGGGCGGCAAGCACGTCACGACGCTCACCACGAGCCGCGGCTTCTATCCGTCCCAGGATGAGAGCCTGGGGGAGATTGGCCGCTTCTTCAACGGCGAGGCCGACAGCAATGTCGGACTGCAGGCGGGTCTCACGCGGGACATCTGGACGGTCATCAACCCCGACCTGACGCCCCTTCAGCCGCTGATCAATCAAGGCAACAACGTGTTCGCGGCCGCCACCGCGGCGGCGATGACGCGCGTCGCGAAGATGCCGCCGGCGCAGGCTCAGCAGGCGCTCGCGCCGCTCTGGCAGGCGCGCGACCGAGCGATCTCAGGGCTCGCCGCACGGTTCGTCACGCATCCCTGGGCGATCGACTTCCTGCTGATCGTCTCGCCGCTCGTGACGTGGATCTGGCTCGGCGCGATCATCATCGCGTTGGGTGGGCTGATCGCCCTGTGGCCGGTGCCGGCGCTGGCGCGACGGCGCGCCAGTGCGGCGGCGCACGCGGCACGGCCGCCGGCTCCGCCGCCCCCCTCGCCGGCGCTGCCGGCGCGTGAGCTGGTGTAACCCGGGGGCGAGGTGTTGCAGTTCCTGATCGTGCTTGCGGTGCTGAGCGCCGTCGTGGTCGTGGTGATGTGGCCGCTGCGAAGCGCGCACGAGCGGCGGCGGGGATCTGGATCCCACCCACCCGGGTCCGACCCATCCGGATCCCACCCACCCGGGTCCGACCCATCCGAGCTCGCCGAGCTCGAGGCTGCGCGCGAGGCGAAGTACCGAGAGATCCGCGATGCCGACCTCGATCACCGGACCGGCAAGCTGTCGGATTCGGACTACGAGCTCGTCGATCGGACCTTGCGAGCCGAAGCGGTGGAGATTCTTCATCGCCTGGACCAGGCCCGGGAGGCCTGACCGCGCGACCTGCGTCCGCCCGTTCGACCCGCGCTACCATCCGGCAGCGATGGTCACTCTGCTCGACATCGTCCAGGTCTGCCTGTGCATCGTGCTGATCTTCCTGATCCTGATGCACTCGGGCAAGGACGCGGGTCTGTCCGGCGCGTTTGGCGTCGGCACCGGCGCGGGCCCGTTCGGCGGCGGCTCGCTCGTCGAGCGCAACCTGAACCGCTGGACGGTCGGGTTCGCGATCGCGTTCGTGATCAACACGATCATCCTGATCAAGATCTCCTAGGCCGGAGCGACGCCGGCTGCGCCTGTGCGGATCTGGGATCTCCCGCCGGAGCGGCTGTGCCGCGCGCACCTGCTCGGCGAGCACCGCGAGCTACACGCAGTCTGGGCGGTGCTGACGACGGACAGGGCCGGCTACCGGCGCCATCCCGAGACGCTGCGCTGGGAAGGGCGGCTGGCCGCCCTGTACGAGCGACACACGGCGCTCGTCCGCGAGATGGCCGCCCGCGGGTACAGGCACGCGAGCCCGCTCGACCGCGGGCTGGCAACCGGACGCAAAGCGCAGGACCGTTACGTGGATTCGCCCGAGGAGCAGATCGCGATGCTGCGGGCGAAGGGGTGCGAGTGCGATGTCTGATTCCGCGATGCCCGAACCAAACGCGTTCACCGGAGCCGTGCTTGACCGGGCCGCCGACGGGCGCCGCCGCGACGAGGCCTGGCTTTCAGCGCAGACCGCGGACGAGCGCGCGCGCCTGCTGCTGGCGGGCACCGCCGGCGTCTCGATGAGCGACGGACACCTCGACTACGCGCCGCTGGCGGGCGCGCCGATTGGGATCGATGCGCCCGTCCTGCTGGGCATCGATCGCGACGGGCCGCTGTTCGCGCTCGACGAGGGTCCGCCAATCCCGGAGGCGACGCGGCCACCCCTAATCGGCTGGGCGGGACGTCTGGGAGAGCCGGCGGCCCAAGCCGAGGGACGGCTCGCGCTACGCGAAGCTGTGGCGGTGCTCTCCCGGGACGAGGGCGGCATCGTGGCCTATGCCGCGGGCATGCTCAACTGGCACCGGCGCCACCGCTTCTGCTCGGTGTGCGGGACGCTGACCGCTCCGCGGGAGGGCGGAGCGCTGCGCCACTGCCCGCGATGCGGCACCGACCATCATCCGCGGCTCGACCCGGTCGTGATCATGCTGGTCGTCGACGGCGATCGCGTCCTGCTCGGACGTCAGCGCGGCTGGCCGGAGAAGCGCTATTCGGCACTGGCGGGCTTCGTCTCGCAGGGTGAGAGCCTCGAGGAGGCGGTCGCGCGCGAGGTCGCGGAGGAGGCCGGCGTCGAAGTCGGGCAGGCGCGGTACGTGGCATCCCAGCCGTGGCCGTTTCCCTCGTCGCTGATGCTCGGGTACACCGTCCCGTGGGTATCGGGCGAGCCAGGCGGACCAGATCCCGAGCTCGAGGACGTGCGCTGGTTCACGCGCGAGCAGATCATCTCGGCGACGGGCGCGGAGGACAACTGGGACGGAAGACCTCCCGAGGGTGCAGAGCTCCTGCTGCCCCCTCGCCTCGCGATCGCGCGGCGGCTGATCGAGCACTGGCTTGCGGGCGGGCCATGCGCATAGCTCTCAAGAGCTGATCAGCCCGTGCGAAAGCACGCTCACCTGGCTTGGAGCCCCGTCTATGATCTTCGTGTGGAGTCCTCCACGGAGCGGGCGCGCCAACGGGAGCAGCGCGATAACACGGGCGAGGAGATCCTCGCGGCCGCCGATCGGTTTCTGCGAGTGCGACCGTTCCGGGAGCTGTCAGTCGAGGCCGTGATGGCCGAGGCGGGCCACACGCGGACCTCGTTCTATCGGCACTTCGACAGCGTCACCGATCTCATGCTCCGGCTGCTCGCCGATCTCGGGCGCAACTTCTACTCGATCGGCGAACGCTGGCGCGCACGCGCCGGCTTCGACTATCCGATCGGAGCGCTGGAGGGACTGACCGAGATCGTGGACTTCTTCGTGATCCAGGGCCCGCTGATCCAGGCGATCGTCGACGCCTCGCGATCCGACGAGCACATCGAGCAGGGGTACCGGATGTTCTTTGAGGCCTTCGTGGACATGACCACCGAGGCGCTCGACCGGCTGGTCGAGCGTGGGCAGCTCGAGGCTCCGGACACGCAGGAGCTCGCGAGGGCGCTGAACCTGATGAGCGAGAGCTACCTGCTGCACGAGTTCGGCCGCCCGCCGTTCGGAGACCGGGACATCGTGCTGGCGACGCTCCACACGGTGTGGCTCCGGGTGATTGTCCCCAGCAATCCCAACTGACCACGCAGGCGCCCTGCGCCCGAGCGCGTGTGGTGGTCCGCGGGCTTGGTGGCCGCGGGCTCAGATGCCCCTGACGGTTCCGGACCCGGTGCACACCATGTCTGGAAGACGCTTTCGGCATTTGAGCGCAAGCGTTCCGCTGACGTGCCTGAATCGACCGGTGCCGTCCAGGAACTTCATGTTGCCGCTGTATGTGTAGATCGCCGCGTTGCCCGAGATCCGGTAGCTCCCGCGTGCGGTCCCACCGCGCAGGCTGAGCTTCGACGAGCCGACCTCATCGCCCATCGGCCACTTCGGCACCCTGTCCACGTACTTCCCGGAGTAGGTCCCCGAGCCGACCGGCAAGCTGCACTTGACGGGGCCGCCGCTATACCTTCCGACCGGGCGGTAGACGCCGGCCGGGTCGAGCATGTGGAACGAGCAACGAATAAAGACCCCGCCTCGGGTCGCGGCCGGTCCGGCGACAGCGAGTGAAGCCCGCAGCGCGAGCAGGCCCACCGAGCCGAGCTTCCACGTGGATCGCATCGTTTTCTCTCCTCCTCGTGCGGATCCCGATCAGAGCCTACCGCTGGCCTCAAGTCACGCAGCTGGCGGATCGCTCGGGCGCGGCTCGACCGCGCGAGCGCAAGCGCCGCAGCGAGGCCCGGGCGCGAGCCCCCAACCGCACCAACCCGGGCGGCAGCCGGCCGTCGGTCGAGAGCCACGAGCCGGCGAGGATCAGCAGCAGCCCGGCGACCGCGCCGGCGCCCGGTCGCTCACCGAGGAGCGAGACGCCAAGCGCGACGGCGACGACCGGGTTGACGTAGGTGATTACCATCGCCCGGCTGGTGCCGGCCTCACGGATCAGGGTGGTGAAGATCACGAACGCGGCGGCTGTGCAAAGCAACCCGAGCACGATCACCGAGCCGATCGCACCCGCTGAGGGGGCGGTATGCGGCGGGTCGAGCGCCGCGGGAATCGCGAGGATCAGCGAACCGATCGCGAGGCTCGCTCCCATCGTGGCACGCGCGTCTAGCGCGCCGAGCCGGTGCTTGATCAGCATCGGACCGATCGCATACCCGACCGCGGCGAGCAGGATCTCGGCCGTACCCAGCATCTCGGCGGGGCTGCCGGCGATGTCGATGCCGACCAGCGCGATCACGCCGCCGAACCCGATGAGCAGTCCGGCCGCGCGGATCGGGGTGGGCCGTTCGGAATGATCGAAGCGGATCGCCAGCCCGGCACCGATCAGCGGGACCGAGGCGATGATGATCGCCGCAAGCGATGAGGACACGTGCTGCTCGCCGGCGGCGATCAGCGGGAACGGGATCGAGATCTCGGCGACCGCGTAGGCCGCCAGCCACGGCCAGTAGCCGCGCAGCGAAGGCAGCTTTCCGGCGCGCCAGGCAAGCATCAGCAGCACGAGCGCGGCCAGCGAGACCCGGCCCCAGGCGAGCATCGCCGGGGTCATGCCGTTGCGGACCGCGATCCTGATGAACAGATAGGGCACACCCCAGATCACGGAGATGGCGGCGAATGCGATCCAGGCCCGGCGGGTCATCGCTATCAAGTTAGACGGTGAGCCAGCGCCTATCTCATCGCCGTTCGCTCAGCTGATCGACCAGCCGCAGCAGGTCGAGTGGGCTGAACGGCTTGGTCAGAAACAGGTCGGCGCCCGCCTCCTCGGCCTGACGCTCCACGCTGTCGCCGTGCGCGGCGGTCAGCATCACGATCGTCGTCTCCCGGTTGCCGTCGTCCTCGCGAAGGCGCCGGCAGGCGTCGATCCCGTTCAGCGCCGGCATGTCGACGTCGAGGAACACGAGCGTGGGGTGTTCCCGACCCGCGAGCTCGAGCGCCTCGAGCCCATCGGCCGCTTCGTGCAGCTCGAACTCCGCGACGTCCTCGAGCGTGGTTGCGATCAGCTTGCGGATGAACGGATCGTCGTCGACGACCAGCACACTTCGGCTCACCGGATCTCTGCCCCGATCCGTTGGAAGGTCTCATCGGGGATCGAGTTGAACGCTTCGATCACGCGCGGGTCGAACTGCTTTCCGGACTCCGCGACGATCATCTTGCGCGCCACGGCGATCGGGGACGCGGGGCGGTATGGACGGTCGGTGGTGAGCGCGTCGAGGACGTCGGCGACCGCGAACACCCGGGCGGCGAGCGGGATCTGCTCGCCGGCGAGGCCATCCGGGTAGCCGCGCCCGTCCCATCGCTCATGGTGCGAGCGCACGACGCCCAGCGCCTCGCCGAGGAAGTCGATGCCGCGCACGATCTCGGCTCCGATCAGCGGATGCTGGGCCATCAGAGCTCGCTCCTTCTCGGTCAGCGCCGCCGGCTTGTAGAGGATCGCGTCGGGGATCCCGACCTTGCCGATGTCGTGCAGCAGGAAGCCGAACTCGAGCTCCGGGGCGTCGGCCAGCGCCAGTCCCAGCGACCGCGCGATTTCCATTCCGTAGGCGGTCACCCGCTCGGCGTGCTTGCCGGTGTACGCATCGCGTGCCTCGACCGCGTTGGACAGTGCCCGGACCGTTGCCATGTAGGAGCGTTGCAGCTCCTGCGAGCGGGCCCGCTCCTGCTTGAAGGTCTCGCGCAGGTCCGCGGCGTAGCGCTCCAGCTGCAGCTCCTGGTCGGCCGCCTCCTGTTCGCGCCGTGCCAAGTCGGCGCGCAAGCGCTCGATCTCCTGGACAAGCTCGGCCTCGCTGCGGACCGCCATCGCGGGTGCAGCCTAACGACCCGCTAGGGTCCGCGCTCCCCTTTCAGGGCCGCGATCAAGGCCTCGCCGGCCTGCTCGACGGGCACCACTTCGATGCCGAGGTTGCTGATTCCCTCAGGCGTGGGCGTGATCCCATCGGAGAACAGGATCACCACTCGGCGCACGCGGCGACCGCGAAGATCGAGTGCCTGCAGGACCGCGCGGGGGTTTCGAACCCCGACATCGATCAGCGCCACCTCGAAGCGTCGCTCCTCGCAGACCCTCGCCGCCGCCGCCCCGGTCAGCTCCCACTCATGATCGATGCCGAGTTGCTCGAGTGAGGGCTCGAGCACCGGCTGCAGCTCCTGGCGTCCGACCACCAGCACCCGCGATCGGCAGGCGCTGACCGCGGAGCCGAGAACGTCGCGCAGCTCGTCGGCGTCGATCGGCTTCGACACGACCCACTCGCCCGCGAGCTCTCTGCGTCCCGAGAAGACGGACACGAACACGATCGGTGTGTCACGCAGCTTGGGATCGGCGCGGATCTCCTTGAGCACCCCGAACCCGTCCATGCCCGGCATCAGGATGTCGAGCGTGACCGCGTCGAAGTGATCGCCGCGGAGCAGTGCAAGCGCCTGCTTGCCGCTCGTCGCGATCGTCGTGCGAACTTCGATCGGGGCGAGCTGGCCGGCGATCAGCTCGGCGACCTCGTGCTCGTCGTCGACAACGAGCACGTGACAGCCCCGGATCGACTCCGGCTGCGCGTGCCACCGGCTCGACACCGCTGCCGGGATCCTGACCCTGAAGGTGGTCCCGTGGCCGAGCTCGGATTCGACGTCGATCTCGCCATCGTGGAGGTCGACCAGCGACTTGACGATCGACAGTCCGAGCCCCGTGCCTGGCGAGGACGGGCCACCGTTCGGCCCGCGATAGAAGCGCTCGAACACGCGGCCCGCCGCCTCACGGGTCATCCCCACGCCGGAGTCCGAGACCGTGATCTGGACCCAAGCCCTGTCGGCTTCGGCGCCGAGCTCGATCCGGCCGCCTTCCTCGGTGTACAGATGAGCGTTGGTGAGCAGGTTGGCGATGATCTGGCGCACCCGCCCGGGGTCGGCGTAGGCGAGCGGGAGCGTGGGGGCGACGTACACGCTGAGCTGCTGTTGCTTTGACTCGACTCGCGGGCCCATCAGCTCAGCGACCTCGCGAACCGCCTCGCCGACATCGATCGGCCGGCGGTTGATCTCCACTCGATCTGCCTCGATCCGTGCGACGTCAAGGAGGTCGTTGACGAGATCGACCAGGCGGTCGGTCGAGCGCAGAATGATCTCGACGAACTCCCGCTGGCGCTCGGACATGTTCTCCGGCGAGCGCTCGAGCAGCTCGACGAAGCCCTTGATCGAGGTCAGCGGGCTGCGGAGCTCATGCGAGGCCGTCGCGACGAAGTCGCTCTTGGCGCGCTCGAGCCGTGCGCGCTCGCTGGTGTCGCGCACCGTCCACACGACGCCGTCGAGCTCCGAGCCCAGCGGCGAGGCTGTGACGGCGAGCACGCGTCCCCGATGCTCGACGATCGTCTCGCCATCGAGCGCATGCTCCAGCGCCGGCAGGGGACTGTCGGAGGCGTTGACGCTGCCGCCGACGACGAGCTCTGGAACCAGCTCCGCGGCGCGCGGGTTGACCGTCGCGATCGTGCTGGACCGGGGCTCGGTCACGATCAGCGCGTCGCCCAGGCTCTCGATCGTCACCGCCAGCCGCCGGCGCTCCGCCTCGATCCGAGCTTGGGCACTGGCAAGGTCGTCTCCCATCGCATTGAACGCGGTGCCCAGATCCTGCAGCTCACGCGGTCCGGAGGGCTCCACGCGTTTCTCGAGCTCGCCTGCGGCCAGACCCTTCGTGGCATCGACGAGCTCGTCGAGCGGCCGGCGCATCGAGCCCACGAGGAACGTGATCAGGGCGAGCGCGCCGATCAGCGCCAGCGCCCCGGCGATCGCGACGAGGATGATCGCCCGGCGCGAGTCCGACCGCGCCTTATCGTGCGCGGCACTCTGGCGCTGCTGCTGGTGCGCCTGGAGTTGGGTCGCTAGCCGCTGCGCGCGCCCGAGCGGCCCCGCGGCAGCGCCGGCCGCGGGGAAGCGCCCGCTCCTCGCCAGCCGCCGTGCCTGGGTCTGCGCGGCGATCTGCTCGCGGACCAGGTGCGCGCTGATCGGGTCCCCCTGCGCCAGCGCGGTCGCGGTCGCCGCCGCGGAGTTGTACGCGCGCTCGACCTGAAGCCGGACGCTGTCCGCGTTAGGACCGTGCACATCTCGCAGGACCTCGGCCTCGGCGACACCGGCACTGGTCAGGTTGGCGCCCGCGGTCGCGAGCGCCGATGCCTGCACGAGCCTGTCCTCGTAGCGCTGTCGCGAGTTGTACAGGCTCGCGACACCGAGTGCAGCGACCACCGCGAGCGCGAGGATCAGGCCGATCAGCGCCAGACGGAGCGAGCGAGCGATCGAAAAGCGCTGCATATCAACACATTGATTCGAGGAGTTACGCCCCTCGCCTGCGATCGTACTGCGCTATGCCCGGGCGGCACGCGGGTACCATGGCTGCATGAGCCTGGCAAGGGCGTGGAGGCGTCAGCTCCTCGGGGCTTCGGGCATCGCGGTGCTTGTTCCGGCGTCGGCGATCGTGGCGATCGCTTTGCTCGCGCTCGCAGGGGGCTTTGCGCACCTCGGCGGGCTTGGCCAGGCGTTCAGCGGACCCACGTTGCCCACTTCGACGTCGCGCGCAAGCGGCGGCTTAGCGGGTGGCGTCGCGCACCATGCCGGCCCGGGATCGCCGACGGTTGGGCTGGGGGCCGCGCTGCTCCTCGCGAGTACGACCGACGCGGGCGGTCCAGGTGGCACCGCAGGTGCGCTCGCCCCGAACGGAAGCAACGGCGCCGGCTCGCCCGGCCGCGGCTCTGGCCATTTCACCGGTGGGCCGCAGCCCGTACCGGGTGGAACCGGCGGTAATCCTTCGCCGCCAACGCCCAATCCTCCGCAGCCACCGCCCCACCAGACGCTCGTGGACGGCGTCGTGAAGATCGGCACATCCGTCACCAGCAAGCTGCCAGGTCCGGTCGGTCAGGCCGCGACCCAGGCGCTGCAGTCGGTCGGTCGGACCGTGGACAAGATCCTTCCCGCGCCGCCCAATGTCGTGCCCCCGGTAGTGTCTGGCAAGTTGCCCGGAAGCGTGCACATTCCGTGAGCGACCGGCGCCTGAGGCGCGCGGTGCCGATGGCGATGCTCTCCGCGCTGCTGCTGGCTGCGTGCGGCGCAAGTGTCAGCAGCTCGCCGGCCGACGGGACAGCGACCGCCGCACGCGTTCCCGATGGAGACTGGGCGCGGTTCAACTTCGACGCCGCGCGCTCTGGCGTCGGCCCTGCTGTAACCGGGATCACGGCGGCCAACGCGCGGCACTTGGGGGTCCGCGTGATCCACATCGCCGGGGTCGCGGACTCCTCGGCGGTCGCGCTGCACAACGTCCGCGTGCGCGGGAGGACGCGAGACGTCGCGTTTGTCACGACCACCTACGGCCGGACTATCGCGTTTGCGCCTGGCACCGGCCAAAAGCTGTGGGAGTACGCGCCCAAGGACATCGGCTCCTACCAGGGAAGCCACCAGATCACGACCGCGACGCCGGTGATCGACCCGGACCGCAGCTTCATTTACACCTCCAGCCCCGACGGCTGGATACACAAGCTCACCGTCTCCGGCGGGCGACAGGTCTGGGCGGCCCGCGTGACCTGGGACGCGACGCACGAGAAGATCGCCGGCTCACTGAACATCTCCGGTAACGACGTGGTCGTCGTCACCGGCGGCTACATCGGCGACACACCGCCCTATCAGGGACACGTCGTGCTGCTGGACCGCGGCAGCGGCCGCCGGCTCGCGGTCTGGAACTCGCTGTGCTCGAACCGGCTCTTCCTGATCAAGCCGCCCAGCTCGTGCGGCTCGAGTGACTCCGCGATCTGGGCGCGCACCGGGGCGGTCGTCGAGCCGGGCACGGGCCGCCTGCTGGTCGCGACCGGCAACGCGCCATTCAACGGCTCCACGAACTGGGGCGACAGCGTGCTCGAGCTGAGCCCCGACGCGCACCGGTTGCTGCACAACTGGACGCCACGAAACCAGGTCCAGCTCAATTCGAGCGACGCCGATCTCGGGAGCACCGCTCCCGCGCTGCTCCCGGTCGTTCACGGGTTGCGGCTCGCGGTCCAGGGAGGCAAGGCCGGGGTGCTCTCGCTGCTGAACCTGAATCGCCTGAACGGCACCCTTGGGGGCGCCGGCGGACGCCTCGGTGGCGAGCTCCAGGACATCGCCACGCCCGGGTCGGGGCAGCTGTTCAGCGCGCCGGCCGTGGCGGTGCTCCGCGGGAGCCCGTATGTATTCGTCGCCGATGGGTCGGATACCGGTGCCTACGTGCTCGGCGGCGACCACCGCCTGCACGTCGCCTGGCAGGCGGGGACCGCCGGCACCAGCCCGGTGCTCGCCGGCGGCCTGCTCTACGTGTATGACGAGAACGTCGGGGTGCTGCGGGTGATGTTGCCGCTCAGCGGACGCTCGGTGGCGGTCCTGCCCGCCCAGGGCGGTCACTGGAACAGCCCGATCGCGATCGGCGGGCGGGTGATCCTGCCCGTCGGCGGAAGCTCGAGCGACAACGACACGAGCGGGTCGATCTACGTGTACCACCTGCGCGGGCGGTAGCGACGCGCCGGCTGGCTCGCCCGGGTGGGCTGGTCTGCCCGGTATTTGGCTGGGGAAGAGTGATGGGGCGCCTGGCTACGTCCATTTCGTAGCAAAGGTTCATGCCCGCCTGCGGGCGCCCCGGGGGATGAAAATGGCCCCGGCGCACCGTAAACCGGGGCAACCTTGTTTACGGGGTGCCACGGCTATTTTCTAACCAAGCGATCGCCATGAAGGGCGACGATGAACGTTATGGACGTCCCAGAGGGTGTCGCGCAAACCCGCGAGACCACCGGCTCTCTAGCAAGAGTTGATAACAGCGGTCGCTGGCGGGAGGGCACCGGGCTACAGCTCTGAATTGGGCGCCTGAGGCCTGCGACCCCTGCCGGGGCTGAACTTTGGCGAATTTGTTCGGACAGTCCGAACGAATTCGCCATTGTTCACGTGCGCCGGCGCGGACGGTGGGTTTGCACCCGGAGCGGCCACCATCAACTTCGCCCAACGGCCCCGGTTTGTGCGACGCCCTACCCAGCGTCCATTTCGTTACTCGTTGCCTCCGCCGGAGTCGAATTGTCACGTTACGAACGTTCGCCCCTCCGTTCTCGTGCTTCAGCGGGAGCGAGCGTGCCTCCGAGAGGGTGTCGCCCGCCGGCCATGGATGGCCGGCGGAATAGACCCTATGGAGGATCGGCCTTGACGATCTCGAAGCCCTTGCTGGTGCTCGTCCGGACCGGTTCCGCCAGCGTCCGTGCCGGCGGGCGACACCCTCACGCAAACAACCCCCACCCGCACAAGCACAGGAGGATCAGCAACTCCGCTAAACGCGAAATCGTGTAACCCCTCCACATCCCCGTTGCGGCTGGCGAGGCGGCCCGAGCTCCCCGGCATCGCGCACACCAGTCCGCGGCGTGCCCATGAGCAACCACCCGTTCCGGGTGGCCGCGCTCGAGAATAGACAGCGGACGTGCGACGAAACCAAGGTCTTGGGGTACCCAGCCCCCGCATATGAGGCTGACCACCGTCGCGACACCCGCGGACGCCCGGACCGCCCCGCGACCCGCAACCACGCAAGGCAACCCCAAGGCCCAACACTCGGGTCGATCAACCCGTGCGCCTTGACAACCCATCCTCCATATGGGGCACGGACGGGGCTGACGTCGCCGAAGCGTCCGGCCCCGCCACAACGAACCGCCACAAGCCCCGCCAGCCCGAACCGCCAACCGCCGTCCGGACGGGGCCGCGCGGCCCCACGGACGCCGCCGAAGGCGGCCCCTGACCGGCGCTACTCGGACCGGGTGACCTGCGGATGCAGCGCCTGCGCGACGGTCCGCATCAACAGGACCGTTGTCCCGGTCAAGCCAGAGAATCCGAGTGTCCAGATCACGGCGCGCACGGTCTTGTCCGGCGACAGCGACCCTGCGATGAGCAGGGCGGCGGAGGTCAGCGCGCCCGCCCCGGCCGCGATCGCGATCAGGACCCGGTTCAGCCAGCCCTCGACCACGGTGCGATCGGAGCCTGCATAGCGCTCGGTCCGCACGACCAGTCTCCCCGAGCGCCACTGGGTCGCGATCGCTTCCGCGTGCTCGGGCAGCGTGCGCAGAGCAGGTAGTACCCGCAGGAGCTCCTTGCGCAGCAGATCTTCCGGCGCGCCGAGCTCTTCGCGATGGTCACGCATCACGATCAGCTCGGTTTCCGAGCCGAGCGTGAAGGTGGGATCGATCGTGTTGAGCGTCCCTTCGAGCGTGATCAAGGTCCGCGAGAGCAGCAGCATCGCTGGTGGTGGGCGCAGCCCGTGCCGCTCGATTGTTTCCAGGACGCCGGCCATCGCTGCCGGGCTTAGCCCGGTGGCGTCGACTTCGCCGAGCAGCACGGACATGTCCCGCTCGAGCTGCCGCATGTCGACCAGATCGTCGCCGACGAGATGCCGGACGGCCCGCGCGATCAGCGACCCGTCTCGGACCGCGAACCCGAGCGCGATCCCTTGCAGGGCCTCACGAGAAATCGCATCGATGCGTCCCACCGCGCCGAAGTCGAGCAGCCAGAGCGTGCCCTCGCGGTCGATCAGAACGTTCCCAGGGTGTGGGTCTGCGTGGTAATAGCCGTCGTTGAGGATCTGGGCCAGGAACGATGCCAGCAACCTTCGCGCGAGCTCCTTACGGGCGAGCGGAACTGCATCAAGTGCGGCTGCGTCGGAGATCGAGCGGCCCCTCACCTCGTCCATCACCAAGATGCGGCTCGTCGAGAGCGTTGGGTGCACCATCGGGATCTGGACTCCGACGTCTGCGCTCCGGCTCTCGCGCAGGCGCATGCCGGCGATTGCCTCACGGCCATAGTCGAGCTCGGCGCTGATGCTCGTGATCAGCTCGTCAGCCAGCGCGCGCACCCCGATCCGCCGGGCCACCTCGACCCGCCGTTCGAGCTGACTGGCGGCAAATGACAGGACGGCGGAGTCCCGCTGCACGACCTCCTCTAACCCCGGGCGCTGGACCTTGACGACGACCGCGCGCCCGTCGTGGAGGGTCGCCCGGTGAGTCTGTCCGATCGACGCCGCGGCCAGCGGTTGGTGATCGAAGGTCGCGAACGCCTTCTCGACTGGCTCTGCCAGCTCAGAGGCGAGCACCCCGTCAACCTCCTGATCGGTTAGGCGGCGCACGTCGGAGTGAAGATGCGACAGCTCGGAGGTCATCGTCTCCGGGAGCAGATCGCTGCGCGTCGCGGCGATCTGCCCGAACTTGATGAACATCCCTCCCGCCCGCTCCAGTACGAGACGCACCCGGTGCGCGAAATCGGGTGAGTCGAGCGCGGCGGCCGTCCGGTAACGGACATGAAGCAGGTTCTCGGCCCGGGCCTCGCCGAGGACCTCCCGGAAGCGGCCCACTGGCGCGAGCACCGATCGTGCCGTCCGCACGGGGTGACGAAGGGTTCGGCGGACAGGGTGGTCAGCCTGCCTGCCGCGCGTGACGACGTCGAGCGCGATCGCCAGCGGCAGCGTTATCAGCACTCCGAAGAACACCGACAGCGAGATGACCAGCACCGGATGCCGGTTGTGGGGTCCGAGCGCGATCAGCCCGGCCGTCAACCCGATGAGCCAGCCGATGATCGCCGCGAGGGCGATGCGCCAGCGCCCGATCTGGACGCCAAGCACCCGCCCGCTGATCACGCCAATCGCGGCGACCCATAGCGGCAGGATGAGCAGATAGCCCAACCCGAGCTCGAACTTGACCGTTATGGAGGCGATCGACGTCATCAACACGATCCGTCTGCGGAGCCCCACCCCGTCGCACCGGCGCTGAGGATTGCTGCCCGGCGCGCCTGGGAGCGGCAGTCTATCTGACCGGGTGACACGTCATCGTCTGCCGGACTCGGGCGGAAGACCGGCTTCAGCGGCGCGCCAGCACGACCGTGAGCGTCCAGTCCTCGAACCTGTCGCGTTCGGGGTCGGCCGCGAAGCGCTCCGCAAGCCGCGCGAAGTACCGGTCGAGCAGCTCGTCGGTGCCGTCTTCGACGGCCCCGGGGGAGAAGAGATGCTCCCGGAGGTTCGACTCGGCGAAGGCGCGCACGAACGCGCTGTAGGCGCGGCCGTATGCGACGGCGTCGTGGTCGTCTCGCCATTTCGCGAGATACGGGTTGGGCACCGGATCCGTCCGGCACTCGATCAACTCGAACGCGTCTCGCAACGGAGCGCCCGGGCCCGCCACCGGCGCGCTTGCTTCGGCCGGCGTTCGCGCGTACACCGGCAGGATGTAGCGGTCCACCGAGGCTCGGTCGAGCAGGCCCCCGGCGACCAGCTCCTCGGCCACCTCGCTCATCGCGAGCATCAGCTTTCGAGCCGTGACGCGGGAACCGTCCGCGGCCCCCGCGGGATCCGTGCCGACCGTCTGCACCACGAGCCGCCCGCCCGGCGCGAGGTCGGCCGCCCTGGCGGAGAGAAACGCGACCCAGTCCGTGGCGGCCTCAGCCGCGAGGGTTGCTCGCGTCTCGCCGGTGGCCTCCGAGAAGTAGAAGCCTCCGGGTAGGAGGACCTGCGGCTGACTGCGCAGCCAGTGCGCCGCTGAGAACGACATGCCCAGGTGCACCGATCGCGACGGCGCGGCGGGCTCAAAGAACGACACCGCCGAAGCCAGCGCAAGCACCGGTGGCCCCGCCGCCCGCGCGTAGCTCGTCGGAGCCGAGGTCACGTTGGCAAACAGTTCATTCCAGTCATTGGCTGGCAGGTCGTTGTGAATCACGGCGACGGCCTGGTCGGAACGCCGGGCCCGAACCGCGTCTACGGCGAGTCGCACCGACGCGGCCGAGTTCCGCCCGGTGGCACTGCCGTAGTCGGCGATCACGAACATCCGCCCCTCGTCGGGCAGCACTACCGCTGCGACACACGCTTGGATGAAGGTGGCCCCGCTTCCTGCGGTCGCGCGCTGGTACTCGGAGTGGTCGTCGTAGTAACCACCGCCCTTCATCCCCTCGGTCGCGGCCGCCTGCTCGCTCATCGTCGTGCCGATCCTATGCGCTCGCCGGATCCCGACGCCACGCTTGTTTTGGCGGTAGCCGCCGGATAGAGTCGCAGCCTGAAGAGAGAGGGTGCGATGCTCGCGTGGGTGCTTACGACTGCGCTGCGGTGCCGCGTCCTGGTGGCTGGACTCGCGGCGGGTCTTCTCGTAGTTGCGGCGATCTCGCTGCCTCGCATGCACGCGGACGTAGTCCCGGAACTTGGCTCGGGGCCGGTCCTCGAGGTGCAGACCGAGGCACTCGGTCTCTCCAGCCAGGAGGTTGAGCAATACGTCACCGTGCCGATGGAGAACAACCTCCTCGACGGCATCATGGACGTCTGGGACGTGCGCTCGCAGTCGTTGCCCGGGCTGTCGACCGTCGATCTGTACTTCGAGCCCGGAACGACTGTCCTGCACGCGCGGCAGCTCGTCACCGAGCGCTTGACGAACGCGTTTGAGCTGCCGAACATCTCCAAGCCCCCGCAGCTGATCCAGCCGCTGTCATCGACGAGCCGGGTGTTGATGGTCGGCCTGCGCTCGACATCGTTGGACTCGCTCGAGCTCTCCTATCTCGCCCGGTGGATTGTCAAGCCGCGCCTGTCAGGCGTGCCGGGCGTGGCGAACGTGGCGATCTTCGGTCAGCGCGACCGCCAAATCCAGGTGCTGGTCGATCCGGCGCGGCTGGCGGCGCGAGGCGTGACGCTGAGCCAGATCATCCAGACGGCGGGCAACGCACAGCTGGTCTCCCCACTCAGCTTCCTCCAGGGTTCCTCGCCCGGCACCGGCGGATTCCTGGATGGTCCAAACCAGCGCCTCGAGATCCGCCCGGTGCTGCCGCTCGGGGCGCCAAGCGACCTGGCCACGGTTCCCGTGACCGGCGCATCGGGGCTGCGGCTCAGCAACGTCGCCACGGTGGTTCAGGGAAATCAACCGCTGATCGGGGATGCGATCGTAGGCGGCGGCTCAGGGCTCGTCCTGATGGTTCAGAAGCGTCCGTCGGCGAGCGTCCTCGGCGTGACCAGGGGACTCGACCGCGCGCTGCGCGATTTGCGTCCGGCGCTGGCCGGTGTCCAGGTGGACACGACGTTCTTCCGGCCGGCGCAGTACGTCACCGATGCTTTCGACAACCTCGCTCTTGCACTATTGATCGCGGCCGGACTCTTGCTGCTGGCGCTCGCGGCGCTGTTCATGCAACTTCGCGCGCTGGCGGTCGGTGCGGTCTCGATCGCGCTTTCGCTGCTGTCGGCCGCACTGGTCTTGCAGGCGCTCGGCGAGACCTTCAATGCGCTCACGATCGCGGGCCTCATGGTCGCGACCGCAATCGTCGTCGACGATGCTGTCTGCGGGACCGACGCGCTCGTGCGCACCGTTATGGTCGATGACCGAACCAACGGACGATCGCTGTCAGTGGGATCGGTGGTGCGCGCCTATGCCCAGCACCGAGGCACTCTCTCCTACGCGACGCTGTTCATCCTCGTCTCGGTCGCGCCGGTGTTCTTCTCCAAGGGGCTGACCGCGACGTTCGTGCATCCGCTCGTGCTCGCGTTCTCGGTCGCGGTACTCGTCTCGATGGTCGTGGCGCTGGTATTCACTCCCGCGCTCGGCTGGCTCCTGCTGCGTCCCGGCAAGCCGCAAGTCCGGGCGGATGCGCTCCGCCGGCGCGTCGGGTCGGCATACGCCGCGCTCGTGGGCGGCGCGCTGAGGATCCCGCGCTTCCTCCTCGGTGGAGTGTGCGCGGTGGGACTCGCGGGCCTGGTCGCTTTCCCGTTCCTCAAGCAGCCGGCTGCGCCCACGTTCGTGGATCGCGACCTGGTGGTTCAGTGGTCGGGACCGGCGGGCGCCTCGCTGGCAGAGATGGACCGCATCACGGGACGGGTGGTTGGTCAGCTACGTGCGCTGCCGGCTGTGGCCGATGCCGCGGCGATCCTGGGCCGCGCGGTCACCGGCGACCAGATCGTCGACACCAGCTCTGGCCAGATCATGGTCGCGATCAAGCCGAGTGCCGACTACACGCGCGCGCTTGGGCAGATCCGGGCGATCGTCGAGGGCACTCCCGGGATGCGCGCATCGGTCTCGACCTACGAGAGCGGCGTGATGAGCGGGGTGCTCCAGCCCGCCACGCACGAGGTCACGGTGCGCTTCTACGGCGAGGACTACGGGCAGCTCCAGAGCCTGGCCAACCAGGCGCGGAAAGTGATCGCGCTGATCCCTGGGCTGGGTGCGCTGCAGGTGCAATCACCCCCGATGGAGCCGAACATCGAAGTCTCCGTCAACGACAGCGCGGCACTTCGGGCGGGCGTGCTCGCGGGAGATGCCCGCCGGCAAGCCTCGACGCTCGTGTCCGGGCTGACCGTCGGCAACTTCTTCGAGCAGCAGGCGGTCTTCGATGTGACCGTGCGAGGCACGCCCGCAGTCCGGAGCACGGTCGACAGCGTGCGCAAGCTGTTGATCGATACCTCCGGAGGCGGCCACGTGCCCCTTTCGCAGATCGCCACCGTCGGTGTGCACCCGGATCCCATCGAGATCCCCCACCAAGCACTGTCGCGATACGTCGACTTAACTGCTCCGGTCCAAAGCGGCAGCACGGGCGCAGCGCAGGCGGCGATCCAGGCCATGCTGGGAAGCATCAGATATCCGCTCGGGTACCACGCCGAGATAGTCGGCGGCACCCCGGACGACGCCACCTCGCACACGACGTTCATCTCCTTCGCGCTGGCGGCGCTCATCGGGCTGCTGCTCCTCACGCAGGCTGCACTGCGAAGCTGGCGCCTGGCCGCGTTGTTCCTGCTCTCCCTTCCGGCTGCGCTGCTCGGCGGCGTGCTCGTCGCGCTCGCCACCGGACAGTTCGGCTCGCTCGGCTGTGACGCCGGACTGCTTGCGGTGTTTGGGGTCGCGGTTCGGCAGGGGCTCTTGCAGATCGACCGTTTACGTCGAGAGCAGGTACGGGAGGGACGCGAGCTGGACGAATCGATCGTCGTCGCTGCTGCGGGCGGGCAGCTGGCACCCACGTCCACCGCGCTTGTCGTGATCGCGGTGGCGATGGTGCCGTTCGTGGCGATGGGCAACGTCGCCGGAAATGAGATCACGCATGCGGCTGCGGCCGTGATCCTCGGCGGACTGGTGACCAGCGGGCTGCTGGTCGGGGTGCTGCTCCCGGCCCTGTGCCTCGCATTCGGACCGCGGCAGCCGATCGCCGAGCCTGACGAGCACCTGACCGAGGCACCGGGCATCACGGTGCCGACCACGAGTCCGTAATGAGAGGAGACCCTCGATGACACCCCTCGGACGTCTTGCCGCGATCGCCGTGATTGTCGCCGGCGGAGTCACGGGGTGCGGCGGGGCGGCAACGACCACGGTCCCGCCGTCGAGCCGGATCGAACCCGTAGCGGGGAGCTCCGCGGGCAAGATCGTTCTATCGGCGACGGGCGCGCAGCGGATCGGAATTCAGACGGCGCCCGCGGCACACACAGGCGCGACGATCCTGGTCCCGTACTCGGCCCTCGTCTACGAGCCGAATGGGAACACCTACGTGTTCACGAGCATCGCGCCGCTCACTTATACCGAGGTGCCGGTCACGGTCGACCACATCAACGGCAACGACGTCTATCTGAGCAAGGGGCCGACGAGGGGCGCGGCGGTCGTCACCGTCGGCGCCGAGGAGCTACTGGGGGTGCAGACGGGAGTGCTGGCGCAGACATGAGAGCAGACCGCAACGATCGGGGCGGGGCCGGCCCTGGGGCGTGAGACGTGCGGTTCATCATCGGCAACAGCCTGCGCTTTCGGTACCTCGTCGTGGGGGCCGCGGCCGCACTGATGTTCTTTGGTGTGCAGACGCTCGGAAGACAGAAGGTCGATGTGTTCCCGGAGTTTGCGCCGGTCACCGTCGAGATCCAGACGGAGTGCACCGGACTCTCGCCAGGGGAGGTGCAGGCGCTCGTCACGGTCCCACTGGAGAACGCACTTCAGGGCGTGGCGGGAGTCGATGAGGTCGAATCCGAGTCGGTCCCCGAACTGTCGGCGATCTTCCTGTACTTCAAGGGTGGAACCGACGTGCTGGAGGCCAGGCAGCTGGTCCAGGAACGGCTGGCGACGGCGGCCTCGACGCTTCCATCGTGGGCCTCACCGCCGGCGATGTATCCGATCGTCTCGGCGACGAGTCGCGTGCTACAGATCGGCCTGACGTCGAAGACGCTTTCGCCGCTCGACCTCTCGACGATCGCCTCATACACGATCCGGCCGAGGCTCCTGCACGTTCCGGGCGTCGCGAACGTCGCGATCTGGGGAAACCGGACCAAGGGCATCGAGGTTCAGGCCGATCCATCGCGAATGCTTGCCAACCACGTCTCGCTCAACCAGCTGATGGCGGCCGCAGGCGACGCCGTCGATGCCGGGCAGCTCACGTTCACCAGCGGCAACGCGATCGGAACCGGGGGCTTCATCGAAACTCCCAACCAGCGCCTGAACGTCCGCGACATCCAGGTGATCACGACACCCCAGCAGCTCGCGGAGGCGCCGGTCGCTCGCCAAGGGTCGAGAACGCTCACCGTGGGAGAGGTGGCCCGTGTGCGATACGGCGCGCCGCCGTTGATCGGCGACGCCGTGATCAACGGCGGGCCCGGACTGCTGTTGGTGGTCGAGAAGTTCCCCGGCGCGAACACGCTGCAGGTGACGCGCGACGTTGACCAGGCCCTCGCGGCGATGGCGCCAGGGCTCCGCGGCATCAAGATCGACTCGCACATCTTCCGCCAGGCAAGCTTTATCCGCACGGCGATCAGCAACCTGGCGTTTGCTGTGCTGCTCGGCTGCATCCTGGTGGTCTTTGTGCTGATCGCGTTCCTGTTCCAGTGGCGCGCGGCGTTCGTGAGCCTGCTCGCGATCCCGCTGTCGCTGGCCGCTGCGGCGATCGTGCTCGACGCCGAGGGCGCGACGATCAACACGATGGTGCTCGCCGGGTTCGCGGTCGCCGTCGGGGTTGTGGTCGACGACGCGATCATCGACATGGAGAACATCGTCAGGCGCCTGCGGCTGTGGCGCGCAGGCGGCCGGCGGACGACCCCGTTACAGCTGCTGTTGGCCGCCTCGCTGGAGGTCCGCACGGCGATCCTGTACGCGACCGTGATCAACATCGTCGCGGTGCTTCCCGTCGTGTTCGTGGGAGGTTTGACAGGCTCGTTCTTCCGCCCGCTGGCGCTCGCGTACGCGCTCGCCGTGCTCGCCTCGATGGCGGTCGCGCTGACGGTCACGCCCGCGCTCGCGATGATCCTGATGCCGAGCGCCCGGCTGAGGGCCGGCGACCCACCACTGGTGCGCGTATGCAAGCGCCTGTACACCGCGTTGCTCGCGCCAGTGCTGCGTCATCCCGGCTGGGCGCTGGCAGCAGTCGTCGCCTCGCTCGCCGCCGGGGCGCTGGTGCTGCCGAACGTGGGGGAGGACCTGTTCCCGTCCTTCAAAGAGCCGGACCTGCTGATGCACTTCGACACCAAGCCGGGCACCTCGCTGACCGAGATGACCCGGATCGTCACGCGGCTCCAGCAACGGCTGCTGGCGATCCCGGGCGTGACCCACGTCGGAGCGCACATCGGCCAGGCGCTCCTCGGCGAGGAGATCGCCGGGCCGGAGTTCTCCGAGCAGTGGATCACGCTCGCCCCCGGCGCCGACGTGGCCACCACCGAAGCGGCCGTCCGCGCCGTCGGAGCCTCCTTCCCCGGCACATTCATGGATCTCACCACGTACCTGCACGAGCGGATCGATGAGACGATCTCGACCTCGAGCGAGGACCTGGTGGTGCGGATCGTGGGTCCCGACTTCAACACGCTCCAGCACCTGGCGTCGGTGGTCACCGACCGGCTCAGAGGCACGCCGAACCTGGTCGACCTTCACCCGCAGAGCCAGGGCTACATCGCGCAGATCCAGGAGACCGTCAACGCGGCGGCGGCCGCGCGCTACGGCCTGACCCCAGGCGCGGTCCGCCGCGACGCCGCCGCGCTGCTTGGGTCGGTCGAGGTCGGCCAGATCCTCGCAAACGGCGTTCCGCTGGAGGTCAGGTCGTTCAGCGTCCCCACCACCCGGGGCAACCTCACCGATGTCAGCCGGCTGCTGATCGATACGCCCGGCGGCGGTCACGTGCCGCTTGGGCGCGTGGCCTCGCTCACGGTCGACTCGACGCCCAGCGACATCACACGCGTCAACGGCACCAACAAGACCGACGTGCTCGCGAACGTCAGCTCCAGCGACCTCGACGGCGTCCGGCAGGCCGTGCAGGCCAGACTCGCGGACGTGCGGCTCCCGCTCGGCTACCACATCGGGCTGCTGGGCGAGGCGGCCGAGCGGCAGGCCGCCGAGACGAGGCTGCTCGAGATGGGCGCGGCCGCCGTGATCGCAATCCTGCTCTTGCTCCAGGTCGCGTTCGGCAGCGTACGGTTGGCCCTGCTCATGTTCGTGACGCTCCCGGTCGCGCTCGTCGGCGGCGTGCTGGCGGCGTGGGGCGCGGTCGGCACGATCTCACTCGGCGCGTTGATCGGTTTCTTCACGGTGCTGGGCATCGCGGCCCGCAACGGGATCCTGCTGATCAGCCACTTCCAGCATCTCGAGCGCGTAGAAGGCGAGCCATTCGGGACGGCGCTCGTGATCCGTGGCGCGTGCGAGCGCCTGTCGCCGATCCTGATGACTGCGCTGGCGACCGCACTCGCGCTGATCCCCCTGGTCGTGTTCGGCGCTCGGCCGGGCCAGGAGATCGAGAACCCGATGGCGATCGTGATCCTCGGCGGCCTCGCCACCTCGACGCTGCTCAACCTGTTCGTCTTGCCGGCGCTGTATCTGTGGGTGCAGCGACGTCGGGGTTCTCCTACGCCAGGGCCGCCGGCGGCACCTCCGATCCCCCCGGAGCTCGACCTCGAGGGGGAGCAGGTGGTGGCGGCGCGCTAGGACGCCGTCGCGCCGGCGGGATGCGCCCGGGTCAGGTCTGCGGTGCGGGTCGGTCTCAAACCGACCCACTGTGATCGACCTCACACTGCGACGCGCCGAGCAGGCGGAAAGTAGTATTTCACCACCAGGACGGGAGGCCTTGGCAGTCGAGTCGACATCGAACGTAGTAGCGCTCCCGACGCAACCGGCAGGTGCGCCGCCACGCTTGGTGGCGCATAGATCCCTTGGTGACCGCTACGAGCTCGGCGCGCGCGTTTCGCGGCAGCTGGCCGTGTGCCTGCCGATCATCAACCTGATCAGCGTCGCGATCACGTTCGTGTTTCTCGAGTACGTGTTGCCGATGCCGACCGGCTCGGTCGGATCGAGCATGCGGTGGGCCGATCCGATCATCGTCGTCGTGATGACGGCGGTGGGGTGGGTGGCGTGTGATCTGTGGGCGCGGCATGGGCTGCGTCCGATTCGCGAGTGGCTCGACAGCGGCGCCGAACCGAACAAGGCCCAACGGCTGCGCGCGGTTCGCTTCCCGATGCAGGAGGCCATACGCACGGGCGTCGTCTGGGCGATCGGCGCGGGCGTGTTCGCGGCGATTGCTCCGTTCGAGGGCTGCTCTGCGACGGCCTGCGTACTGCTGGCGGTCGTGGTCGTGCTCGGTGGCGCCGGCGCATCAGCGATGAGCTACTTCTCCGCGGAGCGGATCATGCGGCCGATCACCGCGCTGGCGATGGAGTCCGATCCGCCGGCCCGCCCGCTTGTCCCGGGCATCGGAGCCCGCATCTACCTCGCGTGGGAATTCGGGACCGCGGTGGCGGTCGGCGGCGCGGTGGTCGTGGCGATCGCCTACCTGGCCGGCGCCGATATCTCCGCCCGCCGCATGGCCACGACCGTGATCTTCCTCGGTGGCGTCGCTCTGACGGTCGGACTGATCACGCTGCTGGCGGCGATCCGCTCGGTGTCCGATCCCGTGAGAGGGGTGCGCAGCGCCGTCGCCCGGCTCGAGGCGGGGGACACGAACGTGACCGTCCCGGTCGACGACGGCGGCGAGATCGGGCTGCTGCAGGCGGGCTTCAACCGGATGGTGGCAGGGCTCCGAGAGCGCGACCGGGTGCGGGAGCTGTTCGGCCGGCACGTGGGGGAGGAGGTCGCGCGATCGGCGCTGGCGCGCGGAATCGAGCTCGGCGGCGAGGTCCGCGACGCGGCGGTGCTGTTCACCGATGTCGTCGGCTCGACCACGCTCGCCGCGAACAGCGACCCTCGTGAGGTGGTGGCGACGCTGAACCGGTTCTTCGGAATCGTGGTCGAGGTGGTGACGCTGCATGGCGGCTGGGTAAACAAGTTCGAAGGGGATGCCGCGCTGTGCGTGTTCGGCGCGCCGAGCGAGCACCCCAACGCCGCCGCGGCGGCGCTCGCCGCGTCGCGCGAGCTGCGCCGCCGGCTGGCGACCGAGCTCGGCGGCGTCGACGCGGCGATCGGCCTGTCCGCCGGCGACGTCGTCGCCGGCAACATCGGCGCCGCGCATCGCTACGAGTACACCGTGATCGGGGATCCGGTCAACGAGGCGGCACGGCTGACCGAGCTGGCGAAGGCGAGCTCCGGGCGGCTGCTCGCGTCCGATGCGATCATCGCGCGGGCGGGAAAGATCGAGGCGCGACGCTGGGAGCTCGGCCAGCCGGTGCTGCTGCGCGGCCGCTCGGCACCCACGACCGTGGCGACGCCGGCGTAGCAGCGGCGCCCCGCGCTGGATTGCCCGTCAGAGAGCCTGCGAGACCTCGACCGCGGCGCGCTCGCCCGACCGCACCGCGCCGTCCATATAGCCCGTGAACACCTCGGAGGTCTCGGTGCCGGCCCAGTGGATGCGGCCGACCGGCGCGCGCAACGCGCTTCCGTAGTCGCTCCACACGCCGGGCGGCAGGTAGCCGGCATAGCAGCCGCGGGTCCACTGCTCCAGCGACCAGTTGTGCTCGATCACCTCTCGCGGAGAAGCTGCGCGCGAGCCGAACAGCCGCACGAACGAGTCGATCACGGCACGCCGGCGTGCGTCCGCCGGGAGCGTCTGCAGCTTGCGCGCGTCGCTGCCGACTACGAATCCGAGCAGCACGCCCGGCTTGCCGCTCGGAGGCGAATTGTCGTAGGTGAAGTAGATCGGCGGGCGGTCGCTGTTCGTGTAGCCATTCAGACCCGAGGAGCGCCAGAACGGCGTCGGGTAGACCGCCTCGTACTTGATCACCGAACCCTGGGGGATCCGCTGCGTCAGGCCGTCCCGCAGCGGCGGCACGATCGGCTCGTAGTCGATCCGCCCCGCGAGCATCGGCGCGACCGCGACGATCACGCGCTTCGCGCTCCACGTGCCGGCGTCGCTGACAACGGTGACGCCGCCGGCGTCCTGGCTGATCCGCCGCACCGGTGCCTCGAGCACGACGCGGCGGCCCAAACGCGCCGCCATCTTGATCGAGATCAGCTGTGATCCGCCGACGAAGCGCGAGTCCTGAGCGCCCCCCGCGGTGCTCGTGAGGAACAGGACTCCTTTGCCGGAGTTGAAGTAGAACAGCGTGTGAAGCGCCGAGAGGTCGCGCGGGTCGGTCGCGAACACGGCCTTGACGGCGAGACCCATCACGAAACGCGCCCCAGCTGTGGAGGAGTTCGCGAGGATGAACGTGTCGAACGTCTGCGCATCGAGCGCCGCGGCGCCGGGCGCGGTCCACGGCTCGGTCAATGGCACCTTCGACTCGAGCGAGATGACCGTGCCCAGCAGCTTGTTGAAGTCGGCCGCGTCGGGCTTCGGGAGCGGCGGGATCAGCCCGCTGAAGTGCGTCTGCTTGCCGAGGTAGTCGAAGATCTGGGCGCCCTTCTGGTACGTCTTGAAGGTCCCGATGCCGAGCGCGCGTGCTCGCGCCAGGACCCGGTCCTGTCCCGGCCCCACCCACTGACCGCCGACCTCGACGACCTCGCCGCCTCCAACCGGGTGGTTCAGCGTGCGTCCGCCGACGCGGTCGCGTGCCTCGAGCAGGGCGACCGAGTGACCGCGGGCGACAAGATCGGTGGCCGCGCTCAGGCCCGCGAGGCCCGCGCCGACCACAACCACATCGACGCGTCGCGCCGGCTTCGCCGCGTGCGCGCCCGCCGGGGTGCTCGATAGCAGCGTTCCCGCAGCTGCCCCCGTTGCCCCGGCCAGGAAAGCTCTTCGTGAACTCTTGGCCATGCGTGGCAGCGTACCGATCACACGACGGCGGGCATCGATTGGTAGGCTCGTGCGCGTCGGCCGGACACAGTAACCGCCACAAGGGGGAGTTAGGGTGCAACGAAACAAGGACCGTGGAATCACCCGCCGCGAGGCGTTGCGCGACATCGGCGCCGCTGGACTCGGGGCCGGGATGCTCGGAGCCGGCGTCGAAGGTCTGCTGGCGAGTGCCGCCGCGGCGGCGCCGAAGCACGGCCAGCTGAAGGACATCGAGCACGTGGTGTTCCTGATTCAGGAGAACCGCTCGTTCGATCACTACTTCGGGACGCTTTCTGGCGTACAGGGCTTCGACGACAAGCACGGGCGCTCGGCGTTCTTCCAGAAGGACGGGTCGGAGAGCCTCCGTCCGTATCACCTCGACAGCCAGTGCCTGCCTGACCTCACGCACGATTGGGGGCCGCAGCATCAGTCGTGGGACGGGGGCGCGATGAATGGTTTCCTGCGCGCACACAACGCCGCGGACGGAAAAGCGATCGCAGTCGAGACGATGGGTTACTACAAGCGCTCGGACTTGCCGCTGTACTACACGCTCGCCGATAAGTTCACGGTCTGCGACGCGTACCACTGCTCGGTGATCGGCCCGACCGATCCCAACCGGCTGATGTCGATGTCCGCCTCGATCGATCCGGCTGGCACGCACGGGGGTCCGCTCGTCGAGACGCTGGTGGCGACGCGAACGAAGGCCTATGGGACGTTCACGTGGACGACGATGCCCGAGCGGCTGTCGCAGCACGGGATCAGCTGGAAGGCCTACAACGGCTCCCCGGGCGGCATCCTCGACAACCCGCTGCCGTACTTCAAGGCTTATGCCAAGGGCACCGACCTCTACAACCGCGGCATCGCCCCGATCTTCCCAACCGATTTCGTGGCCGACATCGCGCACGGTCGTCTTCCGCAGGTCTCGTGGATCTCGCTCGGGGTGCTCAGCTCCGAGCACCCCGGATTCTCGTCTCCCAGCGCCGGCGAGGTGGGGGTGCGCCAGGTGCTGGAGGCGGTGCTCTCGAACAAGTCGTTGTGGGAGAAGACCGCGGTGTTCATCACGTTCGACGAGAACGGCGGGTTCTTCGATCACGTCAAGCCGCCGACCCCGCCGCCCGGTACCAAGGGCGAGTTCCTGACAGTGCCAACCCTGCCGGCCGCCGCGGCGGGCATCAGAGGCCCCATCGGCCTGGGGTTCCGGGTGCCGATGATCATCGTCTCCCCGTTCTCTCGCGGCGGACTTGTGAGCTCCGACGTTTTCGACCACACCTCAATGCTGCGCTTCGTCGAGACGCGGTTCGGGGTCGAGGTGCCGAATCTGACGCCGTGGCGACGCCAGCACACCGGCGACCTGACGAGCGCGTTCAACTTCGCGGCCCGGCCCGACGACTCGAGGCCGTCGCTGCCGGTCGTCGCGCAGGCGTCCTGCCCGACGTACGCGCCACCGAAGACCACGGCGGGCGCGTTCCCGCACCAGGAGCCTGGTCACCGTGGAAAGCCGAGCGGGATCGTGAAGGGTTAGGGGCTGCCCGGCTGCGCCGGGCAGCGTCCATGGGGCCGGGCGGGCCCGTCCAGACGGCGAGCATTAGCGGGCGCTCGCACCGACCGGGTGAGCGGCTGATGCTGCCGTCAACGTCACACTCAACGCCCGCGAGATGACGAGTGTTACGAACACGGCCTGGTCCGCCGTCAAGGTCACATTCACCCATCGAGGCGAGTTGAGTGTGACGTTATCCGCCGCGCTGCTCCGTCCTCGCCTTAGCGGCTGATGAATCCGAACAGGTGCCCGGCCACGTTGCGGATCTGGATCTCCTCGGAACCCTCGGTGATCCGGTAGCGCCGGTGGTGGCGGTAGATGTGCTCGAACGGCTTGTGGCGGGTGTAGCCGACGCCGCCGTGGACCTGCATCGCGCGGTCCGCGGCATCGCAGACCAGCCGGTTGGCGCGGAAGTTGCACATCGAGACCTTGTCGCTGATCCCGTGGATCCGATCGCGCCCCCCGTCCATCTCGGCCGCGGTCCGGCGCACGAATGTCCGCAGCAGCTGCACGTCGGTGGCCAGTTCAACCAGCGGCCATTGGATCGCCTGGCGTTCGGCCAGCGGCTTGCCGAACGTGATCCGCCGCTTCGCGTACTCGACGCTCTCGCGCACGCAGTAGTCGGCCGCACCGACCCCCGAGGCCGCTTGGCGGATCCGGTTCTCGTGCACGAAGAACATCGCCGTCGCCAGGCCGCGGCCCTCCTCGCCGAGGATCGCGTCGCCGGGCACGCGGACGTTTTCGAGCACGACCTCGGCGTGGTCGGTGGGCATGTTGAAGGTCCAGTGGTAGTACGGGATCCGGTAGCCGGGGCTGTCGGTGGGGACGATGAACGCGGTGATCCCCTGCGCCTGACCCTGCTCGCCGGAGGTCCGCGCGAACACGATCGCGTGTCTCGCAAGGCCGCCACCGCTCGCGAACCGCTTGGCGCCGTTGATCACCCAGTCGGAGCCGTCGCGGACGGCGTGAGTCTCGAGCCACGTCGCGTCGCTGCCGTGATCGGGCTCAGTCAGGTTGAACGCGATCGCGTGCTCGCCGGTGATCGAGCCGTCGAGGAACTGGCCCTTCTGCTCGGAGGTGCCGAACTGCTGGAGGATCAGCGGGAACACCAGGTTGCCGACAACCGAGGACTCCATCTGCAGATCGTTGTGCAATCCCAGCCCCTTGGCGGCCAGGTGATCGCGGATCGCGGCCATCCCGAGATTGGTGCCGTCGCGTCCCCCCATCGAGCGCGGCAGGGCGTAACGGAAGAAGCCCGCGGTATCGGCGCGCCGGCGCATCTCGCGGAGCAGCTCGATCCACTCCCGCGCGTGGACGCCGCCGTTCTCCCAGTCGGTCCGCGCGTACTCGCGACGGTGATCGAAGAACTGGATGTTCGCTGTCTCGAGCGGCTTGATCTCCTGCTCGATGAACAGGTCGAGCTCCGAGATGAACTGCTGGAGGTCGTCAGGGAGGCCCTGCAGTCGTTCTGCGGTGGTCATTGTGCGTCCTCGGGTCGCAGGTATCGGGGGTTGGCGATGCGCAGCTTCTCGACCGCGGTGGCGCGAACCGCGGCGCGGACTTCGTCGAGCCGGTCGTCGAGCGTGCCGGTGCGGATCGCGCGGCACAGCTCCGCGTCATCGGCGACGCCCAGCCGTTCCAGGCGCGCGGCGTGTGCGCGGGCGTAGTGCGGTCCGAGCGTCAGCTCGCGCTCGATCGAAGCGACGACGTTCGCGGCCACACGGGACATGAACCGCAGTCGCGGGTCGGCGTCGGGCATCACGTCGCGCTCCAGGAACTCGCGCACGGCCTGCGCGAGCTCGGCGCTACTCGGCACACCGCGGGCCACGTCACTCGCCTCCCAGCAGCAGCATCACGTCGTATTCCTGCTCCCATACGCGCCGGCCGATTGCCGCCAGCTCGACCGACCGCTCGGAGCCGGACAGGTAGCGCCAGCCCATTCGCATGCAGCCGATGCCCCACCACACGGTGCCGAACAGCTCCCACCAGTGGACCGCATCGCGGTCGACGGCGCGCCCGCTGACCCGCTCGTAGCCGCGGAACAGGTCCTCGTAGGAGCCGAACCCGCCGACCGGATCCTCACCACCGAACCGCCAGGCCCGGACGCAAAGCCAGCCCAGGTCCTGCATCGGGTCGCCGCGGTGGACGAGCTCCCAGTCGAGCACCGCGCGGATGCCGTCGGGTCCGACGATCAGGTTGCCGTTGCGAAAGTCGCCGTGCAGGATGACCTCGGCCGTCGGCTCGGTCTGGTGCTGCTCGAGGTGACGGAGGCCCAGCTCGAGCGCGGGGCTGGCGTCCTCGTAGGAATCGAGCGTCTCCCGCAGGTCGGCGAGCACGTCGGGTGCTTCGAGGCCAGGGATCTCGCCTTCCGGAATCGAGTGGATCCGCGCGAGCAGCTCGCCGCACTGCTCGGCGAGCTTCGGGCGGACGCCCGCGAACGCCTCGTCGCGCAGGATGCGCCGCGCGATCGTCTCGCCCTCGATCCGCTCCATCACGATGTACGACTCGCTCCCGGCGAGGATCGCCGGCTCCGGCACGCCCGCGCGCCCCGCGGCTTCGATCGCGCGCGCTTCGCGGGTCATCTCGCGTTCCCATTGCGCGCCCAGCGGGTGACGCCTGAGGATCAGCGGCCTGCGCTCGCCAGCCGGCGTGCGCGCATCGAAGGACCAGGTCTCGCGGCTGGCGCCGCCGGTCAGCTGTTGCAGACACTCGATCTCGACTCGTTGTGAGAGCGCATCGCTGACGAGCGTCCCGAGTTGTTCTGCGAGGTCATCCACGGCGCGCGGAGAATAACCTCCCGGCCTTGGCGATCCCGGATCAGTTCGAGCTGCTGGCGGCGAATCCGTTCCACGAGCGTGTCGGTCCGCTGTATATCCGCACCGGCGAAGGGATGCCGGTCCTCGCCGTGCGGATCGAGGCGCACCACGCCAACTCGCTCGGCCGCGCGCACGGCGGACTGCTGATGACCGTGGCCGACAGCGCGCTCAGCCGGGCCGTCCTCAGTCAGCTTCCGCCTGGCTCGACGCTCGCCACCGCCGACCTGCACATGGTTTTCCTGCGCGGCGTGTGGGAGGGAGCGTGGGTCGAGGCGCACTGCACGGTTGACCGCGTCGGGCGCACGCTCGTGCACGCGAGCTGCGTGCTGCGCGCCGGCGAGGAGCCGATCGCGAAGGCGATGGCCTCCTTTGCGGTGAACGTGCCGTGAGTCGCGGGGTCGACCCGCGGGCGCCGGTGATCGTCGGGGTCGGACAGGCGATCCAGCGGCCGAGGGGGTTCGAGGGCTCTCAGGAGCCGATCTCGCTGGCGGTGTCGGCGCTGCGGGCCGCCGGGGAGGACAGCGGCACCGGCGAGGAGCTGCTGCGTGGCGCGGACTCGATCGCGCACGTCGCGACGATCTCCTGGCCCTATCAGGACGAAGCGGCGCTGATCGCACAGCAGCTTGGCGCCGCGCCGCGACAGACGGTCCGCACGACCCTGTTCGGTGGCGACGGACCCCTCCGGCTGCTCGGCGAGGAGGCGCGCGCGATCGCCGACGGTGAGCTGGATGTAGCGTTGATCAGCGGCGCCGAGACGGGCGCGACGATGACCGCCGCGCACCGTGCCGGAGGACGACCCGCATGGCCCGAACAGGACCCCGAGGCGCGACCGACCAGGATCATCGGATCCGACCGGGTCGCGAGCAACGACGCCGAGGTCGCGGTCGGGCTGATCGCGCCGCTGTACAACTACTCGCTGCTCGAGACCGCACTCCGCGCCCGCAGCGGTCGGGACGAGCGCGACCACATGCAGCGGGTGGCGTCGCTGTGGGCCGGGTTCTCCGAGATCGCTGCGTCGAATCCGTACGCGTGGTTACCGCAGGCAACGACCGCCCACGAGCTGCTCAACCCAGGTCCCGCGAACCGGCCGGTCGCCGCCCCTTACCTGAAGCTGATGACCGCGAACATCCAGGTCGACCAAGCCTCCGGGCTGATCATGTGCAGCGCCGAGCGCGCGGCGCGGGCGGGCGTACCGCGCGACCGCTGGGTGTTCGTGCATGCGGTCGCGCACGCCTACGACGAGTGGTTTCTCTCCGAGCGCGCAGAGCTGGCGGCCTCGCCGGCGATCAGGGCGGCCGGACGCGCCGCGCTTGCGCACGCCGGTGTCTCGATCGACGATGTCGCGCACGTCGACCTGTACTCGTGCTTTCCCTCCGCCGTCCAGATCGCGGCGCGCGAGCTCGGGCTCGAGACGGACGGCCGTCCGCTGACGGTCACGGGCGGGCTGACATTCGCCGGCGGGCCGGGCAACAACTACGCCGGCCATGCGGTCGCCGCGCTCGTCGGAAGACTGCGGGAGGCCCCGGGCAGCATCGGCATGAGTACCGCGCTCGGCTGGTATGTGACCAAGCACGCGATCGGCGTGTACTCCACGACGCCTCCGACCCGGCCGTTTGCCGAGATCGATGCGGCCGTGGAGCGTCCACAGCCCCGTCGGGCGACGAGCGATTACCGTGGCGAGGCAACCGTCGAGGCATACACGGTGCCCTTCGGGCGCGACGGCGCGCCGGAGGCGGCGATCATCAGCGCGTTTGCTCCCGACGGCACGCGCGCGCTGGTGCGCAGCGCGGACGACGAGGTGATCTCGGGGCTGCTGCTGGGCGATCCTCTGGAGCGTCAGGTCACGATCGCTGGAGGGAGCTTGCAGCTCACCGACGGGAACGCATCAGGTTGTGGCTGACCCGCTGCGGCGGCGAGCGATCAGCGCGGAGATCAACACGCCAAGCCAGCCAACGAACGCGATCAGAGACACGATCCAGTGCTAAGTAGGGCGTAGAGCACTGCGGCGAGAAGCGCCGGGCGAGTCCTCTGCCGGCGCCAAGACAAGCGCAGCCAGGCGGCTCGGCCACCCAAGAAAGAGCTCGCAGTCATAACGGTTCTAGCCCCGTCGGAATATTCTGCCCGCCCCAACGAACTACCGTTACGAGGCTAGCGAGCCACCAGCACCTCGCACGGCGCACGCGCGCAGATGCGGTCGGGCAGCGACTGCAGGCGCCAGGGCATCAGCATGCCGGATGCGCTTGGCTCGATCACGATCAGCGCCGCCTGTTCCTGCTGTGCAACGTCGATGATCGCGTCGACGGGGTCGCCGCTGTGCAGGTGGGTCGTGGTCTTGATCCCGTCGGCCTCCAGTGTGCGCTGGGCAGCGTCGAGTTGCCGCCTCATCGCGTCGCGGTCCTCAAGGACTGGGTAGTAGGAAGCGACCAGGTGCACGCGCGCTGAGCGCGCCTTCGCCAGGTCCCCGGCGGTTCGAAGAGCGGGGCCAGGGTCGGGCTCCTGCTCCTGCACGTGGACCACGAACGCGTTCGCGTGCTCGCGCGGGGTCGGCTGGCGCCGGTACGCGAAGTCCGCCACCAGGCGCCACATGCTGATCACCGGCTCGAGCACCCCGCTGGCGGCGCCGCGCAACAGGGCGTGCAGCGGGACGCCCGCGCCGTCCGCCTCAGGCAGCGCAATGTCGAGTTCGACCTGCGGTCCCACAGAACGCTTCTCGGTCTCGCCGAGCCGCTCGAGCAGGCGCAGCGCGTCGGCGTTCTCGGCGAGCACGAGCGCGGTGAACCGCGCGATGTCCTCCTCGCGTGCGCGCTCGGCGAGGCGATCGAGCAGGACCGTGCCCAGCCCACGTCCCTGCCAGTCGTCGGCGACGACGATCGCGCACTCCGCGACGTCGTCGCCCACGCGCACGAACCGTGCCACGCCGATCCCCTCTTCCTGCTTCGGATCGATCGCGACCAGCGCCTCGTGGTCGTGGTGGTCGACGTCCGTCAGGTACGAGAGCTGCTGCTCGCTGAGGCGGGGAAGCGGCGTCTGGAATCGCAGATAGCGGCTGCGATTGCTGAGTCGCTCGAATCCCGAGCGCAAGTACTCGCGGTCCTCGGGTTGGATCGGACGGACCTCGACAGAGGACCCGTCGCGCAGCCGCACGCGGTCGGCGGGGCTCACCTCGCGGGGATGCGAGCGGCAGCGACCTCGTCGGCCTGGCGGGCGTGGGCCGAGATCGCGTCGAGCAGCTGAGGCCAGGCGCCCTCCGGCAGATCGTGGCCCATCCCCTGTACGGTCATCAGCCGGGCGCCGGGAATCGCACGCGCGGTAGCGACCCCGCCCGAACGCGACACAAGCCGGTCCTTCGATCCGTGGATCACGAGCGTAGGAGCCCTGATCGTGTGCAGCTGCGCGGTGCGGTTCCCGGAGGCGATGATCCCGCCGAGCTGCCGGCCGCTGCCCGCGGGATCGACCCCACGGTCGAAGCTGCGAGCGGCGACGTCACGGATCCGCTCGACGTTGCGCGGGAAGCCCGGAGAGCCGACGACGGTGAACACACGGACCATGTGCTCGATGTAGCGCTCGCGATCGACGGGGGCCGGCTTGAGGACGATGCGGTATGACCGCAGAGCGGGCTGGCCCCTCCAGCGGCTGCCGGTGGTCGACATGATCGAGACCAGCGAGCGCACCAGCTCAGGGCGCCTGACCGCGAGCATCTGCGCGATCATCCCGCCCATCGAGGCGCCGACGACGTGGACGGGTCCGGGGTGGGCGGGATCCGTAATCTCACTGATCAAACCGGCTGCATCGTCCGCCATGTCATCCAGCGTGTAGGCGGGCGAGTGGATTCGCCTGCGCAAGATCTCGCCGGTGGTCGGCGGGCGGCCGCGGACATGCGTCGAGCGGCCGCAATCGCGATTGTCGAACCGCACCACGTAGAACCCACGACTCGCAAGCTGCTCGCAGAAATCGTCGGGCCACCCGATCATCTGCGTCGCGAGTCCCATCACGAGCACGACCGGCGGATCTCCGTCGCTGCCGAACGTCTCATAGCAGAGGGTGATCCCACGGCCCACATCACACAGCTGCTCGCTCATCGTTGTGCGCTGTATAGCGCAGTTGGGGGCTCAGTGATCGCTGCGACGGACTCGGGCGCGGCTTACCACGAGGCCACCACCGCCTCGTAATCCTCCCAAGTGTCGACGTCGCGTGGGATCGGCCCGTCGATCGGGACCTCAGCGACCAGCTCGGAGTGACGGTCGAGCAACTTCCACACGCCCCGATCGCCGTGCAGCGTCGCCAGCTCCCCGAACATGCTGCGCGCGAACGCGAGCGGGTGACCACTGCCATCCTCGTAGGCGCACGCGGCGAGCGGTGCGCTGCCGCGGCCGGCAAGCAGTGATTTCACCGTGCCGGCCGTGACCCCGGGCTGATCGCCGAGCAACAGCACCAGCACTTCGCAATGCGCGTCGACTTCTCCGAGCGCCGCGGCGATCGACGACGAGCAGCCCTCGCCGAACTGCCGATTCTCAACGACCGTGATCCCGGTGAAGTCGACGCTCTGTCGGACGTCCGGTGCGCCTCCTCCGATCACGCAGATCAGCTGGTCGAAATCCGCCGTCCGAGCGGTCGAGAGCACGTGGTCAAGCAGCGTCGTGTGGCGATAGGGAAGCAGCTGCTTGGGCCGACCCAGCCGCTTCGAGCCGCCGGCGGCGAGAACCAGGCCGCTCACGGCACCAGGTGTCATCGCGCTGCCTCCTGAATCGCCTCCCAGACGCGCGAGGGCGTGCACGGCATGTCCACGTGACGCACCCCAAAGGGCCTGAGCGCGTCGCAGATCGCGTTGACGATCGCCGGAGGCGAGCCGACCGTTGCGGACTCGCCGACCCCCTTGGCGCCGATCGGGTGGTGAGGCGACGGGGTCACGGTCGCATCCGTCTCCCAATCGGGGACTTCGAGGGCGGTCGGAATCAGATAGTCCATCAGCGAGCCCCCAAGGCAGTTACCAAGCTCGTCGAACGCGATCTGCTCCATCAGCGCGATGCCCACGCCGTCGGTGAGTCCGCGGTGGATCTGCCCCTCCACGATCATCGGGTTGATCCGCGTGCCGCAGTCATCGACCGCCACGAACCGGCGCACTCGCACCTTCGCCGTCTCGGCGTCGACGTCGACGACGCACACGTACGCTCCGAACGGGAACGTGAGGTTGGGCGGGTCGTAGACGGTCTCGGCGTCGAGGCCGCTTTCGACACCAGCGGGCAGCGGCAGCGAGCCGCGCGAGGCCATCGCGATCTCCTGGATCGTCGCGCCCTGCTCGGGGTCTCCGCGCACAAACCACCGGGCTGGCCGGGTGGGCGGGTCATTTTCCCACGCGAGGTCCTCGGGCGCCGCCTCGAGCATCGCCGCGGCGACGATCCGCGCCCGGTCACGGACCTTCCGCGCTGCCAGCGCGGCCGCCGCGCCGCTGACCGGCGTCGAGCGCGAGCCGTACGTGCCGAGTCCGAACGGGGTCGTATCGGTGTCGCCGTGGATCACGTCGATGTCCTCGGGCGGGATTCCAAGCTCCTCGGCGACGATCTGCGCGAACGTGGTCTCGTGGCCCTGTCCCTGGGTCTGGACGCTGATCGCAAGCTGGGCCTTCCCGGTCGGGTACACGCGCAGCGCGGCACCATCGTTCATCCCCAGACCGAGAATGTCCATGTGCCGGCGCGGACCGGCGCCGACCGCTTCGGTGAAGAACGACAGTCCGATTCCCATCAGCTCCCCTCCTCGGCTACGGGCGGCGGCCTGCTCGCGGCGCAGCTCGGCGTACCCGGCGTTCTCGAGCGCCTTGCGCAGCGTGCGCTCGTAGTCGCCGGAGTCGTAGACCCAGCCGGTCGCGGAGCGGTACGGGAAATCGTGGGCTCCGATCAGGTTCGCGGAGCGCAGCTCGGCGGGGTCGGCGTCCAGCTCGTAAGCCAGGCAGTCGACCATCCGCTCGACCAGGTAGACGGCCTCGGTGACGCGGAAGGAGCACGAGTAGCCGACGCCGCCAGGTGCCTTGTTGGTGTACACGCCGCGTACGTGACAGTGAGCCGCCTCGAGCCGGTAGGAGCCGGTGAACATGCCGAAGAAGCCGGCCGGGAACTTGGTCGGCTGGGCGGCGGCGTTGAACGCGCCGTGATCGGCCAGCACTTCGGCGCGCAGAGCCAGGATCTTGCCCTCACGGGTTGCGGCGATCTCACCCTTCATCAGGTAGTCGCGCGCGAACCCGGTCGACATCAGGTTCTCGGAGCGGTCCTCCATCCACTTGACGGGGCGACCGGTGAGGATCGAGCCGATGATCGCGCACACGTAGCCCGGATACACGGGCACCTTGTTGCCGAACCCGCCGCCGACGTCGGGCGAGATCACCCGGATCTTGTGTTCCGCGAGGCCGGTGAGCAGCGCGTAGAAGGTCCGATGCGCGTGCGGCGCCTGGGTCGTGCACCACAGGGTCAGCCTGCCACTCACCGCCTCGAAGCTAGCCAGCGCGCCGCAGGTCTCCATCGGCGTGGGGTGCGAGCGCGGATAGGCCATCTCCTGCGTGACGACCACGTCGGCGCGGGCGAATGCGGCCGCAGTCGCCGCCGCGTCTCCGGCCTCCCAGTCGAAGATGTGATTCGAGACCGCGCCGGGCTTCTCGTCGCGGATCACGGGCGCATCCGGGCGCAGCGCGGCGCGCATGTCCACGACCACCGGCAGCTCCTCGTAGGCGACCTCGATCAGCTCGAGCGCGTCGCGCGCCGCGTAGCGGTCGTCGGCGACCACGAACGCGAGCTCCTGCCCCTGGAAGCGCACCTTGTCCGTAGCCAGCACCGCCTGCTCGTCGCCCGACAGCGTCGGCATCCATGCGAGCCCTCGGGCCTCGAGGTCCGCGCCGGTTATCACGGCATGAACCTTGGGGTGCTGGAGCGCCGCCGTGGCGTCGATCGAGACGATCCGCGCGTGCGCGAACGGGCTGCGGAGGACCGCCCCGTGCAAGGTGCCGGGGAGCTGGACGTCGTCGACGAACGTGCCCTGCCCGCGGATGAACCGCGCGTCCTCCTTGCGCGTCATGCGGCCGAACCCGATCGGACTCTCGCTCTGAGTGGCCATCAGATGGGGCGCCGTCCGAACCCCTTGCTGTAGTCGACGCCCTCCTCCTCCACCGCTACGTTCACCGTCCGGCAGCGCGCGCAGCGGACGCGGACCTTGCGGTTCATCCACTCCGCCGGCATCGACGCCGCAAGGACGTTCCCGCAGGAGACGCAGAGATAGTCGTAGGGGCCGTTGCCGCGGAACACGGGCCGGTCGGGGTCCTGCTGGACGGCGGTCCCACCGTCGGGCGGCACCTCGCCTTCGCGGGGGAGCCGCATCGTCTTGATCGTGTGGTCGCTCACAAGGCGGCGAGCTTCGTGGTGAAGTCCGTGATCAGCGCGTCGAGCACGGTGACCATCACGCCCTCGCCCATCGACGCCGCCTTGCCGGTGATCTGCGCGGCTGTGTGGATCGTGCCGTGGGTTGTTGGGTTCGATACAAGCGCAAACGTGACATCCGCGTTGGCGAATCCCTGGCCCTGGGCCTCACGCGACTTGACCTTGAGAACGGCGCGATGGGCGTCTGCGTCCTGCTCTGTGACCTCGACGGAGCCCTTGAAGTTCAGCGACATCGCTCCCATCTTGACCTGGATCTCGGCCTTGACGGACTCGGGTCCGGTGCGCTCCAGCACCGAGCCTCCCTCGACGCACGGGACCAACCGTTCCAGATCGAGGATCGCCTGCCAGGTCTCCTCGATCGGTTTCGTCGTGGTGAAGGTGTGGTCGAGCTCAACCATAGAATCCTCCTATGCCAATTTCAGTGGGTTCGCACAAGCTGGGACCTGAGAATGGGAAGCTGCTGGTCAGGACGAAGAAGGGCGGCGCGGCGTCCAAGGCGGGGCACAACCTCACGATCGAGGTGACCTCGTGGTCGGCCACGCTCGAGATCGGCGAGGATCCAGCCCGGAACCGGATCGAATTGCATGCCGACTCGCGGTCGATGAACGTGATCGAAGGCATCGGCGGGGTGATGTCGCTCGGCGACGATGACAAGGCCAACATCAAGCAGACGATCGACCAGGAGGTGCTCAAGGGCGCCGCGATCGACTTTCGCTCGACGCAGGTCCAGACCGGACCCGCTCCCGACCAGATCCGCGTCGTCGGCGAACTGGACCTGGCGGGTGCCCGCACGGTGGTCACCTTCGAGCTACACGTGCCCGACGGCCACGTCACGGGGAGCGCGGTCGTCAAGCAGACGGATCTCGGGATGAAGCCGTACTCGGCGCTGTTCGGCACGCTGAAGGTCCTCGACGATGTGACCGTCGAGGTCACGGCGGAGCTTGCGGGAGACACGGCGTAGAGGCGGGCAGCGTCAGCTAGTCGCCGTAGACGGTTTGCGCGTCTAGTCCGCCCTCGACGCCCGGCGGAAGCGCACCGCTGCCGTGGGCGTACAGAGCCAGATCGGCGATCGTCTTCGATTGGACTGGCTCGCTCGAGGTCACGAACGCGCCGTTCTCCCACGTCAACGACTCGGCCGGCGTCTCGATCGCCACCGCGGCGAGCAGTTGCGCCTTGGCCTTGATCTTTCCGGTGGCACTCGTGATCGCGGCGGCCGTCCCGGCGGACGGGCTGGTGTTGAACCCATGGCCGGAGCCGAACCGGTTTTCGTCGGCGGGTACGACCTTTATGTCGAGCTCCGGGACGCCGAGCTCCTCCGCGATCTGCTCCGCGTACTGCGCCTCCTTGCCGTCGGACTCGATCGTCAGGCTGAGCACCATCTTGCCGGTCGGATGAATCCGCAGGAAGACTGCCCGGTAGGCCTCGTTGGCCATCACTGAACCTCCTCGGGATGTTCGTCGTCGCTGTGCTCGCGCGCGAGGCGCTGGCGTTCCAGGTGTGCGGTCAAAGCGTTGTGTTCCTCGAGATCGCAGAAGGCGGGCTGGGGCCCACCGAGCGGGTGCGGCGGAACGGCTGGGCGCTCGCAGCCCGGGTAGATGCAGACCTTCGGCCCCGGTTCGTTCATGAGCCCTGTGGCCCCCAACCCGGCGTGGTCCTGCCCCGGCTCGGGCCGTACCCGCTCGGCATCGCGACCGAGCTGCCCGGGACGGGGGTCGCGCTGGCCCACGGCTCGTCCTCGGGCTCCGGCTCCGGTTCGCGAAGCGGCGACTGTGCGTCGCCGCGCCACTCCTCGCCGATCGCCTCAACGACGTCGTCGAGCGCCTCGAGGCTGTGCCCGCTCAGCAGTGCATCGCAGTGCGGCAGCGCCGCAGCCATGCCGCCGGTGCGCGGCGAGAACCCGGCCGCACCGACGCGCGGGTTGACCCACACGATCCGGTGCGCGAGCCGGCGCAGGCGCGACATCTCACGCGCGACGAGCGTTGGATCACCCCGCTCCCAGCCGTCGGAGAGGATCACGACCACAGCGCCGCGGGCCATCCCACGCCGGCCGTGACGGTCGTTGAACTCCTTCAGCGCGTCGCCGATCCGGGTCCCGCTGGACCAGTCCGGCGCCGTCGCGGCCGCGCGCTGGATCGCGCGTTCGGGATTGCGCGATGCCAGTGCACGCGTCAGGCGGGTGAGTCGTGTGGCGAACGCGAACGCCTCGGAGCGGTGCCCGCGTCCGCGTCCCGCGGCCGCACACGTGAGGAACTGGAGGTAGGCGCGCGCGTAGGGTTCCATCGAGCCGGAGATGTCGCACAGCAGCACCAGCCGCCGGCGCACGATCCGCCGACGACGGCGGGCGAGCCGGACCGGGTCACCACCGGTGCGAAGGCTTGCGCGCAGCGTTCGCCGCAGGTCGATGTGCTCTCCGTGCCGGTCCCGTGTCGCGCGGCGCGTGCGTCGCACCGGAGGCGCCACCTTAAGGCGCGACATCAGCCGATACAGCTGCACCAGCTCGTCGGGCTGGAGTGCGTCAAAGCGCTTGCTGCGCAGCAGCTCCTCCTCGCTCGGAGCCATCGGCACCGGGAGCTCCTCCTCGGCCGCCTGTTGGTCGCTGCCGGCGGCCGTTGCGGCCGGGGCCGCGAGGAGTGAGTCGCCGCCGGCGTCGAGAACCTCGTCTTCGCGCTCGTCCGCGGATCGGTCATCGGCCGGCGCCGGCACCGCGCGCGCCTCGTCTTCGACCGCCGGTTCGGGCCGGGCAGCGTTGGTGCCGAACGTCGCCGCGAACACCGCGTTGAACGCCTTCAGCTGCGACGGATCCGACACGAACACGGCGCGCGCGGTCCAGTACAGGCGCCTGCGGCTGACCGGCCGCACGAGCGTCAGCGCCCGCGCGAAGTGAGCCGATCGCTCCGGCGTGCACGGGACCCCGCCGTCGTGCAGGCGCCGGCTGAACGCGCCTGCCAGCGCCGGCAGATCGAACAGCACCGTCTCGACGGCGAATTCGCGGCGCTCAGCCACCGGTCGCCGATCCCGCAAGCTGCTCGAGTCCCGCCGTGCGAATGACCTCCTGGTCCTCTGCATACTTCAGCACCGAGCCGAGCGTGCGATCGATCGCGGAGGGATCGAGGCGCTCGATCCCGAGCAGGCTGAGCGCGGCGAGCCAGTCGATCGCCTCCGCGATCCCGGGCGGCTTCTGAACGTCGGAGTCGCGCATCCTCGAGACGGCGTCGGCGACCTGCACGGCGAGCGTCTCGGGTGCGCCCTTGACGCGGCGACGGATGATCTCGACCTCCCGCTCGGGGCTCGGGTAGTCGATCCACTGGTATAGGCACCGCCGCTTGACCGCGTCGTGCAGGTCCCGGGTGCGGTTGGAGGTCAGCACGATCGCCGGCGGGTGCGTGGCCCGGATCGGGCCGAGCTCGGGGATCGTCACCGCCGCCTCGCCGAGGAGTTCCAGCAGAAACGCCTCGAAGTCGTCGTCGGCGCGGTCGATCTCGTCGATCAGCAGCACCGCCGGGCGGGGACCCGGGTGCTCGAGCGCTCGCAACAGCGGGCGGC
The DNA here is from genome assembly GCA_963824755.1 of uncultured Solirubrobacterales bacterium. Classification (GTDB taxonomy): domain Bacteria; phylum Actinomycetota; class Thermoleophilia; order Solirubrobacterales; family Solirubrobacteraceae; genus Palsa-465. Next base: position 63,432 of record CAWGQT010000028.1, on the reverse strand, counting down.
GGATCAGGTAATCGCGGCTGAACAGATCCTGCTCGCTCAGCTCCGTGCCGCTCGCTTCGGCGAGCCGGATCGAGAGCAGCTGCCGCGGGTAATTCCATTCGTACAGCGCCTCGGCGGCGTCGATTCCCTCGTAGCACTGCAGGCGGATCAGCGGCGTGTCGAGCACCATCGCCAGCGCCTTGCCGGCCTCGGTTTTGCCGACGCCCGCCTCGCCCTCGAGCAGCAGCGGCTGCGGCAGGTTCAAAGCCAGGAACATCGAGGTCGCGAGGCCCTCGTCGACCAGGTAGTCGACGCTCGCGAGCCGCCTGGCGAGCGTCTCGACGTCCGGAACGAGGTGGGCGATCTCAGCCCGCGCGGGCGGTGTCCCCATGCGCTTCCTCGTACTTCAGCTTGCATCCCATGCAGCAGAAGTAGATCGTCTGATCGCCGTGCTGCAGCGACGGCGTGTCGCCGGCGACGACGACCGTCATCCCGCAGACCGGGTCAACCGCGGTCGGCGGACGCTCCGCCGCGAGCGCGAGCACCGGCGCGGCGCGCCGGCGGACCTCGACGATCCGGGCGAGGATCGAGACCGCGATCTCGGCCGCGGTACGCGCGCCGATGTCGAGCCCGGCCGGCGTCTCGACCGTCCCCAGCAGGTCCTCGTTGACGCCATCCGCGCGCAGTTGCTCGAGCACCGCCCCACCGCGCTTGCGCGACGCGACCAGGCCGACGTACGGCACGCCGGCCTCCACCGCGGCGCGCAGCACGTCGAGCTCGTCGCGTCCGTGAGCGGCGATCACCAGCGCGAGATCACCCGTCCTGGGCGAGGCTCCCGCGACCATCTCGAGCCCGATCGCCGGCCCGATCCGCTCGAGCGCCGCCACGATCGGCGAGTCACCGGCGAGGATCACCCGCGGCACCGGCAGAACCGGCTCGAGGAACGCTTCAATCGCCCCGCCTGACAGGCAGGGGTTCTGAACCGTGACGGTTCCTTCCTCGTTGGAGAGCTCCTCGGTCAGCTCTGGATCTTCCTCGCCGTCCCCGCCGTCTCCACCAGGGAGGATCCGCAGCAGCACCGGCTGCCCGTTCTCGATCGCCTTCAGCGAATACAGCCTGACGCTGTGCTGCGCGCACACGCCTCCGACGAACCCTTCGATTGTCCCGTCGGCGAAGACCAGGGCGACGTCGCCGGGCTCGACGCTCGTCGGCCGCTGCACTCGGACAACGGTCGCGATGACGAACGGCGAGCCCCGTTCGGTCAGCTCCCTGGCCTTGCGGGTGAGCGCGCCGGAGATCATTGCGGCGGCTCGGGGCGTCCCTGCATCGCGGCCCACACGCGCGCCGGCGAACAGGGCATGTCGATATGGGTGACGCCGTGGGTCTTGTGGAGCGCGTCGATCACGGCATTGACGATCGCCGGGGGCGATCCCACGTTCGGCGACTCGCCGACGCCCTTGGCGCCAAGCGGGTGGTGCGGGCACGGAGTGACAGTCGCGCCGAGCTCGAAGTCAGGGCATTCGAGCGCCGTCGGGATCAGATACTCCATGAACGAGCCGTTCAGGCAGTTGCCCTCCTCGTCGAACGTGAGCACCTCCATCAGCGCGATCCCAATCCCCTCCGCGAGCCCGCCGTGGATCTGGCCATCGACAATCATCGGATTGATCCGCACGCCGCAGTCGTCGACCGCGATGAACCGCCTGACCTTCACATGGGCGGTCTCCGGGTCGATGTCGACGACCGCGATGTAGGCGCCGTACGGGTAGGTCAAGTTCGGCGGGTCGTAGATCGTCTGCGCATCAAGACCGCCCTCCATGCCCTCCGGCATCACACTGCCGCTGTAGGCGTAGGACGCGATCTCCTCGATCAGCGCCCCTTTCTCGGGGTCGCCCTTGACGTACCAGCGACCCTTCTCCCAGGAGAGGTCCTCGGGGCGGGTCTCGAGCATCGTCGCGGCGATCCGGCGGGCCTTGTCGCGGACCTTTCGCGACACGACCGCGACCGCGCCACCCGACACCGGCGTCGAGCGCGATCCGTACGTTCCAAGCCCGTAGGGCGACTTGTCGGTGTCGCCGTGGCGCACCTGCACGTCCTCGGGCGGGATCCCGAGCTCCTCGGCGACGATCTGCGCGAACGTCGTCTCGTGTCCCTGACCCTGAGTCTGGGCGCTGATCGACACGACGGCCTTACCGGACGGATGCACGCGCAGGTCGGCGCCGTCGTTCATGCCCAGTCCCAGGATGTCCATGTGCTTGCGTGGGCCGGCGCCGACGCCCTCCGTGAAGAACGACACGCCGATTCCCATCAGCTCGCCGCGAGCGCGCTTCTCCTCCTGCTCTTTGAGCAGGTCCTGGTAGCCGGCCATGTCCAGCGCGACCTGCATCGTGGTCGCGTAGTTACCGGAGTCGTAGGTCCAGCCGGTGGTCGTCTCATACGGGAACTGCTCGGGCTTGATAAAGCTGCGCATCCGCAGCTCGGCCTGGTCGACGCCCATCTCCAGCGCGAGCGCGTGGACCATCCGCTCGACCAGGTACACGGCCTCGGTGATCCGGAACGAGCACCGGTAGGCGACCCCGCCAGGGGCCTTGTTCGTGTACACCGCCCGCACCTTTACGTGCGCGGCCTGCAGGTCGTAGGAGCCGCATACGATGTGGAAGAAGCCGGCCGGGAACTTGGTCGGTTGCGCGGTCGAGTCGAACGCGCCGTGGTCGGCGATCACGTCGACCCGAAGGCCGGTGATCTTGCCGTCCTTGGCGCACATCTCCGAGCGCATGATGTAGTCGCGCGCGAACCCGGTCGACACCAGGTTCTCGGAGCGATCCTCGATCCACTTGACCGGCACGCCGGCGACGATCGAGCCGGCGATCGCGCACACGTAGCCCGGGTATATCGGCACCTTGTTGCCGAAGCCGCCGCCGATGTCATTGCACATGATCCGGATCATGTGCTCGGCCAGCCCGGCGACGTGCGCGTACACGGTCCGGTGGGCGTGCGGTGCCTGGTTGCCGTTGTAGATGTCGAGCTGGCCGGTCTTCGGGTTGAAGTCGGCGATCATCCCGCACGTCTCCAGCGGGGCGGGGTGGCAGCGGGGGTAGATGATGTCCCGCTTGACGATCACGTCGGCCTCGGCGAACGCCTTGTCCGTCGCGTCCTCGTCGCCCGCCTCCCACAGCGGGCTGGCGAGGTTGTCGACCTGGCCGTCCTTGTCGTCGCGGATGAGCGGGGCGTCGGGGTCGAGCGCCTTGCGGGCGTTGACGACCGCCGGGAGCGGCTCGTACTCGACGTCGATCAGCGCCAGCGCATCGCGCGCGGTGTACTCGTCGACCGCGATCACGAACGCGACCTCCTGACCCTGGAAGCGGACCTTGTCGCCGGCCAACACGGCCTGGGTGTCGTAGGAGATCGTCGGCATCCAGGCGAGCCCGAGCGTTTCGAGGTCCTTGGCCGTGACGACTGCCGCGACCCCCGGGTGCGCGAGCGCCTTGGAGGTGTCGATCGAGACGATCTTGGCGTGCGCGTAGGGGCTGCGGAGCATCACGCCGTGTACCATGCCCGGCAGCCTGATGTCGTCGAGATAGTTGCCCTTGCCGCGGATGAAGCGCGCGTCCTCCTTGCGCTTCAGGCGTCCGAAGCCGATCGGACGCTCCTGTGCCCGGGCTGGGCAGGTTCTGTTCTGTCACAGCCATCGTTTCTCAGACCTCCTGCGTGGTGGTTGCGGCTTCGTGCTCGGCCGCCCAGCGCACCGCGGCGACGATGTTCTTGTAGCCCGTGCAGCGGCAGATTGCACCCGAGATCGCGGTGCGGATCTCCTCCTCGGTCGGGTTCGGATTTTCATTCAGCAGCGCCCGCGTGGTCATCAGCATCCCCGGCGTGCAGAAGCCGCAGTGGAGCGCGTGCAGCTCGTGGAAGCCCTGCTGGATCGGGTCCAGCCGACCGTTCTTCTCGAGCGATTCGACCGTGTGGATCTCGTGTCCCTCGCACATCGCCGCGAGCGTCGTGCACGACTTGATTGGCTTGCCGTCCATCCACACGACGCAGGCGCCGCAGTTCGAGGTGTCGCAGCCCCAGTGGGTGCCGGTCAATCCGGGCGTGTCGCGGATGTAGTGGACCAGCAGCTGGCGCGGCTCGACGTCGCGCGTGACCGGCACGCCGTTGATGTTGATCGTCAGTTCCATTCTTGGTTCAGGCCTCCTGGTGCAGTGCGCGCGCGCTTGCGCGACTCAGGGCGCGTCTGGTGAGCACGCCCGCGAGATGGCGCTTGTAGTCGACGGGGCCGCGACCGTCCGCGGCCGGCGAGCAGTCGGCGGCGGCGATCTCGCCGGCTTGGGCGAACAGCTCCTCGGATGGTGTGGCGCCGCGCAGCAGCTGTTCGGCTCGCGTCACCTGGACGGTGGTCGGGCCGACCGCGCTGAGCGCGATGCCGGCTTCGGCGATCGTGCCGCCCGTCATCCATACGGCCGCGGACGCGGCCGCGATCGCGAAGTCGCCGGCCCGCCGTTCTACCTTCTCGTGGGCGCTGCCGGCGCTGCGGTGCAGCGGGATCCTGATCTCGGTGAGCATCTCGGCGTCCTTGACCGCGGTCATGAACGGCCCGACGTGGAACTCGCTCATCGGCACGACCCGCTCGCCTTCAGCGCCGCGGATCACGGCCTTCGCCTTCAGCGCCGTGCAGACCGCGCTCAGGTCCTCGGCCGCATCCGCCTGGCACAACGAGCCTCCGATCGTGCCGCGGTTGCGCACGACCGGGTCTGCGATCACCTCCTCGGCGTCGCGGAACACCTGTAGCCGCTCCGCCAGCAGCTCTGACTCGAGCAGCTCGACATGGCGCGTCAGCGCTCCGATCCGAATCTCCTCGCCGGCCTCGCGGATGTAGTCCAGCTCCTCGAGGTCGTTGATGTCGATCAGGTGCTCCGGCATCGCGAGCCGGAGCTTCATCATCGGGATCAGGCTGTGGCCGCCGGCGATGATCCGCGCTCCCGGGCCGACGCGCTGAAGCGATGCGATCGCGCCCTCGACGCTGGTCGCGCGCTCGTAGTCACATGGGGCGGGTGTCTGCATCAGCTGTTCCCTCCTGACGTGGCTCCTGCTCCTGGCCCGGCTCCGGCCCCCGCGGGCATCCGGCGGCGCACGCCGGGTTCGTCGGCCGGCTCGTACTGGACCGGTGAGTCGGTCCCGATCACCGGCGAGCGCGGCATCTGCCCGGGCCGCGACTGGCGGGCCTCTGGGTACAGGAGCCGCGCAGACAGGCTGCCGTAGGCGGGATTGCGCAGTGCCGGCCCGTTCGGGCTGGCGGCCGCCACCGGCGCCTCCCGGCCGAGCCGGGCGAGCGTCAACGTTCCCTTCGTGTACACCTCGGAGATCCTGGGCGCGGTCACGTTCTTGCTGTCCGGGAAGTTGCGCAACCCGTCCTTGGCGGCTCCCGGATACAGGCCGTCGATCAGCCCGACCGCGTCCTCGAGACCCGCCTTCTTGACGAGCAGACCCTCGAGCAGCTCGACGCCTGCATCGAGATTCTTGTTGATGTCGTTCACCACGCCCTCGACGGGAGCGCTCTTCTCGATGATCCCGACCACCCCGGCGATCGCGCGATCCAGTCCCTTGGTGATCTTCTGAAGGGCGAGGATCGTCGAGACCAGGTACACGACGATCGCGACGATGATCAACACCACCGCGACGATCATCACTACTCCGGCTGCTGGCATCTGATGAGCCCCTTACGCGTCGTCGATGATCTTGTCGAGCGAGCCGCCGTACCCGGCGACCACCTCGACCGTTTGCTTGACCTGGTCCTGCGTCGTCAGCAGCAGCGCGGTCGCGTCCAGATCCTTGGACCCGGCCTCGGCTGCGGCGGCGATCCTTTGCACGCTGGGCACGATGCCGCTGGCCGCCATCAGGACGCCGTGCAACAGGTACGCGACGACCGGCAGCAGGACGACCAGCAGGACTGCGTCTCCGATCCACTCGAGCGTCATTGTGGCCTCCTCTCGGCGACGATCGCGGCCTTCGCTGCGATCCCGGGCATCGCGCCGAGGATCACGTCGAACTGCGCGTTGATCGCCTTGACCGCGGGCTCCAGCGGGCGCAGGTGCTCGGACTCGACGCCCTCGAGTGCACCGGCGAGTGTCGCGAGCGTCTTGGAGGTGGACTCGAGCTTCGTGCGGATCACGATCAGGGCGCCCGCCAGGACCGCCACGATCACGACCGCCAGCACGACGCTGAGGATGATCAGCGTGGTCTGGCTCATTTGCCACCGAACCCGTCGGTCAGCGCGTTCATGTAGCCGTCCTGAACCACAGCCTCCTCCACGATCTGCCCGAGCACCGGCGCCGTCGCCTGGAGCTGGGGGATGTTCTGAGTGTTTGCGGCCACCTTGCCCGCGACCTCGAGCAGTGCGGCGGCCGACTTGTCGATCTGGGTCACCGAGCGGATCAGGATCACGAGCAGGGCTGCCACCGCCAGTGCGGCGACGAGGCCGATGATCAGCCCGATCCCCCAGGCGCCGTGGTTTGTCAGTGCGAATGCAAGCGTCATTTTCCGACCGCCACTTTCCGCAGCGCCCGGGCGGAGTGCAGGATCCGCACGCCCGAATCGTTGATCCGCGCGATCCCGCTCAGCGCGTCGGTCTGAGCACGCACCTTCTCGACGCCCTCGACGGCCGTGGCGGCCTGCTTTTCGATCCGCCTCGCCAGGACCACGATCGCGATCACAATCGCCGCGGCGACGATCACGACGACGATGCCCAGCACCAGTCCGACACCCCAACCGGTTGAAGCACCGATCACAGGCATCTCACGAACCTCCCTCCTTGACTTGTCCTCGTTGCATTGCCAGCGCGCGCTCGGCGGCGCGCGTCAGCGCGCGTCGCGTGAGAACCCCCGCGACGTGACGCTTGTATTCGGCGGAGCCGCGCTGGTCCGACACCGGAGCGCATGCCTGCGCGGCGGCTCGTGCGGCCCACGCGAACCGCTCCGCTGAGGGCTTGCAGCCGACGAGCATCGTCTCCGCCTGCCCCGACGTGACGCCCGCTCCGACCGCGGCCAGCGCGATGCCGGCCGACACGATCTCGGGGCCGTCCAGCGTGATCGCCGCGCCTGCGGCCGCCACGGCCCAGTCACCGGTGCGCCGGTCGACCTTCTCGTACGCACTGCCGGACGTGGCGGGTAGGGGGATCCGGATCTCGGTCAGCATCTCGCCCTCGCCGACCGCGGTACGGTACGGACCGCGCTGGAAGTCGTGCATCGCGAGCACCCGTTCGCCACCGGCGCCGCGAATCACCATGCGGGCGCCGACGGCCGCGCACACCGCCGCCAGGTCTTCGGACGGGTCGGCCTGACAGAGCGCGCCTCCGATCGTGCCGCGATTGCGGACCACGGGGTCGGCGATCACCCGCTCGGCATCGTTGAAGATCGCGAGCCTTCGCGCGAGCAGCTCGGACTCGAGCAGCGCGCGGTGTCGCGTCATCGCCCCGATCCTGACCTCGTCGCCTTGCTCGCGGATGTAGCCGAGGACGGTCGCCAGCCCGTCGATGTCGACCACGTAAGCGGGGTTCGCGAGGCGAAGCTTCATCATCGGCAGCAGCGAATGGCCGCCGGCGAGCAGGCGTGCGTCGGGCCCGAGTCGCTGCAGCAGCTCGAGGGCGTGCTCCACGCTCGTTGCCCGCTCGTACTCAAACGGCGCTGGGACTTGCACTAGTTCGCGTCTCTCCTGCGGGCAACTGTCTCGCATCGGCCGCCGCCTTGCAAGCTGACCTAAGCGATCGCTTAGGTCATGCGGCAGCGGTCTGTGGGGTGGTCACCCGCCGGGATGCTCGGCCGCCCAGCGGATCGAGCGCACGATCGTCGTGTAGCCGGTGCAGCGGCAGATCTGGCCGGAGATCGCCTCCCGGATCTCCTCCTCCGTCGGATCGGGATTGCGATCGAGCAGTGCCCGGGCGGTCAGCATCATCCCCGGCGTGCAGAAGCCGCACTGCAATCCGTGCATCTCGGTAAAGCCCTGCTGCACCGGATCGAGGACCCCGTCGACCTCCAGTCCCTCGACCGTACGAATCTCGTGGCCGGCGGCGGTCGCCGCCAGCACCGTGCACGACTTCACCGGCTCGCCGTCCATCAGCACCACGCATGTGCCGCAGTTGGAGGTGTCACACCCCCAGTGGGTGCCGGTGAGGCTGAGCTCATCCCGGAGGTAGTGAACGAGCAGCATTCGGGGCTCGACCTCGCGCGTGTACTCCGTGCCGTTGACCGAAACCGTCACCTGCATGACGCACCCGCTCTGATTGGATAGGTCATATGACGCTCGCGCAACTCCACTCGTTTGTGCTGGTTGCTCGTCTAGGGTCGGTCAAGGCTGCTGCCGCCGAGCTCGACGTTACCGAGGCCGCGGTCTCGGTCGCCGTCGCAGCCTTGCGCAAGGAGCTCGGCGACGAGCTGTTCGTCCGCAGCGGCCGCGGCATCGCGCTCACCGGGGGTGGCCGGCGGCTTGCGGCGCTGGCGTCGGAGATCCTCGGACTCGCCGAGCAGGCCCGCCGCTCGGTCCAGGACTCGGCGGGCCAGCCGCGCCGCATGCAGGTCGCTGCCACGAGCATCGTCGCCGAGCACATCGGTCCGCTGCTGGAGGCGTTCGCGGCGCGCGACCCCGATGTGGAGATCGCGATCGAGGAGGCGCCGGGCGAGTCACTGGCAGAGCTGCTCGAGCATCGCCGGGCGGACATCGCGCTCGGACCCCATCCGGGCCCGGAGCGGTCAGCGACGATCGCGTCGGTCCCGTTTCTACGCTGCCAGCTGATCATCGCGGCGGCGCCGGGCCATCCGCTTGCGGGCACGCGCAACATCGCCCCCGCCGCACTCGCGAGCGAGCGATGGCTGATCGGACCGCCGGACATCGATCCGACCACCGCCAGCGGGCTGTTCTTCGCCCGGCATGGTGTGCAGCCGCGGGATGTCGCGACCTACGGGTCCCACGCCGCGGCGATCGCGGCGGCGGCCGCCGGGGAGGGGCTCATCCTCACGCTCGTGCACTCCGTCGTCGGCGAGGTGCGACGGCGAGCGCTGGTGAGGCTCGATGTGCGTGCGACCCCGATCGTTGAGCTGTGGCACGCGAGCACGCTCGGGTTGGGGCGGGCCCTTCCAGCCGCGCTCGCGCTGCAGCGATTCGCGACGGCCCCGGAGGCCACGCAGGCAATGACAAGCGGGCGCGCCGGTGCGATCTCGAGTCGCTCGCGGCCCGCGGTGCATGTGACGCTGTGGCGCTCGGTTGCCGCGGAGCTGGACGCGGGGACCCGGAGATGAGCTCCTAGCGTCCCGGTTCGCGCCTGACGGAGCGCGGTCCGGACGGGCCCTCCCGGCTGGGTGGGCGGGACCCCAATCTCCGGCGCGAAGCGGCCCCTCACTCGGCACAGGCTGTTCGCGTAACGCCAGTAACCGCCGACAAGCGGCGACTAAGCGCCGCTTGACCGCAGCTCTTTGCCGGCGGCCCGGACCGCGATCCCGACGAGCAACAGGCCGAAGCCGTTGATGATGAATGCGAGGCCGACGAGGAGCGCCAGCGTCGCGAAGCCGATGTGGGGGTCCGAGACGATCACGATGCCCGCGATCACCTCGATCGCCGCGAGGACGAAACGCCAGGTGCGGTGCCCTTCCATCTCGAACGCGACCACGAACCGCAGCACGCCGACGACCACCAGCCAGATGCCGATGAACAGCGCGATCACGGTGACGCCCTGGATCGGATGGCGGATCAGCAGGATGCCGACGATCACGTCCAGGACGCCGAGCAACGCCACCAATCCCCGGTTCACCGTCGAACGGCTGAATGACGCGACCAGCTCCACGATGCCGTCGAGAAGCACGAAGATGCCGATGATCACCGCGAGCGTGGCCAGGCTGTTGCTCGGCTTCGCGAGCACGATCACGCCGGCCACGATGCTGAGGACACCGATCAGCACCGGCAGCCACCAGTAGTGCCCGAACTCCTGCGCCCGGTCGCGGGACATGGTCGACATCGCGGGCGAGTCTACTGGCCACACCGGCGGCGAAGAAATAGTCTCACGCTGAAATGCGCACGCAAGTAGGGATCATCGGTGCCGGTCCGGCCGGCATGGTGCTTGCGCTACTGCTGGCGCGCGAGGGGATCGAGTCGGTAGTGCTCGAGGATCGGACACGCGACTACGTGGAGCGTCGCGTGCGCGCTGGGCTGCTCGAGCAGAACACGGTCGACCTTCTGCACCGCCTGGGCGTGGGGGACCGGCTGGCGCGCGAGGGCCTCACGCACGACGGCATCTATCTACGCCGGCAGGGTCGTACCCAGCGGATCAGGATTGCGGAGCTGACCGGCAGGCACGTGACGATCTACGGTCAGCAGGAGGTGGTCAAGGACCTGATCGCCGAGTGGCTCGAACACGCCGGTCAACTTCGGTTCGAGGTCTCGGACGTCGCCGTGCACGACTTCCACGCCGAGCGGCCCCGCATCACCTACCGTTGCGATGGGGAGCAGGACGAGCTGCAGTGCGACTTCATCGCCGGCTGCGATGGTTTCCACGGCATCTGCCGGCCCTCGTTCCCCAGCGGCGTGCTGACCGAGCACGACTTCGTGTATCCGTTCGGCTGGCTGGGGATCCTGGCGGAGGCCGAGCCCGCCACGGACGAGCTCATCTACGCGTGGCACGAGCACGGCTTTGCGCTGTACACGATGCGCTCCAAGAAGATCAGCCGCCTGTACCTCCAGGTGCCAGCGGACGAGCGGCTCGAGACCTGGCCGGACGAACGGATCTGGGAGGAGCTCCAGATCCGTCTCGGGACGGAGGGATGGAGCGTCAACGAGGGTCCGATCCTCGAGAAGGGGATCACCCCGATGCGCAGCTACGTGTGCGAGCCGATGCAGTACGGCCGGCTGATGCTCGCGGGCGACGCCGCCCACATCGTGCCGCCGACGGGGGCCAAGGGCATGAACCTCGCGGTGAACGACGCGCGCCTGCTCGCATCCGCCCTCAGCAGCTGGTACCGAGACGGCTCCGCCGAGCAGCTCGAGTCGTATTCGCGCACGGCGCTGCGGCGCGTGTGGCGAGCGCAGGACTTCTCCAACTACATGACCCAGCTCCTGCACGACCTCTACGGCGGCGTCTTCGAGGAGCGGCTCCAGCTCGCGCGACTCGAGTACCTGGAGCGGTCGGTCGCGGCCGCGACCAGCCTCGCGGAGAACTACGCGGGCCTGCCTGCCGCGCCGGACTTCTGAGCCACGTTCGCCTGCGAGGTTGCTAAGCAACCGGCGTAATCGCCGCGGAGTTTTGACCGCCGGAGCGCTGCCGATCCTCGGCGGTGTGTCCGCGACCCTGGCCGTGAATCGTCTCGACATCGGTCCGACGGCGGTCCTGGCCGTCGAGGGAGAGCTCGACATCGCCCAGGCGCCCGCGTTTGGCGTGAGCATCAACGAAGCGCTGCGCGCCGGCCCGCCGTGCCTGGTAATCGATCTGTGCGAAGTCGCATTCCTCGACTCCACGGGGCTCGCGGTCCTGCTCAATGCCCGCCGCCGGACGCGCCGGCAAGGCACGAAACTGAAGCTCGTCTGTGACGTGGAAAGCACGCTCAGGCTGCTCCCGCTGACCCGCCTAGATCGTGACTTCGAGGTCTACCCGACGCTGGACGAGGCCCTGGCGGAGTGCCCCTCCAGCGCCGTTGAGACGGGTTGAGAGATCTCCTGATTAGGAGGATCGGCTATCTTTCGGGGTACGGAAGCAGCTCTAGGCATCCGCCTGCTCGACGCTGAGCCGAGCATTGGACAGTTCCTGAGCGAAGATGACCGAGCCGCGGCGCGCCGCGTCGTGATACCGACGCAAGTCATCGCGCGGGGAGCGGTGGACTTTTGCGCGCTGTTCCAGGAGATTGACTGCTTCGGAGCGATCGTGCTCGAAGGGATGCTGCTCCAGCGCGTGGCGATCTCAGAGCACACCTCGCTGCGGTTGCTGGGCCCATCCGATCTCGTCTCGCTGACCTCGCAATCTGGCTCGATGCTCGTGTCTGACGCGGATTGCCGCGTGCTGGCCAAGACGCGCGTTGCACTGCTCGGGCGCGAGATGCTCGCCGGGAGCCAGCGCTGGCCGCAGCTCGTTGCCGGGCTGCACGTTCGGCTGGCCGAGCAGTCACAGCGCGTCGTCGCTCAACTCGCGATCTGCCAGCTGCCGAGAGTCGACCAGCGGTTGATGTCGATCATGTGGTTGCTCGCGGAATCGTGGGGTCGTGTGACCACCGCGGGGACGTCACTGCCGCTCAACCTGACCCACGATGTGCTGGGAGGTCTGGTCGGCGCTCGCCGCTCGACGGTCACGCTGGCGCTCGGCGAGCTCGCGGAACGTGGAGCGCTGATTCGCCAGGCCGGCGGGTGGCTGCTGCTAGAGCCGCCGCCGTCCTACGAGGATCGGCTGCCGCAGTTCGAGGAGCTACACGTCTTAGAGCGCCGGCCGTCGCCGTGGCACGCGAACGTGGGCGGTCGGGCCGCGGCCGTCAACCCCGCGTACCTCAGGGAGACGGTCGAGCGCCTACGCGAGGAGCACCGGCGAAACAAGGAACAGGTGCACGAGCAGCTCGAGCGCCTAAAGCGGACCAAGAGCCGCGTGCAGCGCCGCAGGAGCGACGAAGCTGCCGTTACTCGTCGACCGGCTCCATCATGAGGATCGCCCCGGACACGGGGCCATCCTGCCCGCCGGCGAGCGGCAGGACCGTCACCCGGCACTGAAGGCTCCGGCCACGGCGATTGGTCGCGGCGAGCACGACCTCCTGGCGCTCCGACGCTCCCGAGAGCGTCGCGCGCAGCTGTGGCTTGAGCTGCTCGACCGGCAGCCCGAAGTCGAGCGACTGCAGGTGCCGTTCCTCGGCTTCCTCCGGAGTCAATCCCCAAAGCTCGCGGGCCTGAGCGTTCCAGACCTGGACCTGCTGCTCGCGATCGACCACCGCGACAGCGAGTCCGATCGTCGTCATGATCGTCTCGAGGAACCCATTGAGATTGTTGAGCTCGATGCTGCGGTGCCTGAGCTCCTCGTTCATCGTCTCGAGCTCCTCATTGCTCGATTGGAGCTCCTCGTTCATCGTCTCGAGCTCCTCGTTGGTCGATTGGAGCTCTTCGTTGGTCGTCTCGAGCTCTTCGTTGGTCGATTGGAGCTCCTCGTTGGTCGTCTCGAGCTCCTCGACGGTCGACTGCAGTTCCTCGTAGGCCTGCTCGAGTTCGCGTCTGGAAGCTGCGAGCTGCTCATTCAGACCGTGAGCCTCGGTCACGTCCGAATACGAGATGCTCGTTCCCATCAGCGTCCCGTCGACGACCAGCGGTGCGAGCCTGACATCCAAGACCCGCTGACGATCCCCGAATCCCCAGCGAACGCCGTTGATGTCGACGCCCTGCAGCTCGCTTGCGACCTGCTCGAGGTGGCTGCGTAGCTCGAGCGGACGGTAGGAGAGCTCGAGATCCTGGATCGGGCGGCCGAGGTCGGCAATGCCCAGCCCGAACAGCCGCCGGGCGGTTTCGTTCGCCATCACCATCGAGCCCTCGCTGTCGAGCACGACCTGCGCAGCGCCGGCGATGTTGAACGCAGCCTCGCGCAGATTGTCGCCGACGCTCTGGGAGGCGCCATTCCCCGGATCGGCCGCGAGTACGCGGATCCGGTCCCGGAACGCGGGGCGAATCACCTTTCTGAAGATCCGCCATTTCATCTCCACCGGCGCGAACAGCTCGCCGTGCGTGATCAACATCTCGGATTTGCCCAGCAGGAGCGCGCCGTCGTCGTCGAGCGCGAAGTGAAAGCGCCGCAGAATCTGCGACTGTGTCTCGGCCGTGAAGTACATGAGCGTGTTGCGGCAGACGAGCAGATCGATGCGGGAGATAGGAGCGTCCTGGACGAGGTCGTTGCGGCCGAAGATCACGGTGCGGCGCAGGTCCTTGCGAAACATGTAGCGCTGATCGGTGCGCTCGAAGAACCGCTCGAGCGCCTCGCGGGGCACGTCCTCGACCTGTCGCGGCGAGTAGGCCCCCTGGCGGGCGCGATCGAGCGCCTCCTCGTCGACGTCGGTGGCGTAGATCTTGACCCGGTCGCGGTATGCGTCCTGACCCATCGCGCGCGCGAGCACCATCGCGACCGTGTATGCCTCCTCCCCCGAGGCGCAGCCGGCGGACCACACCCGGAACGGCGCGTCCGGCGGGCGCGACGCAAGCAGCTGCGGAATGACGGCTGTTGCGAGGTGCTCCCATGTCTGGGAATCGCGGAAGAAGCTCGTGACGTTGATAAGCAGCGTGTTGAATAGCTCGACGAACTCGTTGGCGTGCATCTGGAGGTGATCGAGGTACTCCTCGTACCGCGTGAGCCCGAGATCCGACATCCGCTTCGCCACCCGGCGCTCGATCGTCGAGCGCTTGTAGCCGGTGAAGTCGAACCCGCGCGTGTCGCGGATGAACTCGAGCAGGCCGTCGAGCGTGGCGTCTTTTCGATCAGGGGTCACGCAACATGGCCCTCGTCGATGCGTTCCTCATCATCGTCGGCGAGCTTCCGCAGTGCCGTCTGCGCGGCCCGTGAAATGACACCACGCACCAGCTCAGCCTGCTCGTCCGCCTGCTGTGCGCGGCGACGAAACCTTCGCGCCGACCTGGCTGCGCCGCGCGCGTCCGCCCGGTTGGCCATACGATTCAGAAGCCTGCTGCGGTGAGAGAGGGCCCGCACCGCCGTCCACGGGCCCGCCTCGATGTCCTCTGCCTGCGCGTCGGCAAGCGCCTCGGGCGAATAGCGGTGTCCGACGCGGCATCCCCATTGGTTGACCCCGGCTTCGGTGTGTTCACTGAGCACGCCGCCGCACTCCGGGCAGATCAGAGTCAGACCGCCCGCCTCAGCACCGTCCGAGACCGGGTTACCTGGATCGGTGTCGTCCGGGAGATGCTCGCCGTTCACCATCGCTGCAATCGTGCGCCCGAGCTCCGCAGAGGGCACGACAGCGTCCACCGCCACGTGTTCGATCGCGCTGGTCGGCATGCCGGGATAGGCCGCGTCGGCGGGGTCCTGGACGATCGTCGCGCCACCGTGGGCCTTGATCATCGCCAGCCCGACGGTGCCATCGTCGCGGTTGCCGGAGAGGACGACGCCGATCACGTCGGTGCCGCGTTCGTGCGCGGCGGAACGGAACAGCGCATCCACGGCCGGGCGATGGTTGTTCTCGCGCGGGCCAATAGTCAGGCGGACACGGCCGTCCTCGACGACAAGGTGGCGGTCAGGCGGCGCGACCAAGATCTGGCCCGCGGCAAGGTCCTCGCCGTCGCGAGCGCTCCGGCACGTGAGGCGTCCGGCCCGCTGGAGGATGCTTGACAGTGCGCTGGGGCTCGCGGGGTCGATGTGCAGAACGACGCAGATCGCCGCGGACAAATCGGGCGGCAAGTCGGCGACGATTGTGCGCAGCGCCTCGACGCCGCCGGCCGAGGCACCGATCACGACAAGGCTCCGCCGCGGACGGGTCGAATCGGCGGCAGCTTCCACGGAGCACAGCCTACGCCCTGGTCCTGGGTCCGGCCAGCGAGTGAGGCTTCAGCTCAGCACGGACGAGGGATCACTGACGACCTGCAGCTGCTCGATTGCTCCGGTCAGCTCGAGCAGCCGCCGGACCTGAGGCGGGCCCTGCACGAGCACCAGGCGGCCCCCGGACCGCCGTGCGCGCTGCTCAGCGCTGATCAGGACGTGTAAGCCGGTCGAGTCGAGGAAAGTCAGATGACGAAGGTCGACGACTACGAGTTCGTGTGAGTGCTCGGCGCTCTGCAGGGCATCTTCGAGCAGCGGAACCGTGGCCAGGTCCAGCTCACCGCGCAGCGCAAGAAGGATTCCTTCGCGCGTCTGGTGCGAGCGCACGGAGAATGCTCCGTCTGAGCGAGCGAGAGATGATGCTGCCAATGGCTATCCCTCCGAGGATCGTTCGGCCCTCCCAGCGGACCCTGCCAGGTTGTCCGCCGGCCGCCGGGAGACGAGAGTGTCTGGGAAAATCTAATGCGCCAATGCCGCATTTCCCATCCGTGCGACCCCGGTGGTTGGAAATCCACTAAGGATCCGTAAGTCCGGGTAGTAGCCGCTCGTGGCTCTTCGCCAGGTCCCTCCGTTCCGAGCCGACCACGTCGGCAGCCTGTTGCGCCCGCGATCGTTGCTGGACACGCGTGAGCGGTTCCGGGCAGGGCAAATCGACGCCGGCGAGCTGCGAGACCACGAGGACGCGGCGATCCGTGACGTGATCGCGCTCCAGCGCGACGCCGGCCTGCGGACGGTGACCGATGGCGAGTTCCGCCGCGCGTCGTGGCACATGGATTTCATCTACTCGCTCGGCGGGGTCCGCCAGGTGGAAGGGGAGAGCCTCCACGTGCAGTTCCGCAACGAGGAGGGCGAATATGAGTACGCCCCTCCAGCGATGCGGGTCGCCGAGAGGATCACGCTGAAGGACACGATCTTCGCCGACGCGTTCCGGTTCCTGCGCGAGAACGCCCTCCAGGGGCAGACGCCCAAGCTGACGATTCCCTCACCGAGCATGGTCCACTATCGCGGGGGAAATTCGTCGATCGATCGGGCCGTCTACGCGCAGCTCGATGATTTCTGGGATGACCTCAGCTCCGCTTACCGCGACCAGATCGCGGGCGTATACGAGCTCGGCTGCCGGTATCTGCAGCTCGACGACACGAGCCTTGCGTACATCAACGACCCGGCCCAGCGCGATCACATCGAGCAGATCGGGGGCGGGGTGGGTGGGGATCCCAGTCGGTTGCACGAGCAGTACATCGCCAACATCAACCAGGCGCTCGCAGGGCGGCCGGCTGACTTGACCGTCACCACCCATCTCTGCCGCGGCAACAACCAATCGATGTGGGTGGCCGAAGGGGGGTACGACTTCGTCGCCGAGGCGTTGTTCGGCGATCTGCAGGTGGACGGCTACTTCCTCGAGTTCGATGACGCGCGATCCGGGACGTTTGAGCCGTTGCGGTTCGTTCCCAAAGGCAAGACCGTGGTGCTCGGGCTCGTCACGACGAAGCGGCCGCAGCCCGAGGACAAGGACATGCTCAAGCGGCGGATCGAGGAGGCCTCGAGGTTCCTCGACCTCGACCAGCTGTGCCTGTCGCCGCAGTGCGGGTTCTCGTCAACCGAAGAGGGAAACAAGCTCTCGATCGATGATCAGCGCGCGAAGCTCGAGCTGATCGTCGACGTCGCCGCCGACGTGTGGGGCTAGGCCCGGTATCCGCGGTTTCTACGCTCTGACGGTGGGTGAATCCGTAAGCTAGATCGACCCGCGCCCGCCGAGGCGGGCGGGGTCGCATGTGATTCTCAGAGGCCGAGAATTCGGGCCTTCTGCTGAGAGAACTCCTCGTCGGTGAGGATGCCCTGGTCGTGCAGCCGGCCGAGCTCCGACAGCCGCTGCATATCCTCAGCGCTCGGCCCGGATGAACCAGTTCCGGCCGCCTCGGCCGCGGGCGCAGCCGGAGGCGGCGCCATCGACTGCTGGCCTTGCTCGTAGGCCTGCTGTTGCTGATCTTCCTGCTTGCGCGCGCTGTGCTTGCCGAGGGCGTACGCGCCGCCTCCGACTGCAGCTGCACGGAGCAGCGGACGGCGTCTCATGAACGGCATCGCTACCGCCTACCCTTCATCCTCGGGCAGCGCGAGTCCGAGCGCGAGCATGATCTCGGGCGCGGCGGCCACCACTCGCGGCCCTCCGACCTGCGGCGCGACAGCGCGCAGCACGCCGAGGATCTCCTCCGGCGTCACGCTCTCTTCGAGCGCGTTGGCGACCTGCCACGCGTAGGAAGCCGGCGGCGCGTCCATCGCGATCAGCGCCGCGATCTTGACGAGTGCGAACGTCTTAGCGTCGAGACCGCTGCCCTCCCGGTTGAGCTCCCGCAACCCGACCGCCTTCTCCAGGATGTCGAGGTTGCCTGCTGCAACTCCAGAGAGGGTCTCGTGAGTATCTGCTCCAACAACGGGCATTGGCTTTCCTTTCAACGGGGTGATGCAGCTGGCGGTGTCGGATGGCCGGCAGCTGCCCTTCGGGCTGCTGGATTACTAGGACGCGCTCCCCGCGGGGGCCGACGGCGTCAGGGCGTCTTGCAGCTTCTTGGTGTCCTCGTCGGAGAGCGAGGTCTTGATCACGGTGCCCCCGTACTGCTGCAGCGCCGAGGTCGCCTTGTCAGGCGTCACCTGCTCGACGACGAGGAACAGCGCAGACGTGCCCGGCTTCAGCTGATCGCGCACCTGCTCCTGGAACGCCTTGTCGATCCCCTTCTCACCGAGGTGTCCGAACAGGGCGCCCATCCCGGCCCCGATTGCCAGTCCAGCGAACGGGATGAAGAACAGCAGTCCGAACAGCAGTCCCCAGAACCCGCCCCACCAAGCGCCAGCGCCGGCGGAAGCCCCGCCATGCGAGGTGTGGACGTGGTATTTGCCCTCCGGGTCGCGCGAGATCGAGGCGACCTGGTCAGCCTGGATGATCAGCTCGGACTCCAGCTGCTGGACTGTTTGTCGTGCCTGCTCGGCCGTCCCCTGGTCGGGATATCCGATCGCAACAAGCGTTGCCATATATGGACTCTCCTTTCTGTTGTGTCCTCGGTTGGCTCGGCGCCCCGCTCCAGCTCCACGAACCGAGCGTCGGCGGGCGCACCTGAGAGGGGACCTTGACGACCCCCGGCTCGTGAGTCATCACCCGGATCGGGTGAGCACGTGATCCCGGCCGACCCACTAGCCCTTGATCAGCCCGACGATCCCCTTGATGATCAGCAGGGCGCCGATGATCACAAGCCCGCGTATCGCGAGCCGGCGGCCGTGGCGGGCGACCCACGATTTGATCGTTTCGAGCGCTTTCGGCGTCCAGTCCGGGGCGATCGTGAAGCTCAGCAGCGGCACCTCGAGCAGCGCCAGCATCACGACGTTGAAGGCGAGCACCAGCAGGACCGTCGCCGGAACGGCGTAATGGAGCGTGTCGATCTTGTGCAGGCCCGCGAGATACGAGGCGCCGGGAAGCGTCAGCAGCGCGCCGATCACGAACGTCGTCCGGGGGGTGCCGCGGCTGAGCGTGCGCTGCCAGCGTGGCGGTCCCTTGGCCTCCCGGGCGGTGCGCCGGTGCTCCCGGCGCTCGAGCACTCGACTCGAGCGCAGCACCAGCGCCAGCACGATCGCGAGCGCGCCCAGCGCGATATCGACGCTTGGACTCAAGGTCCGCTTCGTGGTGTTGACCGCACCAGCGTCTTTCAGCGCGTACACGATCACAACCCCCAGCGTGATGCTGGTCATCATCGCCCCGGCCAGGTACCCGAGCATCAGCCGCCGCGGGTTCGGGAGCAGGAGCATCACGGTCGTCGCCGCGACCAGCGTCGGGTTGAACGCGGCCAGCAGCGAAAGCAGGAATACCCGGTTCATCGGGCCGTTTCGCTCGCAGACTGCAGAATGTCCGCAGCGGCCGGTCGGTCCTGGAGCGTCCGCCGCCAGCCGGTCAGCAGCTGATGGACGGCGGCGGCGCCGACGATCGCATTACGCGGGGCGGGCAGCTCCACCGGGTAAAGGACGAATGGGCGCGTCTGCGGACCGCCCATCCCGCCGTGAAAAGAGATCAGCTCCTCGAACGCGCACCCCTGTTCGAGCTCCGGGTCGTAGAAGCTGTTGACGATGACGTCCGCCGCGTGCTCGAAGCCGTCCGCGCGGCTCAGGTGGGCCGGAGCGTTGGCGGAGAAGCCCGCGAGCGGATCCTCGCCCTCGACGAGCCCCTCGCGCAGGTAGTGAACGCCCTGAGCGCCGAACACGACCGGGCCGCGGCGCCTGGAATGGACCATTAGGAAACCGATGTGCGGGTGCGCGCGCAGGCTCGGGATCAGCCGCGGATGGAGCTCGTCGATGTCCTCGAGGCACAGGCGCTCCTTGGAGTCCATCAGGTATATGAGGCCGAGGTTGCCGGACGCGAGCACGATCACGCGGCGGTCCTCGACCTCGTCCGCCTCGCCCGTCTGCTTTCGCCCGGTCGCCTCCGAGAGTGCGTGGGCAGCGACGAAGTCGTTCTCGTCTCCGCCGCTGAGCTGGGCAACCGAGCCTGCCTCGATCGATCGTTCGACGAGCGTTTGGAGGTCGTAGCCGTTGCGCTGCTTGAAGGTTGCGCCCTGCGTCTGCCCGTGATCCGAGAGCACCACCAGCTTGTACGGCCGCGGCGCATACCGGCGGGCGCGCTCGACGCGACCGAACTGCTCGTCGAGCTTGCGCAGAGCCTCGAGCGTGTCATGCCGCTCCAGGCCGGAATGGTGCGCGACCTCGTCGTAGCTGGATAGGGTCGCGTAGATCGCGGGGCGCCCGGCCATCATGTCGGTCAGCACGCCGAACACGATCAGGTCGCGGAGCGCCACGCACACCGATGCCCGCATCAGGGGATAGATGCCGCCGCGGTTGCCTCGAGGTAAGACGTCCCGGCGCCGCTGCTGGATCGCCGCCACGCGCTCGAGGACCACCTCCCAGAAGAACAGCACGAGCACCCGGCTGACGTTGAACCCGTTGGCCAGGAACGCTCGGTAGCCGGGGTTGGAACGCTTCTCCTCGCTCATCCGGCTGGCCGTCAGGATCACGGCGTCGGCCTCCCCGGAAAAAAGGTTCCCGCGGCTTGCGCCGTCCTCCCGGAGCAGACCGGAGCCCGTCGCCAAGCGATGCTCGATGGCCGCGCAATCGGAGGGCGAGGAGCAGGTCATGACCTTCCCGGTCTGCTTCTCGACCCACCTGAACGCCGGCACGTCATCGTTTGAACCGAGCAGGATCCCGGCCTGGCTTGCGCCGGTCTGAGAACTGAGGTCGGTCTCCCACTCGAGCAGCCGATGCGACCCGCTCGTGAGCCAGCGGGCCAGGACGGGCGTGTTGCCGTCCCGCATCGCGCGCTGGAGGACCGGCAGCGCGAGGCCGTCGATCTCGAGGAACACGACGCCAGGGACATCGGTCTCTGCGATGAGGCGCTGGCGGCGCACGATCCTGCTGATCACCCGCAGCGAATAGGTGTCGTCGTCGTTTGCCCCGAGAGCGGCGTCGAGCACGATCATCACCGCGGCGATCACGAGGGCCGCCAGCAGCGCCCACCAGAACGAGTGGACGCTGAATGCGCTCGAGTCGACCTCGGAGGCAAGCAGCAGGATCAGCGCATCGAGGACGAGCACGAGCACGAACCCGATCACGAGCGTGAACGGCAGACGCAGCGCAGCGATCAGCGGTGGAAACAGACCGTTGAGAACGCCGATGACCGCGGCCGCCACGAACGCGTCCCCGAAGTCGCCGACCTTCACACCGGGCACGAGCGCGGCGGCGACGAATACCGAGATCGCCGCCACGATCCACGAGAGCAGAAATGGCAGCAGGCGGACGCGCGGCATCTCGGGATGCCAGTCCATCTCCTCGCCGTAGGCACTCATGCGAGGTGTCTTTTATCCCGCACAGGGGACAGAAGCGTCACCCTGATCGGACGATGGTGCTCACCTGGCTAGGCCATGCGACCGTGCTGATCGAGCTCGACGGCATCCGGCTGCTCACCGATCCGGTACTCGGCAATCGCGTCGGCCCCTTGGTCCGAGTGGGCGTACCGGTTCGCCGCGAGCTGGTCGAGGGCATCGATGGAGTGCTGCTCTCCCATCTGCATTCCGACCACGCGGATCCGCGGTCGTTGCGCGCGCTCGCCGGCGAGAGCACGGTGTTCGCGCCCCGGGGAGCAAGCGGGTGGCTGCGGCGGTCCGGAGTGCGCGACGTGAGAGAGCTCTCGCCAGGCGCGGAGCTTCAGCTGGGTCCCGTTCGGATCGCCGCCACCGACGCTATGCACGACTCGCGGCGCTGGCCGCTCGGCGCGGAAGCCGATCCGGTCGGATTCCTCGTGAGCGGCTCGCACTCGGCGTACTTCGCCGGTGACACGGACCTGTTCGCGGCGATGACCGACCTGCGCGGCAGGGTTGATGCCGCGCTCCTGCCCGTGTGGGGATGGGGCCCATCGGTCGGCGCCGGCCATCTCGATCCCGAACGGGCGGCGCAGGCCGCCGCGATGATCGCCCCGGCTGTTGCGATCCCGATCCACTGGGGGACGTTCGCGCTCGCCTGGGCGGCAGCGAGGGGAGCTCGCGATCGGGCGCGCCCGGCGCGAGAGTTCGAGGCGATCATGGCCCGCGCCGCACCCGAGGTCGACGTGCGTGTGCTGAGCCCGGGCGAGCGCACCGAGCTGTAGCGAAAGAACACCATCACCCGCATCGGATGATGCCGGCGTCTGCAGCGGGTGTGAACATCGAGTCATGCCAGCTGCAACAAGACGAAGAAAGCAACCGGTCGCGGTCACGCATCTGACGGTCGCCGAGCGCGTCGCGCGCGGCAAGGCGGCGCGCGGAGAGGTGCCGCGGAGCGCTCATTCGGTGTTCCAGCCTGCCGTCGGGCGTGCCGATCCGATCGAGCTGCTCGAGAGCCAGGCGCGCACTCGTGTGCCGGAGCTCGTCCCGATCCGCTACGGGCGGATGCTGGTGTCGCCGTTCACGTTCTACCGGGGCGCGGCAAAGATCATGGCCCACGATCTCGCGGCGACGCCGAGGTCGGGGCTGAACGTCCAGTGCTGTGGCGATGCCCATCTATCGAACTTCGGCACGTTCGCCTCGCCGGAGCGGCAGATGATGTTCGACATCAACGACTTCGACGAGACGCACCCCGGGCCGTGGGAGTGGGACGTCAAGCGGCTCGTGGTGAGCATGCTGATCGGCGCCCGCGACAACGGCTTCAGCGTTGCCGACCAGGACCGGATCGTGCTCGAGACTGTCACCAGATACCGCACGTCGATGCGCGAGTTCGCGTCGATGAACAACCTCGCAGTTTGGTATGCGCATCTGGAGATCGAGCAGCTGCTCCAGGAACGCGCCGCGGACTTCAAGCCGGCGCAGGTCAAGCGCACGCAGAAGGTGCTCGACAAGGCGCGCACGCGCGACAGCATGTCGGCCTTCTCGAAGCTGACGACGATGGTCGACGGCAAACCGAAGATCGTCGACCAGTCGCCGCTGATCGTGCCGCTCGACGTGCTCGTCCCACCGGACCAGGTCGAACAGTGGAGCGAGGAGTTGCGAAGCCGGCTGCGCGCCTACCGGAACACGCTCGAGCAGGATCGCCGCCAGCTGGTCGAGGAGTTCCAGCTGACTGACTTCGCACGCAAGGTGGTCGGAGTCGGCAGCGTCGGGACCCGTGCCTGGATCGCCCTGATGCTCGGCCGCGATGAGCAGGACCCGCTGTTCCTCCAGATCAAAGAGGCCGAGGCGTCCGTGCTCGAGGAGGCGCTCGGCCCCAGCAAGTACTCAAACCACGGTCAGCGCGTGGTCGTCGGGCAGCGGCTGATGCAGGCAGCGAGTGACATCTTCCTGGGCTGGGTGCGTACCGCCGCCGGCTTGGACGGGCAGCCGCGCGACTTCTACGTCCGCCAGCTGCGCGACTGGAAGGGCTCGATCGAGATCGACCAGCTGCGTCCGGAAGGGATGATCGTGTACGGCTCGCTGTGCGGCTGGACACTGGCGCGGGCGCATGCACGCAGCGGCGACCGGATCGCGATCGCGTCCTACCTCGGGTCCGGCGTGAACTTCGATCGCGCAATCTTGGAGTTCTCGAGGGCGTACGCCGACCAGAACGACCGCGACTACAAGCAGCTCGTCGAGGCTGTCAAGTCGGGCAGGATCGTCGCACAGACTGGACTATGAGCGAAGGCGACGCGCACGGGCTCGCGCGCAGACTGTGGGCACTGGCCTCGCTGCTGCTGTTCTTCGGTTCGGTTGCGCTCGCGATCGTCACCGCGGTGATCCGCTTCCCGCGAGGACTGACCGTGTTGGTGTGTCTCGCGCTCGCCGCGCTGTTTGCCTGGGAGGGGGTACGCCGGCGCGGGACCCTGCGGGTGGTGTTGATCGCTGCGGGCGTCGTGGCGCTGGCCGGCGCCCTCGCGGTGATCGTGATCGAGGGCAAGGTGCTGCTCGACGTGCTCGTGTTGATCGTGTTCGTCGCGTCGCTCGGCGCTGCACGGATGGCCTACAAGGTCCATGTGCGTCTCCCTGATGCGACGCCCCCCCAGCATCCGGTGCTGTTCTACAACCCGAAGTCCGGAGGCGGCAAGGCCGAGAAGTTCCATCTGCCCGAGGAAGCCAGACGCCGTGGGATCGAGCCGATCGAGCTTCGTCGCGGCGATGACCTCGAACAGCTCGTCCGTAAGGCGGTCAGCGACGGTGCGGACGGGCTCGCGATGGCGGGAGGAGACGGTTCGCAGGCGATCGTCGCGATGGTGGCCTCCGAGAAGAACCTGCCGTACGCGTGCATCCCGTCCGGCACACGAAACCACTTTGCGCTCGACCTCGGCGTCAATCGCGAGGACGTTGTCGGCGCGCTGGACGCATTCGTCGACGGCGGCGAGCGGCGGGTTGACCTCGCCGAGGTCAACGGTCGCGTGTTCGTCAACAACGTGTCACTCGGTCTCTACGCCGAGGCCGTCCAGAGCGAGGGGTACCGCGACGCCAAGCTGCGCACGCTGCTCAACACAGTTCCCGAGGTGCTCGGACCCGACGCACCGGCGCCGGATGTGACCTGGGACGGAAAAGATGGTCCTGAGTCGGGAGCGGCGCTGCTGGTCTCGAACAATCGCTACCGGCTGGGGACGGCTGTCGGCTCGGGCACACGACCGCGACTCGACCGTGGCCTCCTCGGCATCGCCGTGATCGGCCCCAGGAACGGAAACGCCGACCGCCCAGATCGCCCCGCGCCGGGCCTCCGGCAGTGGACCGCGCCGAGCTTTGAAGTCCGCTCGAGCGGTCCGGTTCCGGCCGGGATCGACGGCGAGGCGACGACACTCGATCCGCCGCTGAACTTCCGGATGCGACGCGGGGTGTTGCGCGTGCGGATCGCGCGCGATCATCCCGGCGCATCGCCCTCCGTACTGACCCACGACTCAAAGGCGGGGACGGCCGGGACACTGCTTCGGCTCGCGTTCGGGCGGACGGCGTCTGGGTAGGGCCTCTGGGGCGAGCCTATGTATTGGCGGTCGGCTCGTGCTGCCTGCGCGCCAGCCACTTGGCTCCCTCCCACAGCGCCAGCAACAGCAGCGCGGCCGCGAGCGCGATCAAGGTCTGACCCTGGCGCAGTGGGGTGGTGTCGAGCAGCCGGTTGAACAGGTCCATCTGAGTGATCGCGATCGCGAGCGCGAATTCGATCAGCGCGGTCCGGTTCATCCGCACGTTGTCAAACGTCTGGGAGCTGATCACCGAGCGCGTGGTACTGCGGCACTCGAATGCCGCGACGATCAGCATCATCGCGAACGCGGTCAGGCCGATCGATGATCCGACCTTGACGGAGCCCCAGTTCTCCTTGCCAAACCAGATCAGCAGGTCGAGCACGATCGCCATGTAGAGGCCGACCAGCCCGGAGGTCACCTTGACGCCGGTCGTGATGATCGACTCGCTGCTCGGGCGGGGGCGCATGCTCATCAGGCCGGGTGTCGCCTGATCGAGCCCCAGCGCGATGCCGAACGGCGCGCTGACGAAGAAGTGGATGTAGAGCACCTGGGACGGCGTGAACGGCTGTCCCGCCGCAATGTTCAACAGGGTCGCCCCGAGGAACGTGAGCACGAACGCCACCAGCGAGATCAGGACGAACCGGACGTACTTGAGCAGGTTGTCGTAGAGCTTCCGGCCCTCCCCGACGGCGTGGACGATCGTCGCGAAGTTGTCGTCGGTGAGGACCATCCGCCCGGCGTTCTTGGCGACCTCGGTCCCGGTTCCCATCGCGATTCCGATGTGGGCGGCCTTGATCGAGGGCGCGTCGTTGACCCCGTCGCCGGTCATCGCGACGACCTCGCCCTTCTTCTTGAGCGTGTCGACGAGCAGCACCTTGTGCTCGGGAGCGACCCGGCCGACGACGCCGATCCGGTCGATCCGCTCCAGCCGCTCGTCCTCACCGAGCGCGGCGAAATCGGCGCCCAGGATCGCCTCGCCCTCGATCCCCAGCTGCTCGGCGATCGCGGCTCCGGTGACCACATCGTCCCCGGTCACCATCCGCACGCGGATATTCGCCTGCTGAGCGTCCTTGACCGCCGGCTTGGACTCGGCTCGCGGCGGATCGACCATCCCCACGAGGCTCGTCAGCTGCAGGCCGTCAACGTAGGAGAGCAGGTCGCCGTCGGGGTCGAACGCCGCCCGGTCGAGCTCGCGCTGCCCGGACGCCATCACCCGCAGGCCTTCCTTGCCCATTCGCTCGATGTTCGCCTCCGCCCAGCCCTTCAGCTCGTCGTCGAACGGGAGGGTACGTCCCTCGGACAGCGCTGCCGCAGTGTGGCCGAGCACGGCGGGCGCCGCGCCCTTGACGTAGCAGTGGACGACGTCCTCGCCCGAGTACTGGGTGAACACGGCCATCAGCTTGTAGGTCGGATCGAAGGGGAGGGTGGCCGCCCGCGACTCGCTGCCCCGCGTCGCGTCGATGTCGAGCCCGGCCTTGTGTGCCAGCACCAGCAGGGCCCCCTCGGTGGGATCGCCGACGACCTTGCCGTCGACCAGCGTCGCGTCGTTGGCGATCACGAACGGCCGGATCGCGTCGTCGATCGTGTCCGATGAGCCCGCGGTTCTTTGCACCTGTCCCCCGAGCTCGTATCCCGATCCCGAGATCGTGTACCGGTCGGCGGGGCAGGCGACCTCCACTGCGGTCATCTGGTTCATCGTCAGCGTTCCGGTCTTGTCGGAGTTGATCGCCGAAGTGGAGCCGAGCGTCTCGACCGAAGTCAGATCCTTCAGCACCGCGCCGTGGCGCGCGAGGTCTCCGGCGCCGAGCGAGAGGATCACCTGGAGCACGGTCGGGAGCGCCTCGGGGATCGCGGCGATCGCCAGCGCCACGGCGCTGGTGAAAACCACGGTGGACGAGTCGCCGCGCTGCGCGCCCAGCACGAACATCACGATCATCGTCAGCCCAGCCGCCGCGGCGATCCACAGCGTCAACGTGTTCAGCTGCTTCGTCAGCGGGGTCTGCTCGCGCGCGGTCCCCGCCAGCATGCCGGCGATCCGTCCGACCTCGGTGTGGCTGCCCGTCGCGGTGACGATCATCACTGCACTGCCATGCGTGACCGGGGTGTGCATGAACGCCATGTCGGTCTGGTCGCCGGGCGCCAGATCCTGGCCAGGGGGGGTCTGCACTCCCTTCGAGGATGGGACGCTCTCGCCGGTGAGCGCCGATTCGTCGATCTGGAGGGAGCTCGCCTCGATGATCCGCCCGTCTGCGGGCACCTCGTCGCCGGCTGATAGCAGCACGACATCGCCGACGACGATCTCCTCGGCCGCGATCTGCGCCTCGGAGCCGTCGCGCCGCACCCGCGCGGTCGCCTTCACCATTGCCTTCAGCGCGTTCATCGCGCTCTCGGCCTTGCCCTCCTGCCGGAGGCTGACGGTTGCATTCAGCACGGTGATGGCCACCAGCAAAACCGCGGTGCTCCACTCCTTGACCGCCAGCGAAACGATTGCCGCGCCGACCAGGATCAGCTGCATGTAGCTGCGGTACTGCGCGAGGAACCGGTGCCATCTGGGCTCCTGCGCTTCGACGGGCAGCGCGTTGGGGCCGCCCTTCTCGAGCAGCCTCGCAGCCTGCTCAGTGGAGAGGCCGGTGGCGGGATCTACGCCCAGGCGCTTGGCGACCTCCGTCGGCTCGACGTCGTACCAGCCATTGACGGGAAGTTGCGCCGTGGTGGTCGTCGTCGTCGACATCTCAGGGCCCTGAGTCGCGCGAGGCTCGCTCGAAAGGATCTGGCACCGCGCCCTTCGGTGCCTGCTCCTCGAGCCGCTTCTTCACCTCGGTCAGCGCCCGCTTTTGCTCCTTGCTCACGGTCGGGTAGTGAGGATCGAGCTCGATCAGCGCGTGCACGAGCACGGCGGCGGCGCCGATCCGCGCGAACCATTTGCGATCGGCGGGAATCACGTGCCATGGCGCCCACTTGGTGCTGGTGTGCGAGAGCATCTCGGAAAAGGCCCGCTGGTAATCGTCCCAGCACTCGCGCTCCTTGACGTCGGCCGTTGAGAACTTCCAGTTGTGGTCGGGCAGATCGATCCGGCGCAGGAGGCGCTCTCGCTGCTCCTCCTCGGAGATGTTCAAGAACACCTTCACGATCCTGAACCCGTTGTCGCTCAGGTAGCGCTCCCAGTCGTTGATCTCCCGGTAGCGGCGGGCCCAGATGTCCTTGGTGTTCGATTCCCGAGGCAGCTTCTGGCGCTCCAGATTCTCCGGATGCACCCGAACGACGAGCACCTCCTCGTAGTGGGAGCGGTTGAAGATGCAGATCTGGCCGCGCTCGGGAAGCCGCTTGGCGTAGCGCCACAGAAAGTCGTGGTCGAGCTCCTCGGAGGAGGGCACCTTGAAGCTGTGGACCGCGACGCCCTGCGGATTGACGCCACTCATCATGTGGCGGATCGTCCCGTCCTTGCCCGCCGTGTCCATCGCCTGAAGGACGACCAGCACGCCCCAGGTGTCCTGTGCGGCCAGCCTGGCCTGGTACTCGGCCAGCAGGCTGACCCCTTCCTCGAGCAGTGCGACGCCGTCCTTCTTCCGCTTGACGCCGGCCTTGAACGATGGGTCGAAATCCTTCGGGAGCACGATGCTCGAACCCGGCTTCACGCGAAACTGGGCGGTGAAGTCGGTCAGTCGCTTCCAGCGCGTCTCGTCCATGTCATCAAGCCTGCGACGGTGCTCTGCGCGGGTCATCACCCGATGTGGGTGAGCGCGCGCTGGCGGCGGCGCTCGGCGCAGGGGAGACATTGCGGCGAATCTTGGAGATCTTCGCAGGAGCCCGGTCTGCGATATCACCCAGATGGGGCGATGTTCCGGCCGCTGAGCACGCCACCATTCGCTCAGATGAGCGCGAACGATCCACCGGCCGACGGCGCCGAGGAGGCCACGCAGCCGCTCGCGTCGGGAGCTGAGGCGAGCTCGGCGGCTGAGGCTGCCCCGGCAGCTGAGGCGACGTCGGCGGATGCGCCGGCAGCTGAGGCGCCGTCGGCTGATGCGCCGGCGGCCCGGAAGATTCCAAGGCCCACAAGCCACCGGGCGCGGATCTGGATCAACGTCCTGCTCGGGTTCACGACGCTGCTCGCGATCATCGCCGTCTTCTCGGTGTGGGCGAACCGGCTGCTTTTCAACCCCGACAACTGGCAGAACACCAGCACGCAGCTGCTCCAGAACGAGCAGATCCGCTCCGCGACGGCCAACTACGTCGTCGACCAGCTGTATGCGAACGTCGACGTGGCGGGCCTGATCAAGCAAGGGTTGCCGACCCAGCTCCAGGGGTTGGCCGGACCGGCGGCGGGGGCGCTGCGCAACGCGGCGGTGCAGGGCGTCGAGCTGGCTCTCAGCCGTCCCCGGGTACAGAGCCTATGGGCAACCGCCAACCGCGCTGCCGACCAGGCGTTCATCGCAGTCGTCGAAGGGGGGAAGGGGCCGGTCGGGGTCAACCAGGGGGTGGTGACGCTCGATCTTGCGTCGATCATCGACAACATCGCGAGCCGTCTCGGCCTGCCCTCCGACATCGGCGCGAAGCTGCCCGCCTCGATCGGCAACCTGACGATCCTCAAGTCCGATCAGATCAAGCTCGTGCAGAACCTGGGGCAGGCGATCAAGGACCTGGCTCTGTGGCTGACGATTCTCGTCCCGCTCCTGTATGCGCTCGTGATCTTCCTGTCTCGAGATCGCAGGCGGCGGCTGTTGATGTCGGTGGGCTTCTCGATCGTGTTCGCCGGCGTGGTCGCGTTTCTGCTGCGACATCTGCTGATCTCCGGCGTTACCAATTCGCTCGTCAAGGACGAGTCCGTCAAGCCCGCCGCGCAGGCGACGATTTCGATCGCCACTGGGATGATCACCGAGATCGCCGGAGCGTTCGTGCTGTTCGGCGTGGTCGTGATTGCGTCTGCGTGGTTCGCGGGCCCGCAGCGCTGGGCAACGGCGGGCCGCCGTGCGCTCGCCCCTTATCTGCGCGAGCGCCCGGGGTGGGCGTTTGCAACCACGGCGGTGGTGATGGTCCTGGTGTTCATCTGGAACCCGATCCCGGCCACGGGGAAGCCGGCGGGGATCATCGTCTTCCTGCTGCTGGCGCTGCTCGGGACCGAGGTGCTGCGCCGTCAGACCGCCTGGGAATTCCCAGATGCGCGGGCGGGAGAGACTTCGGCCGCGTTGCGTGCGCGGTTCGAGAGCATTCGCGGGCACGTGCGTCGCGACAAGCCGGAGGCGCCGCCGGCAAACGGCAACGGCGAGTCAATTCCGCAGCAGCTCGAGCGGCTCGCTGCGCTGAAGGAGCAGGGCGCGATCAGCAACGAGGAGTACGACGCCGCGAAGACGAGCGTGCTCCATGCGGTCCAGACGCCTGCACCGTGAGCCCCACAAGGCGACGCTGCACCTTCACGAGGCCAAATCCCGCACGTAGCCGCTGACCGCCGCGTGCTGCAAAGATTCGCGGAGACGATGCCACTAGACGACCTACGCGACGCGGTCAAGCAGCAGATGGGTCGGGCGAGGGAAGACCTGGCTGCGCTTGTCGCGTTCAAATCGGTCGCTGACCCCAGGCAGTACGCGATCGAGGAATGCGAACACGCGGCACGTTGGGTGAGCGACGCGTTTGCGCAGGCGGGTCTCGATCGCGTTCAGATGTCCAGGACCGCCGACGGAAGCCTCGCCGTGCATGGACACACCGACGGACCAGAGGGGGCGCCGACGGCGCTCCTGTACTGCCACTACGACGTACAGCCGCCGCTCGGCGAGGACGCGTGGCTCACGCCGGTGTGGGAGCTCACCGAGCGGGACGGCCGGTGGTACGGACGCGGAGCGGCCGACTGCAAGGGCAACGTCGTGGTGCACCTCGTCGCGCTGCGGGCGCTCCGGCAGGTGCACGGCGATTTCCGCTGCGGGGTCAAGCTGATCAGCGAAGGATCCGAGGAGCAGGGCACGGGCGGCCTGGAGACGTTCGTCGCGGCCAACCCCGAGGTGCTGCGGGCCAACACGATCCTGGTAGCGGACGCCGGAAACGCCGCGGTCGGCGTGCCCACCCTGACCACGTCGCTGCGCGGCATGGCCGTCGTCGACGTGCGCCTGAGCGCGCTGCGCAGCGCGATGCACTCGGGCACGTTCGGCGGGGCGGCCCCAGATCCGGTCGCGGGCCTGCTCGCCATGCTCGCCTCGCTCCACGACGCGGAGGGCAACACGACGATCGACGCGCTCGAGAACGCGCAGACGTGGCCTGGAGCGGAGTATCCGGCGGACCGCTTCCGCGCCGACGCGACCGTGCTCGACGGGGTCGAGTTGCTGGGAAGCGGATCGGTGGCGGACATGGTGTGGGCAAGACCATCGGCGACCGTGATCGGAATCGACATCCCGCCGGTGATCGGCTCGGCGAACGCAGTCCAGGCGTCCGCCGAGGCACGGATCACGCTGCGGGTGCCACCCGGGATCGCGGGCCAGGACGCGCAGGATGCGCTCGTCTCTCATCTGCGCAAGCGCGTGCCCTGGAAGCTCGAGTGCGTAATCGATCGGGTGGCGGTGGGGGACCCGTTCTTCAGCTCCCGGGAGGGGCCCGCATTCGAGGCGCTGAAGGGCGCGCTGGAGGATGCGTACGGCAGGGAGATGACGACCGGAGGTGAGGGCGGCTCGATCCCGCTGTGCAACGTGTTCGCCGACACGTACCCCGATGCCGACATCTTCCTATTTGGCGTCGAGGAGCCGAGGTGCCTGGTGCACGCGCCCAACGAGAGCGTCGATCCCTCGGAGATCGAGCGCATCGCGCTGGCCGAGGCCCTGTTTCTGGAGCGCTACGCGGGATGAGGCCGTTCACCGCCGAGGACTTCACGGCCCGCATGCGCCGGGCGGCGGCCGCCGCCACCGAAGCGGGACTCGATGGCGTGCTGATCACTCCGGGTCCGGACCTCCTGTACTTCACCGGCTACCAGCCGACCGAGGTCGCCGAGCGCATCACGCTGCTGGTGATCAGCGCCGAGCGGGACCCGGCGATGGTCGTCCCGGTGTTCGAGCGGCCCGACGCCGAGCAGGCTCCCGGAGCGGGCGCGGTGCAGTTCGTCGAGTGGGCAGACGGCGAGGATGAATATGCGCTGTCGGCGAGGCTCCTGCGGGGCGAGGGCCGCTACGCGGTCTCGGACGCAGCGTGGGCGATGCACGTGCTCGGGCTCCAGGAGGCGCTGCCGGGCTCGCGTTACGTGTCGATGACCGGGGCGCTGCCGATGCTGCGCGCGATCAAGGACGCCGAGGAGCTCGAGCGGCTGACGGCCGCCGGCGCCGCCGCCGACGCGTCCTATGAGGAGATCGCGGCCGTAAGGTTCGCGGGCCGGCGCGAGACCGAGATCGGCGCAGAGCTCGCGGAGCTGCTGCTCGGCCACGGCCACTCGCGGGTCGAATTCACGCTCGTCGGCTCCGGGCCCAACGGCGCCAATCCGCATCACGGGCTGAGCGAGCGCACGATCGAGGAGGGGGACATGGTCGTGCTCGACTTCGGCGGCACCAAGGACGGCTACGGATCGGACACGACCCGCACCGTGCACGTCGGAGAACCCACCGAGCGCGAACGCGAGGTCTACGACGTGGTGCGCCAGGCCCAGCAGGCCGGCTACGAGGCCGTGCAGCCCGGGGTGAGCTGCGAGGAAGTCGACCGCGTGACGCGAGCAGTCATCGACGACGCCGGCTACGGCGAGCACTTCATCCATCGCACCGGGCACGGGATCGGTCTGACAACGCACGAGCCGCCGTACATCGTCGCCGGCGAGACAAGCTCGCTGCAGCCCGGGATGTGCTTCTCGGTCGAGCCGGGGATCTACCTCGCCGGCCAGTTCGGCGTGCGGATCGAGGACATCGTGGCGGTCACGGAAGAGGGCGGCCGGCGGCTGAACAACTCGAGCCGCGAGATGCGCATCGTCGCTTAGGGGGCCGCCTTCGGCGGCGTCCGTGGGGCCGCGAGGGCCCGTCCAGACCGCCTTGGCGCCGTTCGGCGGACCTGATTCGTGCTTCAGCGGGAGGTTACGTCCCCCCCGCGCCGGCCGGCTGAATCTTCGGGATGCCGATGCTGAAGCCAACGGCGACCAGGGCGATCAGCGCGATGACAGACAGCGAGGAGCGCAGCGCTTCGAGCCGCGCGTTCGCGTTCTCCTTGACGATCTCGTCTGCGGTGTTCTTCGGTACGCCCGCCTTGTCGAGGGCGGCCTGAAGATCCTTGTCGGAAATGAACGGCACGCCGGCGGACAGCTCGGTCGCGGCCTTCGACTTGATGTCGGATGGCACCGCAGGGTTCTGCTGGATCCCCGCGATCAGCGACGCTGTGAGTGCGGAGATCAGCACGGCGCCGCTGAGCGCCGTCCCGATCGATGCGCCGAGGTTCGTGAGCGTGTTCTGCAGGCCGCCCACCTCGCCGCTCTGCTCGTCGGGAACGGCGGAAACGGTGACACTTCCGAGCTGCGAGGAGAGCGCTCCGATCCCGAGGCCGGCGAGCAGCATCGGCCAGGTCACGATGTCGGCGCCGGCGCCGGAGTCGAGCGCCGCCACAAGCACCGTGACCCCCGCGAACATCGCGAGGAACCCGAGGCGCACGACCAGGCGAGGAGAGGCATTCGGGAACACCCTGGGGATCCCGACCGCCGCGATCAGCAGCGTCACCGACAGCGGCAGCAGGCGCACGCCGGTATCGATCGCGGATAGCCCGAGCGCGACAGATAGGAACAGCGGCACGGCGAAGAACAGCCCCGCCTGAACCAGATACTGGAAGAAGAACGCCGTCAGACCGCCGCGCAAGGTGGCGTTGCGGAGGATCGACGGGTCGATCAGAGGATCGCGCCGACGAGCCACCAGACGGTTCTCCCACCAGAAGAACAGGCAGAGGACCACGCCGCCGGCGAGCAGCAGCCAGATCACCGGCGAGAGGCCGATCCACTGCGGCGCCTCCGGCTTGGCCTTCACGAAGCCCCAGGAACCGGATCTGAGGATCGCGAACACGACCAGTCCGAGGCCCGTGGCCGACAGCGCGGTGCCGACCAGATCCAGACGGGGATGGCTCTCCGGTGGGGCATCGGCCATCCGCCGGGCGAGCACGAGGATCCCGATCACGATCAGCACCTCGCCGACGAACACGTAGCGCCACGAGAGGTAGGTCGTGAACAGCCCTCCGATCAGCGGTCCCGCCGCGACCGCGATCGCCCCCGCCGAGGCCACCAGTCCATAAGCGCGTGGCCGCTCGGCCTTTCCGAAGTTCGAGGCGACCAGCGCGACGATCGCCGGCAGGATCAGGGCTGCCCCCGTCCCCTCCAGGATCGACCACCCGAACATCAGCACCGGGAGGCTCTGCGAGATCGCGGTGATGAACGAGCCGCAGCCGTAGATCGCGCAGCCGATCGCGAACGCGCGCTTGCGGCCGAGGATCTGCCCGAGCTTGCCGCCGGTGATCATCAGCGAAGCCATCACCAGCGTGTAGAAGGTGATCGCGCTCTGGATCCCGGTGACATTCGTGCCGACGTCCTTGGCGACGGTCGCGATCGAAACGTTCATCACCGAGCTGTCGAGGATCATCACGAACTGTCCCGCCGCCAGTGTCAGCAGCACGATCCGGGTCCCGGCGGCGGCGCGCTCGTTCATTAGAGATCCACCACGATCAGCACGGTCGCGGTGACAGACAGCAGGACGCCACCGGCCGTGAGCAGCGCCACGAGCGGCGAGGTCAGCTCCTCGAAGGTCCCCCTGCGCAGTGCCGAGGATGCGCGCTGCTGGCGGAACGCACCGACGAGCAGGACGGCGACCGACAGCAGGCCGTAGCCGATCCCGAGGACTTGAAACGGCCAGTGCGCTCCGCGCGTCAGGTCCGGGAGCAGGCGACCCACCGCCAGGCCGGCGGCGCCGACCGCGACGCCGCTGCGCCACCATGCGAGCCACGTGCGCTCAGCGGCCAGCCAGGTCCGCCTGGTGACGTCGGTGCCTTGGTCGGGAGCGGGCGATTGAGGGCCGGTTGCGCTCATGCGGGCTCCGGCTGCGGCGGCGCGGCGGTCCGCCGCGGTGGATCAGTTCCGGCGGCGGCGCTCGAGCTCTCGGCTTCATAGGTGGCGAGCAGCCGCCGTTCCTCGTCGTGCTTGGGGTAGACGAAGTACACCAGCAAACCGCCGAGCGCGACGGCGATGATTCCCGCGAAGTAGGTCCACTGGTCACCATGCAGGAACGCCGTCCTGGCGGCGCTGATGATCTTGCTCGCGTACTGCGGGTACTGCTTGGCGAGGTCTGCGGCACTCGAAAACGACTTCGTGAGCTCGTTCTGGACGTTGGTCGAGATGTTCTGGCTGTGACCCGATGCGGCGATCGTGGCTGAGAACGCTGCCGCGTAGCCGGCGGTCAACAGCGCGCCGAAGATCGACTGCATGATCGCCCCGCCCAAGTCGCGCTGCAGATCGGCGGTCCCGGAGGCCATCCCGACACGCCTGACGGGCACCGAGCGTGTCAACGTGTTCGAGCTCGGAGGGCCTGAAAGGCCGACGCCGATGCCGATCAGGGCGTAAGCGAGGCCTACCACCCAATAGGAGATGTTCTCCTTCCAGAGCAGCAGCATCGCAACGAATCCGAGCAGGCAGAACGCCTGGCCGATGAGCAGGCAGACGCGGGTGCCGCGCGCCTCGATGATCTTGGCCGAGCGGGGCGCCACCAGCACCAACAGGACCGCGGCCGGCACGATCGAGAGACCGGCCTCGAAGGTCGAGTATCCGAGCACGTTCTGGAGGAACTGCTGTCCGATGAACAAGGTCCCCATCAGCGAGCCGAACACGGTGATACCCGCGAGCGCGCCCACCCAGAAGGTCGCTCGCGAAGCGATCTTGAGGTCGTAGAGAGGGTTCTTCGCGCGCCGCTCGCGCAGGTAGAACAGCACCAGCGCGACGCCCGCGACCGCGGCCAGCGCGACCGTGCCCGTGAGCGCCTTAGGAACCGGAGCGAAGTTGATCGCCAGGATCAGCGCCCCGACGAAGAACACCGACAGGATCCCGCCCAGGTTGTCGACCGAGCCCTTGGTCTCGTTGACGCGGGACGGCACCAGGATCCACGCCATCGGAATCGCTACCACGGCGAGCGGCAACGTCAGCAGGAACACCGAACCCCAGTTGAAGTGCTCGAGGAGCAGGCCCGCGCCGACCGGCCCGAGCGCGGAGATCGCGCCACCGAGCCCAGACCACAGGGCGATCGACCTGGTGCGCTTCGGGCCGGACCACAGCGCCGTGATCAACGACAGGGTGGTCGGATAGGCCATGCCGGCCGCGAGGCCGCCGCCCAGCCGGGCGAGAGCCAGCACGGTGTCACTCGGAGCGAGCGCAGCCAGCAGCGAGAACGGGATCGCGAGGATCGTTCCGCCGACCGCCATGTTCTTGCGGCCGTAGCGGTCGCCGAGAGCGCCCAGCCACAGAACCGAGCATGCGAGGCCCAGCGAGTATCCGATCGCGATCAGGTCGAGCGTCGTCTGCGTCGAGTCGAAATGCCTGCCGATGGCGGGCAGCGCGACGTTCGCGACGGACAGGTTCAGGTTGGCGACCGCCGCGACCAGGATCAGCGAGGCCAGAACCCACCCGGCTCGAGCCGGCGCACTCGAAGGTTCTGACCCGACGGCCTCGGTCGACAACGGCTGCGCTTCATCCATGCGCGCCGATTCTCTCAGCGGGCGCGGTCCGCTCATCGTCTTTTTTGGGGGATGCAGGCGGAGTTGCCGGCGCCTCAACCGATTCGGACACTCGCCAGCAGCGGTTGGAAGGCCTGCTGGTCGACGCTGTCCAGGCTCGTTGCAGGCGTGATGCAGTCAAACGTGTAGACGTCTCGACCTCGGAAGAAGAAGCCCAGGTGGCCGCCCTGCGCGCCGGCGATTCGCACCAGGCCGACGCCGGTGATGTTGGCGGCCGGCTGCGTCTCGATCGAGCGAATCTCGTAGTGCTTGACGGCGCGTGCAGCGGTCGCAGAGCGGGCGCGCACATACGCGAACTCGGCTTCCTGAGTGTTGTCCGCCGGGGCCACGCCTCGATCGATCACGACCGCGCAGCGGGTCTCGGTGGCGCTCGAGCCGCCCGTCCCAAGGTCGACCAAGGTACCCGCGAGCGTGAGTCGTTGCCAGCTCGCTGGATAGGAGAAGCTCACGCCCGCGGCATTGTTCACGTAGGTCTTGGTTGCGGGCGCCGTGGGCTGCGTGGGGCGCGGAACGGATTGCGTGCCCACCGCGGCGCTCGTCGAGTGCTTGCTGTTGCCGCCGCCGAAGGCACCGCTCACGAGCAGCACGCCAAGCGCGATCACGACCACGACGGTCGCGAGGAGTCCCCAAGCGGCGCGCGAGGAGAAGCGTTGCCCATGCGCGGCGTGGGCTGCCACGACCGTCTCGTCCGCCGGGCCGGCAGGGGCGGCGGCGCCGCGAGCGATCGTCCGCTCGGTGCCGGTCGCGCGCAGCCCGCCGGCAGCGGCGGCGGCGTCGCGCGCGAGATCGCCGGCCGACGGATAGCGGGCGTCGGGGTCTTTCGCCATCGCACGGGCGATGACCGTGTCCAGCTCGGGCGCGAGGTTCGCGATGAGCCCGCGTGCGGACGGGATCGGCGCCGAGACGTGAGCCATCATGATCGCCGCCTCGCTTTCCTGCGTGTACGGGACGCGCCCCGTGAGCATGTGGAACAGCAGGCATCCACACGCGTAGATGTCCGTCCGAGCGTCCACGCGGCGACCCTCGAACTGTTCCGGCGCCGCATAGTCCAGCGTGCCGAGGAACATGCCGGTGCGCGTCTGCCCGCGCTTGTCCACGAGCTTGGCCAGCCCGAAATCCGTCAGGTACACATGGTCACGGCCGCTCTCGGGCGCGACCAGGACGTTGGCGGGCTTCACGTCTCGGTGAACGAGCCCGCGCGCGTGGGCGGCATCGAGCGCGGCTGCCAGCTGGCTGAGGATGTCCACCGCCCGGGGAGCCGGCAGACGGCCCTCGGCGGCGATCAGCTTGCCGAGGTCCGTCCCCTCGATGTAGCGCATCGCGATGAACAGCAGCTCTGAGTCCTCGCCCACCTCGTAGACGGGAAGCACGTTCGAGTGCTCGATCGAGGCCGCGGTCTCGGACTCGTGAGCGAAACGCTCCCGGAAGCTCGGGTCTTGCGCGAGCAGTGGTGTGATCACTTTGAGCGCAACGACCCTCGATGGGCGCAGCTGATGAGCGCGGTAGACAACGCCCATTCCTCCGCGTCCCGCCACCTCCTCGATCACGTAGCCGGCGAACGCGGCGCCGGTGGGGAGCTCCTGGCTGAGGCGGAGCTGGTCGTCGTCGGAAGCCATCGGCTCAGCTCAGAACGGGCACTTGTGCGAGGACTGGCCACTCAGGAGGCTCGCGTAGTCCTGCGCCAGGTTGAACACATCAGGCGTGCCGATGCCGGTCGCGAAGTTCCAGTCTGGCGCTGCACCGTAGTAGCCGTTGTTGCCGCGCGTCACCTGATGGAACGCCGGGACCGGCTGTGCCTTCGCTGCGAGGTCGTAGAGGATCGGACCGGCGAAGCAACGGGCGACCGCGCCGGCCCCGTGAGCGGCCGCGAATTGCTGCACGAGCAGCATCGACGCCGACCAGAACGGTGCCGCCGCGCTGGTGCCGCCGTAGCCTCCGGTGCAATTCGGGGTCGAGGAGCCGGGCAGCGTTTGGCAGATGAGAAAGCCGCTGCTCGGATCGGCGGGCCCGGCAACGTCGGGCACCTGCCGCCTCGCGTTTGGGTTCAGCGAAGGCTGGATCACACCTGGCCCCTGCTGCCACGGTGGGCGCGGCTCTGAGGCGGACACGCCGCCGCCGCCACCCTCGCGCTCGAGCGGGTTCGACCATGCCGATTCGGTCAGGTAGCTGCCGTCGGTGCGGAGCTCCAGCCGTGTCCCCCCGACGCTGACGGCATACGGACTGCTCGCGGGGGACTGGACCGACAGCGCCGTGATCTGGCTGGGCAGGTTGCTGGCCGGCTGGATCTGTGCGGCCTGTAGGCAGGCGAAGGCGCCCGAGTCGCCGGTCGCGTCGAACACCGTCACGCTCGATGCCTCGAGTGCCTTCAGCCCGTTGTCGATCAGCTGCTGGTCGCCGGGAGCCATCTGGGGCTCGCACAAGCCGTAGCTGAGCGAAACGATCCGGGTCAGGCTGTCCTGCTCGATCTGGTTGAAGATGTCACCGAGGCTGTGACCGATCGTCGGCGAGGGGCCGTTTGACCCGTCGGGGCCCTGATAGTCGATGATCCGGGCCGCGGGCGCGATGCCGAAGATCACCTGGAGGTCGAGATCGACCTCTTGGTCGGAGCCGTTCTGCGGGTTGTAGGTGCTGCCGCCGTCGACCGGCTTGATGCTGATCTGAGGGGAGGGGAGACCCTCCTTTGCCGCGAAGGTCTGGACGTCGGCCGGGTTGATCGCACCGAAAGCGGTCGCCACCGCGATCGTCTGGCCCTGCCCTCGAAAGCCGGCGTTCCACAGCGGCGTGATGTCGTACGCCCTCCCCGCCAGTGAAGGAGTCAGGCCGCTGCTGGGGATGTCCGCCGGCGGAATCGGACGGTCGGAGAGATCCGCGAGGCCCGTGATGTAGGGCGTCAGGGCGGCTGGGATGCGCGGCGGCGAGACCGGAGCGAAGTAGCGCTGTCCGTTCGGGAGCGCGAACCTGTCGAAGCTCAGCGCGAACAGGCTGTGCAACCGGCTGACCTTCGAGCGCACGAGCATCGCGGTTCGCTGTGGGTAGAGCCGATCGACCGCGATTCCCATCCGGTTGAGCACCCGGCGCAGCTGTGCCAGCCGAGCCTCGCTCTGCCCAAAGCGAGCTCCGAATCGAGAGGCGGTCAGCCTCGACCCCGAGCCGGGATCGACGCGGCGCAAGTACTCATCGAGCTGCCGCTGGTGCAGCCGGAGGTTCAGCGCGAAGCGGATCGTGCCGCCGTCCGGCAGCGGCCCGATCGCTCGCGGCTGTCGGGAGATCGCAGCTGAGCGGGACGTCCTGTGCGCTGCCGGCTGAGAGACCGTGGCGACGGTCGCAACCAACCCGATCGCGACGATCGCGGCGGCGATGAGCAGAAGCCTGCTGACCCGCACCTCACGCTCCTCCGTCGCTGGGGAAACGCACCGTCTCGAGGACCTGGTCGCCAAAGGAGTCAAATGGCCGGTCGGGATTGTCCTGCTGCCGGGTACCCTGCTGGACCGGATACACCACGGCTGCAGCGACGGTCACGGCCCCGGAGGTGGCGGCGACGGCGGCGACCTTGACCAACTCCCCGGGACCCTGCGGTGTCTGGGTACTGCCCTCCAGCACCTCTCCTACGGCGTTGTGGAAACCGAGTGTCGGTGTGGCGAACATCTGGTCGGAGCTCGGCGCGGTCGCGGCGCCCACGAGCGAGGACTGCACGTTCCCGGCCACGCGCTGCAGCGCCGCCTGGGCGCTGAGCTGCGTTGCCCGAAAGCCTTGAACCACCACCAGGATGCTTCTGCTCCCGGCGCTGGTTCCCAGCAGCCGATCACCGGCCGCGGTCTCGTGCAGCGCGAGCTCATTGCCCGAGACGCTCGCCGTCGAGGGCGCCGCCATCTGTGGGTCGTACTCGACGCGCCATCCAAGCGATCCCGTGAACACCGTCGAGGCCTGCAGCGGTGGGGCCGTGGGCGGCTTATGGCAGATGAAGCCCTGCGGACAGGTCCGGCTACCGAGGGGGGCCGCGAGTAGCACCACGACCACGGCGGCGATCGCCGCGGCTCCGAAGACCGCGGCGAACAGCGCGATAACCAGGCGCGAGGAAAACCGCGCCGGCGCCTCCCCCTGGGGCGCGAATCCGGCTGCGGATGAAGCGCGAGTGGCGCCGCCATTTCCAACGGCAGAGGGCGGAGCATCTTCGAGCTCGTCGGCCAGCGGCGCGCCGGGCAGATCGATCGCCGACAGCGTGCTCGTGCCGAGCCCGATCTCGTCACCGTCCTTGAGCGCCTGAGCGCGGCGGATCAGGACGCGGTTGACCGTCGTGCCGTTCGTCGACCCGGTGTCCTCGATGAAGAACGCCCCGGCCTCGCCGCATGCGATCCGAGCGTGCCGGCGCGAGAGCAGGCGATCGCCGCCCAGGGCTCCCGGCTCGCCGAACGCGCGGCCGATCAGCAATTCGCCCGCGAGCGCGATCTCTTCGCCCTCCGCCGGCCCCGCGACGACCTTCAGCCGAGGGGAGAGGGGAGGCGAGTCGACGATCGTGGCGCCGAGCTCGCCCGCCTGGCTGTCCACGATCGTCGCGCCCGATTCCGCTGAAACCTCTGGTTGCGGAAGCTCGACCTCGAACAGCGACTCCCCGAGCCGCAGTTGGTCCGCGGCGCCGAGCGCGCATGGCTCGCTCACCCGCTTCTCGTTGAGCCAGGTGCCGTTGGTGGAGCCCAGATCCTCGACCATCGCCTGTCCGGACTCATCGATCCAGATACGCGCGTGCCGGCGGGAGAGGCGGGGATCGCCGCCGAGGCGGCCGGGGTCGTCCTCTTCCCGGCCGAGCACAAGCTCGGTCTCGACGGCGATGTTCTCGCCGGCCAGCGGCCCGCGGGTGCAGCGAAGCGTGAGGGGCTCGCGCGACATCTCACGGACCGTCGTTCTGGTTGGTGGTCGGGGCGACGCCGATCGAGGAGCGGCTACCGGGCAGCGCCGCAAGCGCGATCCCGCAGTACTCGCAGAAGGTGCCGCGCCTCGTCCGGTGCCCGCAGTTGGCGCACGTGATGATCGGAGCGTCCTCGATCAGCAGCGCCTCCTCCAGGAGCCCGACGTGGATCACCTGCCGCAGCCAGACGAGCGCCACGATCGCGAGCCCCGCGACGATTGCCAGCGCCACGCCTGCGGGCAGCGTCAGCTGCACGACCGCGGCCGCCACCAGCAGCACCGCGGCCAGCGGCAGTGCCAGATATGGCGAGCCGAGCCGACCGAGCGCGCGACGGTCACGGATCGGCGC
Organism: uncultured Solirubrobacterales bacterium; assembly: GCA_963824755.1. Classification (GTDB taxonomy): domain Bacteria; phylum Actinomycetota; class Thermoleophilia; order Solirubrobacterales; family Solirubrobacteraceae; genus Palsa-465. The sequence continues at coordinate 21,498 of CAWGQT010000028.1, read as the reverse complement.
CCGCAGCTTGAGCCAGATCGAGCCAGCGGCTGCGCCGATGCTCGCCATCGTCAGCACCGGCAGCGCGACCGCGATCAGCGCCAACTGCACCAGCCACGGGACGACCGAGCCCGGTGGCCGCAGCCCGTGTCCGAACGCCGACAGCGCCTGCACGATCACCTCAGCGGCGACGAAAGCGGCGGCGCTCGCGGCGCCGAACGTGGCTCCGTCGAGCACCGTCGAGAAACGCGGATAGCGCAGCAGCGTGATCGGCCCGATCAGGATCAGGATCACGCTCAGCACCGGGATCGCGACGCCGCGCGTGAGCACGAGGTCGCCGTGCCCACCGACGAACACGTCGGTGCCCTGCGGGGAAAGCGCCTTGGCGAGCAGCGCGGTGCCTGCTCCGCTGAGGAGGCCCCACAGCAGCGTCGCGCCGATGACCGGCAGCGACTGCTGCTCGAACACGTTGACGTCGACCAGATAGAGCACGACCAGCAGCGGGAACAGAATCGCTGCGGCGACGAGCGCGACCGGGTAGAGCTTCGCCAGCCCCAGTACGAACACCGTCGCCAGCCCGAGGCCGAGACACGTCCGGAAGACGCCCATCGACGGCCGCGGAAGCTGCGGAAAGATCGTCGAGACGATCGTCGGGCGCAGCACGCTCTCGTTCGGCGCGGCGGCGAACGCCCTCCGTACGCCGGAGAGCGAGGTCGGGTCGAGGCTGAACACGCCGGACACGCCGCGTCCGACCGCCGAGGAGCCAGGGACTCGCGTGAACCGCGAGAGCGCCTGCTCGCCGCCCTCGAGCTGGTGCCCGCAGCGGATACAGAAGCGACTGGCGGGCACCTCGTGCCCGCAGTGCTCGCATTTCCTAAGCGCCATGTGCCCTCCGACTCACCCCCACAATTCCGAACAAATGTTAGTGGTAGGCGCGGCCTACGGCACGATTTGCTCCACCGTGTCCGATCCTCGGTTTGTCACCCAGACCGCCTGACCGATGACCGCGATGCCCGTCGGATCCTGGCCGACCGAGATCGGGTTCCCGACCGGCGCTCCCGTCGAGGCATCGAGTCTCGACACCGTGTCATCAGCGCTGTTGGTGACCCATGCCGAGCCGAGGCCGAACGCAATCGCGAACGGCGCCTTGCCCACCCGGATCGTCTTCACGCTGTCCTGGCTCAGATCGATGCGCGAGACGGTGTTGTCGAGTTCGTTGGCGACCCAAATGGCGTTTGCGCCAAAGGCCACGCCGATCGGGCGGCGCCCCACCGGGATCGACTTGACGATCTGACCGTCGACGATCCGGTCAATCTTGTCGTTGTCCGAGGCCGCGACCCAAACGGCGCTGCCGCTGAAGGCGATGCCGCGCGGGACGCTCCCGACGTTGATCGGCGACCCGATCAAGGTGCCCGTGCGCGGGTTGACCACGCTGACGGAATCCGACGCGGCGTTCGAGATGAACAGCGCGTTCTCATCTCCGGCCAGCCACTCAGGCTTGTTGCCGACCTTGACAGGGTTCCCTGGCGTCCCGGTCGCGACGCTGATCGGCGTCACGGTCCCAGAGCCCGCGCTCGAGACCCAGAATGTCCCCCCGATCTTCAGGACGGCAAACGGCGCGCCACCGATCTTGATGTCGGTGCGAATCTTGCCGTCAGGCGTCACGCGCGAGACCGTCGTGGCGCCGAAGTTGGCGACCCACAGGACGCTGCTGCTGCCGTCGATGCCCGTGGGCTGGCTGCCGACACGGACGGGGCTGCCGACGACATGGGCGGCCGCCGTCACCGACGCCCCCGTGGTGCCGGCGACCTTCGTCCCGCTGGAGGCCTGCTTGTGGCCGTTGTTCGAGTTCGAGGTGATCAGCACAATCGCGACCACGACCACCGCGACACACAGCAGCGCGACCGCAGCGATCGCGCCCCGCCGCCGTCGCGGGCTGTCCGGGGCGCGGGTGGGCGCCTCCATCACGGTCTGCGTGGCGCCGGCGCGATCGCCGTCGTCGTCGCGGTCGCTCGCGGCCACCGTCGAGGCGAGCCCCGGTCCGGTCGTGGGCTTTCCCGGAGCCGCCGGCGTTCCATTGCCGGCGGCCGTCAGGCCCGCCGGGGCGGGCACATCGAGCGCCTCGTGTGCCGCGCTCACCAGCTCGGTGCACGTGGAGTAGCGCTCGTCGACGGACTTCGCCATTCCCCTCGCGATCACGTCGTCGATCGCCGGTGGTAGATCGTCCCGAAGCTCGGTCGGGCGCGGGGGCGGCTCGTAGAGGTGCGCGGTGATCACGGCGAGCTCTGAGTTCTTGGGAAACGGACGAGAGCCGGTCAGGCACTCGTGCAGCATGCATGTCAGCGCGTACACGTCGCAGCGGCCGTCGACCTCAAGTCCCTCGATCTGCTCCGGAGCGACGTAGTCGATCGTCCCGAGAAAAGTGCCGGTCTTGGTTAGCGCGGCCGAGGCCTCGTTCGCGCTGATCCGCTTGGTGAGACCGAAATCGGTCAGGTAGCAGTTGCCCGAGGCGATCAGGACGTTCGCGGGCTTCACATCACGATGGATCAAACCGAGCTGATGGGCGGCATCGAGCGCGGCGCCCACCTGATCGAGCATCGAGAGCGCCGTTGCACGATCGAGCGAGCCCTGCTCGCGGAGGAACCTCGCGAGGTCGGTCCCGTCCACGTAGCGCATCGCGATGTACAGCGTTCCGTCGGACTCGCCCGCGTCGTAGACCGTGACCACGTTCGGGTGGTCGAGCGACGCCGCCAGGCGCGACTCGCGCAAGAATCGTTCCCGGAAATCGTCGGAGCTGGCGAGCTCCGGCGCGAGGATCTTGAGCGCCACCTCGCGCTCGAGATGGACGTGCCTGGCACGGTAGACCACGCCCATGCCACCGCGGCCGATCCGCTCGCCGAGGACATAGCTGCCCAACCTAGCCCCAGAGTCGATGCCCACGTGGCAGACAGTACTCCTTCGGCGGCCGGACCTCACCCGAGGAGGCGATCGAGATTCACGGCGGCGCTGATCAATGCAAGGTGCGTGAAAGCCTGCGGGAAGTTGCCGAGCTGCTCTCCGGTTGGGCCGATCTCCTCGGCGTAAAGACCGAGATGGTTTGCGTACGTGAGCATCTTCTCGAACACGAGGCGGGCCTGGTCCAGCCGGCCGGCGCGCGCGAGCGCCTCGACGTACCAGAACGTGCAGATCGAGAACGTGCCCTCGGACCCCCGGAGCCCGTCCGGAGAGGCCTCGACGTTGTAGCGGTACACGAGCGAGTCGGACACCAGTTCCTCGGAGATCGCGTCGAGAGTCGAGATCCACCTCGGGTCGGTGGGGGCCAGGAACTTGACCAGCGGCATCAGCAGCAGCGAGGCGTCGAGCACGTCGCTGTCGTACTGCTGGACGAAGGCCTTGCGGTCCTCATGCCAGCCGCGAGCGATGATCTGGCGGTAGATCCGGTCGCGCGCCTGACCCCAGTTGATGCGGTCGGCGGGAAGGCTGCGGGTGTTCGCGATCCGCAGCGCCCGCTCCAGCGCCACCCAGCACATCAACCTCGAGTAGGTGAACGGCTGGCGCCCGCCGCGGGTCTCCCAGATTCCCTCATCCGCCTGATCCCAGTGATCGCATACCCACTCGACGATCCGGCTCAGCTCCTCCCAGGAGTCGTGCGAGATCGGCTTGCCGTATTTGTTGTAGAGGTAGATCGAGTCGACGAGCTCGCCGTAGATGTCGAGCTGGAGTTGGTCGGCGGCGTCGTTTCCGATCCGGACCGGGGCTGAACCTCGATAGCCCTCGAGGTGATCCAGCGTCTGCTCGCGTAGCTCGCTGCTGCCGTCTATGCCGTACAGGACCCTGAGCGGCCCGGATCGCTCCCAGCGGTCGGACGCGAACCGGTGCGTGAGCCAGTCCATGAACGAAGCGGCCTCCTCGGTGAAGCCGAGGCGGAGCAGGGCATACAGCGAGAAGGCGGCATCCCGAATCCAGGTGTAGCGATAGTCCCAGTTGCGCTCACCGCCAAGCACTTCCGGAAGGCTGGTGGTGGGGGCCGCGACGATCGCTCCGGTCGGCTGGTAGGTGAGCATCTTCAGCGTCAGCGCGGACCGGTGCACCATCTCGCGCCAGCGGCCCCTGTAGCGAGACTGATGGAGCCACCCGCGCCAGTAGGAGACCGTGCCCTCGACCAGCTCCCGCATCGCCTCGGCGCTATGCGAGCGCAGCTCGTAGCCCTCCTGCAGCCGCTCGAGCACGAACGTCACGCTCTGCCCGGCAGAGATCCGAAACTTCGCGTGTACGTCACCGTCGATCACCTCGATCGGCAGCCCGGTCTCGAGCCCCAGCCTGAGATTCGAGCTCTCGAACACGACGCCGTGTCCGTGCCGGTGCACGTGATGGGCGTCGCGACCGTAGTCGAACCGGGGCGCGCAGGTGAGCTCGAACTCCAGCTCTCCGCGCACGCCGACGACGCGCCGCACCAGCCGCTGGCGGTGGATCCCTTCGCGAAACTCCCCGACCGCCATGAAATCCTCGACCTCGCCAACTCCATCGGCGCTCAGGAACCGCGTGATCAGCACGTTCGTGTCCGGGAAGTAGAGCTGCTTCGAGCTCCAGTCGGGCGCGGATGGCCTGAGGCTGAAATGCCCTCCGCGATCGGCGTCGAGGATCGAGCCGAACACGCTGGGCGAATCGAAGCTCGGGCAGCAGAACCAGTCGATCGTGCCTTCGGTACCGACGAGGGCGACCGTGTGCAGGTCACCGATCAGGCCGTGCTCGGCGATCGGGAGATAGCGATCCACGGCGGAGAACTTACCGGCCTGCCCGGCCGCCGATGGTCGGATCTCGTACCGCGGCAGCGGGTACTGGCAACTAACCCTTGCCGACTCCAGCGTGCGGGGTAGGATTCCCGCGATGGCTGGGACTCCGGGCGCGAGGGCGTAGCTGATGTCCGTTGCGTACCTTCGTCTGCGGAGGGACGGCAGCAGCGGAGAGACGCTCAGCTTCAGCGACGAGCTGATGCTCGGTCGCGACACGTTCCGGCAGATGGGGCACACCGATGCGCGGCTGTCGCGACGCCACGCGCGTGTGTTCTTGAAGGACGACGGCCAGCTATGGGTCGAGGATCTGGGGTCCACGAACGGGACCTTCGTCAACGGCCGGCGGATCAGCAACGCTCACAAGGTCCGGCTCGGGGATGAGATCACGGTCGGCCGCACGGCGCTCGAGGTCGTCGCCGCGGCTGGCGAGGACCTGACTGTCCAGGAGAGCATGCCGGTGGCCCGGCAGCGCCGGCGCGAACGCCGCGAGCGGGGCCCGAGCCTGGCGTCACGCTGGCGCGAGAATCGCAAGACTCGCGCCGGACTGGGGCCATTTCCCAACTACACGCAGATTCCGTCGATGCTCTCGGTGCGCGCGTGGTGGATGGTTCGCTACACCGGGGTGCTCGCGACGCTGATCGTCGTGGTGCTGTGCTTCGTGGACTCGAAGACCGGGCTGCGGATCGTGTGGGGCATCGGGATCCCGCTCCTGCCGATCCTGTTCTTCGTGGCGCCGGGGCTGTGGCGGAACATCTGTCCGCTGGCGGCTTCCAACCAGACCCCGCGGATCATGGGCTGGACACGCGGGCTGACGGCGCCGGAGTGGCTGAAGCGTTACGGCTACTTGATCTCGATCACGCTGTTCGTGGTTTTCATCACGCTGCGAAAGGTGGGGCTGCAGACGAATGGCCCCGGGAGCGGTGGCCTGCTGCTGCTCGCGCTGCTCAGCGGTTTCACCGGCGGGATGATGTTCAAGGGCAAGAGCGGCTGGTGCAGCTCCATCTGCCCGCTGTTGCCGGTCCAGCGCATCTATGGCCAAACGCCATTCGCGCTCGTCGGCAACAGCCACTGTCAGCCCTGCGTGGGCTGCACGAAGAACTGCTACGACTTCAATCCGAAGGTCGCCTACCTGGCCGACCTCAACGACCAGGATCCCGAGTGGTCCGCCGGACGCAAGGCTTTCGTGGGCGCGTTCCCGGGTCTGATCCTCGGGTTCTTCAAGGTCGCGGACGTGCCGGCGATCTCGGTCGGCGCCATGTACGGGCAGCTGGCGCTGTATGCGGGCGTCAGCGTGCTGGCGTTCGTTGCGGCCGACGCGTTCCTCCCGGTCAGCTCCCACAAGCTGACCACGATATGGGCGGCCGCGGCGCTGAATATCTTCTACTGGTTCGCGTTCCCGGTGATCTACAAGGCGATCACCAACCATCCCGCGCCGAGCGCCGCGACCTGGGCGGCCCGCGTCGTGGTGTTCGCGCTGACCGGCTTCTGGATCGTCCGCACCTACCTCAAGGAGCGGGCATTCGTCGAGAAGGCCGGCGCTTCTCCGAAGCCGGTGGCAGGCGCCGGCGCGCAGTCGATTGTCAGCCATTCCCGTGCGAACCTGGGCAAACCCGAGATCAAGTTCCTGCCGGACGACAAGCGGATCATCGCCGAACCGGGTGTGACACTCCTCGAGCTGGCCGAGTCCAACGGCCTGCAGATCGAAGCGGGCTGTCGCATGGGCGTCTGTGGCGCCGATCCCGTGGCGATCGTCTCGGGCATGGAGAACCTCTCGGAGATCACCGACGACGAGCGCGCGACGCTCGAGCGGCTCGGCAAGGCCGCCAACACGCGGATGGCGTGCTGCTGCCGGGTCAAGGGTCCGGCGGCGGTTTCGCTGACGCCCGAGGAGCCCCAGGAGCTGACGCCCAGCCAGCTTCTGCGGCTCGATTTCGACCGCTCGGTCGAGCGCGTTGTCGTGATCGGCAACGGGATCGCCGGGATCACCGCCGCCGACTACGTCCGGCGCAACCACCCCGAGTGCAGCATCGACGTGGTCTCCGACGAGACGCACCACCTTTACAACCGGATGGCGATCACTCGCTTGATCTACGGGCGCTCCGCAATGCAGGGCCTGTACCTGAATCCGGACACGTGGTCGGAGTCGCATTCGATCACCGAGTGGCTGAACACGCGCGCCCAATCGATCGACAGAGACGCGGGCAAGGTCACGCTGGGAACCGGGGAGGAGCTGCCCTGGGACCGGTTGATTCTCGCCACCGGCTCGGAGAGCTTCGTCCCGGCGATCGGCGGATGGGGGACGCCCGGCACGTTCGTTCTGCGCTCGGCGGACGATGCGCTCCAGGTCCGCGCGTTCGCGCAGCTCAACGGAGCCAAACGCGCCGTGGTCGCCGGTGGCGGTCTGCTCGGGCTCGAAGCCGCTTACGCGCTTCTCAAGCTCGGACTCCAGACCACGGTGCTTGAGCGCTCCGAGCGCTTGCTTCGACGCCAGCTCGACGAGCGAGCCGGGGAGCTGCTGACGCGCTACCTCGAGGGGCTGGGGCTGACGATCTGGACACGTGCGGAGACCGCTGAGGTCGCGCACAACGGGCGGCTGGGCGAGGTCGTGCTGAAGGACGCCCGGAGCGCGCCGGCCGATGTGCTGATCGCCGCTGCGGGGATCGCCCCCAACGTCGATCTCGCCAAGAACGCCGGCCTCGAGACGGGCCGCGGCGTGGTCGTCGATGAGCACATGCGCACCAGCGACGAGCGGATCTTCGCGGCGGGCGACGTAGCGGAGTTCGGCGGGCAGGTGTCCGGTCTGTGGCCCGCGGCCGTCGATCAAGCGCGGGTGGCCGCCGAAGCCGCGGTGCTGAAGGAGACCAGCCCCTACCAGGGCACCGTACCGGTGACCGTGCTGAAGGTCGTGGGCGTCGATCTGACGTCAATCGGCGAGATCGAGCCTCGCTCGCCGGATGACGAGGTCATCGTGGAGGAGGATGAAAACGTGCTGCGATACGGGAAGCTCATCATTTCCGAGGGCCAGATCATCGGCGCGATCCTGCTCGGTTACTCCAAGGAGGTGGCCTACGTGACCAGCGCCGTCAAGCAGGGATGGGACGTGACTCCAGCCCTGAACGCGCTGCGCGAGGGGCGCTGGGATGTGCTCGAGCGGCTCGGACGCGGACGGTCGCTGTCCTCGGTGAGCGTCGTCGGCGTGGGAGGCTAATGAGCCATGGACACCAGCAGCTTCTTCATCTATCCCACTTCTCAGACCGATCCCGTCGAGGTCACGGCTGGGTTCCTGGACAGCGCCAGCGACAGCGAGTGGGCGACCTTGCTCTCGTACGTGCAGACGAGATACGTGCGGTCCGGGGAGACGGTCTTCACCGAGGGCGACGTGGACCGGACGCTGTACATCCTCACCGCCGGACGCCTTGAGCAGAGCTCCCAGCGAAATCCGCTGGTGGTGGTCGACGGACCCGCGCCCCTGAACGAGATCGCGTTCCTCGACGGGGGGCGCTGCACGACAACTGCTCGCGCGATCACCGACGGCGAGCTGCTGCGGTTGAGCTTCGACGCATTCGAGTCGATGGCTGCGCGCGAGCCGGTGCTCGCCCGGCGGATCCTGCTCGACCTCGGCGCCAGCGTCGCGCGCAGGCTCCGCGCCGGCGGCGGCTGAGGGCATCGGGGCCACGCCTGGCGGGGTCTCGGTTGCCGCAGTCTCAGTTGCCGCAGTCTCAGTTGCGCAGCGAGGTCAGGAGGGCAGATGTCTACGGGCGAGGTGTCGGAGGAGTCCGCGCGACCAGCGCCAGCTGCATCCCCTACGCCGGCACCGCGGCGAGGAGACGGGAAGGCGCCAGCTCGACGATTGGGGTAGGCCGTTGGGGGTACCCTGCCGACCAGGATGAGTGACGCACCCTCGTCCCTTGCGCACGGCTCGTCTACAGCGAGCGGTGATTCGTACGGGAGCGCAGGGCTCAACGACCGAAGCGGACGAGCGCAATTGGCGAGGCTGTATGTGCGGGTTGCCGACACTCTGGAGCGATCCGCGCAGCTCGCCGAGGAGCACGCTGAGCGCGAGCGAGACAGAGGCAGAACGTCATCTGCGGAGGTCGAGGTGGAGCGGGCGAGGCGAGCACGGGCGGCCGCGCACCTCGTACGCGAGCTCGCGTCGCGACTGACGTGACGCCAGCACCGGAGGACTCCGGTTTGCCCGCGCTTCGGCCGATCGGACGTCGCGCGGCTAGACTCCGGTGATCGTGCTGGGCAACGCTCGGCGAAGTCGTGCCAGCGTTCGTTGTTGTTGCTCTTGCACCTCCCGCATTTCACAGCACACGATCTCCCGGGAGGAGAACGCATGGCGACCAGAACTGGAAGGACTGACAGGCATGGCTTCAAGCGGCAAGAAGAAGACGACGTTCGCGAAGCTGGCCCGTGAGCAGAAGCTTCGCGAGCGCCGGCGGGACAAGCAGGCCAAAAAGGATGCACGCAGGCGGGCGGCCGAGATCGATCCGCCGCCATCCAGCGACACGCCGCCGGCGGCCGAAGATCGGTAGCGCTCCCCGCGTCTCGGTCGCCGCGACGCACAGAACCCCTAGAACGCTGTCCGCTCCCACGGAATTTTGGGAGAACGCGACCGAGGGGCGGATCTCGGGGTGCTACGGTGAGAGCGCGGGCGGTGTCCTCGCCCGTGAGGTTCCCGTTCGCCGACGCAGCGAATCTCCCTCCGACACTCTGACCGCGCCGGCGAAGCAAGGAGATCGATGTCCGCGTACCGCTTTGACAGGCTCGGTGCTCGTCCTTTGAGCGCGACGGAGGGGCACGCGAGGATGATGCCGGCTTGCCGGACGGGGAGGTGACGGTGTGAAGACAACGCGCGAGCGAGCAGAGGAGAAGCGGGCTGAGAAGCTTGAGCGGGTTCGCGAGCAGGTTCAGAGCGGGTCGCTGGTGATCCGCCAGATGACCGATGAGGAGCGCCGCCGCTATCCGCCGGTTGCACCGCGTGGATCCAGCCCGCGGCGCTCGGCAGGGCGATGAATGAGGACGCTCGCTCGCGCGGACCGTAGCTTTCGGTGACCGCGTTCTCGCCTGTTTGAGGCATCGCAGGTGTGATCGGCCGGCGCCATGACGCGCCCGGCTTGCGATGATGTCCGGCCGTGAGCCACGACAGGCGGACGCAAGCGGCGCCCGCCGCAGCATCGCTGGCGCCCGCCTCGACACCGCCGGCCGCGGACCTGCGACCGCCGGCGACGATCGGTCGATTCGGCGCTGAGGCACGTGAGGATGGACTCGGCGTTCTGAGCGAAGCGCGTGCTCGCGCCCATGAGACGCTGGCGCTGGCCTCCCGGCATCTCGACCCGTCACTGGTGGAGGTGCTGCGAATCATCGGGTTCGACAACGGCTACACCTACGCGCAGGGTTCTCACCTGTATGACGCGGCGGGCAGGGCGTACCTTGACTTCCACACCGGCGAGGGCTTCGCCAGCCTCGGCCACAACCATCCCAAGGTGCGCGACGTCGTGCGGGCGGTGCTGGACGCGGACCTCGTTGACGGTGTTCAGATCCACTTTTCGGTTCTGGCGGGCATGCTTGCCGAGGCGCTCTCGAAGAGGTTGCCGGCCGGGCTCGACTCGGTCTTCTTCACCAACTCGGGCGCGGAAGCGGTCGACTCGGCGATCAAGTTCGCGCGGGCGTGTACCCGCCGGCCGCGGCTTGTCTCCTGCGACAGCGGTTTTCACGGAGTCTCCCTCGGGCCGCTGTCGCTGGTCGGGGACGATTTCTTCAAGGAGGGCTTTGGCCCGCTGCTGTCGGGCTGCTCACGGGTCCCGTTCGGGGACCTCGGCCGGCTTGAGCGGGAGCTGCAGAACCGCGACGTGGCCGCTTTCGTCGTCGAACCGATCCAGGGACGCGCGGTCGTCGCCCCGCCGCCTGGCTACCTGCGGGCAGCGCAGGAGCTCTGCCGGCGCTACGGGACCCTGTTCGTGCTCGACGAGGTCCAGACCGGGTTGGGACGCACCGGCCGGTGGTTCGCCCTCGAGCACTGGGATTTGGAGCCCGACTTCGTGCTTGTCGGCAAGGCGCTAAGCGGCGGCTATCTGCCGGTTGCCGCGATGATCACGCGGCGCGAACACCACGACCGGGCAGTCGGCACGCTGGAGCGCTCCTACCTGCACCAGTCCACCTTCGGTCGCAACCGCCTTTCGATGGCGGCTGGCCTGGCTGCGTTGCGCGTGATCGAGCAGGGCGGTCTCGTGGACAGGGCCGCTCGGATTGGCGAGTTGCTGCAGTCGGGCCTCCGGGAGCTCCAGCAGCGCCACGATCTGATCGCTGATATCCGGGGCAGCGGACTGATGATCGGCGTCGAGCTGGGTGCGCCAGCCTCGCGGCTCGGCCGGCTGAACTGGAGATTGCTTCACCGGGCCAGCGAGGGGCTATTCCCGCAGCTGATCGTGATTCCGCTGCACCGCGACCATGGCGTGATCACGATGGCCTCCGGAAAGAACGACGTGATCAAGCTGCTGCCGCCCCTAACGCTCTCCGAGGCGGAAGCCGACACCTTCCTCGGCGCTCTGGACGCGGTCCTGAGCGACTGCGGCAGCGCCGCCGGCGGATCCTGGAGCACGGTCCGCCAGATCGCCACCGCCGCGCTGAAGCGGCGAGCCGGACACGAGATCCCGGAGGCCCCGGAGATCCCGGCCTCCAATGGCAAAATCCACGCGGCCCACCCGCCGGTCCGCAACGACATCTGTCTCGTCACCGGCGCCAGTGGCTTCATCGGAGGTCATCTCGCGCAGCGGCTGGTCAAGGAGGGGTTACCGGTGCGCTGCCTGGTCCGGACAACCAGCGACACAGCGCAGCTCGACAAACTGGACGTCGAGCTCGCCGTCGGGGACCTCACCGACCCCCAATCGCTCACGCGCGCGGCAGCGGGTTGCCGCCACGTCTTTCACTGCGGCGCCATGGTCTCCGACTGGGGCACGCCGGCCGAGATCGCGGCAGTCAACGTGGATGGCACTCGAAACCTGCTCGAGGCGGCGACGAGCGCCGGCGTCAAGCGCGTCGTCCACGTCAGCAGCACCGACGTCTACGGCTATCCCGGCGCCCCTGGAATCGACGAGAGCTACACCGCGACGAGGTTCGCGAACTGGTACGCCCAGACGAAGCGGGAAGCCGAAACCGAGGTGCGCCGCGCCCAAGCGACTCACCGACTCGAGGCGGTTATCCTGCGCCCGGCCACCGTTTACGGGCCGCGCTCGGTTGACGTGGTGGGCGAGATCGCACGCTCGATCCGCGCCGGGCGGATGTTGCTCGTCGACGGCGGCCGCGCCGTCGCTGGACTCCTGTACGTCGAGAACCTCGTCGACGCAGCGCTGCTCGCGATGCGCAGTGACGCTGCCCCGGGCCACGCCTTCAACCTGAGCGACGGCCTCTCGGTCACGTGGCGGGAGTTCACCAACGGGCTCGCAGCCGGTCTCCGTTGCCCGCCGGTGCGCCTGACGATGCCGTACTGGATGGCCATCGGAATGGGCTTCGGACTCGAGCACGGCTACCGGCTGGCGCGCCGAACCACCAACTTGCGGACAGCGCCGTTGCTCTCACGCCAGGCGGTGCACGTGCTCGGTCGAAACCAGGCCTTCAGCACGCGCAAGGCGGGTGAACTGCTCGGGTGGAAGCCCCGGATCGACTACGACGCCGGCTTGGCTGCGACGCTGGCGTGGCTGCGCTCCGAGCACGAGAGCGCGAACACGTAGCGTAGTTGCGTCTAGGAGCTTCCCAGTGCACCACCTGGGACAACATGTAAACCCTCAGGTCGCGGTGGAGACTCTTGATCGACTCACCTGATGAGCCACACCGAGCGGCAGCAGCGTCAGCGACTCCTCGGCCTGCTCGCTAATGGCAGCGAGCGGAAACTCTCGTCGAAAGCCGCTTCGGCTTCCACAGGGCCGCATCCAAGAGGCCGTGTTCGCGGTACTTGGCGAAGCGAACGGGCCGCTACGTGTTCGCGAAGTGCAGGCTCTGGTGGAGAATCGGCTAGAGCGCGTGGTCTCGCTCGACACCGTCAACAGCTGCCTGTCCGTCGCAGCGCGTGATCCGCATTCGCCGATCGTTCGGTGCGGACGCGGCGTGTACCGGCTGATCCGACAGCCATAGCAAGGCCCTCTCGCACTGAGCCCTCATTATCACTATGCGCCGCTTGTGAGGGCGGTGTCAAGACCGTAGGCAGGGCGCTAGCGGCCGACCGCGACCTCCTGTGCTCGCTTCAGCATGTCGTCGCAGCATGCCTCGATTTGGAACTTGACCCGGTCGCCGACCTTGGTAGTCGTGACGACCTTCGGAGACCTCCCGTGTACCGGGCAACGTAGCTTTGCGACCCGTCCTTTCAGCTCCTCGACTGCAACAGACTTTGCCTCATTGGCGATGTGGCGCGTCCATTCAGATTCGCTGACCTTGCGCCCGTTGATCTTGTATTCGATCTCGAACGGCATTCGTGCTCCCGCGTTGTCGACTTGCGGCGGTAGCGCGGGCGGGTCTGGCTGTGACGGCCCGCGCTGGTCACCGGCCCACTACTTCTTGCTGCTGCCCTTCTTGGGCGTCTGGGCGAGATCGCTTGCGGCAGCCGTCTTCTCAGCCGCAGTCGCCTTCGGGTCATTCAGGACCTTGCCAGCGTCTGATGCGGCCTTCTTGCCAGTAGCCATCGTCATCACCTCCTTTCTCTGAATCGAACATGCGTTCTACCACGAGGCTCGGACGGGTCACGAACGTAGAGCTGCCGCAACCAGGACAGCCCCGACCGCGTGGAGCTAGCTTCTTTCGAACCCCGCGCTCGGCGAGCGGCCCAGCTGACCTCAGAGGCTGGTACACGCGCCGCGAATGCGGTCGGCTGTGTTGTCGAGCTCGGTGGCCTCGAACCGGCTCTCCACCGGCCAGATCCGACCGAAGCCGTCACGTCGCCAACGCGGGACAACGTGGAGATGTAGGTGGAAGACGGTCTGCTCGGCGGCCGAGCCAGCCGAAGTGATCAGGTTCATACCCTCGGGCTGCAGCGCGAACTCGATCGCTCGGCCTACACGGACGACAGCTTGCATCAGCTCCGATGCGAGGGCGGGATCGGCTCGCCAGAGGTGCTCGACGTGGAGCCTCGGGATAACGAGTGTGTGACCGGGCGTTGCCGGGTCAAGCGGAAAGAACGCCACCCAGTTGGTGTCTTCGCAGACCAGCTCAACAGAGCGGTCATCGCCGCGTGCTATCGCGCAGAAGTCGCAGTCCTCCGAGGGCGACTTGCTCATTTCCCGGCTGCCTTGGCTGCCTCCTCGATCCAGGTGCCGATGTTGTTGTAGCCGTCGTCGTTGTTCCACAGGTAGAACGGGTAGCCAGTGGGGATTTTTCCGCAGCGCTGTGACGTGTTGCCGTCGAAATCCTTGATCTTGCTGACGTCGATGCCGAGGAGTCCGTTCCCGCGTCCCTCGCTCTGCTCGATCTCGTACCTGACCCATTTGCTGGTACAGGTCTTTTCCCCGACGAGGACAACGGTCACCGACGTACCGAGGAGCTGGTCGTCGATCCAGTCGGCTACCGCCTCGTCGCCCTGATCCGCGAGCTCCTCGAAGGCGGCAGCATCGATGAAGCCGGCTGCCTCTCTCCCTTGGGTTGTCCAGGAGTTGCGAACAACCATTGCTCGGATCACGTCCTTCTTGTACTGAAAGCTGAAGAACACCCTTCTCGCCATCATTTGCTCCTTATTACGAAGATCCCTACGACATCGGCGGCCAGTAGCGCGCCGTAAAACAAGCACAGATGGGCGCGCACGCAGGTCCGTAACCACCGACGTACAGCCTTACTTCTATCAATCGCCATCGAGAAATCGATCTCGGCCGGATCTCGTCTCGCGATGTCCACATAAGCTTTGCGGAAGCACCGTTCGAGCCATAGGTAGTAGCCGTCGAGGGCCCAGAACATGAGCGTCGTTACCAACGCCACCGACAGGACAGCAGCCTTCGTCTTAGCGGCCGCAAAGGCCGACACGCCAGCGGCGATCGTGATCGCCCAGCCCTTGAAGAGGAACGAGTTAGTCGCCATCCGTGCGATGACGGCCTGCAGGAACTCGAGATGCTTCAGCTTTGCATCCATGACCTGACCCTCGCCGACGCCTCAATCCCCGCCAAGGAGCCACTGTGCAAACGACTGCGTCGGGGGCGCGAGCAGCCGCTTCAGGCTCTCCCAATTCCAGGCATAGGTCCGCCCGCCGCCGGGCACGGCCCAGTCACGCGAACCGTCGCGGTAGCCGATGATCTGGAATCTCACCTTGCCTAAGGACTGAGCCATCGCGACTTCCTTCTTCACGCCGGGCGCGTAGCGCGTGCGTGGTCCGAGCATGACTATAAGCTTGTCGGCACGACGGATGCGAGCGAGCGCCTTCTGCTCCCACTGAGCCTGACGGGCGGCCTCCTTCAAGGAGTGATCAGATACCTCGAAGGGTGAGTCCGCGTTCTTCGCCTGTCCGATGATGAAGTTCTTGAGGACCTTGTCGTTGTCGAAGTCGAAGCTGACGAACACTCGGGTCTTGGGCATTATGGGCCTCCGACTTGGTCGCCGTTGAGCAAACGCAACATGATTGCGACTGGCGCGGACGGACCCGAGCGGTCATCGGCCAGACGCTGGCAAGGGCGCCTGTCTCTGCGGGCCAAGGTCGACGAGGACGGCCATCAGCTAGTGGTCCGCGACGGCCGAGCGCGGGAGCGGGAAGGTCACGGTTGGGTCCGGGACGATCCCGATCCGGGCTTCTCTGGATGTGCTTCGCACATTTGGGTCAAGGCTTGCCCAGTAGCATTTTTCAACAACGAATCATGCTCGGCGAGTGCTGCACGGCTGTTACAAGATCTAGGACATGAATAGCTATTGCTAATCAGCTTTCCGTCCGACGCCCGCGATAAACTGTCAAGCCTTCGACAGGCCCGAAAACTTGGCAGGCATAAATGACAGCGTTAATAGAAGGCGTAATAGTTGAGCACCCGCCGACACCAGACCGTAATATTGGTTTGGCGGTCAACAGAACTTATCCGATCGATTGCGTTCAAGGCCTTAAGCAGATTCAGCCGGGGTCGGTGGACGTCGCAGTTACGTCGCCTCCGTATTGGGGCCAGCGCTTGTCCGACGGTCTCGGCGTAGAGGAGGACCCGCGGTCCTACGTCGCTGACCTGATCGAGGTCCTCGACCTAACGATGCGAGCCCTGAAGCCGAGCGGCCTTCTGTGGCTGAACATAGGCGATGCCTACAACACGCCCGTGAACTGGCGGATCGACGATCATAAGTACAGCTCGCTCGGGCCAGATGGCACCGGGCTGGATCCGAGCAACTCAGCCTACACGAAGAGGCGAGCCACACGCCGGGCTTTCGTGAGTCGCGATGCAGCTTGGCTGCAGTACGGCAACTTGCTTGCTCTGCCGTATCGGGTAGTCATCGGTCTATGTGATCTTGGCTACTTGTTCCGCGGCGAAGTCATCTGGGAGAAGACCCGCCCCATGCCCGAGGGTCGTTGCCGTAGACCTCACCGTCGCCACGAGAGCATCTATGTCTTTGCCAAGGACGAGCGCCATAACTTCAAGGTTGCTCCTCCGGTGGGAACCGTCTGGAAGCTGGTGCAAACTCCAAATCAGACGACGCATTGCTCACCGTTCCCTATCGATCTGCCTCGGCAGTGCATCGATGCCTCGGGTGTCGAAGGTTGCGGCGTAGTGCTAGATCCGTTCATGGGCTCGGGCTCAAGCGCCAGAGCTGCCCGCGAGCTCGGCCACGACTTCATCGGCTTTGAGATCGATGCTGCTATGTGCGAGATTGCGAACGCGCAGGCCGGCGTTAGCGACGTCGTGGCATTCGATGGGCCCTCAAGGCCACCTCGAGGGGATCGGGACCAGGTTGCCCTATTCGAGGAACAACAATAAGGCGGCCAGAGTTCGTAGGCGGACTACTAGGAACAGTGCGATAGTTATACGAGACACACAGGTGATACCGCCCGGATTGCTCAACGATCCGTCGCTTGTCTGAAGGATCGTCGGGCGTACCAAATTCACCACGGTTCGTATAATCCCGTGGTGGGTAACTCTTGACATCGAGCGTGACAAACGCTGTGAACCGCCCGGTCGTCATCACGTGCTGAGAGGCGTCGCTGTCGCCCATGATGCGCTCGGCGGTGCTGGCCTTGACGAAGAGCACGCCAATGACGTCGTTGCCGCGCTCGGCTATGAGATCAACCTTGGCTGGCCGGAAGGCTCCAAGCAAGCCCATTCGGGAAAGTGTTTCTTCCTCGTCCTTCTTGCCGGAAAGCGATCGCAAAGAGATGCCATCGCCTGCAAGCCGAGCGTTGTAATAGTCCTGGATGAAAACCTGGAAGGCCGCGCCACTAGCTCTTCGCCACGACTGTCCTGGATCATCAACACGAGCCCGCCTCATCCTGATGATCGCGGTGTAGTGGCGGTAGATGATGTGATGCCATAGGTCGCTGGGGTTGACCTTCGGAGCCAGCTGCAGCCCGAGCCGGAAGCTTGCGAGGATGGCGGCCCAGTTCGGCACGACAACCTCGGACTCGGCGAGCTGTGCGTCAAGCTCGTTCTCAACAGCCGCCTTATCGCCTACGGTGAAGTCGTCGACGTAGATGCCTAGGCCAGGAATAGCTACGGACACGGCAGGCATACTGCCAAGTCGGCTCAGAACCTGCTATCGCGAGGTCACAAATGGGAGCGGTCTTGCAGGTCGTCCCCAAGACGTGGCGGACTCGTGATCATCACGTGGTCCGACGCATTTGGGCTTGACGTGCGACGGAATCGCGCTACACAGTAGCTTCCGTAACGCAGCAATTTGGAGCTTTCCGTCGAAGGCGTTCCTATCCTTCTTCCCGCTCCTCAGCTGCCGACAGAGGTCCTCGACAGCGCCTCCCACTGGCGAAGCGCCCGTAGCAGCGGGGTCCGTTAGGGCTGCCCTGGGCTTGGTTTGCGAGGCAGTAGCTTTGCTCATATTGTGCAATCGCGTCCCTGCCGAGCTTGCTATGCGCAGAGGAGATGCGAATGGTCGCGATAGCATCAATCGCGCGCTCAAGAACCTCATCCACAGGCATGTCTATGCTTGACGCCACGTAGACCCTGTGATCTCTCGATAGCACGATGTCAGCACGTGGGCGGCTCGAACCTTCGAGGCCTTGAAAGCTGATACTCATCGCCTCATCGTGCCCGGCATCCTTGCTGGCACTTCCACGTCGCTTCACAATTGAGATGCGGACGTTAGAGGATAAGGGGTCACCATATGTTTTGCGTGGAGCTTCCAGCCTTATCATCTCGTCTCTGCCTTTGGTTCCCATCGGCACATCGATGACCCAGTCACCGAAGCGGCTGGCTCGCTGAATCGGTCATCGCACGTCGCATATAAGAGCTCCGCAAACCGCTGTGGGCCTTGCTCGAACACAAGGTCGCTGTTCTCAGCACGTGTACTCGCCGGAGTTGGGACTTCATGTTCCCATGTATTCCGACTAAACAATCCTTCGATATTCATGTCGCATCCTTGCGCATTAATCAATGCACTGGGTTCAGTTATAACATCCGGGTAGGCCCGCGGTCAACCGACGAAGCTCGTTCGTACCCGCGCTACAGCTGCGCCGGACGAGTGGTATTGCTCCGGTTGATATGCTTTTGCCACCTATTGAGGGAACGAAGGAGGCGGAATGGAGGATTATGGCGGCGCTGTGGACTCAGCCCACCCGGCTTGCATCGTCTTTGCCGCAGATCAATCGAAATCAATGGGTGACCCTGGCGGCGTAGATCCAGACGACGCAGGTGCCGCGCTTCAATCGAAGATGTCAAAAGCTGAAGGCCTTGCGGACGCGGTCAACGAGTTCATATCCGCTCTGTTCGCGATTCCTTCCGCGGCGACGAGGTCAAGAATTACTATTATGTTGGTGTCATTGGGTACCGCAGCCACGGGTGGCACGACCCTATTATCTCGAATGCTTTCCGCGGCGACCTTGCCATACCCGCTCGCTACGTCGTCCCAGCTAGCGGACAACGTGGTCGTCGTCTCGAAGCAACGGGAGATAATGACCCGCACTGGTAACCAAGAACTCCGCTCAGTTGATTACCGTACTTGGATCAGTGCTGAAAGTGAGGGCGGCACGCCAATGGCGCCGGCTCTCCTTCACGCGCGGGACGTCGTAAGCGAGTGGGCAAGTAAGCATCGCGACTCTGTTCCGCCCATTGTGATCAATGTGACTGATGGCGAGGCAAATGTCGGCGGAGATCCGACGGGCCGGCACGTGAAATGCGAATGTGGAAATCGACCGCGGCCGGGCATTGCTCTTCAACGTTCATTGTCTTCGGTGTCGGCAAGACCCGTGCTTTTGCCGGGGCCTCAGGGAGCACTACCGGATGATTTTGCTCGCACGCTGTACGAGATGTCGAGTGAGCTACCAGAAGCGTGGGCGTCGCGGGCTAGGCAGCTCTGGGCGGAAGAGCACGGACTTCAGATTGAATCTGGAGCTCCATTGTTTGCCTTCAACTGCCTGATTTACATGCTGGCGGCAATCTTTAAGAGTGGCACACCGCCGAGTCGCCCTCCACGAGACGCCTTGCCGCCGCCAAGTCTGCGGTAAGCGCGACGTGGACTGCTCCTTCGAGCTTCGCTTTGCGTGGGTAGCTAAGCCAGACGAGTCTGGGGCTGACTATGAGGACTCATTTGCGTCGTCGGACGCCGGTTGCACTCTGGAGGATCAGCCGTTGCGGATCGCCGTTGCTGATGGAGCTGCGCGTAGCTGGAAAGGAGGCCGATGGGCTAGGATCCTGGCGAGCGCCAGTGTTGAGGTCAAGCCCGACGATGACGGGATCGATCCGATCCTTCATATCGCAGGAGCGCGTTGGGACGAGTGGCGATCTCGCCATATCGCGCAGCGAGAGAACGATGGCCGGCCTTTGAAATGGCCGGAGTCCGACATCTTTCAGGAAGGACCTGCGGCGACGTTGCTGCGGCTCTCTGTCCTGCCGAGGACCCCGAACCCAGCATGGCGAGCCGTTGCGATCGGCGATTGCAATCTCTTTCTGGTACGGAACGGAGAGATCGTTGTTGCGTGGCCTTACGACGACATCGATCGCATGCCCTACTCGCCAAGTGCCGTCGTGCCCGACTGTGATGTCACGGAGTTGGCAGACATGGCGCTAGAAGTGGGTGGCGAGCTGATCCGATGACGTGTTTGTTTTGATGACGGATGCGCTCACGCGTTGGAGTCTCCGGGCGTTCGCTCGAGGAGAACCAGCACAGGAGTTACTGCTAGGCTTGTGCAAATCATCGA
This sequence comes from uncultured Solirubrobacterales bacterium, assembly GCA_963824755.1. Lineage (GTDB taxonomy): Bacteria > Actinomycetota > Thermoleophilia > Solirubrobacterales > Solirubrobacteraceae > Palsa-465. Next base: position 1,419 of record CAWGQT010000028.1, on the reverse strand, counting down.
CCGGCGAGTTGCGTCAGTGGGCCGAGGCGCAGTGGGCTGCAGAAAGCCTTGAGAGAGACGATCTAAAGCTCGCCGCCATTTGTATCCACGAGATGATCGACGGATGACATGAGACAGTGGCCGAGCGCGTTGGACTTCGAACGCTCAGACCCTGACCGATTGTTTCGGCTATGCATACGCTCCAAGAGGGCATTGTCGCAACCACGCCCAGCGGGACCATCAGGTTTGATTATGGTGGACTAGGCACCGTTGCCTACATTCACTGCGGATCGAAGCGATATGCGGTGAAGTGTTTTACGTCGCCGGTGCCGAGCGACGATGCCGCCCGGTACCAGCGCATTGATGCCCGGTTGGCTAATCTCAGCTACACATGGGTGGCACGTGTCCGCTACCTTGACGGCGACGAGGGATTCTGGTGGCCAGAAGTTGGCGATTGGTATCCCCTTCTCAGGATGGATTGGATGCGCGGCCGACCGCTGGACGTCGTAGTGAGAGCCGCCATCGACCGAAGGGATCAATCGTGTCTCTGAGACTCACGTCGGGAGTTAGCAGACTAGTCGAGGACCTGGCTCAATGTCGGATCGCTCACGGAAGATCCGTCCATGCGAGTTTTTGCTCACCGACGACGGTCAACTAGCGCTGGTCGACTACGACGGTATGTACGTTGAGGGCCTGCTCATCCCTCCGAACGAAGCGGGACATCCGGACTATCAGCATCCAGAGCGGACCCGCGCCCACTACGGACTTGGCATGGATGACTTCTCCGGCTGGGGGAAGCCATATATACATCTCTCTTCTAACGGCGGCCCTTCGTCCCGACCTATGGTGCTACATCGTCGGTAATGCCGATGATCGCCTTTTGTTCAAGTCCGGCGATTATCCTGCCCCATTTGCCGGCCTCAGGCGGCTGGCGGCAAGCAATGAACGTCCGTTGCGTGAACTCGCTGAGCGCATTCAGACGTTTTGCAGTGGTTACATCTCGCAGGCCCGTCCGACCGACGACACCGATGATTGCGGCCGATGGCATAGGCGGGGCGCCAAAGCCCGCAGGACCAACGAAGGCCAAGGAGACGAAAGCGGCTGGATCCTGCACCGCCCCTGCTCCAACGACCAGACCTTGGCCGTCGCAGCCCAGCCGTCCCGCACCGACACCAAATCAGCAGTCGTCGGACGATCAAACCCAACCATGCACCGGTGGACTTGTGGGACGTCGGCGCGGTCCTCGTAGGTGTAATCGTTGTCGGAGCTATTGAGGTAGCGTCAACCTGGTTCCTGAGCGGCGAGTTCTACCATTGGGATAATCCACTGATCATTATGTGGTTCGCTATCTCTTGGTTTGCCTGGAATGCAATTGGTGGAAAGTGACCCGCTCTGTCGGGATTGGAAAGCGACGAACGCCGCCCCCGTCGATGTTGTGAG
>CAWGQT010000027.1:0-84042 GCA_963824755.1 uncultured Solirubrobacterales bacterium | reverse complement strand
CGAGGCGCAGCGATCGCGTTAGTGTGATCGCCGAGATCGGGGAGAACCACGTTGGCGACAAGAACCTGGCTCGGAGGATGGTCATTGAAGCGGCCAGGGCCGGTGCGGACATCGTCAATGTTCAGTCCTATCGGGGGCGGGGATGTGGCTGCCGACGACCCTGAACGGGAGTGGTTCGAATCGGGTGGCCCTGTCGGATGCGGTGCACCATGAGTTGGCGGCGCTCGCACGCTCCGAAGGTGTGGGGTTCCTGAGTGCACCATTCACGGTGGAACGAGCGCAGTTCCTCGTCGAGGAGATGGGGTTGCAGGCGATCAAAGTCGCATCCTCGGAGATGCTGAATCTCACCTTGCTCGATTATCTGGCTCAGCATGTTAGGACCATATATCTCTCCACTGGGCTCGCTGACCTGAACGAGGTGAGGCTTGCGGTTCAGCGGCTCCACGGTATCGAAGAGATCGTAATCATGCACTGCGTCACTCAGTACCCACTGTCTGACGCAGACGCGAACCTGCGCGCAATTCAGACGCTCGCGGAGGCCTTCCCGGACCGCCGAATGGGATACTCGGACCATACGATCGGCTTGCTGGCACCCCTGCTGGCAGTAGCCCTCGGAGTGACAGTGATCGAGAAGCATTTCACACTCGATCGGTCACTTGCCGGCAGCGACCACGTCTTGTCGGTCACTCCGTCGGAACTCACGGAGCTGATCAATGGCATTCGCCGCGCTGAGCTGTTGCTCGGAAGCCCGGAAAAGCGACCGGTTGAAGGAGAGCTGGAAATCCGCGAGTTGGTACGATCGCGATTCTCCAAACAGTGAGCTGTAGACGAACGCCCCTCGCGACCTCGATGCCCAATTTGGGCTAATAATCTACTTGCCCCGGGTGCGAGTAGCTAAGGAAACGTCAAGGAATTAGTTGAAGGGGTTGTGGGTTCGGGGGCGTAATGTGAGTGCGTGATCGACGAGCACGCGATCGGTGAGCGCTATCGGGCTGGGCTGGTGAGCTGGACGAGCGTCAGCGCCGGTTGTGGGCGGCGAGTGAGGCGCGGGCGGCGGGTCGGGGCGGGGTCGCGGCGGTGGCGCGCGCGACCGGGATCGGGGAGAAACGGTCCGGGCGGGGGGTGCGCGAGCTCGAGCGAGGGGCTGAGATCGGTGTGGGTCGTGTGCGGCGCAACGGCGCCGGTCGTGTGCGGCCCAAGGGCGCTGGTCGCAGGCCGGTGACCGAGTCCGATCCGAGGCTATTGGATGAGTTGCGGGAGCTGGTCGGGGCTGGTACCCGCGGGGATCCTGAGCAGCCGCCGTTGTGGACCTCGAAGAGCTTTCGCAGGCTTCGCCGCAGAGGCGCTCGCGCCGCCAGTCGATGTCATCGAGCGTCAGCGCGGCGACCTCGCGACTGCGCAAGCCGTAGCTCACCAGCAGCATCGGAATCGCCCAATCGCGCTTGCCGCACGGCGTGCGGCGATCGACACCGCGAGCACCCGCCCGACCTCCTCCAGCTGATCGATCGCGGGATGCTCGACAGCCGGTAGATCTGGGGGCGGTCGATCGCGCCGCTCAAGTCGCCCGCGATCACCCCCTCGCGGGGCGCGTAGCGCAAGAACCCGCGCAGCACGGCGCAGCACTCACACAGCGACACCCTCGCCAAGCCCGAGCCGGCACGCTCAGCCATAAACGCGCTCAGGATCGCCGGCGAGAGCTCCGACAACCGCCTGACACCGATCCTCGCCTCCTACGCCTCGAGGCGGGACAGGTAGTGACGGTAGCCGGCGATCGATGCCGGCCGCAGGCCGCGCTCGCCCTCCAATTACTCGAAGAACCCCGGCAGCTCCGCGGCGAACGGAAACGCGCGATCACGGCGGCCGCTGCCGAGGAACCCAGGAAGGACAACCCGCAGCATCTGCTCGACCGGACCGCGGACCTTCCTGGCGACCTCGCGGCAAGCGGCGCGGCGAGGGCTAACGCTGGCAACCCGAGTGGAACTACACGATTAACCATCAAACCGCGACTAATTGATTGACACTTCCTGACCTCCCGACCTGCGCGGCGACGCGGTGTCCCCAGTTGCGCACCGCGGAGGCTCGATCGGGCCTGTAGCTCGCCTGAAGATGCGCCTCGCTCATAGCTACGTGAACGTCCCGCCTGGGGGAGCGCGGTCGTCCACATCCCGACCTCCCCCATCGAGTTCGCGGAATCGATGAGATGCGCGCCTCTAGGTAGAGAGGAACTGCTCGCCCACTTGCGCGTCCCATGGGTCGTCGAACTCCACGAAACCCTTGCTGAGCTGCTCACCCGAGACCGGACGATCCTCCGCTCGGTTCCGGTCAGGGGGAGTACGAGGTTCCGGGGGTTCTGGACGACGCTCGGCTCGCCTTCCAGGCTTCTGAAGCATTGACCTTGGATGCGCTCGAGCCACCGGCCGACATGCTGTACGACGACGCGCTCGCAACCGGCCTTGAGTCGCTACTCGCCGACCGTCAGCGCGAGCAGCTCCTTGCCCCCGTGCTGCGGCCGCTTAGGCCGGGGGGCGATTCATCCTTGTACACCGTTCCACGACAATCTCATCACCGAGTCTTCACCACGTGCTTGTGCCAGCTTGGGGTGTGCTTCAACGTCTGGTACATCGCCTCCGACGAGATGGCTTGGCGACCGTCCGGCGCGAGCCTGGATATCGACGGACCTGCGACGCGATCGGGGACACGCCGAGCGCTCGGGCTACCGGATCGGCCGTGTCCGTTACAGCTGCTTCGCGCTCGAGTTGAAGAGGATCCTACTGCCCGAGGTCGTCCTAAAGCTCGCGCACCCCCTCGATCGGCGTCTGCACATGTTCAACAGCTCAACCGTCTTCGAGTTGTTACCACTTGACTCCGCCGGCGATGCGGAGTTGACGAGATCGGCGCGATGCCGCGTGCGTTAGTTACCGGAGGCGCAGGGTTCATCGGCGCTCGCCTGTGTGGCGCGCTCTTGGCAGAAGGTTGGACCGTGGATGTGGCCGATGACCTCTCCACCGGCCGGCCGGAGAACGTGCCGTCCGAAGCAGAGCTGATTGAAGTGGACCTCGGCGCACGCGGTGCGACTGGCCGGCTGCCGGCCCACCGCTACGACGCGATCTGCCATCTCGCCGGCCAGTCTTCGGGCGAGAAGTCATTCGACGATCCGGTGCGTGACTTCGACTCAAATGCACGCTCCTCGGCGGCATTGGCGGTGTGGGCACGGGAGCGGAGCATGCCATTGGTAGTACATGCATCATCGATGAGCGTATATGGCGACGTGGCGAGCAATCCAGTGCCTGAGACCGCAGCCCTGCGGCCCGTCTCCTTCTACGGCGCGTCCAAACTCGCCGCCGAGCACGCGCTCGCAGTCGCCCCGGATGTCCGCGCAATATCGCTTCGCATGTTCTCGGTCTATGGCCCCGGCCAAGACCTAGGTGAAAAGCGGCAGGGTATGATTTCGGTCTTCCTGGGGATGGCAGTACGCGGTGAGCCGATCGAGGTTCGGGGCCCGTTGGATCGCGTTCGGGATTTCGTGTACGTGGACGATTGCGTTGAGGCCTGGCTGCGCGCGCTGGGCAGCAGCGATGCCTCGGGGCCGTTCAACGTCGGCACTGGTTTGGGAACCTCGATCCGGGACCTCCTTTCCCACGTGCTGTTGCTACTGGGCGAGGTCGACCATTCCGTGCACGAGCTCAGGGCGCGCACCCCGGGAGATCAGTTCGCGCTCTCGGCCTCGATCGAGCGGATCCGCGAGGTGCTGGGGTGGGAGCCCAAGACCGACCTCGTGAGCGGACTTCAGCAAATGATAGCTTGGGCTCGTGGCGACGGCCCCTGAGCGCAGCCTGCGGGTCGCGGTGTGCGGCGGAGGAATGCGCTCCCGCCGCGTCTGGCAGCGCCATGTGGCACAGCTCCCCGGCTTCGAGCTCGTGGGCGTAACGGATCCAGCGGAAACGGCCCTCTCCGCCTGCGCCGCCGAAGGCTACGTCGATCTGAGCCGCTGCTTCACCGACCTCGAGGAGATGCTGGCCGTGACGCGACCCGACGCGCTGCTGGTGTGCCCGGTCATCGCTGCCCATGGCACGACGGTGCGCGCGGGGCTCGCGGCCGGACTCCGCGTGCTTGTCGAAAAGCCGTTCGTCACCGATTTCGAGGAGGCCCGCGAGCTCGGTGGAGCTGGCCGAGTCGCGGGGGCTGGTCCTGGCGGTCGTGCAGAACTGGCGCACCAGAAGCGCCGGAAAGGCACTCAGGCGCGCGCTTGCGGAGGGCCGTATCGGCACCGTATCCCACATCGTCTTCCGCTACCTACGCGACCGGGAGCAGCCTCATTTGCCCGAGTATCTCTTCGACGAGCCCGATCCCATCCTGTGGGCGATGGGCGTTCATCACATCGACCTATTCCGGTACGTACTCGGCGAGGAGATCGTGTCCGTCGAGGGCCGCGCCGCTAAGCCGTCTTGGAGCCGCTACCGTGTCCCGTCGATCAACGACCTGTGGCTGGAGACCAGCGGCGGGGTGGTGATTTCCTACGTGGCCTCGTTCTCATCTCGGAACGCCCACATCCCACAGGAGTCGTTGCAGATCGAGGGCGAACTGGGGACGATCTACAACGACAGCGACTACTTCGAGCCGCCGTTATGGCTGTCGTGTCGTGGACAGGAAGGCGATCCGATCGATCTCACCGCGGACATCCCCCCAGTTGACCGCACGTATCAGCGCCAGTACGACATCGCCGATACCGAGATCCTGCATAATTTCCGCGCCGCGGTACTCGAAGGACAGCGGCTAATCGCATCTGGGCGGGACAACCTGGGCACATTGGCCGCCATCAACGCCGCCCGGATCGCCATCGCCGCCGGGCCAGTCGGTTGACCTCTCCGAGGATAGATGGGGCGACACCAACAACGTCTTGCTCGCACTCGCCAGACGGACACTCTGGGGCACGATGATGCCCGATAGCGAGCCCTCTAAGGTGTCTGAGAACCGCCGATCCCACCACCGACGGTGGCGACTCCCACTCGGCAGCCTCGTTCAGCGGGTGCGAGAGGTACCGATCACGTACCGGACCGCTTGGCCCCTCTACGCTGGAGACCTTCGTCGCCTCAATGATGTTCTCTCCCACACGTCGCTGGCCGCGCGCTATTGGGTGTGGGGCGGGATGCTGCTTGGCTGGGCTCGCGACGGCAGCCTTCTCGCCCACGACACCAAGCACTTGGATGCGGATTTCGGTGTGCTGGCCGAAGACGAGGAGCGGTTCTACGAAGCAGTTCCGGTTCTGGAGCGGGCCGGCTTCAGGCGGCTCTACGAGTTTAGGGGACTCCTGCTCGGTTGGGGGTGAAATGAGTCGGCGCGAGTGATCGCCGGCTGTCGGTTGTGAGTTGCGGCTCGGCGGTCCAGCGGCATGGATGCCGCGCCGTGAAATCTGGATGATCGCCGGCGGGATTCGCCCGTAGGGCGTCTGAGACCCAGCCAGGTGGCGTCGCGTGGGGCGGCCGGTGGGGTGTGGGTTGCCGCGGTCGTTTTTGCCCCGTTCGTTGCTGCCGTTGTTGGCGTGGGAGACCCGCCGCCGCCCTGATCCGGCAGGCTGCTGGACGTTCGAAGTTCAGCGGTCTACGAAGGAGGGCGACGTGCGGGTCACCACCGCATTGAACCGGATGCTCGCGCTACCGGGTGCATGGGTCAGGGATGTGGCGTTCGGCGGCTTGCGATGCGTGATCGAGTGCCGGCTTAGACGCTTGTACTGCGCGGGCTGCGGGGACGTGTATGAGGCGGTGCCGTGGGCCACGGCGGGCTCGCGCTACAAGATCTCACCGCGTGGCTGGCGCAGCAGATGAGCCAGACGCAGGTCGAGCGGCTGCTGCGGATCGCGTGGCGCACGGTCGGCACGATCCTCGCGCGGGTCGTGGCTGACAAGCTCGACCGCCACCGCCTGGACGGGCTTCGCGTTGGTTGCCGTCATCCGCTCTCCGGAGAGCCATCGACAGGGCGTTCGACGTAGTAAGAGCGCGCCGAGCCGCCCATCACACTGGGGCACGCGGTGGCCGGCGACCCACAGGGCACGGCGGCGGGGGGCGCGGCGACGCACTCCACATAGCGAATCGTGCTGACCTGATGCGGCCACCAGGCACTCGCGCGCCATGTCTTCCCTCGGCCGCGCCCCTCCTGGGTGGTGCTGGCAACGCTTGCGGTCATGCTCGCCTCGAGTCCGAACGGCACGCGCCTGACCCGCCGGCGGGACTGAATCACGCGGCGATGCCGCAGTGCTCCGGGCAGGCGGCGAGCCGCCTCGAGATAGCCGGCCAGCAGCTCCGGCTCGCGCAGCAGCGAATAGCCGAGCGCGAGCAGCTCGTAGAGCAGCAGCGGGCCGGCATCGCGCAGCAGGTCCCGCGCCGAGTCGTTCTTGGCGATCATCAGGTAGCGGTTGCGGAACTGGGTGCGGCGGTCGACGGCGCTCATCCGCGCGCGCGTCGACGGGCTGTAGGTGCGGATGTGATGCACGACCGCCGACCGGCTCGTAGCGGCTGCGCCACCCCAGCAACCGCGCACGCCACGCGAGGTCGGCGTCGCAGCCCCACCCCGGCATGTTCTCGTCGAACACCTGTTGACCGCCGAACGCGCAATCCGAAAGCGTCTGGCGCCGGTAGAACGCGGCCGCCCCGTCCGCGCCGAAGACCTCGCACGCCACACTGAACATCGAAGCCGGTCGGCCATGACCGACCAGGTTGTTCTTGCGCCGCCGATCGACAGACATGCCGGCGGCGTCGATCAGTCCGAGCCGTTGCCGCTCACCCGGACCCGTGGCACGCAGGAGCTTGGGAGCGACGGACCCCACAGAAGGGTCCTCGAGCGCCCGCGCGCACGCCGCGCGATAGCCCGGAGCCACAAACGTGTCGGCCTGCAGCAGCGCGATCGCATCCGCCCTGAGCCGGGTCAGCCCCGCGTTCATCGCCTCGGTGTACGGCACGCGACGAGCCAGAGCCAGCCGCTCCACGCCAAACGCGTCGGCCACCGCAGCGGTCTCGTCTCCCGACGCGTTGTCGATGATCAGCGCCTCGTCGAAGTCCTCAGCCAACGCGGCGCGCAGCGAATGCTCGAGCAGCGGTCCTTCGTCCGTGGACAGGATCACGAAGCCGGTCCTCACCCGAGCAGCTCCCGGTAGACCTCGACGGTCGCCCTCGCGGTCCGCTCCCAGCTGAACTCTGCGGCTCGGGCGCACCCGGCAGCGCTCAGCCGCCGGTGTTCAGAGCCGTCACCCACCACGCGAGCAATCGCCGCCGCCAAGTCCTGCGCGTCGAGCGGATCGAAGTACACGGCGGCGTCGCCACCGACCTCGGGGAGCGCGCCGGCGCGCGCGAGCACGACCGGGCAGCCGCGAACCATCGCCTCCAGCACGACCAGCCCGAAGCCTTCGTAGAGGCTTGGCACGACCAGCGCGTCCGCGCCGCGCAGGAGCGCGTCCAGCTTGCTGTCATCGACGAACCCGGGCAGCTCCAGCGGCTCCCCGGCGGCCAGCCGCCGCAGCTCCGAAGCTGAACCCAGGTCGGCGCCCGCCAGCACCAAGCGGTGCTCGAGCCCGCCGCCTCGCAGCTCCCGATACGCATGCACCAGGCGGGACAGGTTCTTCTTCGGGCGCAGATCGCCGACGCTCAACAGATAGGGACCGGATGGCGGCACAGCGGACCCCCGGGCCAGCGCCGGCGCCTCCGATATCACCCGGATCCGCTGGACGTCGACCCCGAACCTCTCCGCCAGATCGGCCGCCGTGAAGCGCGACGGGCAGATCACGCGCTCGGCCGACCGCGCGCCACGCGGTACGAGCGCCCTGTACTTCCACTCCGTCAGCGCCGGCATATCCCCGGGAACGGCGTCGAACGCCAGGTCGTGCACGGTTACGACTCCCGGACACGGGCGGCGGAGCGGCAGGAACGAATCGGGGCTGTGGATGAGCCCAGCGCCGCGCCGTCTCAACTGCCGCGGGAGCGACACCTGCTCCCAGACGACCTCGGGGCCGCGCCCGCCATCGCTCAGCGCCCACAGCTCATGCCCGGCCAAAGGCGAGCGCTGCAGCGCCTCGAGCAGGGAGCGCACGTAGATGCCGGATCCATGCGGCATCGAGACGAACGCGTCCCGCGCGTCGAACGCGATCAGCGCCACCCTCGCGGACCCTAAGGCTCGAGATCGACCGGGCGCACCGCTGCCTGGCGGCGCCGCGCATCTCGCCAGCGGCGCGGCGCTCGCGCGGCCTCGGCGTAGACCTTCCAGGTGGCCGCAGCGGCGTCGGACCAGGTGAACTGCAGCGGTGGGGGAGCGGGACGCCGCGATGACTCGGCGACCTCGATCAGGGCGTCGAGATCGCCGATCTCGCTGAGCCTGGCCCGCCCGTCGAGCACCTCGCGCAGCGCGGGCACATCGAACGCCGCGACCGGCGTGCCGCACGCGAGCGCCTCCACCGGCGTCAGCCCGAAGCCCTCGTCGTCGCTCGGGAACACGAGCGCGTGCGCGCCTGTGTAGATCGCGGCCAGCTCGTCGTCGCTGACCGCGCCGGTCAAGGTCACGTTGGGGAGCTCGCGCGCCCAGCGCCCCGTCGGCCCGACGAGCACGAGCGGCATGTTGCGCTGCGCGCGGGCCAGCGCGGCGACGTGCTTGCGCGGATCGGGCGTGCGCAGCCCGCCGACCCAGACCAGGTAGTCCGAGGGCAGCTCGTAGCGCTCGCGCACCTGCTCGACCTCGTCTTTTGACCGGACGCTCAACGCGGGCGCAGCCGCCTCACCGATCACCACGATCCGCTCAGCGGGGATCCCGAGAACGCTGATCGCGTCATCGGCGACCACCTGGGTCGGCACGATCACGCGCACGGCTCGCTGGACGGCCAGATAGCGCAGCCTGAATCTCAGGCCCGTGCGCAGATACTCGCTACGTCGCTTCAGCGGAATCACGTCGTGCAGCGTCACCACCATCGGCACCGGCGAGCGCAGCAGTGCGCCGTCGATCCACGGCGAGTGGAACACGTCGCAGCGACGAGGGTCGTGCGACTCGACGATCTCCTCGCATCCATCCTCGCGCAGTGCCTGAAGCAGGCAGCGCGTGTAGCGGCCGATGCCTCCCACGTCCTTCGCCGGCCGGCTGTCGAACGCGACTTTCATGGAGCGATCAGCCGCTCGACCTGCTCGACATACCGATCGGTCTGAAAGCGGCGGGCATGCTCGCGCGCGGCTTGCCCCATGCTCGTGCGATGGCCGATTACCTCGAGCACTGCCGCGGCGAGTCCATCGATGTCGCCGGGCTCGACCAGCCGGCCGGTGACGCCGTCGCGCACCACCTCCGGCAGGCCATTGACGCGCGTCGCCACCACGGGTGTGCCGACAGCCATCGCCTCGGCGAGCACCGTCCCGGCCGGCTCTTCGTAAGAGGGCAGCACGAGCACGTCGAGATGGCGCATCAGGCCGGGGGCGTTGTCGCTCCAGGGGTAATGCTCGACCGCGGACGATTGCAGCACCTCGCGCGTGTAGTCCGGAGCCACGCCGTACGGCTCGCCGCCGACCATCACAATCCGCGTCCCGGCCACGCCGCGGCGGATCGCCGGCGCCGCGCGCACCAGGTCGAGCGGGCCCTTTCGCGGTTCCAGGCGTCCGACGAACCCGACGACCGGCCCGTTGCCGGTGGACCACGGCGCGGCCACCGCCGGCGGGTTCGGGTCGGCGGGCGGGTAGACGACGTGCCCGTCGAGACCGTGAAGGCGGTCCGCGACGGCTTGGGAGGCGGCGAGCACCACGTCCGCGCGCCGCCAGAAGCGGGGAACCCGCCGGACCATGTCGTGGATGTGCAGAACGACCCGCCCGCGCCGGCGCAACGCCGGGATCACGCGCCCGCACACCCCGCCGTTCAGGTACACGACCTCCGAACCGCGGGACAGGCGCCGGGCCGCGGGCCACGAGGCGAGAGCCCGGGCACCGGCGCGCGGTGCCAGACCACCGAGCGGAAGCGGATGCCAGCGAAACCCAGCGGCGAGTGCCTGATCGGCCAGCGGGCCGCGGTGGGGAGTGGTGATCGCGAGCTGCCAGCCCCGCTCGCGAAGCCCCGCCAGGAGGCGCATGAGCGTCGTCTCCGCTCCGCCAGGAGCGTCGACGGGCGTGATTGCGAGCAGACTCCCGGTCATCCGCGCCGCCACTCTAGTCTTTCTCGGGCGGTACCGTCGCGCTCGATGCGTGCCTACTACGAGGAGCTGTGGGACCGCTTGCCGGACGATCTCGAGCCAATCGACTTCGAGCTGCGTTCGCGTCTGCTTCTCGACGAGCTCCGTCCAGGCGAGCGGGTGCTCGACATCGGTTGCGGCGCCGGCGACTTCACGGCGCTGCTGAGCGAGGCCGGGGCGGAGGCGATCGGCGTCGACGTGGCGCGGTCGGCGCTGCGCAGAGCCGGCTCGCGGCATCCCGGGCTCGACTTCCGCTTGGCACCGATCGACGGGCCGTTGCCGTTCGCCGACAACGCGTTCGATCTGGTGTGGGCGGGCGAGGTGATCGAGCACGTCGCCGACACCGCGCAATGGCTCTCGGAGGTGCGGCGGGTACTCGTCCCTGGCGGCCGGCTGCTGCTGACGACGCAGAACCACGGCCGGCTGATCGTCCTGGTGCACGGGCTGGAGACCTTCTCGGAGCCGCTCGGCGATCACCTGCACCTGTACACGCGCAGGTCGCTGCGGGGCGTGCTCGATGATCTCGCGTTCGCCCAGATTTCAGTGCGAACGGCTGGTGGGGCGCCGATGCTGCGCCGCATCCTGGTCGCAAAGGCATCACGCTGACGGCCTTGTTGACGGCCGCACTCGGGGGCCAATATATTCGCGACCGAGAGTGGGCGCAGAGCCGAAGGGGAAACGTGCGTGATCGTCGCCGCCGCCTAACCGCGGCAATCGCAGCCGGACTACTGGCCGCCGCCGCGATTGTGGCCGCGGTGGCGCTCCAGAACACCTCCGGGCATAAGCCCAGCGCAGCGGCGCTGCGCTACGACCACGAGAACTTCCACAAGGACACGGCGGTGACGGATAAGCCTCGTCGCGGCGAGGACAATCCAAGCAGCCCGTCCGAGGAACAGGTGGCCGACCGCGCGTACCCGCGCAACTACGTAAGCGACGAAGTCGCGGCGGCCGAACGCAAGGCGTTCCAGAGCCTGCCGCGCTCCACATCGCCCTCGTCGTTCGGCAGCGCCAACGCCTACAACGCGGCCAAGGCCGCAACCCCGGTTCAGTGGAACGCGCTGGGCCCGGTCACGCCGAACGTCTCCAGGTACTGGACCCAGTTCATCAACCCCGTCACCGGAGCCGGCAATCCCACCCAGGAGTCAGGTCGCGTGACCGCGCTCGCGATCGATCCGAACTGCGCCCCCGGTGCCTGCAGGATGTGGGTCGCGGCCGCCGGCGGTGGGATCTGGCGTACCGACGACGCGCTCGCCGGCTCGGTGAAGTGGATCGCACCCAGCGCCCAGCTGCCGACCAACTCGTTCGGCTCGCTGTATTACGACGCCACCAACCACACCCTGTATGCGGGCAGCGGCGAACCGAACGGTTCGAGCGACTCCGAGGCTGGGCTGGGGCTGTTCAAGTCGACCGACTTCGGCGCCACCTGGACGCTCGTCCCGGGGAGCTTCCCGGTTGCCGTGAATCGCTCGGTCGGCTCGATCGCGATCGACGACGGCACCAATCCGGCGACTGTTTACATCGGCACGGACGTCGCACGCCACGGAAGTTCGTCGGTCAACGGCGGCCGCAGGACTCCGCCCAACGCCCCGGCGCTCGGCGTCTACAAGTCCGTCGACGGAGGCCGGACGTTCTCGCTCGAGAGCGAGCTGTCCACCGAGACGCCCCCGAGCCCGAACCCGCCCAGCGGCGGGAGCGACTGGTTCCAGGGCGGCATCAACAAGCTCGAGCTCGACCCGAACAACCACAACATGCTCTACGCGGCGGTGTTCGGCTACGGCATCTGGCGCACCGACGAGTCCACCGCGGCTCCGCGGACTTGGACACAGGTGTTCCACACGATGAACCAGAACAACTTCTCCGATCCCAACAACCCGATCGGCGACAGCACCGGCGACCGGACCGAGTTCGATCTCGTCAACCGCAGCGGCACCACCGGGATCTATGTGGGCGACGCGTCGGACGACTTCGTCACTAACCCCGGCAGCGGACCGCTCCCGCAGGCGTGGCGCAACTACCAAATCGCGTCGGTGACGGGCGACCCGAACGGCAACTACACCAATCCCCTGAGCGACGGCTGGGTGCAGCTCTCGAACTCGTCGCGGACGTACAACGGCTTCGGCGTGTACGGGTTCTGCCAGAACGGCCAGTGCGGATACGACGAGTTCGTCTCCAGCCCGCCCGGGCAGCCGAATACCGTCTGGTACGGCGGATCGATGAACTACAGCGAGCTGTACGCCGACGACCAGAACGGCCTGGGCGCCCCGCCGATCTCAGACGGCCGCGCGGTCGTTCGCTCGACCAACGCCAATGCAGGCAATCCCTCCACCGCCAGCACCGTCAGCGTCACCTGGCAGGACATGACCGCGGTGCTCGCCGACCCCAGCGTGGCGTGGGACGTCCAGCAGGGGATCCATCCGGACCTCCACGCGGTCGTGTTTGCACAAAACGGGAATACCGCGTTCATCGGGTCCGACGGCGGCGTCGTGCGGATCGATGTCAGTCATCCTCAAAACCAGTCGTCTGCGTGCGCGCAGCGTACGTGGGCGTACGGCGGGCCGGGCACGCCGGCCCAGCCGCTGGCTCCGGCGGACCTCGGCCAGTGCCAGATGCTGTTGAACGGCGTGCCGGATTCGATCACCCCGCTCAACAACGGGCTGGTCGACCTCCAGTACCAGTCGGTGTCGGCCAACCCGAGCAACCCGAACGACATGCTCGGCGGCACGCAGGACAACGGCACGTGGTCGCTCAACGGCGACCCGGTCGGCACCGAGGTCGTCGGCGGCGACGGCGGTCAGTCGGGCTTTAACAGCCGCACGCCGGCGATCCGCTGGCACTCCTTCTTCGACGCGACACCGGACGTCAACTTCCACGGCGGTGATCCCACGCAGTGGCTCGATACCTACGACGTGCTGCAGGCCTCGCAGGAGCAGCAGTCCTTCTACACGCCGTTCACCACCGACCCGGTCACGCCCGGGCGGGCCTTCATCGGCCTTCAGCACGTGTGGCGAACCGACGACAACGGCGGCTCCGAGGCCTCCCTCGCGCCCTGCAACGAGCTCCATTACACGGCCCAGAACCCGTGCGGGGACTGGCGAACGATCGGACCTGACCTCACCGGCAACCTGTACGGCACCAGCCGCAATGGCCAGTTTGTCGTGGCTACCGTCCGGGCACCGAGCGATGTCGGCACGCTGTGGGCGGCCACGCGCACCGGGCGCGTATTCGTGTCCAGGAACTCGAACGTGACCCCCGCAAGGGTCGGCTTCCACCGCATCGACACGCCCGCGACGCCGGGACGGTTCGTCAGCGGTATCGCGGTTGACCCGACCAATCCCAACCATGCGTGGATCTCGTTCTCGGGCTACAACGCATACACGCCGACGACTCCCGGCCACGTCTTCGAGGTCACCTACAAGCCGCGCAAATACACCGCGACGTGGATCGACCGGTCCTACAACATGGGCGATCAGCCCGTGACCGGGATCGCCGAGAACGAGCAGACCGGTGACCTGTACGCGGCGACCGACTTCGGAGTGCTGCGGCTGGCCGCCGGCTCGAAGACGTGGATCAACGCGGCTCCGGGCCTCCCGAGCGTTGCCGTGTACGGCCTCACGTACTCGCAGTCCGCCCACCTGCTGTTCGCGGCCACGCACGGGCGAGGTGTGTTCTCGTTGAAGCTGCCGGTGCGACCGACGGGGACGCTGAGGGGGTTCTGAGCCGAGGCGTCGACGGATGTAGAGCTCGGCGCGCGGTCCGTACCCTCGGGTCTGCCGTGCGCGTCCTGATCGACACCACCTATGCCCTGCGCGCCCCGCTGTCGGGGACCGGGATCTACATCGAGCGCCTGTGCGCCGAGCTGGGTCAGATGCCTGACGTCGAAGTGGTCGCGCTCGCCAACTCTCGCCGGCGCCCGCCAGCTGGCGGGGGTCTCGGCAGCGTGCGCAACGCGCTGACCGATCTGTGGTGGACGGCCTTCGAGCTGCCGCGACTGGCGCGGCGGGCGGGTGCTCAGCTGATCCACCACCCGCTGCCCGCACGCTCGCCCCGGGCTCACGTCCCGCAGGTCGTGACGATCGTCGATCTGGCGTTCGAGCGGCTGCCGCAGCACTTCGACCGGGGCTTTCGGGTCTTCGCCGGCAGGGCCCACCGCGCCGCCGCGTCATCGGCGAACGCCGTGATCGCGATCTCGGAGACGACCGCCGACGACGCCGCGGAGCTCTGGGGCGTGGGGCGCGAGCGGATCGTGGTCGCGCCGCTCGGCCCCGGACAGGAGCTGGAGCTGGAGCGGGCGGCGCCTCCGCCGGCAGAGCGGCGTCATTTCCTGTACGTGGGCGACACCGAGCCGCGCAAGAACCTCGGCGTGCTGCTCGCGGCGTACGAGCGGTACCGGGCTCGCGTGGCGGATCCGCTAGAGCTGGTGCTCGCCGGCTCGGTGCAAGCGCGCGCGCCCGGCGTCCGGGTGGTGCGCCGGCCCGATCGCGCCCAGCTCGCCGAGCTCTACGCCGTCGCCGTCGCGCTCGTGCATCCGTCGCTGTATGAGGGTTTCGGGCTGACGCCGCTGGAGGCGATGCGGCTCGGCGCGCCCGTGATCGCCGCTCGTGCGCCCGGGATCGTTGAGACCTGCGGCGACGCTGCGCGATACGCCGATCCGCACGATCCGGACGCGTTTGCGGCCGCGATGACCGAGGTGTCGCGCGAGCCGGCGGTGCGGGAGGAGCTCCAGCGGCGGGGCCGCGAGCGGGTCAGCGGGTTCTCCTGGGCAACCTGCGCACGCCGGCACATCGATGCCTACTCTCTGGCGCTGCGCAATGAAGATCGCGATCCTCGGTACCAGAGGCATTCCGGCGTCGTACAGCGGCTTTGAGACCGCCGTCGAGCAGCTGACCTCGCGGCTGACGGCGCGCGGTCACGAGGTCGTCGTCTACTGCCGGCCGCACGTGGTCGACCGCAAGCTGCGTCGCTACAAGGGCGCCGAGCTGGTCCACCTGCGGACCGTCCAGAACAAGTACCTGGATACGTTCGTGCACACCTTCCTCTCGGCGATCCACGCCGCGCAGGTGACCAAGCCCGACGTCGCGCTGTTCTTCATCGCCGGCAACTCCCCGCTGTGCATGATCACGCGATGGTCCTCGATTCCCGCGGTGATCAACATCGACGGGCTCGATTCCGACCGCCGCAAATGGCCGGCGCTGGCGAAGGCGTACCTGCGCTTCGCCGAGCGCACCTCGCCGCGGTGGGCCGACCAGGCGTTCACCGACAGCCACGCGGTGGCCGACATCTTCCAGCGGCGTTACGGGAAGCGGATCGGAGTGGTCCCGTACGGCGTCGAGGATCCGGGGCACGACGGCACCGGGACGCTCGAGCGGCTCGGGCTCGAGCCACGTAAGTACATCCTGTTCGTGGGGCGCCTGGAGCCCGAGAACAACCCGCACGTGCTGGTCGAGGCGTTCTCGCGGATCGGCACCGAGCAGGCGCGCGGCATGAAGCTGGCGATAGTCGGCGGCGCGCCCTACGCGGGTGAGTACATCCGCCAGGTTTGGCGCACGGCGGACCCGCGGGTGGTGTTCCCGGGCTACGTGTTCGGAAAGGGCTACTGGGAGCTGCAGCGCCACGCGTACCTGTTCTGCGCGCCGACCGAGGTCGGCGGCACCCACCCGGTGATCCTTGAGGCGATGGCCGCCGGCAACTGTGTGCTCGTCAACGACCATCGGCCGAACGCAGAAACGGTCGGTGACGCGGGTATCTATTTCTCCGGGAAGGCCGGAGTCGACGATCTCGTCGTGCAGCTGCGGCGATTGCTGCAGGACCCGTCACTGGTCGCCGAGTACCGGGGCCGTGCGCTGGCGCGTGCCCACGACTATTCGTGGGAAGCGGTCACCGACCAGTACGAGCGGTTGCTGACGGCGGTGTGCGAGTCACGCCGGCCGGGGGCGCTGCCGGAGTTCCTGGTCGATCGCGAGCCGGTCGCGGTGGCGTAGCTCGGCCCGCGGCCCCGGGAATGGGATCCCCCACCCCTCGGAGGAGCGGCGACAGCAACTACAACCATATCGCTCAAAGACGCCGGGACCTAGCAGCGTTCTTGAGCGAAATGGTCGTCCTGGCAGCCACTTTGCTGACGAGCGACGAGGGATCGGGACGCTCATTAGCATTGTGGTTGTTGCCAGCGCCGCCAACCCTCAAACGCTCAGGCGCCCCGTCACCGTTGGGTCGAATTTGAGCGCCAGCGGGCAGCGGCTCTGAAACCGCTAACGCGTAACAACGTCGCTGCACGAGGTCGTATTTGAGCGTCAGGTGGCCGGGCGGCCGGGTCAGACGCCGGCGGCGCCCCGGCCACGCCCCTCACCGAAGCTCGGCCCGAACCTCGAGCAGCTCCCGGTGGATCCGGCGCGAGCCGCGGTCAAGCAGTGCGGCGGTCTGCAGCACGGGTAGCGCGCGGCTCGGTTCGTTGTGGTGGACGTCGTACTCGCCGAGCGTGTCCCACGTCAGCGCATTCTCGGGCTGGAGCTGGGTGGCCTGGACGAGCTCGTCGTGCGCGGCGGTCTGGTTACCGGTCGCGGTGTAGATCTCCGAGAGCAGCAACAGCGGATCGATCGACAACGGATTGCGCGAGGCGGCGGTCCGCGCGTCGTCGAGCGCCAGCCTGACGTTTCCGTGGGTCAGCGCGGTGATCGCCGCCGACTGCGCGTCGTCGGAGCGCAGCGGCTGCCAGATCGCCCACGCGGCCAGCAGGGCGCCCGCGGCAAGCGCCACGACGGCGGCGCCGACGGCCGGCGAGCCGGTCAGCGTCCTGCGGTGCTCGAGCCGGCCCACGGGAGCCTCGAGTGGCCCGCGGCCGGCCAGCCACCCGGCGCACACCAGCGCCGGCACCGCGGCGCCGGGTATGAACCAGGTCCAGTCGATCATCGAGTGGATCCCGAACACGACGACGACCGCGATCAGCGTGAGAATCGCGAGCCGCTCGGGGCTCTCGGTCCGGATCGCTGCCCGCGCGCCAGGTGGCGCACGATCAGCCCGCTTGATCGAGCGTCGTGAGCCCGCCGCCCGTGCCGCCGCCAGCGACCACGAGACGAGCAGCGCCAGGCTGAGCCCCACTCCGAGCAGTCCCAGGTCCGCGAACGTCTCAAACAGGTAGCTGTGCGCATGACCCACCACATACGGGTCGTTCGTGTAGCGCGTTCGGGCGGTCGCATACCCGCCGGCGCCGACGCCCGCGAGCAGCGCGTGCTCACCGACCTCGATGCCCTCGCGCCAGTAGCGAGGCCGGCTGTTGCCGACCTCGACCAAGCGACCCGGGTTGTCGCCGACGCCGCTGTGGATGCTCGTGCTCGTCAGCGAGCTCCAGATGTGCGAGACCTCGCCGGTGAAGCCGCGCGACGAGGTCGCCAGGGAGGCCAGAGCGCCCAAGGGAACCAGTGCCGCCACCCCGATCAGCACGATCCAGATCTGCCGGCGCACGTGGTCGTGCACGTGCACCCGGTCCATCGCGAACAGTGTGGCCGCGCCGGCGATTGTCGTCAGGATGAGCACGGGGACGAGTACGAGGCCGAATCCGTGGCCGGCCACGACGCGGTCGTGAAGCGAGGTCAGGTCGTGGGTGAATGGCCGCGTCGACAGGGCCCATCCCGTCGCGATGGCACCGCCGGCACCTCCCACCGCGAGGATCGCGGTCGCCCGCAACCGCAGGGGCACGACCGCGTACCACACGAGCAAACCGAGTACCGCGGCCAGCAGCGCGCTGCGCGAATAGGAGAGGATCAGGACGGTCACGAGAATCGCCACCGCCGGCGCCGTGAGCGCTCGCAGGGCGCGCGATCCATCGCGCCGCGCTCCGCACCACAGACACGCCGGGAGTCCGAGCGCGGCGATCAGGCCGCTCGCGTTCCAGTAGTCGAACGGGGCGCTGATCCGCCCGACCTGGTCCGCCCGGTCGAGCGCGGCCGGGAACACCTTGGCGAGCAGGGCGTAGCCGCAAAGGACCGTCGCGAGCAGCGCGATTCCTCCGACTACGCCAGCCCACCGCTGCGGGAACAGCCGACCGAGCGCCATCGCGCCGGTGAACGCGGCGAGATATGAGAGTGCACGGTTGGCCTCGATCCAGGAGTCGGCGGGCTGCACCGACCACGCGATCGACACCGCGGTCAGCACCGTCAGCGCAATGAACAGCAGCAAGGTGATCCCGCCCCATGCCCTTGCCGGTGCGCTGTAGAGCAGCACGGCGCCGGCAAGCCCGGCGCCGACCACGGTGAGCACGATCTCGGCCCACGTGTTCGGTCCGTCGTTGACGCCGCCGGTCGTGACGAACGCGAGCAGCGCGAGGACGCCGGCGAGCGCTATTGCGAACACTACGTCGGCGTTCACACGAAGCCGGACAGCGCGCGCGGCTTGCCGCGCTGGGGCGGCGGTGGCGACAGACGACACGGCGGCGAGGCTAGCAACGCACTGAGCCGCCCGGAGGTGGTGGTGGCCTCGCCATGCCTCTCACCGCGCAGCCGCCGGGCTCATAATGGCGCAGCCCATGAGCCCGCCGGAGGTGACGATTCAGATCGTCAATTACAAGACGCGCAAGTTCCTCGAGGCGTGCGTGCGCTCCGTCGTCGCCGACGTCGAGCGCAGCGGCATTGCCTATGAGATGAACATCCTGGACAACGCGTCTGGCGATCAGCTCGACGACCTCCTGCAGCCGTATCCGAGGTGCAACCTCCTCGTCGCTGAGCGCAACCAGGGATTCGGGGCCGGACATAACCGGCTCGCCCGCATTGCGCAGGCGCCATATCTGCTGATCGTGAACCCGGACATCGAATTCGTCCATCCCGGGACGGTCGCGGGCCTCACCGCGACCATGGCGAGATCGGACGTGAGCATCGCCGGCCCGCGTCTGGCGGGTCCGGAAGGCCACACGCAGCGGTGGGATCACGGGCGGATTCACGGGCTCCGCGCGCAGATCTCCTATCGAGCGGGGCACAGCTATTGGCGGGAGTCATCGAAGCCGATCGAGGTGGCGTGGGTCTCGGGCGCGTCCATGCTCGTCAAGCGGGATGTGTTCGAGCGCCTCGGAGGCTTCGACGAGAGCTTCTTTCTCTACAAAGAGGACGAAGATCTGTGTCTGAGAGCCAGGCGCCTCGGCGGCACCATCGTCTACAACCCCCGGATCGCGGTCCTGCACCACGGTTCCGTCGTTGCCGGGCGGCAGGAGCTCGAGCGGTCAACCGGATACTTCATCGACAAGCACTTCGGGCGAAGTGCTCTCCAGCCGGGCCTGGCCGCGCTGCACCGGCTGCTTGCGCACCTGCGCCTGTAGGCGACGCTAACGCTGCCCCCACCGAGAGCACATGGCCCGTCTTGATCGCGAGCCTGCGATCGAGCTAGTGCGCGCGCGTGGCGCGGCGATGCTGGACGAATTGGCGCGTGAAAGCGGTCACGAAGCGCGGGTTGTAGCGCACGTAGCGCCGCCAAAGCCGCCGCGGCTCGTGTGCCAGGCGGTAGGCCCACTCGAGCCCGGACTCCTGCATCCACGTCGGAGCCTGTGGGACGAGGCCGGCGTGAAAATCAAACGCGGCGCCGACGCCGACCAGCACGGGCGCCTCGAGTTCAGGTCGCACCTCCGCCATCCACTTCTCCTGCTTGGGCACGCCGATGCCGACCCACACGACGTCCGCACGCGCACGGTTGATCTCCTCGATCACGGCGCTGCGCTCCTCCTCGCTGAGGGGACGGTGCGGCGGTGAGTAGCCGCCGACGATGCTGACGCCGGGATAGCGCTTGCGCAGATTCAGCGCGAGCTGGACGAGGGCGCCCTGATTTCGACCCCCGTACAGGTAGAACCGCTGGCCGTTGACGGCGGCCCGCGCGCAGGCGCGGGACATAAGCTCGGGTCCGTAGACGCGGCCGTCGAGGGAATGGCCGAGCGCGTTGATCGCCCACACGAGCGGCTGCCCGTCGGGGACGTTCATCGCCGACTCCTGCAGCGCGGTGTACAGCTCCTCATCCTCGCCTGATGCCATCACCGTGTGGACGTTGCAGACGCAGACGTAGGCGCGCCTTCGGTGCGCCACCATGCCGTCGATCCAGTCCAGCGTGCGGTCGTAGTCGGTCAGCGCCAACGGCACGTCGACGACGTCGACGGTGTCCGGAAGGGCGATCCGATCCGGCTGATATTTGACGGAGGCCTCGTTGAGCATCGGCTCTGACTGGATCGTGTTATCCACGCGGATTGGATCGGAAACCTTACGCGGAGCAGCGGCACAAAGCCCTTCATAAGGGAAACGAGACGCGGGTGCGGAGGTTTCGCACCACTGCTATGACACATCCCAAGCGTTATCCCCAGCTTAATCGCCCCGCGCTATTCTGTACACCGACATGGACGTCAATCGGGCCCGCGAGCATCGCCCCCTTTCTCGCGGGTCTCTGGACGGCCCCCAGCCCTACCAGGGTCGTCCTTCGGCCGGGCCCGTGCCGCGCACCAGCGCGGTACGGGCTCCGCCAGGCTAGCGCGCCTAGATAATCTGCGGTCGCGTGGATTGCGTTGTGACCGGCGGTGCCGGCTTTATCGGGTCGAATCTCGTGGACGCACTGCTGGCTCGCGGCGACCGCGTGACGGTGATCGACAACCTCTCGACCGGCAAGCGAGAGAACCTCGAGCAGGCCCTTGCTCGAGGCGCCTCTCTGCAGGTGATGGACATCACGGATGAGCCGGGAATCGCCGGCGTCTTCAGGGACGCGCGGCCCGCAATCGCCTTTCATCTCGCCGCCCAGATCGACGTCCGCTACTCCGTGACGCACCCGGCGGGCGACGCCAACTTCAACGTCCTGGGGACGATCGCGGTGCTGGATGCCGCTCAAGCCGCCGGCACCAGGAGGATCGTGTTCAGCTCCACCGGCGGCGGCCTTTACGGAGATGCGCAGGTGCTGCCGACGCCCGAGGACGATCCGGTCAGGCCGCTGGCGCCGTACGGACAGGGCAAGTACGCCGCCGAGGGCTACTGCGGGCTGTACAACCGTCTTCACGGTCTCTCGACCGTCGCGCTGCGGTACGGCAATGTCTACGGACCCCGGCAGGACGCCCACGGCGAGGCGGGGGTCGTCGCGATCTTCTGCGGGCATCTCGTAGACGGCACCGAGCCGACCGTGTACGGGGACGGCCAACAGACCCGCGACTGGGTGGAGGTGTCGGATGTCGTGCGCGCCAATCTGCTTGCCGCCGACAGCGACGTGACCGGTCCGATCAACATCGGCTGGGGCCGGGAGACATCGGTCAACGATCTGCTCGAGGCACTTCGCGACGTCGCGGGAGAGCGCTCGCTTTCCGAGCCGCGCTATGTCCCTGAGAGGCCGGGCGAGGTCAGGCGCAGCTGCCTCGATGTGAGGAGGGCCGCGCGTGAGCTCGCATGGACAGCCGAGGTGGAGCTCCGGGAGGGGCTGGGGAGGATCCTGGCGGGGTTGTAAGGGGCTGCCGCTTCGCGGCAGCGTCCATGGGGCCACGAGGGCCCGTCCAGACCGCCTCGGTCGGCGGGTGCTTGGCCGGCGGCTAGTTGCGGGTCGGTCTTCGGCTTGCGCCACGCTTCCCGGCCTCATATGGAGTGGGGTTTGTCAAGGGGGTGGGGTGGTCGTTCCGGTTTTGCGGGTGGCGTGGCGGGTTTGGAGGTTGCCGGTGCTCTCGGGGCGGCACGGGTTTGGGTGCTGGGGCGTCGAGTGCTGTTCAGCCTCATATGCGAGGGCTTTACCTCTTGACCGCTGTTTCGTCGTGGGGCTCGCAGTCTTCGGGCGGGCGCGGCCAGCAACGGGTGGGTTGCTGGTTGCCTGAGGCCGGGGCGCGAGCCCGTGGGCCGCGACGTCCAGGTCCGTGAATGGGGTTCCCGTGTCGCCCCGACAGCGCCGGGGAGGGGAGTGTTGTGGCGGGGCGTTATTGGAGTTGGCCGGCCTCCCAGACGAAGTTCGCGAGCTCGCGGGCGAGCGCGATCACGACCACGTTGCCGGGCTTGCCGCGCTCTAGCCGCAGCCGTTGCCATTGGTGGTGCAGGCGTTGTTGGCAGCGCCAGCCGATCTCGCACGCGCGGGGGTCCTGGCCGCGTTGGCGCTGCTTTAGCCTTTCGCTGACGGCGGGCTTGTGGCGGGTCGAGGTACGACGTCGGCGAGGTGCCTGTGCGGGTCCTTCTCCGACGCCGCCCTCCCAAACCCGGCGTGACCATTTCTGATCACCGGGCTCTCCAGCGGCTATGCCGTGAATGGGCTATCTATTTGAGTCAGGTAGTCTTGGGCCGTGCCGGCGGCCGGACGCGACTATCCCGGCTCCTACGCGGAGCTGCTCTCCTGGTTCCCGGACGATGAAGCATGCCTGGACTACCTGGAGTGGCTGCGCTGGCCGGACGGGTTCCGCTGTCCCCGCTGCGCGGGGCGGGATGGCTGGCGGCTGGGCAGCGGCCGCTGGGAGTGCGCGGTCTGCGGCCGCCAGGCGTCGGTGACCGCGGGGACGATCTTTCACCGCACGCGCACGCCGCTGCAGTTGTGGTTCGCCGCCGCTTGGCAGATGACCAGTCAGAAGCACGGCGTGTCCGCGCTGGGGGTACAGCGGTCGCTTGGACTGGGCTCCTACCAGACGGCGTGGGCGATGCTGCACCGCTACCGGGCGGCGATGGTCCGCCCTGGCCGGGAGCGGCTGTCCGGGCACGTCGAGGTCGATGAGGCCTACATCGGCGGTGTCGAGGACAAGGTCCACGGACGCGAGACGGAGACCAAGGCGATCGTTGCGATCGCCGTGGAGATCGAGAATCCCAGGGGGTTCGGGCGGATCCGGCTCGGACACGTGCCCGACGTCACCAAGGACAGCATGCTGCCGTTCATCGACGGCGCGGTGCAGCCCGCCAGCACCATCCATACCGACGGATGGCAGGCGTACCTGACGTTGGTCGACCGCGGCTACGAGCACGAGCGAACCATGATGCGTCAACAGAGCGATCCCGCCCATGTCGTGATGCCCGGCGTGCATCGCGTCGCCAGCCTGCTGCAGCGCTGGCTGCTGGGCACCCACCAGGGCGCGGTCACTCCCGAGCACCTCGACGCCTACCTCAACGAGTTCACCTTCCGCTTCAACCGCCGCCGCTCCAGGCGCCGCGGCCTGCTCTTCTACCGACTGCTCGAACAGGCGATCCTCGCGGAGCCGATCACCTACCGCAGCCTGATCGCCAACCCCAGCCCCACCGGACGCAGGCCAACCCTTGCGACCCAGCCCGGCCGCGTCGCCACCGTGGCGACCGTGCACCGTCCTTGGCGGCAATCGCCCGCAAATACTGGTCTCCCTGAGTCAAATAGATAGCCCATTGCCGTGATTGACGCGGTTGGCCTCCCGGGGTGGATCGTGGCGTGGCAGGTGGCGCAGACCACGAGGGTTTTGCGTCGCCGCTTGGCCATGATCCTGGCCCATTCGGGTTGGTCTGGGTGTCCGGGCTTGTCGATGTCTGAGAGCTTGCGGATCTGGTGAACTTGCACCTGGTCCGCTTCTCCGCAGATCTCGCACCGTCCAGCGCGGAGCCGATCGATCAGCTCGTTGCCAGGGGCGGCGGCCGGGACTGGCGCGCGGTCTTTGAGGGCCGCGTGCTTCTGCCGTATGAGCGGGATACCACCGAACGTCGTTCACGGAGGACATGAAGGACCGTTTCGGCGTTCTGCATTACGCATACCTCGCGGCTCGTCGTTGTCCAGCCACCTGTGCCCCTTCGCCCTGCGGACGGCTCTCCCGTCCTCCTCGGTGGGTCGTTGCTCCCACGACTACTACGGGCACTCCGTCACCCCGAGGCTCGCGCCCCAAGGGGTTGATCCCACGTTCGTCTCTGTCGTACGTATCGAGCGTGACGTAGGCGTCCCACTCATCTCCTTGATTGCCCTCACTGGGCAACGCTCCACGCCCCGAAGGTTGCGATGGCCGCACTACCAGGCCGTCGCAGGGCGTGGCGCCGGTATCGGATGTCTTTCCGGCGGACGAGCCTTTGCATCATCTGGAGATTGGGATTCAGGCAATCCAGCTTTCGCCATATCACGCGGGTCCCGCGACACCCCGACCCTGACACCTGAGCCGGCCGTCGCTTTGCTGGCATGCGATTGTTCCGTTCACCTCTCGGATCCGGGTTAGCCATCAGACCCACGAACCTTCCTTCGAGTTTCGTCCCGGCTGCGCCGGGGATACAACAGAGCGCCTCGTGGCGCACTAGTGCTGGGCCGCTTCGACCAGCAGCCGGCGGGCGTGCGGCGAGCCGGCCTTGGTGATCGGTCCGCGCTTGGTCGACTCCCCGGAGGAGTACTCGCTGGGAACGATCCCGAGATACGCCGTCAGCGTGCGGGGATGCTCGAAGCGCTGGAAATCGCCGATCTCGCCGCAGATCCCGTACGCGGTGACGGTGTCGATCCCGCGCAGGCAGCGCAGCTTGGAGATCGTCTCAGCCCACGGGCTCTGTAGCGCCACGATCTCGATCTGGGAATCGAGCCCGTCGCGGCGCTGCTCCAGCGCGGCCACGGCGGCCATGTAGTCGCCGACCACGGTGCGCGTGGGATGATCGGCGAACGCAAGCGACCGCAGCCACCGCCAGTACTCGCGGGTCCAGTTGCCGCCGGGCCCCGGGAACTCGAGCTCGCGGCGCAACAGCAGCTTCGACAAACGGTGCCGGGCGCGCATCAGATCGACCCGCACGGCCTCCCGGCAGCGGCCCAGATCCCGGAACTGCTCCTCCTCAACGGTCGGGACACGCACGAACGAGAGCTCCCCGGCCAGCAACGATCTGACCAGCCGCTCGGCGTCCCGGCGGTCGGTCTTGACCCGCTCCCCGGGCTTGCGCGGGATCGACCCCGGCGCGCACACCCGCACCGCGATCCCCCGCACCGCCCCCTCACGCGCCAGGCCATACCCGACCGGCCCGGCCTCATAGACAGCCGACACCGGCCCCGGCAACTCCTCCAAATAGTTCACGACCGACCGCGGCGGACCGTTGATCCGCCGGAACCGCAGCTCGCCGCTCTCCAAATCAAGCCCCGCAGCGACCGTCGCCCTCGCATGCACATCAAGACCGACCAGCGTCCTATCGTTATGCACGTCGGCACCTCCCATGACTGGGGTGTCGGCCGAAGGCCCATTCCTCCGGCCCAGCCCCCGCACACACATGCGCGGGGTGCCGACCTCTACAGCGCGACCCGGACGTCACGCTCCATACGGTCTTCGGCCGGGTGCCTGGAGGGCTGTTCTGCCCGGTACGGGCCTTTCGAGAGAGGGATGGAGCGCCTGGCTACGTCCATTTCCTAGCAAAGCGCTCGCCTCACACGGCAACGATGAACGTTATGGACGTCCCAGCGTCCGTTTCGTTACTCGCGCCTCTCGGCGGAGTCGAATTGTCACGAGTGGGCTATCCACTTCCGTCCCCCTGGCGCCGTAGGGTGCGTGGGCGATGGGCGACGCCGCGCATCCGATCGCTGGGGTGGACTACCCGCGCAACTACCACGAGCTGCTGCGGTGGTTCCCGGATGACGGAGCCTGCGTGAGATACCTCGAGCGGCTGCGGTGGGGCGATGGGTTCGTGTGCCGCTTCTGTGGGCGGGTCGGCGGTGAGTACTGGCGGATGGGCGATGGGCTGCGTCGCTGTGCGGTGTGTCGGCGGGAGACCTCGGTGACGGCGGGCACGATCCTCGCCGGCACGAGGATCCCGCTGGTGAGCTGGTTCGCGGCGGCCTGGTATGTGGTCAACCAGAAGAATGGGGTGAGCGCGCTGGGTCTGCAGCGCGTGCTCGGGTTCGGCAGCTATCAGACGGCGTGGGCGTGGCTGCATAAGCTCCGACGAGCGATGGTCCGTCCCGACCGCGACCAGTTGACGGACGCCGTTGAGGTTGACGAAACCCCGATCGGTGGCGTGAAACCGGGCAAGCCCGGGCGCAGCGCGGACGGCAAGGCGCTGGTCGTGATCGCCGTGGAGTGCCGCGACGGCGGGCCGGGAAGGATGCGGATGCAACGGATCGCGAACGCGTCGAGCGACGTGCTCACAGAGTTCGTGCTCGACAACGTCGCTCGCGGAAGCGAGGTCCGCACCGATGCTTGGCAGGGCTACAACGAGATCGGCCGCTACCGCTTCTCGCATGTCGTCACCAGCCTGAGGGAGACCGGCGATCCCGCCCACGTTGTGATGCCAGAGGTGCACCGGGTCGCAAGTCTGCTCAAGCGCTGGCTGCTCGGGACCCACCAGGGTGCGGTCAGCCACGAGCAGCTCGACTACTACCTGGATGAGTTCACCTTCCGCTTCAACCGCCGCCGCTCGCGCCACCGCGGACTCCTGTTCTACCGGTTGCTCGAACGGGCCGTCGCGACCGACCCGCAGCCGTACAAGACGCTCATAGCGCCGAATCCCGCTACCGCAAGCACCTAGAGCGGATCGGGGGACCGAAGTGGATAGCCCACTTTGTTACGAAATGGACGTTCGGACCTCACAACTCGTGCTTCAGCGGGAGGTTGGTGGTGTATGAAGTCCCGCCCGACCCGTCGCCCGCCGGCCATGGATGGCCGGCGGGGCACGGACGGGGCCGGCACCTCGAATGCCGACGCCCGAAGCGACATACGCAGCCAACCAAACGAACAACAAAGCGGTCCGGACGGGCCCGCACGGCCCCACGGACGCCGCGAAGCGGCCCCTACTACAAGTTCTCCGCCACCCGTGGCGCCTCGCGGGTGAAGAACCACCAGCCGAGGGCGAACACGATCGGGATGATCGCCAGCGCGACGGCGAGGTGCAGCACGCTTCCAGATGCGTGCAGCGCGCTTGGCATCTTCTGCTCATAGATCGTATGGCCACCGGGGAACGTCACCGCCACGGGCGCGGGGTGCACGAATGCGTGCCCCATCTGCGTGAGCAGGACAGCGATCGGGTTGAGCATCGCGACGTGCTCGAGGCCGGCGTAGCTGGATGCCGTGTACATGATCGGCGAGCAGTAGAAGAGGATCTGCGAGATGACCTCCCAGATCGGCTGCACGTCGCGATAGCGGACGTACAGGGCCGATAGGAGCATCCCGATCCCGGTGGCGAGCACGATGAAGCCGAGCGCGATCGGGATCAGCTCGAGCCAGCTCAGCGTCGGCTCGACTCCGCTCGCCAGCGCGAATACGAGCACCGGAATGAAGTTCACGGCAAGATTGAACGTGGCCGTCAGCGAGACCGAGAGCGGCACCGCCATCCGCGGGAAGCGGACCTTGCGCAGCAGTGGCTCGCGCGCGACCAGGCACGTGACCGCGTTGCCGGTGGTCTCGGTGAAATACGTCCAGAACACGATCCCGGTCAGCAGGTACAGGCCGTAGTTCGGGATCCCCTTGCCGGTGTGGATGATCTCGGTGAAGAACAGGTAGATCACACCGAAGAACAGCAGCGGCCTGATCAGCGACCAGAAGTAGCCCAGAACCGAGCCGAAGTACCGGAGCTTGAACTCGGTCCGGGCGAGGGTCATCGTCAGCTCGACGAATCGCCGCAAGCTGCCGCCCAGTGCTGAGGGCCCGTATGGATGTCCAGCGCTCGTGCTCGCGACATTTATGCTCATTCGCGGGACGGTCGCTATCCGCGGTTCGACGCTCTAGCTCCTTCAGGAGCGCGGAGTGGGCTCGCTCGCGCGGGTGAGCTGGGCGATGCTCGACACGACGGCTACGTCGAACTTGTCCTCATGCGCGCTGTACGGACGAATTGCGCGCAGAACGAGGCGCCGGCGGCGTCCCGCGACTCCGCCAAAGCGAGACCGCGAGCGCGCCGGTGCTCCAGCGATACGTTCGCGGCCTCCGCGAACGCATGGACGACCCTCGTCGCAGGGCACTCCTCCGGCCAGCACTCGGGCGCGCAGCCAGGGCAGCCGGCGCCGTCGCCCGGCACGCGTTCGAGCAGCACGTGGTCCTGGAAGGCCAGCGATCCCCCGGGCACGTAGGCGCAAATCTCGAACCACCGTCCCCACTGCTCAAACATGTACCACGGAGCGTGGAACGTCGTCTGGTACCAGTCGGGGAGCCGGAACGCGGGCGGATGCACGTTGTCCACGCGAACACGATGCCATCGCGCTCCAGCCGGCCCCGGAGCGCCCACGCGTCCTCAGGAAGCGACCTCTCGCTGTGAACGCTGAGCACGAGCAA
Source organism: uncultured Solirubrobacterales bacterium (assembly GCA_963824755.1). Lineage (GTDB taxonomy): Bacteria > Actinomycetota > Thermoleophilia > Solirubrobacterales > Solirubrobacteraceae > Palsa-465. The sequence continues at coordinate 55,732 of CAWGQT010000027.1, read as the reverse complement.
GCCACCGGGCCGGGTAACGCGCTGCAGCTCCGTCAGCCACAGGTCCTGGCGCATCTCGTCGATATGGGTGAAGACGCTGTGGTTGAAGACCAGATCGAATGAGCGTCCGGCATACGGCAACGGCGGATCTGGCGTCGTTGACGCTGACCCTGGCGAATGGGATGTTTGACTGGCACCACGCGACCGCCTCAGCATCGATATCGGTGCCGTGAGCAGGTCCATGAGCGGCCCACCTCCTCCATCCACAAGCAGCATCCGGCCGCAGCCGCAGCCGAAGTCCAGGATCGACTCGAACGAATCCAGGGAGCGGCCGGCGATGGAGAGCGTTCGCTCCAGATCGTGCAGGGACCGCTGACCGGACCGGAAGAACGCCGCGATATCCGGGCCCATGGCCACGCGCGAGACCAGCTAGTCGTCGGGGACGGGCATCGAGGCTGCTTCGGGTGGCATCAGAGGCTCAACACGGGCCTGGGGTCGATGAGGAGGGGCGTTCGGGGACGGTTAACGGTGATCGTGCCACGAAACCAGCCCGCGAGCAGAGGCCGGGCACGTCGATGAAACGCCCGCTGGCGGGATAAGTATCGCTGTTGGTCGTGGTCAGCCGATACCTGCTCCGGCGGATAGCGCACCCGATCAAAGCACGACCACATGACCCTGGGCGGCACACGGCATAATCGCCGCGTGAAGGTTCAGCTGATCGAGCCTGACGCCATGCTCGGCGTAGGGCGGGGAGACGTGGTCGTGTGCATTCCGGTCTACGGCGGGCACGAACACTTCGTCGGCTGCCTGTGCAGCGTACTGGCCCACACGCCGCGAACGGTGCAGGGCGGCGGCGATGTCCGGATCCTCGTTTGCGACGACGCCAGCCCGGATTCCCGCTCGCTCGAGTTCGTCCGCAAGCTCGAGGGCACGGATGCCAGCGAGCACGATCTGCTGTACCTGCGCCGGGCCCAAAACGTCGGCTTTCCGGCGAACGTCAACGGGGCGTTCGCGATGTCCGCCCCGGCCGACGTGGTGGTGCTCAACTCCGACTGCGCGGTCGCCGCCGGCTGGCTCGAGGGTCTTCATGAGGCGGCCTATGTCGATAGCCGCGTGGCCACGGCCACGGCGCTCACAAACCATGGAAGCATCGTTTCCGTTCCCCACCGGTCCAAGCCGATGCCGCAGCTGCCACAGGACTGGAGCCTCGATGACGCGGCCGCCGTGATCCGCGAGCGATCGCTGCGCATCCGTCCTGTGCTGCCAACCGCCGTGGGCCATTGCATGTTCGTCCGCCGCAGCGCGCTCGACCTGGTCGGGGATTTCGACCTCGCGTTCTCCCCGGGGTACGGGGAGGAGGTCGACTTCTCGCAGCGCTGCCTGCGCGCCGGCCTGGCCCACGTGCTCGCCGATGACGTGCTGGTGCTGCATCACGGCGGGGGCAGCTTCGTTCGCAACGGCGAGCCCAGCCCGGTTCAGGCCGAACACGAACGGCTGCTGACGGCTCGCTATCCGTACTACCTCGATCGCGTCCACGCGATCGAGCAAGACGTCACCGGCCCGCTGGCACGTGCGCTGGGAGTGGCACGCAGAGCGCTAACAGGGATGTCGGTCGCGATCGACGCGCGCATCCTCGCCGGCCCGATGACCGGGACCCAGCTGCACGTGCTGGAACTGATCGCGGCACTCGCACGGACCGGAGAAGTGCGGATCACGGTGATCGTGCCCAACCAGCTCAGCGGCTACGGCGCCCAGGCGCTGGGGACGATGTCCGGCGTCAGGCTGATCACGCACAACCAGGCGGCCGGCGGCACCATCGACCGCGCGGACCTCGCCCATCGCCCGTATCAGGTGTCGAACTACCACGACCTGTCACTGCTGGCGCGCCTGGGCGAGCGAATGATCGTGACCAACCAGGACCTGATCAGCTACCACAACCCCTCGTATTTCAGGGATTTCGGCAGCTGGGACGGTTACCGTCGGCTGACGCGGCTGGCGCTGGCGCTGTCGGACCGCGTCGTGTTCTTCTCCGAGCACGCTCGCGCGGATGCACTGAGCGAAGACCTCGTCGAACCTGATCGCGCGACCGTCGTGCACATCGGCGTCGATCACTCATTCGCGCAGCAGGCGCAAGCTTCACTGGCGCCGCGCGGCGCTGAGCGGCTGCCCGATGGGGCGGAGGCGATCCTCTGCATCGGGACCGACTTTCGCCACAAGAACAGGATCTTCGCGCTGCGTGTACTCGATCAGCTGCAGCTGCGCCATGGGTGGGACGGGTACCTGGTGATGGTCGGTCCGCGCGTATCCCGCGGATCCTCGCTGCCCGACGAGGAGGAGCTGCTCGTGATGCGGCCGCGCCTGGCAAGCCATGTGCTGAACCTGGCGGCGGTCAGCGACGCCGCGAAGACCTGGCTCTACAACCGCTCGACGCTCGTGCTGTATCCGACAGTCCAGGAAGGGTTCGGTCTGGTGCCGTTTGAGGCAGCCGATCATGGTGTGCCCTGCATGTGGGCCGCCGGGACCGCTCTCAGCGAGGTCCTGCCCGATGCGGCCGCATCGCTGGTGCCGTGGGACGCCCAGCTGAGCGCCGATCGCGCGCTCGAGTTGCTTCGCGATGAGTCGGCGCGCGAGCGCAATCGGAGGGCGATCAGCGCCGCTGGGGCAGGACTCAATTGGGACGCCACGGCCAGCGCCCTGCTGAAGCTGTACGCCCAGACCTGCGAAGCTCCGGCGACGCCGGCCAGCGCCCTCGAGCGGCGCCACGGCGTGATGGGAAGCGGGGCCTTGAGCGAGGACGCGATGCGCCTGATCGGCCCGGGCGGTGCCCTCCCGACCGACGTCGAGCGGCCGCTGCTTGCGCTAGCGACACATCCGCAGATCGGCGAGCCCATGTTCCGCGCGATCAAGTTTGGGTATCGCGCCTCGTACCGGCTGCGCAGGCTGGGACGAGGGAACGGCGGCGGCTCGAACAGGCGTGGCACCTAGAGTCGCCCTTACGGGGCCACCAACCTCCTCGGTCTTCCGCCTTGGTTGATGACGTTGGGTTCTGGCTCGCGTCGTTCGGACGCGCGGCGCTGATCCTCGGCCTCGCGCTCTGCATCGGCTATCCGGTGTGCCGCCGGATCCTGCGCGGACCCGCCGCCCCATTGCTGTCTCTGATGGTCGGCATGGCGTTTTTCGGACTGATCGTCTGCTTGCTGTCATGGTTGCGGATCTTCCGCGGCGTGAGCGTCACGATCGTCGGGGTCGCTGCCGCCGGCGTCAGCCTGCGCTACCTGCGCCAGGATCTGCCCGGCTGGCGCCGTCGCCTGCGAGCGACGTGGCCGCCGAGCATCCCGGTGATCGCGGCCTTCACGCTGCTGGGCGCGGCGCTCATTGCCTATTCCGCGCTCTCGCTGTACCCCGTGACCGCATTCGACGCGACGTCGTATCACCTGCCGCTGGCGCGCGATCTGGTCGCGAACCATGGGCTCGTGTACGACCCGTTCGCCCGCTACAGCTTCTTCCCGCAGGCAAACGAGTCGATGTTTGCGGTCATGCTGCTGATGTCGAAGACCTCCTCCGCGCCCGCGGCCCTCGAATTCGGGATGCTCGCCGTCGCCGTTCTGGCTCTGCCGCTGTGGTTCCTCGGGTCGGGCCGCAGCATCGCCGGGGGACTCGTGGCCGGGCTGATCGTGCTCGCCAGCCCGGTGGTGATCTTCGCTGGGACCGTTCCGTACGTCGATGTGTGGGCGATGGACTTCGTGCTCGGCGCGCTGCTGATCGGCCTCGAGGTGGCCGAGGGTCGCGTGGCGCCGCTCCCGGGGCTAACGCTCAGCGGCCTGCTCTTGGGTGAAGCGGCGGCGACCAAGTACCTCGCGATCGGTTTCGCGATCGCGGCCGCGATCGGAATATTGGTCGCAGCCGGTCGCTCACGCATCTCCTGGAGGTCGCTCGCCGCGGGAACGGGCGCATTTCTGTTGATCGCGCTGCCCTGGTACGCCTGGACGATCCACACGACCGGCGACCCGCTGTATCCGTTCGTGACGGGTGTGTTCGGCAACAGGCACGGGCTGTGGACAGCGTTCGAGCTGAAGCTGCAGAGGCTGAACGAGACGCCGAGCCTGAGTTCGGGGATACACCGCGATATCGAGTATCTGCTGGGCAATTGGCAGACCGACACGGGGACCGGGTGGTCGCCGCTGAGCTGGTGGGTCGGCGTCGGCTTCCTCGGATTGCTGGTTCCGTCGCTGCGGCGCTCGCGGACATTCCTGGGCGCGATCTTGACGGGTGCGCTGAGCCTCGCGCTGGCGGTCGTGCTGTCGACGAACTTCCGCTACTGGGTGACCGCGATCGGGCCGCTTTCGATCAGCGCCGGCTTGTTCGCCGAATGGGCGTTCGGCGCCATCCGCGGGGCCGTGCCTGCGCGGCTGCGCGACCTCCGCCTGGCGCCGGTCTGGTGCGTGGCGGCGGCGGTCGCGTTCCTGTTCTCCTCGGCCAAGTGGGAGCACGGGGCCCTGAAGGCGCGGGCGCCGCTGCCGACGACCTCGAGCAAGATGGCGGACTACCTGCGCGCTAAGGTGCCCTGCTACGGCGCAGTGGAGTACCTCAACGAGCACGCTGGCCCGCGGTATCGTGCCTGGGCCTATGCGTGCGAGGAGGATCGGTACTTCGCCAGCGGCCGGCTGATCAGCGATGCGTTCTCGACCGGCAGCCGGACCAGGATCTTCGACGCGTACGGGCTCACGCTCCCGAGCGATCAGACGCTCTGGCAACGGCTCCAGCCGCTGCATGTGGCATGGATGATTCTCCCGGCTGCCAACCTGCCGCCGCCGGCCGTGCTCGAAGCCCATGGGTTATTTGAGTACGTGACGACCGTCGGGGCCGAGGAGGTGTTCCGGGTGCGCGGGGCTTAGCTTCGATCGATCTTGAAGCTGTGGGGGAGATCGACGGCGCCTCCCCCCGAGGTCGTCGCATGCACGAGGAGTGAGCTGATGTCCTCGCGTAGGTCAAGAGCATCGGCGCCCAGCCCATCGCGCGTAACCGAGGCGGTCAGGCCGTACCGACCCGGCGACAGCCAGTTCTGAAAACGTACGCGCACGGTCACAACCTCGCCGGCTCGGAAGCGACCGGTCGGGCCGTGCTGAAGTTGACTCGCGGTCGCGAACGCCGTTTGCCCGCGGTCGTCGTGCAGCGAGAAGCCAAACAACGGGTCGTTGACCTCGGAGTGGAAACGAACGTCCATCCGGATGTCGCATTCTGCGCCCTGCGGCGCCGCGATCAGCGGTTCGCCTCCCGAGGACTGGAACGACGCGCTCAGAATCTCTGCAATCGGAGCGCGCTGCAGGGTGTCCGGTCCTCCATGCTCTCGGGCGTACTCGCGAACCTGCCGGAAGTTCAGCTCGTTGTACTGGCGCGCGATCGATGCGGGCTCGCCGATGTCGACGACCTTGCCCCGTTCCAGGAGCATCGCGCGGTCGCAGAAATGCTCGACCGCTCCCATGTCGTGGGTCACGAAGAGAATCGTTCGTCCGGCGGCCTTCAGACGGGTGAATTGATCGAAGCACTTCTGCTGGAAGGAGGCATCGCCCACGGCGAGCACTTCGTCGATCAGCACGATGTCGGCGTCGACCTGGATCGCGACTGAGAACGCGAGCCGGATCATCATCCCCGACGAGTAGTTCTTGAGCTTGAGGTCCATGAACTCCTCCAGCTCGGCAAACTGTACGATGTCCGCAAGTCGCTCCTCGGCCTTCTTCCGGGTGAGCCCCAACATGATCGCGTTGATGATCGCGTTGTCCCGCGCCGAGAGCTCCGGGTTGAAGCCGACGCCCAGCTCGATGAAGGGCGACAGGCGACCGTTGACCTCCAGCACGCCGCCGTCGATCCGATAGATGCCCGCGAGGCACTTCAGCAGAGTGCTTTTTCCCGACCCGTTGCGTCCCGTGATGCCGAAGAACTCGCCCGGAGCGATTTCGACGCTCACGTCGTTGACGGCTTCGAGCAGGTCGAACCGACCTGTCCGGAAGGGATGGAGGACGCGTTGCTTGAGCGTATGGGCGCGGTCAACCGGCAGACGGAAGCTTTTGCTGACGCCACTCATGGCGACGGCCGGTGGGGGCGCACCCGGCGGGCGACGCCGTCCCTCCGATACTCGCTCGCGGGCGGTTGTCGTCACGCTGCGAGACGGTAGCAATGACCTCGTCTACACCCGTGCGACGAAGTTCACCAGCTCGCCGGTGTGGAACGTGCGCTCGAACTCTGCTGACCGTAAGGTCCCCTACCGTCCAGGTCGAAGATCCGAAGACCGATGTCGTCGGCGAGCAGCCGGTAAACGTCGCTCGGCGTCGTCCCGTATAGCTCGGCGGCGCCGCTGCCGTGTTCGAAGATCACGATCGGTCGGTACTGGCGCAGGGTCTGAATCGCGCCCTGTATCATCTGCAGCTCCGCTCCCTCGACGTCGATCTTGATCAACGAAGGCACGTAGTCAGGATCGAGAATCTCGTCGAGGACCTGGACCTGTACGTCGATGACCTCGCTGATTGCGTCGTCGCCGGGCGCCGGCGGTCTAGATCGCAGGCCACTCAGGCCATCGGATACTCCGCGGACGTGGGTGAACTCCGCGCCGCCCGCGACATTGAAGAGTGCCGATTGGTGGACCGTCACCTGCGGAAACGTGCTCCGTAGGTCTTCTGCCAGATGCGGCAAGGGCTCGAACGCGATGTGGTGCCCGGCCGGAGCAACCCGCAGCATCTCCGACAGGATCGCGCCGCGGCTGGCGCCTACATCGATGCAGTTGGCATTCGGAACGAGCGTGAACGCCAGGAGCCGGCGGATGTTCTCGAGGTCCGCGATGTCGCGCTGAACGGTCCAGGCAGGCGTTCCGGGTGCCGGGTCGAGGTGACCGTCACTCCCTGCAGCGCGGCCACAGCAGCAGCCGTGCGGCGACGGGCGTCGACCAGTGCAGACCGGGTGTCCATTCGGCCGATTATCGCCTGTCGAAAGGGGCCGCCGCCGTGCCGATTGCCGAGTGGCGCTGGGGCTAGCTCCGGATCCCGACCGCCCGGCGAGCCGGCTTTTCCACTTCCTGCGGGAGGTCACGTCGCCTGTAGTCGCCGCGACTCAGATGGTCCTCCAGCCAGACGTAGAGCACGATGAACACGTAGCGGCTGCCCATCTCCTGCAGCTTCAGCTTCGATGCACCGTGCCGGCGGTTTGACCACGTCACCGGAACCACCGCGAACGTATGACCGCGAACGATCGCCTTGAGCGGCATCTCGACGGTGAGGTTGAAGTGGTTTGAGAGCAAAGGCTGGATCTGATCGATGACGTGACGCCGGTAGGCCTTGAAGGCGTTGGTCGTGTCGTTGTATCCGGTGCGGAACATGATCCGGATGCAGGTGTTCACGATCCGGTTGAGCACCAACTTCACGAACGGGTAGTTGTGGGTCCGCCCGCCGCGACCGAACCTCGTACCGAATGCGCAGTCGTAGCCCTGCTCGAGTACACGGAAGTAGCTGACAAGGTCACGAGGCGAGTCGGACAGGTCAGCCATCATGATTGCGACGGCGTCTCCCTCGTAGAGCTCGAGGCCTGCGCGCACCGCATGTCCGAAGCCGAGCGGAAGGTGCGACCGAATGCACCGGATCTCCGGCTCGTGCTCAGCGAGGCGCCGCACGAGCTCCCCGGTGCCGTCGCCGCTCGCGTCATCGACGACCAGCAGCTCGAAATCGATTCGCTCGCGCCTGAGCTCGGTGACGACTGATTGCACGGTCGCGCCGATCGATTCAACCTCGTTGTGCGCCGGGACCACGACCGACAGCTTCATCGCGTGCTCGCAATCGATGCCCTGCTCATTTGTTGGGAAGAAAAGCAGGTAGTCAAGCTCGCAGGCAGGCCGCGGGCGAGTATCGTGCCCGGACCTTGAACTACCAGCGTCTTTACGAGTACCGCTTTCGCGGAGTCGATCAAGCCGCACGGACGGCCGTCTGGCGGGAGATAGCCGACTATGTGTACGAGCATCTTGGTCGTCCCGAGCGCGTCCTGGATCCGGCTGCCGGCCGGGGCGAGTTCATCAACGCGGTGTCGGCCTCCGAGCGCTGGGCGGTGGACCAGGTGGCCTACGCGGAAGGGACTTACGCGCCGGGAGTCCGCACAATCGTCTCGGATGTGTTCGACGCACCGCTCCCCACCGAACATTTCGGCGGCGTGTTCGTTTCGAACTTCCTCGAGCACCTGACCAGTCAGGAGGCGGTCGCCTCATTCCTTGCGCGAATGCACCAGGCGGTCAGCCGGGGCGGGCGGATTGCGGTGATGGGGCCCAACTTCCGCTACTGCTCGAAGGAGTACTTCGACATGGCCGACCACACATTGATCTTCACCCATCGCGCGATCGCCGAGCATTTGTACGCGTCCGGATTCGAGCCACAGCGCATTGAGGCACGGTTCCTGCCCTATTCGTTTACCGGCCGTCTACCGCCGTCGCCTGCGCTGACACGCCAATACCTACGGACGCCTCTTGCATGGCGGCTGCTAGGCAAGCAGTTCTTCGTAGTCGCACGCAAGAGCTGACGAGCGGGCGTCACAGCAGGATCCTGGCGGCGGTCTCGTTCGTCCGGACCCAGTCGTGAATATCGGCGAGGATCTGACGCGGCCCTTTCCTCGGCCGCCATTGTGTGCGCGCCCACAGAGCGCCGCAATCTGAGATGTACACCGGGACGTCGCCCGGCCGGGTGTCGGGGATCGAAGCGATCGGAATCGTGTTCCCCGTTATCTCGGCGCAGAGCTCGGTGGCCTCGCGCAACGAGAGGCTGCATGTTCGACCGCCACCTACATTGACTGTGACACCGTCCCAACCATCGGGATTTAGAAGCTGCTCGTCGATCAGCGCCACGAGATCCTCGACGTGAATCAAGTCCCTGACTTGTTTGCCTTCACCGCCGAAACCGATGTAGCTCAGTTCACGCCGGAAGTGATGCGCGAGCATCCAGTAGGTGAATACGCCCTGGTCCACCTTGCCCATCTGCCACGGCCCCGCGACGACGCCGCAGCGGTTGACCACCGCACGCAGCCCGAATGTCGCCCGGTATTCCTCGATCAGCAGTTCAGCGGCCAGCTTGGTCGACCCGTACAGGGTGCGGAACCCGGTCAGCGGAAAGTCCTCAGCGATTCCCGCAGAGGAGGCCCCGGGAAGCGCTTGGTCGTCCCGCAATTGGTATCTCGTGTCAGTCTCGTCGAATGCCAAGGCGCGCAGTGACTCGACGGGGTACACACGGCTCGTCGAGAGAAACACGATCGTTGCATTTCGTCGTCTGGCGATCTCCAGGCAGTTATACGCACCAGTCAGGTTCGCTCCGACGACGTAGTCCGGGCTCCCAGTGGTTCCTGCGAGTGCAGACGGCTCGGCAGAGCACTCGACGAGCGCATCGAACTCCGCTAGGTCCGCCAGGTCTTCTCTCATGCGGACGTCGGCGTGCGCGAAGGTCAGACCGGCGGCCCGGAGTCGGGGAATGTTGAATTCACTTCCTCGGCGGCGCAGGTTGTCAACCGCGGTGATACGCCAGTCGGGATGGGATCGAGCAAGCTCGAGCGCGATGTTCGCTCCGATGAACCCGGCGCCGCCGGTGACGAGTACCCGCATTCGCGTGACGCTAGCGACGCCTGCCGACCATTTCTCTGGCGCGGCGCAGCGGGGCAGTCAGTCGCCAGCTGTGTCCGTTGATGATTGTGTCCAGCAAGGCTTGGAGCCGGTCGATTTCGGCCCGCTGGCGCAATACCTCGTTGTTGAGCCGCTCGACTTCCGCGGTCACTGGCCGCACTTCGCGGGATCGAACGGTCCCCAGCTCGGCTGCGGTGCGCGAGCGCTGCGCTTCACGGAGCTGGTCGCCGAGCACTCTTTGCTGGCGCCAGAGCAACTCCAGATTGAAGGACAACGAGGCGAACTCGCGGGGATCCGCAGGGTCGACGGACTCGAGCATTTCCGGGGTGACGTTGACATCGCGCTTGCGGATGATGACGAAATCGTGGCCTTCGCCTGCTGCGGGATCACTGTGGTCAAAGCTGAGGATCTCGAACGCACGACTCCAGTGCTCGCGGACCCACCAGTCTCCGAGCAGTACGTTTGGCCCGCCGATCGCCCAATCTTGGTGTAGATCAACGGTGACCATGCCGATCCGGTCGTCCCAGTCGGTGCCGAGGATCTGCTTCGCCATGGCTGGCCCAAGCACGCTGATGACGGCAATCCCCTGCGGGCGCATCACGCGGTGCAATTCCGTGAGCCAGTTGCTCCACTGTTCGGTGATGTGCGTGAACACCGACATCGCGTAAACGAGGTCGAAGCTCTCATCGGGCTGTTCGAGCGGCGGAGACTCCGAGCAAACGAAGAAGTGCAGTGGCGGTGAGAGCTGGGATCGGGCCCACGCGATGCTCTCCTCGTGAATGTCGCAACCCACGAACTCCGCACGGCCGGCTTCCGGCAAGAAGGCAGACAGCGTGCGACCGGTTCCGCACCCGAAATCAAGCATCCGCTTGCCGTCGAAGGACCAGCCGGCGGGGAGGTGCGCTTCCAAGAAGGCGCGGTGCTGGCGCCCGATGTCCTCGTAGTCCTCGTAGGCACCCCCGATGCGGGCCGCCAGCTCGGGAGAGGGGATGGGCGGTGCGTCGGTCACCGGCGGGTGAGTCTAGTCATGCTGGGAGACCGCCCGAGCGGAGGTTCTAGGTGAGGGCGAGGTTCACGACGGCCATGCGCCGAACGCAGAGCCCAACGTGGGGCGGGACGACGAGCTTCAAGCGCCTCGGCAGGCCGGCCGCGATTAGCGTCAGGCTCGAGTGCGCGCTGCGAGTAACGATGGCCGGGTCCTGATAGGCGGCCGAATAGCCCGCGCCCGTATCGGCGAGGACCTGGAGCGCAAGCGGCTGGCTCGCGCTGTACCCGAGGTCGAGGTAGTACGGGCCGGGTCCGATCGCGCCCCGCGGAAGCGTCTGCTCGAACTCTGCACCCAAGTTGCTCGCTGCGACGCACAGCCCCGCTGCACTCCCGGCACGACCGCTGGGGAGGACCGGACGTCCCGCCCGCAGCAGGTGAAGTGAGGCCCCACCCGCCCCACCCGCCCCACCCGCCCCGCCGGTCGACTGCCGGATCCTCGCGAGGTGCGCGTGGCCTTCCGCGTCCACGATCGCGAGCGGGCCATCGAGCGGGCCGTCCACCTTGGCGCCCGGAACGTACAGGGGCAGTACGCGCGAGAGCCGGTTGTCCGGGGCAAACGTGGAGCTGATGATCTTGAACGGCACGGTGTTGTCCGCGACGACCGGCGGGATGTCGCGGCGTGCGAGCGCGCCGAAGCTCCGCTGCACCGTTGCCTCCCAGTTGCGCGCATCGACGCTCCCCCACTGGGCCTGGAGGTGCGCCACGGTTGCGAGCGATGCGGAGCAGTAGGCGATCAGGAGGGCACCGATCGAAAGCGGGACGACGGTGGCCGGGGCTCGGAGTCGGACCCTGGTGTCGGGAGGCGAGCGGTTGCGGGCGCAGAACGCGGTCGCGTGAAAAGGCGCAACAAAGTGCGAACGGAATCAACCACGGGAAATCGGTCAGGTAGCGGATGTCATCGGCGATCCCGAACTCCGAACGCGGGCACGCGTGCCTGGGCGACAACTGCTCCCTCGAGCACGAAAGCGATGCGGATGAAGGCCCAAGCGCGCCAGGCGCTGGGCTTGCGGCGAATTGAGAACGCGAGCAACGCCAACGATCGCGAGCTGCGAAGCCACCACGGCGACGTCTGGAGTGCACTCAGACCCGAGGCGGGAAGCGTGAAGCCGGCGAGCGCAGGAACGAGCGCGTTGAGCCACATGATCCGGAAGTAGTTCGAGGTACTCGCCGAGGGTGACCGAACCATGGTGCGCGGTGCCGTAGGCGCCTGAAGCCGAGATACCCGATGCCCCAAGCGAGCAGATCACGCAGTACGGCACCCACAGCCGTCACTCCCGCCAGAACGTCCTCCCGACGCGGCGAACGTCAAAGCGCTCCGACATCAGCAGAGTGCGTGTCAGCGCGAGGTACACGAGCATCAATGCCGGCTTCTCGTAAAACAGCAGCCCGACGGCCAGTGCACCGACCGACACGGCGATCCAGCGATCCCGGCGTTCCGAGAAATACCGCAGAAACCCGTACAGACAAATGATCTCGCAGAGCAGGCTCGGAATGGCCTGAACACCGCACGCCCACCACTGCAGTCCACGAGTCCAGATGATCGAGAGCCCGAACCACGCGCACAGCGCCAGGCTCACCCAGCCCCGCCCAATGACCATGCCGATGATCCGCTCGAAGAAGAACATCGATACGCCGAGCGCCACCAGCATCGCCAGCAGCGCCCAGCGGTAATCCAACGGGAACAGGTGCAGGAGTACCGAGTACGTCGCGTTCATCGCAGGATCCCAATGCTGGAAGATCGGATGGTTGATCCAGCTCCAGCTAAAGCCCGCGCTCCGCGCGAGCGAGAGGATCAGGTTGTCGTCGTACACCCAAGCGCTGTTGCGCAGGATCACGTACGTGACCCCGGTGACCGCGAGGATCGTCGCGAGAACGAGGTAGCCCAGCGCGATCGAGCTGGATGCGGTGCCCGGCGCGTCGGCCGACCCTGCTTCGCGCGCCGGCGGCTGCTGGAGCGCACGGTTCATCGACGGGCGCAAGATACTGCTCGCGCGAGTTGACGCGTCCTCAGCGACATCGTCACTGGCTAGCGTCGATTGCGTGCGATCATCACTGCGCGCCGGAGCGGTGCAGTGATCCGCCAGCTGTTGCTGGTCGTGATCACGTCCAGCGCGTCTTCGAGGCGGCTAATTTCCGCCTGATTTCGCACGACCTCCTGGGTCAGACGGTCGAGCTCGGGCGCGACCCGCTCTCGGTCCGCGCGCCTTCCGTCGCGCACCCGCCGCGTCTCGAGCTCGGTGCCCGCGCACCGGCGCTGCTCTTCGCGAATACGCTCTCCGAGCTCCCGGCTCTGGCGCGTGACCAGTTCCAGGTTGCAGGCCAGCGAGGCGTATTCCCGTTGATCTCGTGGATCCACGGCCTCGAGCTGCTCCGCCGTCACCGGGATCTCGCGCTTTCGCATGACGACGAAGTCATGCCCGAACCCCGGAACGGCAGGCTCGAAACGCAGGATCTCGAATGCCCGGCCCCAATGCTCTCGAACCCACCACTCCGGGAGCAGAACGCTGGGTCCGCCGATCTCCCAGCTCTTGTCGAGGTCGATGGTGGTCATTCCGATCCTGTCGTCCCAGGCGATCCCGAGGTTCGCACTCGCCACCGCCGGCCCCAGCACGCTGATCACGGCGAACGCACCAGGGCGCATGACGCGATGGAGTTCCACCAGCCAGTTGCTCCACTGGTCGGTGATGTGCGAGAAGACCGACATCCCGAAGACCAGGTCGAAGCGTCCATCCGGCTGCGCCAAGGGCGGTGCTTCCTGGCAGACGAAGAAGTTAAGCGGTGGCGAGAGCTCGGAGTTGGCCCACGCGATGCTCTCGGCGTGGATATCGCAGCCGAAGAATTCCCCCCGCTCGGCCTCGCCCAGAAACGCGGTCAGGGCGCGACCGGGCCCGCAGCCGAAGTCGAGCACCGACTTTCCCTCGATCGACCAATTCTCCGGGAGCAGCGACTCGAGGATCCGGCGCTGACTGAGTCCGATCTTAAGGTAGTCCTCGCGCGTCCCGCCGATTCGCGAGACGAGCTCGGCCGGCGGGATGGGCGGTGCGGCTCGCAACGAGGCGAGTCTAGTCAACGCTGAATCAGGCTAATCTGCCGCCGCGAAATGCGTTCCCTACCTACCCAGCTCGAAGGGACGGTGCTGGTCGAGCTGACCGCGCATGGAGATGCGCGCGGCTTCTTCCGCGAGACCTATCGCCGCAACGTGTTCGCCGAGTTCGGCATCCAGGACGACTTCGTTCAGGACAATCATTCCCGCTCTCGCCGCGGAATCGTGCGCGGCATGCACTTCCAGCATGGGATGGCGAAGCTGATCTCATGCACGCGCGGGGCGATCTTCGACGTGCTCGTTGATGTTCGGCGTGGCTCGCCCACTTTCGGGCAGTGGGAAGGCTATGAGCTGAGCGACACCAATCATTGCGAGCTCTACTGCCCTGATGGATTCGCGCACGGCTTCTGCGTGGTGAGCGAGATCGCCGACGTCGCCTACAAGACCTCCTCCTATTACGACCCGTCCCTCGAGGGCGGGTTCAGGTACGACGATCCAGACGTCGGCATCGTCTGGCCGGAGGGGATCGATTTGCTGGCCTCCGACCGCGACCGCGCGGCGCCACGCCTGGTTGAGATCGGCGAGTCGCTGCCGTTTCGCCACAAGGGGTAGCGGCGCTTGGGCAACGAAACCGAACCGCTGCGAGGTCCGTCCGCCGGCCTGGAGTGGTTCCTCGAGAAATACAACCGCGCGGTGGCTGAGATCGTCAGCTACTGCGCCGATTGCGCGGTACCACTCGAGGGCCTCGACGTGGCCGACGTCGGTTGCGGTGAGGGGAGCATGGCGCTGGGGTTCTTCACTGGCGTGAAGCCGCGGCGGGTGGTCGGCTTCGACACGGTGGCGACCGACACCCAACAGCTGCTAGCGCGGGCGCGGGCGCTCGGCCTCGTCGAGACGTTGCCGCCACAGCTCGAGTTCCGCCAGTCGTTCCCGACGGAGATCCCGGCGGCCGACGCCGAATTCGACTTCGTCTACTCGTGGTCGGCGTTCGAGCACATCGCGGACCCGCTTCCGGTGTTGCGCGAGATTCACCGGATCCTGCGGCCCGAGGGGTGTTTCTTCCTGACGCTGTGGCCGTTCTACTTCTCGGCCAAGGGCTCTCATCTGTGGCAGTGGTTCGATCAGGACTTCCATCATCTGCTGGAGAACGAGCGAGACATCGTCGCCGAGGTCGCCGCCAGCGATCGCCAGCCGCGGGACTGGGCCGATTACATGACGCACGAGTTCGAACGCCTCAACCGGATCACGACCGACGAGCTGCAGCGCGCGGTGCTGGCCGCGGGATTCGACGTGGCGCGAGTGGACCTGGAAACGACTCCGGTCCTCGGGCCTCCCTCGCTGGGGCGCTACTCGTGGGCGGATCTCGCGATCAGTGGTATCAAGCTGCTGGCGCGACCGCATCGCTGACGGACGCCGGAGCCAGCTCGGGCCTCCTGGCTATGCTGCAGGCCGGATGCTGTCGTTAGATGACCGCCGGCCACCGGTTCCGCCGGCGGATCTGATGTTGCGGGTGGTCCCGGCGTTCGATGTCGGCGATATCGAGGGCACTCGGTGGTCCTTCGATGTCGGGGGGCTGCGCAATCTGCAGCTCTACGAGCACGCTCTGGCGGCGGTATCGCCGTGGCACTTCGGCGGCGAGGCGTGGCTCACCGACGACCGGGTGGTCGCCCGTCGATCGTTCGCTGACTTTGACCGTCTGCTGGATTTCGGCTGCGGCTGCGGCAGGCTCCTTCGGCACCTCGGACCGGTCGCCGATCAGCTGGAGATCCACGGCGCCGACATCGATGCCGAGATGATCGAGTGGCTGCGAGCAAACATCAGCTTCGGCCACTTCGCGCTGACGACCCCCGAGCCGCCGCTTCCCTATCCGGATCAGCACTTTGATCTGGTCATCAGCCATAGCGTGTTCACGCACGTCGGCGAGACCCTTCAGGATGCTTGGCTGGACGAACTCGAGCGCGTGACCAGGCCTGGCGCAGTGCTCCTGATCAGCGTTCAAGGCCCGTCGACGTGGAAGCGGACCCGTGAGGCGGCGGCACAGTCCGGTCATCCGGTCGATCGCTGGCAGGACGAGCTCGAGTCCCGCGGGATCCTGTTCATCGCCGACGATGCATTCGTTGGCTCGACCCACCCCGACTACTACCACTCGACGATTCACGCGCCGTGGTACGTGTTCGATCACTGGTCTGGGTACTTCGACATCGATGGGTATCTGCCGGACGGGGCATGGGCGCAGGACCTCGTGGTGCTTCGGCGCCGCGACGGTCGGGATGGGTCATCCTCGCCGGCGATCAGATGCCGACAGAACGCGCCGCCGCAGACGAGCGCCGGCGCCGCAGGCGCTACCGACTTCGCCAACCCCCTCCTCGCGCGAGCCAGACGGTTGACGATCGCACTCGAGCGGGCGCGCGCTGCCATGTCTCCGGCCGCCGGCCGGGAACTCTCGGAGCTTCACCAGCTCCAGCGTGAGATGCAGATGCTCCGAGCGGGGCTATACGAGCAGGGGCGGCGGATCTCCGTGCTCGGAGCGCAGCTCCGAGAGGAGATCGGAGCGCTTGGCCGGGAGGGCGGCTCGGACTGAGCCGGTCGGGTGCCGGTCCGATCGTCTGCTGTGACGTAGCGCCGTCGAGCCATGTTCGGCATCCTTAGAGGCTGATGCGCGACCGGCTCTCTGTCACGCCGACCCAATATCGCCGCCTTGTGTACGTGACGCTCGCGGCCCTGACGTTGATCGTGCTCACCGGCGCGGCGGTGAGACTGACGGATTCAGGGCTCGGTTGCCCCGACTGGCCCAGGTGCTACGGCAAGGCGCTGCCGCCGCTCAGCACTCACGCTCTGATCGAGTTCGGCAATCGGGCCATATCGGGCATCGTCGGAATTCTGACGGTGCTGATCGCCGTGCTCGGATTCACGCGTCGGCCGTATCGGCGCGATCTGGCGCTGCTCGGGCTGACGCTCCCGCTTGGGGTCGTGGCGCAGGCGGTGCTCGGCGGGTTCACGGTGCGTGAGCATCTGGCGCCTGGATTCGTGATGGCGCATTTCGGGCTGTCGATGATCGTGCTGATCGCCGCCGTCGCGCTCGCCTGGCGGGCCACGTATGAACCGGGCTCACGACCGCGCTCGACGGATCGCCTCACGGTGTGGTCGATCCGGGCGCTGGCGCCGCTCGGCGCGCTGACGATCTTCGCCGGCACGGCCGCGACGGCTGCCGGTCCGCACTCCGGTGGAGCGACCGGCGACCACGTCCATCGCCTGCACTTCAAGGGCGCCGACACGCTGCAGTGGCTCGTCCACCGTCACGCGACGATCGCGGCGGTGTTCGGCGTCGCGGTGATCGCGGTGTGGTTGCTGCAGCGCCATCGCGGCGCGACCGAGCGCGCGCTCGAGCCGCTCACCGTGCTCGCGATCTTGATGGCGGCACAGGGTCTGGTCGGCAGCGTCCAGTACGAGCTCAAGCTGCCGGCGGACATGGTCTGGGTCCATGTGACACTCGCGACGATCACCTGGCTGGCGCTGCTGTGGGCAGTGGCAGCGGCAGGGCGCCTGGTGCCACGAACCGCCGTTGTGCCGAGCGGACAGCACGCGCCGGGTGACTCTGCCGCGCTCCGAGAGCGGCGTGCGGCTAAGTCTCGCGCAGCCTGACGTCGGCCGCCTTCCTCTCCGGGCGCACGCTGGCAGGGCGAATACCGCCTCGACTGACGCTAGGATCGAATCGCACATATGACCGCCGAGAGACACTTAGCATCGGCGCCGGCCCCGGTTCGCACGTCCGACGCGTCGCTGAGCATCCTCGTCGTCGACGACGAGTCCGATCTGCGCGAGATGTTGACCCGCTCGTTCTCGCGTGAAGGTCACCGGGTGATGGCGGTTGCCGACGGTCGCTCAGCGATCGATCGCGCGAGCACGGATCACTTCGACATCATCCTGCTGGACGTCGCGCTCGGTGCCGGACCGGACGGATACGAGGTGTGCCGCACATTGCGCGGACGGCGCAACGTCGTGCCGATCATCATGCTCACCGCGCTCGACTCCGAGGCCGACGCGGTGCTCGGTCTCGAGGCTGGCGCAGACGACTACGTGACCAAGCCGTTCGGCCTCGCCGAGCTTCGCAGCCGGATCCGCGCGGTGCTCCGCCGCGCCGGCACGCGCGCGATGGGCGACGAGGTGCTGGTAGTCGGTCCGGTCATGCTAGATCGGGCGCAGCGCGAGGTCACCTTCGATGGCAAGCACGTGCGTCTGACTTTCTCGGAGTTCGAGTTGCTCGACGCGCTGATGACCGACCCCGGCCGCCTGCTCAACCGCCAAGAGCTCCTGCGCGCGATCTGGGGCGACAGTGCCTATCGCGACCCGCGTGCGATCGACGTCCACATCCGCCATCTGCGCGAGAAGCTCGAACCCGAGCCCGACAAGCCGAAGTACATCCTCACGGTCCGCGGCGCGGGTTACCGTCTGCGGGGGCCCTAGTGGCACGAGCCAGACCGCGGCGCGGCGCCCTCGGTCTGCGCGGTCGGATCGTCGGCGCGGTGGTGGTGACCACGGTGGCCACGCTGGGCGTGGCGGCGTTGACGCTGCTCGGTCCGCTCGAGCAGTCGCTGCGGCATGCGGCGCTGAACACCCTCAAGCGCGATCTGCAGACGCACCCTACGAGGCCGTTCGAGAACCTCGGACTCGATCCGCCGTTTTCCCGCAAGCCGAGGCGCAGTTCACCGACCATCGCAGATTCGCTCAAGGATGCCCAGGATGCGCTCGCCTCGCGTGTCGGCGGCAACGTCTATGTGCTCGGTTTTCCCGAGTACGGGACGTGGACCGGTCGCCTCCAGGTGCCGCTCTCGCCCGCCGACTCACAGGCACGCTACGACTCGTTCTCAGATGTCGCTGCTGCGTTCCGGACAACCCGTCCCCAGTATGGCTTCACGACGATCGACGGGACGGACTACGCCGCGGTGGCGCTGCCGTTCAGAAGCGGGGGTTTCCAGTACGTCCTTGCCGTGCGCCGGCGCATCGACGAAATCCCTGGCGCGGTCCACGCCGTCCGCAACGCCTTCCTCACTGCCGCCCTCGCCGGCCTGGCCCTCACGCTGATCCTCGCGATTCCGCTCGCGGCGACGCTCGTCAGACGACTCCGCCGCTTGCGCCAGGTGGCCCTTCGAGTTGCCCAGGGCGACCTCGCGGTCGATGTCCCGGTCGATCCCTCGCGCGACGAGGTCGGCGACTTGACCCGGACGTTCGCCACGATGCAGCGGCGCCTACTTCACCAGGAGGAGGCGCGGCGGGCGTTCGTGGCGACCGCCTCGCACGAGCTGCGCACGCCGCTGGCCTCGCTGGACGGGATGCTCGAGCTCGTCGACGACGACCTGCGCAGCGGTGATCCCGACCTCGACGACGCCCGCGACCTGCTCGAGCGAGCGCGGGCCCAGTCCCGCCGCCTCGGCCGCCTCGCGGCCGATCTGCTCGATCTGAGCCGGATCGACGCCGACGTCACGCTGCGCTCGGAGCCTGTCGAGCTCGGCGAGCTCAGCAGGGCGGTGATGGCGGAGTTCGAGCTGGCCAGCAGTGAGCGCGGGATCAACGCCGAGCTCGACGACTCCGCGGGCCAGGTCTGGGCGCTCGGCGATCCGGGCAGCGTCGCCCGGATCGTGCGCATCCTGCTCGACAACGCGGTCCGCGTCAGCCCGGACGACACCGAAATCACCGTGCGTCTCGCAAACGGCGACGGGGCCAGCCTCAGCGTCTGCGATCACGGCCCCGGCGTGCCCCCCGAAGAGCGCGAAGTGATCTTCGAGCGCTTCCAGCGCGGGCGGGACACAAGCAGTCAGGCCGGGTTCGGGCTCGGTCTGGCGATCGGGAGGGAGCTCGCCGAGCGGATGGGCGGGATCGCTCGTGCTCGAGGATTCGGAGGAGCCGGGGGCGAGGTTCACGCTCAGCCTGCCGATCTCACGCGCGCCAGAGCCGTTCCTCGCCGTCTGACAGCATCTCTCTGATGGACGAGAAACAGATGAAGACGATGCTCGACGTCGACGAGCATCACTGGTGGTATCGCGGACGCCGTCGGATCATCCGCTCAGAGCTCGACCGGCTGCCGCTCCCTTCGAATGCGTGCATCCTCGACGCCGGCTGCGGATCGGGCCGCACGCTAGAGGAGCTGCGGGACTATGGAGAGGTCCACGCCGTCGAGCTCAGCCCCGAGGCCGCCGAGTACGCGCGCGCCCGTGGGCCTTTCGACATTCGAATCGGGCGGCTCGAGGAGCTGCCCTGGGAGCCAGGCACATTCGACCTGATCACGTGCTTGGACGTGATCGAGCACACGCCCGATGACCGGGCGACGTTGATCGAGTTGCGACGCGTGTGCAGGCCGGGCGGCTGGCTGCTGGTCACCGTCCCTGCTTACCAGGCGCTGTGGTCAGAGCACGACGAGGCCAACCATCACTACCGCCGGTACGCCCGCTCGAGCCTGCGCTCCGCGGCGATCGAGGCCGGCTGGCGGCTCGACCGCCTGACCTCGTTCAACAGCCTGCTCCTGGCTCCGGCGGCAGCGGTCCGCCTGGCCCAGCGGCGCCGGCGCAGCAACGGCAACCACACGCCGAACCTGAAGCTTGGCCCCGAGTGGCTGAACGGGTTGCTCGAGCGTCCCCTCCAGGCGGAGGCACGCTGGCTCTCACGAGGACGCACGCTCCCTGCCGGCCTCTCGCTGATGGCCGTATTGCAGAATCCGCGCACAGGTCCGTGATGAGGACATGACGCCCGAGCTGGCAGCGATCATCGGCCTCTCGAGCAGCCTCGGGTATCTGCTGCCGGCGGTCATCGGGCTGGAGTCGATGGGCGTCCCTTCGCCGGGGGAGACGGCGTTGGTCGCGGCCGCGATCCTCGCCAGCCAGGGCAAGCTCAACATCGTCCTGGTGATCGTGATCGCCGCCGCGTCGGCGATCATCGGCGACAACATCGGCTACTGGATGGGGCGGACCCTGGGTCGCGAGGTGCTGGAGAGGCCAGGGCCGTTCCAGAAGCGGCGCCTTATGGTGATCGCCTCCGGTGATCGCTTCTTCAAGCGCCACGGCAACAAGGCGGTGTTCTTCGCGCGCTGGATCGCGCTGGTCCGCTTTGCGGCGGCGTGGCTGGCCGGCATCAACCACATGCCGGTGAAGAAGTTCTTCTTCTGGAACGCCCTGGGCGGGATCAGCTGGGCGATCACGTTCGGGCTGGTCGGTTACTTCGCCGGCCACGCCGGCGCCAAGATCCTGACCGAATTCGGCATCGCCGGCGCGATCTTCCTCGTCGCCGTCTTCGTCGGTCTAATCGTGTTCTGGCGAGTGCGCGAGAAGCGCGCCGAGCGCGCCGCCGCTCAGGAGCTCGAGGGCTCGAACTCGAGCGCGCAGGAGTTCATGCAGTAACGCAGCCCGGTTGGGGCGGGCCCGTCGTTGAAGACGTGGCCGAGGTGTCCACCGCAGCACTTGCACAGGACCTCGGTGCGCCGCATGAACAGGCTCCGATCCTCGCGCAGCTCGACGTTCTCCTGCACCGCCGGCTCATAAAAGCTCGGCCAGCCGGTACCCGAGTCGAACTTCGTGTCGGAGTTGAACAGCTCCGCCCCGCAGCCCGCGCACGCATACGTGCCGTTGTCCTTGAGGTTCACGTACTTGCCGGTGAACGGCCGCTCGGTGCTCTGATGGCGCAGCACGTCGTACTGCTCGGGCGTGAGCCGCTCGCGCCACTGCTCGTCAGTCAATGAGATCTCGCGCTGGATATCCATGGCGCTCACGTTAGCGATAGGTTTCTGAATGATCATGAAATTCGGTGTCGCCATCTTCCCGACGGAGGACTCGCAACCGCCCGACGAGCTGGCTCGGATGGCGGAGGAGCGCGGGTTCGAGTCCCTGCTGTTCCCCGAGCACACCCACATCCCCGCCAGCCGCGAGACCCCGTATCCCGCCGGCGGCGAGCTTCCGCCCGAATACAGCCGCACGTACGACCCGTTCGTGGCGGTGACAGCAGCCGCCGGCGCAACCGAGCGGCTTAAGGTGGGCACCGGCATCTGCCTGGTGATCGAACGCGACCCGATCACGACGGCCAAGGAGGTCGCATCGATCGATCGCCTTTCGGACGGGCGTTTTCTGTTCGGGATCGGCGCCGGCTGGAACATCGAGGAGATGCGAAATCACGGCACAGACCCCAGCAGGCGCTTCGGCGTCATGCACGAGCGGATCGAGGCGATGAAGGCGATCTGGTCCCAGGAGGAGGCAAGCTACTCGGGCCGCTACGTCAACTTCGAGCGGATCTGGTCCTGGCCGAAGCCGGTCCAGCAGCCCCACCCGCCGATCCTCGTCGGCGGCAACGGGACGCACGTGCTCGACCGCGTCGTCGCGTACGGCGACGAATGGTTCCCGAACCGCATCGGAGATGTCGAGTCGATGGTCGGCACGATCAACGAGCTGCAGCGCAAGGCCCTCCAGGCCGGCCGCGGCCCGATCCCCGTGACGATCGCGGGCATGACCCGGGACCCGGCGAAGATCGAGGCCCTGGAGCGGGCGGGCGTTCATCGCAGCGTGTTCTGGCTGCCCTCGCGCGGGCCCGCGGAGATCGAGCAGAAGATGGATGTTTGTGCGGAGACGGCCCGGCAATACCGGGGCGGCCGGGTGTAGTTCGGACCGGCGCATGCGCCGGTCCGCCGGCGGTGCATGCGGAATCGGACCCCGCCCACCCGGGCCACATGTGGCCCGGTCTTAA
The DNA here is from genome assembly GCA_963824755.1 of uncultured Solirubrobacterales bacterium. GTDB lineage: Bacteria > Actinomycetota > Thermoleophilia > Solirubrobacterales > Solirubrobacteraceae > Palsa-465. Next base: position 33,305 of record CAWGQT010000027.1, on the reverse strand, counting down.
CCCAGATATGAAGACGTCGCACGGGGGTCCGGCTCGTGCAGCTCCATCACGAGCGAGGACCAGGCGAAGTCGATTGCGCCCAGGCCCTCACCGCTGTAGGGGTTGTAGTACTCGCGCAGCCGTGCGCGCGGGATCACGGCGCACACGCGGTCTGCGAGCTCGTGGGCCTGCTCCTCGTAGCCGAGCCGCAGCAGTCCAAGCCACACGAGCCACGCGGCGTTGACCCAGGTCGCGCCGCGCCAGTAGCGGCGCAGGCCGAAGGCGCGCACCTCGCCGGGCGAGAAGGTGGAGTCACTGGCCGCGACGGACGGCGGCGCCATCGGCAGCCAGAACTGCTCGCGGTCGAGCAGGTGCTCCTCAACCAGGCGCCGGCCGATCTCCTCGGGGAGATCCGGCAGTGCCAGCGGTGAGAGTGCCGCCCAGGTCAGCGGTGGGGGACGCATCGGCGCCGGCCGCGCCAGCGGGCGGAACAGGCCCGCGCGCTCGTCGTAGCACCGCTCGATGAGCGTGGCCGTGAGCGAGGGCAGGCCGAGCGCCGATCGCGATAGCGAGTAGAGAACGTTCGTCATCACCTCGCAGCAGACGGGGCCGTGATCGTTCGCGATCCGGCGCAGGTCGTAGCGCAGCCTGCGGTTGCGCTGGACCAGCAGCACGAAGCCCGGCATGCCGTGTGAGCGCCGTCCCCAGATCGGGTCGAACTGGGGCGAGGCGTCGAGCCCTGACTCGTCGGGCTGCACGATCCAGATCAGCCCGTCTCCGTCGAGGTCGCGGTTTGCCTCCAGCCACTCGTGGTGGCGCACGATGCCCGGCACCTGCGCGGGATCCCCGACCACGATCTGCCACGCCCACGCCAGCAACGGCGGCTGGATGCTGGCGGTCATCGAGTTCTGACCGGGCACGATGTTGTAGGTGAAGCGCCGCAACCCGTCGAGCGCCTCCCAGAAGATCGTGTGTCCGATGAAGCCGTCCTCGCGCTGCGCCGCCAGCAGCGACTCGAGCTCCTGGCGCGCTCGCCCGGGGTCGAAGCGGCGCCACACGATCGCCGTGAAGCACGAGTCCCAGTACCACTGCCACGGGTAGTGGGTGGGGCTCGGGCAGGTGTACGCGTAGTGAGCGCCGTCCTGGGCGCGGACGCCCTCGCGCCAGTTCTGGCGGAGCGTCCGTTCGCAGATCGAGTGGATGTCGTCGGGCATGGGGTTGTGGCGGCGAGAGTCTATGTGTGGGCTTCCGTCCGGCGCGAGGCCTAGCCTGGGGCGAACCCGTGTTCGTGTCGAGTTCCGTCGCGCCCGAGCGCAGCTGGCTCGAGGAGTTGAATCCCGACCAGCGCGCTGCGGCATGCCATCCCGGGGGGGCGCTCCTGATTCTCGCCGGTGCGGGCACCGGCAAGACGACCACGCTGTGCGCGCGAGTAGCGTGGCTCATTTCCGAAGGCGCCCAGCCGGAGCGGATCATGCTGCTGACGTTCACCCGGCGCGCGGCGCGCGAGATGCTGCAGCGCACGCGGTCGCTCGTTCCAGTTGGCGGCGTGGTAGGCGGGACATTCCACTCGGTCGCGCTATCGCTATGTGCGCATGCATGCCTCCGCTCTCGGGCTCGGAGACGGATTCGCAGTCCTCGACGCTGGCGATGCCGCCGACCTGCTCGACCTGATCCGCGAGGAGCATGGGCATGCCCAGAGCAAGCGGCGGTTCCCGAAGAAGAGCACCCTGCTCGAGATCTACTCACGGACCGTGAACGCCGGGCTAACCCTTTCCGAGGTGGTGGCGGAGAACTTCCCGTGGTGCGAGGAGCACGTCGAGGAGATCGCAGCGCTGCTGAAGGCCTACACGGCGCGCAAGCGCGCGCTGGCAGTGCTGGACCTCGACGACCTGCTGCTGTACTGGCGCGCGCTGGTTATCGACGACGTGATCGGACGGGCGATGGACGGCGCGATCGAGCATCTCTTGATCGACGAGTACCAGGACGTCAACGGCCTGCAGGTCGACATCGTCCGCGGCCTGCGCCGGCAGTCGCGTGAGGTGACCGTGGTCGGCGACGACCTGCAGGCGATCTACGGCTGGAGAGCGGCCTCCGCGGACCACATCCTCTCGTTTCCGCGCCACTTCGAGGACGCGACCGTGGTGACGCTCGAGCACAACTACCGCTCCTCGCAGCAGATCCTCAACACGGCGAATGCGCTCGCGGGACAGTTTTCGCGGTCGTTTGAGAAGCGGCTGCGCGCTTCGCGGTCGGGGGTGCGGCCCGAGTTGGTGTTCTCTCGAGACGAGTCGGCGCAGGCGGTCGAGGTGTCCGAGCGCGTGCTGGAGGCGCGCGAGCGGGGAATGGACCTGCGCCAGCAGGCCGTGCTGATGCGAGCCTCGCACGACAGCGATCTGCTCGAGCTGGAGCTGACCCGCAGGCAGATCCCGTTCGTGAAGTACGGCGGGCTGCGCTACCTGGAGGCGGCCCACGTGAAGGACCTGGTTGCGCTGTTCCGGCTTGTCGAGAACCCTGTCAACGAGCTGTCCTGGTTCCGGGTGCTGCAGCTGCTCGACGGAGTGGGACCCGTGACCGCCCGGCGGGTGCTCGATCTGCTGGTGAGCGGTGGCGCGGCAGCGTCGCTGGATGCTTGGCCCGGCGCGCGCGAGCGGCTGCCGGGCGCGGCGCGTGACGGTGCCGATGCTCTCGTCGAGGCGCTGCGGTCGGCTCGGGCTGCCGGCGGCGACGGCGAGCCGCGGGCCGGCGTTCAGGCGGAGCTGCTGCGCGAAGCGCTCGCGCCGCTGATCAAGGCGCGCTACCCGGACGGCGCCGTGCGCCTGCAGGATCTAGAGCAGCTGGTTGCCGCGGCGCGCGAGTCCTCCACCGGGATCGGTGTGTTCGTGTCAGAGCTGTCGCTAGACCCGCCGAACTCGAGCTCGGATCTGGCCGGGCCGCCGCACCTCGACGAGGACTACCTGGTCCTCTCGACGATCCATTCCGCGAAGGGGCTGGAGTGGGAGGGGGTGCACGTGCTCGCGCTGTACGACGGCAACTTCCCGGCGTGCATGTCGGCCGGCTCGTCGGAGAGCGTCGACGAGGAGCGCCGGCTGCTGTATGTCGCGCTCACGAGGGCTAGACGAGAGCTTCATCTGCACGTACCGGTGCGCTACTACCACCGTCCGCGCGGGATCGACGACGCTCATGGGTACGGCAAGCCATCGCGATTCCTGACCGAAGAGGTGATGGGGACCTGCGAGGTTGTTCGGCCGGCTGACGCGTTCTCGCTGTCCGCGCCGGCAGGTGGTGAGCTGCGCAAGATCAGCGTGTCGGTGGACTCGCTGTTCCGCTAGCACGTGCGTGTGCAGTTAACCGCGCTATTCAAAGACAACTGCGCACGCCGCGGAGCAATCAGCGCATCGCCGACGCCGATAGGCCGAAGCCGCCATCGACGCGCAGCACCGCGCCCGTGATGTATGCCGCGGCTGGCGAGAGCAGGAAGCAGACGGCGCCGGCGAGCTCGTCCGGCGCGCCGAAGCGCTGAAGCGGGATCGCTCGCTCTAGCGACTGCTTGAGCCTGTCGGGCATCGCCACAACCTTCGGCGTCGCGACCATCCCCGGCATCACCACGTTACAGCGGATCCCGTGGGGCGCCCACTCGCCGGCCAGGGTCCGGACCATGCCGACCAGCCCAGCCTTGGACGCCCCGTAGGCAACCTGGCCGGGGAGGCCGATCTCGGCCGCCACCGAGGAGATGACGACGAGTCGACCGTCTCCGGATTCGGCTAGCGCCTCGAACGCGGCCTGGGCGACATGGAATGCGCCGTAGAGGTTCGTCTCGAGGTCCTTGCGCCACTCCTCCTCGGGGAATCGCTCGGCGCGGTGGATCGTGTCGACGATGCCTGCGTTTGCGATGACCGCGTCGCACCCGCCGAGCGTGCCGATCGCGCTGGCAATCGCGGATTGGGTTTCGTCACGGTCGCGGATATCGAAGCTGAGCCGGGCTGCGGCGCGCTCGAGTGAGCCGAGGTCGGCACCGGGCGCGTCGCATGCCGCTACCGCGTTGCCGCCGGCAACCAGCGTCGCGACGATCGCGCGGCCGATCCCGCCGCCGGCGCCGGTGACGATCGTTCGGCGGCCGTTGGGGGAGGTGTCAAGTGGCACCGGCACCGCTTTCCGTCGCGTCCCCGTTCGTTCGGCTCAGTCCGTAGCGCTCCCAGTGACGGTCAGGGATGTTGGCAGGGTCCTTGTACCAGTACCAGGTGCAGGGATCGCGGCCGAAGTCGTCGGGTGGGTCGCTCGGGTAGAGCGGGTACCCGATCCAGCGGATCGGCAGTGACTCGTTCATGAACGAGCAGTGCGTGCAGTACAGCGGGAACCCCTCGCGCCCGTAGCTCCAGTCGTGGGCTTGTTTGGTGACGCCGAGCGCGTTGGGGCCTTCGTAGCGTCCCATCCGGACCAGCCGCTGGCCGGAGCCGCAGGGGTTCATCTCGAACGTGAACTTCTCGTCGTCCTCGGTGATCGTGAACGCGCCCGGATGAGGGCCGGTGCCGCTGCAGGAGTGGGCGCGCCAGGTCGCGGCGAGGGCGTGGACGATCTGCTTGCGGTCGCGAGTGGCGATTGCGTCGACATCGCGTCTCCAGCCGCGGCCCTGGCCGGCGGTCCACGCTTCCGCGACTGCGTCCTCGCCGAACCGCTCCTGGATGAATGTGATCAGGCCTCCGATCCCCTCAGCCATCAGGTCGTGGAGGTAGCGCCACTCGTGTTTCATCGCCTCGCACAGCTTGCGGGCTTCCTCGAGATCGCCGCGATCGATTGCCTCGATCGCGCGATCCATCGTCGGGCGCGACATGTCGTTTAGCTCCTGCTCACTGAACCACCGCTCGGCCATGGCCGTCTCCTGTCCTCGCTGGCAACCGTCGCGATCTTATGCTGAGCGCGCACGAGGAGAGAAGACCTTGTGGTTCGAGACCCTGCGGCCCACGACGAGGGAGAGACGACCTTGAAGTTCGAGACCCTACGGCCCACGACGAGGGAGAGACGACCTTGAAGTTCGAGACGCTGCTGTACACGACGGACGGCCCGATCGCGACGATCACGCTCAACCGCCCCGAGCGGCTGAACACGATCGTGCCGCCAATGCCCGACGAGTTCGCTGCCGCGGTCCGCGAGGCGACGGCCGACGCGGAGGTGAAGGTGATCGTGCTGCGCGGAGCGGGCCGGGCGTTCTGCGCCGGCTACGACTTCGGCGCTGGCTTTCACCACTGGGACGAGATGCTCACCACCGAGGGGCGATGGGATCCCGGCAAGGACTTCATCGGCGCCGGCGACTACGGCCCGACCCAGAAGTTCATGAGCATCTGGCGCACGCCCAAGCCAGTGATCGCGCAGGTTCACGGATGGTGCGTGGGCGGAGGGAGCGACATGGCGCTGTGCGCCGATCTCATCATCGCCTCCGAGGACGCGCAGATCGGCACGCCGTATTCACGGATGTGGGGCTGCTACCTGTCCGGGATGTGGCTATACCGCCTCGGGCTGGCGAAGGCCAAGGAGCACGCTTTGACGGGGAGACCGCTGTCGGGTCGCGAGGCCGCCGATGTCGAGCTGATCAACGCGGCGGTCCCGTTCGAGCGGTTAGAGGCCGAGGTCGGGCGCCAAGCCGAGCAGCTCGCGGCGATCCCGCTCTCGCAACTCGCGGCGATGAAGCTGATCGTCAACCAGGCGTACGAGAACATGGGTCTTCGCGCCACCCAGACGCTCGGGCCGATCCTCGACGGGTTGATGCGCAACACGCCGGACGCCGAGCGGTTCATCGCCAAGGCGGAACGTGAGGGAGTGCGGGCGGCGACCAACGAGCGGGACGCGCCATTCGGGGACTACAGCATGGCTTCGGAGGACCGGCGGCCCGATCCGGGGAATGTGATCGTGGTCGATGGGTGAGGGGGGTTGGCGGGTTTGCGGGCTGTCTGCGGCGTCTCGGTTTCGTGGTGCGGTCTGTCCGCTGTGTGACTGGGAACGGGGTGCGGCCCTCTAAAGCTCAAGAGCGGCACACCGGTGCGGCGCTCTTGAGCGTTGGCGGGCTATAGCCCCAGCCGCTGGGACGCTCGAATTCGCCAGGGGCGCGGGGCGCTCGTGAGCGTTGGCGGGGTTCCAGGTCCTCCGGAACGACCATTTCGCTCAAGAGCGCCAATACCGCCCGCTGCTCTTGCGCAATGTGGCTGCCGCTGCAAGAGCGACCACCGTGCTCAAGAGCGCCGTTCGCCGGAACCGCTCTTGAGCGTTTTGGTCGTTCTCGCCACCCCCTCCCCAGCCAAAATCCCAGGCCGGCGGGTCGGGTGTGGGCCGGCTTGCACGCGCCGGCGCCGGCCGCTCCGTGGGCCCGGCCACGCTCCCCGGGCCCGGCCCCGCCCGGCCCGCGCTCGCCGGCCCCGGCCCCGGCCGCGCGGGGCGCCCTACGCCGGCTTCCAGTCGAACGTGACGGTTGCCTTCGAGGGAACGGTGTAGGTGAACGAGACGCCGTGCCACTCCACGCCGAACTTGATCGGGATGTTGGCCGTGTTGTAGGCGACGAGCACCCTGCTGCCGTCCGGATCGAGGAACGCGACGTCGTCGAGTCCTGGGGTGACCCCGTAGCCGCCCGAGGAAAGGCGGTAGTAGGTGACGAAGTTCTCGGTCGAGATCCGGTACGCGCCGGGCGGTACGAACCGGCTGATCTGACCGAGTTGGTAGAAGTTGCGCGTGAACGAGACGGTGTGGGACTGCTCGTTGACGGTGATCAGCCCGGTACAGCCCGAGCAGCCGACATTTGGTGTCTGGACGGGCCCTCCCGACGGATCGAGCGCGACGTTCCACAGCGCCACGGCGCTGGCCCAGCTCCGCACCGAGCTGATCACGACCTCGGAGACCGGGTAGGGCGGGAGTCCGGGGGAGCATTCCGTGATGACCTGATCGAGCGAGGGGTCGATGCTGTGCAGCACGTCCATCTGGGTCGGGCCGCCGTAGCAGTGCCACGCGATCCCCGACATTGCGCGGCGGGCGGACGTCGAGAGCAGGCTCTGCGGATAGGAGGCCCATCCACCGTCGTAGCCGTAGATCCGCGTGGGGAGGCGTGCGGCACGCAGTGCCGGCGCGAGGTCGTCGACGATCCACTGCGCCTCATTGGCGGCGGGCAGTTGCATCCCCGGGTAGGGCGTCGGGTTCAGCGGCTCGTTCTGCGGCGTGACCGCGGTGATCCGCACACCGGCACGGGCGTATGCCTCGAGGAACTTCACGAAGTACTGAGCGAACGGCCGGTACGCCGACGGCAGCAGCGTCCCGAGACTGCCGATGTTGTTGTAGAGGGCATTGGCCTTCATCCACGGTGGGGCCGTCCACGGTGTGGCGAACAGCTCGGCGTACGGGTTGAGCGCCAGCGCCTCGCGCAGGGCAGGCAGGATGTACGCGTCGTCGTGCGCGATCGAGAACTGCGCGAGCCTCGGATCCGTCGCGCCCCGCGGCACGTCGTCGTAGGTATAGGGCAGTCCGTTCGCGCTGAAGTCGGACGCGCCCATGGGAACCCGAATCAAGCTCAGGTGCAGGCCGGCGGGACCGAACAGCGATTCCATCACCATCTCGCGCGTTGCCGGCGGCAGCTGCTCGTAGATCAACCACGCCGAGGTGTCGGTCATCGCGGCGCCGAAGCCGTTGATCTTCAGCGTGGGGGAGCTGTCGTCAACGTGGATCACCGGGACGCCAAGCGGCTCACCGGGCTGGAGCGTGAGGTCGCGCAGCCGGGCCAGCTTCTGGCTGAGGTTGGTTGTCGTCTGAACCACCTCGACCGGTAGCGAGCGGTAGCGGGCGCCGTGGGCGCGTCGGGCCTTGGCGCCGGCGGCACCGGGCGAGAGGCCGAGGACGACGAGCAGCAGTATCGCCAGCGGCGCGCGGAACGTCGTCGCCGGCGTCGCACGGGATGCCGCCGGGACCGCCTTCCCCTTTCGCGATCGAGGTGTGGTACGTCGCACAGAAAGACCCAACCGCAGCAGTCTATGGCGGCCGCGACGCGAAGGCCGCGCCGTACTTACCGTGTCCCCGGACCTGGACGGGAGGAGAATCGAGAAGAACTCCTAACAAGGCGGCCTGGCCATGAGATCGGGTGCACCTGAGTCTGCACCCAGGGTCGGGTGGTTTCGACCTGTCACGGCACTCAAGGCTCGTGGGCTCCGCTGCGCCCAAGTCGAAAGTTGCGCAGTCCCGGACTCCCGGGCGTTTCGGGCGGCTCGTCCCTGCACGTTCGCGGGGTATCCACAGCGCCAACAGGTGGATTTACGGATGTCAACAGGGGGTCGGGTTGGGACCTTCGCTGTTGTCACGGCCGTCGTCTTTCCCAAGTCTCAACAGCGAGCAGTCGGACGGCGGCCATGCCTCGTGATGGCTGTCGCGCCGTAGTGGGCCACGCCGGCCGACTGAGGGTGATCGGATGCTGTGGCCCGACCAACCGCTGAGATCGGTCCGGTCTGTGTAAGAGCTTCGACGACCCTGTTGAATGGGTCAGAGGAGCGAGCAGATGAAGAGGCGACGTCACACGCCGGAGCAGATCGTCCGCAAGTTGAGGGAGGCCGATCGGCTGCTCGGCGAGGGTATGGAGTTGCCGGAGGTCGTGAAGCAGTTGGAGGTCTCGGAGGCGACCTATCACCGGTGGCGGGCGCAGTACGGTGGGATGAAGGCCGACGATGTCAAGCGCTTGAAGGAGCCTCGAGAACGCGAGGTTGAAGCGGATCGTGGCGGATCAGACGCTCGAGGTGGCGGCGTTGAAGGAGATAGCGCGGGGAAACTGGTGAGCCCGTCGCGCCGGCGCCAGGCGGTCCGGATGTTGCAGGACCGTCTCGGCCTGTCGGAGCGGCGGGCGTGCCGATACGCCGGCCAGCATCGTTCGACTCAGCGCCACGAGTCGCTGGTGGCCGGTGAGGATCAGGCGTTGCGGGCGGAGCTGCGGCGGATCTCGCGGCGGCGGCCGCGGTGGGGGTACCGTCGGGCGCATTAGCTGCTGCTCGAGGAGGGCTGGCAGTTGAATCGTAAGCGGACGCAGCGGCTGTGGCGTGAGGAGGGGCTGCGGGTGCCGCAGCGGCGCCGCAAGCGCCAGCGGCTGGGCGATTCGACGGGTCCGGCTGAGCGGTTGCGGGCCGAGCACCCCGATCACATGTGGGCGCTGGACTTCCAGTTCGACCAGACCGCCGATGCCAGGATCCTGAAGCTGCTGCACGTCGTCGACGAGTTCACCCGCTAGGCGCTTGCGATCGAGTGCAGCCGACGGATCGACGCCGATCACACCGTCAAGGTGCTCGAGCCGACTCGTAGCCGAGCGCGGCACCGCGCCGGCGTTCATCCGCTGCGACAACGGCCCGGAGCTGACCGCGAACGCGTTGCGGGACTGGTGCCGGTTCTCGAACGCCGGGAGCGCGTATATCGAGCCTGGCTCGCCGTGGCAGAACCCGTACGTCGAGAGCTTCGGCTCCCGGATCCGCGACGAGCTGCTCGCCGTCGAGCTGTTCTCCTGCCTCGCCGAAGCGCAGGTCCTGATCGAGGACTGGCGCCAGGACTACAACGAACACCGGCCGCACTCCGCACTCGGGATGCTCACCCCAGCCGCGTTCGCTATGGCGCTCGCCCAACCGCCCACCCAGGCCACGGAAACGGCGGCTAGGGAAGGGAGCGATCACGGCCACCGAACCGCTAGCGCCCAGGCGCCCGGCACGCCCCGATCTCATCGCCGCCCTGAACGACAGAGTCAGGCTGTGGAGTCACGCCCAGATGACCAACCGCCGAGAACTCACAGATAGCCTCACCCACTACCAACCACCCCACGCTCTCACTCAGGGTGGACCGATTAGCGGGGTCCGGTCAGCTGGACTTGCCCCGGTTTGGACGACAAGTGGTCGCTCCCAGTCGTTAGCGGGCGAGGTTCGCGCGTTGCGTGAGCAGTCGAGTACGTCAGGTCGCTGGCTTGCGCGCGGCTATGAACTGCGCGAGGCCCGACACGCGCTGGCGGACGTCGATCAGACCGTGGGTGGTCAGTGCGCGTGTTAGCTGGTCGCGGCCGAAGACGCGCACGCCGGTGAGGCTCTTCACGACCGGGCTGGTGATGGCCGCGGGTAGGGGGCCTCGGTTGCAGCTGGTGAGCAGCGCGACACGTCCTCCAGGCGCGAGTACGCGCGCGATCTCATCCACGGCTCGCATCGGACGTTCGATCAGGTAGAGCGCGGCGAAGCAGCAGATCGCGTCGAAGCTGCCGTCGCGGAACGGCAAGGCGCAGGCATCCCCGAGCAGGTAGGCGACATTGTCGGCGTCGGTCTCCTGGACTGCGCGCGCCAGCATCGTCCTCGACGCGTCCAGACCGACCACCACGCCGTCGCCGCAGGCGCTGGCGAAGCGGCGCGTAAACTCGCCGGTGCCGCACGCCACGTCCAGCACCCGGTCGCCGCCCGAGAGGGAAAGCATCTCTAGCGCGATCCGGTGCTCGCCGCGCATCCCAGGCCCCATCGCACCCATCAGCAGGCGTCCGCCCAGCGGGCGCCAGAGCCGGTCATAGATCAGCGGTAGTGCGCGGCTAGCCATCAACCGCTGGCCCGGATGCGAGCCGGTCGGGTCCTCGTCGCCGAGCAGATCGAGATAACCGTCCCGCAACTGCGGACGCGCCGGCCTACGCGCCGGTGCAAACAGATCGAGTGCGTCGGCGATCGCGGAAGACTCCGAGACGCTACCCATGGAGAGTGCATCATCGCCCAGACGGCAACGTGCCGCCGGGGAGAGGCAACTCCTATCCGGTGAGCGGGAAGCCGCGCCGTGCGCAGACCTCTGCGAGCAGCCGGAGGCGATCACTCATCACGCCGTCCACACCGATGTCAAGAAGCTCGTTGATCGTAGGCTCGTCGTTGATCGTCCAGACGTGCACGGTTGGGCGTGCCCGGTGCGCGGCCTCCACGAATCGCTTGGTGACGATCCGCACCGGTCCTCGGCGGATTGGTACCTGGACGCAGTCGCCGCCCAAGCGTGGCATCATGCCGAACGTCGCCGGGAGACGCGCGAGCGCAACCGCGTGAGGCCCCATCGAGGTGCACGCGCGTCCGCGCCCGCATGCGCGGATCCCGCGCAAGCGGCGGTCCGAAAACGATCCGACGCAGACGCGCTCCCAGGCACCGAGGCGATCGAACAGGGCCGCGAGCGGCCCGACGCACGCATCGGATTTGCGGTCGATGTTGACCCGGGCGGCCGGCCATCGCACCAGAATCTCCTCAAGCCGCGGGACACGGACGCCGTGACCACGGAACGGGAAGCTGCTCCCCCCGTCAAGCGAGAACGTATAACCAGCGTCGGCCGCCTCCACCTCGAAGATCCCGAGCTCAACGATCGCGCCTGTGCGGTCTGTGACCCTCTCGAGCAGCTCGTCATGGAAAGCGACCAGCACCCCATCGCGCGTCACGTGCGCATCAGTCTCGATGTACCCGTACCCGAGCGAGAATGCGATCTCAAACGCCTCAAGCGTGTTCTCCGGCGCCTCACCCGCCCCACCTCGATGAGCGAACGCGATCGGGCCAGACCCGCGCAGGAACGAATGCACGCACCACAGTGTCAAGTAATCGCACGCCGGCCACCCGGCTGGACTGTTCCATCCGCCCAGGACCGAGAGCGACGTGCGGCTCATGCGGGACCAGGCGAGCCCGAGCGCGGTAGGTGATCTTTGCTGGGCGCCGACGGCGATGCTGAATTGAGCGGCGGTCTGTTACTAGCAAGAGCCACCCTTGCCCATTGCGGAGCCTGACCGGAACGGTATAGGCTCGCCGCGAGATGGCCAGATCGATGCGCCGGTGGGCTCGGTGGCCGAGGGTTGGGGGCATGCGCGCCTGATCGTTTTGTCCGAATCAGTCAAGTCGCGCCCGCGTCTCCGGCGAAAGTTGCGAACCCGGCGGCTGCAGCGAGGTAGGGTTGTGGACGAGGTGAGGAATGGCTGACAGAGACCCGCGCGTGCTGGCGATCGACGCCGGCGGGACGATGACCGACACGTTCATCGTCGACGGCGCCGGCAGCTTCGTCGTCGGCAAGGCGCAGACGACGCCCGAGGACGAGTCGATCGGTTTCATGGAGTCGGCGCGCGACGCGCTCGAACAGTGGGACTCGAGCCCCGAGGAGTCGTTCCCGCGGATCGCGTCGGGGATCTACTCGGGCACGGCGATGCTCAACCGGCTGCTGTCGCGGACTGGGCGCAACATCGGCGCGATCGTTTCGGCGGGCAACGAGGACTGCTTGCGGATCGAACGCGGGATTCAGACCTATCTCGGCTTCTCGTATTCCGACCGCCTCCATATCGCGACCCACTACCACAACGAGCCGATCGTCCCGCGCGAGCAGATGAAGGGGGTCCGGGGGCGGATCGACGTGATGGGCACCGAGGTCTTGCCGCTGCGCGAGCAAGACGTCCGCGACGCTGCGGTCGAGCTCCTCGATGCCGGCGTCGACGGGATCTGCATCTGCTTCCTGTTCGGTTATCGCAATCCCGCGCACGAGCGGCGAGCAGCGGAGATCGTTGCCGAGGTCAAAGCCGAGCGGGGCGTGGACGGTGAGGTGCCGGTCTACCTGGCCTCGGAGCTGTACCCGCTTCGCCGTGACCTCCCGCGGCTCAACTCGACTCTGATCGAGGCCTACGCCGCCGAGCCCTCGCGCGGCGCGATGCAGAAGGTCCGCGAGGAAACGAAGAACGCGGGCGCCGCGTTCGAGCTTCGCGTGATGGCATCGCACGGGGGCACGATCTCGATCGAGGCGAAGGAGCTAGCAACGACGCTTGTGTCCGGTCCGATCGGTGGGGTCGTCGGCGGCCAGGCGCTGGCGGAGCGGATGAAGCTCCCGAACGTCCTCTGCACGGACATCGGCGGTACCTCGTTCGACATCGCGCTGATCACCGACGGGCGCTTCGACATCACTCCGACGCCGGACATCGCGCGCTTCATGCTCAACATGCCGCTCGTCCGGATCGACTCGATCGGCGCCGGGACCGGCTCGTTTGTCCGGATCAACCCGAACTCGAACCGGCCCGAGCTGGGCCCCGACTCCGCCGGCGCGCGGATCGGGGTCTGCTGGCCCGAGGGCGATCTCGAAACCGTTTCGATCACCGATCTCGACCTCGTCCTCGGGCGCGTCAATCCCAACTACTTCCTCGGCGGCGACATCCAGCTCGACCCCGAGCGCGCGCGCGCCGAGGTCGAGCGCCAGGTCGCCCGACCGCTCGGGCTCGAGGTCGCCGACGCCGCCGCCGGGGTGATCGAGCTGTTCGAGCAGACGCTCGGAAACGAGGCGATCGGGCGGATCCTCGGCAAGGGCTACTCGCCCGCCGACTACGCGCTGCTCTGCTATGGCGGCGGCGGGCCGCTGCACGTGGCCGGCTACACCGAGGGGGTCCCCTACCGCGACGTCCTCGTCCCGGCTTGGGCGGCCGGCTTCTCCGCCTACGGCTGCGCCTGCGCCGACTTCGAGTACCGCTACGACCAGACGGTCGACATGCCGATCCTGCCGATCTTTGACGCGACGATGAAGGCGGGGATCGGATCGATGGTCACCGCCGCCTGGCGGGGACTCGAGGAGCGGGTCGCTGCCGAATTCGCGAAGTCCGGCATCGAGCGCGACCGGATCACGTTCGCTCACGCGGTTCGGATGCAGTACTACGGCCAGCTCAACGACATCGAGATCGTCTCTCCCCACATGGAGCTGGCCTCGGGCGAAGACGTCGACGCGCTGGTCGCCGTCTTCGAGGAGGCGTACTCGAAGGTCTACGCGCGGTCGGCGCGCTCACCGGAGCTCGGCTACCTGATCACCCAGGCGATCGTTCACGGCTCGGTCGAGGTCGAGAAGCCGGCGCTGCCGGAGCTCGAGGAATCCTCGGGCGAGCCGGCTGTCTCATCCGTGCGGACGGTGCGCTGGCGCGACGCCGAAGCCGAGACCTCGATCGTCCGGCTCGAGGACGTAAAGGCCGGCCATCAGATCACGGGACCGGCGATCGTCGAGCATTCGGCGACGACGTTCGCGCTCCCGCCGGGGCGGGCGGCGAGGCTCGACGCGCACGGCATATTCCACCTGACGAGCAGCGGAGGGGACTGACGTGACAATCATCGACGCGACACGCGAGCTCGAGCCGCGCGAAGCGGCCGGAATCGGCTGGGATGGGAAGCGCCTCGACGAGATGCTCGCCGAGTCCGAGCGGCTGTTCGCCGAGACCGGCTCGTACTACGGCCTCCGCGAGCGTTTGGAGCTCAAAGATTCACAGCCGATCGAGTACGAGAAGCTGTTCAGCCGCCTGCGCGGCGGCCTCGTGTCGGCGCGCGAGACCGCGCTCAACATCTCCGCCTCGCCGATCGTGCGCGAGCTCGGCGAGCTCTGCTTCGCCCTCTACACCCCGGAGGGCGACTCGATCGCGCTCTCGACCGGGATCATCGTCCACGTCCACACGATGTCCGACGCGATCAAGTACATGGTCCGGAACGGGTGGGAGGACAACCCGAAGATCCGCCCCGGGGACATCTTCGCCAACAACGATCCGGTGATCGGCGACGTCCACAACGCCGACGTGCAGACGTTCGTGCCGATCTTCTGGGAGGACGAGCTGATCGCATGGGCCGGAGGGGTGACCCACGTGCTCGACATTGGCGCCTCGACTCCCGGCGGGGTTCCGGTGGGGCCGACCAACCGGCTCGACGACGGCATCGACCTCCCCTGCATGAAGATCGGGGAGAACGACGAGCTGGCCCGGTGGCATCTGATCCGCTGCCAGAAGCAGACACGGGCACCGATGTATTACATGCTCGACGAGCGCACCCGGCTCGCCGGCTGCCACATGATCCGCGAGGCGGTCGAGCGGGTGCTCCTCGAGGAGGGGGTACAGCGCTTCAAGCAGTTCAGTCGTGAGGTGATCGAGGAAGGCCGGCGCTCGTTCAAGAGCCGGATCGTCGAGATGACTGTGCCGGGTCGTTACCGCGCGGTTTCGTTCATGGACAACACCTACGCCGACAAGGTGCAACTGCCGGCGCGGGCGCGACGGGATTTCGTCATGCACGCGCCATTCGAAGTCCGGATCGGCGGCGACGGCGACTACGCCCTCGACCTCGACGGCACCTCGGCCTGGGGTTGGCACTCGATGAACTGCACGCCGTCGGGGATGCAGGGCGCGATCTGGGTCATGTTCACCCAGACCTTGATCTGCAACGACAAGGTCAACGACGGCGCCTACTTCGCAGTCGAGACCAATTTCCCAGAGGGCTCGATCGCCAACCTGGGCGACGCAGAGGGGTCGACCGGGATCGCGTGGGCGTTCCTGCAGCCGGCCTTCACCGGGTACCCGCGGACGCTCTCGCGCGCGCTCCAGGCCCGTGGCTTTGTCGAGGAGGTGATCGGCGCGTACTCGGTGTCGGGCAACGTGATTCAGGGAGGCGGGATCGACCAGTACGGGAACTCGTCGGCGATCATGAACTTCGAGATCTCGGCTCAGGGCATGGGGGCCAAGTACGTCCTCGACGGCACCGACACCTGCGCGGCGATGTTCAACCCCGAGGGCGATGCCGGCGACATCGAGATGTGGGAGCTGATCTGTCCGATGATCTACCTCTCGCGGCGGATCAAGCCGAACACGGCCGGGCCCGGGCGCCATCGTGGTGGGTCGAGCTTCGAATCGCTGCACATGATCTGGAACACGCCGTTCTGGGAGCTCCAA
Source organism: uncultured Solirubrobacterales bacterium (assembly GCA_963824755.1). Lineage (GTDB taxonomy): Bacteria > Actinomycetota > Thermoleophilia > Solirubrobacterales > Solirubrobacteraceae > Palsa-465. The sequence continues at coordinate 17,623 of CAWGQT010000027.1, read as the reverse complement.
AACCTCGGCACATCGCGCCTGTTCACCTCGCCGGGGATCTTCGGCGGCTATCCGGGCTCGGTCGCGTACATCCACAACATCCGCGCCAACAACCTGCGCGAGCTCGCCGAGGCCGGCGAGGCCTATCCGGTCGCCGACGGGCCGTTCTCGGAGCTGGCACTCAAAGGGATCGACGGCGAGCGCGAGCTGAAGCTCGACAACTTCACCCTGCTCGAGCCGTTCGCGTCCGGTGACCTCTACCACTCGGTGATGAAAGGAGCCGCCGGCCTAGGCGACCCACTCGAGCGCCCGGTGGCGGCGGTCGAGGCCGACGTCGCCGAGGGCCACCTCGAGGCCGAGTTCGCCGACACCGTCTACGCGGTCTCCAACCGCGACGCGGCCCGCGCGCGGCGGCTCGAGCGCGCCCGGCCGACGGGCGAGTGGTGGACCTCCGAGCGCGAGCGGGTGCTCGCCGGCGAGTTGGTCGATCCGATCAAGGTCAGCTACGAGGAGTCGATGAAGCTTTCACCGCGCTGGGCGGCCGAGTTCCGCGGCTTCTGGGATCTGCCCGAGGACTTCAGCTTCGGGGCTGCCACGCCGACTCTGCCGCCCCTCCTGGAGGTGAAGCCGGGGAAGCTGACGCCTGCTGAGTCGGCGGCCGAGTTCCTGGCCTCCTCCAACGTCGCGCGCGTCGAGCTGCCCAACGCGGTGGGAAGGACGCTTGATCGCGAGACCCTCGAGGCGATGCTCGACGAGAAGCTTTCGCGGCGCGAGGTCAAGGACATCCAGTCGGGCTACAAGGACCCCGATCGGTTCGACAAGTGGCTCTCGATCCTGCAGGAACGGGTGGATTGGAACGACCCGATTGTCCTGCCGCTAGGCGAGGCGCTGTACGTGATCCGCCGGCTCGCGGATCGAGAGCTGGTGATCCGGAGCGAGGCCGGCCACGACTTCTGCCGCTTCGACGAGAACTGGAAGATGCACGCCGCCATCTTCGTCCGCGACAGCGATGAGCTCCTGGGCGAGGTGTACCCGAAGATGGCGCACTGCGATCCCGAGTGGATGGAGCTGCGCGAGTTCTACTGCCCGAAGTCCGGCCGACTGCTCGAGGTCGAAGCGGTGACCCACGGATACCCGGTCGTCCACGACTTCCTGCCCGACATCGAGGGGTTCTACCGCGGCTGGCTCGGACGCGAGCTGCCGTAGACCGCGTCCGGCTTTACGCGGATGGAAGTGAACCGCCCACGGCGCCTTGGAGGGCCGGCTACTCCTACCCACGCCATCGCCTGACCTCCAGTGCGCCCCCGGCAGCGTCCTGAGAGTCGCCGACGAGCCGACACCCGCCTTCGCTCCGCGACGGGAATCCCGCCGTTCCGAACGCGAGACACCCAATGCGCGGGTAGGAGGGCCAGCCGGTGCGCCGGCACTTGCGTGCCGACCTCGACGGAAACGCCAATTGAGCGAGGTAGCGTGACCCGGTGTGACCGGCAAGACGTCAGACGCGGGAACGGGTCGGGTTCTCGAGCGTCGTCGCGCGGTCGCCCTCGCACGGCATTACCGCGAGTTCGAGGACCTCTCGATCAGGCAGATCGCCGACCGTCTCGGGCGCTCGCCTTCGACGATGAAAGCGTAGTTCTACGACCCGTCTGATGCTAACAAAGGGCCCAGCTGGGAACGGGAGGCCGAGCCAGGAGGTCGCGAGCTCCGGAGTCACCCGCCCGCCGCGGCATCACGAGGAGAAGTCCTTCCCCGACGGACGTTTTTCTGCGCTCGGCTGGCTGTCCAGCACCGCCGGTAGGCTTGGGGTTCTGATGCTCGACCGGGTCATGGAACGGCGCCGCGCGGCGCAACTCGCCCGCCACTACCGAGACCAGCGGAGTGTGTCGCGGCTGCGGGGCGCCCACCGGGCCACGGAACGGCAAGGGCGACGCCTACGCGTATTGCAAACGCTGCCATCCCGGCGCGATTGCGCCGCAATGGACCCGGGAACGGGTTCGCGAAGCGATGCGCGCATGGCGAGCGCGCTACGGCGCTGCGCCGTCGTCCTACGACTGGTCGCGCACCCACGCACGCCGGCGCGGCGCCGAGGCGCTCAAACGACTACAAGCCGGAGAATGGCCCGCGCCGTCCACTGTCATCGATCTGTACGCGAGCTGGGCGGCGGCCGTCGCGGACGCCTTCGGCGGCGCCTGAGCGTTCGGGCGTCAATGCCGTTGACGTACGAACGCGGGCTGGCGCTTGACCGCCTGTGAACGGGAGCGGCTAAGGTCGCCGCGACGCTTCTGCCATTGCGTCCGTCGGGGAGGCGCGACGCCGCGAGCCCGTGGTCGTCTGTCAGCAGCCGTCCGTCGCACGGAGGCCCAAATTCCGGGCCGCCGGCGGTCACGGCCGCGCCGTGAGCGCGACCATCGCAACCAGTGGGGGAGCCATCGTGAGCACCGGGCGCCGCCTGACGCGCGGCCCGTCGCCAAAGAGCTCGTGAGCTCCGCGACCGGCCGCGATCACAGCAGTCGTCACCGGCACCAATGGCCGACGGCTGCATCACGCCTATTGCAGCAGCGCAACGTCGCCGTCGCGGGTGGCCGCTTCAGCAAAGCAGGCACGTCGGGGGCGCCGACGCCGGGCGCTCCCTTACGCGGTAGGGGAAGCGATCCGCCTCGACCGCTCGCGATGAAAGCGCAAGCCGGCCAGGCCGGTGCGCACGGCCCAGGCGCGGTCGGCGCCCACGCCTGCCCGTGCTCGGATCTGGGCGAATCCACAGCCCGCGTCCGCCCCTCGCCACCGCCGGGACGGGCTGCTCTTTGGCACGCCCTCCGACAAGGGCAACGAGTCGAGGTCCTCCCCCGGCGGCGGTCGAGACCACCACAGGCTGCCCTATGAAGATTCGTAGGGGCCGAGCTGGCCGGTCGGGCGCATGGAATCAAATCGGATCCATGCGAGGCGTCGTTTCAAGGGACCACCGGCGTTCGCCACCGCCTGTTCAGCGCGGGATCCAACTTCGCAGAGCCGCCTGTCCGGCGGCATTGAAGACGGGGGCACAGGATCGTTAGACTTGCGCCGTCTCGCTCTTCGACTGGGCGTGGACTGGGCCAACTGAGGGAAAGGGTGTGGACGATGCTGCAAGGCAGCTCGAGGGTCAGGTCGGTGGCGGCTTGCGGCACGCGAAGCGTCGGCGCACGGCGCCTCATCACACGGACGCTACTCGTCCTGAGCCTGAGCGCCGTAGGCGCGATGGCGACGACTGCCACGCCGGCGCTGGCCGCGCCGCTATGCGCCGCTGGCTACTACTCCCCGAGCGGCATGGAGCCCTGCAGCGCTGCCCCGGAAGGCTCGTTCGTCAGCGCGCCTGGGGCGATGTCAGCAACCCTCTGTCCGGTCGGCCAATACCAGAACCTCACCGGCCAGACGTCGTGCTTCGACGCGCCCGCAGGCACCTATGTCAGCTCGACCGGGCAGTCCTCGGCGACCCCATGCCCGGTCGGCCAATACCAGAACCTCACCGGCCAGACGTCGTGCTTCGACGCGCCCGCAGGCACCTATGTCAGCTCGACCGGGCAGTCCTCGGCGACCCCATGCCCGGTCGGCCAATACCAGAACCTCACCGGCCAGACGTCGTGCTTCGACGCGCCCGCAGGCACCTTCGTCAGCTCGACCGGGCAGTCCTCGGCGACCCCATGCCCGGTCGGCAAATACCAGAACCTCACCGGCCAGACGTCGTGCTTCGACGCGCCCGCAGGCACCTTCGTCAGCTCGACCGGGCAGGCGTCAGCAACCCTCTGTCCGGTCGGTAGCTATCAGCCGAGCGCAGGCCAGACCAGTTGTCTCGTCGCCCCAATCGGCTCCTACGTGGACGCAACCGGTGCGACGTCAGCGACGGCGTGTCCGGCGCACACGACGACGATGGCGACCGGCTCGACGAGCATCGCCGACTGTGTACTGCAGGTCCCCACGACCACTGACCAGTGCAAGAAGGGCGGCTGGCAGTACCTGGTAGATGCCAACGGCACGCCGTTCAAGAACCAGGGCGACTGCGTCAGCTATGTCGCCACTAAGGGCCGCAACCCCGGCAACGGCTAGTCACATCCCACACCCCCGGAGACGACCGAGTTCTGCGAAGCGGCTCACAGCTCGTGCTGTGCTCGCTGGCAACCTTCATTAGGCTGGCGGTCCGCGGCTTCTGCGGTTATGCAAAGAGCGGCTGGAGCGCACATATCGCGTGTGTGACGGGCACCCCTACCGCGTGTTCGGGGAGACGATAGGGGCCCCTGCCCGACGACGAGGCGGCGCCCCGTGATCTAAGTCGGTTTCAGGCTGGGCCTCACCCCGCTCGGCGACCATGCCGGCGCGCCTTGGACGGCGGGGGCGCAGGTCGCTCGGGACGAGCAGCGAACGTCTCGTTGGCCCCTCGCGTCACTTGCGCTATCGGCGTCGGGCGAGCGGCTCCCTTCTGTAATCGCGTGATACCGGCCGTCGGCGCCGGCCCAACCGGGCGGATGCCCGCGCTGGTGCATTGCCTCGGATACGAGGGCCGGCCACCGCCAGAGCGGGCGCATGCTCCCGCCCAGCAGCAGTCGTTAGGGTTAGCGCGCTGCGGCGGGACGACTGCTTCGCCGCTGCTCGAGCCATCACACGACATGGCTGCTCTTGGCGGCGCCGAGCCCGAAGCGGCCACCTGCCTCTATCGCCGCGCGAGCCGGGTAGGAGGGATCTATCCGAGGCCGAGGAAGACGACGATCGCCCGGTCGAGGCGGACGACGTCCTCGTCAGCGAGTCGGCCGATCTGTTCGCCGAGGCTCGTTTTCGGGACGGTGGTGAGCTTGTCGACCATGAGGGTGGAGCGGCGGTCGAGTCGGTTCAGGGCGTCGGGCTCGACTGGGAGGCGGAAGAGCGGCGCCTCGGTGGGGTCGGTGGTCAGGACGCAGATCGTGATCGATGCGGTTGCGTCGAAGTGGTCGTCCTGCACGATCACGGCCGGGCGTGGCTTGCCGGTGTAGGCCCCTCGCGCGGCGACCGACCAGATCTCCCCGCGCTTCACTCCTGGGCGTCCCAGGACGCGGCATCGATGAACGCCTGGTCATCGGAGGCGTGCTCGCTGGCGGCGACGGCCACCGATTGGAGGTGAGCCTCGCGGACGAACTCGGGCGCTCGCCGGTCGGGCACCCAGATTTGGACCGGTCGCAGCCCCTGGGCGCGTAGACGGTCGCGGTGAGCTTGGACCCGCTTTGCGGAAGATGGTTCGGTCGCCACCGGGCCAATGTTACATGTAACGGCCAGGGTGTCCAAGTACACCAGCCAGAGTGACCGCTCCGCCGCTCGCGAAGCCGCCCAACAAGGTGGCTGCTCTCAGGTCGGCGCCTGCCGAAGCGGGCACCTCGTCGCCGAGCTGCTCGAGCGGCGAAGCAGCGACGAGCAGGTCGGATCGGCGGACCGCCCCTTCTCGTCGAGAGCAGCCACCGCGCCGGAGCCGCCGCCGCTTCGCTGGGCGAAGCAGAAGCCGGCCGTTGTCGGGACCACGCAGCTGCTCGTGCTCAATCTGGGCAGCGCGGCAGCCGCGTAGCACGGCCCCTCTGGTCTGAGAGCGGTGGCCGGGGCGGCGTCAGCGACCTCGGCGGCGGCGGGCAGCTCACCGCGGAAGCGAGCGCCGCGTCGACGTCGGGGTCGCCCTCGGCCAGGACGTGGAATGTCGCCTTTGCGCTCGCAGGCCCCGCGATGTCCGATGGAACAAGAGCGATTGAAGGATACCCTCGGCCTCACGCTCGAGCGTGTGTCTGGCGTCCCTCCGCGCGGCTTGGAGATGTGCCTCGTTCAGGCTGGTAGCACGCCGGTGGCCCGTTCTCAGGAATCGCGGTGGTCGACCGGCAGTACGCGGTAGCCGGACGCCGCGAGCCATGATCGCGCGCGGCCGCGCTGGCGCTCCTCGGAGAGTGCGTGCCACCGCTCAAGCTCGCCGGGCCAGCGGGCAAGCTCGTCCTTGAAGCGGCGAAACGCGCCGCGGCCTTTGATCGCGACAGCCAGGCGCTCGGCCCGGCCGGGATCCTCGACGGACGCGATGAACAGCTCCATGTCCCGGTAGCCCTCGCGTGAGCCCTCGCCGTGGACCGCCAGCCACCGCTCGGGATCATCACTGGTGTCCTCGTCTTCCTCTCCGGTCTCCAGGACGTATTCGATCGCCGCCTGCGACCAGACCTCACCGGTCGTGATATCGATGCGGCCCCCGATACTGAGTGGATCGCCCTCGAGGATGCCGGCCAGCTCCTCGAGATCGACGGGCAAGGCGCGCAACATCGCTGCCGGTCCGCCGCCGAGCTGAGCCTCAAGCTGGTCGGCCAGCTCATCATCCCCCTCCCAGCCTCGCTGCCGCAGGCCGACCACGAGTTTGCGAGCCAGCTCGGCGGCTCCGTCCACGCGCTGCATGACGGCCGCGACGAGGCCGTCGCCAGCCAGCTGCAGCGAATCATCGTCGGCGCCAACGCCGCAGAGCAGGCCGACGACAGCCCGTCCGTCACCACGATATACCGCCGCCCGCAGGGCGGAGCGCTGCTCCTTTGAGTCCATCTCGCTCTGCGTAGTGTTGCGCTGCCAGGCCCAAGCCGTGGCCCATCATCCGCGGCGTGAGCGGCGCAGGTTGGCGAGCGCGAGCCCCGCGTCCCGCGCTGGCGCAGTTCTGTGGATGTCACAGGCGGGACGTCCAGGCACCTCAGTACGCCGAAACGCCTCGCCCGAGTCGCCCGTCTCCTGCCCCGACCCTCGCGGCGCAGCTGGCGACCGGATCGCGCCGCGACGCACCTCTCCGCGTTCTCAAAGTGATGGGGCCGCTTCCCGTCCACGTTTCCGAAGCCACGCCGCCAGGCCGCTGCGCCCGTTCAGGGAAGCGCGGCGCCGCGAGCCGGCGGTCGTCTGTCAGCAGCCGCCGGTTGTGGGGAGCACGGTTCGGTGGTCACCGACAGTCACGACCAACGCAGTCGACGCGACTATCGGAACCGTGGCGTTGCAGTAGCACGGGCCGAGCGGGCGCGAGAGCAAAAGCAGTCCCGCCCCTCACGATTGGATCTGGGCGAATCCGATCGTGCGGCGAGCGCCAGATCTGGCTCGATCGGCGTGAGTCCTATGTCGCCAAGGTGATCGTGCTGATCCGGCCGGACCCGACGACTGTCACTGCCAAAGTGCTTCGTCGTCTGGGCGGTGACGTCCGACCCGACCGGTAGGTCCTTCGGGCTGGCGGCGGGCTGACTCTTGACGACTGCGTCGGCCGCTTTGGTCTGACCGACAAAGGTCTTGTCGCCCGCCGCCGTCCGAGGACCACCGGCGTGACTTGATAGAAGCGTGGCTTTCGCCTCTCGTGAGAGTTGTCCGCCGGAGATCCGCTTCATTCGGCGTCAACCAAACGAAGGGACGGTCTACATGATCGTGATCGGAGCGGACACCCACAAGGGATCGCACGCGCTGGCGGCGGTCGACGAGGGAACCGGCAGGATGCGCGGCAGTCGTGAGATCAAGGCGGACGATGCCGGGCATCTGGCCGCTGTGCGTTGGGCCCGAGGCCTGGATGACGATCGCGTGTGGGCGATCGAGGACTGTCGGCATGTGTCCGGACGCCTGGAACAGGCGCTGTTGGCGGCCGGCGAGCGGGTCGTGCGCGTGCCGCCGCAGCGGATGGGCGCCTCCCGCAAGGGTGAGCGCGCGCTGGGCAAGTCCGATGAGATCGACGCGCTCGCGGTCGCCAGGGCCGTCGTCAAGGACGGGGTCCAGAAGTTCCCGGTCGCGTACCTGAACGGGCAGGCGATGGAGATCCGCCTGTTGCTCGATCACCGCAACGATCTCGTCGCCGAGCGGACCCGCACGATCAACCGGCTGCGCTGGCATCTGGTCACGTTGTGTCCCGAGCTCGAGGCCTCGCTCAAACGCAAGGCGCTCAACGATGCGCGCGGGCTCGATCGCGTCGACCGCCACCTCCGGAGGCTGCGCGCCGGCGCGCGGACCAGGATCGCGCGCGAGCAGATCGCGCATCTACGCAGGCTGAACCGGCAGATCGAGGCGCTGCACCGCGAGCTGGCGGAACTCGTTTCCGAGCACCGCCCCAGGCTGCTGGAAGAGCAGGGCTGCGGGGCGCTGACAGCAGCGATCCTGATCGGCCACACCGCCGGCAACGAGCGGTTTCGCTCGGAGGCGAGCTTCGCGAAGCAGACAGGCACCGCGCCGATCCCCTGCTCGTCGGGAAAGCGCACCCAGCACAGGCTCAACCGCGGCGGCGACCGCCAGCTCAACCACGCACTGCACATCATCGCGATCACCCGCGCCCAACACGATCCCGCCACCAAGGAATACCTCGCGCGCAAAGAGGCAGAGGGGAAGACCACCAAGGGTGCGCTGCGCAGTCTCAAGCGCTACCTCGCCCGCCAGTTCCACCAGCTGCTCGCCGAGCCGCCCGCCGACCATTCGACAGCCACCGACGGCCAGTCAATCATCCAGCCTCACCTGGCGGCCGAGCCCGAGCTGCCCGCGATCCCGCCGCCACCCCCGCCACGCCGGCTGGTCGACCCGAATACCAAGGGCCAGGCCCCCTCCCCGATGGTCTGCATCGGCTAGTCCGGCCCCGACCGATCAACTCCGGGCCATTCTCCGGCCCGCTGTCGCCCGCGATGAGCTTCACCGTCGCCATCGGCTGCCCGAAATCAGCGCGATCAGCCCCGATCACCGCTCGCCGCGACCCAAACGATCCGTTCTCCGCCCCTCCGACGCCCTCAACGAACGACCCGCGACCGACAGCACCCCCAGATCCAGCCTTCAGCAGTCGCCCCGCCGACGCCCCCGGACTCCCTTCAGAGACGCGCAAATACCGACCGCCGCTTGACATAGAAGTGACCCTTCGCAGCTCCTATGTCAAGTGGTGTTCGCTATTTGCGGGCTTTCACCGGGTGCATGGCATCAGTGCTGGGGCGCTGACTCTGACCCGCGGTGCCGGTTCCACGCTCGGTGGTGGGCTGGCTGGTTGGGCGTTGTAGAGGAGGTGGAAGATCTGCCGGGCGATGTGGCGTTTGAGGCAGCGGATCGCTTCGCGTTTGGTCTTGCCGTCTGAGACGCGACGTTGGATGTAGGCGCGGGTCTCGGGGTCCCACGCGACCCGGCCGAGCGCGATGATGTGAATCGCCCGGTTCAGTTGCCGGTCACCGCCGCGGTGCAGGCGGTGACGGGTCGTTTTGCCGGAGCTGGCCGGGATCGGTGCGGTGCCGGCGTGCCGGGCAAAGCACGCTTCGCTGCGGAACCGCTGGGCGCCGGCGGTTCGTCCGATGATCACGGCGGCGGTCACGGTCCCGATGCTGCGCTGCTCAAGCAGTTGCGGGGCGTGCGCCTGGATCAGGGCGGTGAGCTCGGCGAACAGGTCCTTCTGTTCTTTGGTGATCTCGTTGATCCGCCGCAGCTGCGCTTTGGCGACCCGCAGCTGCGGGCTGGCCGGCAGCTGCCCGAGCTGCCGGGCGAGCCGTGCTCGGATGCGGGGGCCTTTCAGCGCCTGAGGGCCGAGCTGCGCCTCGAGCTGCGGCGCGATCCGGACCAGATGCCAGCGCAACCGGTTGATCAGACGGGTGCGCTCGCTCATGAGCTGATCGCGGTAATCGCAGAGGACGCGGATCTCGTGCGCCTGCTCGTCTAGGAACGCGACCGGCAGATTCTCAACCCCCTCGCGGATCGCGGCGAGCGCGACCGCCCGGGCGTCGATCGGGTCAGACTTCCCCGCCGTCCGGGTCGCTTTCCGCGACGCGCCGGTCAGCGATGGGGGGACCCGGATCACCCGCTCACCAGCACCCAGCAGAGCACGCTCAAGCCGGCTCGTGACATGCCGGCAGTCCTCCACCGCCCACACCCGCTCGTTCTCAACGCCCGCGGCGAACCGCAGCGCGGCAAGGACGCCATCATCGCTGGCCTGAACCGTTGTCTCGCCCCGGCTGACGCCGGTCCCCGCATCAAGCGCGACAAGCGTGTGCGTCCGCTTGTGTGCGTCCACCCCGATCACGATCATGTACCCGTCCCTTCGTGAGATATGGCTGACGAAGCGGATCGCCGGCGGACAGCACTCAGTTGGGCTCTGGCAAGCTCCTATCAAGTCACGCCGGCGGTCCTCGGTCGGCGACGGGCGACACAGCGAAAGCCGGTCAGACCCCCAGGGGTCGACAGTGGCAAAGAGAGTCAGCCCGCCGCCGCCCGAGAACCCAAGCTCACCGGCCGGACATCACCGATCCGGACAACAGCCTTCCACTGAGTGGCGAAGGACTCGTCCGCACTCGCCGGCGCCGGAGCGCAGAGCGTCGCCGTTGGGACAGCGCGGTTGCCGTTGGTGCAGATGACGAATGGCGGCGTCAGCGCCGAGCGCGCCCGGGGCCGCTGTCCGCTGTTCGCTGTTCGCTGGAAGCGTTCCTCCTGCGCCCGTTCGGATGCTGGTACCGATGTAGCGGCGAGATCTGCACGCCTCCGATCTGAGGCCGGCGAGGTAGCGCGTCGCCGTTTGCCACGGTGCCGAGCACCCATCTGTCGTCGTTGCGATCGTTGTTTGCGCCAGCCTTTTGACGGAAGGACTGCGGCGGCGCGGTGCGGCACCGATGGGTCTCTTTGTGTTCCGGCTCGGCGGCTTTCTCCAGTGATACTGCACGTTGTGCGAGACCCCAAGCGGGCAGCACCCTGAAATGTTCGAGGCTACGTCGGCGAGGACGGCTACCTGCGCCTGACGGGCCGCAGCAAGGAGCTGTTCAAGAACGGCGGCGAGCTGGTCATGCCGAAGGAGATCGAAGAGCTGCTGACCGCCAGCCGAGGGTCTCTCAGGCGTACGCGGTCGGCGTTCCCGACGACCGCTGGGGCGAGATCGGGTGTGCGTGGATTGTGCCTGAGGCCGGCGCCGAGGTTGATCTGGAGGCGCTGCTGCAGGTCTGCCGGGACAACCTCGCGCGCTTCAAGGTGCCGAAGCTGGCTCTGACGATCGACGCCGACGCGCTGCCGCGCACACTGACCGGCAAGGTCCAGAAGTTCCGGCTCGTGCAGCTGGCGCGCGAGCGCTCAGCCGGCTGACCCGCCCCCGGCTCAGGAGTCCGTGTCCGGCGGGATCGGGGGTGCGGCACGGGCGATGAGGAGGACGGCAGCACGGGTCGGGCCGATGCCGGCGGCCCGGGCGGTGGCGCGGTTGCGCAGCCGGCCTCCCCGCTGGGTCGAAACGCTCGCCCGCAGCGTGAACCGGCGGGAGGCGTGAGCGGCGAGGTGCGCGACGGTCCAGCAGCGCGTGCGGCCGTGGAGCCCGCCACGTGGAGTGGCACTGAGCTGCTGCACGCCGATGGGAACGGTGTCGCACACCGTGACGTGGGCGACCGGGACAGCGTTCGGGTTATCCACGGTGACCGTGTAATCGACGACCGAACCCGTCTCGACGCGGCGCGGCGAGGCCGCCAGGACCAACCCGAGACGCCGGTGCGGCCGGGCCGCGGGCCTGACGGCGACCTTCACCGACGCCGCGCCGTTCGCCGGCGTGGGGTCAGCGACCGGGGAGCTGACCTCGGCATGATCGGAGACCGTGCCCGCCGTGCTCGGATCGACGGTGACGGTGACGGTGACGGTGGCGCCGCCCCCGGCCGGGATGTCGCCGAGCGCGCACGTGATGGCCGGGCCGGCTGTACAGCTGCCGGCGCTCGTGTGCACCGAGGTCTTGGTCGTCGTCGATCCGGCCGCGGCATCGCGTGCCGCCGCGGAGGCGCTGTGCACCGTGTCGGTGAGCGTCGTATCGGTCGCGTGCTTTGCCCGGCGTTGCTCACGGTCACGGTGAACACGACCCGCTGGCCGACTGTCGTGGTGGCGCGGCTGCCGGACACCTGCACCGCCAGGTCGGCCGAACCGGTGTAGGGGATGGTTGCCGTCGTAGTGTCCGTGACCGGCGTCGCGCCCGCGCCCGCCGGGGTGCCCGCGGCGGTCGCGGTCGTCCTGACCGCGCCGGCGGTGACGTCGGCCGCGGTTGTCGTATAGGTGGCGGTGCAGCTCTCGCTGGCGCCCGGGGCCAGCGCGCTCTGGGGGCACGAGATCGGCGCGGGCCCGGTGAAGGCGACGGCGCTCAGCGTCTTCCCGCCACGGTTCGTCACCGTGAACCGGTATGCGATCGGCACGCCCGCGGCGGCGAAGCTCGCCACGCTCGCCGATGCTGAGATCCCGATCCCGGCGGACGCGGTGACCGCGACGGCGCCGGTGGCGGTGCCCGAGACGGTGCTGCCGGCCGGCGTGGTCGCGGTGGCTTGGGCGCTGTCGGCGATCGTCCCGGCGTCGACGTCCGCCTGGCTTGCGGTGTACGGGTCGCTGGCCCGGCACGCTGCCGCACCGCCCGGGGCGAGCGTCACGGGTGTACAGGTGATCGGCCCGATCGAGCCGGCCGCCGGGGAGGTGAAGCTGTGTGCGACGCCGAGGGCGCTGAGCGTGACGTTGCCGGTGTTTCTGGCCGTGAAGGCGTAGCTGACGGTGTCACCCGGCTTGCTCGGAGTGCCGGTCGCGGTGATGGTCAGCGTGAGACCGGGGCTGGCGGCGATCGTGACGGTGGCGCTGCTCGCCGGCGAGCTGACGGTGGTGTGGTTCGGCGTCGTCGCGCTCGCCGTGGCGTGGTTGACGATCCGGCCGGCATCGACGTCGGCCTGGGTGACCGTATACGTGGCCGTGCACGTGGTGCTGGCGCCCGGGGCGAGGGTCGTGACGGGGCAGACCGGTGCCGCGTCCAGTGCGCCGGCGGGGGCGTCCATCGCGCTCGTCACGGCCACGCCCGTGAGGGTGACGTTGCCGGTGTTGGCGACCAGATAGCGGTAGTCGACCCGCTGGCCCGCTGAGGACACCGAGACGGTGCCGGACGAGCTGACCACGGTGACGGCTGGGCTCTGGATAGCCGAAACGGTCGTGCCGGACGCCGATGACACCGTCCGCGGCCCGGAGGGCGGGGTGCCGGACGCGGTCGCGCTCTCGCCGATCGCGCCGTCGTCGATGTCGGCCTGGGCGGCTGCGCGGACATCTCGGGCGCGACATCGACCAAGTACACGGTCGCCCCGGCGGACCTAGTCTTCCTCCTTCTTTCTTCTTGGTTGCGGTGCCCCCCCCCCCCCCCCCGCCGCGCCGCGCCGGCCGCCCCGGGCGCCCGCGCGCCGGCCGCGGCGGCGCGCGCGGCGCGGGCCGCGCGGGGCGGCGCCCGGCCCGCCGCCCCGCCCGCCCGCGCCCCGCCCCCCCCCGCGGGCCCCCCGCGCCCCCCCCCCCCCCCCCCCGCCCGCCCCCCCCCCCCCCCCCCCCCCCCCCCCCCCCCCCCCCCCCCCCCCCCCCCCCCCCCCCCCCCCCCCCCCCCCCCCCCCCCCCCCCCCCCCCCCCCCCCCCCCCCCCCCCCCCCCCCCCCCCCCCCCCCCCCCCCCCCCCCCCCCCCCCCCCCCCCCCCCCCCCCCCCCCCCCCCCCCCCCCCCCCCCCCCCCCCCCCCCCCCCCCCCCCCCCCGCGACTACCTGGATGTGGTCGTGAAGGGCACGAACACATCCGGTTCGGCGCATGCGCGCTCGCTGGCGACAGCGCAGATCTCGAGCTACTACAACGTGATCCGCGGCGATCATCCGCAGGGGTACTGGCGGCTGGGCGACGCGTTTGACACCTCGACGCTGACCGACTCCTCGGGCAACGGCTACGACGGCGAGTACAAGAACGGCGCGCACGGGACCGCGGGGTCGCCGCAGCCGGTCGGCGGGGTCGGCGGCGGCACGGCGGCGGTCTTCACCGGCGATGGCACCTACGGATACATCAACAACTTCCAGGCCCCCCAGCATGCCTACACGATGGAGATCTGGTTCTACCCGATGTCCACCAGAAGCCAGATGCTCTTCCAGCAGGGCGGGGCCGGTGCGATCTGGATCAACGGCGCAGGGCAGCTGGCCTACCGCCAGGTCGACAACTTCACCGACTCGGAGATCGACTACACGCTCCCTGTCAACTTCGCGCTCAACAGCTGGCACCAGGTCGTCGCCAGCTGGAACGGCCTGATCGCGGACCTATACCTCGACGGCGTTCAGGTCGGGCAGCTGAGCGTGCACGACCCGGTGTCCGGCGCGGGCACCATCCATCTGGGGTACGGGACCTTCGCTCCGTGGTTCGCCGGTTATCTCAACGAGGCCGCCTACTACAGCTACGCGCTCACCCCCGCTCAGGTACTCACACACTTCCACGCAGACCCGGCCCTGCACCTGCCCGCCAGCGTGGTCGGCACCGGCGAGCGTCACTCAGGAGGTAATGGCGGGCCCACTCATCATGGCGGCCCGACCACAGCGCAGAAGCTCAAGACGGCGCTCGCGAAGTGCCGAAAGCTCAAGAACAAGCGCGCCCGGGCCAAATGCACCGCCGCAGCCAAGAAGCGCTACTCGCACCGGAAATAGCCGCCGGAAACCGTCCGCTCCGGGCATGAGACATGCCTCCGGACCGCTGCCGATACCTTGACCGGCCGGCGATCGGACGCCCTCCGCCGGATCACACACCTACAGACCGCGCCCGCAGCCAACTCCGCACTCGCGTGGAACGCGCCCGACCGATGCATGAGGCGCGAGCTGGCGAGCGCGCTGGCTTACAATTCCCGCGCAAGGCGGAGCTTTCAATCGGCGCGGGTGCCGCCGGTTGCTCGACTCTGGCGATGCGCTCACACGCGCCTACCAGAACGAGATGGTCGTCTCGGACGACACCAGCGGTTGCGCGCAGCGGACTGCCGCATCCACCCCGCGAGGCGAAGCAGCGCAGCCCGGGAGACTTCGACGTGCTTGCTCAGACGAACACGGCCGGGGCCTTGCGCAAGCGCACGGTCGGCGCGGCTGCATCGAAGCAACGGTCGGCAACGCGCCGACGCGCTAGTGCTGTCGCCCGAGGCATCAGCTCGATAGCTGCCCGCTGCGCCTGCTCGCGCCGCAAACGAGCCACGACGCGACACCGTTCTGGTCGGCAAGACGCTGCCCCCTCCGGACACAACCGGCCACGCATCATTGAGTGCGGTGCCTACCCGCGGGATGACGATTGCAGGTCTCGACCGCGAGAGCGTCGCCGGTCCCGCAAGTCGCCAGATGCGTGCTCGCTGCGCACACTTGGCAGGGTGCTCTCGTACTCAGTCCGGGATCGTGCCCGCCGGTGGCGGCGAAACGCCGTTCACACTGCCGACGGCGCTAGTCATCGGCCGGCCTGTCGCGGGTGGTAGTGTCACCGCAGCAGGCGATCAAGGAGAGGGGAAGCCATGGAGGGGAGTTCGCGGGTCGCCCGGTGCGGATGGGTCCTGGTCGTGGGGGCGGTGGTGGCCGTCGTGGCGACGGAGCCGGTGCTCGCGGCATCGGCGAGGGTGCAGACCCGTCGCATCTCGCTCGCGAGCCCGTTCTCGGGACCGTGCACGACGGCGAATCCTGGGTTCAGCCCCGGGTTCGCGCAGGAGAGCTCGGTCGCCGTGGATCCTCGCGATCCGCGTCACATCCTGGTGTCTTGGATTCAGGATGGTCGGGCTTCGGATCTTGTGATGGCGTCTCGCGACGGCGGGCGCTCGTTCGCGCGGATCCTTGTTCCCGGGCTGTCCGCCTGCACTGGCGGTGCCTACGTCGCTGCCAGTGATCCTGGCGTGGCGTTTTCCGCTGATGGGCGGATGGCCTACTTCAGTGCGATCGTGGTCAAGAACCCGGCTTCGGAAGAAACGGCTAACCCAAGCATGTTTGTGAGCCGGTCGTTTGATGACGGTTTTTCGTGGTCGGTGCCGTCCGTCGTTCAGCCATCGACCGGGCAATTTTGGGATCTGCCGCGTTTGACGCCGGATCCGCGCCGTCCGAACAGGGCCTACTACGTCTATGACCTGCGCAAGCCGCCCGATTTCTTCCACGGCTACAGCTTGATCTCGACCACGACGAACGGCGGACGGAGCTGGTCGAAGCCGCGGAAGCTCTATGACCCCCACACCACGAACAGCTGGCCCGGCATCAGCAAGATCCTCGTAAACCGTGACGGCTCGCTACTCGACGTGTTCGCGCTCATTGCCACCGATCCCAACAACCTCAAGGCGCCGAACCACACCCAGGAGCTGGCGATCCGCTCCGTCGACGAGGGCCGCACGTGGAGCAAGCCGATCACGATCGGGCTGTCATCCGGGCGAGGAGTCACCGATCCGGTCACCGGGAACATCCTCAACACGTTCGACACCTACCCGTCGCAGACGGTCGCTCCGAACGGAGATGTCTACGTCAGCTGGCTGCAGCCAGGCGCCACGAACACGTCCTCGCGGATCGCAGTCGCGCGGTCAACCGATTCCGGACGGCACTGGACCACGCGCAGGCTGGCGGTTCGCGGACAAGGCGCGCTGCCGACGATCGAGGTCGCCGGCGACGGCACGGTGGGCGTCGTGTACTACCTGATCGCCCCCTCAAGTCGTAACGGCAACTGGCCGGCGCAGGTGATGTTGGCCACGTCGCGCGATCGCGGACGTCAGTGGAGCCGTCGTGCCGTCGCGCCACCCTTCAACCTCCTCACGACAGGCAGTAAAGCTCGCGGCTGCTGCTTCCTCGGCGACTACGAGGGCATCGCGCGCCTGCCGCACGGCATGGCGGCGGCGTACTCGATGGGAAGGCCGATCGCGAAAAACAGGGTCGACGTGTACTTCTCGCGCATCACGACCTCGTCGCCGTAGGGCGGCTGACCAGTCCCGTCCGGACGGGCCAGGCGCGCCGCATCATCAGGGCTCGTAACGATGGCTGTTCTGCGCCGGATGCGGCGGCGTCGTGATCTCACACCACCAGCGCCGACTTCGAGTTCGGTACCGGGCAGTCATCGACAACGCCGCCTTCACGCGTCTTCCACGTCGCTCCACTGCGCGGCCGTCAGGCAGCACTGGAACCGGGCCCGAGCCTCGCGTCGCCCACGAGCATGCGATCGCGTGACGCAGACCGGGCGCGGGCAGAGCTCTTGACTGCGTTGCGGGAAAGCAGGTGCGCCGGCAGCGCCTCGGCGCCGAATCAGCCCGACATCGAGGCCAGTAGCGAGATTGGTGAGAAGGAGGTCCCGGATCAGCGCCCGCGAGGCATCTGCTCTGTCGTCATGTCGGTACTCGCCTCACGCGTCTGGCTGGGCTGCTTGTGCCGGGTGAGGGTGGTCGCGATGTCGGAACGAGGGGCGGGTCTAGGGCGGTTCGGGCTGTCCGGTGGCGAGTGTTCTGCGTGTCGCCGCCCTGGGAGCGCGTGTTCGACGCCGTGGATGACTATCTCAAAGAGTCGAGGGAGAGTGGATGAGCGAGACGCCGGATCATCGGTCGCGGGCGCTGCGGATCGAGCGGACGTTCGCCGCCCCGGCGCAGGCGGTGTTCGATGCATGGACGAGCGTCGAGGTGCTGCGTCGCTGGTGGCACGCCGAGCACGACTGGGAGACGCCTCACCCGCAGGTCGATCTGCGCGTCTCGCGCTTGTGAACGCGTTCGGTGGCGCGCTGCTTGGCACTCGCCGGCACGCATCTTGAGAGCTGAGAGCGGTGCCCGGCTACCCACCGATATCCGCCGTCGGTGAGTCTGGGAAGCCGTGCGAGACCGGCCGCCGGGAGCCGCCCGGCGGGCAACAGTCGCAGGAGCGGTGCCAACGCCGCGCCCCCTGAGAGCCGGTCGCCGG
>CAWGQT010000026.1:0-278771 GCA_963824755.1 uncultured Solirubrobacterales bacterium | reverse complement strand
TGCGCGAACGCGACGACGGCGGGTATGTCCCCGATCGGCTGCTGCGCGCCTCAGACCTCGACGGCGCCGGAGGCGAGACCGAGCACGCGGAGTGGAAGCCGGTGGTGCTGGACGAGCGCACCGGCAAGCCGACGGTCCCGAATGGATCGGTCGGGCACCGCTACGGCGAGCCGGGGCGCTGGAACCTGCGCTTGGAAGGGATCGCGCCGGCACTGACAGTGATCGATCGCGCGAGCGAGCGGGTGGCGATCGATCTGCCGCGCTTTGACGTCAGCGAGGGCGAGGGTGGATCCTCGGTGCGTCGGGGCGTCCCGGCGGTGCGGGTCGGCGGGCGGTTGGTGTGCACCGTGCTGGATCTGACGCTGGCGCACTACGGGGTTGCACGGGAGGGCCTGCCGGGTGAGTGGCCCGCGGGCTATGGGGACCCGGCGCCGTGCACGCCGGCGTGGCAGCAGCCGATCACCGGTGTGGAGGGCCAGCTGGTCGCTCGCGTGGCGCGGGAGTTCGCCCGCAACGCCGAGGTGACGCGGGGGCGGTCGATGATCGCGATGGGCGCCGGGACAAATCACTGGTTTCACTCCGATCAGGTGTACCGGACGTTTTTGGCGCTGGTGATGCTGTGCGGCTGCGAGGGGGTCAACGGGGGCGGCTGGGCGCATTACGTGGGCCAGGAGAAGGTCCGGCCCCTGGCGGGCTGGCAGACGATCGCGTTCGCGCTCGATTGGGTGCGCCCGCCGCGTCATCAGTCGGGCACGCCGTTCTTCTACCTGGCGACCGACCAGTGGCGCTACGAGCGCTACCAGCCATCAGACGTGGCCTCCCCGCTCGGGCGCGGGCTGCTGGACGGGCGTCACATCGCCGATGTCAACGCGCTGGGCGCGCGCCTGGGGTGGCTGCCGTCCTATCCCAGCTTTGACCGCTCCACGCTGGACCTGGTCGACGAGGCCGACCGCGCGGGCGTCGACCCGGCCGACCACGTGGTATCGGAGCTCAAGTCGGGCCGGCTGCGCTTCGCCTGCGAGGACCCCGACGCCCCAGACAATCACCCGAAGGTGATGACGGTGTGGCGCTCGAACCTGCTGGGCTCCTCGGGCAAGGGCCACGAGTACTTCCTCGAGCACCTGCTCGGCACCACGGAGAACGCCGTGCGCGCCGAGGAGTCCCCGCCCGAGCTGCGCCCCCGGGAGGTGGACTGGCATGAGCAGGCGCCGGAGGGCAAGCTCGACCTGATGACCACGATCGACTTTCGCATGACCTCCAACGCCCTGTTCTCCGATGTCGTGCTGCCGGCCGCGACGTGGTATGAGAAATACGACCTGTCCTCGACGGACCTGCACCCGTTCGTACACACGTTCAACCAGGCGGTCCCGCCGCCGTGGGAGTCAAAGAGCGACTGGGACGCGTTCGGGCGGATCGCGCAGCGCTTCTCAGAGCTCGCCGAGCGTCATCTCGGCGCGCGGCGTGACGTGGTGGTCGCGCCGCTGTTGCACGACACGCCAGATGAGATCGCCCAGCCGCTGGGCGAGGTGCGCGACTGGCGCGCGGGCGAGTGCGAGCCGATCCCGGGCGCCACGATGCCCAAGCTGATCGTGGTCGATCGGGATTACCCGCACGTCGGCGAGCAGTGGCGCGCGCTCGGACCGCTGGTGGAGAAGCTCGGCACGGCGGTCAAGGGCGCCAGCTGGGTCGCAGACGAGGAGGTCGCCGAGCTGCGCGCCGCCAACGGCGCCGTGCGCGGCGGAGTGGCTGACGGGCGCCCGTCACTGGAGCGCGTCGAGCATGCGTGCGAGGCGATCCTGATGCTGTCGGGCACCTGCAACGGCCGGCTGGCCGTGGAGGGGTTTCGCTCGCTGGAGCACACGACCGGCGTGCCGCTGGCCGACCTGGCCGGCCCCCGCGCGGGCGACCGGATCACATTTCAGGACGCGCAGGTGCAGCCGCGGACGGTGATCACCTCGCCGGAGTGGTCGGGCATCGAGTCCCACGGCCGGCGCTACGCGCCGTTCACCACCAACGTCGAGCGCGACAAGCCCTGGCACACGCTGTCGGGCCGCCAGCACTTCTACCTGGACCATGCGTGGATGCTGGAGCTCGGGGAGGGCCTGCCGGTGTTTCGCCCGCCGCTGCACCACCGCGCGATCTTCGGCGACCAGGGCGCCAAGGACGGGTCGGGACGGCGCGAGCTGACGCTCAAGTACCTGACACCGCATTCGAAGTGGTCGATCCACTCCGAGTACCAGGACAACCTGCACATGCTGACGCTGTTTCGCGGCGGCGGGATGCTCTGGATCAGCCGCGAGGACGCGCAGGAGCTGGACATCAACGACAACGACTGGGTCGAGGCCTATAACCGCAACGGCGTCGTGGCCTGCCGCGCGACGGTGTCGCACCGCATCCCGCAGGGAACGTGCCTGATGTATCACGCCAAGGACCGTCACCTCAACGTGCCCTTGACCGAGCTTCAGGGCAAGCGAGGGGGGACAGACAACTCGCTGACGCGGATCGTGATGAAGCCGACGCACTTCATCGGCGCGTACGCCCAGCTGAGCTTTGGGTTCAACTACTACGGGCCGACGGGCTCCCAGCGCGACGAGGTGACCGTGCTGCGCAAGCGCGAATCCAAGGTGGTGTTCGAGTGAGGATTCGTGCGCAGGTCGGGATGGTCATGAACCTGGACAAGTGCATCGGCTGTCACACCTGCTCGGTGACGTGCAAGCAGGTGTGGACCAACCGCCCCGGCGCGGAGTACATGTGGTTCAACGATGTGGAGACCAAGCCCGGCCTGGGTTACCCCAAGCGCTGGGAGGACCAGGAGCAGTGGAACGGCGGCTGGGAGCTTGACCGCAAGGGGCGGCTGCGCCTGAAGGCCGGCGGGCGGATCAAGAAGCTCTTGAACATCTTCTCCAATCCTGATCTGCCGCAGATCGACGACTACTACGAGCCCTGGACCTATGACTACGAGAAGTTGATCACCGCGCCGCTGTCTAAGCACGACCCCGTCGCGCGCGTCCAATCCCAGCTCACCGGCAAGCCGATGACCGAGATCCAATGGGGCCCCAACTGGGATGACAACCTGGCCGGCGCGCCCGAGCGCATCCACCAGGATCCGCTGACCACCGGGATCGAGGAGCAGGTCAAGGCGACCTACGAGCAGGCGTTCATGTTCTACCTGCCCCGGATCTGCGAGCACTGCCTGAACCCGTCGTGCGTCGCCTCGTGCCCGTCGGGGGCGATGTACAAGCGCGAGGAGGACGGGATCGTGCTGGTTGACCAGGCCAAGTGTCGCGGCTGGCGGTTCTGCGTGTCGGGCTGCCCGTACAAGAAGGTGTACTTCAATCACAAGACCGGCAAGGCCGAGAAGTGCACGCTGTGCTACCCACGGATCGAGATCGGGCTGCCGACGATCTGCTCAGAGACCTGCGTGGGGCGCATCCGCTACCTCGGACTGGTGCTGTATGACTCCGATCGCGTGGAGGCGGCCGCGTCGGTCCCCGACGAGCACGACCTGCTCGACGCCCAGCGCGACGTGTTCCTGGACCCCGAGGACCCGGCGGTACGCGACCAGGCGCTGCGTGACGGGATCCCCGAGGACTGGATCACTGCGGCACGCCGCTCACCGGTCTATGCGCTGGCGCACCGCTACCGCGTGGCGCTGCCGCTGCACCCCGAGTTCCGCACGCTCCCGATGGTGTGGTACGTGCCGCCACTCTCGCCGATCGTCAACAGCCTGGAGACCGACGGCTATGAGGCCGACCCCGACCAGGTGTTCCCCGCGATCGACGCGATGCGGATCCCGGTCGACTACCTCGCCAACCTGCTGACCGCCGGTGACGGCGACGTGATCCGCGACGTGCTCAGACGCCTGGCCGCGATGCGCGGCCACATGCGCAAGCGCGAGGTCCTCGGCGAGCACGACACCGCGATGGCCGCCGCGGTCGGGATGACCGTTCAGGACGTCGAGGACATGTACCGGCTGCTGGCGATCGCCAAGTACGACGACCGCTACGTCATCCCGCAGGCCCACGCCGAACTCGCCGGCCGGCTGATGGAGCAGCAGGGCACCTGCGGCCTTGACTTCGAGGGCGGCCCCGGCAACTGCGGAGCGATCCCCAACGATTCCGCCGCCGAGAACGAGGCGTTCATGCTCACCGACGAGCACCCAGTCCAGCTGGACATCGTGCAGATGCTCGCCGACCAGCGCGCGCACGACGAGGCGCAAAGCTGATGGCACTCGGGGCCCGTCGGCGGGCCACTGCGGCGCGCACCTACAAGCTGTGCTCGCTACTGCTGCAGTACCCCGATGACGAACAGCTGCGCGCCGGGCAGACCGAGATCGTCGACGCGATCGGGGCACTCCCGCGCTCGCCGGCCGCCACGGCACTGACGAGCTTCTGTGAATGGTGGACGCAGACCGACCGGCTCACTGCCGCCAAGCACTACGTGCACACGCTCGATCTAGACAAGCGCTCCGGCCTGTACCTCACCTTCTACGGCGAGGGAGACAAGCGCGAGCGCGGATCGGCGCTGCTGCGCCTCAAACGCATGTACCGCTCCGCCGGCCTGCCCCTGGAGGGCACCGAGCTGCCCGACTACCTGCCGGTGATGCTCGAGTTCGCGGCCGCTGCCCCGGCCGGCTACGGCGAGCTGGTGCTGCGCGAGCACCACGCCGCGCTGGAGCTCGTGCGCCTCAGCCTCCACCAGCGCCACAGCCCCTACGCGCACCTGATCGACGCCGTGTGCCTCACCCTCGGAGCGCCCTCGGCAGCCGACCGCGCCCGCGTCATGAGACTCGCTGCCGAGGGCCCGCCGCAAGAACTCGTCGGCCTGGAACCGTTCGCCCCACCCGAGGTGATGCCCGGCGCGGAGGCACGGCGATGAGCACCGGGGAGATCCTGTTGTGGATCATCTTCCCTTACATGGCGGCGACCACGTTCCTGGTCGGTCACTACTGGCGCTACCGCACAGACCAGTTCGCCTGGACCAGCCGCTCCACCCAACTGCTTGACCGCCGCGTGCTGGGCTGGGCCAGCCCGATGTTCCACTACGGCGCCCTGGCCGCCATCGGCGGGCACGTGATCGGACTGTGCATCCCACCGTCGGTGACCGCGACGATCGGGATCACGGAGGGCTTCTACCGCTGGTTCGCCGGGATCGCCGGCGGCATCGCTGGACTGGTGACGCTGATCGGCTTCCTCGGCCTCGTGTTCCGGCGCACCACCTCAGACCGGGTCCGGCGCACCACCACCCGCATCGACATACTCACCTACCTGCTGCTCACGCTGCTGATCTGCCTGGGATGCTGGATGACCTTCTCCCACACCCTGATCACCGACCACCCCTACAACTACCGTCCCACGATCGGGGCGTGGTGGCGCTCGCTTTTCTACCTGCACCCCAACGTCTCCGCCGCGACCGGCGCGCCGCTCGTCTACCAGCTGCACGCCATCATCGCCTGGGGATTCTGGGCGATGTTCCCGTTCAGCCGCCTCGTGCACGCCTGGAGCATTCCCCTGCAGTACATCGGCCGTCCCTACATCCTCTACCGCCGCCGCTACCAGACCATCCGCTGATGCAGCATCGGCGGGACCGGCCGGCAGCCCTCCGGACCCGGATTCTCGATTCGGTCCCCCCGGCCTCCGGAGCGGTGGTCATGGGCACCGGGATTGTCTCGATCGCGCTGCTGCTCGACCGCCGCAGCACCCTCTCGGACATCCTCCTGGTACTCGATGCCGTGATCTGGGTCGCGCTCGCGGGTCTTCTGCCCGCCCGCGCTCTCACCGACCGCGCCCGGTTCCGCGCCGACATCCGTCATCCCACCGCGCTGACCTCGATCGCCGGCACCGGAGTGCTCGGCACCCGGCTGACGCTGCTCGGCTGGGACTGGGCAGGCGCGATCCTGCTCATCATCGCGCTGGTGATATGGCTCGGCCTGGTGCCCCAGGTGCTCGGTCACTGGCAGGTGCCGACGATCGGCGCCTCGTTCATCCTCACCGTCGCTACCGAATCGCTCGCGCTGCTGGGGGCCTCACTGGCCTTCGGCGAGCGCGCCGGCTGGCTTCTGTACGGCTCCCTGGTGCCCTTCTGCCTCGGCATCGGCTTCTACGCGTTCGTGCTCAGCCGCTTTCAATTCCGCCAGCTCAGCGTTGGGATGGGCGACCACTGGGTCACCGGCGGCGCACTGGCCATCTCCACCGTCACCGCCGGGCGGATCATCCTGGCCGCGCAACGCACCGGCGCCCTGTCCGGAGCGCTGGGCGCGCTGAAGACCATCTCGCTGGTGCTGTGGTGCCTCACCATGGTGTGGCTGCCGGCGCTGGTGATCTACGAGGCGCTGCGCCCCCGGCTGCGATACAACGTACGCCGCTGGTCGACCGTGTTCCCGGTCGGCATGTACGCCGCCTGCAGCTTCATCGTCGGAGCGGTCACGCAGACTGCCGGGATCACCGACTTCGCCCGCGTGTGGGTGTGGGTCGCGCTCGCGGTATGGCTGGTGGTGTTCGCCGCGATGCTCCGCCGCGCGCCCAGCCTCGCCCAAGGCGAGTCGTAGACGGTTCGAGGATTGAACCGCTCATCGTTTTTTACAACTCCGAGTGGGTAAACTCCAATCGCGATGGATGCTCCGTTCGCCATCGACCCGAACGACGTGCTCGCCCAACCCACCAGGGCACGGCTGTTCGCGCTGCTCGGAGAGCTCAAACGGCCGACCGGGACGGTCGAGCTCGCGGAGCGCTTAGAGCTGCATCCCAACGGCGTGCGCATTCACCTCGAACGGATGGAACAGGCAGGCCTCGTGGAGCGCGCCCGGGTCCGCGACAGGCGCGGGCGGCCACCGGACGCATGGGCGATCTCCGCCGACGCCCGTCCCGGCGGGAGTGACCCGCGGGCGTATCGGGATCTAGGCCGGTGGCTGGCCCGAGCCCTGCAAGGGCGCCCGCGCGGACTGCGGGGCATCGAGGAGACCGGGCGCCAGATCGGTCGCGAGCTAGCTCCCGACGGCGCGGCCGCGGACGCTGACGCGTTCGAGACCTCGCTGACCGCACTCGGGTTCCAGCCCGTCGCGCAGCCGCGCGAAGACGGCGTCGCCTACTGCCTGCGCAACTGCCCCTACCGCGACGCGGTGCACGAGAACCAGCCAGCGATCTGTGCCCTCCACAAGGGGATCACGCGCGGGTTGCTCGACGTGCTCGAACCCGGTGCCAAGCTCACCGCGTTCGTGCCCCACGACCCGGATCGGGCCGGCTGCGTGATCGAGGTGCGCCGCATCGGCGATTCCGCCGCGAAATGAGCGTCCACCCGGCACCGCCAGGCCCCGTCGCGAACGGTCGGCGACGCTGCCGGCAGCGCCCGATCGCCGCCGGCTCGCCGCGGCCGAGCCAGCTGCTGCGCCTGTTCTTCCTGACGGGCCTGCTGTTCATCGCCGCCTCGGCCCTAGCCGGCATCGCCGATGCGGCCGCCGGCACCGACTGGCTGCACTGGCTCGCCCTGCACCTCCTGTTGCTGGGCGGGATCTCGCAGCTGGTGCTCGGCGCCGGACAGTTCTTCGTGTGCGCGTTCCTGGCGACCGATCCGCCGCCGCGACAGCTGATCGCCGCCCAGCTCGCCACTTGGAATGTCGGCACGGTGCTGGTCGCGGTCGGCGTCCCCACGGGCGTCTCGGTGCTGGTCGAGGCCGGTGGCGGGCTGATCGCGGCCGGGCTGGTCCTGTTCGCCGTCGCGCTTCGCTGGATGGAGCGTCACTCGCTGCAGCACGCCCCGTGGGCGCTGCGCTGGTACCAGGCGTCCGCCGCCTGCCTCGGTCTTGGCGCGCTGATCGGGGTGCTGATGGCACGCGGCACGTCCTGGTCGCACGGCGATCTGCTCGGCGCGCACCTCGCGCTCAACCTCGCCGGCTGGCTGGCCACGGCGATCATCGGCACCCTGCACACCTTCTTCCCCTCGCTCACCCAGACCCAGCTGCGCTTCCCCCGTCTGCAGCGACCGACCTACATCCTGTGGCTGCTCGGGGTGATCGAGCTCGCGATCGGGGCCGCGTTCACCAGCGGCGCCGTGCTGGCCGCCGGCTGGACCGAGCTTCTCACTGCGGCGGCGCTGCTGTGCGCCAACCTGCTGGCCTCGCTGCGAATCGCGCCCCGCCCGCTGGTGCTACCCGCAAGGCTGCTCGCGCTCGCTCAGACGTTCCTGCTCGCGGGCCTCGCGATCGCGCTGGCCGCGACCATGCGGGCGGGCGTGAACGGACCCTTCACCGGAACCTGGCGGCAGGTGCTTGCGGTGCTGCTGGTCGCCGGCTGGATCGGGCTGACCGTCACCGGCGCGCTGCTGCACCTGCTCACGATCCTCGCGCGGATCCGCCGCTTCACGCTCGCTATGCCCCGGCCACAGCCCACGCTCGACCGTCTCATAACGACAGGCGCGGCGAGCGCGGTCATCCTGCTCGCACTGTCCAAGACGGCCGCGATGACGCTGCTGCGGCTCCCCTCTTCCGTGCTGACGCTCACCGTCGTGGCGCTGCTGTCGATGAGGCTGATCGGGCTCGCCGCGCGAGCGCTCGAACCGCAGCGGACAGCAGGTCGCTGATGCGCGTGCCGGACCGAGTGACCGTGCCGACATGCATCGGCTGCGGCGCGATGAGCCGTCCCGGAACGTGCGAGACCGGCTGCGCCGAGCGCAAGCTCGTGCTCATCCGCGCCGCCGCGCTCGACGTGCTCACCAACGCCGAGAGGCAGATCCTCGCGAACACGACCGCGCTGGCCAGCCCAGCAGAACAGCTGCTCGACGGCCGCGCGGCGACCGAGGAGTGGCCGGGCGCGTTCGCATCGGTCCAGGAGCAGGCGCGCACCGCGCTCCGGCGCGCTCCGGACGACCCGGCGGTCGCCGCCGAGCTCGACACGCCGGCCGAGCCGGCGGTCACCTGGTGGTGTGACCGATGCGGGGGCGTCGACGCCCCACAGCCATGCCTTGGGATCTGCGTCTGGCGAACCGTCGAATGGGCTCACGACTCCATCTACGAGGACGCCCGGGAACGCGTCCTCGCCGAGCGTCAGACCGAGCAGCGCCTGCGCGCGCTCCTGCGCCGCCTGGCCGGCACGACACCGCACCACGGCCAGCACGAACGCAGCTGGCGCGCGTTCGCCGCTGGGGCCGCCGCAGCGCTCGATCGACCCACCCCACCCTGAGCCGCGCGCAGTCGATCGCTGAAGTGCCACCCAGCGCTCGCGGCTCTCCCGCGAGCGCCATCACGCCCTGGTGCTCGCCCAGAAGCTCCGCCGCGCAACCGAGGAAACCGAACACGTCGCCACGCGAGGCTTCCTGTCGCACTGGGAAGGCGAAGAAAGGCTCCACTTTCGGATCGAGGACGAGAAAGATCCTGCTCCTCCTCTATGCCGAACACGGCGCTCCCCACCATCCTGCGATCATCTGGATGCTCGAGGGCCACATCCGCATCCGCCGCGACGCCGACATCCTCGCTCGCCAACCCTCCCTGTCCCTCGTGCATCAGCTCGGAACCCAACTCGCCGAACACGTCCAGCTCGAAGAGCAGCAGGTCCTACCGCTGATCGAGCAGACGATCCCCGCCCACGACCTCGCGACCCTCAGCCAGCGCCTCAAAACCCCGAGGCCACGCTGACCCAGCACGACCAAGCGAGCGATTCACTTGTCAGCAGCAGGAGTGAGCGGCTGGCCGAGACCGTGGCATTCCGGCACCGGGGGGCCCTTTCCGCGCGGGTAGGAGGACCGGCCGCCGCGTCCGGATTTGCGTGCTGGCCTCGACGGAAACGCCAATTGAGCGAGGTAGCGTGACGCCGTGTGACGGGCAAGGCGTACTTCTACGACCCCACCGGCGAGAAGGCGCGGGCGGTCAAGGCCCGCTACGTCGGCGTGTGCCGAGGTTGCGGCGCTTACACGCAGCCGCGCAACGGCAAGGGCGACGCGTACGCCTATTGCAAGCGCTGCCATCCCGGCGCGATCGAGCGGCGCTGGACCCGGGACCTGGTGATCTCGGCGATGCGCGAATGGCGCTCCCGCTACGGCCGGCTTCCGACCTCCTACGACTGGTCGCGCGCGCACGCGCGCCGCCGCGGGGGAGAGGGGCTCGAACGACTGGCCCGCGGCGAATGGCCGACCGCGAGTGTGGTCAGCAGCCTGTTCGGAACCTGGGCCACCGCTCGAGCGGCGGCATCCGGCGAGGATGTCGACGCTCCGCGGACGGGCGGGCTGGAGCCCGTCGAGCCGATTGGTCATACAGGCGATTTGTATGCCCAATCGACCGCAATCGCCCGCAAAATCCGAAGATCCGAGGAGGTGCGGCGGCGGGCATAATTCGAGCGATTTGCAGGGAGTTCTTGCATAGCGGGTGTGGGTGCGCGCGTTATTCGGGTCGGTGAGGTCCCCGGTTCAAATCCGGGCGCCCCGATTGAACCTCACCATTTGCAGGCATTTTAGGGCGGCTGGTGCGGTGGGAGGCCGGGCTTCGTGAACAAGTGGGCATTGGGCCGGCCCGCGACGATCACGCAAGGTGAAGCCCGCAAAATGCGAGGTCTTGCATGCATGTCGAGAGCCGCCGGCCGGCTCCGCTCACCAGCTGAGGGTCTAGACCGGCGGCCCACGACACCACGAGATCGGAGGATGTACCTCATGTCGCACGTACGACGTTTCGACCATGTCGGCATCACCGTCGCGGACATCGACGCGGTGACGGCGTTCTTCGTCGGGCTGGGCCTCGAGGTCGAGGGCCGGACGTTCGTAGAGGGCGAGTTCGTGGACACCGTCATTGGCATCCGCGGCTCCCGCAGTCACATCGTCATGCTGCGGCCCCCCGACGGAGGTCCAGGGCTGGAGCTGTCGAGCTTCGTCTGGCCAGAACACGAGCCAGGATTGCCCACCGCCATGGCCAACGAACTGGGGCTGCGCAACGTGGCGTTCGAAGTCGGCGACTTGCAGGCGACGGTCGACCGGCTAGCTGCGGACGGCTACGGTCTGGTCGGCGGCATCGGTCAGTACGAGAACGTCTGGCGCATGGCCTACGTGCGCGGGCCTGAGGGGATCATCGTTTCCCTGGCCGAGCGGATCAGCTGAGCGCCCCGACGCCGCGGCCGTGGGGCCATGCCGGTGGCCTGCGGTTTGGTGATCGGCTCGGCTCGATGAGCCCGCATCGGTCGGACTGGGTGACAGCCGCTACCAGATCGAGGCCGTGATCGCCGCCCTGCACGACGACGCGGCAAGCGCAGAGGAGATCGACTGGCCGCAGATCCTCGCCTGGTACGACGACCTCGTCGCCCTCACCGATGCCCCGGTGCGCAAGGACCCCGCCGCCGTGCTCGGCCGAGCGGTCGCGGTTGGCCACGTCCTCGGCGCCGCCGCGGGGCTGCGTGAGACCGAGAGGCTGCGCGAGGTACTCGGTGAGCGGCACCGCTGGCATGCCGTCCGCGGCCACCTGCACGAGCTCGACGGCGATCTGGGGGCCGCCGCCGCGGCGTATGCGGATGCCGCCCATCGGGCCACGGACCTCGCGGAGCGCGACCACCTGATCCGTCAGGCCGCGCGCGCTCGCGCCGCCGAGCTCTAGGAAGGCCGTCTCACTGACCGCCTCCACGCGGAAGCTGCACGTGCATCTCGGCTTCACCGCGAGGTGTATGGCGCGATCCCGCGGAGGTGTATCATTGAGGGAGGTGAGCGAGACCAAGATCAAGCGTACGAACATCAATCTCGACGCGGATCTCCTCGACGCGGCGGCAGCTGTGCTCGGCACCGAGCGAACGACCGACACGGTCCATGCTGCGCTGCGTGCCGTGATTGATCGGGCGGCTCGCGAGCGGCTCGCACAGCGCGACTTCGATGACCTGACGCCGGACGTGCTAGTGCAACTCCGTCGCCCGCGACAACCCGCATAGGTGGAGCTGGCGGACACCAGCGCCTGGGTGTGGACCCGCGCCGCAGGCGGCGAGCTGCGGGCCGCCTTCGATGAAGACGTCATCGAAGGTCGGGTAGCGACCTGCGACATGGTGCGCCTCGAGCTTCTCTACAGCGCGCGGAACGCCACCGAGTTCACAAGCCTACGAAGCGAGCTTGACGCGCTACCGAGCTGCCCGATCGATGTCGATCAGTGGCAGCGAGCACTCGAGGTCTACGAGCAGCTCGCCCGTCAAGGCGGCCTGCATCACCGTGCGGTCCGTCATCCCGATTTGCTGATTGCAGCTGCTGCCGAAGCCAGCGGCATTCCGGTGCTCCACTACGACGAAGACTACGACCGCATCGCCGCGATCACCGGGCAGGAAGTCCGGTGGCTGGCGCCGCGCGGATCGCTCAGCTGAACAGTGGCCAGCCTCCGAGCCGATGTGGGCAGTAACCCGAGCTCGCTGCCTAATCCCCGGGAATCCACCGCAAAAACCGAGGATCTGAGAGGAGGCGGAGCGGAACCCCAACATCTCGATCACTGAACCCGGTCTCCGTCAGGCCATTCCGGTTCTCAGCGGCCGGGCGGGGCGGTCGGCATGAACGTGCCACCGCAGCGCCTCGCTAGACCCCCGCAGACGCAGACCTGCTGATATCGAAGGCCTGATGCTGAGGCTGGTCAGGCGAATCGCGCTCGACGTCTCGCCCGTGCGCGAGTCGCGCGACTACCGGCTGCTGTTCGTCGGTCAGATCGTGTCGAACCTCGGGACGCAGGCGGCGCTGGTCGCGCTGCCATTCCAGATCTTCGTGTTGTCACACTCCGCAGTGCTGGTCGGGCTGCTCGGGGCCTTCGAGCTCGGTCCGATGATTGTCGTTTCACTGCTCGGCGGAGCGTTTGCCGATCGCCTCGACCGACGGCGGTTGCTGGCGATTGCACAGCTGGCCGTGATCGCGGCGTCCGTGGCGCTCGCGGTGGCGGCATTCGGTGGCGAGCCGCCGGTCATCGTCGTGCTCGTGCTCGGCGGGCTACTTGCGGGCGGGTCGGCGCTTGACGGCGTCGTCCGCTCGGCAATCATCCCAAACGTGCTCGGCCCCAAGCGGCTGCGCGCAGGGCTAGCGCTCAACTTCGGCATCTACCAGGTGACGGGGATCATCGGGCCCGCGCTCGGTGGCCTGCTGATCGCCGTGACCAGCGTAGGCGCGACCTATCTCGTTGACGCCGCGTCGTGCCTGGCAATGCTCGCCGCGGCAATCGCGATCGCGCCGCAGCCGCCGGTCAAAGCCGAGCACCCGCCAGTCCTCGAGTCGATCGCCGAGGGGCTGCGCTTCGTTCGCTCCAACAGGGCCCTCTCCGGCAGCTTCGCAATCGACCTCGTCGCGATGACGTTCGGGATGCCGCGCGCGCTGTTCGCGGTGCTCTCGTTGACGGTCTACCACGCGGGCGCGGCCGGAACGGGGGCGCTGTACTCGGCCGTCGCTGCCGGTGCGACGCTGGCCGTGCTGACATCCGGCTGGATCCGCCACGCGCGATGGCTCGGCAGGATCGTGATCGGGGCCGTCCTCGTGTGGGGCACGGCGATCGCGCTCACCGGGCTGGTCGGCACGATCGCCCCCGCGATCGCGTTGCTCGCGGTCGCCGGCTTTGCCGACAGCGTCAGCGCGGTGTGCCGGACGACGATCAACCAGACCGTCACGCCCGACGAGCTCCGTGGCCGGATGAGCGCCGTGTATAGCCTGGTCGTCACCAGTGGGCCGCGACTCGGCGACATCGAGTCGGGCACGGTCGCCGGGCTCACCTCCGCGCTGACCTCGGTTGTGTCCGGTGGCGTCGCGTGCGTGATCGGCGTCGGCGTGGTGACGCTCGCATTCCCGCAGCTGGCGGCCTACGACGCCGAAGGGACGCCGCAGCTCGCGGCCTCGGCATGACGCGAGCGCTCAGGCGCTCGCGCGGACGCGGATCCTCGGACGGGCGTTGTTGACGTAGCCCTTCGGGTTCCACAGTGTGGCCTCGCTCTCGGGCTGGGTGGCGGCTGAGGAGTCCCAGGCACGGACGAGTATCTCGTGCTCGCCGGGCGCAAGATCCACAGTGATCCGCCAGTGCCGCCAGGCCCAGCGTCCAAGGTCGTCGAGCAGGTCGGCGTGCGACCAGGTTGCGCCGGCGTCGATCGAGACATCGACCCGGGCGACGTGCCGGTCCCCACCGGCAAACGCGTAGCCGCGCACCTCAACCGGGCCGGCTCTGACTGTAGCCCCGTCGCGGGGGGAGATGACATCGGAGTTGAGCGCCACGAGGCCGAGCGGCATCCCGACACCCGGGCCCGGAGTCCCTTCGGCGGGCACGAGCCGGTACACGACGTGCTGGTAGTAGCCAGGCCACGGCTCGGGGCGCAGCTCGATGCGCTCGAGCCACTTGACGCTGCGGGCGCCGATGTAGCCGGGCACCACGACTCGCAGCGGCGCGCCGTGCACGGCGCCGAGCGGGTCGCCGTTCATCGCCCAAGCGAGCAGCACCTCCGATCGCGCGGCCTTATCGAGCGGGATCGAGCCGCCGAACCGCTGGACGGGCTCGGCCTCCGTACACAGATCAGCGCCTTCAAAGCCCACGTGCGACGCGTCGGCGAGCGGGCCGGCGAGCGCGAGCACGTCAGCCAGCGCGACCCCGGTCCAGGTTGCGGTGCCGGTGGCACCAGCGCCCCAGGGGGCCTCGCCGGGGATATCGCGAATCGCGACCAGTCCCTCGCGGCGGTTGCCGGCGCACTGGAGCGTCGCGGTGACGGTGCGCTCCCGAAACGCCTCGCGCAGGGTCTGCAAGGAGAGGCTCAGCTCCCGTCCCACCATCCCCTCAACCCGCAAGTGCCACCCGTCGGGGTCGATCTCCGGCACCGGGCCGTGACCACGAACGTAGAACGCGTCGGTGCCGGTCAGCGGCTCGGTGAGGGAATCCCGGGCGGTCTCAGCGTTGAACGGCTCCTCTTGATGAACCAGGAGGTCGTCCCGCTTGCCGAAGCGTCCCATCACTGAAGCCCAGTCCGGACGGACGTAATCCTCTCCGTGTTGAAGCCGAGCCAGTGCATCCGGCCCACGTAGCGCGCGTGCTCGACCTTCAGGCAGCGGTCCATTATGACGGTCAGGCCACCCTCCTGCGCGATGCGGGCGCCTTCATCGTTGATCACGCCGAACTGGCACCAGAGGGCACCGGCGTGGATCGCCACAGCCTCTCGCGCGATGGCCGGAAGCGCGTCGGGCGCGCGGAAAACGTTGACGATGTCCACCGGCACGGGTACCTCAGAAAGACTCGCGCAGCTCGTCTCCCCGAGGATCTCGGTCTCGCGAGGGTTGACCGGGATCACGCGGTAGCCGTGCCGCTTGAGGTAATAGCCGACGAAGTTGCTGGCACGGAGCTCGTTAGCGGACAGGCCCACGATCGCGATCGTGCTCGCGGTATGAAGCACGCGCTGAATCGTCAACGGGTCCTGGTAGCGCCCGAGCTCGGTCATCTCACGTTCGCGAATCCCTGTTCGAGGTCCCAGATCAGATCGTCGACCGACTCCGTACCGACCGACAGGCGGATCGTCCCGGGCCTCACGCCCGCAGCCTCCAACTCGGCGTCGCTCAGCTGGCGGTGAGTTGTGCTGGCGGGATGGATGATCAGGCTCTTGGCGTCGCCGACGTTGGCAAGATGAGACCAGAGCGTCACGCCGCGGATCAGGGCCTGGCCGCCCCGTCGCCCGCCGGCGCAATCGAACGAGAAGACGGCCCCAGCGCCGCCTGGAAGGTACTTCTCCACGAGCGGCCTGAACCGGCTCGCCGGCAGCCCGGGATAGGTGACGTTCGAGGCGAGCTCGTGCGACTCGAGGAAAGCCGCGACCGCCTGCGCGTTCTCGACATGTCGTTCCATCCGTAGCGACAGCGTCTCCAGCCCCTGCAGGAACAGAAACGCATTGAGCGGTGCCAGCGCCGCGCCGAGGTCGCGCAGCGTCTCAGCGCGCAGCTTCATCAGGAAGCCGTAGGTCCCGAACGTCTCGTGGAATTGAAGGCCGTGGTACGCCGGAGATGGATCCGCGATCACCGGGAACCGTCCGTTCGACCAGTCGAACATCCCGGACTCGACGACCACGCCGCCGATGCTCGTCCCATGGCCGCCGATGAACTTCGTCGCCGAGTGGATCACGATGTCTGCTCCCCATTCGATCGGGCGGCACAGGTACGGCGTGGCGAACGTGTTGTCGACGATCAGTGGCAACTCGTGATCGTGAGCGATGGCCGCCAGCGTCTCGATGTCCAGCACATTCCCGCCCGGGTTGCCGATCGTCTCGCCGAAGAGCGCCTTGGTGTTCGGTCGGACGCCGTTGCGCCACTCGTCGGGATCGTCGGGGTCGACCCAGGTCAGCTCGACACTCATCTTCCGCAGCATGTGCTTGAACTGGTTCACGCTCCCGCCGTACAGCGCCGCGGACGAGACGACGTGGTCTCCCGGCTCGAGCAGCGTGAAGAACAGCGCGGCTTGCGCGGCGATCCCGCTGGCGAATGCCACCGCCCCGGCACCCCCCTCGAGGTTTCCCATCCGCTCTTCGAACACGGCGACCGTCGGGTTCATGATCCGCGAGTACGTGTTCCCGTACTCCTGCAGGTTGAAGTAGGCCGCCGCCGACTCGGGGTCCTCGAACACGTAGCTGGTTGTCTGGAAGATCGGCACGGCGCGTGCCCCCGTGTTCGGTTCGGGTCGCTGTCCGGCGTGCAGCTGCCGGGTCTCGAACCCGAACGAACGGGCTTCCTCAGGCCGGTCGCTCACGGGTCCTCCCCGAGAAAGCGACGGATGATCGGCGTCTGGCGCGCCTCCTCGAGCAGGAAGCAGTCGTGGCCGTACGGCGCATCGATCACGTGGCACTCGACAGGCTTGCCGAGCCTCCGAAGCGCAGCTTCGATGTCCCGGGATGCTGCCGGCGGGTACAGCCAATCCGAGCTGAACGCGATCAGCAGCGTCCGTGCCGAGATCCCCTCGAGCGCGCGCGTGAGCGATCCGCGGCCGTACTGACGCCCGAGATCGAAGTACGTCAGCGCCCGTGAGGTGTACAGGTAGGTATTGGCATCAAATCGTTTGACGAAGGAATCGGCCTGGTGGCGCAGATAGTTCTCGACCTCGAACTCGGGTTCGGTGACCGTGTAGCGGATGTCGTCGGCGAACTGAAGTCGCCGTCCGAACTTGGCATCCAGGGCCGGCGCCGAGAGATAGGTGATGTGGCCGATCATTCGCGCGACCCCCATGCCGGCGTTCGGTGCGCCCTGCTTACCGTGATAGTGGCCGCCCTGCCATCCCGGGTCGCCCATGATCGCCTCTCGAGCGATCGCATTCCAGGCCAAGCCTTGCGGGTGCAGCGCGTGGGTGCTGGCGATCGCCACGACCGCGTCGATCTGGTCAGGGAACGCAATTGCCCACTCGAATGCCTGCATTCCTCCGAGCGAACCACCTGCCACCGCCACAAGCCGCTCGATCCCGAGCTCGTCGAGGAACGCACGCTCGGTTCTGACCATGTCCGCGACGCTGATGACCGGGAAATCCGAGCCGTACGGTCTGCCTGTGGCCGGGTCGAGCGACGAGGGTCCGGTGGTCCCGCGGCAGCCGCCCAGCAGGTTCGTGGAGATGACGAAGTAGCGATCGGTGTCGAACGCCTTGCCGGGGCCGATCATCCCGTCCCACCAGCCGAGACTCTTGCCGGCCGCGCCGTCGCGGTCGTCGGCGCCAAACCCGTCACGGGTGCTCTGTTCCGCTACGCCCTTCGAGAAGCCGGCCGCGTGGGCATCGCCGCTGAGCGCGTGGCAGACCATGATCGCGTTGTCGCGGCGAGGCGACAGCACACCGTAGGTTTCGTACGCGATACGGACGGCGTGCAAGTCCCGTCCGCAGTCGAGACGCACAGGATTCGGCAGGTCGAGGTAGCGCGTCTCGACGCTGCCGACCGAGCCGGGCGTGGGTGTCGCCGCCGGTGCCGCTTGCGCCGTCATTTTTCTAGTCGAGGCACGATCTGCGTGTATTGTTCTGAATCCCGATCAACAAAGCTAGATTACGCGAGAGAAAGGCAGTAGGCAGATGAGCGCGACGATCGACAACGGAGTCAACGTCGAGGCGTTGCTCGAGGCGCGTGGAGTCCTCGAAGGCGCGCCCGAAGCCGCGAAGTTCACCTGGCGGGCATCGTCCAGGTGGGACCACGGCGTCCACAGCACGACGACGATCCAGAACTACTTCGGCCTCGGAGAGGAGCAGAGCCACAAGACCGAAATGGTGTTCGATGCCGATCATCCCGAGACCTTTGCGGCCCCGGACAACGGAATCACGCCGATCGAGTATCTCCTCGTAGGGCTGACGAGCTGCCTGACGGCGGGCGTGGCGTCGGTGGCGCAGAATCGCGGGATCCAGCTGCGTTCGGTGCAGTCGACGGTCGAGGGACACCACGACATCCGCGGGATTCTCGGCGTCGACAGCGACGTGCGCAACGGTTTCGACGACATCAAGGTCACGTTCACGATCGACGCGGACGCCTCCAAGGAGGAGATCGAGGCGCTTGTGGCCCAGTCCCAGAAGCGCTCCGCGGTGTTCGACGCGCTCTCGAACCCGACGGAAGTAAGCGTCGAAGTCGCCTGAGGGCCGCGCCATCGAGCGTTTCACCACCGTCGTCATCGGCGCCGGGCACGCCGGCCTGGCCGCGAGCCACTTCCTGAGCGAGCGGTCGCTCGACCACGTCGTGCTCGAGCGTGGTGAGGTCGCGAACTCCTGGCGCCGCGAGCGCTGGGACTTCCTGCGGCTGCTCACTCCGAACTGGCAGAGCCGGCTGCCCGGCGGCGGTTACGACGGCCCGGACCCTGACGGATACATGACGTGTGCGGAGGTCGTCGCGATGATCGATCGCTTCGCCGCGCGTGCTGGCGCGCCTGTCCGCACCGGCACGAACGTGACCTCGCTGCGGCGCGCCGGCGACGGCTACCGGCTGACGACGAGCCACGGCGAAATCCAGGCACGAACCGTGGTCGTCGCCAGCGGGGCCTGCAACCTGCCGGCTGTGCCGAGTTTCGCGGCGGGGGTGCCGCGGAGCGTCGAACAGCTGACGCCGTTCGGATATCGGCGCCCAGACCAGCTGCCCGACGGCGGCGTGCTCGTGGTGGGGGCGTCGGCCACCGGCGTGCAGCTGGCGGCCGAGCTGCGGCGGTCGGGCCGCCCGGTGACGCTGTCGGTCGGGGAGCACGTGCGAATGCCGCGAACGTATCGCGGCCGAGATGTCCTTTGGTGGATGGACGCCTCGGGGGTGTGGGACCAGCGGTACGACGAGGTCGAGGATCTCAAGCGCGCGCGTCGACTGCCCTCGCCGCAGCTCGTCGGAACGCCAGAGCGCGCGGCGCTCGACCTCGGCACGCTGTCAGCGATGGGCGTGGAGCTCGTTGGCCGGTGGGCGACCGTGCGCGACGGTCAGGCGCTGTTCTCTGGTGGCCTTCGCAACGTCTGCGCGCTTGCGGATCTGAAGCTGGGGCGGCTGCTCGATGTGTTCGACGAGTGGGCTCGGTCCGAGCAACTCGACGGTCAGCTCGATGCTCCCGAGCGCTTCGCCCCGACGCAGATATCAGGCTCACCACGGCTGCAGCTGGACATTCAGAGCGGCGAGATCCGCACGATCCTGTGGGCGACGGGGTTCCGGCCAGACTATCGATGGCTCGAAGTCCCCGTCCTCGACTCCAAGGGGCATCTCCGTCACGACGGCGGCGTCGTCGTTGACAGTCCCGGCCTGTATGCGCTCGGACTGCCCGTGCTGAGGCGGCGCAAGTCCACGTTCATCCACGGCATCGAGGACGACGCGCGAGAGGTGATCGATCACCTCGCCGGATCGCTCGCCGAAACGCCGGCGAGTCGCCGGCCAGCCGACGAGATCACATCCTCGCGCATCCAGGACGTGCAGCGCGCGGGCGTCCGCTAAGCCGGGTCTGCGGCCCCCCAGATCCCCGGGCCCCGCTGGTGCTCGTAGATCAGCGAGGTCTCCGCGTGGGCGACGGAGGGGTGGGTGGCGAGATGGTCGACCACGAACTCCCTCAGATCCTGGGCGTCGCCGGCGGCCACCCACACCAGGTAGTCGGTGACGCCCGTGAGGTGGAATACCATCAGCACGCCGGGCAGAGCGCGCACGGCGGTCGTGAACGCGTCGATCTGCTCGCGCGCGTGGACGGCGAGCCGGACGGCGACCAGGGCTTGCAGTGGGCGCCCGATGGCGGCGAGATCGACTTCGGCGTGGAAACCGCGGATCACGCCCCGTTCGCGCAGCGAACGCAACCGAGCCAGTGCCGTGGAGGGCGCGACCCCGACTCTCTCTGCGAGCCGCTGGTTGGTGATCCGGGCATCCGCGGCGACGAGCTCGAGGATCGCTCGGTCGATGGCATCGACGGCGGGCTGTGGATCATTCGGCATCGGCTGAGTATCGCGGTTGCTCGCGAACTATATTCGCGGAGAGGCCTGAAATCCGTGAAATATGCGATGACTTGCCAAACGGCCGCAGGATCATCAGACTGGTGGCCGTGACCGACACGGCCGTGGGAAGCCTCATCCACGACTCGATCCTCGACACGATCGGCGATACGCCTCTGGTCCGGCTGTCTCGCATCGACCCCGGGATACGCCCTCGGCTCCTGGCCAAGCTCGAGGTTTTCAATCCGGGCGGATCGATCAAGGACCGGGTGGCGATCGCGTTGATCGAGGCCGCCGAACGGGACGGCCGGCTCGCCCCAGGCGGCACGATCGTGGAGCCCACGTCCGGGAACACCGGCACCGGCCTTGCGATCGCCGCGCGACTGAAGGGCTACCGGGTGATCGCGGTGATGCCGGACAAGATGTCCAAGGAGAAGATCGACCTGCTGCGGGCCTACGGCGCGGAGGTGGTCGTCGCGCCCACCGACGTCGCACCGGACTCGCCTCAGTCCTACTACCGCGTTGCCGATCGCCTGACCGAGGAGCTTCCCGGAGCATTCCAGCCCAACCAGTACTTCAACCAGGCCAATCCGCAGGCACATTACGAGTCAACCGGGCCCGAGCTGTGGGAGCAGACCGGTGGCCGGATCACGCACCTGGTCTGCGGTGTGGGAACCGGCGGCACCGTCACCGGCACCGTTCGCTACCTGCGCGAGCGCTGGCCCGACCTGGAGGTGATCGGTGCTGACCCTGAAGGATCGATCTACTCCGGGGGGCCCGAAAACGTCCGGCCTTACCTGGTGGAGGGCGTCGGCGAAGACTTCTGGCCTGAGACCTTCGATCGGTCGGTCGTCGACCGCTGGATCACCGTCTCTGACCGCGATGCCTTCCTCACGACCCGAAGGCTCGCGCTGGCCGAGGGCATCCTGGCCGGCGGTTCCGGCGGCCTTGCGGTGCACGCTGCGCTGCAGGTGGCCGGCGAGGTCGAGGACCCGGAGGCGACGATCGTCGTGATCCTCCCTGACGGTGGCCGCTCCTACCTCTCCAAGATCTTCTCCGACAGCTGGATGCGCCAGTACGGCTTCCTCGACCGCGAGTCGAAGCTGGTCGTCGGCGACGTGCTGCGGCGTAAGAGCCGTGCCGGTGAGGTCCCCACGCTCGTGACGGTCGAGACGCATCATCGCGTCCGCGATGCCGTCTCACTACTGCACGAGCATCGCGTCTCGCAGCTGCCGGTGGTGAGTCCCCACGACCCCGCGACGGTCGTCGGGGCGATCAGCGAGCGCGGGCTGCTCAAGCGTGCCGCCGCCGACCCCTCGCGCCTCGACGCCGAGATCGCCGAGGTGATGGAGCCGCCGTTCGCGGCCGTCTCGACCGAGGATCCGGTGCGGGACGCGGTCGAGCTGCTGGTCGGCGATCAGCAGGCACTGCTCGTGATCGACCACGGCCACCCGGCGGGGATCGTCACGCGGGCGGATTTGCTGGAAGCATTGGCTTCGTGAGCGAGCAACAGCGGCGGCGCGACGCGTTCGCGACCAGGGCCGTCCACGCGGGTCTGACGCCCGACCCGA
The DNA here is from genome assembly GCA_963824755.1 of uncultured Solirubrobacterales bacterium. Classification (GTDB taxonomy): domain Bacteria; phylum Actinomycetota; class Thermoleophilia; order Solirubrobacterales; family Solirubrobacteraceae; genus Palsa-465. The sequence continues at coordinate 256,868 of CAWGQT010000026.1, read as the reverse complement.
CGTTTGGGTCGATGATCCCGGCCATCCACCAGACGAGCACATACGCCCAGCGCCACCCGGGCGAGTTCGTCGAAGACTATGACTACGCCCGTTCCGCCAATCCCACGCGCGCGGCGCTCGAGCAGGCGCTCGGCGAGCTCGAGGGCGGGCTTGCCGTGGCGTTCGCCTCCGGACTCGCCGCCGAGCACGCGCTGTTCACGGTGGTCTGCCAGGCCGGCTCGCACATCGTGCTCCCGGGCGATCTGTACGGCGGCACCTATCGGCTCGTCGACAAGGTGCTCGGTCGTTGGGGGCTGTCCCACGACCTCGTCGACCAGGCGAACCTCGTGGCGCTGGAAGGTGCGATCCGCGACGACACACGGCTGATCTGGGTCGAGAGCCCGACCAACCCGCTGCTGGGCTTGGTCGACATCGAGGGCGTCGTGGCCAGACGGCGTGACGCGCTGGTTGCAGTGGACAACACGTTCGCCACACCGGTCAATCAGCGGCCGCTCGAGCTCGGGGCCGACTTCGTCGTGCACTCCACGACCAAGTATCTCGGTGGCCACTCCGACGTGGTCGGCGGCGTGGTGGTGGCGCGCGAGCGCGAATGGTATGAGCGCCTGCGGTTCGTCCAGAACGCAGTCGGCGCTGTTCCCGGGCCGATGGATTGCTTCCTCGTCCATCGCGGGCTGCGGACGCTGCACCTGCGGATGGATGCGCACGCACGGAGCGCGGCCGCGGTGGTCGAGCTGTTGCGCGCGAGCCCCGACGCCGTTGACGTCCGCTGGCCGGGCTACAGCGGCATGGTCAGCTTCCGCCATCCACGCGCGGCCGAGGTCGCCGTGCGGACGCGCCTGTTCACACTCGCCGAATCGCTCGGCGGCGTCGAGTCGCTGATCGAGGTGCCGCAGGCGATGACCCACCAGTCGGTTGAGGGTTCCTCGGCCGCCGTCGCACCGGATCTGCTCCGGCTCAGCTGCGGCATCGAGGACCCGGCAGACCTGGTGGCGGATCTGCGTGACGCACTCGCCTAGCCGGTTGCCGGCTGGGGCTCGCTCGCCCGGTTGGTCACGGGTAGGGCCTTGCGTACTCGCGCCGCGCGCGGTAGATCTGCTCCGTGCACGTCAAACAGACATCTAGGGCACGGAGCGGGAAATGAAGGAGGTCTCACTCGAACAGCTCGGCCCTGGCCTCGCCGGTGAAAAGGCCGCGTTCGTCGCGTGTCTGGCCACGGTGCTCGAGTTGAGCCCCGCCGAGCTTCCCGATCCCCGGGACGTCGACGAACGGCCGCCGGGGCCGCTTCTGTTCCGCTGGCTCGGCACGCTCGGGTTGGGCCTCGTGCCGATCCGCCAGCCCGAGCTGTTCAACTGGCCGGGGCCGTGGCTCGCGTGGGCCCGTGATGTCGCCGGCGCTGCTCGCCCCGTCGTCATGTACGGGTTCCCCTCGGGTGTGGTGTTCGACCCTCTCGGCGGAGCCTCATGGCCGGACGAGCCCGGCGAGGAGCACCGCTGGATCGAGGAGGGTTACGTCGTGGCGGCGGGCGATATCGCCTTGGCGCGTCCGCCCCTTGCGGCACGACCCGCGGGCACTGGCACGCTCATCTCGATCCACGTCGCACCCGCGGCGGGTGCGACCGGAAAGGCGCTGAGCACAGCAAGGCTGCTGGCCGGGCGGGGCATCGAGGGGGACCGGCATTTGATCGGGAAAGGCACGTTCCCCTCCGGGCTTCCCGGTAGCGCGCTGACGTTGATCGAACACCGGGTGTGCGAGGAGCTCGGACTGACCGCCGACGAGCACCGCCGAAACCTCGTGGTCGACGGGATCGACTTGAACGAGCTCGTCGGCCACGAGTTCATGATCGGCCGCGTGCGCTGCCGGGGGATGCGGCTTTGCGAGCCGTGCACGGTCATGCAGCGATACGCCGGCCGTCCGATCCTCCGAGCGCTCGTCCACCGCGGCGGCCTCCGAGCGGACATTCTCCACGACGGGGACGTAGACGTCGGTGACCACGTCGTCGCGATCTAGCGCACGCTGAGCACGGCGTGGTTGAACAGCCTTCGTATCGGGTAACGATATCGCGACACGAGATGTTCTGGTAGGAGGTCATTTCGACGCTGCGGACAGGCGGTCGCGTCGGAGAGATGGACCGGCCTCGCCCTTGGAGCCTCGATCCGACCGGCGCCGGCGTTCGCGGATCCGCACCGGGCGAGGAGCGCGGCTAGCGGCCGGAGTTTGATTGGGGCTGCCGCTTCGCGGCAGCGTCCGTGGGGCCGTGAGGGCCCGTCCAGACCGCCCCGGCGGTCCGGTTGGCGGGGCCGGCGGGCGCCGGCGGGCGCCGGTGGGCGCCGTGTATCGTGTCACGATATCTTTGCCCGACGTGGACCTGCACCAATCCGACTTCGAGCGTCTGCTCCAATTGCGAACCGGCTTGCGCCGCTTCCTGCGCTGGAGCGAGCAGCAAGCTGAGGCGGCGGGCGTCACGCCCGCCCACCACCAGCTGCTGCTGGCCGTCAAGGGACACCCGGACCCTGCCGGACCGACGATCGGCGAGGTGGCCGACTACCTCGTGCTGCGCCACCACAGCGCCGGCGAGCTGATCGCCCGTGCAGAGGCCGCCGGGCTCGTCGTGCGCAAACCAGATGCCGTTAACGGGAGCGTGGTGCGTGTCGTGTTGACCAAAGCTGGGAAGCGCAAGCTCGACGCCCTGGCTGCAGCCCATCTCGAGGAGCTCGCCCACCTCGGCCCAACCATGAGAACGCTCTGGCAGGCACTTGAACAGACAGGCGACGACCCACCACATCCAGCTGCCCTTCCGCGTCAGGACGCCAGCTCGTTCTAGCGCCTTGCTAGAGCCAGGTGCCTGCGCGATCGTGATGGGCACGGGCATCGTCTCGATCGCGCTCTCATCCGACTCCCAGGAGACTCTCTCGCGAATCTGGCTGGCGCTCGCGACCGCAGAGTGGCTCGCGCTGGCGCTGCTGGCAGCCGGAGCGCTGGCGCGCGATCCCCATCGGCTGCTCCGTCTGGCTCGCTCGCCGGCCAGCCTGACAAGCGTGGCCGCGACCGCAGTTCTCGGCGCGTCCCTGCATGCCGCCGGTGCGACGTTCGTGCCGGCAGCGCTCCTTGCTGCCGCGACGGTCCCGTGGATCGCCATCTCGCTCGTGTTCGTCAGGCAGCGGCGACTGCCCCGCACGGGCAGCTCCTTCATGCTGACGGTCGCGGCTCAATCGCTCGCAGTCCTGGCTGCCCTGACCGCGGGGCCGGCGGATGTGTGGCTCACACTTGCCGCGATCGCGCTCGCGGCGCTCGGTTTGATCGCCTATCCGTTTGTGCTCGTCCGTTTTGACCCCCACGAGCTCTTGGCCGGTGCCGGCGACCAGTGGGTCGCGGGTGGCGCGCTCGCCATCAGCTCACTTGCGATCTGTGAGATCGCGCTCGCCGCCAGCCGACAGCCGGCGATTCACGCGATCGGCGCGACCGTTGGAGATGTGGGCGCGGTGATCTGGATCGCGAGCGTCCTGTGGCTGCCGCCGCTCCTGATCGCGGAGGTGCGCTCACCGCGCGTGCACTACCAACTGCGCCGCTGGTCGACGTTATTCCCAGTCGGTATGTACGCGGCGTCGGGATTCGCGGTCGCGCGCGTATCGGGTCTGCAGCCGGCGGGATCGTTTGCCCGCTTCTGGCTCTGGGGCGCGGTGGCGTTGTCGATCATCCTGTTTGTCGGCCTCGTCCGTAGCCGTGTGTTCGGTGCGCGCCGGCTGGAGACGCGATCTCGCCGCTGATAGCCCCCGCCACCGCGAGGGCCGTCAGCCGCGCCCGGCCGGGACCGGGCTCGGACCTGCGACCACGCCCCGATCGTGGAGGCGGCCGATTTCGGTGTCGCTCAGACCGAGCACGCCGGCCAAGATCTCGTCGGTGTGCTCCCCGAGCTGGGGCGCCCGCTTCGCAGGTAGGCGCTCGGCGCTGCTGAATGCGAGCGGCGTGCCGGGCATCAGGTAGCTTCCGATTCCCGGCTGCTCTACCTCGGAGAACATGGGGTTGGCTGTCGAGCACCGTGGATCGAGCTCCACGAGCTCGGTGAACGTCTGATACGGGCCCCACGAGACACGGTGGCGGTCGAACGTCTCGCGCAGCTCCTCAAGCGTCCGTTGCAGGACCCAGGGTTTGAGGATCGCGCCGATCAGCTCGCGGCAGGCGAACCTCCCGCCCTCGTCCTCGAGGTCGACATCCATCAAGCGGGCGATCGCGTCGAACGCGGGCGCGAGCCCGGTTGCCGCCACGAGGTTTCGCCACTGACGCAAAGTCAATGCCACGATCATCACGCGATGGCCGTCCTTGGTCGCGAAGTCGCGACCGAACGCGCCGTAGAGGTAGTTGCCGTCCTTGACCCGCTCGTGGCGGTTGATCTGCACCTCGGCGATCTTGCCGAGGTTGCCGACCATCCAGAAGGCAACATCGGATAGCGCGATCCGGACGTACTCGCCGTCGCCCGTGCGCGAGCGGTTGCGCTCCGCCGCCAGCAGGCTCGTGGTCGCGAGTGCTCCGGTAATCGCATCCCACGCCGGCAGCAGGTGGTTGAAGGGCACCGACAGGTTTCGAGGACCCGTTGCCCATGGAAACCCCGTCGCGGGGTTGACGGTGTAGTCGACCGCCGATGAGCCGTCGTAGTTGCCGACGATGTTGACCATGATCAGATCGCGGCGGTGGGCCGCGAGCCGGCGGTAGTCCAGGAAGCCGCGGGCCGGGAAATTCGTCAGGAACAAACCGGCGTCCTGCCCTGGCGCGGTGATCAACTCGCACGCGAGTTCGCGACCTGCTCCGCTGGTGAGGTCAAGCTGGATCGAGCGCTTGCCTTTGTTGAGCCCGGCCCAGAACAGGCTCTTGCCCTCGCCGGTCACAGGCCAACGCCCGCGATCCAGACCGCCGCCGAGCGGATCGAACCGAATCACGTCGGCGCCGAGCTGCGCCATCGCCATCCCGCCGAGCGGTGCGGCCACGAACGCAGACCCCTCGACGATCCGCATGCCTTCGAGGATTCCGCTCATCTATCCCACCTTCCCAGGGAGCTGCATCAGACCACCATCGCGACGAAGCTCCAGTCGAGCACCGGCACGGGCTCCTCGCCGGCGCGCTCGGCGTGGACCTGAGCTCGAAGCTCCACCAGACCGCTGGGAGCGCAGCTCTCAACCGTGAGCGAGGTTCGAAGGACGTCCCCCTCGAACACGGGGCCGAGGTGCTCGCAGCGGCGCCAGGCCACGATCGTGGCGATCGCCGGAAGCGCTCTGGTGGCGTGAGCGGCGGCGACCGAGATCGTGTGGCCGCCGTACACGAGACGCCGGCCGTGGGAGCTGCCCGTCGCATCGGTGTGAGCCGTGGCGACATTGAGCGTGAGCCGCGCCAGTTCCGGGGCGCCGGTGATTGTCTCGCCGGCTTGCACCAGGAACGTCTGGCCGGGCTCGAGCTCGTCCAGGTACGGGCCCGGCACAGCGCACCGCAACGCACCGAGCTGCCAGTCCGCCGGAACCGCACAGCTCAGCTGCGCGGGATCGAGTTCCTCGGGGATCTCGGCGAGCTCGTCGGCGTGCCCGGTGTCGGCATCGGGATCGCGCAACGGGATCATCGGACAGCGCCAGTAGTCGAGCAACGGCTCGCCCTCCGCGTCGGTGGTCCGGATCCGCATCACGACGAGTCCGGTCGCCGGCGTGTCCGCCCGGCGGCGGTTCTGCTTCAGCGCGACGATCTCGGTGCTGGTCCGCAGCGTCTCACCGATGAACACGGGACGCCTGAGCACCAGGCCGCGATAGAACAGGTTGCCGCGCACCCGTTGCGAGGGCCCCGTGGATTGCCCGATCGAGACGTCGCAGACGAGGTTGGGGTGGGCGATCGGCCTGTCCTGGCCGGTGACCTCACGACACAGCGCGCCGTCGAGCGCGAGCCGCAGACGATCTCCGGCAAGTGCCTGATGGAGTGCGGCGTGTCCGGCGGTCAGCGTCAGGCCGGGCGCATCGTCGAACACCTGGCCACGGGCGAAGTCCTCAAACCAGGGGCCGCTGATGAGCGTCGGCGGGCGCTCCAAGCGACTCATCCCGCGAAACCTCCGACGCCGGCAGCGCGGCCACGTTCGATTATCTCCAGCGCCCGCTTGCGGCTGGCCTCGTCGACCATCTCCCCATCGAGCTCGACGGCGCCGCGTCCGCCCGCGGCGGCGAGTGCGTCGAGGATCGAGCGTGCTCGGGAAAGCTCATCGGACGACGGCGTGAAGACGGCATTGATGATTTCCAGCTGCGATGGATGAATGGCCCACTTGCCGTCGAAGCCGAGACCACGTACGTGCTCCGCCCAGCGCCGGAGGCCAGCTTCGTCCTTGATCTCGAGGTAAGGCCCATCGATTGCCTGCAGCCCATGCGCGCGTGCGGCGACCAGCAGCGTCTCCTGCGCGTACAGCCAGCTCTCAGGTGGCTTGCGTCCGGGCGCTCGTCCCAGCGAGGCCGCGAGATCGAGATACCCCAGGATCAGCGCCTCGAGCCGAGGCGATGCCGCCGCGATCTCGCCGGCGTGCTGCAGTCCAGCGGCCGTCTCGACCAGCGCCTCGAGCCGCACGCCGTCGGCTTGCTGCCCGAGCTTGTCGAGCAGAGCTTCGACCGCGACGACGTCGCCAGGACCCTCCGCCTTGGTCACGATCAGCGAGCTGATGCGATGGCCGGCGCGCCGCACCAGATCAACCACGTCCTCCTCCCCCCAAGGGCTGTCCAGCGCGTTGATCCGGACCGAGAGGGCGGGCGAGGAGGACTCAGCACGCTCCAGGAACACCGCGACGAGCTCGCGCGCAGACTCCTTGGCCTCGGGCACGACCGAGTCCTCCAGGTCGGCGACGACCTCGTCGACCGGGAGCCGCAGTGACTTGGACAGCATCCGCTCAGAGGAGCCCGGGACCGACAGCGAGCAGCGCCGTGCGCTCATAATTTGACCCTAGCCGAGGTTTGCCACGATGCGCGGATGAGCCGCGCCAACCGCCTGCCGGCCTACCAGGGCGTGTACGCGCCGGCGTTCGCGGCGCGCATCGCTCTGACGTAACCGGCGCGCTGGAATGTCTCCTGGTCTGAGCCGGCGGGTGCCGCCAGCTGGCCGCGGAAATCGTCGACCGAGGTGAAGCCCTTGCGCGCCATCCAGGTCGTCAGTCCGTCTAGCAACTCATGCGCGTAGGCGGGCCCGTGGCGAAGCAACGCGGAGGTCGTCATGACCACGTCGGCGCCGGCCAGGAGAAAGCGAGCGACATCGGCGGGGACCTCCACCCCGGTCGTCGCCGCCAGCGACGCGCGGATCCGGCCGCGCAGCAGCGCGATCCAGGCGCGCGGCAGTCGGCCATCGGAGGGGCTAGAAAGGTTGACGCGCGGCAGCACCACGAGTTCCTCCGGGTCGATGTCCGGCTGCAGGAAACGGTTGAACAGCACGAGCGCGTCGGCGCCGGCCTCCGCTAGGCGCAGCGCCATCTCGCCGATCGAGCTGAAATACGGGCTGAGCTTTACCGCGACCGGCACAGTGACCGCGGACTTCACGCGCCCGAGGACGTCGAGGTGACGCTCCTCGACCTCGCGTCCGGTGATCTGAGGATCGCCCGGGAGGTAGTAGATGTTCAGCTCGATCGCGGCAGCCCCGGCCTCCTGCATCGCGCGCGCGTAGTCCGTCCAGCCTTCGTCCGTGGTGCCGTTGAGGCTTGCGATCACGGGCACCTCGATCGTCGCGGCGGCTCGCTCGAGCAGCTTGAGATAGGCGCCCGGCCCCGGGTCCTCCTTGGCCACGGCGGGGACGTAGTCGAGCGCCTCGGGAAAGCTCTCGGCGGGCCCATCGACCAGCTCCGCGATCTGAGCCTGCCGCTCGCGCAGCTGCTCCTCGAACAAGGAGTAAAGGACGATCGCGCCGACGCCGCCGTCAGCGAGTCTCTGGACGCCGTCGAACGTGTAGGACAACGGTGAGGGCGAGGCCACCAGCGGGTTGCGCAGCCGCAGGCCCATGTAGGTGGTGGCGAGCTCGGTCATCGCGCCTCGTCCTGCGGGTTGGGCGGAAACTGCTGGGGACTCCGGGTGGCCATCTCCTCGTAGGTGCGCCAGCGCAGATCGGCCGTCTGCTGCGCGAGTTGGAGCAGGTGCTCGGCTCCGCCCGGATCGGCGTTGGTCAGGGCGCGGAAGCGAAGCTCGCCCTTGCGGTAGTCGCCGAGGCTCATCCGCGGCCGCGGCGAGTCGAGCAGGAACGGGTTGCCGCCGTCGGCCCGTGCGACCGGGTCGTAGCGGAGCAGCGGCCAGTGACCGCTCGCGACCGCCCGGTACTGCTGGTCGAGACCGTTGCGCATGTCGTAGCCGTGGGCGATGCAGTGCGAGTACGCGATCACCAGGGACGGGCCGTCGTATGCCTCGGCCTCGCGCAGCGCGGTCAGCGTCTGCTGCGGATCTGCGCCCATCGCCACGCGCGCCACGTACACATTGGCCAGCGCGATCGCCTGCAGCGCTAGGTCCTTGGTGGGCATCGTCTTGCCCGCGGCCGCGAACTTCGCCACGGCGCCGAGCGGAGTCGCCTTCGACATCTGCCCGCCGGTGTTCGAGTAGACCTCCGTGTCGAGCACCAGCACGTTGACGTTCTTGCCGCTCGCGAGGACATGGTCGAGCCCGCCCGAGCCGATGTCGTAGGCCCAGCCGTCGCCGCCGACGATCCAGACGCTGCGGCGGATCAGGTGGTCGAGAACGCTGCGCAGATCGGTGACGAGCGGCCCGTCGAGAGCATCCAAGCGCCGCTGCAACTCCGCCAGCCGATCTCGCTGCTCGCGGATCTCGGACTCCGTCAGCTGCGGTGCGCCGAGGATCGCATCGACCAGCTCGTGCCCGATCTCTTCACGCAACTCGCCAAGCCGGCGGTGAGCGATCTCGGTGTGGCCATCTGCCGCGAGCCGCAGCCCAAGACCAAACTCCGCGTTGTCCTCGAACAGCGAGTTCGCCCATGCCGGGCCGCGGCCGTCACTGCCCGCGGTCCATGGCGTCGTCGGCAGGTTGCCGCCGTAGATCGACGAGCAGCCGGTTGCGTTGGCGACGGTCAGGCGGTCGCCGAACAGCTGCGAGATCAACTTCAGGTAGGGGGTCTCGCCGCATCCAGTGCACGCTCCCGAGAACTCGAATAGCGGCTCGAGGAACTGCGTGCCGCGGACGGTTCCGAAGTCGACCCGGGCACGGTCGGCTTCGGGCAGCTGCTCGAAGAACGCGATGTTCTCGCGCTCGGACTCGAGCAGCGGTTCGCGCTCGCCGAGATTGATCGCCTTGTGGACCTGGTCGGACCCGCCCAGCTCGCCCGCCGACACCGGGCAGGCTTCCACGCACAGCCCGCAGCCGGTGCAATCCTCGACGTACACCTGCAGCGTGTATGACGCGCTCGGCAGCCCCGGCCCGTTCAGAGGCGCTGACTTGAAACGAGCGGGGGCGCCGTCGACGCGGTCGGGGTTGTAGTAGCGGGTGCGGATCACGCTGTGCGGGCATACGAAGCTGCAGTTGCCGCACTGGATGCAGAGCTCGGAATCCCACACGGCGACCTGATCGGAAATGTTGCGCTTCTCGTACTTGGTCGTGCCACTCGGGTACGTGCCGTCGATCGGCAGCATGCTGACCGGAAGCTCGTCGCCGTGGCCGATCATCATCTTGGCGCTGACGGCGCGCACGAACTCCGGCGCGTCGTCGGGAACGATCGAGGGCTCGTCGTGGTCGGAGGTGACCTGTCCGGGCAGTTCGACGCGGTGCAGGCCCGCCAGCGCGTTGTCGACCGCGCGGATGTTGCGGTCGACGACCTCCTGACCGCGGCGCTGATAGGTCTTTTCGATTGCGTCCTTGATCCGGGCGATCGCCTGCTCGCGCTCGAGCACGCCGGAGATCGCGAAGAAGCAGGTTTGGAGCACCGTGTTGGTTCTGCCCGCGAGGCCGGCATCGCGCGCGATTGCGCCGGCGTCGATCACGTACAGCTCGATCCGCTTGGCGAGCATCCGCTCCTGCACCTGGCGTGAGAGCTTGTCCCACACCTTCTCCGGCGGGTGGTGCGTGTTCAGCAGAAGCGTCGCTCCCGGTGCCGCGCGATCGAGCACCTCGGGGCGTTCGATCAGCCCGAACTGGTGGCAGCCGATGAAGCTCGCACCGGAGACCAGATAGGGCGCACGAATCGCCTCGGGGCCAAAACGCAGGTGCGAGACCGTCTGCGACCCGGACTTCTTCGAGTCATAGACGAAGTAGCCCTGGGCCTGGAGGCCGGCGTCGCCGAGGATCTTGATCGTGTTCTTGTTGGCGCCGACGGTGCCGTCGGAACCGAGTCCGAAGAACGCCACGCGGACGTTCTCGGTGGGCTCGATGTCGAACGCCGGGTCGTATTGCAGGCTCAGATTCGATACGTCGTCGGTGATACCGATCGTGAACCGTCGCTTGGGCTTCTCGCGGCCGAGCTCCTCAAACACTCCGGCGACCATCGCGGGGTTGAACTCCTTTGAGGAGATGCCGTAGCGGCCGCCGATCACGATCGGCATCTGTTCACGCTCGCCTTCTGCGTGAGCCTCGCCGAGCGCCGCGAACACATCGAGGAACAGCGGCTCGCCGTGCGCCCCCGGCTCCTTCGTGCGGTCGAGCACCGCGATCTTGCGAACACTCTGCGGCAGCGCCCGGACGAGCTCCTCAGCAGGGAACGGCCGGTACAGCCGCAGCTGGGCGACACCGACCCGCTCGCCCCGCGCCTCGAGGAACCGCGCCGTCTCGCAGGCCGTCTCAGCCCCGGACCCCATCACGACGAGCACACGCTCGGCCTCCGGGTGCCCGACGTAATCGACCAGTCCATAGCGCCGGCCGGTGCGCTCGGCGAGCTTGTCCATCGTCTCCTGGACGATGCCCGGCACGCGGGCGTAGAACGGGTTGACCGTCTCGCGTGCCTGAAAGAAGGTGTCCGGGTTGTGGGCGGTGCCCCGGACGAACGGCCGCTCCGGCGAAAGGGCCCGCGAACGGTGCTCGCGGATCAGCTCCTCGGGCACCAGCGCCCGAAGGTCTTCGTCTGGAAGCTGCTCGATCGTGTTCAGCTCGTGCGAGGTGCGAAACCCGTCGAAGAAGTGCAGGAATGGGATCCGGGTTCTGAGTGTCGCGGCGTGCGCGACCAGCGCGAGGTCGTGCGCCTCCTGCACCGACGCCGAGGCGAGCAGCGCGAACCCGGTCTGCCTGACCTGCATCACGTCGCTGTGATCGCCGAAGATCGACAGCGCCTGGGTCGCCAGCGATCGGGCAGCCACGTGCAGCACCACGGGCGTCAGCTCGCCCGCGATCTTGTACATGTTGGGGACCATCAGCAGCAGGCCTTGCGAGGCCGTGAACGTGGTGGCGAGCGCGCCGCCCTGGAGTGCCCCATGGAGCGCGCCGGCGGCGCCGGCCTCGCTCTGCATCTCGATCACGCCGGGAACCGTGCCCCACAGGTTCGGCTGGCCGCGGCTCGACCACTCGTCCGCATGTTCGGCCATCGGGGAAGACGGCGTGATCGGATAGATGCAGCAGACCTCGCTCAGCCGGTACGCGACCGAGGCCGCCGCCTCGTTGCCGTCGATCGTGGCGCGCATCAGGGGGATCGCTCCACCCTGACAGGCGCGACGTCCGGCTGCCACTCGAGCGGCGCGATCCATGTCTCCGGCGGGTCCGGTGCTCCCTCGGCGATCATCTCGATCGAATGAACCGGGCACTGCTCGAAACACGCCCGGCAGCCCGTGCAGCGGTCGTAGTCGAAGCGGTAGCGGAACCCGGGACCGAGCTTCAGAACGGCGTCCTCCGGACAGGCCCCAACGCAGCCGTCGCATTCGCAGCAGTTCCCGCACGACAGACAGCGGTGGGACTCGAACACCGCTTCGTCGGTCTGAAGTGCGCCGACGACTTCGGTGAAGTCGCCGACGCGCTCCGCCGGCTCGAGCTCGGGCTGCCCGCGGCGCAGCGCGTCACCGAAGAACCAGAGGTTCAGCGACTCGAACGGCGCGAGGGCATGCTTGGGAGCGCGACGGTACGCCTCGCCGCGAAGCCACGCGTCGATCTCGCGGGCGGCGCGCTTGCCATGACCGACTCCGACCGTGACGGTGCGCTCCGCGGGCACCATGTCGCCGCCCGCGAACACCCCCGGTGCCCCGGTCATCAGCGAGCTCGAGACCTTGACCGTCCCGTCGCGCTCGAACTCGACGCCAGGCACCGAGCGCAGGAAAGCCGTATCGGTCTCCTGCCCGAGCGCAAGGATGACGCTGTCGGCCTCGAGCGTCTCGAAGCGTCCCGTCGGCTGCGGGAAGCCGGTCTCGTCGAGCTCCATCATCTCGACCTGCAGCGTTTCGCCCTCGAATGCCTTGATCGTGCGCAGCCAGTTCATCCGCACGCCCTCGCGCTCGGCGTCGACCGCCTCTTCCTCATGTGCTGGCATCTGCTCGCGGGTGCGCCTGTAGACGATGATCGCCTCCTCGGCGCCGAGCCGCCGCGCAGTCCGGGCCGCGTCCATCGCGGTGTTGCCGCCGCCGTACACGGCCACGCGCCGGCCCACCGCCGGCCGCTCCCCGGATGCCACGCCGCGCAGGAATTCGACCGCGTCGACCATCGGGCCCGCGTCCATCGCCGGGATCTCGACGCGCTTGCTCAAATGCGCCCCGACCGCCACGAACACGGCGTCAAAGCGCCCTTCGGCGCGCTCGGCCGCCAAATCCGTGACCCGATGGTTGCTCGTGAACTTGACCTCGAGCGCCTTCAGGCGGTCGATCTCTCCCTGGAGCACGTCTCGGGGCAGCCGGTAGGCGGGGATCCCGTAGCGCATCATCCCGCCCGGCTCCTCGCCGGCGTCGCGGATCTCGACCTCGTGGCCGAGCCGCGCGAGGTGGCAGGCGGCAGACAGCCCGCTCGGCCCCGCCCCAATCACCAGCACGCGCTTGCCGCTGCGGACCGAAGGTGGATCGAACAGCCAGTCGTTCTCGAGCGCGAGGTCGCCGAGGAACCGCTCAACCGCGTGGATCGAGACCGCGCTGTCGAGGCTGGCCCGGTTGCAGCTCGTCTCGCACGGGTGGTAACAGACGCGGCCGTGGATCGCCGCGAACGGATTGTCGGCGACCAGCGTCCGCCACGCCTCCTCGTGCTCGCCGACCTGCACCTGCGCAAGGTACGCCTGGATGTTCTCGCCGGCGGGGCACGCGTTGTTGCAAGGCGGGAGCAGATCGACGTACACGGGGCGCTCGGTGCGGACGGGTCCCGCGCGCGAGCGGCCGTGCAGCAGGTCGGGGAGGGGGGTGATGTCGTGGGGCGGACCCGGAGGACGTGGCGCGGGCGGATCGGATGGCGGCGGCGACGGCGCAGGCCAAGACGCTCGCTCTACATGACCCGGAGCCGGCCGGCGCTCGGATCGCTGGAACCGCCGAGGTTGCAAAGCCACACTCGCAATCTACGCGTTTGCGAGCGCGGTGCGCGGAAAATCAGCAACCGCATGCAACGTTGTGCTCTCGTGATCGGAGCCGGCCACCACGGGCTCGTGGCCGCCGCGCGCCTCGCACAGGCCGGAATCCAGGTGACCGTGCTCGATGCGGCGCCGGCCCCCGGCGGAGCGGTCCGTGCCGCCGAGCTCACGCTTCCCGGCTTTACGCATGACGTCTGCGCCGGCTTCTTCCCGCTGACGGCGGCCTCTCCGGCATTCGAGGACCTGGGCCTCGAGCTCGACTGGGTCAATCCTGCGGTGGCGATGGCGCATGTGATGGACGACGCCGGGGCGGAGATCGTGCTGCACCGCGAGGTCGAGGCGACCGTCGAGTCACTGGAATCATGCGCGCCTCGGGCCGGGACCGCGTGGCGCGAGCTGATGGAGACGCTGTGGCCCCATCGGCGGCGGCTGATCCAGGCCGGACTGGCGCGTCTGCCCCCGGTTCGTCCGGGCGCGGCGCTGCTCGCCGGGCTGCGATCGAGGGCTCTTGCACTGGCGCCACTGGCGGTGATGTCGTCGGCCACGATGGGGCGTCAGCTGTTCGGCGACGCCCGTGCGGCGGCATGGCTGGCGGGATCCGGCGCGCACGCGGATGTAGCGGTGCAGGCGGCGGGCAGTGGGGCGTTCGCGCTTGGGCTGACCTTCCTCGGGCATGTCGTCGGATGGCCGTTCCCCCGGGGTGGCGCGGGACGGCTGACCGAGGCGCTCGTCGCCCGACTACGCGGTTACGGAGGCGAGGTGCGCTGCGGCGCCGTGGTCGAGCAAATCGAGGTTCGTGGCGGGCGCGTCCAGGCGGTGCGCCTGGCCAGCGGAGAGCGGATCGAGTGTGACGCCGTCGTCTGCACGGTCAGTCCGGGGCCGCTTGCCGAGATGCTGCCGGACGGGGCGCTCCCGGGTCGTGTGCAGCGGCGGCTGGCACGCTGGCGGTACGGCCTCGGCACGCTGAAGCTCGACTACGCCCTCTCCGATCCCGTTCCGTGGACCGCGCCGCGCGCGCGAGAGGCGGGGGTTGTGCATGTCGGCGGGCCGCTCGAGGAGCTCGGCTCGTCTTTCCTGGACGCCTCCGCGGGGCGCTTCCCGGCGCGGCCGGCGCTGGTCGTCGGCCAGCAGTCACTGCACGACGCGACCCGTGCCCCGCCCGGGCGCCAGACGCTGTACGTCTACGCCCGCGTTCCGCAGCGTCCGGGACTTGACGAGGAGCAGATGGTGGAGCGCGTCGAGCAGCGGCTCGAGCAGTTCGCGCCCGGGTTCCAGGGACTCGTGCTGGCGCGGTCGGTCCGCGGTCCGGAGGCGATCGAGTCCCAGAATCCGAGCATGCGCGGTGGCGATCTCGCGAGTGGCAGCTGCGAGCTCGACCAGCAGCTGATCTTCAGGCCCTGGCCATCGCTATGCAGAGGCCGGACGCCGCTGCGCGGCTTGTACGTCGCCGGCGCCTGGGTGCACCCCGGGCCCGGCGTGCATGGCGTCTCTGGACGCGTCGCCGCGGACGCGCTGCTGTCCGATGTTCGCTGGCGGCTGCGATGATGCGCAATCGCGATGAGCGGCGTCAATCCGTTTCGGATCGAGGTCCCCGAAACCGAGCTCGATGAGCTACGCGCACGGCTGGCGGCAACGCGCTGGCCCGAGCCCGAGACCGTCGACGACTGGTCTCAGGGCGTGCCGCTCGAGTACGTCCGGGGGCTGTGCGAATACTGGCGCTCGGGGTACGACTGGCGGCGCGCGGAGTCTCAGCTGAACGCGATCCCGCAGTTCCGCACCGAGATCGACGGGCTGCAGATCCACTTTCTGCACGCGCGCTCGCCGCACCAGGACGCGCTGCCGCTGCTGATCACACACGGCTGGCCGGGATCGGTGGTCGAGTTCCTGAAGGTGATCGGGCCGCTCACCGAGACATTCCACGTCGTCGCTCCGTCGCTACCCGGCTACGGATTCAGCGACAAGCCATCCCGGGCGGGCTGGAGCGTGGAGCGGATCGCCGGCGCGTGGCGCCAGTTGATGGCCCGCCTCGGGTACGAGCGCTACGGCGTCCAGGGCGGCGACTGGGGCGGCACGATCACGATGGAAATGGGATCCCGCCCACCCGCGCAGCGCGGTGCGGAGCTCGCCGGCATCCACGTCAACACCCCGCTCGCCGATCCGCGCGCGCTGGGGGAGCTCGGCGAGCTCACCGAGCAGGAGCAGACGGCGCTCGAGTCACTCGCCAACTACCGCCGCTGGGATTCCGGCTACTCCAAGCAGCAGTCCACCCGTCCGCAGACGATCGGCTACTCGCTGGTCGATTCGCCCGCCGGGCTGTGCGCCTGGATCGTCGAGAAGTTCTGGTCGTGGACCGACTGCGACGGCCACCCCGAGAACGCGCTGACCCGCGACGAGATGCTCGACAACATCATGCTCTACTGGCTGCCGCGCACGGGCGCATCCTCGGCGCGGCTGTACTGGGAGAGCTTCCGCCGGCCGAGCTTCGCCGAGATCCCGGTGCCGAGCGGCTGCTCGATCTTCCCCAAGGACATCTTCGGGATCTCGCGCCGGTGGGCCGAGACGCGGTTCACCGATCTGCGCTACTGGAACGAGCTCGATCGCGGGGGCCACTTCGCCGCCTTCGAGCAGCCGGAGCTGTTCGTGGCGGAGCTGCGCGCTTTCTTCGACCTGGTGAGGTAGGGCGCCGG
Organism: uncultured Solirubrobacterales bacterium; assembly: GCA_963824755.1. Lineage (GTDB taxonomy): Bacteria > Actinomycetota > Thermoleophilia > Solirubrobacterales > Solirubrobacteraceae > Palsa-465. The sequence continues at coordinate 240,735 of CAWGQT010000026.1, read as the reverse complement.
CGCTCGCATGGCCGGCGGGCGACGGGTGGGCGGGGGTGGGCGGGAACTAATACAGCGACCAACCTCCGGCATAAGCACGAGAAGGGAGGGGCGAACGACCACATTGCGCAAAAGCGCCCGGCAGTCGCCGAGCTCTTTTGCGATATGGTCGCCATAGAGGGTGTCGCGCAAACCCGCGAGACCACCGGCTCTTTAGCAAGAGTTGATGACAGCGGTCGCTGGCGGGAGGGCACCGGGCTACAGCTCCTGAATTGGGCGCCTGAGGCCTGCGACCCCGCCGGGGCTGAACTTTGCCGCCTTTGTTCGGACAGTCCGAACGAATTCGCCATTGTTCACTTGCGCCGGCGCGGACGGTGGGTTTGGACCCGGAGCGGCCACTATCAACTTCGCCCAACGGCCCCGGTTTGTGCGACACCCTACATAGCGACCACTCTGCGCAAGAAACGGCGCTGGCGTCAGACGCTTGTGAGCGATTTGGTCGTTCTCGCCACCCCTCCCCAGACCATTACCTGACAGATCACGCGCGGCCCGAAGCGGGAAGCTGAGGCGCCAGCCGACCCGGCGATACAAAGCGCCGCGTGCGCCGGCCCTCGGCGCAGAGCCCCTATCCCAGAACCTTTCGTGCCGCCCAGGCGCTCGCCAGCGCGGCGGCCGCTGCTATCACCGCCACCGTGAACGCCGGCCGCGCGTCGTGGTGGCCGGCGGCGATCGCGGCCGCGATCGCGCTGCCGGCGCCGGTGCCGCCGGCAATCGCGGTCGATAGCCAGCCGAACGCCTCCGCGGCGCGCCCCGCATGTACCAGCTCGTCGATCAGCAGCGAGAACGTCGTCAGCGTCGGGTTCAGGGCGAGCCCGGCAAAGAGCAACAGCGCCCCGACCAGCACCAGACCAGTCGCCGCGATCAGCGGGACCAGGAACGCCGTGAACGCCGCGAGCAGTGCGAGCAGCCGCGGGAACGGCCTCGCGCGCCACTGCCGGCTTCCGTAGATCGCGGCGCCACCGATGCCGCCGACCGACAGGGCGGCGATCAGCAGACCGGAGGCGGCGGGTGCGCCGTGCTCGGTGGCGAGGATCGGGATGCCGACCTCGAGCGCCCCGATCACTACGCCGACCAGCGCGACCACGATCAGCAGTAGCTGAACTGCACGCGTGCGGATCACGCTGAAGCGGGCTCCGTGGACATGGCCGGCGCCGCCACCGGCGACCGAGGCGGCAAAGCCCAGGGTCCCGATGCCGCTGACCACCGCCACGACCACCAGCGCCGCCGAGGCCGAGGCGGCAGCGATCACGGCGGCGAGCAGCAGCGGCCCGGTGAGGATCGCCAGCTCCTGCACCAGGTACACGAGGCTGTACGCGGCCGTGCGGTTCTCCGCCGCGATCAGCCGCGCCCAGGCGACACGCATGCAGGTGGAGACCGGCGGCAGCGCGATCCCGGCCACGATCCCGAGTGCGATCAACGCCGCGGCCTGCGAAACCGCGACGATCCCGATGAGTCCGAGCGGATGGACGATGCCGCAGATCGCCATCACGCCCGCCGATCCGCGCCTGTCGATCAGCATCCCTTGGAGCGGGCGAGACACGCCGGCCGCGATCGACAGCGCACCGACGACCGCGCCCGCCAGCGCCAAGGATCCGGTGTGGGCGTGGACGACGAGGATGATCCCGACGGCGGCGGCGCCCTGGCTCACCTGCGCCAGTAATCCCGAGAGTGCCTGCCGCCTGACCGCGGGCACGGCGAGCAGCTGCCCGTATGAGGCTACGACTCCGCCCTTCGCTCCGTTCGAGATCGCCGCCGCTGATCGAGCGCGCCGACGACGGTCAGCTCTTGCCGTTCGCCCTGCCCTTGCGAGTCATCGACGCCATCGGGCATTTGGCCATTCAAGCATCTGCCATGCTCCCGCCATGCGTCTCGAGCTGCCCGAGTACGACGTCGTCGGGATCCGTGCCGGGAACGCCAGTGCCTTCACTCTCGGCGGCACCAACTCCTGGATTCTCGGCCATGAGCCGGCCTGGCTGATCGATCCGGGACCGAGCCTCCCCGACCACCTCGAGGCGCTGACCAGCGAGTTGCGCGCCCGCGGTGGGCTCGGCGGCATCGCCGTTACGCACCGGCACGTTGATCACACCGAGGCGATCCCCGCGATGCGGGAGCGCTTCCCCGAGGCCCCGCTGGCAGCGGCCCGCGGGGAGGTGGACGTCGAGCTCAGCGACGGCCGCACCTTCGGGCCGCTCACGGCGATCCACGCGCCGGGACACGCCCGCGACCATTTCGTGTTCCTCTCGGGCCCTGTGGCGTTCACCGGTGACGCGGTGCTCGGCGAGGGCAGCGTGTTCCTGTACCCGGACCCCGGCGCGCTCGCCGGCTACCTGGATGCGCTCGGCCGACTGCGCGCGGCGGAAATCACGACCCTGTGTCCCGGGCACGGCCCGGTCGTCCGCGATGCCGCCGCCAAGCTGGACGAGTACGTCGCCCACCGGCTCGATCGCGAGCGGCGCCTGGTCGCGGCGCTCGACGCCGGCAAGCGAACCGTCGACGAGTTGCTGGACGACGCATGGAGCGACGCGCCAGCAGCGCTCAGACCAGCCGCGACCGTGACGCTCGCGGCGCACCTCGACAAGCTCGACGAAGACGGGAGGCTGCCCGACGGCGTCGAGCGACCGTCAGGCTGGAGCTGGCTCGCGGAGGTCTAGCGTCGCAACGGCAAACTAGTGAGGAGAGAAGAAGCGTGAAGATCGGAATTGTCGGAGCGGGGCGGATCGGCGGAAACTGCGCCCGGCAGGCGCTCAAGGGCGGCCACGAGGTGATGCTGTCCTTCTCCCGCGACCCGGCGAGCCTCGAGCAGCAGGCCCAGGAGCTTGGGGAGCAGGCATCGACCGGCACCACGCGCGAGGCCGTCGAGTTCGCGAGCGTGGTCGTACTGTCGGTCCCGTGGGGCGTGATTGGGGCCGCGCTAGATGAGATGGGCGACCTCGCCGGGAAGATCGTGATCGACACAACCAACCAGTTCGGCCCGGGGCCCAAGCCGGGCCCCCAGCAGACGGCCGCGTCGTTCAACGCCGAGCGGATGCCGGGTGCTCGCTACGTGAAGTCCTTCAACACGCTGACCTCGGCGTTTCAGGCCGAGACCGCCTCCCGGATCGGCGAGGACCGGGTCGTGCAGTGGGTGTGCGGTGACGACGCCGAGGCCAAGGCGACTGCGTCGCGCCTGATCGAGCAGATGGGCTATGTCCCGGTCGATCTCGGCGGCAACGCGACCTGTCAGGTGATGGAGGCGCCCCGTCGCCCGGGCGCGGTCTACGGCGAGGAGTACCGCGCGTCGGACGCGGCGGAGGTGGTGGCGGCCGTGCGCGACGGGCGCGAGATCCCGCCGACGCCGCGGTACTAGTCCCCTAGGAGCCCCCGCCCGAGCCGCCCTTTGTGCTGCCGAAGCTCGGCGGACTGGAGCCGGGATCGCTTGAGGTACCCGCTGGGGTCGTCGGGGTCGTGGGCGTGCCACTGCTGCCGGTGCTCGGCGGGAGGGTCGTGCCTGTCGGGAGCGTCGTGGTGCCCGAAGGCGGCCCGCTGCTGCTGCTGCCGCCGCCGAGCAGACCCGTCGGGCTGCTCGTCGGCGGGAGACCGACCCCGGTCGACGTGGTCGTCGTACCAGTGGTCGTGCCGCTCGTGCTCGGTGGAGGACTGCCGTCGGTCGTCCCGCTACTGGGGTTGCTGTTGACCGTGGTCGAGCTGGTGACGGTCGGCGGTGCAGTCTGGGTGCCGGTCGCGACCTGAGGCGACGTCGCCGGCTGCGGCTGCTGCGCCACTGACTTCACCGCGGCCGGCGTGTTCGCGCCCTGGCCTGAGCCCTGTGACGGCTCCGAGGCGCCGGCCGTGGCACCCTGAATCTGCGCCGCGCTCGGCGTTCCGGTCACGCCGCTGCTGGGTGCCGCGGCCGAGGTCGTCGCCTGCACCTGGTGGGGGGCGGCGGCGTGAGAGGTAGGGACGATCGTCTGCTGGAGCTCGACCGCGCCGGCGGCGGTGACCACCGCTGCCGCGAGCAACGTCGCGAAGTGGCCGGCGCCGATCGCGCCGAGTGACGCGGCGGCGCCACCGGTTCCGACAGCGCCTCCGGCCGTGACCGCGCCGCTGCCTGCGGCGGCGCTGCTTCCGGCTCCGCCGCTGACGCTTCCGAACCCGAGCGCCTTGGCCAGCACGGCCATCGGCCCGAGCGCGGGAATCAGCGCCGCGAAATGGCTGCTCATACCGCGCAGCTCGGTGCGGAAGTTCCGGCAGCAGTCGCAGTCGCGCATGTGGCGCCGGACGAGGCCGCCCGGCCGCACGCCGTGATCGTGCGCGCTGATCAGCTGTTCGCGAATCTGCGAGCACTCGATGTTGCGCGCCTCGAGCGACTGCGCGAGGCTGACGCGAGCACGCACGAGCAGCGACTTCAGCGCGGGGACCGAAACGTCGAGCGCGGCCGCGAGATCTGCGTAAGGCATACCGCCCAGCTCACGCATCAGTAGCGCGGAGCGCTGCTGTTCGGGCAGCCGCTGCACGTCGATCAGAAGGCGCCGCAGAGACTCCCGTTGTTCGGCCTCGACGGTCGGATCATGAATCGGCGAGCAGATCTGCTCGAGCAGCTCGGGTGCCGGCGGAGTGGGGCGGCGCAACTCGTCGATGCAGCGGTTGTGGGCGACCCGGTAGAGCCATGCCCGCAACGCGACCTCGCGTCGATCTGAGCGCAGCCCGGAGTACGCCCGGACGAAGATGTCCTGGATCGCGTCTTCGGCGTCCTGGCTCGAGCCGCGCAGCATCTGCCGCGTGTATGCGAACAGCCGCGGCCGGTATCGCTCGTGAATGACTCGGAATGCCTCTTCGTGGCCCGCTCTAAATAGCGCGACCAGCTGCTCGTCTGAACGCAGGCGAAGCAGTGGTGCCCCAATCGAGAGCCGACGCCGGGCAATTCCTACCGGTGCTTGGAGAGCGGAAGCTTCCACGTGACCCTTTAGACCCCAAAACGGATGATGGACGGAAAAGTTACTGCTTACCCTAGCGTGCAGGAAGGCGGCTGCGAAATTTTCCGGTCAGCCTCGAGACAGCCTCGGCGCGAGGCTGGATCACGATAACGAGATCATCACGTGCTTGACCTCGGTGTAGTCCTCGAGCGCGTACATGCTGAGGTCCTTGCCGTAGCCCGACTGCTTGAAGCCGCCGTGCGGCATCTCCGAGGCCAGCGGGATGTGGTCGTTGATCCAGACGCAGCCGAACCGTAGAGCGTTTGAGACGCGGATCGCCCGGCCGACGTCCCTGGTCCAGACCGACGCCGCCAGGCCGTACGGGGTTCCATTCGCCCAAGCGATCGCCTCAGCCTCGTCGGTGAAGGGCTGGACCGTGATCACCGGCCCGAAGATCTCGCGCTGGATCATCTCGTCATCCTGTCTGAGCCCTGACACGACAGTCGGCTCGAGGAAGAATCCCGGCAGGTCAGGCTTGGAGCCGCCCGTCGCCAGCGACGCGTGTCCTGGCGCCCTGGAAAGGAAACCCTGCACCCGCTCGCGCTGGCGCGAGGAATTGAGCGGCCCGAGCGTGGTGTCGGTAGAGCGCGTGTCGCCCATCACCAGTCCCTGGGCCTGCTCGACCAGGCCTGCGACCACGTCGTCGTGCACCTTCGAGCCCGCCAGCACCCGCGTCGCGGCGGTGCAGTCCTGGCCGGCGTTGTAATAGCCCGTGCCGGCGATCGTCTCCAGCGCGGTCTCCATGTCGACGTCGTCGAACACGACGACCGGAGCCTTGCCGCCCAGCTCGAGGTGGACTCGCTTCAAGGAGTCGGCGGCATGGCGGGCGATCCACTTGCCGGTGTCGACCGAGCCGGTCAGCGAGACCATGTCTACGTCGGGGTGGGTGACCAGCGCCTGTCCGGCGGGATCGCCGTGGCCGGTGATCACGTTCAACACCCCGCTCGGGAAGATTTCGCTTGCGTACTCGGCGAGCTTGAGAGTCGTCAGCGGCGTCGTCTCGGCGGGCTTCAGCACGACGGTATTGCCGGCCGCCAGCGCCGGCCCGATCTTCCACACGGCCATCATCAGCGGGTAGTTCCAGGGTGCGATCTGGCCGATCACACCGACCGGCTCGCGGCGAATGATCGAGGTGTAGCCGCTCAGGTACTCGCCCGCCGCGCGACCCTCCAGGCACCGCGCGGCGCCCGCGAAGAAGCGCAGGTTGTCGACCATGAACGGAATCTCGTCCTCGCGGAACGCGTTGATCGGCTTGCCGGCGTTGTCGGCCTCCAGCTCGGCTAGCTCGTCGGCGTGCTCCTCGATCGTGTCGGCGAGCTTCAGCAGCGCGGCTGCGCGCTCGCCTGGCGTGGTCGTCGCCCAGCTTTCAAACGCGCCGCGGGCAGCCTTGACCGCGCGGTCGACGTCCTCTGGGGTTGAAAGTGGTGCGTGCGCGATCGTCTCGCCGGTCGCGGGATTCAGGATCGGCTCCGTCTGGCCCTCGGCCGGCTCTACTGCCTCGGACGCGATGAAGTTCTGAAGGGTGGGGGCGGTTGTAGCCATGCGCGCGACGCTACCACCGTTACGCTTGCGCGCCTACCGACCGAGAGGACAAGAATGACCGGCGTCGTCATCACTTCCGCTGCTCGTACAGCGATCGGCTCATATGGCAAGAGCCTCGCCGGCGTACACCGTCAACCGGCTGTGTGGCACCGGCGTGCAGGCGATCGTCTCGGCGTGCCAGTCGATTCAGACCGGAGAGGCGTCGGTGGCGCTGGCAGGAGGCGCGGAGTCGATGAGCCGCGGGCCGTACTGGATGCCGAGCGCGCGGTGGGGGGCGCGGATGGGGGAGGCGGACCTGATCGATCCCGTGATCGGTGGCCTGACCGATCCATTCCATTCGATCCTGATGGGAGTCACGGCCGAGAATTTGGCGGAGAAATGTGCGATCTCTCGAGAGCGCCAGGACGCGTTCGCGCTGCAGTCCCACCACCGGGCGGCGGCGGCGCGCGCCGAAGGCCGCTTTGATCAGGAGATCGTGCCCGTCCCCGTGAGCGTCAAGCGCGAGACGGTCGAGTTCACGCGCGACGAGCACATCCGCGAGGATGCCTCACCCGACCTGATGGCCAAGCTCAACCCGGTGTTCAAGCCGGACGGGACCGTCACCGCCGGCAACGCGTCGGGAATGAACGACGCGGGCGCGGCGGTCGTACTGATGAGCTCTGAGCGGGCTTCGGAATTGGGTGCCCCGGTGCGGGCGCGGGTGCTGGCGTATGCGAGCTGCGGCGTCGACCCGGCGATCATGGGGATCGGTCCTGTCCCCGCGGTCCGCAAGGTGCTCGAGCGGACTGGGCGTTCGCTCGAGGACGTGCAGGTGATCGAGTTCAACGAGGCGTTCGCGGCCCAGGCGCTGGCGGTGATCGACGAGCTCGGTCTCGACGAGGGAGAAGGTAAATCCCAACGGCGGCGCGATCGCCCTCGGGCACCCGATCGGTGCGACCGGTGCTGCGATCACCGCCAAGATCCTCGAGGAGATGGAGCGCCGGGGACCTCGAGCTCGGACTGGTGACGCTGTGCATCGGTGGCGGTCAGGGGATCGCGCTGTTACTGGGACGTTAGGTACGCGGGGGTGGGGGCGTCAGTCAGCGGCATAATGGGCTCCGATGGTTGACCCTGCGTCCGGAGTCGGAATTCCGGTGGCGTTTGCGGCTGGGCTGATTTCGTTCCTCTCGCCGTGTGTGCTCCCGATGGTGCCGGGCTATATCTCCGCGGTGGCGGGCGTGGCGCCGACGGACATTCGCGCACGCCGGGTGATCGGCCCCAGCCTTGCGTTCGTCGCCAGCTTCTCGGTGATCTTCATTACGCTCGGCCTGCTCGGACAGCAGGCGCTGCACGGGGCGCTCACGGGGCCGACCGCGCTGAAGGTCTCTGGGGCCGTGATCATCGCGATGGGTGTGGTGTTCGTGCTCGCGCCGTTCGTGCCGCAGTTCTCCCGCGAATGGCATGTGGACAGGCTCGTGCAGCGGGCGGGCCGCGGCGGCCCGGTCATCGCCGGCGCCGCGTTCGCGCTTGCTTGGACGCCGTGTACCGGGCCGACCCTCGGAGCGATCGTCACCGCTGCGGGTGTCTCCGGCTCCGCCGCTCACGGTGCGTTCCTGCTGCTCGTGTACTGCATGGGGCTGGCGGTGCCGTTCCTGATCACGGGCCTCGCGTTCGGGAAAGCCACGGCCGCTTTCGCGGTCATCAAGCGCCACTATGCGATCGTGATCGGGGTCGGCGGGGTGGTGCTGATCGGGATGGGGATCCTGATCTGGACAGGCGAATTCACCCAGCTGAACATCACGGTCAACGGCTGGCTGCAGGGTTTGGGCCTGCCGGACTTGAACTCCGACACGTAATCGCTGTTACAAGTCCGACGGTTGCACTTGGGCTTAGGGCCCCCTAACGTGCTAGGCTGACCACGCTTATTAGGGTCCCCTAACCGTTTGTAAGCCACTTGTCCTTCGCACAGACAGTCGCGCTCGGCGCGCTCGCAGGGTTCACGATCTATATCGGTCTCCCTGTCGGGCGCCTCCAGCTTCTCTCGAGCTGGGCTCGTGTCGCGCTGGCGATGTTCTCCGTCGGCGTGCTCGCGTTCATCTTCGTCGACGTCCTCTCCAACGGGATCTCGATCATCGACGGCACGATGACCGCGGTGAAGCACCATCACCAGTCGGTGGCGTATCTGATCTGGCTGGTCGTGTTGCTCGGCGTCGGGTTCGCGGCCGGTAGCGCCGGCTTGGCGGTGCTGGAGCGGCGAATGCGACCGGTCCGGCCCGTGGGGCCGCCGATCGCGGGCGGTGCCAGTGCCGCGGTGCTGACCGTTCCGGAGGCGGATGCGCTTGCGCTCGAGCGGGACGCCGCGCGCCGACGGGCGCTGCGGACCGGGCTGACGATCGCCGCGGCGATCGGCGTGCACAACTTCGCGGAGGGGCTTGCGATTGGCGTCTCGGCGCGCGCCGGCGCGATCAGCCTCGCGACTGTCCTGATCATCGGGTTCGCGCTGCACAACGCCACGGAGGGGTTCGGAATCGTGGGACCGCTCGGTGACGTCAGGCCATCTTGGCGCTGGCTCGGTCTGGCCGGGCTGATCGGTGGCGGGCCGACCTTCCTGGGCTCAATCGTCGGGTACGGCGTGACGAGCCATCCGCTCGAGCTGGCGTTCTACGCGGCGGCGGGCGGCGCGATCCTGTACGTGATCGGCGAGGTCTGGAACGGCATGCGCCGTCTCGGGCACCGCGAGCTCGGGCTGCTGATGGTCACCGCCGGCTTCCTCGTCGGCGTCGTGACCGATCTGATCGTCGCGTACGGCGGGGCCTGAGGCCGGCGGGGGTTTGCGCCGGCCGGGCACGGCGGCGCGGCCCGGTTGCGCTGTCGGCTTGCGCCTCGGCGGCCTCGATGGGCGCGCCGGCGTGCGCCACGCTTCCCGGCCTCATATGGAGTGGGGTTTGTCAAGGGGGTGGGGTGGTCGTTCCGGTTTTGCGGGTGGTGTGGCGGGTTTGGGGGTTGCCGGTGCTCTCGGGGCGGCACGGGTTTGGGTGCTGGGGCGTCGAGTGCTGTTCAGCCTCATATGCGAGGGCTTTACCTCTTGACCGCTGTTTCGTCGTGGGGCTCGCAGTCTTCGGGCGGGCGCGGCCAGCAACGGGTGGGTTGCTGGTTGCCTGAGGCCGGGGCGCGAGCCCGTGGGCCGCGACGTCCAGGTCCGTGAATGGGGTTCCCGTGTCGCCCCGACAGCGCCGGGGAGGGGAGTGTTGTGGCGTGGCGTTATTGGAGTTGGCCGGCCTCCCAGACGAAGTTCGCGAGCTCGCGGGCGAGCGCGATCACGACCACGTTGCCGGGCTTGCCGCGCTCTAGCCGCAGCCGTTGCCATTGGTGGTGCAGGCGTTGTTGGCAGCGCCAGCCGATCTCGCACGCGCGAGGGTCCTGGCCGCGTTGGCGCTGCTTTAGCCTTTCGCTGACGGCGGGCTTGTGGCGGGTCGAGGTACGACGTCGGCGAGGTGCCTATGCGGGTCCTTCTCCGACGCCGCCCTCCCGAACCCGGCGTGACCATTTCTGATCACCGGGCTCTCCAGCGGCTATGCCGTGATTGACGCGGTTGGCCTCCCGGGGTGGATCGTGGCGTGGCAGGTGGCGCAGACCACGAGGGTCTTGCGTCGTCGCTTGGCCATGATCCTGGCCCATTCGGGTTGGTCTGGCTGTCCAGGCTTGTCGAGGTCTGAGAGCTTGCGGATCTGGTGAACTTGCACCTGGTCCGCTTCTCCGCAGATCTCGCACCGTCCAGCGCGGAGCCGATCGATCAGCTCGTTGCCGGGGGCGGCGGCCGGGACTGGCGCGCGGTCTTTGAGCGCCGCGTGCTTCTGCCGTATGAGCGGGATACCGCCGAACGTTGCGACCAGTGGTTTGCGTCCCTTGCTGCGCTCAACGCTGGCTTGCAAGCACTTGCGTGGCCCGTGCGGTGTCTCGATCGTGGCCTTGTACCTGCGGGCCATGGTCGTGACCGTCGAGCCGTACTTGCCGGCCAACGTCTTGAGCAGCGAGGTCTGCATTACCCAGTGCAGCCGGTCGAGTCGGTAGACATCGCCGGCGAGTAGGTAGTACTGGACGATCCCCCGGTACTCCGCTCCGAAGCGGTTGATGATCGTGTGGTCTGGCTCGTTCATCAATTCGGGTCGGGCGGCGGGCTTGCCGCCTTGCGTGTATCGGGAGCATTTGGCCTTGATCACATCGACCGGCACGCGCAGCCGGATCTGACCGTTGACCGACCTGCGGCCCGCGGTCTGCTTGCGGTTGTCGTGCTGGGTGATGATCTCGTAGCCGAGGAACCGCGCCGCGCGGGTGCGGGCGTGGGTGATCAGCGTCTTTGTCTCGGATAGTTCCAGCTCGAGCTCATCGCGCAGGAACTGGGCGAGGTGACGTTTGATCTCCTCGGCTTCGGCCTTCGGTCCGGTGAACCCGAGGGATGTCGTCTGCGTATCGCACGTAGCGCAGCCGCCGGTAGCCAGGATCGTGCGGATCCAGGCTGGGAAGGCTGCGTTGCTGCTTGCGCAGCTCCCGCACCGCGGCATCATCGCCACGGTGGCGGGCACGAGCGACCGCCCACTGCACCCTCTGGTACTCAGGATTGTGTTTCCTGAGCGCCCCTCGGTTGTATTCCGGCATCAGAATCGTCTCGACGAACTGATCCAGCCGGTCCAGGTAGATGTTGGACAGGCACGGGGAGAGAACCCCGCCCGGCGGCACGCCGCTGAGCGTGGCGTTCCACACCCAGTCCTCCAGATACCCGGCTTGCAGCGTCTGGCCGATCAGTCGAAGCAGCCGGTTGTCGTGGATCTTCTCGCCCAGCGTCTCGAGCATGACCCGAGAATCGAGTCGGTCGAAGCACTGGGAGATGTCGCCCTCGATGAACCAACTAGTCCCGGTCCAGGTTCTCGCCACCTCGCCCAGGGCGGTGTGGCAACCTCGGCCGGGCCGGTAACCGTGGGAGTGCTCGGAGAACTGCGGCTCGTAATACGCCTCCAACAGCAGGCGGATCACTTCGCCGAGCAGCTTGTCCGACCACGACGGCAGACCCAACGGCCTCTGCTTCCCATCCTTCTTCGGGATGTAGTGCCGCCGGACGGGCCGAAACCGGTAGCGCTCGTGACGCACCGCGTCGATGATGCGCTCGATCTTGGCCATCGTCATGCCGTCCGCGGTTTCCGCGTCGGGTCCGGGCGTCATCGCTCCCTTGTTGGAGTAGATGCGCCCGTAGGCCAGCAGATACAGCTGCGGGTTGAACAGCTGTCGATACAATCTCGTCGCACGGCAGGCCGCGCCTGCCGCGTTCACGGAGGACATGAAGGACCGTTTCGGCGTTCTGCATTACGCATACCTCGCGGCTCGTCGTTGTCCAGCCACCTGTGCCCCTTCGCCCTGCGGACGGCTCTCCCGTCCTCCTCGGTGGGTCGTTGCTCCCACGACTACTACGGGCACTCCGTCACCCCGAGGCTCGCGCCCCAAGGGGTTGATCCCACGTTCGTCTCTGTCGTACGTATCGAGCGTGACGTAGGCGTCCCACTCATCTCCTTGATTGCCCTCACTGGGCAACGCTCCACGCCCCGAAGGTTGCGATGGCCGCACTACCAGGCCGTCGCAGGGCGTGGCGCCGGTATCGGATGTCTTTCCGGCGGACGAGCCTTTGCATCATCTGGAGATTGGGATTCAGGCAATCCAGCTTTCGCCATATCACGCGGGTCCCGCGACACCCCGACCCTGACACCTGAGCCGGCCGTCGCTTTGCTGGCATGCGATTGTTCCGTTCACCTCTCGGATCCGGGTTAGCCATCAGACCCACGAACCTTCCTTCGAGTTTCGTCCCGGCTGCGCCGGGGATACAACAGAGCGCCTCGTGGCGCACTAGTGCTGGGCCGCTTCGACCAGCAGCCGGCGCGCGTGCGGCGAGCCGGCCTTGGTGATCGGTCCGCGCTTGGTCGACTCCCCGGAGGAGTACTCGCTGGGAACGATCCCGAGATACGCCGTCAGCGTGCGGGGATGCTCGAAGCGCCGGAAATCGCCGATCTCGCCGCAGATCCCGTACGCGGTGACGGTGTCGATCCCGCGCAGGCAGCGCAGCTTGGAGATCGTCTCAGCCCACGGGCTCTGTAGCGCCACGATCTCGATCTGGGAATCGAGCCCGTCGCGGCGCTGCTCCAGCGCGGCCACGGCGGCCATGTAGTCGCCGACCACGGTGCGCGTGGGATGATCGGCGAACGCAAGCGACCGCAGCCACCGCCAGTACTCGCGGGTCCAGTTGCCGCCGGGCCCCGGGAACTCGAGCTCGCGGCGCAACAGCAGCTTCGACAAACGGTGCCGGGCGCGCATCAGATCGACCCGCACGGCCTCCCGGCAGCGGCCCAGATCCCGGAACTGCTCCTCCTCAACGGTCGGGACACGCACGAACGAGAGCTCCCCGGCCAGCAACGATCTGACCAGCCGCTCGGCGTCCCGGCGGTCGGTCTTGACCCGCTCCCCGGGCTTGCGCGGGATCGACCCCGGCGCGCACACCCGCACCGCGATCCCCCGCACCGCCCCCTCACGCGCCAGGCCATACCCGACCGGCCCGGCCTCATAGACAGCCGACACCGGCCCCGGCAACTCCTCCAAATAGTTCACGACCGACCGCGGCGGACCGTTGATCCGCCGGAACCGCAGCTCGCCGCTCTCCAAATCAAGCCCCGCAGCGACCGTCGCCCTCGCATGCACATCAAGACCGACCAGCGTCCTATCGTTATGCACGTCGGCACCTCCCATGACTGGGGTGTCGGCCGAAGGCCCATTCCTCCGGCCCAGCCCCCGCACACACATGCGCGGGGTGCCGACCTCTACAGCGCGACCCGGACGTCACGCTCCATACGGTCTTCGGCCGGCGGCCTCGTGACTTGTTCTGCCCGGTATGGAGTCCCGCCCACCCCGCCCACCCTTTCGAAGGGGGCCTGGAGCGCCTGGCAGCGTCCATTTCGCAGCTCCTATGTCAAGTGGTGTTCGCTATTTGCGGGCTTTCACCGGGTGCATGGCATCAGTGCTGGGGCGCTGACTCTGACCCGCGGTGCCGGTTCCACGCTCGGTGGTGGGCTGGCTGGTTGGGCGTTGTAGAGGAGGTGGAAGATCTGCCGGGCGATGTGGCGTTTGAGGCAGCGGATCGCTTCGCGTTTGGTCTTGCCGTCTGAGACGCGACGTTGGATGTAGGCGCGGGTCTCGGGGTCCCACGCGACCCGGCCGAGCGCGATGATGTGAATCGCCCGGTTCAGTTGCCGGTCACCGCCGCGGTGCAGGCGGTGACGGGTCGTTTTGCCGGAGCTGGCCGGGATCGGTGCGGTGCCGGCGTGCCGGGCAAAGCACGCTTCGCTGCGGAACCGCTGGGCGCCGGCGGTTCGTCCGATGATCACGGCGGCGGTCACGGTCCCGATGCTGCGCTGCTCAAGCAGTTGCGGGGCGTGCGCCTGGATCAGGGCGGTGAGCTCGGCGAACAGGTCCTTCTGTTCTTTGGTGATCTCGTTGATCCGCCGCAGCTGCGCTTTGGCGACCCGCAGCTGCGGGCTGGCCGGCAGCTGCCCGAGCTGCCGGGCGAGCCGTGCTCGGATGCGGGGGCCTTTCAGCGCCTGAGGGCCGAGCTGCGCCTCGAGCTGCGGCGCGATCCGGACCAGATGCCAGCGCAACCGGTTGATCAGACGGGTGCGCTCGCTCATGAGCTGATCGCGGTAATCGCAGAGGACGCGGATCTCGTGCGCCTGCTCGTCTAGGAACGCGACCGGCAGATTCTCAACCCCCTCGCGGATCGCGGCGAGCGCGACCGCCCGGGCGTCGATCGGGTCAGACTTCCCCGCCGTCCGGGTCGCTTTCCGCGACGCGCCGGTCAGCGATGGGGGGACCCGGATCACCCGCTCAGCAGCACCCAGCAGAGCACGCTCAAGCCGGCTCGTGACATGCCGGCAGTCCTCCACCGCCCACACCCGCTCGTTCTCAACGCCCGCGGCGAACCGCAGCGCGGCAAGGACGCCATCATCGCTGGCCTGAACCGTTGTCTCGCCCCGGCTGACGCCGGTCCCCGCATCAAGCGCGACAAGCGTGTGCGTCCGCTTGTGTGCGTCCACCCCGATCACGATCATGTACCCGTCCCTTCGTGAGATATGGCTGACGAAGCGGATCGCCGGCGGACAGCACTCAGTTGGGCTCTGGCAAGCTCCTATCAAGTCACGCCGGCGGTCCTCGGTCGGCGACGGGCGACACAGCGAAAGCCGGTCAGACCCCCAGGGGTCGACAGTGGCAAAGAGAGTCAGCCCGCCGCCGCCCGAGAACCCAAGCTCACCGGCCGGACATCACCGATCCGGACAACAGCCTTCCACTGAGTAGCAAAGGTTCATGCCCGCCTGCGGGCGCCCCGGGGGATGAAAATAGCCCCGGCGCACCGTAAACCGGGGCAACCTTTTTTACGGGGTGCCACGGCTATTTTCTAACCAAGCGGTCGCCATGAAGGCTCGGGCTCAACCGGTCCTCGCAACAGTAGCTGTCGAGGTGACGGTACCTCTCGTGGGGGATGGACTGGGGTGGCCGAGGGTCGGGCTGTCGTTGAGTTCTGGGCGGTTGGTCGTCTAGGCGTGACCTCCACGGCCTGACTCTGTCGTTCAGGGCGGCGAGGGGATCCGGGCCGGCGAGGCGCCAGGGAGCTTGCGGTTGGTTTAGCCGTGATCGCTCCCTTCCCCAGCCGCCGTTTCGGTGGCCGGCGTGAGCGGTGGGAGGGGCGCGGTGGCGAACGCGAGCCAGGGGGCAAGGGGCCTGCGCTTGAGCGGCTGCCACCCGCCGGCCGATCGTGCGTGGTTGGTTTAGATGGTTCTCAGGTACTCGTTGAGCGCTTCGGCGGGCGTCTTCCAGCCGAGCGTCTTGCGCGGTCGGCTGTTCAGCGCGGAGGCGACCGCAGCGAGGTCCTCGGCGCTGTGTCTGGAGAGGTCGGTGCCTTTCGGGAAGTACTGGCGCAGCAGCCCGTTGGTGTTCTCATTGGTGCCGCGCTGCCACGGACTGTGTGGATCGCAGAAGTACACCGGCAGGCCGGTCTCGATCCGCAGCTGGGCGTGTTGGGCCATCTCGGTGCCCTGGTCCCAGGTCAGCGAGCGGCGCAGCTGCTCAGGCAGCGTGACGATCGTCCTGGCGATCGCGTCGCGGACCGCCTCGGCGCCGTGCCCCGTTAGCGCGGGGCCGTCCTTTACTCCCGGCGCTTGGCCGGTCATCGGCGGGAGGTAGAGCAGCATCGTAAAGCGGGTTGAGCGCTCCACCAGCGTGCCGATCGCCGAGCTCCTCGCTCCGATGATGAGGTCGCCTTCCCAATGGCCGGGAACCGCCCTGTCCTGGGCTTCGGCGGGGCGTTGGCTGATCATCACCTCGTCGCTGACGAACCCGCGACCGCGACCGCTGGTGCGAGCTCTCGGGACCCGCAACGCCCGCCCGGTCCGCAGACAGGCCGTCAGCTCACGCCGCAACGCGCCACGCCCCTGAACGTACAGCGACTGGTAGATCGCCTCGTGCGAGATACGCATTGACTCATCATCGGGGAACTCCAAGCGCAGGCGATTGGAAATCTGCTCAGGGCTCCACGCCCTCGCCCAGCGCCGATCCTTGCGCAGACCGTGACGCCGCCCGATCCACCTCACCCCAGGACCGTCGAGAGCCGTCCCATCGGGCCGCTTGACAGCTCCCGACAGACGGTCCTGCACATACCGTCGCAGCCCGGCGTTCACGACCAGCTTCGCCGGCTTCGCACGCCGAGCCCGCCGGTCCGCGTACCGCTGCGCCGAGCTCGCCCGATACTCAACGACGCCGCCACACCTCACGACGTTCCGACGCAACTCACGAGAGATCGTCGACGGCGAACGCCCGAGCTGACGAGCGATCCCCCGCACCCCACACCCCCCAGCGCGCAGGATCGCGATCTCCTCCCGCTCAGCGAACGACAGATAACGCCCCGACAACGGCGCCTGGGTAACGGTCGGCATCCCCCCACCCTTCCGAAACCACCGGACACCAACCGCCGGCGACACGCCCGCCTGGACACCAGCCTCCCGGCTACTGAGCCCTCGCGCGACCGCCGCCCAGAAACGCACCCGATGCTCCCGCCGCCCAGACGGCAGACGCCCCGGCGAACGCACCCGCGCAAAATCCGAAGCCCGACTTCTCTCGCCCATCGCAACTCCTCTCGGTCAAGGTGTTGCGACGACCAGATGAATCCGCCAGGGCAACGATGAACGTTATGGACGAGACGCCCCAGCGTCCATTTCGTAGACCGTTGCCCTCTTGCCAAGTCGAATTGTCACGAAATGGACGTTCGCCCCTCCCTTTCTCGTGCTTCAGCGGGAGGTTGGTGTTGTATGAAGTCCCGCGTGGGCGGGACCCCAATCCCGCCGGCCATGGACGGCCGGCGGAATGGGCACGGACGAAGCCGGCACCGCGAATGCCACCGCCCGCGGCGATAGACGCACGCCAGCCACGCCCTTCGAAGCGGCCGGACGGGGCCGCGGGATGGCCGTTTTCGTGACCCTCAACTCGCCTCGGTGGGTGAGAGTGACGTTCACGGCCCACCACGCCGTCAGCGTCACACTCGTCGGTTGACGCGCGTTGAGTGTGACGTTCGCGGCTGCATCAGCCGCTCATCCGCCCTCTCTGTCGCGCAAGTCAAGACGCCGGCCACGACGCGGCGCCACCAAAGCGCCACCGCCCTTCACGTCCCCAGTCTCACCCCGAGCAGCCGCCCAGCCGCCGCCAGGAACGCCGCACCGCGCAGCAGCGGCGTCTGCGGCTGGCCCCGGATGCTGAAGTTGAGCGGGTCGCAGGGCGTCGTGGGCTCGCGGACGTCCGCGTGCTCGCTGGCCACCGCCAAAACAGCGCCACCTTGCGACGAGCGGAACGTGAACGTGATCACCGGCTCGTGCACGGGCATCGCCGGGCACGACCACGCGCCCGGCTGGACGATCGGCAGCCGATTGATCATCGCGACCAGCCGGCTGACCTTCGCGTGGTCGGTCACGTGCAGAGACAGGGACGGCTGGCGCACGATGTCGATCTCGCCGACGCCGGCCGGAACACGCTCGCTGGCGGGCCGCGCTTTGATCCATACGACCTGGGCGTCCGCGCGGACGCCGGTCGAGCCATCGCGCAGCGCGACGACGTCAATCAAGAGCATTCGGCTGCCGAGCACGCTGGAGACCGTCGGCCACTGATAGCCGAGCGAGGTGCTCTGCACGCGCCCGTTCGATTCCGAGCCGGTGACCGAGAGGAATGCGCCGCGCGGCCGATGTGCCCGGATGAAGGCGATCACCTGATCGGCGCCCCGAGGCACACGCCACCAGCCGTGGCGATCGACGAGCAGCTGTAGCGCCGGGCTGCCGGCCGGGCCCGCCAGGGCGCCGCCGTCGCCGGACGGCTCTCTTGCCAGGGCGACCGCGCCGGCCGGCAGGTTGAGCCTGGCGAGCAGGTCGCGCGCCGCGCGCGCCGCCGTCCGCTCTCGGGAGCCGGCGCCCGCAGCGGGCGTCCCCGCGCCGCCCGCAGCGGGCGGCGCCCCCAGCGGGCGCCCCCGCGCCGGCGCGCGCCACCGGCAACGCTCCACAGACGCAGATCGCCAACAGCAGGATGGTTAGATGGCGGCGGCGCGTGATCCGATCACGATACGCGGTACGCGCCCGTTCGTGGAGGGCAGAATGACCGCGTATGAGGTTGCGGCGCGCGGTTACGGCGGGGCTGGCGGTGGCGGCTGTCGCTGCCTTTGCACAGGCGGCGCGGGCGCCGGCCGCCCCGGCGCGAGTGCTTCACACCGTGTTGCAGGACGATCCGTTGACGCTGTTTGCGCCCGCGCGGCGCCTTCGGTGATGAGGACGCTGCGCTGGCTGGGCGTCGACTACGTGCGGATCAGGGCGGAGTGGAAGCTCGAGGCGCCCGGATACGAGTCGAGGCCCGCGCCGCGCGGTTTCGATCCGGCCGACCCCCGCTCGTATGACGCCTCGCCGCAGATGCAGGCGGCGCTCGACCGCGCCGTCCGCGCCGCCACCACCGCGGGCCTGAGTGTGATCATCGATCCCGCGTTCTCGGCGCCGCTGTGGGCGACGACGAACCGGCGGCCAAGGGTGCTCGCGGGTGACCCCTGGTACACCGACAACATCGACCCTCACCAGCTGGCGACGTGGGAGGGAATGCTGGCGCGGCGCTATGACGGGCGCTACACGCCACGGGGCCGGCGCACTCCGCTCCCACAGGTGAGGACTTTCACGCTATGGAACGAGCCCAATGGGCGGCTGTTCTACGAGCCGCAGTGGCGTGACGGCGTCCCCGTCAGCGCCGACTGGTACCGGGAGCTCGTGCAGCTCGCGTATCCTGCGATCAAGCGCGCCTCGCCGCACGCGAGCGTCCTGATCGGCAACACGAGCTCCCAGGGCGGGGACGCCGAGCCCGCCCCGGGCGGCGTGGCGCCACTTCAGTTCATCCGCCGGCTGGCGTGCGTCGACGCTCGCTTGCGCCCCGTTCACGACGGAGCTTGCGCGCACTTCCGAATGGTGCCGGCGGACGGCTTCGCGCACCATCCCTACGAGCGGACGGACCCGCCTTGGGTGGCGTCGGGACCCGGCCGGCGCGGCTGGCTGCAGATGGGCGACGTGCCCGCGCTGCGAGCGCTGCTGAACCGGCTCGTCGCGATGCACCGCCTCGCGCCGGGCGCCGAGAACCTGTGGTTGACAGAGCAGGGCTGCGAGTCCAACGCCGAGCTGACCGACATGCCCTGGAGCGAGGTTCAGCAAGCGCAGCTCGACGCCGCCGCGGAGTACCTTGCGTGGCGCGACCGTCAGGTCGTCTCGTTCTCCCAATTCCTGCTGCGCGACACCCGGACCAGCGAGACGCTCTTCATGCGCTTTCGGACCGGGCATGTCCACGGTCTGCTGCCCGGTGCATGGACGACCGGATTGATCCGCGAGGACGGAACCGTCAAGCACGCCTTCTGGATGTTCCGCTCCCCGGTCGTGGGCCGGGTGCTTTCCCGCGCGGCGCCGGCGTGCCTGTCACCGGGGCTCGTGACGGGGTCGGCTGCATGGGTCGACGTCTGGGGACGAGCCCGTCCGATGCAAACCCGAACGCTCGTCCAGGTGCAGGCGCGGGCCTCGGTGCGGATGCCGTTCGTGACGGTCCGCACCACACGGACAGACGACAACGGGATCTTCGATGCGCCGGCCGCGATTCCCGCGGGCCCCGGCGTCCAGGTGCGCTTCAGGTGGTGGCAGGACCGGCAATGGCGATACTCGCCGGGCGCCTCGCCGATGGTGTTCCGGTCCTGAGTCTCACCGGATCAGCTGCTCGCTGCGGGCGGCATCGATCATCTCCTGGAGCGTTTCGCGAGCGTCGTGGCGCGGGCGCCAGCGCAGCTCGCGCCTGGCCTTGGTCGTGTCCATCAGCACCGGGCTGCGGGCGCTCTCGATCCACTGTGCCTCGGCGGGCACGAACGGCAGCCTGGCGACGAGCTCGGCGGCAGCGTCGACGGCAAGGTCCGGGACCGGCACGCTGTACCAACCCAGGGCCGAAGCGAGGTCGGACATCGTGAGCGTTCCGCTACCGGCCAGGTTGTAGACGCCCGGGGTGCCTCGCCCTAGTACCGCGGCACGCATCGCGGTGGCGACGTCGTCGTGGTGAACGAGCTGGAAGGGAACGCCAGGGTCGGGAAGGACCGGCTTGAGCGCGGGCATCAGCTCGAGCACGCGGCGCACGGCGCCGGGCATCCGGTCCGAGAGCTGGATGTACGGAATCGCCTCGAACATCGCGAGCGCGTCCGGGCCAGCCACGATGCACGGACGGAACAGATAGGCCCTGGTCTGCGTGCCTTCGAGCACGCTGGCGAGCGTGCCTTCGAGCTCCGCCTTCTGGGCGGAGTAGTAGTGGCGGTCGGTCCCGCGGGGCGGGATGTCCTCGCTCAGCATCCCCGGGCGGTCGCCGTGGAAGCCGTAGGCGGCCACGCTCGAGGCGTAGATGAGCCGCTGTGCGCCCGCCGCCGCGGTCGCCTCGAACACGTTGCGGGACCCCTCGAGGTTGATCTTCCGCGTCTCGTCGATGCCTCCGAAGATCAGGAATGCCAGATGGACGACCACATCGACGCCCTTCACGAGGCGGTCGAGCTCGGCGCGGTCGAGGACGTCGCCCTGCCGGTAGCTGACCTTGCGCAACCCCTCGGCAACCGGGTCGAACGGGCGGCGGGCCATCGCGACCACACTCCTGATCTCCCTGCTGCGGTCGAGCGCTCGCAGCAGTGAGCGGCCGATGTCGCCGGTGGGCCCGGTGACCGCGACCGTCAGCCTGCGCGGCTGGTCGGGCACCAGATCTACCGCCTGCGCGCGAGCTCGCGTTTGGCAGTTCGCCGGAACCGGCGCGCCTTGGCGGCGTTCGCGCGAAGCGTCGCCACCCGCGAGCGCGGGATCTCGAAGCCACCGACCAGCTTGTGCGGAAGCAGGGCCCATCCACCTTCGACGAACACAAGATCGCCCCTGACCTGGAAGTTCTGCTGCCAGGTGAACTCCTCTGCGTGCAGGTGCGCCGTGAGACATGCGCGCCCCGGCTGGAACGGAGTCTGCGTCGGAGCTCCCTCGATCCGGATCCAGCGATTCGCGCCGTCGACCTTGACGGGGACGCGGATCGCGAACGGAAACCCATCGGGTGAGACGATCGAGAGCACGGCCGTTGGATAGGTGGTACCGAGCTCGTGGATCCGCGGGTCCCAGCTGCTGGCGCCTCCCTCGGGATCGGCGTGGAAGAGGTCCGGCTCCTCGGAGTGTCCCGAGCGCACCTCCTCCATGTGCGCGCCGTACAGCTCAGGAACGGCGGCCGGGTCGCGGCCGCGCCAGACGAACACTCGCTCAGGTCGCACGTGGATGTAGATGCGCATGAAGTACCAGTCGAGCATCCGCTTGAGGCGGTCGGGAGGCTGCAGCTTGGCGGTGCCGGGAAGCTTGGCGATCGACTCGCGGGAATAGCGCTCGCGGTTGGCGGCGAGGTCCCGATCGTCGACGTCGGCCGTGCCCTGGACGAGCACCATCGATGCGTCTTCGAGGCCGCTGCCGGTCGGGTCGGAGAACAGCAAGGCGACCATCGGATTGGACCTCGCGTCGTTGGCCTTCTTCGGATAGCCGAGCCCGGTCGTCACGTCGATGCACTCGTCGCCGGGCTTGTAATAGGGCGTCACGGGCCAGGTGATCGGCTGTCCCTTGCGGTCGACCGTCGTGAACTCGGTCGTGATGAAGTGCTCGAAAGCTGCCTGTACTTCGCCTGGAAGGCCGTCCGTCACGCGGCGAGTATATGTGCGCGCGCAGTTCGTTCTGAAGAGCAGAACCTTCTGCGCACGCTCAGCCGAGCCTAGTCCTCGTAGCCCGGCTCTCCCGGCAGCACGATCCGCGCCGTCTCGCCCGACATCAGCACGCGCGGTTGGACGGGTAGCACCTGCCGCCCGCGGGCGTGGGCGATCAGCTCGTCGGCTGAGGCGAACGACGAGAGTTGTTCGAGTTGCTTGATCGTCGGGAACACCAGGAACAGCTCGCCGTGGCGCGACTCCTCGAGCGCAACCGCCGGCTGATACCAGCGCGCGTCGACGATCTCGCTGCCGTCGACGGTGGCCTGTGCGCCCACCGGCGCCGGCGCCAGATAGAACCACGTGTCGAAGCGGATCTTCACCTGCGCGGGCGTGATCCACCGCGCGAACGGCACGAGTTGCTCCCGATCACTGATTGCGATGCCCGCCTCCTCGGAGAGCTCCCGGATTGCCGCTGCCCGCAGCGGATCCTGCCCATCGCCCTCGCTGCGGTCGACAGCTCCGCCGGGGAACACCCAGGCGCCGCCCATGAAGCGCGCTTCGGGGTTGCGGCGGACCAGCAGGACCTCGAGTCCCTCGCCGCCACCACGGAGTAGGATCACGGTCGCGGCCGGGCGCGGCACCGTCTCCTGGCCGGCGTTGAGCTCCTCTCCCGGGGCAGGACGAGGGTTCTCCATAACCCGACCCTACCGCGCTACGCGGCGCGAGGCCGGGGGAGCGTCGGTACGCTTCCGCCCCGTGAAGAAGTGGATCTGCGGCTCGTGCGGCTTTATCTACGATCCTGCCGACGGGGACCCGGACGGCGGGATTCCGCCCGGCACGGCATTCGAGGAGATACCGGAGACCTGGTTCTGCCCGGTCTGCGGGGCGCGCAAGGCCGACTTCGAACCGTACGACGATTGAGCCGCTTCAATGCGTATCTCGGGGCCGCCATCGCCATCGGCGCCCTGCTCGTGCTGGCCGGTTGCGGTGGCGGCAGCTCGCACCACACCGTCACGGTCACCTCGACCGCGACCATCACCGCCGGCCCCGGTCCGGCCGGCGAGACCGGCATCCACAAGATCAAGCACGTGATCGTGATCATGCAGGAGAACCGCTCGTTCGACTCCTATTTCGGCACCTACCCCGGCGCGGACGGGATCCCGCCCGGAGTGTGCGTGCCGAACCCGTCCGGCGGCCCGTGCGTGCGCCCGTTCCACGATCGCCAGGACCGGAACCTGGGCGGCCCGCACGCGCAAGCAAACGCGCTGGCCGACGTCAACGGTGGCGCGATGAACGGGTTCGTTGAGCAGCAACAACGGGCGCGAACGGGCTGCGAGCATACGTTTGACCCCGCCTGCGGACGATCCGGCGGTGCACCGGACGTGATGGGCTACCACACCGGGGCCGATATCCCGAACTATTGGGCGTACGCGCGCAACTTTGTGCTCCAGGACCACATGTTCGAGCCGAACGCGTCGTGGAGCCTGCCCGCGCACCTCTTCCAGGTCTCCGAATGGTCCGCCAAGTGCTCGCGAAGGGGCGATCCGATGAGCTGCGTCAACGTTGACGGCAATCCGCCCGAGCCACCCGACTTCCAGCGACGGTACGGGGCCCGGGTAGTGACGATCCCCGACTACGCGTGGACCGATCTCACCTACCTGCTGCACAAGAACAACGTCAGCTGGGCCTATTACGTCTTCAAGGGCACCGAGCCCGACTGCGAGAACGACGCAGCGATCTCCTGTGCCCCGGTCCAGCAGGGTGCGACGACGCCCGGCATCTGGAACCCGCTGCCGTACTTCGACACCGTCCGCCAAGACGGACAGCTCGGCAACATCCAGTCGCTGTCGAGCTTCTTCGCGGCGGCAAAGAACGGAACGCTGCCGGCCGTGTCCTGGATCGCACCCAACGGCCGCGTCTCCGAGCACCCGCCGTCCCTGGTCAGCGCCGGCCAGACCTACGTCACCGGTGTGATCAACGCGATCATGCGCAGCCCCGACTGGGACAGCACGGCGATCTTCCTTGCGTGGGACGACTGGGGCGGCTTCTACGACCACGTCGTGCCGCCGATCGTCGACGTCAACGGCTACGGGTTGCGAGTCCCGGGGCTTGTGATCAGCCCCTATGCGCGACGGGGTTACATCGACCATCAGACGCTGAGCTTCGACGCGTACAACAAGTTCATCGAGGACGACTTCCTCGGCGGGCAGCGCATCAACCCGCAGACCGACGGTCGTCCCGACCCGCGACCCGACGTGCGCGAGGACGCGCCGCAGCTCGGCAACCTGATCAGCGACTTCGACTTCTCCCAGACACCGCGGCCGCCGATGATCCTGCCGGTCAACCCCACGACAGACCTGATCGCGCCCGTCGCCGCCGCTCCGGTGCCGCTCAGCGTGTTGCGACAGAGGGCGATCACGGCAGCCGCCGCGTACCTGGGCATGACGCCGGCGCAGCTCCAGGCAAGGCTCGCGCTGGGCAGAACGCTGCGCCAGATCGCGCGCGCGCACAACGTGTCATTCCCCGCTCTGCGCCGGGCCGTCCGCAGCGCGGGGGGCGGCCGGTCCCTGCAGACCCTGATCAGCTAGCTGAGTCCGCGCCCGAGCGGGCGCTACGCCGCGGTTCGCAGGTGCCCCGCGCTCGCCTCCGCGATCGAGGCGGCGGCGATCGCGACGAGCCGCCGCAGGTCGGACTCGGAGATCGCGAGCGCAGGCATCAGCACGACAACGTCGCCGAGCGGCCTGATCAACGCGCCGCGACGGCGAGCGGCGACCGTCACCTGGTGACCCATTCGCTCCTCGGCGGGAAACGCGATCAGTTCGATCCCGACCATGAATCCCCGCTGACGAAATTCTGCGACGGCGGGCAGCGTCGCGATCCGGTGGCTGAGCAGACGCGTCAACAACTCGATCTTCGGCTGTAGCAGCTCCAGCGTGCGCTCGTCCTCGAACGCCCGGAGTGTCGCGATGCCTGCCGCGCACGCCAGCGGGTTGCCGGTGTAGGTATGCCCGTGGAAGAAGGTGCGGAACTCCTCGTAGTTGCCGAGGAAGCCCTCGTAGACGCGCTCCGTCGCGAGCGTCGCGGCGAGCGGCAGGTAGCCGCCCGTGAGACCTTTTCCGACGCACAGCAGGTCGGGCGTGACCTGCTCGTGCTCGCAGGCGAACATGCGCCCTGTGCGGCCGAAGCCGGTCGCCACCTCGTCGAAGATCAGGAGCACGCCGTGCGCGTCGCAGAGCTCGCGCACCGCGCGAAGGTAGCCGGGCGGCTGCATGAGCATGCCCGCGGCGCCCTGCACCAGCGGCTCGATCACGACCGCCGCTACGCTCTCCCCGCGTTCCGCCAGCAGCGCCTCCAAATGCCCCGCATCGCCGGCGCGCGCACGGCGCGAATCGAACAGCAGCGGGCGGTAGAGCGAGTGGAACAGATCGATGCCGCCGACCGACACGGCACCGATCGTGTCGCCGTGATAGGCGTTCTCGAGACAGATGAACTCGCGGCGCGGCTCGCCGCGCTGCGCCCACCACTGAAACGCCATCTTCAGCGCGACCTCCACCGCCGTGGACCCGCTGTCGGAGTAGAAGACGCGGGTGAGGCCCTCGGGCGCGATCGCAAGGATCCGCTCGGCGAGCTCGATCGCCGGCTCGTGGGAGAGGCCGAGCATCGTCGAGTGCGCGACGCGCTCGAGCTGTGCCTTGATCGCCGCGTCGATCGCCGGATGGCGGTGTCCGTGTACGTTGCACCACAGCGAGGAGACGCCGTCGATGTACGCGTTGCCGTCGGTGTCGTAGAGGTTGGTGCCCTCGGCGTGATCGATCACCACGATCGACTCCTCGTCGCACCATCCCTGCTGCTGGGTGAACGGGTGCCAGACGTGGCGTCTGTCGGCGGCGAGCAGGTCCGCGGGGTTGCGCACGGCTGACAAGCTAGCTCCGAGAGCGGTCGGAACTGGCAGCCTAGGGCCGGTGACTCCCGCTTGGCTCACATCGACGACGGGCGTCCCCGCCCGGCTGATCGCAGGCGCACTCGCAGTCGTCGCGACGGTCCTGGCTGGCTGTGGAGGATCCGCTGCGCCCCGGCGGCAGCCCGTCTTCGAGTCGCTCTTCCAGGACGACAACCATCTGGTGTACGCGTCGACCCCGACGGTCGCAAGGACGCTGGACACCCTCGCAGGCCTGGGCGTCGATCGGCTGCGGATCACGGTGCTGTGGGCGGCGATCGCGCCCGAGAACACCTCGCGGGTGCCTCCGGCCCATTTCAACGGCGCCGATCCCGGGTCCTATGCGCCGAGTGCCTGGGCGCCCTATGACCGGATCGTGACGATGGCTGCGGCGCACCATATGGCGGTCGACTTCAACATCACCGCTCCGGGACCGCTGTGGGCGATGGCGCAGCCCGCTCCGCAGGCGCGGCTCGCGAGCCACTACCGGCCGTCGGCCGCGGACTTCCAAGCATTCGTCACCGCGGTTGGAAAGCGCTACAGCGGCTCCTACGTTCCCGCCGGCGCACGAGGCGGGCCCGTTCCGCGCGTTGACTACTGGTCGATCTGGAACGAGCCAAATCAGCCCGGCTGGCTCGCGCCGCAGTGGGCGCCGCTGGCCGGGATCCGCGCGATGGCGAGCCCGCGGTTGTACCGCTCCTACCTCGATGCAGCGTTCAGCGCGCTACTGCAAACGGGTCACGGCCCGTCGAGCGACACGATCCTGATCGGCGAACTCGCGCCGGAGGGGACCGAGGGCAGCGCCGACGAGGATCCGATCCCACCGCTGCCGTTCCTGCGGGCGCTCTACTGCGTGGACTCGAGCTACAAACCGCTGCGAGGTGCGCAGGCCGCGGCGTTGCAATGTCCGGCGGCGCCCCAGGACCAGGGCGCATTCGTCACCGCGCATCCGGCGCTGTTCGACGCGACCGGATTTGCGCACCATGCGTACTCGTTCTTCCTCGCGCCGACGGCCTCGATGGCGGATCCGAACTTCGCTCCGTTGTCTGACCTGTCACGCCTCGAACACGCGCTCGACGCGATCTTCGCCGCATATGGCGTCGGCCGCCGGCTTCCCATCTACCTGACCGAGTACGGCTACGAGACCAACCCGCCCAATCCGTTCCGGGGCGTCAGCGCGCAGAACCAGGCGCTGTACCTCGACGAGGCGCAGTACCTGGCGTGGACCGATCCACGGGTCCGGGCCCTGGCGCAGTTCCTGCTCTACGACTCGCCGCCGGACACCCGCTACCCCAAGGGGAGCGTCGGATACTGGTCCACGTTCCAGACGGGGCTCGTCTACGCCGGGGGCATCGCGAAGCCGTCGCTGGCCGCCTACCGCCTACCGCTCGTGATCCCCCAGCCTGTCTTCGCTCACGGCCACCGGGTCTACATCTGGGGAATGCTGAGGCCGGCATCACGAGACGGCGGCCAGAAAGCACAGATCCAGTGGCGCCCTCGGGCAGGGTCATACCGAACCGTCGCGACCGTGGACATCAAGGATGCAGGCGGCTTCTTCGGGACCGATGCGCCGCTGCCCGGCAGTGGCGTGGTGCGGATCGCGTGGGTGTCGCCGAGCGGAAAGACGCTGTACAGCCGGGAGGCGGGGGTGCGGGCCCGGTGAGCGGTCCGGACGGGCCCTCTCGGCCCCATGGATGCCGCGAAGCGGCCCCGAAAAATCAGCCGGCCGTGATGTCCGCCACGTAGATGGAGACGCCTTCTGCGCGGCCCTCGAGCACCGCCTGCGGCAGCACCTTGTACAGCAGCGCGAGCATCGGCCGGTTGTCGCTCTGGATCAGCGCGCGCAGGCGGGTGACGCCATGCTCGCGCGCGGTCTCAATCATCAGGCGGAGCATGTGCGAGCCGATCCCGCGTCGCTGGTACGGATCGTGGACGATGATCGCGAACTCCGCCTCGGAGGGGTGGAGCGTGCTGCGCGCGCAGCGGACGACCGAGACGAGTCGCTCGGGGCGGTCGCGCTCGGTGGCGACGAGCGCGATGTGCAGGTCGCCGTCGATCTCGGTCAGATGCTTGAGCTCGCGCTCGGTAAAGCTGCTCATCGGCGTGTGAAAGCGCCGGTAGTAGGTGTCCTCCGACGTGTAGGAGACCGCGTCGGTGATCCGCGTACGATCGTCGGGTCGCATCGGGTGGATATCGATCGCGATCTCAGCGCTCGTGCTCATAACCTCACTATCGGGCAATCGGGCGCCGATTACCTGCGCACAAGCGTGCTGGATTGGGTGTGGAGAACTACGGTCCCCGCGCGGCCGTGCTCGCCTAATCCGCGGATCGCAGCCAGTCGACGAACTCTGCCCAGGTGAGGCTCGTCCGGTGGCCGGACTCACGCCAAGCGTGGCGCCAGGCTTGTGCCCAAGCGGGCTCCCAGCCACGCCACCGCGCGAGCTGCACGATCGCCACAGCGAGCGCCAGCGCCGCCGCGAGCGCCAGCATCAGCACGATCGCCGCCGGGGGATTCGCGCCCGTGGCGCGCGTGAGCGATCCGCCGGGAATCGATCCAGAGCCGCCCTGGGGCGGGGCGCTGATCACGACGGAGGAGTGGGTCGGCTGGCACGCGCCGCCTGCCCGCGCGGCCAGCGCGGATTGAATCGCGTTCGTGAAGTCCTGGAAGTACTGTGCCCCGTACGTGTCGATGCCCTTGAGCGCGCTGGACAGCTGCGCGCTCGAGAACTGGCACGGCGGGAT
The DNA here is from genome assembly GCA_963824755.1 of uncultured Solirubrobacterales bacterium. Classification (GTDB taxonomy): domain Bacteria; phylum Actinomycetota; class Thermoleophilia; order Solirubrobacterales; family Solirubrobacteraceae; genus Palsa-465. The sequence goes on along the minus strand of CAWGQT010000026.1, from coordinate 212,210 downwards.
CGTGCCCTTTTGCTCGTACACGCCGAGCACCCTGCTGTAGGCGCTCGCGGCCGCGCTCTGAACGGGGAGGGCAGCGAGCGCAAGCAGCGTCAAAAGCACGCGGGATCGTCGCCACACGCCCACCAAGGTACTGAAAGCGCTCAGCTCATCGGACCGCTAGCAAGCGCGCAAGCCGAGCTCAGGGCCGACCAGCTCATCATCAATGGCAAGGCACTCCCGGCCGCCGCGAGCAGATGCGGTTCCGCGCGCTCGATCCGCGGCAGCGTCCAAACCTCGACACCGCCCAGCCGCTCGATCGTCTCCCGGTTGGACAGTTCGATCGCACCGGGATCCTCTGGCCATGGCGTCAACACGACCGCCTCGACATGCAGGTCCGCGGCGCGCGCGGCCTCGAGGGTCAACAACGTGTGATTGATCGTCCCCAGCCCCGGTCGCGACGCCACCAGCACCGGCATCGCCAGCTCGCGCGCGAGATCGCGCACGTCCTGGTCCCAGCTGAGCGGGACCAGCAGCCCACCAACCCCCTCGACGACGGCCAGCTCCCTGTCGCCGAGCTGAGCGCGGATCGAGTCCGCGAGCTCACCGGCGTTCAGCTGCGCGCCTGCCAACTGTGCCGCCAGGTGCGGGGAAACGGGCGGGGCGAACCCGACCAGTGCGACATGCTCCGAACGCGAACCCGCCGCACGCGCCAGCAGCTCGTGGTCGGGCGGCCAGTGCGGATCCGCAGGCTCTTCGAGCCCGGTGATGATGGGCTTGAAGGCCCTCACCGGAACTCCCGCCGAGCGCAGTGCTGCGACGATCGCCGCCGTCAGGACGGTCTTGCCGACACCGGTGTCGGTTCCGGTTACAAACCAGCCGCTCGGCACCTTGAGGAAGTCCCTATGCCGCGCGAGCTTCGTGGTCGAACAGGTCCGCGCGCCCGCGCCCGGCGATCGGTGCCGGCGGCAGCTCGGCGGCCGCGGGCTCGAGCGGCAGCTCGTCCTCGGCGATCCTCGCCGGACGCGCCCCCGGCTCAAATCCGAGCGCCCTGGCCGCCTGCGCGATCGACCGGGCGGCCTCGCGCAGCTCCTGCTCGCGGTGCGAAGCCATCACCGAGAGCCGCAGCCGCGATGTGCCCGGTGGCACCGTCGGCGGTCTGATCGCCTGCGCGAACACGCCGCGCTCCAGCGCGCCTTCGCAGATCCGCATCGCGCTTTGCGCATCGCCGATCACCAGCGGAATGATCTGCGTGCGCGACCCGCACACGTCGAAACCCTCGCGCTCGAGCTCGCTGCGGATCGCCGTCGCGTTCGCAGCGAGCTTGTCGACACGGCGAGGGCTTTCCTCGAGCAGGTCGAGTGCCGCGAGCGCCCCGGCAACCGCCGGTGGTGAAGGCGCGGTCGAGAAGATGAAAGTCCGCGCCGTGTTCAGCAGATAGCGAGCCATCGTCCGATCGCACGCGACGAACGCGCCGTAGGAGCCGAGCGCCTTGCCGAGCGTCCCGACGATCACGTCGACCTGGTCCTCGATTCCCGCCTCGGCGAGCGCGCCGCGGCCGTCGGGGCCGAGGGCCCCGGTGCCATGCGCCTCGTCGACGAGCACGCGCAGCCGCCGTCGCTGCGCCAGCTCGACGATGTCCTGCAGCGGCGCCACATCGCCGTCCATCGAGAACACGCTGTCGGTCACGATCAGTGCGCCGCGACCGCCGGCCTGGGCGATCCCCCAAGCGAGGTGTTCGACATCCCGATGGCTGTACACGAACACCTCTGCCCGCGAGAGCCGGCAGCCGTCGATGATCGAGGCGTGGTTGAGCTCGTCGGAGAACACGACATCGCCGGGTCGCGCGAGCGCCGCGATCGCGCCCGTGTTCGCCAGGTAGCCCGACCCGAACAGCAATGCGGTCTCGCGACCCTTGAATGCCGCGAGTCGTTCTTCGAGCCGGCGATGGATCGTCATCGTCCCCGAGATCAGGCGCGAGGCACCTGCGCCGATGCCCCACCGCATCGCCGCTTCCGCCGACGCCTCACGCACGCGCGGATGATTGGCGAGTCCGAGGTAATTGTTCGAGCACAGCAAGACGACTGGTTTGCCGTCGAGCAACACGTGGGGTCCTTGCGGCCCGCTGATCAGACGCGTGCGCCGCCGCAGCCCCAGGGCCTTCAGCTCGCGCAGCCGGGCCTCGATCTCGATCATGCTGAACGGGAAACATAGGGCCGGTGCCGGACGCATTGACTTGGAGAGTCGGGCCCACCCCTGCCTATCGCGACTACGCTCGGTGCCGCTAGCGCGCCGCGCACCGATCGCGACGTCATTTCTCCGGGCGCCGCTCAGGCGGCGGCTTCGCGGGCGGTCGCCTCCCGCGTCGCGCGGCCGTGCCCGGTGTTCGGAGCGCCATCGGGCCGCGGCGGCACCGAGCGCTTGCGCTCGAGGCGCAACTGCGACGCCGGATCCCACAGGCGGATGTCGAGGCTGGCGTGAGCCTCCTGCTCCAGCACGGCGCCGACGATGTCCGGCGTTTCGCCGGCGAGCCACCCCGAGCGGTTGTCGGGGCGCGGATTGGATCCGTTGTCGTCCTGGCGGGCGACGTTCAGCCCGAGGTCCTCGAACATCGCTCGGTCCTGCTCCGGGGTGTTGCCCAGCGTGGTGAGAAAGTTCCCCATCATCACGCCGTTGAGACCGGCCTTCACCGCGATCGCCTGGAACTCACCGAGGTTCTCGACGCGGCCGCCGCACAGCCTGAACAGCGCGTCGGGAAGGATCAGGCGGAAGATCGCGATCCACTTGACCGCCTCCCACGGATCCATGAACTCGCGGTCGCCGAACTTTGTTCCGGGACGCGGGTTCAGGAGGTTGATCGGCACGCTCGTGGGGTCGATGCTCGCGAGCTGGAAGGCCATCTCCACACGCTGCTCGCGGCTCTCGCCGAGGTTGAGGATGCCGCCGACGCACGTCTCGAGTCCGGCCTGCTTGACCGCGTCGATCGTGCGCAGCCTCCCCTCGTAGCGGACCGTCGTCGAGACCTCCGGGTAGTAGGACTCCGCGGTCTCCACGTTGTGGTGCACCCGCTGGATGCCCGCCTGCTTGAGGGCTCTGGCGCGTTCCGCCGACATGTGTCCGATCGACACGCAGCGCTTGAGGTTCGTGTGCTCGGCGACCAACCGCGCGCCCGCGAGCACCTTCTCGAAGTCGCGTCGCGAGAGCCCCTGGCCCTGCGTGACCATGCAGAAGCGGTGGGCGCCGGCGGCCTGCGCAGCACGGGCGTGCTCGAGGATCTGCTGTGGCTCCATCATCGCGTGCATCGGCGTGTCGGCGTCGGCGTAGCGCGACTGTGCACAGAAGCCGCAGTCCTCCGCGCAGCCGCCGGACTTGGCATTGACGAGCGAGCACATGTCGGTGGAGTCCGCGAACCGCTGTTGGCGGGCCTGCCAGGCTCGCTCGACGAGCGCCTCGATCTCGTGGCGGTCTTCCAGCTCGCCGAGGCGCAGCGCCTCTTCGCGGTCGATCAGGGGCGGCATGGTCGGCAGCGTATGAACCGGTCCGGACGGCTGTTCAGCGACCGCGCCATCGCGGGGGGCGCTTCTCGGCGAACGCGTGAACGCCCTCTCGAAAGTCCTCCGACGAGAAGCACGCGCGGCGCAGCTCGATCAGCTCGCGCTCGACCTCGGGGTCGAGCTGGGCCTCGGCGTCGAGCACCGCGCGAATCACGCGCTTGTTGCCGGTCTGCGCGAGCGGCGCGTTGGCGGCGATCTCCTTGGCCAGCTCGAGCGCCTCGTCGGCAAGTCGCTCGGGCTCGACGAGCTTGTTGACAAGTCCCCAGGTGTGGGCGGTGCGCGCGTCGATCCGACCGCCGACCAGGAACAGCTCGCGCGTGCGTGCCGCGCCGATGATGTCGATGAACTTGCGGATCCCGGTGTGCGAATAGACGAGGCCGAGCTTCGCCGGGGGCATGCCCAGCGCGATCGTCCCGACCGCGATCCGCAGGTCACAGGAGATCGCGACCTCCAGCCCGCCGCCGATCGTGTGGCCGTTGAGTGCCGCGATCGTCGGGTACGGATAGACCTCGATCGCCTCGATCGCGGCCGCGAACGGGTGCGCAACGAGCCTCTCCGCTTCATGCGCAAACACCGAGTCCGGCAGGTCGCCGATGTCGTACCCGGCTGAGAACGTTGTCTGCTCGCCGGTGATGATCACGCAGCGGGCGTCGAGCTCGGGCAGGACGGTGGTGAATCCGTCGAGGATCGCGTGATCGAGCGCTCCTCGTTTGCCGGGATTGGAGATCGTCAGCCGTGCGACGCCCGGGGCCGGCTCGTCGACGAGCAGGCGAGAAGAGCTACTCGAGGACAACGAGCGTGTCGCCCTCGGAGACCGACTGCCCCTCCTCGCAGAGGATCTCCTTGACCACACCCGGGTCCTCGGCCTCCACGGGCATCTCCATCTTCATCGATTCGAGGATCACGACGGTGTCGCCCTCGTCGACGCTGTCTCCGACCTCGACCTCGATCTTCCAGACCGTGCCCGTGATGTGGGCCTCGACGTCAGGCAAGTGGGTGGCTCCTTTGCTCGTGTGACGGCCGCAGCATAATCGGCGGCCAGGCGGGGCGAACTTATGCCTATTTCCGGGTTCCGTCCGAGGGGCACGCTTGACTGTCGACGTGCACGAGGTTTGGATCGTGCCTTCGAGGAGAACATGGAGGGGCCCAGCATCTTCATAAGCTCGGTCTCCCGGCGGCAGCTCCAGCGCCGGCGGATGGCCAGGACGGCGTTTCGCCTCCAGCCAGTTCTGTCGACGCTGCTGATTGTCGGGGCGCTGATGGCGTTCGCCGTCGTCCGGTTCGGGATCTAGGCCGGTTCGACGGCTGGTTTTTGGGGCCGCTTCGCGGCGTCCGTGGGGCCGTGCGGGCCCGTCCGGATGGCTTTGGCTGTCCGGGGTGGGCTGTCGGCTGGCGCCACGCTTCCGCCCGGGTGGCGCGCGGTCCGCTGGCGGCGGATATGGGTCCCCGGGCGGGGCCTCGGGGGTGGTCTGCCCCGCATTGGGCTGGGGATGGGGTGGGTGAGGGCGTCGGCAACCCCCACATTGCTCCAAAGCGTTCGGTTGCCGTGGCGCTTTGGCGCGTTGTCGGGGTTATAGGCCCCACGCTGCGCCATTTCGCCGGGCGGTCTGGGCGTTTTGGAGCGTTAGGGGGGTTCGCCCCTCCCTTCTCGTGCTTCAGCGGGACGGAGCGTGTCTGTATGAAGTCCCGCGTGGGCGGGACCCCGATCCCGCCGGCCATGGATGGCCGGCGGAATGGACACGGACGGGGCCGGCACCGCCACAGCCACCGGCCCAGCCATGCGAACCGCAACCGGCCCCGCCAACCCGAACGGCTACGGCGGTCCGGACGGGCCCGCATGGCCCCACGGACGCCGCGCGCAGCGCGGCCCATCCTCAGGCCATTGCGAACGTCGCCGACCGCGGTCTCGTCGATGATTCGCTCGAGGTGCTCGACGAGGAAGTTGGAAACCCCGATCGAGCCGGCGCGTCGGTCCGCCTCCCACAGCTCGAGTATGCCCGCGTCGCTTGATGCCTATGCTGACCGCGTGCGGGTCGAGGTGCTCGGATTCAGGGTTGGCGTGCCACTCGAGGGCGCGTGCTCCTGCTACCTCGTCAGCGATGAGACGACGCGCGTGCTGCTCGACTTCGGTCCTGGGGCGCTCGAGCGCCTGTGGGCGCGCGGGCTGATCGGGGCGGTCGACGCGATCGTTGTCTCCCACATGCACGTCGACCACGTGCTCGACCTGCTTCCGCTCTCGGGAGAGGTCGCACGTGCGTACGCGGGCCACGAGCGCACGTGCCTCTACGTGCCCCGTGGGCGGGGCCTCCAGGTGCTCGACCGGCTCGCCGGCGCGATCGGTTCGAATCCGAATCGCTTTCACGACGCATTCGAGATCCGGGAGTACGACGACGCTCAGGCCGTCGAGATCGGCGCCGTGCGGATGACGTTCTCGCGGACCGCCCATCCGGAGCTGTGTTACGCGGCGCGCATCACCGATGGCTCCTCGACGCTCGTCTACGGCGCCGACGGGGCTTACGACGATCGGCTTGTACGGTTCGCGGCCGGCGCCGATGTGCTGCTGCTCGAGGCGACCTATCTGGACGACGGCCCCGCCCTCGAGCACCAGGGCCACATGACCGGCGAGCAGGCCGCGAAGGTCGCGCGGGAGGCGGGGGCGCGCGGCCTGGTGATGACTCATGTCGGACCTTGGGCCGGAGAGAACGAAGAGAACCTGCGCCGGGCACGAGCCCAGTTCGCCGGAGAGGTCGAGCTGGCGTACGAAGGCGCGGTGTTCGAGACAGCGCGAGAATCTCGCGGATGATCCTCGCGATCGATCAGGGCACGACCGGCACCACCTGCCTGGTGTTCGACGAGCAGGCCGAGCTTGTGGGCCGCGCCTACCGCGAGTTCACCCAACACTTTCCGCGGCCCGGATGGGTGGAGCACGACGCGACCGAGATCTGGGAGGTGACGCGCGCCGTCGCCGGCGAGGCGCTCGAGGATGCGGGCGCCCGGCCCGGCGAGCTGCACGCGGTCGGCATCACCAACCAGCGCGAGACCGTTTGCGTCTGGGATCCGGTCAGCGGCGAGCCGCTGGCCCGGGCGATCGTGTGGCAGGACCGGCGCACCGCCGAGCGCTGCGATGAGCTCCGGGAAGCGGGGCGCGAGCCGCTCGTGCGGGAGCGCACCGGCCTGGTGCTCGATCCGTATTTCTCGGGGACAAAGATCGAGTGGCTGCTTCACAACGTGGAGGGGCTGGGCGAGCGACGGGCCGTATTCGGGACGATCGACGCGTGGCTGATCTACAACTTGACTGGCGAACTGGCAACCGATCCATCGAACGCGTCGCGGACGATGCTGTTCGACATCAAGCGGGGCGTCTGGGACGCCGAGTTGATGGATGTCTTTGGCGTGCCGGAAGGAGCGCTACCACAGGTGCGCCCGAGCTGCGGGGTGTTCGGGACGACGCGGCCGGACGTTTTGTTTGGTCACGAGGTGCCGGTGGCGGGGGTTGCCGGCGACCAGCAGGCCGCGCTGTTCGGGCAGGCATGTGTGGACCCCGGGCTTGGCAAGAACACCTACGGCACCGGCTCGTTCGTGCTCGAGAACACCGGCTTCCGAGCGTCCGAGCCGGTCGAGGGGCTGCTGAGCACCGTGGCGTGGGGGATCGGCGGGCGGCTCAGCTACGCGCTCGAGGCGGCAATCTTCGTGACCGGGGCGGCCGTCCAGTGGCTGCGCGACGGCCTCGGCATCATCGACGTTGCGGCGGAGACGGAGGCGTTGGCGGCGTCGCTCGACTCCAATGACGGCGTCTACTTCGTGCCCGCGCTGACCGGTCTCGGGTCGCCGCACTGGGACCCGTACGCGCGCGGCACGATCGTCGGTCTGACCCGCGGCTCGACCAAGGCCCACCTGGCGCGGGCGGCGCTCGAGGCGATCGCCTACCAGACCGTCGACGCCGTGCGCGCGATGGAGGCGGCGAGTTCGCATCAGCTCGAGGAGCTGCGCGCCGACGGCGCGGCGACCGCCAACCGATGGCTGATGCAGTTCCAGGCCGACGTGCTCGGGGTTCGGGTCCGAGTGCCCGAGATGGCTGAGACCACCGCGCTCGGCGCGGCGTACCTGGCTGGAATCGGGAGTGGCGTCTGGACGCTCGATCAGGTCGCCCGTGGCTGGCGGGAACGCGTTTGCTACGAGCCTCGGATGAGCGTCGACGAGCGCGAAACGCTGCTGGACGGTTGGCGTCGTGGACTCGAGCGCGCCCGCGGCTGGGAGGTACCTCGGGTTAACTGACGGACCCGATTGGGGTATCACTTCGCAGGCATGACCGACATCCAGCTCAAGCCGCAGGTCTACAAGGACCCGCGCCCGAAGGAGTTCTTCGACCACTATCACGAGCTGGTGCGCTCGCGCGAGCCGGAGGCGAAGGTGTGGGAGACGACCCGGGTGCTGACCGTGCTGTGGTCGCTGCTCGGGTTCAGGGCGCGGGCGTTCGGGAGCGAGTACGTGCCGAATGGGCCGGTGATCCTCGCCCCCAACCACGCGTCGTTCATGGACCATTTCTTCACGGGTGCGTTCATCCGCCGGCGGGTGCAGTTCATGGGCAAGTCGCAGCTGTTCAAGGGGCCGCTGGCCTGGATCTACAGCCACGGCGGCGTCTTCCCGGTCCGCCGCGGGCACCACGACGAGGAGGCGTTTACGACCGCGTTCACGATCCTCGGCCGGGGTGGTGCGGTCGTCATGTACTGCGAGGGCGGGCGCTCGCGCACCGGGAAGCTCGCCGACGAGGCGAAGCCGGGTATCGGCCGCCTCGCGCTCGAGTCGGGCGCGCCGGTCGTCCCGATCGCGATCCTCGGCTCCTATCAGGTGCGTAACTGGAAGCGCCTGCACTTTCCCCGCGTCACCGTCCAGTACGGGAGAGCCCTCAAGTTCGAGGCGGTGGCCGACACGACCCGAGAGCAGCAGCAGGAGGCTGCGGATGTGATCTTCGGGCGCATCCGGGAGCTGCATAACGAGCTCGAGCGGGTCGGGCACGCCGGCGCGGCCCAGGCGTGGCGCGAGCGGGTGGCGGCGGCGTCCTCATAGGACCCTTCGCCGGGTCGCACGGCGTCCGGACGGCTTCGCCCGCGGCTTCTCTTGGCTGGCGTTGCCGGATTTGGCTCGGGAGGGGACGGCCGTGGCGAGAACAACCAAAACGCTCAAGAGCGGTCCGGGTGAGCGACGTTGTTGCGCAAAGTGGTCGTTCTGGCGACCACATTGCTACCGAGCGGCGCGGCTCGCTGGCGTTCCTGCGCAATGTGGTCGTTCGCGGAGCTGGCCGGAGCCCGCATTAGGTCAAAAACCGACGATGCCGACCTGCCGGCGCCTAGGCGGTTACAACCGCCGCCGCCTGCTCGAGTCCGAGCTCGCCGATCGCGCTCTCTCGCATCTTGAATTTCTGGACCTTGCCGGTCACGGTCATCGGGAACGCGTCCACGACCTTGACGTAGCGCGGGATCTTGTAGTGGGCGATCTGCCCCTTGCAGAACTCCCTGAGGTCCTCGGCAGTGAGGGTGGCGCCGGCCTTCGGAATGATCCACGCCATCAGCTCCTCGCCGTAGCGCTCGTCGGGCACGCCGATCACCTGCGCGTCGGCGATCTCGGGATGGGTGTAGAGGAACTCCTCGATCTCCCGCGGGTAGACGTTCTCGCCGCCCCGGATCACCATGTCCTTGATCCGGCCGACGACGCGGACGTAGCCGTCCTCATCCATCGTTGCGAGGTCGCCGGTGTGCATCCAGCCGTCCTCGTCGATCGCCTCGGCGGTGCGCTCGGGGTCGTTCCAGTAACCACGCATCACCGCATAGCCCCGGGCGAGGAACTCCCCCGCCTCACCCCGCGGGAGCGTGCGGCGGTGATTGGGATCCTCGCCCACCCCGACGATCTTGATCTCGGTGTGAGGCATCACCTCGCCGACCGTGCCGCAGCGGTGCTCGAGCGTGTCGTCGCGGCGCACCTGGGTTGTGACCGGCGAGGTCTCGGTCATGCCGAACGCGATCGACATCTCGCCGATCCCCATGTCACTCGAGACCCGCTTCATCACCTCGATCGGGCAGGGAGATCCCGCCATGATCCCGGTCCGCAGCGGCGCAAGGTCGAACTCGGCGAAGTTGGGCAACCCGAGCTCGGCGATGAACATCGTCGGTACGCCGTAGAGGCTCGTGCAGCGCTCCTCCGCGCAGGCGCGCAGCGTCGCCTCGGGGTCGAACGTCTCGGCGGGGTAGACCATGCACGCGCCGCGGCAGGTCGCCCCGAGGTTGCCCATCACCATCCCGAAGCAGTGGTACAGAGGCACCGGGATGCACACGCGATCGTGCTCGGTGTAACCGCACATCCCGCCGACGAAGAACGCGTTGTTGAGGATGTTGTGATGGGTGAGCGTGGCCCCTTTCGGGAAGCCGGTGGTGCCGCTCGTGTACTGGATGTTGATCGGGTCATCGAAGTCGAGCTCGTCGGTGAGCGCACGCAGCTCGTCCCGCCGGTTCGGATCGCCAGCGCCCAGCTCCTCCCACTCCGGAGTGTCGAAGAACACCGCGCGCTCCAGCTCGGGCAGCTGAGGCCGGACGGTCTGAACCATCTCGACGAAGCTCGACCCCTTCAGGCTCTGCGCGGCGAACAACCACCGGCACCCCGATTGTCCGAGCGCGTAGTCGAGCTCATTCAACCGGTAGGCCGGGTTGATGTTGACGAGGATCAGTCCGAGCTTGGCGGTCGCGTATTGGACGAGCGCCCACTCAGCGCGGTTGGGGCTCCAGACGCCGACGCGGTCCTGACGCCGCAGGCCCGCGGCGAGCAGACTGCTCGCTAGCCGGTCGACGACCTCGTCGAACTCCGCGTACGTGTAGCGGACGCCTTGGTGGAACGAGACGAGGGCCTCGGTGTCGGGGACGCGGGCGGCGGTGCGTTCGAGGTTGTGTCCGATCGTCTCGCCGAGAAGCGGCTCGGGATACGCGCCGTGAGCGTAGGACAGCATCGTTGGTTCTCCTTCCTCCGAGTGCTATCGATCCTACTGATAGACAGGCCTCAGCCGCGGGAGCAAGTCGTAATCGTGACCCGGGATCACCACCGCCTCCGGGGTCTGCTCCGTGTAGCGCAGAATCTCCCTCCGCGAGCGCTCGTAGAGATGGCGGTCGTGGATCAACAGCGGCATCGCGTCACCGCGCAGCGCCGCCAACGTGAACGCGGCATCGCCGACGACGAGCACCTCGCCGGTGCCGGTTCTCAACACGACGGACTGGTGGCCCAGCGTGTGACCGGGGGTCGAGACGAGCCGGACTGAGCCGTCGCCAAACACGTCGAGGGATTGCGCGAACGCGGAGAACGACTGGACCGGATCCGAGCCGTAATCGACCGTCCGCCAGTCGAAAGCGTGGTCGAACTGGCGGCGGTGGTAACCCTTCAGCGTGCCGCCCTCTACGGCGGCCGCCCACTCGCGGCGGTCCAGGATGAACACAGCCTGGGGGAACTCGGACACCGCGCTCGCATGATCGATGTGAAGGTGCGTGATGATCACCACCTTGACCTCGTTCGGCTGCACCCCGCGCGGCGGAAGCTGGAAGCGGAGCGCCTGGTCGTGCTCCATCCGGATCTGGTAGAGCACCTTCCCTGCGCGGGCGGGGCGGGTCCTGATCAGGGCGGCGCTTGTCGCGCAGCTCGGATGCAGTCCGGTGTGATCAGGATCGGGCCCACCCCCGGGTGCTCGATCAGAAACGCCGGCACGGGCAGCCAATCCCAGCGGCCTCGTGGTCCAAGGAACTTGCCGGCCACCTTGATGCTGCTCAGCCGCCCCACGGGCGCATCCGTATATGCCCGGGGCGCGTGCCTCTCGCCGGTGATGATCGGATGCACGCGGACGCTAGCTCCGGGCCGGCCGCCGGCGAGGGGCAGCGCGGCGGCGCGCGGCTCGGTGATCACGGCCATGAGGTGGGGGAGGCTATAGCGTGTGCGGCGCCGTGAACGTTCTTCGACCCGGTCTCCTCACGAGTCGCACAATCGCGCTGGCGGGCGGAATGCGATCGCGTCTCGTCGACTCGCTCGCGTCTCTGGGAGCGACCGTCGTCGTTGCCGAGAGCGGTGAGGTCGGGGAGGAGTGGGCGCGCGAGCACGCGCCGCTCGACGTCCTCGTCTACGACGCGGGGCACGCGTTCGGGACGGGCGCAGAGGAGGGGCTGAGGGTCGCGCTCGAACAGGCGTGGGAGGCGATCCGCGCGGTTGTCGCTGGAGCGCTGATTCCTGGCGAGCGAGCCGGCAAGGTCGTATTGATCGGCCCGCTTCCGCTCGCCGGCGCGCACGCCGAGGCGGCGCGTGCCGCGCTGGAGAACCTCGCGCGGACCCTGTCCGTGGAGTGGGCGCGCTACGGGATCACGGTGACGATGATCGCGCCCGGCGAGGCCACGAGCGACGACGAACTCGAGTTGCTCGTTGCGTTCCTCGCCTCGATTGCCGGCGGCTACTTCACGGGTTGCCGTTTTGAGCTCAGCTCGGTCTAGGCCCGGCCGGAATTGCGAGCGCGCCAACTACGCGGGGCGGCGGCGTGCACCCGAGGCTGCGATCTGGGTCGCGTGCGGTGATTGGCTGAGGTCTGGTGAGGCCACGTCGTGGCAGGCCCGCGAGTACATGTCCTCGTTCGTCGCCGGACAGGTGTGCGTGCGCTGGATCAGGCCGCTTTGGAGCGCCTGCTCCCAGGCCGGCTCGATCTCGCGCTCGTCGAGGCTCAGCTCCCACGCGACCAGCTCAAGGCTCGCCGAACCAAATTCGTCGATTGTCCCGAGTATCTCCTCGAGCCATCTCGTCTGCGATGACCGGGTAGCTGCGGCTGCGCCACTCACCCCGTGGCTTTATAGAACCGAACGACGTTCGAAACCATCGGACATTTGTCGAAATCCCGTCTCGTTTGAGTTGGTCAACCAGCCAGCTTCTGTTTCGGGTTCGGTCGGCGCTCGTCCAGACACTTGCGCCTCCCGCTCCTACACCGTTCTTACTGGTTCCTCACACGACTGATACGGGCGCCGGGGAAGCTGTCCGCATGAACTCTCCAAGTGAAATCAGATTGGCGCGCAGGGCACGCATTCGGATGATCCGCAGACGCGTCATGACGGGCGCTGTCGCCCTGTTCGTCGCCACGTGGCTGTTGATCGCCGTGGTGCTGGTCTCCGGGCACGACCCGACGCTCGCCCGCAAGGCAGCTGTGACGACAACGGTGTCCGGGTCTGGGTCGGCGTCGACCGGCTCCTCGGGGTCCACCGGGTCCGGGTCGTCCTCGACCGGCTCCACCGGGTCCGGGTCATCCTCGACGGGCTCTTCCTCGAGTGGCCAGAGCTCGTCGGGAGGCTCGGTCGGCAGCGTCACCACGCAGCAATCATGAGCGCGACGATCGTCAGCGAAGAGCGTCAGACGTTCGCCTGCTTCGGATCGCAGTGCACGGTCGCCGTGTACAGCCCGGGCCGTCCGGCTGATGCCGCCGACGCGGTCGCGATGGCGCGGAGGAATCTGCTTCGGTGGCATCACCAGTTCTCGCGTTTCGAGCCGGACAGCGAGCTCTCGCAGCTGAATCGAAACCCGGACGCGACGGTGCAAGTGAGCCCCATGATGAGGCGGTTGGTCGAAGCTGCGATCGAAGCGGCGAGGAGCACCGGTGGCCTCGTCGACCCGACGCTCGGTGCGGACATCGTCCGCAGCGGCTATGGCTCGCATTTCAGCGGCGAAGGGCTACCGCTGGATGTCGCGCTCGCGCTTGCTCCATCGCGCAGGGCTGCCAGCCCACGACGCGGTTCGGCATGGTCGGCGATCGATGTGTCCCGGCGGGAAGGCACCGTGACCCGCCCTCCGGGCGTCGAGCTCGACCTCGGCGGCATCGCCAAGGGTGTCTTCGCCGACGAGCTCGCGGCGATGCTGTCGGGTCACGAAGCATTCGTCGTCGACTGCTGTGGCGACCTCCGGCTCGGCGGCCGGGCGCGACAGTTGCGCGAAGTCCATGTGGCAAGCCCGTTCGATGACTCGGTCCTGCATAGCTTCGAGCTCGAGGCCGCTGGGATCGCGACCAGTGGCATTGGCAAGCGCAGCTGGCTCGGCGCCGATGCCGAGCCGGGACATCACCTGCTGGATCCGCGGACCGGCTCTCCCGCGTTCACGGGAATCGTGCAGGTGACCGCAATCGCGCGGACCGCGGGCGAGGCCGAGACGCTGAGCAAGGCAGCGCTTCTCAGTGGGCCCGACAACGCCGAGCGTTGGCTCGGTGGCGGCGGGGTGATCGTGTTCGAGGACGGCAGCTGGCAGGTGGTCGAGCGCTAGCGCCGTCGCCGGTGCGCTCCGCCGGAGCGATCAGGCCGGCACGGCTGTGACGCGGGCCGTCAGCCACCCGCACATGTCGTCGAGAACCTGAGCCTGCTCGGGTTCGTTGAAGATCTCGTGGTAGAGGCCGTCGTAGGCCTTGACCGTCTTGTCGTCGGCGCCGACCCGCTCCCCGAGCATCACGCTGCCTTCGATCGGGCACAGCTGATCGGCGGTTCCGTACATGATCAACGTGGGGATCGTGATCGCAGGCACCGTCTCGGGGAACGATTCGATCGCCGAGGCCAGCTCGGCGACGGTGCGCACCGGAAGCTTGCCGTGGTAGACCATCGGGTCCTCGACGTACGCCCTGACGACCTCCGGATCGCGACTGACGAGCGTCGCGTCGATCGCGAACATCGGCAGGCGCGGGGCTACCGCCGAGAGGACGCGGGCGGCCGCGCGCATCGGTGCCGGAGCCGCCTCCAGCGCCGCGAGCGAACCGCTCAAGATCAACCCCGTGAGCCGCTCTTGATGGGCTATCGCATATGAAAGTGCCAGCGCGGCGCCCATGCTGTGGCCGATCAGGAACACCTCCGCACCCGGGTGCTGTCCGGCGGCCATCACGATCAGCGTGTCGAGATCGGCGACGGCGCGGTCCCGACGGTCGATCAGCGCGCGCGGCCCTTCGGAGCGCCCATGGCCGCGATGCTCGATCGCGTACACCGCGTAGCCGTCGGCGAGCAGCCGCCGCGCCACATGCTGGTAGCGGTCGCTGTGCTCGCTGGCGCCGTGTGAGATGACCACCACGGCACGCGCTTGCGTGTCGGGCAGCCAGGACTGCCAGAAGATCCGCAGACCGCCGGCCCCGGTGAAGTGACTCACTGACGCTCGCTCACAGGCTCTCGTCCGCCCAGGGCACCACGACCGCGTCCTCGTGTGGAGCGTCCCGAGCGACGACGTACTCGGCCGGATCGGTGTCGGAGGGGTTCTCGAGGATGTGCGTCTCCCGGGGCGGGACGTAAACCAGATCCCGCGGCTCGAGCGTCAGCTCGTGCTCGAGGTGATCTCCCCACTTGACCCTCAGCTCGCCGGAGAGCATGTACACGGCGCTCTCGCAGCCCTCGTGATAGTGGGGGCGCGAGCGGGTGCCAGGAGGGACGCGGAACACGGCCATGTAGATGTTCTGCGCGCCGGCCGTCACCTGCGAGATCTCACTGCCGCCGACCACACCGCGGGGCACCTCGCGCGCTGGCCCGGGCTTCACGACCCTCATGGGGCGAGTCTACCGCTGCTCCTCAGCAGCTCCCGCGCCGCGCTGGGCGACCCGTTCTGGGACGCCGGACTGATGCGAGGCGACCTCGATCTGGAGCGGTGCCTGCGACGCCGCATCGTGATCGACTTGAAGCGTCGTGTGGTGAATGTCGAAGCGCTCCTCGAGCACGCGCGCCAGGGCACGCCGCAGCTCGTGGCAGTCATCCCCTGCCTTGACCACGATGTGCGCGGAGAGAGCCGGGAACCCCGAGGTCACCTCCCATACGTGGAGGTCGTGAACCTGGACGACGCCGGGCTGCGCCGCCAGCATGTTTCCGATCTGCTCCGGGTCGAGGCCCGCCGGCGCCGCCTCCATGAAGATGCGTCCTGACGACTTCAGGAGCGCGATCGCGGCGTGCAGCATGATCCCTGCGATCAGCAGCGAGGCGATTGCATCGGCCCGGTCGAACCCGGTGGCGAGGATCACGATCGCCGCCACCGCGGTTGCGATGAACCCATAGAGGTCGGTGAGGATGTGCCGGTAGGACCCCTCGACGTTGAGACTGCGCTGCTCACCGTCCCGGGGACCGGCGAGGACCTTGGTCGCCGCGATGTTCACCACGATGCCGATCAGGGCGATCACGAGCACGAGGCCGCCCTTCACGGCCGGCGGTGAGATCAACCGGTTGATCGCGCCGTACACGATGAACCCGGCGAGCACGAGCAGCGTCATGCCGTTCGCCTGCGCGCTCAGGATCTCGGCGCGGCCGAGCCCGTAGGTCATGGCGCCTCCCGCCGGACGTCCGGCGAGTCGGGCTGCCACCAGCGACAGCACCAGCGCGGCGGCATCGGTCAGCATGTGGGCAGCGTCTGAGAGCAGCGCCAACGAGGATGCGATCACACCCGCGGTGATCTCCACGACCATGAACGTCACGATCAGAATCAGCGCGCGCATCAGCGCGCTGCGGTCGGCGGCGCGGGAATCGTGTGCGTGATCGTGCGCCACGGAATGCGAGGGTAGCTGCGAGCTCGGCCTTCCGCCCGTGCAGCCGACGGTGCGCGAGGCCGGCACGGTGCGCGAGGCCGGCACGGTGCGCGAGGCCGGCACGGTGCGCGAGGCCGGCACGGTGCGCGAGGCCGGCACGGTGCGCGAGGCAGGCACGGTGCGCGAGGCAGGCAATCAGTTCAACGACGGATCGGCCGGCATCCGAGCCACCAGCGCGTAGCTGCCTCCCTTACGCGTCAGCACCTGAGACCACAACGTGGTTATGTCCGCGCCGAACGCGTCGCGGACCAGCGCCGGCTCGAGAATCCAGTCGCCCCGCTCGAGCTCGCCGTCCAGTTGCCCCGGGCCCCAGCCCGAGTGGCCCACGAACGCCCTGGCGTCACGTACGCCAACGGTCAACTCGTCGAGCGAGGAACCAGTCCCCAGGACCCCGACGTCGCCGAACGCAATCAGCGCAGCATCGGTCGGATCCTCGAACTCAGCCAGCACGATCACCGACGAGGGTTGGACGGGACCTCCGATCGAGAGCAGATCGTCTCGGTCGACCAGCTCCTGGATCTGTGGCACGGCTTCGCCAACGGTGGTCTCCGAGACTCGGTTGAGCACGAGTCCTAGCGCACCTTCATCGTTGTGCTCGATCACGAGCACCACCGTGCGCCAGAAGTTCGGGTCAATCAGTGCAGGTCCGGCGATCAGAAGCTGTCCGCGAACCGACTCCATCACGTGACCGTCAGCTCGGTCCGGAGCCCGCTTCCGGGTTGCACTGCAGAGACGGTCTTTCCTCCTGGGCGCTCGCATCGATCTGCTTCTGCGCGCGCGCGGCCAGCTCCGTCGCCTCGGCCGCCCCGGCGGCGCTCTCCAGATCCAGTTCGGCCAGCTCCGCGATCACTTCGAACAAGTCGACGGGCAGGCATACCTGCGCCGGCTCGGCGCTGCCCGCCCTCCGAGCACTGAACACATCGTCCTGGCGCCACACAAGGATCTTTGCACCCGTGCTCGCCGTCAGGGTCACTTTCATTGACACGCTCCCGCCGATGTTGCAATCCCGCTGCTTCGCTTCGCTTCCATGCGAAAGGCTAGTTATACCGTGTTATCGCGCCCGGGGCAGCAATACGCGCCCTTGTTCACAGGCCGAGCGACCGGCCCAGGATCTCCTTCATGATCTCGTCGGTGCCGCCGCCAATTGGGCCGAGGCGCGCGTCGCGGACCGAGCGCTCGATGCCGTACTCGACCATGTAACCGTTGCCGCCGTGGATCTGCAGGCACTCGTCCATCACGTCGAACGCGGCTCGCTGCGTGGCGAGCTTGGCAATCGTTACCTCGCGGACGGCGTCCTCGCCGGCGACGTACCGGCGCAGCGCCGCGTACGTGACGTCGCGGCCTGCCTCGATCTTGAGCGCGATCTCGGCGAGCTTGTGGCGAATCACCTGGTGGTGGCCGATCGCGCGTCCGAACGTCTCGCGCTCGAGGGCGTATTTGAGCGTCTTCTCGAAGGCGACCTGCATCCCCCCGACCGCGCCCAGGGCCATCAGCAGCCGCTCCCATTGGAAGTTCGCCATGATCAGGTAGAAACCCGCGTTCTCCTCGCCGAGCAGGTTCTCCTCGGGCACGAACACGTCGTCGAAGGTGATGTGGGCAGTGTCCGATGCGTGCCAGCCGAGTTTCTCGATCGCGCTTGACTGCACGCCCGGCCCGCGCTCGACGATCAGGAACGAGAGTCCCCGATGGCCGCCCTCCGGCTTGGTCTTGACCGCAGTAACGATCACGTTCGCCCGCACGCCGCCGGTGATGAACATCTTCGAACCGTTGACGAGATACCCACCGTCCACGCGTTGCGCCTGCGTGCGGATCGAGGCGACGTCCGAGCCCGCGTCAGGCTCGGTGATTGCGAGCGCCGCGATGTTCTCGCCGCGGATGCCCGGCACCAGATAACGCTCCTTCTGATCCTCGGTGCCGAACCTCCAGATCGGTGGCAGCGCGATCCCGGCGTGTGCGCCGATGCCGGCCGCCACCCCGCCCGAGCCGCACCACGCGAGCTCCTCGACGAACACAGAGTCGGCGACGGGATCGGCGTCACCGCCGTACTGCACCGGAAACTTCAGGCCGAGGTACCCCATCTTCGCGAGCCGCTTGAAGATCTCGCTGGGGAACCAGCGAGCCTCCTCCCATTCTGCTGCGTGTGGAGCGAGCTCGGTCTGCACGAACCGCCGCACGGTGAGGCGGAACTCCTCGTGCTCCTCGGTGAACGGTGGAATCGGCCGTCTCGGCGCGGCGGAGCCGGCCCCGGCTTTGTCGGAAAGCGCCGTCATCTGACGTGCACAACGCTATCGCGGCGCCGACTTGGCCGCAGCGATCATCTCGAGCAGCCGCTCCGGCGGGAGCTCACCCGGGGGCAGGCCGCCGACCTTGCTCCGGAGGCCGTTCGCGAGCGTCAACCCGACGCGGTCACGCGCCTCACGCGCGAGGTTGTCGCGCCGGACGAGGAACTCGCGGATCGCGGCGAGCTCGGTCGACGTCACGGCCGTGACGTCGAGTCCCTGCGCAACAGTCGCGGCGCCATCGGAGGCGGGGGCAACCTTCATCTCCGCGTGGCGCTCGCGCAGCACGATCGTGTGTCCGGCGAGGTCACCGAGACGCTGGTTGCGCTTGGTCGTGAGGATCGAGACGATGCCCGCGATGAACACGGTGGCGTAGATGTCGATGATCCTCATCAGGTTGCGGACGGCGCTGGCCGCGAACCCGACCGGCTGGCCGGTCGCCATCACGACCCTAAGTCCGCTCCAGCGTTTTCCCGGCGTCCGCCCGCCCCCCCAAACCTCGAACACGATGTCGTAACCGAAGATCGCGAAGAAGATCGCGATCACCAGGATGATGGCGCCCACGGTGTTTGCGAGGACGGCGACAAGCACGCCGTAGATCGCGCCCAGCAGGATCAGGCGGATGATCACGTCGATCAGCGCGGCTCCGAACCGCGAGCCGAGCCCGGCGAGGGTGTACTCGAGCTCGATTCCCTCCGGTGTCGCGATCCGGATCTTGTCCTCATACTCCACGCTGGTGAACGTAGATGCTTTCGTCCGGGATCGCCAGCCCGGCTGGACGGAGCTCGACCAGCTGGTGCGCCGCGCGCGAGGCCACCCGGAACGGCTCGGTCCCGAAGGCGTGCTGCGGCTGGGCGCGCTATACCGCGCGGCGGTCGCCGATCTCGCACGCGCGCGACGATCCTTTCCCAGCGACCCGTCTGTGCGCTCGCTCGAGGAGCTCGTCACGCGCGCGCGTTCGACGGTCTATGCCGTACCTCGCAACCGTGGTTCTGCCCGCGACTACATGCTCCGGGGGTACTGGCAGGCCGTACGCGAGCGGCGATCCGTCGTGCTGCTGGCCTGGGCGCTGCTGCTTGGCTCAGCGGCACTCGGCATCGTGTGGGGCGTCCACGACCCGGCCGGGGCCGCGGGCATCGTCCCGGGTTCGCTGGCGGGCGGAGGCGGCGGCCCGCATCGCGCGATCGGGCTCGGCGCCGGACAGGCCGCCGAGCTCTCGGTATCGATCTTCACCAACAACATCGGTGTGACGTTCCTTGCGTTTGCGAGCGGGATCGTGCTCGGCATCATCCCGGCCTTCCTGCTGCTGTACAACGGCCTGCTGCTTGGCGTCGTGGTCGGGATCGCGACGAGCACTGCCCATGGGACCGACGCGCTCGAGCTGATCGCTCCGCACGGGATGTTGGAGCTCTCTTGCATAGCGGTGTGCGCCGCCGCCGGAATGCGAATGGGCTGGACGCTCGTGGAGCCGGGGACGCGCAGCCGGTCCGACGCGCTGGCGGCCGAAGCGCCCCGGGCTGTCCTGCTGGTGTTGGCAACAGCGCCGTGGCTCGTCCTCGCCGGGCTGATCGAGGGGTTCGTCACGCCCCACCATCTCCCGCTGGCGCCCGCGCTCGCGATCGGGGTCGCTGCGGCCACTCCCTACTGGCTGGCGGTGGCACGGCTCGGTCGCGGCGCGCGAGCGCAGCGGCGGCTCACAGCCGCAGCGTCGCCTTCGCCCGCAGGTACGCGCTGACGCAGGCGCCGGCGAACGCTCCCGGCGCCGCCTCGATCACCCTGGCGCCGGCGCGTCGCAACTGGGCGGCCGCCCGGGCGCGGGCATCGAGCACCTCAAGTGCCGCCGCCGCGGCATAGACGTCGGTCTCCGCCCCCGGCAGCGTTCGCACGAGCCGGTCCAGATCCGGGTCGGTGACGCTGGCGACGAGCACCGCGTGACGTCGAGCGATCACCGGCACCGCCTCGATCATCGCCCGCGCCGCGGCGTCGTCGAACAGGTCGCACAGCACCATCACGAGCGCGCGCTTGCCGCCTGCCACCAGGCGGAACGCTTGCTCGTAGTCGCTGTCAATCAGGCGCGGCTGCAGGTCGAACAGCGCGCGGATGACTGCATCGCCGTTGGCACGCCCGCTCCTGATTCGCACGCGCACCTGGGCATCGAACGCGATCGCTCCGCAATTGTCGCCGAGCTCGTCGGCCGCCAGCGCGACGGCGGCGACTGCGTCGAGCGCCGCGTCAAGGCGGGTGCGGTCCGCGAGTGGCGCTGCCATCAGCCGTCCGGCATCGATGAGGAAGACAAGTTCGCGCGCCTGCTCGAGCCGGTAGCGGTTGGTCATTGGGCGGCCCAGCCTCTGCGTGGCCGCCCAGTTGATGTGGCGCACGTCGTCGTCGGGCAGCCATTCGCGCACCGATTCGAAATCGGTGCCCAGCCCGAGCGGCCCGCGGGCCCGCCGGCTCGACTCGAGCAGCCGCCCCTCCCGTACGGCCAGCGCGAGCCGGCGCGCCGTCACCAGATCTGGATAGACGTGGACCTCCGTCTTGCCGCCGGCCCGCCGGTAGCACGCGCCGAGTCCCAGTCGCCCCTCCGCCCGTGTCCCGATCTCTCCCAACACGTGACGTCCGCGAACGGATGCGCTCAGCTCACCGTCGATGTGGCGCTCCCCCTCGGCGGGCCGAAGCGTAAGCGCCGGCGGGGTCGCCTGACGGAGTCGAACCTGGCGCGCCGACGGGACGTCGGCTTCAATCCGAACCTGCACCGGCACGCCCCTCGAGAGGATGGGTGGGATCGCTCGGCGGACCGCCGGCTGCGCTCTAACCGACATCGCATCCACGGCGCCCGCAACGATCAGCGCGACGGCAGCGAGCGCGATCAGGCCAAGCGGCACTAGCAGCGCCGCGAGCGCGATCACCGCGAGCGCCGCCGCCGCCCGCAGCGTCGGACTCATCGCGGAACCGGTACGGCGGCCAGTGCGCTGGCGATCGCGTCGACCGGCCGGAAGCGCTCGAGCTCTGCCTCGGGCGTGAGCACGAGCCGATGTCTCAGCACCGGGACCGCCATCGCGGCGACGTCATCCGGGGTCACGAACTCGCGCCCAGAGAGCTGTGCCCTGGCTTTGGCGGCGGCCAGCAGATGGACGGCGGCCCGGGGGCTTGCGCCCAAGGTGACGCTTGGCAGCGTTCGGGTCGCGCGGATGACTGCGACGACGTAGCCCGCCACTTCGTCGGAGACGGTCGTCGCATCGACGCGCTCGCGCGCGGCGCGAAGGGCGCCCCCGTCGAGCACCGGCTCGATCTCCTCGAGGCTGGGCGACGCGACTCCATCTCGCTGCAGCGCGAGCACCGCGCGCTCCTGCTGCTCATCCGGGTAGCCGACATCGGCCTGCACCAGGAACCGGTCGAGCTGCGCCTCGGGCAGCGGGTAGGTCCCCTCATACTCGATCGGATTCTGGGTCGCGACGACCAGAAACGGATCCGGCAGCGGATGCGCTCGCCCCTCGACCGACACCTGACGCTCCTGCATCGCCTCGAGCAGCGCCGATTGCGTCTTCGGCGGCGTCCGGTTGATCTCGTCGGCGAGCAGCACGTTCGCGAACACCGGACCGGGACGGAATGCGAGCTCGCCGGCCCGCAGCGTCATCGTCCCGGTCAGATCCGAGGGCAGCATGTCCGGCGTGAACTGCACGCGCCGGTACTCGCCTGCGATCGTGCGCGCGAACGCGTTCGCCAGCAGGCTCTTCGCGACGCCCGGGACCCCCTGGAGCAGCACATGGCCGCCCAGCACGAGCGCGCTCAGCAGCAGGTCGACAACCTCGTCCTGGCCGACGACGACGTGGCCGATCTCGACTCCCACCCGCTCCCGCAGCTCTTTCATGATGCCCTGCCCGAGAGCTTTGCGAGCGCGCGCCCGGCCGCGAGCACCTGATCGTCGCCGAGCGTCGGCGCGCTGATCGCGGCGCTCTCCTCGGAGTCCAATCCCAGCCGCTCGCCGGCCTGCTCGACATCGTCGGGCCCGGCGTCCGGCCGTAATCCGGCGCGCCGGAGGGCGAGCGCACGCGCGTGTTGCTGGACGGGCCCGCCGGCCACTCCGGGCTTGTGCGTTCGGGCAAGCGCCACCGCCAGCGCCTCGACGTGCTCCCTGCGTGGTGGTTGCGACCCAGCGGGCAACGGCTGCGGCGGTCCAAGCCGCCTGATCCGCGACGCAACGAATGCCAGCGCCGCCAGGACGAGCCCGACCAGCGCCCACTTCCACCGAGTCGGCAGGGCCGAGAGGCCGCTGGCCTGGCCGTAGCCGTGGACGCCCTCCTCGAACGCCACGGGCCGTCCGCGCGCGCCGGCGAGCGCCAGCCCGAACGCCGCGTTGTCGCCTACGGCGAGCAGGCGGTTCTGCACCGGCGAGCTGTCTGCCAGCAACACGAGCCGCCCGGTGCCGAGATTCCTGACCGTCAGCAGCGACGCGTCGGCCGGTCCGAGCACCGGCAGCGTCGCCTGCGGGCTGCTCCACGAGCCCTCGCCGGCACTCTGGACGCTGCTCACTCCGTTGGTCTCCGGTGTCGGGAGCAGAGGCTCGTTCTGCGTCTCGCCCTGCGGCGACCAGTCGGGCTCGTCGGCGATGAGCTCCGAAAGCCACGCGGGTGGGCGGGACCCGTTTCCTCCGCCGCCCGCGATCAGCCGGCCGCCGGCGGACACGAATCGCCTCAGTGCGGCGACGTCCGCCGGAACGATCACCTCGGGGTCGAGCAGCACAACCGTGGTGCGGGGGTCGAGGCCCGCGCGCGCGGGCGATGCACGCAGGCGCGTCACGGGGTGGCCCCCGAGCGAGAGCAGGTCGGCGTATGCGGCGAGTCCGTCCGATGCCGTCGCATAGGAGGAGGATGTCGGACCGCTGCGGCCGGGTGTCAGCTGGTCGACGACGAGCGCGACGATCGCGAGGAACCCGACCACGATCGCCACCTGCTTGGCCACGCGCTTCATCGCCGGGCCCCATCGAGCACGCGTGGCCACCCTTCGCGCGCCGCACGAGCGTCGTCCTCGTCCGCGGGTGCGCCGCCGTAGGCGATCCGGTCGAAGTCCCCGGCGAGGGCGTCGAAATCCCGGTCGTGCAGCTGCCTAGCGACCTCGCCGGTCAGCAGCGATGGGCGGTAATCGATCGCCGAGCGGTCGTTAAGGGCCAGCAGGCCAGCGCGAAAGCGAAGCCGCACCGCCTCATCGAACGCGCCGCGCGCCTCGGCCGCCTGCGCCTGGAGTTCAAGCGCGACTGGATCGTCCCCGGCCCGCTCCTCTGCGCCGATCGTCCGCCGTTCTTCCGAATCAAGGCGCCGCAACGCGCGCCGCGCGCCGATCGCCGCAAGCGCCAGCACGACCGCGCCGGCCAGGCCCCAAAACACGACCGCGCCGCCCGGCGTGTGCGCGGCGAGTCTCCCCAGGAACCGCCCCACGCTCTGCAGGAGCTTTGCGATCGGATCAAGGACCGGTTTGCCGTATCGGCGGTTCTGCAGCAGCGCCGCAGCGCTGTGCTGTGCTTCCGATGGCGAGATCGTCGACGCGGCCGGGCCCGATTTGGCGAGCGCGACCAGTCGGGCGTGGAGCTCGAGCGGTCCGGCGCCGCTCAGCGCGGCGGCGACGTCGGCCGGCTGCCCGCCGACGGCCGTGACCGTGCGCAGAGCCGCGAGGGCCTGGGTGTCGCCGCCCGCGGCGCGTGCGGCCAGCACATGAAGCTGTGCACTGCTCACCCCGGTGGCCCGCGCAGGCGCGCCGGCCACGAGCCACAGCAGGGCGACTGCGAGCGCGGCGCCGAGGCGCCGGTTCATCCAGCGGGCGGCCAGGTGGGTCCGGAGGAGCTCTCGAGTCCGGTCGTGGTCGACCCCTCGAGGCCGGAGCCCGCCGGAGCTGCGGCAGCTGCCGCAACCGGCTCGGGTCCGCCGAAGCTGGCAGCGAGCATCTCGATGTCGAGCGCTTCCTTTCGCACCCGCAGATCGATGTAGATCCAGTTGATGACCGCCGCGATGAACGGCGAGAGCAGGATCACGCCGATCGTGCTGATCGCCACGTTGATCAGCAGGAACAGGGTCACGTTGGTCATGCTGTTCGTGATCGCGCTGCCGATCGCCCCGAAGATCGCGACGACGATCGCGTAGAGGATGAACGCGACGATCAGCCGGCCGAACGTCGCCCACCAGCGCTTGTCGACGAGGCTCATCGACCGTTTCATCGCGCCGAAGCCCTTCACGCCCTCGAGCATCAGAGCCGGGACCGCGACGCAGATCGCGACCATCAGCCAGATCCCGGGGATGACCAGCAGGACGAACCCGATCGCGATCAGGATCGTGGAGAGGATGCCCAACCACAGCAGCGACCAGATCTTGTGGCGCGCGAACTCGAACGACTCACGGAGGTCGTGCGGGCGATCCATGATCGCGTCGAGCTGCAGCTTGAAGACGGCGCCGGTCACGAGCAGCTCCCCGAGCAGGCCAAGGATCGAGATCGCGAGCAGCCCGACGGTGCCGCTGGCGCTCGTTCCGCTCGTGTGCGTGTAGAGCGTCCCGTTCTGGAGGAACACGTCGCTCGGAAGCGAGACGCGGCGGATGATGAACTGGAGAATCTCGAGTGGCACGATCACGACCGCCACGATCTTCCACAGCGTCACCGCGTTGTTGCGATACAGCTTGATCGCCGCATCGAGTGTCTCACCGAGTCCCAGCGGTCGGAGCCGACCGGACGGCTGACCACCAGTTGACATCGCTTCCATCGTTCGCCCCTTCCAGTGATTGGCGAGCGCAACTGTAGCGTCTGGTGGGGCGGAAGCGCGGGTTTTTTGTTGTATTGGATCCCGCCCAGCCCGGCGCATGCGCGCCCCCGCGGCTGGCCGCATGCGGCCAGCCAGGGTCCGGTGCATGCACCGGACCCTTCCCGGCCTAAAGACCGTACGAGCGGCCGATCACGTCGAGCATGATCTCGTCGGTGCCCGCCCCGATCCGGTTCAGGCGCAGGTCGCGCCAGGAACGCTCGATCCCGTACTCCTTCATGTAGCCGTTGCCGCCGTGGATCTGGATGCATTCGTCCGCGACCTCGACCGAGATCCGGGCTGCGTACAGCTTGGCCATCGAGATCTCGCGGACCGGGTACTCGCCGTTCTGGAAGCGCCAGGCGGTCGTGTACACCAGCTGGCGCGCGGTCTCAATCTTGGTCGC
This sequence comes from uncultured Solirubrobacterales bacterium, assembly GCA_963824755.1. Taxonomy (GTDB): domain Bacteria; phylum Actinomycetota; class Thermoleophilia; order Solirubrobacterales; family Solirubrobacteraceae; genus Palsa-465. The sequence continues at coordinate 186,628 of CAWGQT010000026.1, read as the reverse complement.
CATCTCCGCGAACTTGTGGCGGATCACCTGGAAGTGGCCGATCGAGCGCCCGAACGCGGTGCGCTCCTTGGCGTACTGGAGGGTGCGATCGAACACGTGCTGCGCGCCGGCGACGCACCCGGCGGCGCCGATCAGGCGCTCGCCCTGAAGCTCCCACATGATGTGGTAGAAGCCCTTGCCGACTTGGCCGAGCACCGCCGAGTCGGGGACGCGCACATCCTGGAAGGCGAGCAGCGCGGTGTCGGAGGCGTGCATCCCGAGCTTCTGGAGCTTCTTCTCACGGATCACGCCGGGCGCGTCCATCGGCACCAGGAACAGCGTGAACCCGTCGTAGCCGGCGTCGGGCTCGGTCTTCGTGACCAACACGATCACGTGCGCCCGATGACCGTTGGTGATGAACGTCTTCGAGCCGTTGATCACCCACTCGTCGCCGTCCCTGACCGCACGAGTCTTGATCCCGTGGACGTCGGAGCCGGCGTCTGGCTCGGTGATCCCGAGGCAGAGGATCTTCGTGCCCTTGATCGCCGGCGCGGCCCACTGCTGCTTCTGCTCCTCGGTCCCGAACGCGAGGATCGGCGGCATCGCCATGTCGGTCTGCACCGCAAGGCCCATCGCGAGTCCGCCACAGTGCGCGTGGACCATCTCCTCTGAGAGCACCAGGCTCGTGTAGTAGTCGCCGCCCTGGCCGCCGTACTGCTCGGGTTTGTCGAGCCCCAGGAAGCCGAGCTCTCCCATTCGCTCGAACACCCAGTCGGGGAACGTGTTCTCCTCCCACTCCTCGGAGTGAGGCTGGAGCTCCTTGATCACGAAGCGGCGGATCGATTCGCGCAGCTGCTCGTGCTCGTCGGTGAAGATGAAGTGCTTGCGCTGGGTGGCGAAGTCGGGCTTGAGGACGTCGGCGGTTGTGGTCATGCCCGGACCGTACCAGTAAACAGTAGGACTTCCTACTTTCTACTTTGGGCTCTGCTTGCAGGGCTGGCGCAAGGGGCGCTGTGTATCGCCGGGAGGCGGGGGGCTGGCGAACTTTGTCCGATTTGTTCGACCCCTCCGAACAAACTAGCCATTGTTCGCATATGGTCCGCCGCAGATGGCCTACAAGACCCTCCTCTACGGCGTCGCCGACGGCGTCGCCACGATCTCGCTGAACCAGCCCGACACCCGCAACGCGCTCTCCGACGAGCTGCTCGCCGAGCTGACCGCCGCGTTCGAGGCAGCCAGGCGATGACGAACGATGTGCGGTGCGTGGTGCTCACCTCCACGCACGACAGGGTCTTCTCGGCCGGCGCCAACCTGGGCGGGTTCGCCGCGGAGGTGCCGATCGTGCACAAGCACTTCGCGACCGAGCGCTTCCCGCGGCTGTTCCGGTTGATCGGGGAGCTCGGCAAGCCGACGATCTGCGCGGCCAACGGCCACGTGCTGGCCGGCGCGCTGGGGATTGCGCTCGCGTGTGACCTGATCATCGCCCGGGAAGGTGCGCGGTTCGGGACGCCGGAGATCAACGTGGGGCTGTTCCCGTTCATGATCATGGCGCTGATCTATCGCAACGTGCCGCGCAAGAAGACCAACGAGCTGCTGCTGCTGGGTGAGCAGATCTCGGCGCAGGAGGCCGAGCGGATCGGGATCGTGAACCGCGTGGTGGCGCCCGAGCAGTTCGACGAGGCGGTCTCCGACTGGGCCGGCAAGCTGGCGTCGAAGTCGCCGGTGATGATGAAGCTCGGCAAGGACGCGATGTTCCGTCAGCTGGACATGCCCTTTGCCGAGGCGCTCGACTTCCTGCGCTCGCAGCTGACGATCGCGTTCACCACCGAAGACATCCAGGAGGGAGTGCAGGCGTTTTTCGAAAAGCGGGAGCCGACCTGGAAGGGGCGCTAAATTGTTGATTGGGCAAACACCACTAAAAGGAGTGGACATATGAGCTTGCAGATCGGAGACACCGCTCCGGACTTCGAGGCTGAAACGACCCAGGGCCCGATTCGCTTCCACGAGTGGCTGGGCGATTCGTGGGCGGTGCTGTTCTCGCACCCGAAGGATTTCACGCCCATCTGCACGACCGAGCTCGGTTACATGGCGAAGATCAAGCCTGAGTTCGACCGCCGCGGCGTGAAGATCATCGGGCTGTCGGTCGACCCAACCGGCCGTCACGAGGACTGGGCGAAGGACATCGAGGAGACGCAGGGCTACGCGCCCAACTATCCGATCATCGGCGACGCGGACTTCAAGATCTCGAAGGCGTACGGGATGCTGGCCGCCGACGTTGAGGGCGATCCGCTGGCGCGCACGCCGGCCGACAACCAGACCGTCCGCAACGTGTTCGTGATCGGCCCCGACAAGAAGATCAAGCTGATCCTCGTCTATCCGATGACCACCGGCCGTAACTTCGACGAGGTGCTGCGGGTGATCGACTCGCTGCAGCTGACGGCTAAGCACAAGGTCGCGACGCCGGTCAACTGGCAGCAGGGCGAGGACGTGATCATCGCCGGCTCGGTCTCCAACGACCAGGCCAAGGAGATCTTCGGCGAGTGGGAGGAGCCGAAGCCCTACATCCGGATTGTCCCGCAGCCAAAGGAGCCGGTCGGAAGCTGACGGCGAACACGTTCGAAAGGGGGCATCGTGTTCCTCAAGCAGTTTTACCTCGGTTGCCTGGCCCACGCCTCGTACCTGGTTGCGGACGAGGCGAGCGGTCAGGCGGCCGTGGTCGATCCTCAGCGTGATGTTGAGCAGTACCTCGAGGAGGCCGATCGGATCGGCTGCCGGATCGAGCACGTCTTCCTGACCCACTTTCACGCTGATTTTGTCGCCGGCCACCTGGAGCTGCGGGATCGCACTGGGGCGACGATCCACCTCGGCGCAAAGGCCCGGGCTGATTACGCGTTCGAGTCGATGGGGGATGGCGAGAGCGTGCAGCTCGGCCGCGTGCGTATGGAGGTGGTCGAGACGCCGGGACACTCACCCGAGTCGATCTCGATCGTGCTCTACGAGGCGGGCGACACCCCATATGCTGTGCTGACGGGCGACACGCTGTTCATCGGCGACGTGGGCCGCCCCGATCTGCGCGCCTCGCTCGGGTGGAAGGCCGAAGACCTCGCGAGCATGCTCTACGACTCGGTGCACGGCAAGCTGGCACGGCTTCCCGACGACACGCTCGTCTATCCCGCCCACGGCGCCGGGTCGCTGTGTGGCAAGAACCTCAGCACCGACACGGTCTCGACGATGGCGGTCCAGCGGCAATACAACTATGCGATGCAGCCGATGAGCCGCGAGCGGTTCATCGAGATCGTCACCGCCGACCAGCCCGACGCGCCCGCGTACTTCACATACGACGCGGTGCTCAACACGCGTGAGCGACCGACGCTGGAGCGCGAGCTCGAACGAGAGCTGAAGCCGCTGACGCTCGGGCAGGCAGTGACCCTGCAGGGCAGCGGGGCGCAGCTGCTTGACACGCGCGAGCCGGCGAAGTTCGAGGGCGCGCACGTGCGCGGCGCCATCAACATCGGACTGGGGGGCAGCTACGCGACCTGGTGCGGGACGATTCTCGAGCCCGATCACGACGTCGTGCTGATTGGGGAACCGGGAAGCGAGCTCGAGGCCGCGATCCGGCTCGGACGAATTGGCTTCGACAACGTCGCGGGGTACCTCGAGGGCGGCATGGGACCGCTCGACGAGGAGCCCCAGTTGATCGACCGGATCGAGAGGATCACGGCTCCCTCGCTGGCCGAGCAACTCGCCTCCGATCAGCCGCCTGTGGTGATCGACGTGCGAAATCCCGCTGAATGGGAGCAGCGCCGGATCGACGCGGCCCTCAACCTCCCCCTCTCTCGGCTTTCCGATGGGCTCGAGAGCCTGCCAAGCGAACGGCGGCTGGTCACTTACTGCGGCAGCGGCTACCGCTCAGCGATCGCGGCGAGCATGCTGCAGGCGCACGGCTTCGTTGAAGTCAGCGACCTCGTCGGCGGCCTGGCTGCGTGGGAGAGCGCGAGCCTGGCGACCGTGAGGACCGACTGATTTGACGCGCCTGGGCTGAACCTGACAAAGTGAGAAGTAGGACGTTTCACTTCTCGCTATGGCCACCGACGCCCCCTCCACCAGCCTGCTGCGCCCGCTCGCCGAAGATCTGCGCGAGCGGCGGGAGAAGATCAGGCTCGGCGGCGGCCCGGAGAAGATCGAGGCCCAGCACGCCCGCGACAAGCTGACCGCGCGCGAGCGGCTCGAGAAGCTGATCGATGCGGGTACGTTCGTCGAGCTTGGGATCCACGGACGCCCGCATTTCTCACAGCGGGCGATGGAGGGCATCGAGGCACCCGCCGACGGCGTGATCACCGGATACGGCAAGGTCGACGGTCGGCTGGTCGCGGTCGCGGCGTACGACTTCACGGTGATGGCCGGCTCGATGGGGATGACCGGCGAGCTGAAGGTCAGCCGGCTGCGCGAGCTGGCCCTGACCAAGCGCATCCCGCTGATCTGGTTGCTCGACTCCGCCGGCGCGCGGATCCAGGAGGCGGTTGGCTCGCTGTTCGCGGGGTCCGGGCATCTGTTCCGCGAGGAGGTCGTGATGAGCGGCGTGATCCCTCAGGTCGCGGCACTGATGGGCCCGTGTGCCGCCGGCACGGCCTACATCCCCGGGTTGGCCGATTTCGTGCCGATGGTGAAGGGCCGTGGCTCGATGGCGCTGGCGGGTCCGCATCTGGTCCGTGCCGCGGTCGGCGAGAACGTCACCCAGGAGGAGCTGGGCGGTTCGCGCGTGCATTGCCGTAAGTCGGGGGTCGGCGATCTGGAGGTGGCCGACGACGCGGAGTGCATCGCGAAGATCAAGGACTACCTGAGCTACTTTCCCTCCAACTGCGAGCAGGCGCCGCCGGTCGTGGAGTGCAGCGATCCGGTCGACCGCGCCGAGGAGGATCTGCTCGACGTGCTCCCTGAGTCGAACCGCAAGCCCTACGACATGTACGAAGTGATCAAGCGGATCGTCGACGACGGGGTGTACTTCGATATGAAGCCGCAGTGGGGCAAGACGATCATCACCTGCTTCGCGAGGTTCGGCGGCCGCCCGGCCGGGATCGTCGCCAGCCAGCCCAAGCAGCTCGGCGGGATCCTTGACAACGACTCCGCCGACAAGTCCGCGCGATTCATCAACCTCTGCAACGCGTACGGGATCGCGCTCGTGTACCTGATGGACGTCCCGGGGTTCATGGTCGGAACCAAGGTCGAGGAGGCGGGGATCATCCGTCACGGCGCAAAGATGCTGTACGCGACCGCGAACGCGACAGTTCCCAAGATCACCGTCGTGCTCCGCAAGGCGTACGGGGCCGGCTACTACGTGATGTGCGGCCGTGCGTACGAGCCGGACCTGATCGTGGCGTGGCCGAGTGCCGAGATCAGCGTGATGGGCGCCGAGGGCGCGGTCGAGATCATCTTCCGCAAGCAGGTCGAGGCGGCGGACGACCCGGTGGCGAAAAAGCAGGAGCTGATCGAGAACTTCCGCAAGATCATCGACGTCTACATCGCCGCCGGCAACGACATGATCGACGACGTCATCGACCCGCGCGAGACGCGCGCCACGATCTGCCGCGCGCTCGAGATGGCAGCCGGAAAGCACGTGGAACGTCCCTGGAAGAAGAGTGGAGTGGTGCCCGTATGAGCCTTGATGACCCCGTCGTTATCACCTGCGCGATCTCCGGGACGATCGCCAACCGCGACCAGTGCCCGGCGATTCCGTACACGCCGGAGGAGTACGGCGCGGAGGCCCGCCGGATCGTGGATGAGGGCGGAGTGCACATCCACATCCACGCTCGCAAGCCCGACGGCACACCGTCCTACGAGACCGAGGACTTCGTCGCGATCCGCGACGCGATTCGAGCGGAGGTCGGCGACGCGGTGATCATCAACTTCTCGACCGGCACGATTGGCGTGCCGGTTGGGAAAAGAATCGCCTACCTGGAGGCGGGCCGGCCCGAGGTCGCGGCGCTGAACATGGGCTCGATGAACTACGCCAAGTATTCGCGCAAGCGCAAGGATTTCGTGTTCAAGTTCGTGTTCGCGAACCCGTTCGAGGAGATCATCGAGCTGCTCGAGGCGATGCGGCGACTCGACATCAAGCCCGAGCACGAGTGCTTCGACATCGGGCACGTGGGGTCGTTGGCGCCGCTGGTCGACATGGGGCTGCTCGAGGCGCCCCTGCACGCGGACTTCGTGATGGGCGTGGTCGGTGGAATCCCGGCGTCGGCACTGAATCTGGCGGCGATGGCGCGCAACATGCCGGCGGGTCGACATCATTGGGGCGTCATCGGGATCGGGCGCGATCAATGGATGCTCGTCGCGGCGGCGCTGACGCTCGGCGGCTCGATCCGCGTCGGCCTGGAGGACAACTTCTATCTGCCCGATGGGACGATGGCGCGCTCGAACGGCGACCTGATCGCTAAGGCGCGGCAGATGTGCGAGGACTGTGGCCGGCGGCCCGCGACCGTCTCTGAGGCCCGGGAGCTGCTGGGCGTTCGGCAGGCCACGCCAGCCGCGTGAGCGACAACGGCATGCTCAAGATGTCCGAGCTCGCGGAGCGCTCGGGCGTCAGCGCCGGGACGATCAAGCACTACCTTCGCGAGGGGCTGCTCGGATCCGACGACGAGGTCGTGCGGACCTCGCGAAACATGGCGTACTACCCGCCGCAGTTCGTGGAGCGCATCCAGCTGATCAAGCGGTTGCAGGAGGAGCGGTTCATGCCGCTGCGGGTGATCCGCGAGGTGCTGGCCGAGGATCCGGGCCGGGCGGCACGAATGATCGAGCTCGAGGACAGGATTCTCGAGCGGGCGATCGAGGCGGGGGAGACCGGACGTGTTTCGAGGACGAGGGTCCGCGAGACCTACGACGTGCCGGCGAACGTGCTCGGCCGGCTCGAGGAGCTCGGCGTCCTGACGCCCAATGCACGCGGCTACGACGCCGATGACGTCAAGATGATCGAGGCGATCTCGCGCTTCAGGGCGGGTGGCTACGAGGAGTCGATCGGGTTCACCGTCTACGACACGCTGCGGTATCGCGAGGCGCTGCAGCCGCTGGTCGAGGAGGAGGTCCGGGTCCTGCTCGAGCGGCTGGCAGGCAAGGTCGAGGTCGAGCGCGCGGTGCAGATCATCGCGTCCGGCGCCGAGCCGCTGCGCGATCTGATCGGCGCAATGCACTCCAAGCTGCTGCTCGCGGCGCTACGGCGAGCTCACCACCACACGTCGTGATCTTCCATCACGCCGTAGCCGGCTCCAAGAGACGGGCCGCCCGGCAGCGCGCCGGAGAAGGTTCCGAACGGCTGGCGGTAGCTGCTTCGGATCAGGAGCAGGTTGTCGTGGCGTTCACGGGTCGCCTCGGGTTCGAACTTGAGCTGGTCGACGCTGCTGAGATCGGCGGCGAATGCGCACGGCGGCGGCTCCGCCGGCACGCCGTCGATCCAGATCGTCCGCTCACTGCCGCGGGGCGGATCGTTGACGCCGGCGACGAGATTCCAGGCCAGCTGGTGGCCGTCGCTTGAGACACCGACCCCAGCAGACCATCTCCAACTCGTGTGGCGCTCGTAGTAGGCGGCGGTGTCGTCGATCACGGCGCCGGCGTTGAACGTGCGCGGTGAGCCGTCGATCACGACGACACCCGTGGCTCTGATGCCGCCCTGCTTGCGCGTCCAGGCGTAGCCGGCGCCGCTCGGACAGATCGATTCGATGCCGGCGGTTTCCTCGAGCCTGATGTCGAGCTGGACGTCCCGCTCGAGCACGCGTGCCCGCCCGTACTCGAGCAGCACGGTGCCGCGGCCGATCTTGGTGCGCTCGCGCAGCAGGCGATGCTCGCGGTCCCAGACGGCCCAGAATGCCTGCCGGGCAGGCCCGATCCGCACGGCGCCGACGCACATCATCAGCTCCTCTCCGTAGATGCCGACGTAGCGCCAGGCCTTGAGAGGGCGACCGCCGTGGTGCGAAGGCATCGGGGCGGGGGGGAGCGGTAATGCCCCCAGCGCGTGCGGCCGCTGGTCCCCGAAGGTGCCGCGGTAGGGCAGGGCTGGTGGATCGGTGGCCATGGGTCGTTATCCTTGCTCTATGACTGACTGACCGGTCAATCAGGAGGCCTCTTTGCGCGCCAGCGCCGTTCAGCTCAACTCGACCGACGACACCGACCGCAATCTTGCCACTGCAGACCGGCTCGTCCGCGATGCGGCCGCGCGCGGCGCTGAACTCGTGGTGCTACCGGAGAAGTGGAGCGTGCTCGGTACCAGCGACCAGCTCGCGGCCGGCGCGCAGCCTCTTGACGGTCAGTGCATATCGTGGGCGCGCTCGATCGCGCGCGAACTCGGGATCGATTTGATCGCAGGCTCGATCGTCGAGCACGTCGAGGGCGCCGCGAAGCGGGCGAACACCAGCGTCCACGTCGGGCCGGACGGCGAGCTGCGCGGGATCTACCGCAAGATCCACATGTTCGACGTCGAGGTCGACGGCGTCGTCTACGCGGAGTCCGAGAACGAGGAACCAGGCAGTGAGGTCGTGGTGTCGGAGCTGGCCGGCGGCGTCCGGCTCGGGATGAGCATCTGCTACGACATTCGCTTCCCGGAGCTCTACCGGACGCTGGTCGACCGCGGCGCCGAAGCACTCGCGATCCCTAGTGCGTTCACGCTCGCGACGACTCGGGATCACTGGGAGGTGCTGGTCCGGGCGCGCGCGATCGAGAACCAGTCCTTCGTGATCGCTCCCAACCAGGTCGGCAAGCATCCCGGCGGATATCGCTCCGGCGGTCGTTCGCTGATCGTCGATCCGTGGGGATTGGTGCTCGCCGGGGCCCCCGACAGTGAGGCCGCGATCGTGGCCGACCTCGATTTCGACCTCCTGCGCGACGTCCGGCGGCGGCTGCCGGCGCTGGCGCACCGTCGACCGCGGGTATACAACTGATGGCCCAGGCTTCGAGCGCCGCAGTCGACAAGCGCCGGGTAATCCTCGACGCCGCCGTGCGGGTGTTCGCGCGTCAGGGGTTCCACACGTGTCGCGTGTCGGACATCGCGGACGAGGCCGGCGTCGCATACGGGCTCGTCTACCACTACTTCAACTCCAAGGAAGAGATTCTCGACACGCTGTTCCTGGAGCGCTGGGATGTGATGCTGGCTGCGATTGGCGAGGCCGACGCCTCGCGGCGCTCGGCACACGACAAGCTACGCGCGATCGCCGCCTTCATCATCGACTCTTACCGCCACGATCCCGAGCTGATGAAGGTGATCATCGTCGAGGTGACCCGGGCGGCGAACACGTTCGGCCGCACCCATTTGGCGAAGATCCGAGAGGCCTATACCGGGATCGCGGCGATCGTCGCGCGGGCACAGGCGGAGGGCACCTTCCGAGACGAGGTCACGCCGGAATTCGCCGCGCTTGCGTTCTACGGACTGATCGAGCAGGTGCTGACGGGATGGATCTTCGACCAGGTGCCGGTCGACGGTCCCGAGCTCGAGCGCGCTAAGACGCTGATCGTCGACACGATCTGCCGAGGGCTCGAGCGCGACGGCGACTGAGGGGTCGGCGGCTGAGCGTCGGGCCGAGGATTGACGGCGGCGGGGCGCCGGGAAGTCTGATTGAATCCTCCGCCGATGACCGAGAGTCCTTTGCTGAAACGACTGCTGTGGTCAGGGCTGCTGGCGGGAACCGGCGCGCTGGCAAGTATCGCGTCGGTGCGCGTCGCGTCGATGATCTACAAACGCATCTTCGGGGAAGACCCGCCGGAGTGACCGAGCAGCCTCAGCCGCCTGAGCCGGTGGGGGACCGGGACGGCCCGCCCGCGTCGGAAACCTCTCCCACGCCGCCCACCCTTCCTGCGCGGCCCGCGATGCCTGCGCAGCCCAGCCCGCCGGAGCCGCCTAGTTCTGCTGCGCCGGACATCCCGCCTGCTCCACCCGCGCGGCCTGCTCCACCCGCGCGGCCTGCTCCACCCGCGGCGCCCGCGCCACCCGCGCGGCCTGCCGCGGCTGCCCCGCCTCCGTCGGCGGCTCCCCCGCCGCAGGCCGCGTCCACCGCGCCGGCCGATCGTCCCGAGGTGGCCGTCGGTGCCGCGTTCGTCGGCGGGTTGATGCTCGCCCTGATCCTCAAGCGCGTTGCCCGCTAACAACGGCCAGCCCGAGAACATCGCCACCGTGATGACGGAGGTGTCCGAGCGGGTCACGGTCCTGGTCCGCGAGGAGATCGAGCTCGCGAAGGCCGAGATGACGCAGAAGGTCATGAGCATCGCGCGTGGCGTCGCGGCGGTCGCGGCCGGTGCGGTGTTCGGCGTGTTCGCGATCACGTTCGGGCTGTTGACGCTTGCCTGGGGTCTCAACTCGGCGCTCTCCAGCCTGTGGGAAGGCTTCGCGATCGTTCTGGCGCTGCTCGCCGGCTTGACGATCGGCGCGTTCATGCTCGCCCGGAACTTGCTCAAGGTCGGCTCCCCTGCGCCGACGATGGCGATCGACGAGGCCAAGAAGATCCGGGAGACCGTCGCCGCCAAGACCGAGGACGTTTCCTGATGCCCGCGGCGCGCACGCCCACGCGTTCCCCGGAGGAGATTCGGGCTTCGATCGAGGCGAACCGCCGCGAGCTCGGCACCTCGCTGGAGAAGCTGCGCAACGAGGTCGTGCGCGTGACCGACTGGCGCGGTCAGCTGCGCCGTCACCAGCAGCAGGTGATGATCGGCGCCGCCGTCACCGGGTTCGTGCTCGGCGGCGGCGTCGCCGCGCTCGGCGCGCTCACGTTCGGGCGCCGGCGCCGCAAGCAGGGTCGCTAGGAGCTCGGCAAAGCGATCGCGTAGCTCCCGGGGAGCTAGAGCAGTGCGCTCGGGATACCGCCGGCGCCGAGCAGGCCCGGGCCGACGTGCGTCCCGATGACGGGCCCTATCTCCGAGATGACCCTGGGCTCGCAGCCGAAGATCTCGCGGCCGCGTGCGGCGAGCTCGGCGGCCTGGTCGGGCGCTTGGATGTGCTGCACCATCCAGCCGTCGGCGCCGTCGGCCTGGCGCTCGCGCAGCAGGTCAACGAGGCGCTCGAACGCCCGGCGCGAGGTGCGGACGCGTTCGATCGGGCTGATCTCCGACTCGACGGTGAGGATCGGCTTGATCTTCAGCGCCGAGCCGAGCCAGGCAGAGGCGCCGGCGATCCGGCCTCCTCGGCGCAGGTACTCGAGTGTCTCGATCGCGAACCACATCTTCAGCTGCGCGCGCGCCCGGCGAGCGCGATCGGCCACCGCGGCGACATCCGCGCCGTCGCGCGCAGCCGCCGCCGCGGCCAGCACGATGAGCCCCTCACCGCCACAGGCGGTCGCCGAGTCGACGACGTGCACGCGCTCCGCGGCCGCGCCCAGCTGCTCGCGCGCTTGCTCGGCGGCGCGGACGGTGCCGGACATCCCACCCGCGAGATGGATCGAGACGACGTCCTTGCCCTCGTCTAGTAGCGGCTCGTAGACGGCCAGGAAGTCGCCGATCGACGGCTGCGAGGTCGTCGGAAGATCGGCAGCCGTTCTCAGCTGCTCGTAGTACGCGTCGTAGTCATCGATCTCGCTCTCGCGCTCGGTCCGGTCGGCGAAGTGTACGTACAGGCTGACCTCCCTGATGTCGTTGCGAGCGACCAGCTCGCGCGAGAGGTAGTGGCATGTGTCGGAGACGATCGCGACGGTCATGACGGCGCCACCCTACCAGCGGTCTGCAGGGGATAGGATCGAACGCTCGGTGGCGCGCACGCTCGTAACCGGAGCGACCGGGTTCATCGGTTCGCACGTCGCGCGGCTGCTCGTACAGCGCGGTGACGACGTACGGGCGGTAGCGCGGGCACGCTCGAACCTCACGGGCCTGCCGGATGTGGAGACCGTGCGGGCCGACGTGCTCGATCGTCGCTCGGTTCGCCGTGCGATGCGCGGCGTCGACCGGGTATTTCACCTGGCGGGCACGACCAACGTGGCACTGCCCCGCGAGCGGTCCTTTCAGATCAACGTCGAGGGGACGCGTGTGGTGCTGGAGGAAGCGCTGCGGGCCGGGGTCGAGCGGGTCCTCTACACCTCCTCGGTCGCAGCGGTCGGACCTGCACTGGAGGGCAAGACGGCGGATGAAACCAATGTCTGGAACGCCGGCCGATACCGGATCGCGTACGTCGAGGCAAAGCACGAGGCCGAGGTGCTGACGCTAAGGCTGATCGCACGAGGTCTGCCGGCCGTGATCGTCAATCCGGCCCACGTACTCGGCGCGGGCGATCCGGGCCGGTCCTCTACGGTGCTAGTCCGTCGCTTCTTGCGCCGGCAGATCCCCGCATACGTTGACGGCACGCTGAACATCGTCGGCGTGGAGGACGTCGCCCGTGGACACCTACTGGCCGACGAGCGCGGCCAGGTGGGGGAGCGCTACATCCTGGGAAACCGGAACTTCACGATGCGCCGACTGTTCGTGGACCTAGGCCGGCTATCGGGGGTCGAGCCGCCGGTGATCAGGCTCCCGGTGACGGTCGCGCTGGCGCTGGCCAGCGGCGGACGGCGTGTACCGGGGCTGCACGTTCCGAGTCGCGCCGAGGTGCTCGGCGCCTCGCTGAACTGGGCCGTCGTCAACAACAAGGCCAGGCGCGAGCTCGGTTGGCGACCGTCTCCGCACGAGGATTGTCTCGAGGAGACGATCTCCTGGTACCGAGAGCGCGACGGCGCGCGGATCCCAGCACCGGGCGCGCGGCAGCCGCTCGCGCTGCGGGCGGTCGGCGAGGTGCTCCGGCGCGCCGGTCTGGACGGCTGAGCTCGCCGCCCGTGGGCCGGTCCGGGCCGGTGGGCCGGGGGCCGGTGGGCCGGGGGCCGGTGGGCCGGGGGCCGGTGGGCCGGGGCCGGTGGGGGCGCCGACGCTCCCGGGACCGACGCGGCGTATCTTCCCTTGGCGGATGGCGACGCTCTACCGGTGCACCACCCCCACCAACTGGCTGTGCCCGTGCGGCAAGGTCGCGCGTGCGCTGCGGCGCGACGGGATCGCGTTCGAAGAGGTCCCTGTGCCGCAGCGACGCTCCCGGCGGCCCGAGGTCGAAGCGTTGACCGATCAGCGGCGGGTGCCGGTGCTCGTGATCGAGGGCGAAGCGATCTGCGATTCGCGGCGCATCGTCGAGCATCTGGCGTTCCGGCGCGACGGCGAAGAGCTCTAGTCAGCCCAGGAGCGCGAGCACCGAGCTGGGCTCCACGACGCCGCGCTCGGTGACGATCGCCGTGATCAGCGCCGCGGGTGTCACGTCGAATGCAGGATTGCGGCAGCTCGTGTCCGGGAGCGTCAGCGGCTGGCCGGCGGCGGTGCGGACCTCCTCGGGGTCCCGCTCCTCGATCTCGATCTCGCTCCCACTCGCGCAAGCTGCATCGACGGTCGAGGTCGGTCCGACGACGACGAACGGGATCTCGGCAGCACGCGCGGCCAGCGCCAGCGAGTAGGTCCCCACCTTGTTTGCAACATCGCCGTTGCAAGCGACGCGGTCGCAGCCGACGACGACGGCGTCGACCGCTCCACCCGCGATCAGGCCCGGAGCGGCGGAGTCGACCACGAGCTCGTGCGGGATCCCGGCTCTCGCCAGCTCGTAGACGGTGAGACGTGCGCCCTGCAGCAACGGGCGCGACTCGGTGGCGATCACGAGATCCAGCTGCCCGCGATCGGAGAGCTCGGCGAGCGGCGAGAACGCCGTGCCTCGTCCGGGGGCCGCCAGCGCACCGGTGTTGCAGTGAGTCAGGATGCGCCGCGCGCCGGACAGGAGCTGCGCTCCATGCTGTCCCATCGCCGTGCTTGCGGCCTCCTCTTCGGCATGGATCGCCCTCGCCTGCGCGAGTGCCGCGGCCGCCGGGTCATCGCTGCGCAACGCCGCTGCCCGAACGCGATCGACCGCGTGCGCAAGGTTCACGGCGGTCGGTCGGGCGCTGCGCAGCACCTCGCATGCCCGCTCGAGTAGATCGGCATCGGCGCCCGCCCCACGGCCGAGCTCGAGCGCGACGCCATATCCCGCCGCCACGCCGATCAACGGTGCTCCCCGGATCGAGAGGCGCTTGATCGCAGCTGCCACGTCCTCCGCGCTTCGCAGCTCCAGTTCGCGTTCCTCGAATGGCAGCGCAGTCTGGTCGATCGCCCGCAACGAGCCCGCCTCGAGCCGAACCGCGACGAGTGGCTCGGAACGGACCCGCGTCATCGAACTGGGCAGTCGAAGGCCTCCGTCCGTCGCCAGGAGCTGATCCTCCTGAGCTAGAGGCGGTTCTCGATCGAGAGCGGCGGCGCTTGCGCCGGCTCGGGCTCCGGCGCCTCGGCAGCGGGAGCAGCCTCGAGACCGAGCGCCTCCTGAAGCTCGCCCGACTGGTACATCTCGGTCACGATGTCGCAGCCGCCGACAAGCTCGCCGCCGACGAACAGCTGCGGGATCGTCGGCCAGTTGGAAAGCGCCGAAAGCTCCTGGCGGATGCGGGGATCGGGCAGCACGTCGACCGCCGCAAACGGCTGGCCAACCGACTGCAGGATCGCCACCGTGCGCGCCGAGAAGCCGCACGCCGGCTGATCTGGCGTTCCCTTCATGAACAGGATCACGGGGTTCTCGGAGATCGCGCTCTCGATCGCCTCGCGCATCGGGTTGGTGGCTTCCTCGGTCATGCCTGGTCTCCCGGGTTGGTCTGGATGGAAAGGGCGTGGATGCGGCCGCCGATCTCGTCGCCGAAGACGTCGTACACGAGCCGGTGCTGGGCGATCCGGCTGAGGCCCTTGAACGCCGTTGCGCTGATCACGGCGTTGAAGTGGTGCCCATCGCCGGTAACCTCGGCTCGAGCCCCGGGAATCTCGGCTTCGATCCTCTCCTTGAGCTCCTCGGGAGTCGCGGTGGCGGCGGACATAGACTCAAGCGTAGCGAACGGACCCGGGTCGCTATACTTGGTAAAGCATGATCACCTTGACTGACAAGGGTGCCGAGAAGGTCCGCGAGTTCCTGGCCACGCAAGCGGCGGTCGCATCGACGGCCGGGCTGCGCGTCGGTGTCCGCGGAGGCGGCTGCTCCGGTTTCCAGTATGCGCTTGCCTTCGACGAGGAGCGCGACGGGGACAGAGTGTTCGAGGACAAGGGGATCCGCCTGCTGGTGGACCGTCCAAGCCTCCCGTACGTGCAGGGCTCCGTGATCGACTTCGTCGACGGCCTCCAGGGCGCCGGCTTCAAGGTCGACAACCCGAACGTGATCGCGGCCTGCGGCTGCGGCTCGTCCTTCCGGGTTGCCGACGAAGAAGAAGTCTCGGCCGTTTAAGCCTCTCCCCGGGATTGGGGCCCGCCCCAACCGCCCGCGGTGTGCAGTTCTTTGCGCATACCGCAAAGAACTGCACACACCCAAGCGTTCTCAGCCCTTCAGGGTCACGGTGCGGTAGGTCACCCGGGCCGCGCCATGGCGCGGGACGATCCGCACCTGGACGGTCACCGTCATGCGGTGATGGCGGGTCAGCCAACGACGACCGGCCTGGTTGAGCTTGACCGTGATCTTGAGACGGCCGACGGCATTCTTGCGAACGACCTGGCCGTAGAGGACGGACGCCTGCCGCTTCACCGCGGCGGACGCGGTCGTCGCCCCACCGGGGCCGTAGACGTTGACCTGCACCTGGGAAACGGTGTTCAGCGTCAGCCGCGTCAGCGTTCCCGCCCCGGCTGGCGCCACGACAACGGTGTTGATCCCGGCGAGATACACGACCACCGTGTTCGAGCTGTGCGTGATCGCGTCACCCTGGCCTGCCGGTGGCGCGCCGGTGAGCGTGGCCGTGTTGCTGTAGGACCCGGCCGTCTGATCCGCCGAGACCAGCACGTGGCTGCATGTGTAGGTCGCGGAATCGCCAGGTGCGAGACCGCCCGCTCCCGGACCTCCGACGACCGTGCCGGGGTCGCAATGCGGATCGACCAGGTTGCCGAAGATCAGCTGCGTGTCACCGGTGTTGGTGACGGTGATCTGGTACTGGACGAGATCACCGACGTTGCCGGCGATGGACGAGGTCGTCCACGGACCTGGGGTCGCCATCGTGGTCGTCGTGGCGAGCAGACACGTCAGGTCGAGGGTGGCGGTCTGAGCGGTGCCGGTCGTGTTGTCGAGCGTGAACATTCGCGTCACGGGCTGCGGCTCGTGACCGAGGAGCACGAGGCCCGGCGGCAGGATGTAGGAGGCGGTGACTCCCTTGTAGCCGACGGGGCACGTGACCTGTGCAGTGACCACCTGACCGGCGGGCACCGTGACCTGCTGGGTGATCTCCTTTGTGCTGAGGGAGTCGCCGTCGGAGGTCGTGCGCTTCAGGCAGCGGATCGAGAGGTTGACACTGCCTGATGCCGTACCAGAGACGGTGAACGTCCACTGCGAGCCGTCACCAGCAGGCTGCGAGGTCGTGACGAGGCCCGTACCGCCGGTGAAGTTCCAGCCGGGATCGACCGCCGCATAGCCCGTCGGGCAGGCCAGCGTCTGGGTCGTCGTGCCCGCGCCGAACGCCACCGTCTGGGTGACGGGCGGATCGGTGACCGTGATCGCGCCACCGTCGGTCGTGTGGCTCAGCACACACGTCACGAAGCCCTGGACTTCCGCCTGTCCGGTATTCGGGTTGTACACGGTGAACGTGTACGCACCCGTGCTGGTGCTCTCGGACTGCAGAACCTGCACGGCGGCCTGTGTGCCCGAGCCCCGGTCGACGTTCTGAATGATCGCGCTGCCGTCGAGCACCTCGTATCCGGTCGGGCACGCGATCGTCGTGGTTCGCGTCTCACCGGCGTTGAGCTGGCCGATGAACCCTTCTTGCTTCTCGACCGTCAGCTGATCGTTGGAGTTGACGGTTATCCCGCCCGGCACGAGCCGCTGCTGCTTGCCGATTGAGAAGCCCGGGTGATGGGTTGCTCCGGGCACCGTGACGACGACCGTGTTCGACGTCTGCGTGATCCCCGTTCCGCTTGGAGGCGTGCCTGTGACCGTCGCGTTGTTCGAATACGAGCCGGCGGTCTGGTCAGCCGCGGTCAGGACATGGTGGCACGTATAGGTCGTGGATCCACCGGCCGCCACCGGGCTATTGCCCGGGCCTCCCGAGATCGTGCCCGAATCGCAATTTGCGTCGGTGAGGTTCGAGAACGTGAGCGAGGTGTTGCCGGTGTTGTTGACCGTGATCTGGTAGTCGACGGTCTGACCAACGTCACCCGTGAGGGTCGAGGTCGTGTACGAGCCCCCGCTGCCGTCGATCTTCTGGGCCTTCTGGATCGTGTAGCTGGGATGAGGCGAAGAGCAGTCGAGCACGAGCGGCGTCGATCCGCCGTTGAAGCCGGGGAACGCCGACGTCTGCGGTGTCCCGCTGCTGTCGTCCGCCTCGACGTGAACCACGATCGTGTACGTGCCCGGATTGATCGAGAACGACGCCTCGTAGCCCTGGGCAAAGCCACCGTTCAAGCCGACCCACGCGAAGTCGGGCGGCGTCCCGTCGTTACCCGAGCTGCCGGTATAGACCTTGTGCGGGTCGCCGTTGATGGTCCCCCAGGCATCGCCGGCGCTCGCGAGCACTTTGGCCGGGCTCACCTGGAGCACCAGCACGTACAGCGTGTGCGTCGAGCAGTCGTAGCGCAGGTACCCGTCTGAGAGGTTGGGCTTCGACGAGTCGCCCGCGACGTACATGTGCTGGAAGAAGTCGTCTGTCAGGTTCCACTCGCCGATGTTCCCGTCGACCACGGCCGTGCCGTAGGTGGGCTGCGGTGGATTGGCCGCGAATGCGCCCCCGGGCAGCACCGCGAGCGCGCCGGCGACCAGTGCGAGCACCAGCGCGGCTCGCATCGGGAGCCGGCCAGGCCGTGCAGGCTTGGATCTTTGGACGTCAGCCGTGATCCGGCCGCGCCGTGCGCGAAACGGTTTCAAGAGTCCTCCTTGGTCTTTCGGCGCGGCTGAACCGCAACCCCGAGCAGGCCACTCCGCGGCCCGCTCCTATTCCTGGATCAGAACTGCGCGCGATTTCCCAGCCGCAATCCGGGTCCAGAACCTGCTAATTCATCACTTTTTGTGCGCATCAAATGCGGACGCCACCATCCGTGGCCACCTAGAAGTGTAGGAGAAAGTTGTGCAAATCTGTGCAGGCTTGACCACATTTCCCGTGCGATTTCGCTCAGACTCACCGACCGGGTCTAGACAGGCACTGCATCGAGCGAGCGCCACAGGTACCGGCACGCGAGCGTTCGGTACGGTCGCCACGGCTCGGCGATCTCCTCCAGCTTCTGCGATGACGGAAGCGCATCGAGTCCGTAGCGGACCATGACCGCCCGGCGGATCCCCAGATCTCCGACGGCGAGCACATCGGGCCGTTGCAGATGGAACATCAGGAACATGTGCGAGCTCCATTCGCCGATGCCCTTGACCGCGATCAGCTCGGAGATCACCTCATCGTCAGGCAGCTCTTGCAACCGCTCGAGCTCCAGCGATCCGTCGAGAACGTGTTCGGCGAGCGAGCGCAAGTACCTGACCTTCGCGTGGCTCAGACCGGCCGCCGTACGCAGCTCGTCGGGATCATCTGCGAGCAGCTCCGCCGGCGTCGGCGTGCGGCCGCCGAAACGATCGGTGAGGCGGCCGTAGATCGCCCGCGCCGCCTTCGTCGACAGCTGCTGGCCGACGATCGAGCGCACCAGCGCACCGTAATGATCGTTGGGCCGCCCGGCGCGGGGATCGCCGAGACCATCGGGCCCGACTTCGTCGATCACCGTCCTCAACACGGGGTCGGCGGCTCGCAGATGGGCCGTCGCGCGGTCCGCGCGCGGACTCACGAGAGCTCGGCGACCGACAGGGCGGCACCGTCGAGCGCGCCCATTGCCCGCTCGACCGAGCAGGAGATGCACGTGAACGTCGGCGTGTCCCGGAGCGTGTACGAACTTGATTCGCTGGTCCGCAGCCGCTGCACCAGATCGAGGAAGTCGGCGGGGTTATCCGTCTCGAAGGCGACCACGAACTCCTGGTCGTCCAGCCCGAACGAGTAGCTGGTGTTGAGGTCCACCGACGGGAACTCGCGCCCGACCTTGATGTGCTCCTGCATGATCCGCCAGCGTTCGTCGGCCGGCAGGGAATACCACGCGCGCGTCTTCACGAACGGATAGACGAACAGGTACTTGCCGTGCGCGGGTCGAACCTCAAGCCGGGATTCCTCGGAGTACTCCGAGGGCTTCGTCATCGCGAGGAAGGAGTAGGGCACCGTGCACCACTTCATCAGGCCGCTCTGGGCGAGCACTACGTGGAACTCGTGGATTCGCTCGAGGTTCTGCGCCTGGCTCAGCAGCATCAGATCGGCGTCCCCGCGCGTGCCAACCAGCGTGAACGCCCGCAGCAGATGGCCCTCGGCGAAATCCTCGCACGCTGCGATGAATTCGCGCTTGTCCGTCGCGCGCTGCCCGTAGTCGAGGCGGCGCCAGCTCGGATCGACCTTCAGGAACGTGTACTTGACGAAATGGCGGACAGGCATGCGGATTCTCATGATACGAGGCCCGCTCACCCGAAACCCTGCCACCGGACTGGGTTAGAAGCTAGGATGAGTTCTATGCGCATCGCGCTGGTGTCGCCCTATTCGTGGACTTATCCCGGTGGCGTGACAAGGCACATTGAGGCGCTTGCCGAGCGATTCATCGAGGACGGTCACCACGTTCGCGTGCTCGCGCCGCTTGATCCACCCGATCGGTTCGCGAGCGTGCTGCACCGCGGTGCCCGCCCGCAGCCGTTGAACACGCGGGCGGGCGGGCCTGACTACCTGGTCTCGCTCGGTCGCACCGTCGGCTTCAAGGCAAACGGCGCCGTCTCGAACCTCTCGATCACGCCCTACGGCGTTGCAACCCTGCACAAGGAGCTGCGCACCGGGGGCTACGACGTGGTCCATATTCACGAGCCGATCGCGCCCCTCGCCTCCTGGGTCGCGACCGACTGGACTCGCCTTCCGCTCGTCGGGACCTTCCACACCTACAACGAGAACCGCATCTCGAACGGGATCGCCAACGTCCTCGGAGCGCGGCGCGTCTTCAACCGCCTGCACGCCCGGATCGCGGTCTCCGAGGCGGCGGCGTGGACGGCCCGGCGCTTCTTCGGCGGTCATTATCGGATCATCCCGAACGGCGTTCATCTGGATCTGGACAGTGCCGAGCGTGGCGCGCTGCGCGAGTCGGATGACACCCTGCGGCTCGTGTTCATCGGGCAGTCGGTCGAGCGCAAGGGGCTCCCGCTGCTGCTCCGCGCGTTCGAGGCGCTGCGCGAGCACATCCCGACCGAGCTGACCGTGATCGGCCCGACCGAAGAGGAACTTTCGCCGATGCTCCTCGACGGGCACGGCGTACGGGCGCTAGGCAAAGTCGACGACGACGTCAAGCGCCGGGAGCTCGAGCACGCGGATGTGCTGGTCGCGCCCTCACTTCGCGGAGAGAGCTTCGGCATGGTCCTGACGGAGGCGTTTGCCGCGGGCGCGCCGGTCGTAGCCTCGGATATCGCCGGCTACCGGGATGTCGTTCGCGATGGCGTGGACGGCGTACTCGTCCCGCCCGCCGATCCCCAGGCGCTCGCCGAGGTGCTACGGGACCTCTACGAGGAGCCCGATCGCCGGGCCGAGATGGCGCGCGCGGCGGCCAACCACGTCAAGCGGTTCGCCTGGCCGGTGGTGGCGGCCGAGGTGATGCAGGTCTACGAGGAAGCGGTCGCCACGCCCGAACCTGCAGGCCGGTTGCAGAGCGCCGCCGTGCGCGTAGGCGTCCGGGCCGCCGACTTGAAGCCCCATGTCCGGGCCAAGCGTCTGCCCAGCCTCGAGCCGAAGCTCGGTGCCGGTCGCAAGAGCGCGTGGGCGCTCGCCCGGCGCGCCGCCCTTGCTGCGGTGTCGGTCGGCGGCCTGCTGCTGGCGTGGCTCGCGCTGCAGAAGATCGGGGTCGGCAACATCGCCTCCGCGCTGATCAACTCGAGCCCGACGTTTGTCCTGATCGGGCTCGGGATCATGTGCAGCTCGATGGTGCTGCGCGCGATCTCCTGGCACGCGATCCTGCGCGCCGCGCTTCCACGCGCTCGGATACGACTATCCGACGCGATGCAGGGCACGTTCATCGGCGTGCTGATGTCCTCGACCTTGCCAGCGCGGCTCGGCGAGCCCGCGCGTGCTCTGGTGGTGGCTCGCCGCACAGGGCGACCGCGCGAAAACCTGCCGGTCGTGCTCGGTACGTTGGTCTCGCAGACGCTGCTGAACATCGTTGCGCTCGCGATCCTCGGAGCGATCATGTTCTCCTCGGCGGACCTGTTCAACGGGCACCAGGACGCGCTGCTGTTCGCCGCGCTCGCGCCGGTGACGCTGCTCATCATCGTGCTGCTCGCGCCCGTGGTGCTCCGGCACGGCAATGTCAACGGCCGCTTTGCGCGCGTGCACGCGCTTATCGCGCAGGTCCGCGCCGCGCTGGCCCGGGTCCGCGCAGGGTTGCTCGTATTCCGCAACCCTCGGCTGGGCGGTATCGCCGCGGTCGCGCAGCTCGGTGCGTGGGCGCTCCAGTCCCTCTCCTGTTATGTGCTGCTGATCGCACTGGGCCTCGGCCACCAGACGGGGTTCGCTGCAGCCGCCGCGGTGCTGTTCGCGGTCAACATCACCGCGGTGCTGCCGGCCACGCCGGCCAACCTCGGCGTCTTCCAGGCAGCCTGCGTGGCGGTGCTCCACACCGGATGGCACGTAAGCGTCCCGTCCGCCGTCGCTTACGGCGTAATCCTGCAGGCGGTCGAGGTCACCACCGCGATCATCATGGGCATGCCGGCGCTGCTCAAGGAAGGCATGTCCTGGCGCGAGGTCCGGCTCCGCGCAATGCACGCCACTCCGGTGAAGCTGCCCGCGAGGCCGCCGCGGCCGGCGGGGCGGGCGGCGGGCCGCCGCGAGGCGGTCAAGGTCGAGAGCTAGCCGGGGCCTGAGTCGTCGAACACCGGCGGATCGAACATCCGTCCAGAATTTGAAGAAAGCTTGAACTCGCGCGAGCCGAACGTGGGGTCGGCGGTGTTTTGCTCTACGGTGTCGGTCACTGAACGGGGTAGGAACCCCGGCCGGCGGACAAACCTGAACGAGGGGTGAGCAGATGAGCAGCGAGACACACGCACGGAAGCGGTGGATAAAGCGAGCCGTACCGGTCGCGCTCGGGGCGCTGGTCGTCGCGCTCTCGGCCGCGCCCGCATTCGCTGCCACGGGCACCCGCCCAGGCCACTTCCGCGGCGTCGTCACCTCCCGCAACGCGAGGGGCGCCTCGCTGCACGCGAGGCTGTTCCGTGCACCCGCCGGCGCGACCATCGCGGCCGCGAGCGCGTCCAACCTCAAGTACTGGGGCGGACCCGTGATGCACTCCGACGCCAACTACGCCCTGTTCTGGGAGCCCGCGGGGTACTCCACGACCTCGACCTACAAGAGCGTTATCGACTCCTACTTCTCGAATGTCGCGGCGGCCAGCGGCGCCACCAGCAACGACTACTCGGTCGCCACCCAGTACAGCGACGGCACTGGACCGATCGCATACGCGGCCACGGCCGGCATGCCGATCGTCGATACCGACCCCTACCCTCTCGCCGGCTGCACCTCGCTGACCGGGCAACCATGCATCACCGATGCGCAGGTCCAGAGCGAGCTCGACAGCTACCTCGCCGCCCACGGGCTGCCACGCGGCCTCGGAACGATCTATTACGTTTTCACGCCGGCTGGCGTGGCGACGTGCTTCACCAGCGCGAGCAGCGATTGCTCGTCGGGCGGCCTGAGGTTTGACTACTGCGCCTACCACAGCTCCTTCACCGGCCACGGAGCCACGACGCTATATGCGGTGATGCCGTACGCCGATGTCTCCGGATGTCAAAGCGGCCAGTATCCGAACGGCGACTCGGCCGATCAGACGCTGAATGTCACAAGCCACGAAAACATCGAGGCGATCACCGATCCGCTCGGCAACGCGTGGTACGACCGCTCCGGTCAGGAGATCGGGGACAAGTGCGCGTGGAAGTTCGGCTCGCAGCTCGGCGGCGCGTCCGGAGCGCAGTACAACGAGCAGATCTCGACCGGCCGCTACGAACTCCAGCAAGAGTGGAGCAACGCCAGCTCCGCCTGCGCCCAGCGGATGTCGGGTGGCGGGGCCTCGCAGCCTGTGGCCGCCTTCACGTTCACCCCCACGGGCCCGACCGCGGGCCAGAGCGTGAGCTTCAACGGCTCCGGCTCAACCGACACGGGTGCCACGATCACCAGCTATTCATGGACGTTCGGCGACGGATCGACCGGCAGCGGCGTGTCGGCTTCTCACTCATATTCGATCGCGGGCACATACACGGTCACGCTGACGATCAAGGACAGCACCGGGCAGAGCAGCAGCATTTCGCACACGATCACGGTCAGTGGCGCCGGGAGCACCCCGGTGGCAGCCTTCACGTTCTCGCCCAGCTCTCCAACCAGAGGCCAGACCCTCAGCTTCAACGCCTCGGGCTCCACAGACAGCGGCGCCACGATCACGAGCTACAGCTGGACGTTCGGCGATGGATCGTCGGCCATCGGCGTCACGGCGTCCCATGCCTACAGGTTCCGTGGTACCTATACGGTTGCCCTGAAGATCACGGACAGCCTCGGCCACACCGCGTCGGTGACGCACACGGTCACGGTGCACTAGACGTAGGCTAGGTTCCCGCCATCGCCGGCTCGTCTTCGGACGAACCGGCATCCGGGTCGCTATCGCTGAGGTCAGCGAGGCGCGCCGGGTCCTTGATGGTTCCCGCGATCAGCTCGTCGCCGGCCTGCCTGTCAGTCTTCGGCAGGAAGCCGGACTTCATCCCGAAGTACACCGCCTGGGGATGGTGGGCGACGATCGCCAGCGTGGACTGCTCGGGCTCGACCGCGTAGCCGCCGCTCAACCGCAAACCGATCGACGGCGCGTCCAGCAAACGGAAGACCTTCTCGTGCTCTGACTGCTCGGGACAGGCCGGATAGCCCCACGAGTACCGGCGACCCTGATTCAAAGCAATTCCCAGGTCCGTCCGCACGCGCGAGTGCAACCACTCGGCCATGCCCTCCGCGGTCTGCACGCCGAGTCCGTGGACGAACAACTGCTCGGCAAACTCCCCCTCTTTCTCGAGGCGCGCCATCAGCTCGGTCACCTCGTCGCCTGCCGTAACGGCCTGCAAAGCCACCACATCCACCTCCGAGCCCACCGGCCGGTAGAAGTCGGCCAGGCAGATGCGGTCGTGCTTGGGCTGGCGCGGGAACACCAGCCGCTCGAGCTCGCGCGGGCGGGCGGGATCGAAATCATCCGGATCCCAAACGATCAGCGAGTTGCCGTCTGCGTTGCACGGGAAGTAGCCGAGCAGCGCCCGCGGATGCAGATAGGTCTGCTCGTTCCACATCCGCTCGAGGCGGGGTTGGAAGTCCTCGGTCACGAGCCGCTTCCACTCCGCGCCCTTGACCCCGCGCCCGCCCCAGTGCAGTTTGAACAGCACGTGCGTGTCGAGGTGGTGGTAGACCTCGTCCATCGGGATCTCGATCTCCCGCGTGCCCCAGAACGGGGGCGAGGGGATCGGGTTGTCCGTTACGACCGCCGCGCGCACCGACGCATCAGTCACCGCTGGCAGATCCTCGGCCTCCTTGGCCGGTGCCTCACGAAGCCGCAGCGCGGCCTCGCGCGTCTTGGCGATCAGCGATTCGCGGGCCTGCGCATCGATCAGCTGGTCCATCTTCGCGAGCCCTTCGAACGCGTCCTTGCAGTAGAACACGCCAGCCTCGTATACCTCGTCGGACTCCGTTCCGTTCGGGTACAGGATCCGCAGCCCGAAGTTGCGGTTGATCGCAGCTCCCCCCACCAGCACGGGGAACTGATGGCCGCTCGCGTGCAGCTCCTGCACGCACGCCGGCATCTGCTTCGAGGTGGACACGAGCAGCGCGCTCAGCCCGATCGCGGTTCGCCTTGTGTTCGACGGCCGCATCGACGATCGTCGAGATCGGTCACCCACACCGTGACGGTCAAGTAGTCCGGTCGCGCGCGCCGAGGTGTAACCGCGCCCACCCCAAGGGTCGCTTGTCAGCGTCGCCTGCAACCGACAAGATCCGACCTCCTACCCGCGCTCAACCAGGAGGGCAAGATCTTGCGCCGTCTCATCCCCCGACACGCCACGCTCGTCGCCTACCTCGCGCTGTTCATCGCGCTGGGTGGCACGACGTACGCCGCGTTCAAGGTGCCGGCCAACTCCGTTGGCACCAGGCAGCTCAAGAACGGTTCCGTCACGACGCTCAAGTTCGCCTCCGGCGCCGTCTCGCCGCAGGCCAACCTCGCGATCAATGCCGATCATGCGAGAAACGCCGACCTCGCGACGAACGCGCACCACGCTTCGACCGCGGACGAAGCCACCGACGCCGACCAACTCGCTGGCTCGCCGGCGTCGAGCTTCCGCGTTGGCTGCCCGACTGGCATGATGCAATCTGGCGGCGACTGCATCGACACCGACGTCCGGCCGGTCGCGTCACTGGCCGACGCGCTCGCCATCTGCGCTCGGGCGCAACTGCACCTCGCGGACGCCGGCGAGCTGGCGCAGCTGTTTGATCGCATCGGTCCGTCGCAGTCGTTCGAATGGACCGGAGACACCTTCCCCAGCACCAACGGCCTCGCCGGCGATGCTGTCGGGAACGACTCCAGTCGGACCATCACGTTCAACTCGTTCTTGGTGGGGGCCCCGGTCAACTTCCGATGCGCCACCTCGGCGACTAACTGACGGCTACCGACTCGTCCTCGGCCACGGGCTCCGCGTCGCTCAGCTGGCTGAGCAGCGCGGGGTCCCTGTCGGTACCGGCGATCAGCTCGTCGGCGGCCTGCTTCTCCGTTTTGGGCAGGAAGCCGGACTTCATCCCGAAGTACACCGCCTGGGGATGGTGGGCGACGATCGCCAGCGTGGACTGCTCGGGCTCGACCGCGTAGCCGCCGCTCAACCGCAAACCGATCGACGGCGCGTCCAGCAAACGGAAGACCTTCTCGTGCTCTGACTGCTCGGGACAGGCCGGATAGCCCCACGAGTACCGGCGACCCTGATTCAAAGCAATTCCCAGGTCCGTCCGCACGCGCGAGTGCAACCACTCGGCCATGCCCTCCGCGGTTTGGACGCCGAGGCCGTGGACGAACAACTGCTCGGCAAACTCCCCGTCCTTCTCGAGGCGCGCCATCAGCTCGGTCACCTCGTCGCCTGCCGTAACGGCCTGCAAAGCCACCACATCCACCTCCGAGCCCACCGGCCGGTAGAAGTCGGCCAGGCAGATGCGGTCGTGCTTGGGCTGGCGCGGGAACACCAGCCGCTCGAGCTCGCGCGGGCGGGCGGGATCGAAATCTTCCGGATCCCAAACGATCAGCGATTTGCCGTCTGCGTTGCACGGGAAGTAGCCGAGCAGCGCCCGCGGATGCAGGTAGGTCTGCTCGTTCCACATCCGCTCGAGGCGGGGTTGGAAGTCCTCGGTCACGAGCCGCTTCCACTCCGCGCCCTTGACTCCGCGCCCGCCCCAGTGCAGTTTGAACAGCACGTGCGTGTCGAGGTGGTGGTAGACCTCGTCCATCGGGATCTCGATCTCCCGCGTGCCCCAGAACGGGGGCGAGGGGATCGGGTTGTCCGTTACGACCGCCGCGCGCACCGACGCATCAGTCACCGCTGGCAGATCTTCGGCCTCCTTGGCCGGTGCCTCACGAAGCCGCAGCGCGGCCTCGCGCGTCTTGGCGATCAGCGATTCGCGGGCCTGTGCATCGATCAGCTGGTCCATCTTCGCGAGCCCTTCGAACGCGTCCTTGCAGTAGAACACGCCAGCCTCGTATACCTCGTCGGACTCCGTTCCGTTCGGGTACAGGATCCGCAGCCCGAAGTTGCGGTTGATCGCAGCTCCCCCCACCAGCACGGGGAACTGATGGCCGCTCGCGTGCAGCTCCTGCACGCACGCCGGCATCTGCTTCGAGGTGGACACGAGCAGCGCGCTCAGCCCGATCGCGGTCGCCTTGTGTTCGACGGCCGCATCGACGATCGTCGAGATCGGGACCTGCTTGCCGAGATCGATCACGGTGTAGCCGTTGTTGGTGAGGATCGTGTTGACCAACGACTTGCCGATGTCGTGCACGTCTCCGAACACGGTCGCGAGCACCACCGTGCCCTTCGTGTAGCCCTCGATCTTGTCCAGGTAGTTCTCGAGCTGCGCGACCGCACGCTTCATCACCTCGGCCGACTGCAGCACGAAGGGCAGGATCAGCTCGCCGGCGCCGAACTTGTCGCCGACCTCCTTCATCGCGGGCAGCAGCACGTCGTTGAGAGTCGGCACCGCGCCGATCTTCTCGACGCTACGGTCGATCCACTCCTCGACGCCCTCCTTCTTGCGGCGCAGGATGTGGAAGTGCAGCGCCTCCTCGGGCTCCATGCCCTCGGTCGGGTCCTCGGCGGCGGTCGCCTCCTCCGGGCCCTTGGACTCGAAGTGCGCGATGAACCGCTCGAGCGCGTCGTCGCGGCGGTTGAAAACGAGGTCGTCGGCGAGCTCGCGCTCTGAATCCGGGATCTCCCCGTACGGCGTGATGTGGTTGGGGTTGACCATCGCGAGGTCAAGCCCCGCCTCGACGCAGTGGTGCAGGAACACGCTGTTGAGAACGCTCCGCGCCGGGAGGCCCACCCCGAACGAGACGTTGGAGACGCCGAGCGAGGTCTTCACGCCCCGGATCTCCGCCTTCACGCGGCGGATCCCCTCGATCGTCTCGATCGCGCTCGGCCGCCATTCCTCGTCGCCGGTCGTCAGCGTGAAGGTCAGGCAGTCGAAGATCAGCGCCTCGCGGTCCAGGCCGTGCTCATCGCAGCACAGCTCGGTGATCCGCTGCGCGATCTCGAGCTTGCGCTGCGCGGTCTTCGCCATCCCCACCTCGTCGATCGTCAGCGCGATCAACGCCGCGCCGTGGGCGCGCGCCAGCGGCACGACGCGATCGAGCTTTTCACGCCCGGCCTCGAGGTTGACCGAGTTGACGATCGCACGCCCGGGGATCTGCTCGAGCGCGGTCTCGATCACCTCAGGCTCGGTCGAGTCGATCTGGATCGGCGCCGGCTGGGTAAGCGAGATCCGCTTGGCGACTTGGCGCATCTGCTCGTCCTCGTCCTGGCGCTCGGTCAGCGCAACGCACACGTCGAGCACGTGCGCGCCGCCGGCGACCTGATCCTCGGCGATCGTCAGCAGGCCGTCGTAGTCGTCGGCGAGCAGCAGCTCCTTGGCCTTCCGTGAGCCCTGCGAGTTGACCCGCTCGCCGACCAGCGTCGGGCGCGGATCCTGGACCAGTGGCGTCGCCGCGATCATGCTCGAGACGTGGGTCGGCCGCCGCGCCGGGCGGGGTGGGCGGGACTTAATCCCGTGTCCCGCCACGCGCTCGGACAGCGCCTCGATGTGCGCCGGAGTCGTCCCGCAGCAGCCGCCGACGATCGAGATCCCGTAGCGCTCCACGAACTCGCCGAGTACGTTCGCCAGCGGCTCGGGCTGCTCGGGGAAGATCGTCTCGCCGTTCGGGCCCTGGAGTGGCAGGCCGGCGTTGGGGATGCAGTGCACCGGCAGCGGGCTGTTCTCGCCGAGGAAGCGGATCGCGTCGCGCATATCCTCGGGCCCGGTCGAGCAATTCAGGCCGATCAGGTCGATCTCGAGCGCCTCGAGCGTCGCCAGCACGGCGCTGATGTCGGTGCCGAGCAGCATCTTTCCGCCCTGCGGCAGCAGTGACACGCTGCACTGGATCGGCAGGCGCCGGCCACTCTGCTTGAACGCCTCGCGCGCGCCGAAGATCGCCGCCTTGACCTCGAGGATGTCCTGTGCGGTCTCGATGATGATCAGATCGGCGCCGCCGTTCACGAGGCCCCGCGCCTGCTCGGTGAACACCTCGACCAGCTCGCCGAACGTGATCTGACCGAGCGTGGGGTCGTCACTGGCCGGCAGGAACCCGGTCGGCCCGATCGATCCGGCTACGAAGCGGTCCTCGCCGGCGGCCTTGCGCGCGATCTGCGCGGCCTTCGTGTTGATCTCCTCGGTGTGGTCTTCGAGCCCCCACTCGGAGAGCTTCAGCCGCGAGCCCTGGAAGGTGTCGGTCTCGAGCACCTCGGCGCCGGCGTCGAGCATCGACTGGTGCACGCCCTCGATCACGTCCGGGCGGTTGAGCACGAGCGCCTCGTGGCAGCGGCCCGGGAGCCGGTAGTCGTCCTCCAGGCTCAGGTCGAACTGCTCGAGCGTCGCGCCCATGCCGCCGTCGTAGACGATCACGCGCTCGCGCGTGGCTGCCAGGAAGTCACGCATCTGCCTCGATGCTATCGAACCTTGACACGGGTGTGGCAAGGTTCGATGGGCCGCCTTCGGCGGCGTCCATGGGGCCGGGAGGGCCCGTCCAGACCTAGATCGTGGGCGAGTGGGCACCGTCTATGGGCCGCGCCAGGGCGGGTTCGCTCTGCGATCTGCCCGGGATTTGGCTGGGGAGGGAGTGGCGAGAACGAGCATATTGCTCACCAGCGGAAAACGCCGCCGGCGTTCATGCGCAAGGTGGTCGCCAGAGCGACCACATCGCTACAAAGCGCCGGGAGGTCAGGGCGCTCTTGCGCAATATGGTCGTTCGCCCCTCCCTTCTCGTGCTTCAGCGGGAGGTTGGTGGCTGCGAGAGGGTGTCGCCCGCCGGCCATGGATGGCCGGCGGAATGGGCATGGACGGAGTTGACACTGCGAAAGCGAACGGCCCCGCCACCACGAACCGCCAACGACAGCTGTCCGGACGGGCCCGCTCGGCCCCATGGACGCCGCCGAAGGCGGCCCCTACCTGCGCAGCAACCGCGACAGCACCACTTGGGAGCGGGTCCGCTGCACGAGCCCGTCCCGCTGCAATTCCATGATCAGCCGCTCGAGGTCGCCGTTGTCGTGGGTGCGTACGCGCGCG
The DNA here is from genome assembly GCA_963824755.1 of uncultured Solirubrobacterales bacterium. Taxonomy (GTDB): domain Bacteria; phylum Actinomycetota; class Thermoleophilia; order Solirubrobacterales; family Solirubrobacteraceae; genus Palsa-465. Next base: position 156,734 of record CAWGQT010000026.1, on the reverse strand, counting down.
ATCGCGTCGGCCTCGCCGGTGACGCTCCATGCCTCGACCACCTCGGGATGCTGGCGCAACGTGTTGGCGACCTTGTCGAGCAGCGTTCCGGGCGCGAAGAACAACTCGATCAACGCCTCGGTGTGATCTCCGAGCGCACCGTGGTCGATCACCGCGGTGAAGCCCTCGAGCACGCCGCTTGCGCGCAGCCGGTCCATGCGGCGCTTGACGGCCGGCGCCGAGAGTGCGACGCGGCTGGCGATGTCGTCGTATGTGCGCCGGCCGTCTTCGGTCAAGAGCGCAAGAATCTGACGATCTGAGGCGTCCATCATTCGATTAATTGCGTAGAGTACACCCCTGGCATCGACAACCGCCGGTTCGCGAGCTAGGCTCTCACCCATGACCGTTCTCTTCGATGAGGCGCACAGCGAGGCCTGGACGATCCGCCCAGAGCTCGCGAGCGCGATGCAGCCGGCGCATCCGGGCGACTCCTCCTACGCGCGTGCGGCGGCGGCGCTCGCCGAGCGCGGGTTCGAGGTCATGCCGAACATTCAGGGCCCGCTCACCGCCGGGCGGCTGCGCGACTGCGAGCTGCTGGTGATCGCGCACCCCTCCGATCCGAAGTGGGAGCGAACGACGGGCGCCGGCACGCCGCGGCTGAGCACCGCAGAGATCGATGCGATCGAGGCGTTCGTTCGCGATGGGGGAGGGCTGGTCGTCCTCGGCGAGACCGAGCAGGACAAGTACGGCAACAACCTCAACGAGCTGCTCGGTCGCTTCGGCCTGCACCTCGAGAACGAGACCGTCCAGGACTACGAGCACAACCTCGGCGCGCCGAGCTGGGTCATCGCCGAGCTCGAGGAGGGTGGCCGCGGGCGCGAGGGCGACCTGCTCGCGCGCGTTAAGGCTGCGTGCCTGTATCGCGCGACGACCGTCACGGCCAGCAACGGCGCGCGCGTGCTCGCCCGAGCGCAGGCCACGTCCTCGGCGCCCGGCGCGGCGCTGATGGTCGCCGGCCGGTACGGCGAAGGGCACGTCGTCGTGGTTGCGGACTCCGACCTGTTCGGCGACGACTGCATCGGCGAGCTCGATCACCGCGAGCTGTGGCTGAACATCGCGGACTGGACCTCTCGGGCCGCCGACGGAGCGGTCGCGCTGCACAGCGATGCAGCGGGCGACCCGGCTTGGCTGCGCCTGCGCGATGAGACAAATGCGCTCGCGCTCTTGCAGGCGCCGGACGGATCGTTGTCAGGAGACGCCGACGCGGCGCGGGGACACGTCGAGGCGATGATCGAGGCGGTGCAGGCGCTTGCGCCGCGGTTCTCACACCAGGGCGCGTACCTTGAGGCCGTCCTCGAGGATCTGCGCGCCTGGGATTTCGCCAAGCCCGACTTCACACGGGCGCTGGAGGCCTTCCGGCCCGACCGCGACCGCCGCGACGGCGCCGAGCACCTCGTGTTGTTCCCGATGTACAAGCAGAACGGCTCGCGCGACACGTGCTTCGAGGCGCTGATCGTGCGGGTGCCCTGGCCGGACTGGATCGCCGAGCTCGAGCGCACGCGCTACGACAACCCCAAGTTCGTGCCGGTCGAGCTGGTCGACAGCACCCGCGGGTACGAGAGCGAGTGCGCGACGCTGTTCCCCGAGACGTTCGCTGTCGCCGGCCGTCCGGTGAACAACTTCGGCGCGATCTTCTGCGACCGCGAGGCCGAGCGGCTGCGGCGGATCGGAGGCGCCGCGGTGGAGCTGCTGCGGATGAACCTGCCGCCCGACGCGGCGCGGATGCTCTCGAGCCCCGAGATCTCCCAGCAGGCCTACATCCTCTGGGACCTGATCCACGACCGCGCGCACAGCCACGGCGACCTGCCGTTCGATCCGTTCATGATCCGTCAGCGCGCGCCTTTCTGGATGTACTCGCTCGAGGAGCTGCGCTGCGATCTGACCGCGTTTGCGCAGGCGGTCGAGCTCGAGCGCGCCGGCACCACGTTCGCGCGAAACGTCCAGTATGCGATCCTGCTCGACCGGCTGCTGCGCTTCCCGATCACAGGTGCGCGCGTGCGCAACTACGACGGCCTCGGCGGGCAGCTGCTGTTCGCATATCTGCACCGCAACGGCTACCTGCACTGGACCGACAACCGGCTCACGATCGAGTGGGATCGAGTGGCCGACGGGGTCACGGAGCTGCGCGAGCAGGTCGAGCAGCTGTACCGCGCGGGCATCGATCGCACCAAGCTTCAGCACTGGGCGGCCGCGCACGATCTCGTTGCCGCGAACGTGCCGCCGGCGGCCGGCTCGCGCTGGGCAGTGCCGGTCCGCGACCTGATCGACGTCGAGGACCCACGGCCCTACTGCGACCTCGTGCTCGACGACGAGTTCCCGCTGTCGATGTTCTACAGCTCGCTGAAGGCTAAGCTCGCGGCGTGAGCGCCGCTCGCGGGTTCGCCTCAGACAACAACGCCACGATCCACCCCGATGTGCTCGCCGCGATCGCGCGCGCCAACGACGGCCACGCGCTGGGCTACGGCCACGACGAGTACACCGCGCGGATCGAATCGCTGACCGCGGCGCAGTTCAGCCAGCATGCCCGGGCGTTCTTCGTGTTCAACGGCACGGGCGCGAACGTGCTCGCGCTGCGCGCGACGTGCCGGCCCTGGGAGGGGGTGATCTGCGCGTCGACCGCCCACCTCAATGTCGACGAGGGCGGTGCGCCGGAACACATCGCCGGCGTCAAGCTGCTGACCGTCCCGACCGACCACGGCAAGCTCACGCCCGAGCTGGTCCGCGGCCAGATCGCGAGGATCGGCGACGAGCACGCGGTACAGCCGCGCGTCATCTCGATCTCGCAGTGCACCGAGCTCGGCACCGTCTACACACAGGCTGAGACCAGGGCGTTACGGGAGGTGGCGGACGAGTACGGGCTGCTGCTGCACCTCGACGGCGCCCGCCTGGCCAACGCCGCGGCGGCGCTCGACGTGAAGCTGTTCGGGGCCGCCGGCGACGCTGACGTCATCTCGTTCGGGGGCACCAAGAACGGCCTGCTCGGGGCCGAGGCGGTCGTCTTTCAGCGCGCAGAGCTGGCCGACTCGTTCCTGTACCTGCGCAAGCAGTCGATGCAGCTCGCCTCGAAGATGCGCTTCCTGGCGGCCCAGTTCGAGGCGCTGCTCGTCGATAAGCGCTGGTTTCGACTCGCGCGGCACGCCAACGCGATGGCGCAGCTGCTGGCGCGTGAGGTGCAAGTCATCCCAGGCGTCGCGATCACCAGGCCGGTAGAGACAAACGCGGTATTCGCGACGATCCCCGCCGAGGCGATCGAGCCGCTGCGCCGGCGGTTCGCGTTCTACACGTGGAACGAGCAGCGCAGCGAGGTCAGGTGGATGTGCTCGTGGGACACGACCGAAGAGGACGTTCACGAGTTCGCGGCTGCCGTCGGTGATGTGATCGCCTAGGGCACGGCTGGTTTCGCTTGCATATTAGCTCGATTTGTGCTAACCTGCAAGCAGATCAATTCCACAGGAGCGCGTCATGCCGACCACGACACAACCCAAAACCAAGAAGGTCAAGAAGACTGGCAGCCGGTACGTGGACTCCGCGCTCGACCTCGAGCGCAGACTCGCCGCGATGACCCGGCAGGAGTGGCTCAAGGGGCTGATCGAGACGCAGGCTGACTTTGCTTTCAAGGTCCTGCACCGCTAGCCATTCCACCGCAAGCAGCACCGCCAGCGCCGGCGAGATCCGCCGGCGCTGTCGCTAGCTTCAGATCGGCTGCGTCAGCGGGAGCTCGGGAGCGACGCCCTTGCGAACATCGCTGTATGCGAAGGGATGGCGAAACACCTCGAGGGGATCCTCGCCGCGGCGAAGTTCGATCGCGAACGCTTCCTCGTCGTGGCTGTCCGACACGCTGACGAACACCCGATCGTCGTGCTCGCGCCACAGCAATCGGACGACAAGTCCTCCGCTTGTGCGGCTGTCCAACTCGCGCACGTTTGTGATCTCTTGAGCGGTCACGGTCGGGTCTCCCTCGCTAGTCCTCCTTACGGGCGGTCGTAGCGTCCCAATGCTGCTACCCCGTGCCATCGGCAGAAAACGCGGGATGTTTCGCGGAGCGGCCGCAATTGGACGGTGGTTTTCCCGCAATCGGCTTTCACACCATGGCCGCTGACCCGATTTCCGGGTGCTCGATCATGAACGAGACAAGCCGGTCGACATAGCTGCGCAGCGGGGGCGCGGAAATGCCGGTGTCGTCGAGGTCCTCGCGCGTGTGGTCGGTCAGATAGTGGGTCGGGTGCGCCATGTAGTCGATCGACTCGGGCGGGATCTGAATCAGCTTGTACACACCAGGGACGTGCGCGACGCTGCCTCGTGCAAGCTTTCGTGGCAGCGGCACCTTCAACAGCTTGCGATCGGTGGCGTGCGCCAGCGTCTCGGCCATCTCCGCGACAGTCAACGGATGGGGATCGGCCAGCTGGTAGGTGCGTCCCTCCGACTTCTCCAGGCCGCTGAGGTAATCCACCGCGGAAACGATGAAGTCGCGCGGCACGACGTTGACGCGGATGGCGGTTGGATCGCCGGGCAGCGGCATGATCGCGCGCCTGCCCTGTCGAAGGAGGAAGCGAATGTAGAAGTACGGGCCGTCGAACTTCTGCGTCTCGCCGGTTCTGCTGTCGCCGACGACGATCGAAGGCCGGTAGATCGTTGCCGGCATCCCGGCGGCCATGCGGCGGCGCACATCGATCTCGGCGTAGTGCTTGGTCTCCTCGTAGTAGTTGTTGAATGGCGCCCCGACCTCCAGGTCGTCCTCGCTGAACGGACCGGCATAGCGTCCGCTGACGTAGCAGGTGCTGAAGTAATGCAGCCGCTTGAGGTCCGCGCACCGCTCGAGTGCGTCGAGGACGTGACGGGTCCCTTCGACGTTGACGCGATGAGCGAGGTCGCGCTCGACAGCCAGGTCATAGACGGCGGCGAGGTGCCAGGCTTCGGTGACGCCCTCCAGCGCGTCCGGCTCGATGCCGAGACCCGGCCGGGTGATGTCCCCCTCGATCAGCTCGATCCGTCCGTCGAGCGCGGGGTCGGCAGCCGACAGCTCGGCTGCTCGGGTCGCGGCCAGGGCGAGGAACTTGCTCTGGACGATGCAGCGGGCGTTCTGCCCGGTTCGGCGAAGGATGCCGGGCAGCAGCGCGCTGCCCAGGAATCCCGGGAATCCTGTCATCAGTACGGTCATGCCGCCGACGATACGAGCGAGGGCGCGGGCGGCACATCGGCTCCCTCCCCTGCCGCAGATGGGGACAAACTACGGAGCGCTAGCGCGAGCGGGTGGCTGACGAAGGTGCGCGGGGAGCTGCCACGAACGCCCGGTAGACCTCCTTGAGCGCGGTGCGCTGGCGGGCAGTGAGCCGCTTGTCCGCGTCGATCGCGTCGAGCACGGTGCTGTCGGCGGAGTTCTCTCCCTGCGGCCGGATACCGGCGCGTTCATAGAGCGCGTCTGCCGACATCCGGAGCGTCCTGGCGATCGCGCCCACGACCTGCTCGGAGGGAGCGCGCAGGCCGCGCTCGATCTGCGAGAGGTAAGGGTTGGAGATGCCGACGCGGTCAGCGAACTGCCGCATCGAGAGGTCGAGCAGTTCACGCTCCTGGCGGATGATCTCGCCAAGCGTCGGGGCCGATCGTCGGGGCATCAGGGCAGGGTACGGTTTCAGCTGCCGCGGATTCGATCGCTGATCATCCGCAGCGGGGAGAGTGCCAGCGCCAGCATGCCGAGGATCGCGGGGATGATCGCGGCGATCGCGAGCGAGATCACGCTGAGCGCGCCGCAGACGATCCCGACGAAGCCGATGACTGCATGCGCGAGCGAGTCGCGGAGCGCTCTCATGGCGTCATCCTAAGGTCTTGATCGATGGCTCGCAGCCGAGCGGGCGGACCGATGATCGCGACTTCATCGCGGTCTACACATGCAGGGGGTGAACCCGCGCCCCCCCGCGGGGGCGCGGGCCACACAGATGTCAATGCTCCGCCCCGGTGGCCGCGAGTGGCCGGGCTCCGTTGTGCTGCCTCTCCGCTCGCCCCGGGGCGCCGGCGAGGCGCGCCTCGAGTTCAAGGATCCGCTGGGTCGTCTTGATGACCGTGTCCGGGTTGAGGCTGATCGAGTCGATTCCGAGCTCGACCAGGTACTCGGCCATGTCCGGATAATCCGATGGCGCCTGACCGCATAGGCCGGAGTGGATCTCGTTGCGCGCGCATCCCTCGACTGCCATCTTGAGCATCAGCTTGACGCCCTCGTCGCGCTCGTCGTAATCGAATGCCACGATCTCGGAGTCGCGATCGACGCCCAGCGTGAGCTGCGTGAGGTCGTTGGAGCCGATTGAGAATCCATCGACGGTGTGCGCGAAGCGGTCGATGAGGAGAACGTTGTTGGGGATCTCGCACATCGCGTAGACCTCCAGGCCATCCTCGCCGCGGCGCAGCCCGAGTTCGGCCATCTGGGCGATCACCTTCTCGGCCTCATCGACGCGGCGGACGAACGGGATCATCAGCACGACGTTGGTGAAGCCCATCTGGTCACGCACGCGCTTCATCGCGCGGCACTCGAGGGCAAAGCCCTCCACGTACGCGGGGTGCGCATACCGCGACGCGCCCCGGAAGCCGATCATCGGGTTCTCCTCATGCGGCTCGAAGTCGGCGCCGCCGAGCAGGCTCGCGTACTCATTCGTCTTGAAGTCCGACATGCGTACGACGACCGGCTTCGGCCAGAACGCTGCGGCGATCGTGCCGATGCCCTCCGATAGGCGCTCGACGAAGAACGTCTCGCCGTCGGGATACAGCCATGTCAGGCGCTCGATCTCGGCTCGTGCCTGCGGATCGCTGACGCGCTCTGGATGCACCAGCGCGAGCGGATGCGCCTTGATCGACTCGCTGATGATGAATTCCATGCGGGCGAGGCCGACTCCGTCGTTGGGCAGGAACGAGGTCTTGAACGCGAGGTCGGGGTTGCCGAGGTTGATCATGATCTTCGTCCTCGGACGTGCAATGTCTCCGACGTCCGTACGATCGACTTCGAACGGCACCTCTCCGTCGTAGATCTTGCCGGTATCGCCCTCGGCGCACGAGACCGTCACGGTCTCGCCGTTGGGGATCAACACCGTGCCGGTGCCGGTGCCGACGACTGCGGGCACCCCCAGTTCCCGCGAGATGATCGCGGCGTGGCACGTACGGCCGCCACGATTGGTGACGATCGCCGCCGCGGTCTTCATCACCGGCTCCCAGTCCGGGGTGGTCGTATCCGCGACCAGCACCTCGCCGGGCTTGAACTCGTGCAAATGCGCGACGTCGGGAATCAGGTGAGCCCTCCCCGAGGCGATCTTCTCGCCGACAGCCCGTCCTTCCACGAGGACCTCGCCGCGCTCCGGTCCGAGCACGTAGCTCTCCAGGAGCGTGGGCTTGCGCTGCGAGGCGACGGTCTCGGGCCGAGCCTGGACCACGTAGATCTTCCCGTCTGCCCCGTCCTTGGCCCATTCCATATCCATCGGCCGCCCGTAGTGCCGCTCGATCTTGATCGCGTAGTCCGCGAGCTCGAGCACGTCGTCGTCGGTGATGCAGTAGCGCTCGCGGTCAGCCATCGGAGTGGGGATGTTGCGAACGGTTTGCTTGGTCTCGCCCTCGACGAGGACCATCTTGATCCCCTTTTCACCGAGCAGGCGCCGCAGCACCGCGCGATGCCCGGTCTCGAATGTCGGCTTGTGGACGTAGAACTCGTCCGGATCGACGGCGCCCTGAACCACGTTCTCTCCGAGACCGTACGCGCCAGTGATGAACACGACGTCGCGGAACCCGGACTCGGTGTCGAGCGAGAAGAACACGCCGGACGCCGCGATGTCGGAGCGCACCATCTTCATTACGCCGATCGACAGCGCCACCGCGAAGTGGTCAAAATCCTGATCGATGCGATAGTGGATCGCCCGGTCGGTGAAGAGGCTCGCAAAGCAGCGCCGGCACGCGTCCAGCAGGCTCCCGCCCCCGCGAATGTTCAGATAGGTCTCCTGCTGACCCGCGAAACTCGCGGTCGGGAGATCCTCCGCGGTCGCGGAGCTACGCACCGCGAGGCTCACGTCCTCGCCGTACTCCTCCTGCAGGCGCCGGTAGCCGGCAATGATCTGGGCGACGAGATCGTCGGGCAGGCCCGCGTCATAGACGATTTCGCGCGCGCGCCGCGCGCGCCGAGCGAGATCGGTGACGTCGGTTTCGTCGAGGCCCTCCAGGGCCTCGCGTAGCGGTTGCCACGCGCCCGCCGCATCGAGCATGTGGCGGTAGGCATCGGCAGTGATCGCGAACCCGTGCGGGACGAGCACGCCCTCGTCCGCGAGTTCGCGATACATCTCACCGAGCGAGGCGTTCTTGCCGCCCACGAGCGGCACGTCGTCGATTCCAACTTCCTCAAAGAAGCGGATGTACTTCGACTCAGTCATGGCCGCACCCTTCTCTTATTCGTGATGCGCAGAGTTGACGGTCACCCCCTGGGTCGGGTGGGGTGAGCGCAACACTGACACTGGCAGGTTGTGGCGGAATTGACATCGGTAGTGACCCGAACTATGGGTTGCGGTGAAGCGCGGATGTTCGATCTGCGAGCCAGGGTTAGGATCAGGGTCGGCAAACTGGTTTTGCTTCCATCCATCACCGATAGGAAGGAGATGGCCATGGGCGCAAGCACCATTGACACGGAGCAACAGCTCCGCGCACTCGACGACGAGGACCTACGCCTACTCGAACAAGTGACGCAGGTTCTCGCAGACCCGGGTCTACACGACAGGCAGCGCGAGACTCTCCACCGCGAGATTCACAGACTGCTGCGGGCCACACACGAGGCCGTTTATCACGCTGCGGTGCAACAGGTTCACGGAGCCGCGCCTCACGAGCTCCGTGACTCGATGCTGGAGCATGATCCTCACACGACGAAGCTGCTTGAGGCGGTGCTCGTCGACCCGAACCTCAATACGGATCGACGCATGCGGCTATATCACGAGATCCCCGAGCTGTTCCGGACGGCGCACGATCACGACGGCGCGTCCTGAGGGATAGCGGAGACCCTCGTCAGCCTGAGACGGCAAAGCGCCGTCTCAGGCCGGGTCGTCGATCCACGCGGTGCCGCCCGGTCGCATCAGGAGGTCCGAGGTGTACGGTTCATTTGCGGATTTGCTGGTGGGCGCACTGACGGTGAGGTGTACGAAAGGAGCGAGGCGTGGGGCATACGATCCGAACCGAGCAACTCACCAAGCGCTACGGCGACACGCTCGCCCTCGATGGGCTCGACCTGACCGTGGCGGAGGGCGAGGTATACGGCTACCTCGGACCCAACGGCGCCGGCAAGACAACCACGATCAGGCTTCTACTCGGGCTGCATCGCCCGACCAGCGGGCGCGCAGAGCTGTTCGGAATCGATGCCTGGCGCGATCCGGTGGAGGCTCACCGCCGCGTCGCATACATCGCCGGGGAGCCGTTCCTGTGGCCGTCGATGACGAGCGCGGAGACGTTCGAGTACCTCGCGCGCCTTCACGGGAGTACCGATGTCGCATATCGCGACGAACTCATCGAGCGCTTCAAGGTCGAGCCGGACAAGAAGGTGCGGGCGCTGTCGAAGGGCAATCGCCAGAAGGTGCAGCTGATCGCGGCACTGGCGACCCGGGCTGACCTGCTGCTGCTCGACGAGCCGACGAGCGGTCTGGACCCGTTGATGGAGATGGCGTTCCGCGAGTGCGTCAACGAAGCCAAGAAGCGGGGGCAGACGGTGTTCCTCTCCTCTCACATCCTCAGCGAGGTCGAGGCGCTGTGCGACCGCGTCGGGATTCTGCGCCAAGGTCGTCTGGTCGACCAGGGAACGCTCGCAGAGCTGCGCCACCTGAGCGCGCAGACCGTCGAGGTGACGTTCGACGGTGAGGCGCCTGAGCTTCCAGCGCTGTCTGGCGTGCACGTTGAGAGTGCGGGACCGGGCGCGCTGCGGTGCGAGGTGTCCGGCGAGATCGGGCCACTGATCACGGCGCTGGCCCAGTATCCCGTCGCCACGCTGAGCAGCAGAGAGCCGTCGCTCGAGGAGATCTTCCTGCATCACTACGACTCCTCCGATGGGCGCAGCGGGGGGTAGCGCGGTCGCTGGTCGTCATCGGATCCCGCCCACCCGCCGGCGCGGCGGCCCGGGTGGCCGCGCGGTCCCTACCGGATGGCGAGGGTCGCCGACGGTTGCCGTCGCGCGCCGAGCGTTCCGCGACGCTCGGATCCGCACGATCGCATTCGCATATCTGTTCGCTGCGGTCTGCTACATCAATCCCGTCGCGTACCGCCACACGTACCCGACGCTGCACGACCGCCTGGAGTTCGTGCACAGCTTCGGAACCAACAAGGCGGTCGTGCTCTTCTACGGCCACGCGTTCAACCTGCTGAGCGCCGGTGGCTATACCGCTTGGCGAAGCGGCGGGACCCTGACGATCTTCGCGGCGGTGTTCGGAGTGCTCGCCGCGGTTCGTGCCTTGCGAACCGAGGAGGACACGGGCCGCGCTGAGCTCGTCCTCTCAGGGATCGTGGGACGGGGAAAGGTGTATGCCGCGTCGATCGTGGCGATCTTGGGGCAGACCGTCGTGTTGTGGGTCGGCTCGTTCATCGGGCTGTTGCTGGCCCGGCTGGGTGCCGGCGGGTCGGCATATCTGGCGCTCGAGATCGCGCTGGTGGTGCCCGTGTTCGCCGGCGTGGGCGCGCTTGCCAGCCAGCTTGCGCCGACGCGCCGAGTGGCGCTCGAACTGGGCAGCACCGCGATCGGTCTCGCGTTCCTGGTGCGCGTGATCGCCGACACTTCGAGCGGTCTGCATTGGCTGCGCTGGGTCACGCCGCTGGGCTGGGCCGAGGAGATGCGGCCGTTCACGGGCGCCCAGCCGGTCGTCGTGCTGTTGCCGCTGGCCGCAGCCACGATCCTGCTCTATGCGGCGAGCAGGATCTACGCCCGGCGCGATCTCGGCAGCGGGATCCTCGCGGCCCGCGACACCGCCCCGCCGCGGTTGCAGCTGCTCTCCTCGCCGACTGCCCAGGCGCTCCGTGGCGAGCGAATGGGCCTCCTGATCTGGCTGCTGAGCGTCGGCGCGTTCAGCCTGATCATCGGCGTGATCTCAAAGAGCATCTCCTCGGCAGGAATCTCGAAGCAGCTTCAGCAGGAGCTCGAGAAGCTTGGAACCGGGTCGGTGCTGACGCCGAAGGGCTACATCAGCTTCTCGTTCATCTTCTTCTCGCTCGCGGTCAGCCTGTTCATGTGCGCGCAGATCGGTGCGGCCCGCCACGAGGAGGCCGATCAGCAGCTCGAGACACTGCTCGCGCTGCCGGTCGGCCGGCGAGAGTGGTTCGGGGGCAGGCTCGGTCTGGCGGTCATCGGCGCGCTGGTGATCTCGCTTGTCGCCGGCGCTCTCGCTTGGGTCGGGGCGGAGCTGGTCGGGGTGAGCCTGTCCTTCCCGCGGCTGCTCGAGGCCGGTATCAACTGCCTACCTGTAGCGGTGCTGTTCCTGGGGCTCGCGGCTCTCGCGTACGCGGCCGTTCCCCGCGCGAGCACCGGCATCGCCTACGGTCTGGTCGCGGTGGCGTTCCTATGGCAGCTGTTCGGCTCGCTGATCGGCGCGCCAAGGTGGCTGGTCGACCTGACGCCATTTGCACATGTGGCCGCCGTGCCCGCGCAATCGTTGCGGATCGGGGCGGCCGCGGCGATGGTCGGGATCGGGGTGTTGGCCGGAGCGGTGGCGATGGTGGTTTTCGAGCGGCGTGACGTGCTCGGGAGCTAGCTCGTTGCAGTTCTTTTCGGATCGCGATAAGAACTGCGCGCGCCGCCTGGCCGCGGTACTGTGACGCCGTGATCGGGCCGTGTGCGATCCACATCCCGGTGGGCAACCACCTCCCGGCCCACGTCATGGTGATCCGCGCAGGTCACCAGCTGCGACCGCCGGCGCCGAAGCCGCGCGGTAAACGCGCCCCCGGCACTCCGACCAGGGCGGGCAGGACCCTCTTCATCGAGCGCGCCGACGTGATCCGCGTCGACGAGCCGGCCACGTTCACGTTCACCTACGACCGCAACACCTTCCAGCTGCACCATGCGGTTGTTCGGCTGTCCTGTCGCCACGGCCTGCTGCTCGACCCCGACCGACGGCACGCCCGGGCGACGCTGCTCACGGTCGATCTCGACGCGGGTCTGGTGGACGTCAAGGTCGAGGGCGTGCTGCCGCGCCGAGCGGTCGTGTACAGCCCCGAGATGATGGCTCTGGCGACCGAGCCGAGGACCAGGTTCGCGGTCGAGCGCAACCCGGTCACCCATCGCACGAGGGCATGGACGCGCAACGAGCCGATCGCCGTGGCCGAGTCCGCGCACCAGAAGACACGAACGCTCTCGCAGATCACCTACACGGCGATTTCCGACGCTCGCGGCCTGCGGCTCGACGTCTGGCCGTTTGCGATGTCGCCTGCCCAGCGCGCGCCCACCGGCGCCGATGGACTGGTGCCCTACTGGGACGACGGGCAGCCGTGCTCAGTCGGCTGCACGCCGCCGGGCGTCGTTCCTGGCTGGCCGCTGAAGCCGTTCCACGAGCAGCACGCCATCCGGGCTGGAATCGATGAGGTACGCCCAGCCGGCCCTCACGTCGCCGTCGACATCGAGGCGCACAACCTCCAGCCGGTGTACGCAATCCAGTCGGGATTCGTCAGCATCCGCTATCCCGGCACGGGGGATGTCAACGTCGACGTCGGACAGTTCGACTACTGGCACATCAACCCGACGGTGTCCCCCGGGCAGTACGCCGTCGCCTATCAGACGAAACTCGGATGGGTGCTCTACAACTTCCGCCACGTAGCCCTGTCCGAGCTGGGCCCCAGCGGTCAGTACATCAACCCGCTGCGGCCCGGAGGCTCGCTGGCGCCCTACCGGGACACGGAGCCTCCCGTCATCGGCACGCCGCAGGTGTTCGCCGACGGTCGCGTGATCGTCGGGGCGTTCGATCCTCAGAGTTTCGTCGAGCGCAAGGCTGCGTACGAGACCCCGGTGCTTTCTCCCGCCGCACTCGCTTGGCGCCTGTTCGACTCACATGGCCGCGATCTGACCGGCCTCCAATGGGCGTTGCGCGGATCGCAGGTCTACCCGCCGGGTCTGCAACCGGTGATCTACGCCCCCGGTGCGATGAATCCCGGCTACGACTGCTTTGCGACGAAGCGAGTCTGCATCCCGAACTGGGTCTACTGGCTGGCCGGTGGGCTGACCGAGCCACTACCACTGGGCAGCCTCCCCAGGGGCCGGTATCGCCTGGCCGTGTACGCGTGGGACTGGGCGGGCAACACCTCGGCGCTCGATCACTGGATCAGCGTGCCGCTCGCGCACGCCGATCGGGCGCCGTTCGGGCCGCTCAAGCCCCAGTTCGACCCCTAGACGCTTCAATGTCGACAGCGCCGCCCGCCGCTCGCTAGCCTCTCGCTGGGGTCAGACACGGGATGCGAGCGCTGAAGACACGGCTGGCATTGACGCTGAGCGGCATTGCCATTTTCTGCTGCCCAGCGGTCGCGCAGGCGCGAAAGGTGCTCAATCCAACCGACCAGCTATCGGCGACCGCGACCGCGGCCGGGCTGGACATCCGCAGGGGCTTCGGCCACGAGCAATCCAGCTCTCTGAGCGGGATCAGCGCACCGATCTTTTCCGACGGCACGATTGCGCCAGACGGCAGCTTTACGATCCCCGCAGCACACGTGGTGTACCCGGCCTTCGCGCTCCCGGACTTCAGCGGCACCTACACCGGTTGCGGCGGTTGCGTGATCGTCGACTACCGGCTCTCGAAGATGTCGGTCCAGATCATCCCCGCCGGGGACATAGCCGGGCAGCTGGATCCGTTCACCGGCGCCGTCGCGTCAGACTGGCACGTCTACCTCCGGGTCCGTTATCACCTCGACTTCAGCTATGTCGGTCTTCTGCACGGACAGTACGAGCCGAGCGACTGCACGATCGGGACGCCGGCCAGCCCGATCGACATCGTCCTTGGGACTGGGCGGACGGCGCCGCCGAGCGACACTCCGAACGTCCCGATCAAGGGCTCCCCCTACGACGAGGCCAACGGCGCGCTGGGGATCGTCAACAACACCTTCGCGCTGCCGCAGTCCAGCGGCGACTGCGACCCGACGCTCGGGCTGTTCAAGTTCTCGCTCGACACATTCCTGGGCTTGCCTTCACCCAGCGGCTACAACGCACTCAGCCTCAGTCTGACCTTGCACCCGGTGATCCGTCAGGGCGTGGTCGCGGAGCTGACCGCGAGCAAGCGCCAGGGGGATCCGCCGCTGTCGGTGCGCTTCGACGCATCGCGGAGTCTGGCGCCCGCGGGAGTTGCCCGCTATGAGTTCGACTTCAACGGCGACGGCGTGATCGATCAGAGCGGAACCAGCCCGATCGGGTTATTCACATTCGTCAAGCCCGGCGTCTACCACGCTCGCGTGACGGTCATCGACAACGACGGCGACAGCGATACGGCCACCACGACGATCACGGTCGGGGGCGGCGTCCCCGTAAGCGTCACAGCGGGGGGCAAGGTCGAGCTGCTCCGCCGCCACGGCTCGATCGTGGTCGTCACCGGGCAGTTCGTCCACTGCCCACCCGGGCCGGCGGCGTGCCGGGTCGAGGTGACCGCCATGACCAGGGGCCATGGCGCCCACTCGGCAGGCGCGGTCACGATCGCCAGCGGGAGGCTGCGGGTCCCCGCCGGCTCCAAGCGAGTGATCAGCTTCAGGCTCACGCGCACCGGCGTTGCGTTATTGAGCCGCTCCAAGAGCCTGCCGATCCGGGCGATTGCGATCGGCACGCATGGCACGGCGAGGCCGGTGCGAATCGTAATGATCCTGACTCTGACCGAACCCGGACACCACGCCGGCGGCCCGACCGGCGGTAGCCCGCTGAGCCGGCGCCACCACCGCCACCACCACTGAATTCTGTGCCGTTGCCCGGCCGTCGAGGCTGGGGTGATAATCAGGTCGTGATCGATCAGATCGTGCAGGTGCTCCCGGCGTTTCTGCTGGCGTGTCTCGTGCTCGCGGCGCTTCCGGGCCCGGCGACCGCGCTGTTTTTGCATCGCACGATCAGAGATGGCCGGCGGGCAGGAATCGCGGCGGTCGCCGGCAACGAGATTGGCGTGTTCTGCTGGGCGCTGGCGGGCGGCGCCGGCTTGTCCGTGCTGCTCCAGGCCAATCGGGTTCTGTTCGATGTCCTGCACGTGCTCGGCGCCTTGGTGCTGGTGGCGCTCGGTGTGCAGGCATGGCGAAGCTCGAGCCAAGGCGCCGACGACGGCTTCGCTGCTGCCCTCACCGCCCGCCTGCCGCAGGGGCGCAGCCCCGCCGCCGCGTTCCGTGCCTCGCTCGTGTCGATCGCGGCCAATCCAAAGGCCGCCGTCTTCTCGATCTCGTTCTTCCCGCAGTTCCTGCCCAAAAGCGGTCCGGTGCTGCCGACCGTGCTCGTGCTGGCGACGATCCAGGTCGTGCTCGACACCGCCTGGTGTACCGGCGTGGTCCTGGCCGCCGGCCGGGCGCGGAGCTGGCTCGCACGGGCCGCGATCCGCCGGCGGATCGAGCGGGCGCTTGGGCTGGTGTTGATTGCGCTCGGGTTCGAGCTGGTGATCGAGGCGCGCTGAGCCGGTCAGTGCGGGACCGGGCGCAGGGCGCCCGGCCGGCGACCGCGCCGCGCGAACACCCATGTGCGCAGCGCGATGTAGCGCGTGATCGTGGCAAACGCACTTGCCGCCACGAGCACGATCACCTCGACGGCGGCCGCTGCGTGAGCATCGATCGCGTGCAGCAGGGCGAGCGCGCCGGCGGTGAGCGCGAGCGCGAGCACGTACACAAGCGCTCCGGCGGCATGCTGGCGAAGCAGCCCTTCGCGGCCGCGCAAGCCGAACGTGAAGTGCCTATTGGCCTGCGTGTTCGCGACCGCCGTGAGCGCGAGCGACAGCGCGTTTGCGCCGGAGGGCCCGAGCCATGGGCGAAGCAGCAGATACAGCGCCGCGTACGCGATCGTCGAGAGTACGCCGATCGCGAGGAACCGGGCTAGCGGCGTCTCGAGCGCCAGCCGCGCGGTCCCTCGCAGATCGCCGAGCGCGGTGCTGAGGATGTCCACGCGCGAATCCGGGTCGTCGACCCAGTCGACCGCGACCTCGTGGATCCGCAGCCGCTGGCGCTGCGCCAGCACGAGCAGCTCCGTGTCGAAGAACCATCCGTTGTCCTCGATCGCCGGCAGCAGGCGCCGCGCGACATCGCCACGCACCGCCTTGAAGCCGCACTGGGCGTCGGAGAACTTGGCGCCGAGCACCAGCCGCAACAGCTTGTTGTAGCAACGCGAAATCACCTCCCGCTTGCGGCCACGCTCCACACGGGAGCCGGCCGCCAAGCGCGTCCCGATCGAAACGTCGCTATGGCCGGAGATCAACCCGGCGACCAGCGGCAGCAGCGCACGCAGGTCGGTGGAGAGGTCGACGTCCATGTAGCAGACGACGTCGGCATCGCTGCGGGTCCACGCCTCACGCAGGGCGCGCCCGCGCCCCTTCATGGGCAGGTGAAGCACGTCGGTGTCGGGCAGCTCGCCGGCGAGCGCCCGGGCGATCGCGAGCGTCGCGTCGGTGCTCGCGTTGTCGGCGATCACGATCCGCCACGCGAATGGCATGTTCTCGGAGAGGAACGCGTGCAGCCGGCGGACCGAGCGCTCCAGCGCGGCCTGCTCGTTGTAGACCGGGATCACAACATCGACCCGCGGTTGCGGGACGGCCGAGGCCGACGGAGCGGGGAGGACGCTGCTGGCAATCATCTCGATGCCAGCATGCACCCGCGCCTGAAGCCGGCGCTATGAAACGCGTAAGACCGATGTCGGAATAGCGATTAACCCGCTGGCTTCTCGGCGTGCCCGCCGAACCCCTTACGCATCGCCGAGAGCACCTGGTTGGCGAAGTGGTCGAGCTCCCGCGAGGCGAATCGCGAATACAGCGCGGTCGTGAGCACCGGCGCCGGCACGCCCTCCTCGATTGCGGCGATCGCCGTCCAGCGTCCCTCGCCGGAGTCCGAGACGCGCCCGGAGTACTCCTTGAGCTCTGGCGACTCGGCCAGCGCCTGCGCGGTGAGGTCGAGCAGCCACGAAGAGATCACGCTCCCCCGCCGCCAGACCTCGGCGACCGATGCGATGTCGAGGTCGTAGCGGTAGTTCTCGGGATGCTCCAGCGGCGCGGTCTCGGCGTCGGCCTCGCGCTGCACGTTGCCGGCGTTGGCGTTACGCAGGATGTTCAGGCCCTCGGCGTACGCAGCCATGATCCCGTACTCGATGCCGTTGTGGACCATCTTCACGAAGTGGCCGGCGCCGTTGGGGCCGCAGTGCAGGAAGCCCTGCTCGGCCTGGGCGGGATCGCCCTCGCGCCCCGGCGTCCGGTCCGCTCCCTTGACGCCGGGCGCGATCGCCGCGAACAGCGGGCTCAACCGCTCCACGACTTCGTCCTCGCCGCCGATCATCAGGCAGTAGCCCCGTTCGAGACCCCAGACGCCACCGCTTGTGCCGACGTCGACGTAGTGCAGGCCGTTCTCTGCGACCGCCTGCGCGCGGGCCATGTCGTCGCGGTAGTAGGAGTTGCCGCCGTCAATGATCGTGTCGCCGGCCTCCATCCGCTGCGCCAGCTCGTTGACGGTGCTCTCGGTGATGCTGCCTGCAGGCACCATCACCCAGGCCGCCCGCGGCTTGGTCAGCTTCTGCACGAAGTCGTCCAACGAGTCCGATCCGGTCGCGCCTTCGCCTGCGAGCTCCTTGACTGCGTCCGGATTGACGTCATAGACGACGCACTCGTGCCCGGCGCGCATCAGGCGACGGACGATGTTCGCTCCCATGCGGCCCAGACCGACCATTCCAAGTTGCACGATCAGTTCCTCTCTTCGCGGTTTGTCGACTTGCCCTGCCCTGTACCCGAGACACTACGGCCGTCACGGGCGCGGCGCCAGCCCTGAAAACGGATCTGTCATGTTCGGTCGCTCGATCTGCTCCACCGGCTCGCGCCGCCGGATCAGCAGTAGCGTGAGCACGATCCCCGCCGCGACCAGCGCGAACGACAGCTCCATCGTCGTCGCGAGCGCCGATATGAAGCCGTCGTGGACCGCGGCGCGCAGCGCCGGTTGCTCGCTCGCGGGGTAGGTCGCGAGCGTGTGCAGCGCATCCGGTGTGCCGGATAGCAGTCCGTCGAGCGACCGGGCGGCCGCGGCGGTGATGTGGATGCCCCTGTCGGCGGCGGCGCTCACGGTGTCATTCGTCTGCAGGTTTTCGAACACCGCTCCCGAGATCGCGACGCCGAACATCGCGCCGAGGCCGCCGAAGGTGGTGATTATCGCGGCGACCGCTCCGTGGTTGCGATTCGGCTGCGAGTTGAGCGCGGCCAGGTTCATCGGCGTCAGCGCCGCTCCGATTCCCAGGCCGAGCAGCGCCAGCGGGGGCCACAGGTCCGCGTAGCTGGTCGTCGGCGAGATGCCGCCGAGCAGCAGCATCGCGACCCCCGCCATCGCCATGCCGCCCACGATCGGCGCGATCGGACCGACGCGATCGAACAGCCGTCCTCCGAACGGCATCGCCACCATCATCGTAAGGCTGGCGGGCAGCAGCAGCAGGCCCGACTTCAACGCTCCGTAGCTGAGGATGTTCTGCAGGTACTGCGGCAGGAAGAACATCACCGCGCCGAACGCGAAGTCGAGCACGAACACGACGATCGCCGCACCGGTGAGGTTGCGGCGCGCGAACATCGAGAGATCGATTAACGGATCGTGCAGCCGCCGCTCGACGAGCACGAACCCGAGCAGCAGCACGATCCCGCCGACAAGCACCAGGACGAACCTGGCCGAGCTGAACGCCCATGGAGTCGGCGCCTCGTTGAGCGCCAGCGTGATCGCCCCGAGACCGATCGCCGACAGGGCGACGCCGGTGTAATCGATGTGCCTGCTGGCCTGCTGATCGCGTGACTCGGCGGTCCTGCGCACGCCGATGAGGATGATCACGCCGACGATCACGTTCAGCCACAGGATCCAGCGCCACGAGAGCTCCTGGGTGAACACGCCGCCGATCGCCGGACCGATCCCGGAGAACAGCGCGGTGGCACCGCCCCATATCCCGACGGCCAACCCACGTCGCGTGCCGGTGAACGCATTCGTGACGATCGCCAGCGACGCCGGCGTCAGCACCGCGGCGCCCACGCCGACGACGATCAGACCGACGATCAGGACGGTTGCGCTCGACGCGAGTGCGGCGGGCACCGAGGCCGCCGCGTAGATCAGCGTGCCCCAGGTGAGGAGCCGGACCCGCCCGAATACGTCCGCCAGGCGACCCGCCGCGATCAGCAGCGCCGAGTAAGCGAGCAGGTAGCCCGTAACCGTCCACTCGAGGACCGTGAATGAGGCGTTGAACTCGCGGTGAATCGTCGGCAGGGCGAGCACGATCGCGGCGTTCGGGACCGACGTGATCCCGCTCGCCAGAGCCATCGCAAACAACAGGCGCGGCGTGCCTTGACCCCTTTCATCCCCCATGGCCGGAGCCTACCGAGCCGCTAGCTCTCGAGTCTCGATTCCTCGAGGTGGCTTTTCGCTGGCTGGCCTCACAGGGCACCCAGCCGAAGATCCGCGTGCCAGAGTTCGGCCGAGTGCCCCGCATCCTCCTCTCAGAGGGCTCGAGCCTCACCTCCCGCGAGACGATCACCGCGCTCGGCCCCGCCGGCCACCTGATCGACGTGATGGATCCCGACCCGTTCTGTCTGGCCCGTCTCAGCCGCTGGGTCCGGCGCGTGATCCGCTGCCCGGCGATGGGCGTCGACCCCGTCGGCTATCTCGACGCGGTGGTCGCGCAACTCGGCCGCGAGTCATACGACGTCCTGCTGCCGACGCACGAGCAGGCCTACCTGTTCGCCGCGATGCGCGACCGCATCCCGGATCACGTGGGCCTCGCCGTCGCCGGCGCCAGCGCCTTCGCCCGCGTGCAGAGCAAGGTCGAGTTCGCGGACCTGCTGCGCGAGCTCGACCTCCCGCAGCCTGAAAGCTTTCGCCTGGGCGATCCGGCCGAGCTCGACCACCATCCCTATCCCTACTGGCTGAAGGCGGCGTACAGCACAGCGGGGCAGGGGGTGCGCCAGGTCCGCGACGAGCGCGAGCGCGACGAGTCGCTCGCACTACTCTGGCCCGCGCCCGACGGACTGCTCGTGCAGTCCCCCGCCGGCGGCCGCTACTGCCAGGTGCAGGCGCTGTTTACCCACGGCCGGATGATCGCTGTGCACACGAACACTGGCACCGCGACCGGCATGGGCGGGAGTGCGGCGGCTCGCGCGAGCGTCGAGCACGCCGCGCCGCGAGAGCACATGGCGCGAATCGGCGAGGCGCTCGCATGGCACGGCGGCATCACCCTCGACTACTTCTGGGAGGAGAGGCGCGGGCCGAGCTATCTGGAGTGCAACCCCCGCACGGTCGAGCCGGGCAACGCGGTCGCGAGCGGGGTGCCGCTGCCCGACCTGCAGGTGCGGCTGTCACTGGGGGAGCGGTTCGAAGGCCCGCCGGTCACCGGCCGCGCCGGCGTGCGAACGCACTCGCTGCTTGCGATCTGCATCGGCGCCGCCGACTCGACCGGCAGCCGCTGGGCGCTGCTGCGCGAGCTCGGCAGCGCGCTCGCGGGCCGCGGTACCTACCGAAACAGCGAGGAGATCCTGCTACCCCTCAGACGCGATCCGCCGAGCGCGATCGCACTCGCCTACGTGGTCGCACGGCTGCTCGCGCGGCCGGCCTCGGCGGCGAAGATCGCCCGCGGCGCCGTCGACGCCTATTCGCTGAAGCCCGAGACGCTTCAGTCGCTCAAGCGCTGACGCATCGCCCGCTGTCCGGCGAACCCTTCGGAGACGATCTCGACAACGTCCTCCGGGCGGCTGGCCCGGCGGATTCCCGCAAGGTCGCGCTCATCGATCCGATGATCGGCCAGCGCCCGGTCCGCGAGCCACTCGATCAGACCTTCCCACTCCTCGGAGTCGACCATGATCACCGGGAAGTGCTTGATCGTGGCGGTCTGGATCAGCGTCAGGGCCTCGAACAGCTCATCGAGCGTCCCGAAGCCGCCCGGGCCGATCACGAACGCGTTCGCGTAGCGGACGAACATCACCTTGCGCGCGAAGAAGTGACGGAAGCGCAGCCCGATATCAACGTACTCGTTGAGTCGCTGCTCCCGTGGGATCTCGATATTGCATCCCACCGACACGGCGCCGACATCGCGCGCGCCGCGGTTGGCCGCTTCCATCAGCCCGCCGCCGCCCCCGGTGATCACCGCATAGCCCGCCCTCCCGAGCGCAGCTCCGATCTCGCGAAACAGCCGGTAATGGCGGTGCCCGGGCGGGGTGCGAGCGGATCCGAACACGGTGACGGCGGGACCGATCTGCGATAAGGCCGCGAAGCCGCGCGCGAACTCTGAGGCGATCACGTGAACTCGCTCGGCGTCAACATCCCGCACACTCGGCGGTTCGTCGCCGAGCCACATCAGCAGTTCCTCGTCGAACGTGAGCCTGGGCATCGCGCGCGAAGCCTATGTTCTCTGTACAGCGTGGATAACAAGCGGGCCGCCCGGGCAGGTTAAGCTGCCTACCTATGGCTCCCGATCCCACGTCAGGCGAGAGATTCGAGGTGCTGATCGCGGGCGGCGGCGTCGCCGGGATCGAGGCGGCGCTGGCGCTGCGTGACCTCGCCGCAGATCGCGTCAACCTGAAGCTGCTCGCACCGAACTCCGAGTTCGTGTACCGCCCGATGACCGTGCGCGAGCCGTTCTCGTTCGGGCAGGCGGAGCGCTACCCGCTGCGAGAAGCCGTCGACCATGTCGGCGGCGAGCTGATCGAGGACCGCTTCAAGGCGGTCGATCCCTCCGCACGGACCGTCCGGACCGAGTCGGGTGCGGAGCTTCGCTACGACGCGCTGATCCTTGGCCTCGGCGCACACATCCGTCCGCGCTACGAGCATGCGGTGACGATCGATGACCGCCGTCTCGATGAGCTGCTGCACGGACTGATCCAGGATGTGGAGGAGGGCTACGTCAAACGGCTCGCGTTCGTGGTGCCGCCGCGAATGGGCTGGCCGCTGCCGGTTTACGAGCTTGCGCTGATGACCGCGGGGCGTGCGGACGACATGAACATCTCGATTGAGATCTCGATCGTGACCCCTGAGGATGCGCCACTGGCGGTGTTCGGTGACGGAGTCTGCGACGCCGTCACCCGGCTGCTCGCGGAAAACCGGATCGACGCCATCACCTCGGGATACGCGGAGATCCCCAGCGGCGGCGTGATCGAGATCAGCCCCGGCGAACGACGGCTCGAGGTCGACCGGGTGGTGGCGCTGCCGGAGCTGGCCGGTCCATCCATCCCGGGCCTGCCCGAGGCATCAGACGGATTCATTCCGGTCGATCCGCACTGCCAGGTGCGGGGAGTCGAGCGCGTGTACGCCGCCGGCGACGTGATCGAGTTCCCGATCAAGCACGGCGGCCTCGCCTCGCAGCAGGCCGACGCCGCCGCCGAGGCGATCGCGGCGCTCGCGGGGGCCGCAATCGATCCCAAGCCATTTCATCCCGAGATCCGCGGGATGCTGCTGACAGGCGCGCGGCCGCTGTACATGCATGCGCACATCACCGGCGGTCACGGGTTCCACTCGGAGGTCAGCGAGCAGCCGCTTTGGAGCCCGCCGGGGAAAATCGCGGCCAAGTACCTGGCTCCCTATCTGGAGGGGCACGAGGGCTCGGTGCTGCGCTGAGCTAGCAGCCCGCCACAGCTGCGGACAACTACGCAGGGCGCCAGCGTAGTCGCTCCGGTGACCGCGGTATCGCTCCGAGCCTACGCTCAGCGTGTGGCCAACAAGCTGCAAGCGGTGCACCACCGCCGCAAGGTGCTGATCGCGGGTGGGGGCGTTGCTGCGCTCGAGGCGATGATGGGGCTCCGCTCGCTGGTCGGGACCACCGTGCAAGTTGAGCTGCTGGCGCCCGAGGTGGAGTTCAGCTACCGGCCGATCGCGGTCGCCGAGCCGTTCGGGCTCGGCGAGGTCCGGCGCTACGAGCTTGCGGCTATCACCGCCGATCACGCCGCGCACCTGCGCCAAGGGACGTTGGCCGACATCGATCCGGCCGGCCACACGGTGCGGACCGTCGGTGACGAGGTTCTCGCGTACGACTTCCTGATCGTGGCGGTCGGCGCTCGTGCGCGACCGGCTGTCGACGGGGCGCTGACGTTCGGCGGGGCTGCCGACCGGGACGCGATGCGCAGCCTGCTCGACGACGCGCGCACAGGCAAGGTCAAACGGCTTGCGTTTGCCGCGCCGCCCGCGGTTGGTTGGCTGCTGCCGATCTACGAGCTGGCCCTGTTCACGGCGGCTTGGGCTCGCCAGCACGAGGTCTCGTTGACCCTCTCGGTGGTCACGCACGAGGGACGGCCACTCGAGTCCTTCGGCAGCAAGGCCAGCGACGCGGTCGCCGCGCTGCTCGCAGATGCCGGAATCGCGCTGGTCACGGCGGCGGTGCCGCAGACATTCGACGGCCGGCGGCTGGCGCTCGCCGAAGGGGAGCCGATCGAGACCGATGCCGTGATCTCGCTTCCCGCCCTGGAGGGTCCGTATCTGTCGGGACTGCCGCACGACGAGCAAGGATTCATTCCCACGGACGTCCACGGCGCCGTTGCGTCCGTCAAAGACGTGTATGCAGCCGGCGATGCCACCGCATTCCCGATCAAGCAGGGCGGGCTCGCCGCGCAGCAGGCGGACGCCGTCGCTGAGGCGATCGCTGCGGAGCTCGGCGCGCTGCAGCGACCGGCGCCGTTTTCCCCGGTGCTGCGCGGCCTGCTGCTCAGCGGTTCGGAGCGGCGCTACCTACGTGCCCGCGCGGGCAGCGAGATCGGACTGAGCTCCGAGGTCGCGTACAGGCCACTGTGGTGGCCGCCGAGCAAGATCGCCGGCCGCCACCTGGCTCCCTATCTCGCCGATCCGGACGATCCCGAGCTGATGCGGGCGCCACTCGAGGACCGGCCCGCGCCGATCGTCGAGTCCTCCGGCGAGATGGCTGCCGACGAGCGGGAGGCGATCGAACTGCTGCTCGAGCTCGCTGACGCCAACGCCCGGCGAGGCTCGTTCAACTTCGCGCTGAAGTGCCTCGACGCAGCAGAGGACTTGGGCGGCCCGCTCCCGCAGCGCCGCGTCGCCGAACGCCGCAAGTGGGCACAGCAGCAGGCGCGTTGAGCGCCAAACGGCCTCAGAGGCGCGTGTCGAGCAGCGCCCTCAGATCCGCTGCGACCATCTCTACCGCTCGATCGGTGCGCAGCACTATGTGGCGATCCGCCGGGACCTCGTCGAGCGGCTCCCACGATCCTCGCTCGCGGATCACGACGGCCACATCGGCGTCGGAGACCCGGTCGGGATTCTGTTCGCGGGCGCGAGCGCGCTGGATCAGGACCGCCTCGGGAGCTACGCACTCCACGAACATCAGCGGTGCCGCGCCGGCGAACGCATCTGCGAACGCGTCGCGGTCGCGGCGGTGTCGGAACGTCGCATCGACGAACACGCCGCCGTGCGTGGCCACCTCGACCGCTGCCTGCCGGCCGAGCTCGGTGTACGTGGCGCGGCTGAACTGTTCGCGGTAGTGCTCCTGGCTGGCCTGTTGCGTGGCCCGGATCCCGGCAAGGCCCTTGCGAACCAGGTCCGAGCTGATCCGGGTCATCCGTGACTGCTCGGCGACCGACCTGGCCAGGTGAGACTTCCCGCTGGCGGGCACGCCGCAGAGCACGATCGCCAGCGGCAGCCGCGCCCTCCATGCGAAGCGCCTGGCCACGTCGAGGAGCGCACGGGCCTGGGCACTGCGCCGGCCGTGCTCGGCGCTGCCGGCGGGATACTGGCCGGCGCGGACCAGCAGCACCTTCGTGCGCACAAGCGCCCGGTGGACCGCGAAGAACGCGAGCAGCGCGTCCTCGCCCGGATCTCCGCCGGCGGCGCGGTACGAGTCGACCAGCTGGTCCGCGAAGCGCTCGCCGCCGAATGCGGTGAGCTCCATCACGAGGTACGCGAGGTCGTCGGAGACGTCGAGGGTACGCAGCGCCGGGTCGAACTCAACGCAGTCCACGACGCTCAAAGGGTCGCCAAGCACGACGTGCTCGGCGCGCAGATCGCCATGGCACTCGCGAATCTGGCCCTGCGCCTCGCGCTCCTCGAAGCGCTGCCAGTGCGCCTCCACGAAGGCCGACAGGAAGCGGGCAAGCTCGCGAATCTGCGCGCGCTCGGTGCGCAGCTCCGCGACGCCCAGCAACTGCTCGAGATTGCTGTCGACCTCGCGCTCGATGCCGCGCGCGCCGAACTCGGGACCGTGCGCCACCGGGCACTCAGCGTGAAATTGCGCCAGCACGCGCGCCACCTCAGCGATGTCCGAGCGGCGCAGCTCGCCTCGATCGAGCGTCTGGGCCAGCGTCCGCGCCTCGTCGTAGCGCCGCATCTCGACCACATAGTCGACCGCCTCGTGAGCATCCTCGTCCTGGAGCTCGAATCCCGATGGCGTGCGCACGACGCTGCGCACGCCGAGATACAGCTGGGGCGCCAGCCTGCGATTCAGGCGGATCTCCTGCGCCGACATCTCGCGCCGCCGCGCGGGTGTGCCGTAGTCCAGGAACGGCAGCACGAGCGGCTTCTTGAGCTTGAATGCGCGCTCGGGGGTGAGGAACACCCACGAGATGTGCGTCTCGCGAATCTCCACCGGGCCCTGCACCGCCAGGTCCGCGGCAAACTCGTTTGCATCGACAGCCACCGAAGCTGGCAGAGTATCCGCGCGTGGCACAGCTGGACCAGGTGAATCTCGACAAGAAGCTCTCCGGTAAGGAGGGCCTGGAGCGGCTGCAGGCGGGGCAGCGGCGGCTGCTCGCGCTGCGTCTCCAGGCGGCCGGCCTGGTTGGCGATCCGCGGCTCGGTCCGCCGCTGTGCGTGCTGTTCGAGGGATGGGACGCCTCCGGAAAGGGCGGTGCGATACGCCGGCTAACCGGCCCGCTCGACCCGCGCCACGTACGTGTCGAGCAGTTCGCGGCTCCGAGCGAGCGAGAGAAGCGCCACCACTTCCTGTGGCGCTTCTGGCCCGTCCTGCCGGGATGGGGCGGGATGGTCGTCCTGGATAGGTCGTGGTACGGCCGCGTGCTCGTCGAGCGCGTCGAGGGGTTCGCGGCCGAGCCCGAGTGGCGCCGGGCATACGGCGAGATCGTGGCCTTCGAGCGGACCCTGGCAGGCGAGGGGATGGTGCTCGTGAAGTGCTGGCTGCACATCTCTGAGCCCGAGCAGCTCAAGCGCTATCGGGCTCGCGAGCGCGATCCGCTGAAGCGCTGGAAGCTGACCGACGAGGACTGGCGCAACCTCGCCCATCGCGCCGGCTACGAGCGCGCGGTCGACGACATGCTGCGTGAAACCGATCACGAGCGGGCACCGTGGAATCTGATCGCTGCGGAGAACAAGCCGTGGGCGCGCGTCCAGGTGCTGGACTGCGTGATCAATGCACTCGAGCAGGGACTGCGCGACGCCGGCCAGGAGCCGCTGGACATCGAGGCGGCTCTCTAGGAGATCGCTGGCGGCCGTACTGTGTGCGCGATGCGCGAGCGCACGAACGTCCCCCTCTCGGAGCTGACCACGTTGCGGCTGGGCGGTCCCGCACGGCGAGTTCTGGACGCGACCACCGAGGGCGAGCTGGTCGAGGCGGTGGCCGGGGCGGATGAGCCGCTGCTCGTGCTCGCGGGTGGCTCGAACCTTGTGATCTCCGACCAAGGATTCGATGGCACGGTCGTGCATGTGGGCACGCGCGGGGTCTCGATCGAGGGAACCCGGTTGACGGTCACCGCCGGAGAGCCGTGGGATGGCGTCGTCGCGCGCACGGTCGCGGAGGGCCTTGCGGGGATCGAGTGCCTGTCGGGGATCCCCGGGTCGGTGGGCGCTACGCCGATCCAGAACGTCGGCGCGTATGGCCAGGAGGTGGCGCAGACGGTCGCGTCGGTCCGGGTCTACGACCGCGATGCCGGCGAGGTGCGTGACCTGGGTGCGCAGGAATGCGGCTTCGGGTACCGCACGAGCGCGTTCAAGCACTCAGCGCGGCACCTGGTCCTGTCGGTGACCTACGTGCTCGAGCGAGCGACGCTCGGCCGTCCGGTCCGCTATGCCGAGCTCGCGCGTGCGCTCGGCCTCGAGCTCGGCGGCCAGGCTCCGCTACCGGAGGTCCGCGAGGCGGTGCTGGCGCTGCGCCGCGCGAAGGGGATGGTGATCGACTCGGCCGATCCGGAGTCCGTCAGTGCCGGCTCGTTCTTCACCAATCCGGTGCTCTCGAGCGCGGAGTTCGAGGAGCTACGACGGCGGGCCGGGGTCGACCCGCCCGGATGGCCGGAGGGCGACGGCGCCGTCAAGACTTCGGCGGCGTGGCTGATCGAACGGGCGGGCTATCACCGCGGGTACGGCAACGGTCGCGCCGGGGTCTCGCGCAAGCACACGCTCGCGCTGGTCAACCGAGGTGGGGCTTGCACCGGTGATCTGTTGGCGCTCGCGCGCGAGCTCCGCGACGGGGTCCGCGAGGCGTTCGGGGTGACGCTCACTCCCGAGCCGACGCTGATCGGAGTGGAGCTCTAGGGCCAGCGGTGCTCCGGCGCCAGCGCACGGGCCCGGGCCAGCAGGCGCTCGGAGGGCTCGCACTGGTCGAGCTCGGGCCAGCGCCGGCGCAGTGCGGCGACGAGCGCGTCGCGCAACTGGCTGCCGGCGTCGGACCCCGTCCCCGCAAGCGACCCCTGTGCGTCGTCTCGCCACGGGAGGTCCAGCGCGTGGTGAACCCGCTCGCTGAGGGCCAGGAGCTCCGGCCGGCGCTCGACCACGATCAGTGCCTCGCTCCAGGCGCCGCCGCGGATGACCCGCTGCGCGAGGCCGGCGAGCTTGCCCGAGGGTCCCTGCACGCTCCACGCTCCCGGACACCACTCCCCGGGTCGCTCACCGAGCTGCGCCGGCACGCCCAGCTCGCGGAGCGACACGATGATCAGGTCCGCCAGTACGCGGTAGCGGGCGCTCGATTGCTCGAGGGCGGGATCGGCCTGCGCCCAGCCCATGCACAGACAGCCGCTGTCGAACGCCGCTGCGCGGCCACCGGCGAGCCGCCGCACCGTCGTGACGCCCGCCGCCTGCGCGAGCGCCGCGGCCTGTTCGGAGCGCGGATCGCGTGCGTCGAGGCGGCCGAGCGACAGCGCCGGCCGCCGTGGCTGCCACAGCCGCACCGACTCCAGGCCCCGACGTGCGGCGCGCTCCAGCAGCGCATGGGAGAGCGCGACGTCGAGCGCCGGATCGGGGTCCGCGTACGTGAACAGCTCCACGACACGACCGTAGCCGGTGATCCCCTTCACGGACCGTCCCGGGGTTAGGCTTGGTCCGTAGAACCTGCGGATGACCGAGAACCGATCGATGCCGATAGACAAGGCGATGACGTCAACCGGCGCCACCGTATATCCGCGCGAGCAGGAGGCCGATGTCGTGCTCCGCGACGGGTCGACCGTCCACGTTCGACCCGTCAGGCCAGACGACGAGGCTGCAATCCGCTCGTTTCTGGAAGCTCTGACGCCCGAGTCGATCGGCTTTCGCTTCTTCGGCACGCCCAACCTCGACTGGGTCACGTCGTGGTCGCTGGACGTCGACTACGCCGATCGCTACGCGCTGGTCGCGGAGAGCGGATCGCCGCTGGAGATCGTCGCGCACGCCGCCTACGTGAGGATCGACGCCGACAGGGCCGAGGTTGCGTTCCTGGTCGCCGACGCCTGGCAGGGCAAGGGAATCTCCACGATCATGCTCGCGCACCTCGCGACGCTCGCCGAGCACAACGGCATCCGGACGTTCACCGCCGAGGTCCTGCCGGCAAACCACAAGATGATCGAGGTCTTCCGCATGAGCGGGTTCCCGGTCGAGATGCGATCGCACCCCGACGCGATTGCGATCGAGCTGCCGACCTCGCTTTCGGAGGAGGCGCTGGAGCAGTTCTACGAGCGCGAGCGGATCGCCGCGGTCGCCGCGGTCCGCCACTTCCTCGAGCCAAGCTCGGTGGCGGTGATCGGCGCGTCGCGCAAACGCGGGACTGTCGGCGCCGAGATCCTGCACAACCTGCTCTCAGCGGAGTTCGAGGGGCCCGTGTACGCGGTCAACGAGCAAGCCGACGTCGTCCAGTCATTGCCCGCCCACAAGTCGGTGCTGGACATTCCAGGTGGCGTCGAGCTGGCGGTGATCGCGGTGCCCGCCCAGCACGTCGTGGCGATGGCGAGGCAGTGCGCGGAGGCCGGCGTGCGCGCGCTGCTGGTGATCTCGGCGGGCTTCGCTGAGGCGGGTCCCGAGGGGGCACGTCGCCAGGAGGAGCTGATCGACGTGTGCCGTAGTGCCGGCATCCGGATCGTCGGCCCGAACTGCCTCGGAGCCCTGAACACATCCTCGTCGGTCCGACTGAACGCCACGTTCGCTCCCCATCCCGCGATTCCGGGACACATCGGGTTCATGTCGCAGAGTGGTGGTCTCGGGATCGCGATCATCGAGGCCGCGGGGCGCCTGGGGCTGGGCCTGTCGTCGTTCGTCTCTGTCGGCAACAAGGTCGATTTGTCGGGCAACGACTTCCTGCACTACTGGGAGCAGGACGAAGGCACCGACGTGGCGCTGCTGTACCTGGAGTCTTTTGGCAACCCGCGCAAATTCGGGCGCATCGCACCTCGATTCGCCCGCCGCAAACCGCTGCTCGCGGTCAAGAGCGGGCGCTCCGCCGCCGGCGCGCGCGCCACCTCCTCCCACACGGGTGCACTGATCTCAGCCTCGGACATCACCGTCGATGCGCTGTTCCAGCAGGCCGGGGTGATCCGCACCGACACGCTGCACGAGCTGTTCGCCGTTGCCTCGCTGCTGACAACTCAGCCGATGCCACGCGGCGATCGGGTCGCGATCGTCACCAACGCCGGCGGTCCCGGCGTGATGTGCGCTGACGCATGCCAGGCCGATGGCGTCGAGGTCCCGGAGCTGCCGCAGGAGGTCAAGGCGAGGCTCGCCGAGTTCCTACCGCCGGCGGCATCGTTCGGCAACCCGATCGACATGATCGCCACCGCCTCCGCTGAGGAC
The DNA here is from genome assembly GCA_963824755.1 of uncultured Solirubrobacterales bacterium. Taxonomy (GTDB): domain Bacteria; phylum Actinomycetota; class Thermoleophilia; order Solirubrobacterales; family Solirubrobacteraceae; genus Palsa-465. The sequence continues at coordinate 126,584 of CAWGQT010000026.1, read as the reverse complement.
TACCGCCGTACGGTTCAGACCCTCATCGACGCCGAGGTGTGCGACGCGGTCCTCGTGATCTTCGTGCCCCCGCTCGTCACGAACGCCGTCGACGTGGCGATCGCGATCCGCGGGGTCGCCGAGACGCAGCCCGGTGTTCCGATCGCCGCGGTCTTCATGACCGCCGAAGGCCCCCCGCCGGACCTCGGTTCAGAGCGCGTGCGCGTACCTGGCTATGAGTTTCCCGAGGATGCGGCGCGCGCGGTCGCGCTGGCCGCACGATACGGCCGCTGGCGTACGCGGCCCGCGGGCGTAGTGCCCGAGTTCCACGACGTGCGACCCGAGCAGGCAGCGGCCGTGATCAGCGAGCACCTCGCGCTCGGTTCGGGATGGCTCTCGCAGGAGCGTGTCGCGTCGCTGTTGCGGTGCTACGGGTTGCCGCTCATCTCCTCGCGCGTCGTGCCGGACCTCGCCGCAGCGGTCGCGGCCGCCGAGGAGCTGAGCACGCCCGTCGCACTCAAGGCGATCGCCACCGACCTGATCCACAAGAGCGACGCGGGCGGCGTGCGGTTGGGACTCGAGGGCAGTGAGGCGGTTCGCGCGGCCGCGGCCGAAATCGAGGCCGCCGTGACCGCTGCCGGCCACTCCCTCGAGGGCCTGCTCGTGCAATCGATGGCGCCAGCGGGCGTCGAGCTGATCGTCGGCGTCGTCAACGACCGCAGCTTCGGACCGGTCGTCGCCTGCGGCGCCGGCGGCACCACCGCCGAGCTGATGAGGGACGTGGCCGTCAGGATCACGCCGGTCACGGACCTCGACGCGAGCGAAATGCTCCGTTCCCTGCAGATGTTCCCTCTGCTCGATGGCTACAGAGGCATGCCGCGCAGCGATATCGCCGCGGTCGAGGACGCTCTCCTGCGCGTCGGCGCGATGGTCGAGGCCCATCCCGAGATCGTCGAACTCGACTGCAACCCCCTGATCGCCGGGCCCGACGGCGCCGTGATCGTCGACGCTCGGGTGCGGGTTGAGGCGGCCCCGCCGGCGCCGCCGATGCCGTCGATCAAGGCCTAGAAGCGGCCACTAAGCCAGCGCCCGGTTCCAGATGAACGTCACCGTCGCCTGCGCCGGCAGCCGGTAGGTGAACGAGCGGCCCATCCAGCGCACTGCGAACGTCACGGGGGCCGCCGACGAGTTGTAAGCCACCATCGCCCTGGTGCCGTCTGGGTTGACGAAGGCCACGTCATCGACGCCCGCCGTCACCCCGTTATAGCCCGTTGACGTGTGGTAATAGCGCACGAAATGGTTCGACTGGACGCGCTGGGCTCCCGGCTGGACGAACTTGCTCAGCTGCCCGAGCTGGTAGAAGGCGAGCCGCAGCTTCGCCGTGTGCTGCTGTTCGTCCACGGTTACGAGGCCGCTGCAGTGGGGGCAGCCGATGTTCGGGGGCTGGACCGGCCCGCCCCTGGGATCGAGCGCTAGGTTCCACAGGGCGATCGTGCTCGCCCAGTTGCGGATCGATCCGATCAACACCTCGGAGATGGGATAGGGCGTCAGCCCCGGAGAGCATTCGCTGACGATCTGATCGACGTCCGGCGCGACCCGGTGCAGCTCGTCCATGACGTCAGGCACGCCGTCGTAGCAGTGCCACGCGATCCCGCCGCTGAGCGCGCCCTTGGCCGTGCTTGCCGCTAGCGCCTGGGGGTATTCCGGCCGTCCCCAGCCGGTGTTCGAGGCGTAGATCTTCTGCCCCAGGTTCGCGGCGCGCAAGGCTGGCGCTAGGTACTTCGTGATCCACTGCTCCTCCTCGGACACCGGAAACGACATCGAGGGGTACGGCGCCGGCGCGCGCGGCTCGTTGACGGGACTGAGCGCCGTGATCGGGACCCCTTGGCTGGCGTAGGCATGGATGAATCGCACGAAGTAGTTGGCGAGCGCTTGGTAGGCGGACGGCAGCAACGTCCCTCTGGAGCCGAGGTTGTCGAGCGAGTCGTTGGCCTTCATCCATGCCGGCGGAGTCCACGGCGTCGCCATGATCTTCAGGCTCGGATCGAGCTCAACCATGTGCCGCAGCAGCGGAATGATGTAGCTCTCGTCGTGCGCGATCGAGAAGCGCTGCAGCTGCGGGTCCGACTGTCCCCGCGGAAGGTCGTCGTAGGTGTACGGCTGCCCGGTCGCGGTGAAGTCGGTCGCGCCGATCGGCAGCAGCGCGAAGTTCAGCCGGATCCCATCCGGGCCGTACAGCGCACGCATCAGCAGCGTGCGGGTGACCGCCGGCAGCTGCTCCTTGATCAGCCAGGCGGCGGTGTCGGTGATCGCGGCTCCGACGCCAGCGAAGCGCTGGTAGCGAACGGCGTCATCGACGCTGATCACCGGCACGTGCGGATCCTTGGTCCTGACGAACCGCAGCTGCGGAAGCTCGGTGAGCCGCTGCGAGCCGTTCGTTGCCGACTGCACCACCGCGACGGTCCACGACCTGGGCGGATCGCCGGCCGTGCGGCCACCCGAGCCGCCAACTACCAATCCGGCGATCCACGCCAAGAGCGCGGCTGTGCCGAGCGTGCGTAGCAAGATGGTGCGGCGGCGGCGCCGGGCATGGATCGTGGATCGGCGGCGCCCGGCCTCGAGTGTCGGTCCTTGCGTGCGACCGGCCAAGAGACGTAGATCCTTCCTTCCGGGTGCGCGCCCACTATACGCGCCTGCCGCCACGGAATAGCCCGGTCACGGCGTGGCGAAGTACGGAGTGCAATCGCGACCCTACCCCGATTACAGGCGTCTCCCAGTCGCGTAGTTTGGGGGCATGAGCGAGACGCTGACCGCCCTCGACGCGACATTCCTGGAGCTCGAGCAGATCGACCAGGGCGCGATGATGCACATCGGCGGGGTGATGGTGTTCGATCCGCTGCCCGACGGGGGCACCCCCAGCGTCGAGAGCATCCGCTCGAGGCTCGGTCAGCGGCTGGGCGAGCTGCCGCGCTACTCACAGCGACTATCCCACAGGCGAACCGGGAGCTTTGCGTGGCCCCACTGGGAGCCCGACGAGAACTTCGACATCCGTAATCACGTGCGCCGAGCTTCACTGCCAAAATCGGATCCCGCCCACCCCACCGAGGCACAGCTGTGCGACTGGGCGGCCGACTTCTTCTCGCACCCGCTCGATCGGGCCCGGCCGTTGTGGGAGAACGTCCTGATCGAGGGTCTCGAGCACGGTCGCTGGGCGCTCGCGACAAAGACGCATCACTGCCTCGTTGACGGAGTGGGATCGGTCGACGTCGTCAACCTGATTCTCGACGAAGAGCCCGAGCCACGGTCTCGCTCGACCCGGCCGGTTCCGGCGCTCGTCTCACACAACAGCGCCCGCCGGGTGCTTCCTGAGCCCGTGGTGCAGGCGACCGGGGCGGGGCTGCAAGCCGCGAGCGCGGGGATAACCGCGGTGCGCCACCCGGCCTCCGCGCTGGCGAGCTCGCGGGCGCTCGCCGAGCTGATCGTCCGCGACACCGTGCACCCGGCGCCGCGTACGTCGCTCAACGTACCGATCGGGCAGACCCGCCGCTTCGCGGTCGTGCACGTCCCGCTCGCGGAGGTCAAGGCGATCGGCCGAGATCTCGGCGGATCGGTCAACGACGTGATCCTCGCGGCGTGCGCCACCGGTCTTCGCCATCTGCTCAACACGCGCGGCGAGCATCTGCCGCTGCAGGGCCTGCGCGCGATGGTGCCGATGAATCTCCGCGACGCCTCCGGCGAGCTCACGCTCGGCAACCGCGTCACTTCGCTGTTCGTCGACCTGCCCGTCGCGGAGCCGGTCCCCCACGCGCGACTGAGGGCGATCCACACCGAAACCCAGCGGCTGAAGGGCTCGGGAGCCGGGAAGGGCGCGACTACGCTGATGGACCTCGCGGCGCTCGCGCCCCCGATCATCATTCACGCGGCGCTGGCCCAGACGCAGTTCTCCTCGCGCGCCTTCAACGTCACGATCACCAATGTCCCAGGGCCGCAGCGCCCGCTGTACGCGCACGGCGCGCTTCTGCGGGAGCTCTATCCGCTGGTGCCACTGGCTGCCGAGCACGCGGTGGGGATCGCGATCTTCTCTTACAACGGCCTGCTCTCGATTGGGATCAACGCCGACTGTGAGTCGATGCCGGATCTTGCCGAGCTCGCCTACGGGATCGAGCGGGGCATCGAGCAACTGCGCGCGCTGTCCCCGAGCGCGGCACAACTCCGCGACTGACAAGGAAAGAAGGACGTATGCCTGTTCGTGTAGGGATCAACGGATTCGGACGGATTGGACGCTGCGTCACCCGCGCCGCGCACCAGCGGGAGGCCGACATCGAGATCGTCGCCGTCAACGACCTGGTCGACACCGCCACGCTGGCCCAACTGCTGCGCTACGACTCGGTGTACGGGCGCTTCCCGGCCGAGGTTCACCAGAAGGACGACGGAATCAGTGTCGATGGGACCACAATCCGTACGTTCGCGGAGACCGATCCGGCCGTGCTGCCGTGGGGAGATCTCGGCGTCGACGTCGTGATCGAGTCCACCGGTCGGTTCCGGACGCGCGCCGACGCTGCCAAGCACCTCGAGGCGGGGGCGCGCAAGGTGATCATCTCTGCCCCGGCCAAGGGCTCGGAGCTGGCTGACGCGACGGTCGTGATCGGCGTGAACTTCGAGACCGTCTACGACGAGGAGAAGCACCACATCATCTCCAACGCGTCGTGCACCACGAATTGCCTGGCCCCGGTCGCGAAGGTGCTGCACGAAGCGGTCGGCATCCGCCACGGGCTGATGACGACCGTGCATGCCTACACCTCCGATCAGAACCTCCTCGACGGCCCGCACAGCGATCTACGGCGCGCCCGCTCGGCCGCGATCAACATCGTCCCGACGTCGACCGGCGCCGCGAAGGCGCTGGGGCTCGTGATCCCCGAGCTCGAGGGCCGGCTCAACGGGTATGCCGTGCGCGTCCCCACGCCGACGGGCTCGCTCGTCGACCTGACCGTCGAGGCGGAGTTCTCCACGAGCAAGGAAGAGGTCAACGCCGCGTTCGCGAAGGTGGCCGACACCGGCGCGCTCGAGGGCATCCTCGCCTATACCGAGGACCCGATCGTCTCGACCGACATCATCGGCTCGTCGTACTCGTCGATCTTCGATGCGGGGCTGACGAACGTGATCGACGGCACCCAGGTAAAGGTCGTCGCCTGGTACGACAACGAGTGGGGGTACTCGAGCCGGCTGGTCGAGCTCTGCGAGCGCGTGCTGATCGCAGTGCCGCAGGGCGCGTAAACGCTTGTTGCATCTTGGGTGGGGTGCATGCACCCCACCCCCGGACGGTGCATGCACCGTCCGGCGGACCGGCGCATGCGCCGGTCCGAACACCGCAATCTGCCTTGTGTGACCGACTGCACACGGGACAACCTACACCTGTGTAACATACGCGGGGTGAGTGAGGAGCATGTTGACGTCCTGATCGTGGGCGCCGGCCTGTCGGGTATCGGCGCCGCCCATCATCTCCAGGAGAACTGCCCGGGGAAGACGTACGCGATCCTCGAGGCCAGGGAGAGCATCGGTGGAACCTGGGATCTCTTCCGCTATCCCGGGATCCGGTCGGACTCCGACATGTACACGCTCGGCTACTCGTTCAAGCCGTGGCGCGGGGCCAAGGCGATCGCCGACGGCCCCTCGATCCTCGACTATGTGCGCGAGACCGCGCGCGAGGACAGGATCGACTCGCACCTCCGCTTCCAGCATCGCGTCGTGCACGCCGAATGGTCAAGCGAGGACGCCCGCTGGACGGTGAGCGCCGAGCGCACCGACACCGGCGAGACGGTGCAGCTGAGTTGTGGCTTTCTCTTCATGTGCTCGGGCTACTACCGCTACGACGGCGGCTACATGCCGGAGTTCGAGGGAATCGAGCAGTTCGCAGGCCGCGTGGTGCATCCGCAGCACTGGACCGACGACATCGACTACGAGGGCAAGCGCGTGGTCGTGATCGGCAGCGGTGCGACCGCGGTGACGCTCGTCCCGGCGCTCGCCAAGCGGGCTGCGCACGTGACGATGCTGCAGCGCTCGCCGACCTACATCGTCTCGCTGCCCGAGCAGGATCCGTTCGCCAACGCGCTGCGCCGCGTGCTGCCCGCCAAGCTCGCCTACGCGCTGGTGCGGTGGAAGAACGTGATCGTCACGACGCTGTTCTACCAGCTGAGCCGCCGCCGGCCGCGGCTGATCAAGGCGCTCATCCGCAAGGGCATCGAGCGCCAGCTCCCGCGCGGATACGACATCGACAAGCACTTCACGCCGCGCTACAACCCGTGGGATCAGCGGGTGTGCCTGGTGCCCGACGGGGATCTGTTCGAGGCGATCAAGACGAACGGCGCGTCGATCGTGACCGACGAGATCGAGCGCTTCACCGAGCGAGGGATCACGCTGAAGTCGGGCACTGAGCTCGAAGCCGATCTCGTGGTAAGCGCGACCGGGCTGCGGCTGCTCGCACTGGGCGGGCTGTCGGTGACGGTCGACGGGCGGGACGTGAGCCTGCCCGAGACGATGACCTATAAGGGCATGATGCTCAGTGGCGTTCCGAACGCGGCCGCCGCGCTTGGCTACACGAACGCCTCGTGGACGCTGAAGTGCGATCTCACCTGCGAGTACGTATGCCGGCTGCTCAACCACATGGATGAGCACGGCTACGACTACTGCGTGCCCGTCAACGACGATCCGTCCGTCGAGCCGTTGCCATTCATCGACTTCTCCTCGGGTTACGTGCTGCGCTCGATCAACGAGTTCCCCAAGCAGGGCTCGAAGACGCCGTGGCGGCTCTACCAGAACTACGCCCTCGACATCATGAGCCTGCGGCACGGGAAGCTCGAGGACGGGGCGATGGAGTTCCGTCGCGCGAAGGTCGCGGCGGAGCCGCCGGTAGCACTTGCCGCGTAAATGATCCGCCGGGCGACCGGCTGCGTACGTAGGGTTGATTGGCCGTGTTCCGATCCCCTCGACTCCTGCGCAATACCAACCTCGGCGCGCTTGCCGACGAGGACCTGATGCAACTCGCCCACGAGGGCGAGGTCCGGGCGTTCGAGATGATCTTCGATCGCCACGCCGGTGCGGCATTCTCGCTTGCGTACAGGATGTGCGGCCGGCAGGCGATGGCCGAGGACATCGTGCAGGAGTCATTCCTGTCGGTTTGGCGGGCAGGCGCGCGCTACGAGCGCGAGCGTGGAGGCGTTCGCGCATGGCTGCTGAGCGTCGTGCACAACCGCGCGATCGACGCGTTCCGTCGTGGCGCCGCCAAGGACGCGCGCGACGTTCGCGACGAGGGGATCACGGAGCGGCTGGCGTCGCCAGAGCTGACCGACGCCGAGGTCGAGCGTCGTGACGACGCCCGGCAGATCCGCCGGGCGCTCGCCGAGCTCCCGGACGATCAACGGCAGGTGATCGAGCTTGCGTACTTCGGCGGGTTCACGCACTCGCAGATCGCTTCGATGCTCGAGCTGCCGGCGGGGACCGTGAAGGGCAGGATGCGGCTTGGTCTCGCCAAGCTGCGCGTAGCGCTGGGGGACCCGATGGGGGCCGTGGTATGACGGGAGGATCAATGCCAGAGAATCATGATTGCGCCGGCAACGCGGCCGCGTACGTACTCGGCGCGCTCGAGCCAGCAGAGGCCGAGGAGTTTCGCGAGCACCTCGCGACGTGTGTCGTGTGCCGCGACGAGGTGATGGTGTTCGGCGGCGTCGTCGACGCGCTGCCGCTGACCGCCGAGCAGTACCCGGTGCCGAAGGGGCTTCGCCGCCGCGTGATGCGGGCGGTCCGCGACGAGCCGCGATTAGGTGCTGAGCGACGCGAGGCCCCGAGCGCTTCGTGGTGGACGACGGTGCCACGCGGCGCGTTTGCGGCCGGGGTGGCGGCGGTCGCCGTCGCCGCGGTGGTGATCGGCGTGGCGATCGGATCGGGCGGCTCGAGCGGCACGCGCGTGATCTCCGCGAGTGTCGGCAACGCCGAGCTCCGCGTCAGCGGCAGCCGCGCCGATCTGATCGTGCGGCATCTGCCGCCTCCCGGGCCGGGGCACATCTACGAGCTGTGGACGCAGCGGGCTGGTCAGCCGCCGGCGCCGACCACCGCGCTGTTCAGCGTGACCTCCGCGGGCACGGCGGAAATCGGCGTTCCCGGTAGCGTCAGCGGCGTGAGCCAGGTGCTCGTCACGCCCGAGCCGGACGGCGGCAGCCAGGTGCCGACGCACGCGCCGGTGATCGTGGCGCCGACGGCTTAGCGGGTCGGGCCGCGGCTCTGATTAGGCGCCCTGCTCGGGGTTTGGCTGGGGAGGGGGCGCGAACAACCACATTGCGCGAAAACGCCGCTGCGTCACGGCGCTTTTTAGCGGTGTGGTTGTTGTTGTTGTTTGCGCCAGCGAAAAGTGCCACCTCCGCCCGGAGGGGCGGAGGCGCCAGCCGACAGCCCAAAACGACGAGCCGAGGCCGTCCGTCTACGGGTTGGGATAAGGCGCCAGCGCCGGCTCGTCGACCTCGGTCGCGCCGATCCGCCGCGCGGCGGACTGCCCGGCCGTGCCGACGGGGACGTGCTCGCCGGCGGCCGCGAGGCCGATTCGCGGCATGTTCCCGTAGATCGCCTCGTAGCTGCCCGCGCTGACCTTGTAGGTCTCGTGCCAGATGCCGACATCGCCCGAGGCACGGATCGCCTGGTTGAAGAGCTTCCACGCCGGCAGGTGCGGCTCCGCCGGTGCGCGGGCGAAGCGATCGAGATCCTCGAAGCTGCGCCAATACTGGATGATCGTCGGGCGGGTCGGTCCCATCAATGCGAACTGCCAATGGAGCAGACCGGCCTCCGGATGCTGATCGAGCCACCGCAGCATCTTCGGCATCGCCGTGAAGACCGGGAACCACTGCTTGACCTTGAGCGGCTTGTTGATCCGCATGCCGATCAGGAACACGACGAAGTCGCCGGACAGGCGGGCGGCGTAGCGGCCCCGGTAGATGCTGGCCCGCATCGGGGCCGATCATAACCGGGCGGTGCGGCTCGGCGCGGCTAAATCTTGCGCAGCTCGCCCTCCGCGTCGGGGACCTGCGCGGCGTAGGAGTCGTTGTCGGTGCGGACCCCGTCCTCCTCCTTTACGCGTGCGAGCGGGACGAAGATCATCCGGTTGCTCGAAAGCCGGGTCGAGCTCTCGACGGTGATCCACATCGGGTTGCTCTCGTCATCGATTCCGTAAAGGTCCTTGATCTCGCCGACCTTCTGGCCCTCTTGATCGTTGAGCGTCTTACCGCGCAGGCTGCCCACGTCTTCAATCGCAGAAGCCATTTGCTCCTCCTTCGGTGGCCGCTTTCGGTCGGCTCTACCCGGAGGTGAGGCTGACCACGCGGCCGTTGTCGGCCGCCTGGTAGAGCGCCTCGATCGCGCGCGCCTGGCCGATCGCGTCCTCGCGGCCGAGCAACGGTGGCTCTCGACCGCGAATCGCGCGCGAGAAGTTCTCCGCCTCGAGCCCATACGAGTTCACCGCCTCGAGCTCGAGTAGCTCGGTGCCGTCCCGCCGGCGCAACTCGATCACGGGCGTGCGGCAGTGCCACGGGTCGTCGAGGAACAGCGATCCGGTTTCGCCGACGACCTCGAGCTCGTCGCGCGAGGCGAGCGCGAGCCCGGCGTCGAAATCGGCGAGCACGTCGTCTGCGAAGCGCATCGTGCCGGCGAATATGACGTCGACGCCGTTGCCGCCGAGCACCTGCTCGGCGCTGACACGCTCAGGCTCGCCGGCGATCAGCCGCGCGGCGCTTACGCAGTAGCAGCCGACGTCCATCAGGGCGCCCCCGGCGAGCTCGGTGCGCAGGCGCACGTCGGAGTCGCTCGCGGTGTGGAAGCTGAACGCGCCGCGGATCACGCGGAGACGTCCGATCGCGCCGTCGTGCACCAGTTCCACGACGCGCTTGGTCTGCGGGTTGTGGCGGTACATGAACGCCTCCATCAGCAGGCGGTCGTTGCGCCGGGCGACTTCAAATGCCTGCTCGACCTCTTGCGAGTGGCGGCTGAGCGGCTTCTCGCACAGCACGTGCTTGCCCGCCTGCAGCGCCTTGATGCTCCACTCGACGTGCATCGAGTTGGGCAGCGAGATGTAGAGCGCTTCGACCTCGGGGTCGGCCAGCAGCGCCTCGTAGCTGCCGTGCGCGCGCTCGATGCCGTTCTCTCGCGCATAGCCCTCCGCGCTGCGCTGATCGCGGCTCGCGACGGCGGTGATCTCAACGCCGTCCGCCTGACGCGCGCCGGCGAGGAACAGGCGGTTTATCCGCGCAGTGGACATGATTCCCCACTTCACAGCCATGGTCTCCGAGACACTAGTGCACGATGTCTGAGCACGTGAGAGCGTTTGCGCCCGGGCGCGTCAACCTGATCGGCGAGCACACCGATTACAACGACGGCCTCGCGCTGCCGTTCGCGATCGGCGAGGGGGTGACCGTGAGCGCGCGCGCAAACGGGTCCCCGGTGGTCGAGGCCGTTGCGCTGGATTTGGACGAGCGCGATGAGTTCCCGGTCGACGCGCCGGCGCGGGCGCCGGGCTGGACTGGGTTCGTGCGCGGCGCGGTGGGCGAGCTTTCGCGCTTCGGTGTGGGCGTGCGCGGGTCCGACCTCGAGATCTCGGGCACGGTGCCGCGCGGGGCGGGGCTCTCGTCGTCGGCCGCGCTCGAGGTCGCGCTGACGCTCGCACTGATCGCGGTGTCGGGCGCGCAGGAGCCTGACCGGCTCGAGCTTGCGAAGTTGTGCTCGCGGATCGAGAACGAATGGGTCGGAGCGCAGACGGGCCTGCTCGACCAGCTCGCCTCGCTGTTCGGCGAGCGCGATCGGGCCCTGCGGATCGACTTCCGGTCGCTCGACGTGGTGCCGGTAGAGCTCGAGCTCGGCCAGTGGAAGCTCGTGACGCTGGACTCCGGAGAGCATCACAGCAACGCCGCTTCGGGCTACAACCAGCGGCGAGCAGAGTGCGCTCGCGCATGTGAGCAGCTGGGCGTCGCGAGCCTGCGCGATGCGACGGTCGAGATGGCCTCCGCGCTGCCCGAGCCGCTCGACCGCCGCGCCCTGCACGTGATCAGGGAGAACGAGCGGGTGCAGGCTGCGGTGCAGGCGCTCGAGCGCCACGATCTCGTCTCGCTGGGCAAGCTGCTCGACGCCTCGCACGAGAGCCTGCGTGATTGCTATGAGATCTCGACGCCCGCGGTCGAGGAGGCGGTCTCGCGTCTACGCCACGCGGGGGCGGCCGGGGCGCGGATCGTCGGCGGTGGATTCGGCGGCCACGTGCTCGGGTTGCTGGCGCCGGATGCCGACGCCGTGGAGGGGGCGGTCGAGGTGCGGCCGGGGCCCGGCGCCCGGCTCGTGCGCAGTTAATCGCGCCATTCAAAAAGAACTGCGCACGGACCGCAGTGCGGGGTAGAGCGCCTGGTACTGCGCGCGTCGCTCGCGATAAACCTCAACCCATTCGTCGACCGGCTCGATCCGCGCGCCCGGCTTGACGGTGGCGGCGACGGCCGCATGGACGTCCGGCCACACACCCGCGGCCACGCCGCCCAGGATCGCCGCGCCGAACGCCGCGCCCTCGTCCACCGCGACGTGCTCGAGCGGCAGCTCGAGCACCGAGGCCACGATCCTCAGCCACAGATCGCTGCGGGCGCCGCCGCCCGACACGCGGCCGAGCTCGGGTTCGCCGGGGTGGGGGGGACTCAATTCCCTGATCAGGTCAAGCGAGTCGCGCAGGCCGAACGCGACGCCCTCGAGCACCGCGCGGACGAGCGCCGCGCGATCGTGACGCAGCTCGAGGCCCACGAACGCGCCGCGCGCGTCGGGATCGGCGTGCGGGGTCCGTTCGCCGGCCAGGTAGGGGAGGAACGTGAGCCCTTCTGTGCCCGGCGGCCAGGCGTCGGCGCCGGCCAGGAGCTCGTCATAGGCGGCGCCGGGAGCGATCGTGTCGCGCAGCCATGCGAGTGAGCCGGCCGCCGAGAGCATCACGCCCATCACGTGCCACGACTCGGGGACGGCATGGCAGAACGCGTGCAGGCGGCCGGCGCGGTCGGCCGCGTAGCGCTCGAGCGCGGCGAATACGACGCCCGAGGTGCCCAGCACCACCGAAAGCGAGCCGGGCCGGTCAATGCCGACGCCGAGCGCACCCGCCGCCTGGTCCCCGCCACCTGCCGCGACCGGAACGTCGCCCGGCGTATGTCCGGAGACGGCCGGGCTCTCGAGGACCTCGGGGAGCCACGCGCGATCCAGCGACAGAGCGTCGAGCACCTCCTCACTCCACCGCCGCCGCGCCACGTCGAGCAGCAGAGTCCCGGAGGCGTCGGACACGTCGGTGACGTGGGCGCCCGTCAGCCGCAGGCGAACGAAGTCCTTGGGGAGCGCGATCCGGGCGATCGACGCGTACGTGTCGGGCTCGTGATCGCGCAGCCACAGAAGCTTGGGCGCGGTGAACCCGGGCAGCGCTCGGTTGCCCGTGAGTTCGATCAGCCGGTCGAGTCCGAGGGTGCGCTCGATCTCCTCGCACTGCGCCGCCGTCCGCTGGTCGTTCCAGAGGATCGCGGGGCGCAGCGGGCGATCGTCAGCATCGAGCGCGACGAGCCCGTGCATCTGACCGGAGAGGCCGATCCCGAGCGGCTCGCCGGCCTGAACCCGCAGACGCTCGAGCACGGCCTTGGTCGCGGCGACCCAGTCACCTGGGTTCTGCTCGGCCCAGCCCGGCCGCGGCGTGGACAGCGCATAGCCCGACTCCTCGCGCGCGAGGATGGCGCCTTCCGGATCGATTGCCAGGCCCTTGACGCCGGAGGTTCCGACGTCGATGCCGACCAGGACGCTCACTCACCACCCAGGGCGGTGTACACGAGCTCGTAGGCGCGCACCGCGTCCTTGGCCTGCTGCGCCTCCCGCAGCGCGGCATCGTCGATCTTGGCGGCCACTCCGTCGATGAACCGCCACTGGAGCACGGACCGCCTGACGGCCGCCACCTGATCCTCGGTGTAGGGGTACAGATCGAAGCCGAGCCGCTCACCGTGCGAGCCGTAGCCGCAGCGGCGAAGCTCGAGTGCGAGCTCGATCGTCTCCATGAACGCGGTCGCACCGACCATGTTGTCGTCGTCGGTGACGCCCCAGCCCGAGTTCGCGTGCAGGTGGCCGAGAAGACCTTCGGATGCGAGCAGCGCCGCGTACTCCGGAAGGTGCTCGCCATTCATGATCAGGTGCTGCCAGTCCATATTGATCTGGACGTTGTCGAGTCCCTGGGCCCGCAGCTTGTTCGCGACGAACAGGCACATCCCGATGTTGCGCATCAGGATCTTCATCGCCGGCTCGGAGTTCTTGTGCTCGAGGAACAGGCGCACGCCGTGGCGGGCGAGGATCTCGGCCGCCTCGCCTATCCCCTCGACCAGCCAGTTCCACGACTCGACGTACGGCGTCTGGAACGGGTAGTTGTAGCCCTCGCCGCCCGGCCAGATGATCATGTGGGCGCCGATCGAGCCGGCGAACTCCGCGCCCTCGCGGATGATCCGCCTGGCCTCCTCGCGGATCTTCGCGTCCGGGTTCACAAGCCCGCCGCGACCGAAACGCGGATCGAGATGCAGGCCGCCGGCGACGCAGTAGATGTCGTGGTCATCGCCGAGAGCAGCGCGCACCGCGTCCAGGTTCTCGGGCGAGAGCTCGTTCGGATAGTGGAACTCGTAGCCATCGATCAGCTCGCCCAGCCCCTCGACGGCCCGGTGGACCTTGTCGGGCACCGGCTCGGGGTCGTAGCTGTGCTCCGGCTGGTAGCCAACGGGCACAAAGCGCGTGATCATCGGTCCGAACGCCCAGATGCCAAGACTGGTCTTCATCGCTCCACCTCGTTACTCGACGCCGCTATGCCCATCGGCCGGTGATCTTATTGTTGGGGGGAAGGGCGCGGGGCTCGCAAGCCAAATTGCTCCAGATATCGTTGTGAGCGATAACATCTTGCGGCTACCGGCTCTTTTTCCGGGGCGCCAATGGAGGGAAAGGAGAAGATCACGCGCAGTCGTCGGCCGCGTGCCGCTGTGATGTCCGACGTTGGTCGCCTGGCCGGCGTCTCCCACCAGACGGTCTCGCGCGTGATCAACGGCAGTCCGCACGTGCGGCCGGAGACGCGCGCCCGCGTACTGGCTGCGATGGCCGAGCTCGGATATCGCCCGAACTCGGTGGCACGGGCACTGGTGACCGGGCGGTCGAACACGGTCGGTGTGGTCAGCTTCGATACGACTTTGTACGGGCCGGCCTCGACGCTGTTCGGGATCGAGCGGGCCGCCCATGACGCGGGCTACTTCATCATCGTTGCGAGCCTCAAGGCGCTCGACCGCGCGTCGGTCCTGGACGCGGTCGAGCGGCTGCGCATCCACGGCGTCGACGGGGTGCTCGTGATCGCACCGCAGGAGGATGCGATCGACGCCTTGCTTCATCTCCCGCAGGACGTGCCGCTGGTGGCGGTCGAGGCGGGGCCGTCGGATGCGGTGCCGGTGGTGGAGGTCGACCAGTTCGCCGGCGCAGCCGCCGCAACCCAGCATCTGCTCGACCTCGGCCACGAGACCGTGTGGCACGTCGCCGGGCCGCCCGATTTCCTCGAGGCCCGGCAGCGCCTGGACGGGTGGCGGGCGACGCTCGAGGCGGCTGGGTGCCGGCTCCCGGCGCCCCTGACCGGCGACTGGAGCGCGCGGGCAGGCTACGACCTGGGCTGCCGTCTGGCCGAGGATCCGGCGATCACCGCGATCTTCGTCGCCAACGACCAGATGGCGCTCGGCGTGTTGCGCGCGCTGCGCGAAGCCGGCAGGGAGATACCCGCGCAGGTGAGCGTGGTTGGATTCGACGACATTCCAGAAGCGCCGTACTTCGCGCCCCCACTGACGACCGTCCGCCAGGACTTCGACCAGGTTGGCAGGCGCAGCATGCGCTTGCTGCTCGACGCGATCGAAGGGCAGCGAGGGCTCGCGCCGGTGCCCCGCGTACCGCCAGAGCTGATCGTGCGCGCGAGTACCAGCCCGCCGAAAGGCCGGCGGTGAAGACCGAAAATCCGCCGTTGACACGCGTCTTGTGTGAGCGTTAACATCGCGCCTGCATCATGCTGAAGAGAGAGGAGACCGGGTTGTGAAGCAACCCCGGACGGTCGCAATTGCCTGCGGTCCAAGGAGGCCGACCGCGGAGTCCGTAGTAACTACTGACGGCCGTGATGGCTTTGCGCGCATGACATTGGCCGTGCCCAGTGAGAGGGTTTAGGCTCGGTTAAGTTGAGTAGACAAGGTCGATCGGGTCTGAGAGCGTTCGCCTCGGAGACCCCGGCCAGCTGTCCCAACACAGGAGGAGGAGCATCAGATGGCGGACCCCGACATCATTCATGACGCTGTAGAGCGTCTTGAGTGGGACGAGCGCAAGGAAGAGGAAACCCCGTACAAGCGTTGGCGTCAATTTACGCGGCGCTCGGCATTGACCGGCGGTGCGGCGGGGATCGCGGCGCTGATCCTCGAGGCCTGCGGCAGCAGCAGCAAGTCGACCTCAACGGCGACCGCTGCAGGCGGCGGCAGTTCGGCCGGTGCGATCTTCGGATCGAGCCAGGCCTACAAGTTCACGTTCGTTAACCACGTCACCACCAACCCGTTCTTCACCCCGACCCAGAACGGGGCGGCCGACGCTTGCAAGCTGCTCGGCTGCTCGTATCAGTGGACCGGATCGCAGACGAGCAACGTCTCCGAGATGGTCAACGCCATCAACAGCGCTGTGAGCGCGGGCGTGAACGGCATCGCCGTGTCGCTCGTCGACCTGCACGCCTTCAACGCGCCCGTCCAGGCCGCGCTGAATGCCGGCATCCCCACCATCGCGTACAACGCGGACGCGGCAACGAACCCGCGGCTGGCGTACATCGGGCAGGACCTGTACGTCTCCGGACAGGAGATGGGGAAGAAGATCATCGGGCTCGTGCCGTCTGGCGACGTCGCGCTGTTCATCGCGACGCCGGGCGCACTGAACATCCAGCCGCGGATCGACGGCGCGCTCGCCACGCTCAAGTCCGCCTCGGGGATTACCACGCATGTGGTCGCGACCGGCGCTGCGGTGCCGAACGAGCTGTCGGTGATCGACTCGTACGCGTCAGGGCACCCGAACACGAAGGGCTACTTCGCCGTCGACGCGGGCTCCACGCAGAGTCTCGCGCAGACGATCCAGAAGCACGGCCTCGCCGCCAAGGGTGTCAAGGGTGGCGGGTACGACCTGACCCCGGTCACGCAGCAACTGCTGGCCGCGGGTCAGATCCAGTTCACCATCGACCAGCAGCCCTACCTGCAGGGCTTCTTCCCGGTCATGGAGCTGTATCTGTACAACGCCAGCCAGAAGCTGACCGGCCTCGCCGACGTCAACACGGGCCTGAAGTTCCTCGACAAGACGACCGTCGTGCCGTACAACAGCACCAAGAGCCGGTACGAGGGCACCAGCACCTCGGCTGGCGTCACAAAGGCGTAGTAGTAGGATCGCGGGTGCAATGACGACCGGCACTCACCGCTAGCGATGGCGGTCACGTCGGGAACAAAGCCCCCGCCGACCCCCGCACCGCAGGGCCCGGCGCCGAGCCGGGCCCGCGGCTCGGCGGTGATGAGGTACCTCAAGGCGGCACTGACGCTGCGCGAGAGCAGCATCATCGTCGTCACGCTCATCACGTTCCTGTACTTCGCCGCGACGACCACCAACTTCGTCAAGGGCGACAGCTTCAAGTCGTTGCTGCCGTACTTCGCCCCGCTCGCGATCATGGCCGGCGGCGAGGTATTCGTGATGATCCTCGGCGAGATCGACCTGTCGGTCGGGGCGGTCTACCTGTTCACGCCGTTCGTGTGGCACCTGTTCCACCACGCCGGCTTCGGGATCTATCCGAGCCTGATCCTCGCGGTGGTGGTGGCGATGGGCTTTGGCGCGATCAACGGCTTCTTCACCGCGTACATCGGGATCGCGTCGTTCGTGGCGACCCTCGGCATGTTATTCACGCTCAGCGGGTTATCGCTGGTGATGTCGCATTCGACCCCGATCGAGGTTCCGGGCACCAAGATTGGCGGCGTCACATCGTTCGCACAGGCCTTCGGGGGCGGGACCTACTCGGAGCTGATCTGGGCGATCGGGATCATCATCATCTTGCAGGTCGTGCTGTCGTTCACCCGCTGGGGTCTGTACACCGTCTCGACCGGTGGCAACCGCTTGGGCGCGGCCGAGGCCGGAATCCGGACGCGCTTCATCGTCATGCGCAACTTCATCCTGTGCGCCGGGCTCGCCGGCTTTGTCGGGATCCTCGAGGTGGTGCGCACCACCAGCTGGACGCCCGACCCCTCGGGGTCCAATGCCCTGCTGTTGCAGGTGGTCGCTGCCGCGATCATCGGCGGGACGCTGATGACCGGCGGCGACGGGACGATCGTCGGCGCGCTGATCGGCGCGCTGTTCCTCGGGATCCTCACCGAGGGACTGATCATCAAGGGCGTCAGCGCCAACTACACGGACCTGTACCTCGGGATCGCGATCCTGATCGCGATGACGCTCAACGTCGTCATCCGGCGCGTCCGCGTGGGGGCGGGCCGTGGCTGACCAGGCTTTCGCCGGTGAGAGGATCGTTGGGCCGCAGACCGCGGAGGACGACGTTCTGCGCGTCGAGCACGTCACCAAGCGATTCGGACCGATCACCGCGCTGCGCGATGTCAACCTGCATCTTCGCAAAGGCGAGGTGCTGGGCTTGCTCGGAGACAACGGGGCCGGGAAGTCGACGCTGATCAAGATCCTCTGCGGCTTCCACAAGCCGGACTCCGGGTCGATGTGGTGCAAGGGCGAGCCGTACGCGCCCAAGAGCGTGATCGATGCCCGCAATCATGGGATCGACACCGTCTACCAGGACCTGGCGCTGGTCGACCAGCTGTCCGTCTACCACAACCTGTTCCTGCGGCGCGAGAAGGTGTTCAAGCCGATCCCGTTCCTCAACAACGTGCTGATGCGCCGTCAGGCTCGCAAGGCGCTCGATGACATCGGAATCGACCTCCCGCACCTCGACTCGCCGGTCGCGCGACTGTCCGGCGGGCAGCGTCAGGCGATCGCGGTCGCCCGCACGGTCTCCAGCGACGCCGACATCCTGCTGCTCGACGAGCCGCTGGCGGCGATGGGGGCCAAGGAAGGCGGGATGATCCTCGACCTGATCGCGCGCCTCAAGGAAGAGGGCAACGTCTCGATCGTCATGATCCTCCACAACTACGTCCACGTGTTCGCGGCCTGCGACCGCGTCAGCCTGATCACGGACGGTGTCATCAGTCTCGACAAGCCGACCTCGGAGACCTCGGTCGACGAGCTCAACGAGATCGTCGTGGAGGAGTACCGCCGGGCGCGGCAGGCCGTGCGAGCTGAGGCCGCGGCGAGAGGCAACGGCGCTGCCGCTCCGGGCGGCGGCACTGACTCACCTGGTAACGGCGCACCCGCGGCGTAACCGGGTCCGTGGGCTCGTACGCGATCGGCGTCGACTTCGGCACTGAGTCGGGCCGCGCGCTCCTGCTCGACCTGACCAGCGGCGAGGAGCTCGCGATCGGGGCGGTGCCGTATCCGCACGGGGTGATCGACCGCACGCTGCCGAGCACCGGTGAAGCGCTGCCGCCGGACTGGGCGCTGCAGGATCCCGACGACTGGGTGACCGTGCTCGAGGACGCGATTGCCTACGTGGTCGCCGAGGCCGGTGTGAAGGCCTCCGACGTGGTCGGCCTCGGGATCGACTTCACCTCGTGCACGGTGCTGCCGGTCGACAGCGAGGGCGAGCCGCTGTGCAAGTACGAGCACTGGCGCGGCAGGCCGCACGCCTGGCCGAAGCTGTGGAAGCACCACGCCGCCCAGCCGGTCGCCGACCGTCTGAACGAGGTAGCGCTCGAGCGCGGCGAGCAATTCCTGTCCCGCTACGGCGGCCGGATTTCCTCGGAGTGGTATTTCCCCAAGCTGATCGAGCTGTGGCGTGAGGACCGCGAGATCTACGACGAGGCGTACGCGTTCATCGAGGCCGCCGATTGGATTGTCTGGTGGCTGACCGGACGCGAGATCCGCCAGAGCTGCACGGCCGGATACAAGGCGATGTGGTCGCCCGAGGAGGGCCTGCCGGCGCGCGAGTACTTCGAGGCCGCCTATCCCGGCTTTGACGTGCCCGGTGAGAAGCTCGGCCACGAGTTCGTCGCGCTCGGCACCCGTGCGGGGACGCTGCGGGCGGAGGCGGCGCAAGCGATCGGGCTGCCGCAGTCCGTCGCGGTCGCGGTCGGGAACGTCGACTCGTTCGTGTCGGTTCCGGGCGTCGGGGTCGAGCAGCCCGGCACGTTCGTGATGGTGATCGGGACATCGATCTGCGACATGATCGTCGACTCCCGTGAGGTGCGGCTCCCAGGAATCACCGGCGTTGTGCGCGACGGGATCCTGCCGGGGCTGTACGGCTACGAGGCAGGGCAGACCGCGGTCGGCGACATGCTCGCGTGGTTCGTCGAGCAGCTGGCGCCGGAGCGGGGCTACGAGGGGCTCGAGCATGCGGCCGCCGCGATCGGTCCCGGCGAGACCGGGCTCGTCGCGCTTGACTGGTGGAACGGCAACCGCACCATCCTGGCCGACGCGGATCTGACGGGGGCGATCTTCGGCCTCACGCTGCAGAGCACCCCGGAGCAGGTCTACCGCGCGCTGATGGAGTCGATCGCATTCGGCAACCGGCGGATCATGGAGAACTTCGAAGAGCATGGCCTGCCGCTGCAGGAGATCGTCGCGTGCGGGGGAATCGCCGAGAAGAGCCCGCTGATGATGCAGCTGCTCGCCGACACCAGCGGCCTGAGCGTTCACGTTCCGGCGTCTGCCGAGGTCCCGGCACGGGGATCGGCGCTGTTCGGCGCTGTCGCCGCGGGGGAGTACGACGACATCGGCAGCGCGGTCGCCGCGACCAGGCCGGCGGTCGCGCGCACGTACACGCCGAACGGCGCCGCGAAGGAGAGCTACGACCGCGTGTACGCGATCTATCGCAGCCTGTACGAGTTGCTCGGGCGCACGGAGGTCGATCTCCTCCACGAGTTGAAACGGATTCGAACGGAAAGGAGGGCCGCGTGAGCGAGGCGAAGCCTCAACCGCGAATCGGACTGCTCGGGATCATGCAGGAGCTCTACGACGACATGATCCCGGGGATCACCGATCATCAAGCGCAGTACGCCGCCCAGGTCGCGGAGCGGCTGAGCGCCGTAGCGGAGATCGAGTTCATCCGGCCCGCGCGCAACCGCGAGGACGTCGAGTCGATCAGCCGCGAGCTCGTCGGTCGCGGCGTGGACGGGATCGCGATCGTGATGCTCACCTACGGACCCGCGATGCGCACGGTCCGCGCGCTGCTAGACGTCCCGGTCCCCGTGATGCTGGCCAACATCCAGCCCGAGCGCTCCGTCACCGCCGAATGGGACATGAATGACCTCACCTACAACCAGGGCATCCACGGCGCACAGGACCAGGCCAACGCCCTGCTGCGGGCCGGAGTCGGGTTCTCGGTGATCACCGGCGAGTGGCAGTCCGATCGCTTCGTCCGGGCATTCGAGGACTGGGCGCGCGCCGCGCAAGCGATCACCGCGCTGCGCCGGACGAAGGTCGCGCTGCTTGGCTATCCGATGAACGGCATGGGCGACATCCGCTACGACCCGCCGGCGCTGCTGCGGCGGCTGGGCCCGATGATCGTGAGCGAGGACCTGGGCGCGCTGATAGCGCGGGTCGACGCGGTCTCGGACGCCGAGGTCGACGCGCTGATCGAGGAGCACCGCGGCCGCTTCGAGGTTGCCTCGGACCTTCCGCGCGAGCGCCACGAGTACGCGGCCCGGATCACGGTGGCGATCCGCAACATGCTCACGGACGGCGCGTACGCCGGGTTCTCGTTCCACTTCGACTCGATCGGCGGCGATGGCCGCTTCCGCCAACTGCCGCTCCTTGCCGCCTCCGATCTGATGGCCGACGGCTTCGGCTACGCGGCCGAGGGAGACACCAACACCGCGTCTCTGATGTGCGCCGCGCAGACGCTGATCGGCGACGCGCACTTCAGCGAGATATACGCGATGGACTGGGAGCTCGACTCGGTCCTGATCAGCCACATGGGCGAGGGCAACTGGAAGATCGCGCGCGGCGACCGGCCCGTACGCCTGATCGATCGGCCGCTCGGGATCGGCCGTCTCGACAACCCTCCCACCCCGGTGTTCTCCGCCGAGCCCGGGCCCGCGACGACCGCCGCCCTCGTCCCGCTCGACGGGGAGTACTACCGGCTGGTCGTCGGCCAGGGAGAGGTGCTCGACACGCCGGAGCTTCCCAAGGTCGAGATGCACTATTTCCACTTCCGCCCCGAGCGGGGGATGGAGACGTTCATGGACGACTGGCTGCGGCTCGGAGCGCCTCACCACTTCGCGCTGAACCTCGGCGAGCACGCCGGGCGCTGGCGCCGGTTCGCGGAGCTGCTCGACCTCGAGTACGAGGAGATCTGACGTGATGCTCGAGGCGCTTCGCGAACGGGTCCTGGCGGCGAATCTCGCGCTGCCGGCGCAGGGTCTGGTGACGCTGACCTGGGGCAACGCGAGCGGGATCGACCGCTCGGAAGGCCTGATGGTGATCAAGCCGAGCGGCGTCTCCTATGACGAGATGCATGCCGAAGATCTGGTCGTGGTCGCCCTGGACGGAAACGTCGTCGAGGGCGAGCGCCGGCCGTCGAGCGACACGCCCACGCACCTGGCCCTCTACCGGGCGTTCGAGGAGATCGGCGGCATCGTCCACACGCACTCCACCTGGGCGACCTCGTGGGCGCAGGCGCAGCGCGAGATCCCGCTGCTCGGCACGACTCATGCGGATCTGAGCCCGCACCCGATCCCCCTCACCCGCCAGCTGACCGCCGAGGAGATCGCGTCCGACTACGAGGGCTGCACCGGTGAGGTGATCATCGAAACGGTGCGCGAGTTTGGTGCAGCCGAGCTGCCGTGCGTGCTGCTGCGCGGACACGCCCCGTTCTGCTGGGGGTCGAGTCCGGCCGCGGCGGTGGACAATGCGGTCACGCTCGAGGAGGTCGCGAGGATGGCGCTGCTGACGACTCTGCTCGAGCCGGATGCCGCGCCGCTGGACGCGGCGGTGCGGTCCAAGCACTTCGAACGCAAGCACGGGCCGCGGTCCTATTACGGACAGCCCTGAAGTCATCCTCGCAGACGGCGCGATCGACCGGCTCGGGGACTACGCCGGCGCGGACGCGCTCGTGGTCTCCGATGTCAACACGCGCGAGGCATCCGGAGTCCGCGCGGCGCGCGAGTACGTGTTCGATGTCCGCCGCGGGCTGAAGGCAGGGCTCGACGAGGTGGGCGCGGTCCGGGAGCGCGCCGGCGAGGGGCGGCGGCTGGTTGCCGTAGGCTCGGGCGTGATCACCGACATCGTCCGATATGCGGCGCACCTCTCGGACGCGGACTTCGTGAGCGTGCCGACGGCGGCGTCGATGGACGGCTACGCCTCGAGCGTCGCGGCGCTCGAGATCAACGGCGTCAAGGTGACGAAGCCCGCTCGCGCGCCGATCGCGATCCTCGCCGATCCGCGCGTATCCGCGGCAGCGCCGGTCGAGCTCACCCGGGCCGGGCTCGGCGACCTGCTGGCGAAGGCCACGGCGCTGGTCGACTGGCTCGCGGCCCATCTGCTGTACGGCGAGGCGTACTCGCCGGCGGTGGTGGAGCGGATGCGCGGCCCGCTTTCGTTTGCGGCCGCGAACGTGGCCGCGGTACTCGGCGGCGGCGCGGACTCGGTCGCGCAGCTGCTCGCGGGTCTGATCGAGTCGGGCGTGGCCATGGCAATCGTGGGCAATTCTCGTCCCGCGAGCGGGTGCGAGCACCACGCCTCGCACTTCTGGGATCTGCTCGCGGCGCGCGGCGTGCGCCCGCACCGCGCGCACGGGCTCCAGGTCGGTCATGCCACTCGCTATGCGATGCGACTGCAGCGGTTCGCTTACGCCGGCCGCGTCGATCCGCTGCGCAAGCCGGTCCCGGTTGAGGATCCGTTGGGGAGCGACGCGCGGCGCTGGCTTGGCGAGCCGACGGCTGACGTCGTCCAGGCCGTGGAGGAGAAGCAGCGCTACGTCGCCGAGCTGACGCGGTGGCCGCGCGATGCGGCGGCCTGGGAGACGGTTCGCGCATCCCTTCGATCGGCCCTCGGTCTGTTCCCGTCCGTGCAGGCCGCACTTGACCTGGCGGACATCCGAGTCGATGTTGACCCCGAAACGCTGCGCGCGACGTTCCAGTTCGCCAGCCGGCTGCGAGCGCGCTACACGGTGATCGACTTCCTCGAGGGTCAGGAAAAGCTGCAACAGGCGATCGCTGAGGCGATAGGCTGAGCCCGTGGCGACCAGCGCGCCCTCCAGGGGACTGAACCCGTTCGACTCGACCGGCGTTGAGGCCGACGAGCACGGCGTCCGCCGCTACACCGAGCTGCACGGCTCGCTGCTGGAGATGCTGCACGAGAGCGTCGAGCGCGATCCGGCCGGGGAGGCGCTCGTCGAGGTCGGCGGCGCCCGGCTGACCTACTCGGAGATGTGGGACCGCGCCGCTCGCGTCGCGGGGGGTCTACGCGCCGCCGGCATCGGGCCGGGCGACCGTGTCGCGATCCGGCTTGCGAACTCGATCGACTGGGTGCTCGCGTTCATCGGCGGGCTGATGGCGCGCGCGATCGTGGTGCCGGTGAACACCCGCTTCGCCGAGGAGGAAGTCGCGTACGTGGTCGAGGACTCGGGCAGTTCGTACGTGTTCGAGCCAGGTGCCGCGCTTCCCGACGGCGAGCCGCAGATCGACGAGGGCGCGGCGCGGACGGACGTCGCGGCGATCTTCTACACAAGTGGCACCACGGGGTTCCCCAAGGGCGCGATGCACACGCACGAGAACGTGCTCGCGAACGTCGAGACCGCGTTGCGGGTGTCGGATATCCCACGCGACATGGGCCGCGAGTACCGCACGCTGGTGGTGGTGCCGCTGTTCCACGTGACCGGCTGCCACAGCCAGACGCTGCCGGCGCTGCGGATCGGCGGGGCGGCAGTGATCGATGTCGGCTTCGACGGCCCGCGGATGATCGAGACCCTCGAGTCTGAGCGGATCACCGGGGCGGTCGCGGTGCCGGCGATCTACTACTACATCATCAACCACCCGAGCTTCAGCGAGGAGAAGGTGGCGGGCGTGCGCTGGGCGTCCTACGGCGGTGCGCCGATCGCGCCGGCGCTCGTGGATCAGATCAAGGAGCGCTTTCCGGGCGCGCGGGTGGGCAACGGCTTCGGCCTGACCGAGTGCACCTCGATCGCGACGTTCCTGCCGCACGAGTGGGCCGCCGAGCACGCCGACTCCGTCGGCTTCGCCGCGCCGCACACCGAAGTCGCCGTCGCTGATCCCGACGAGAGCACCGGCATCGGCGAGATCCTGATTCGCGGACAGAGCGTATGCGCCGGCTACTGGAACAAGCGCGAGGCGACCGAGCAGACGTTCATCGACCACTGGCTGCACAGCGGCGATCTGGGACGCGTGGACGCGGATGGTCTCGTGTACGTGATGGACCGGATCAAGGACATGATCAACCGCGGCGGGGAGAACGTGTATTGCGTCGAGGTCGAGAACGCGCTGGTCCGCGCTCCCGGGGTCGGCGAGGTCGCGGTTGTGGGCGTCCCTGACTCGATGATGGGGGAGAAGGTCGGCGCGGTGATCGTGCCGCTGCCCGGCGCGGCCGTCGACCCGCGCGAGGTGATCGAGCACGCGCGCGAGCACCTCGCCGACTTCAAGCTCCCCCAATACGTCCAGGTGCGTGGCGAGCCGCTGCCGCGCAACCCGAACGGCAAGGTGCTCAAGCGGCCCTTGCGCGAGACGGATTTCGGAGACCCCCTGTTCTAGGGAGGGGCCGCCTTCGGCGGCATCCGTGGGGCCGGGCGGGCCCGTCCAGACCGCCTTGGTGGGTGGGTGGGCCGTGTCTGTCGGCTGGCGCCACGGTTGCCTGGAGGGTTGGTCTGCGGGGTTTTTGCTGGGGAGGGGGTGGCGTGGTGAGAACGACCATATTGCGCCAAAGCGGAAAACGACGGCGGCGCTCATGCGCAAGATGGTCGCCAGAGCGACCACATCGCTACAAAGCGCCGAGAGGTCAGGGCGCTTGTGAGCAATATGGTCGTTCGACACTCCCACTCGTGCTTCAGCGGGAGCGGGGTGTTGTATGAGATCCCGCCCACCCGTCGCCCGCCGGCCATGGATGGCCGGCGGAATATGGGGCACGGACGGAGCTTCACACTGCGAAAGCCGACGAAGCCACACCGAAGGCAAAAGCGGCCTGGACGGGCCCTCACGGCCCCACGGACGCTGCGAAGCAGCCCCACCTAACGCCTTGACGCCACGACCGTCGTCGCGATCACGAGCGACAGCGCCACCAGCGCGCCGACCGCACCCAGCCAGTTCACGCCCGTCGTGTTGCGAACGTGGTCGACGTACGCGATGAACCCGATCGGGACCACAACCGACAGCGCCAGCAGCAGCGCCCGGAGCGCTTCGCGAGCGCGCGGTCGCTCCCGCGTACGCAGGGCGGCGACGGTGGCTCTGGCGCCTTGCTCGGCGGGCGCCTCACCGCTGTAGAGCGCCATCGTGCGGCGCCACAGCCGGCGCGTGTTGCTCTCGCAGCCCCACGCCATCGCGATCATGAACGTCACTGGGAAGATCCAGGTGATTGCCCACAGGGCTCCGGCGGCCACGATCCCGAAGATCGTCTTCACCCATTCGCGCCATCCGGTGCGCTTCCTCTGCGACCGAGGCGGCAGGAAGGAGCCGAACACGAGCAGGGTGTAGATGCTCTGAACCCACAGACGGACTGGCCGTCGCCGCGGCGGCTTCTCGGGAAGCGGCTTGTCCCCTATCTCGAGCAGCGCCCGCTCTGCGGCATCGGCGCTCGGGTGCACGCCGCGCAGCGCGAGCAACTCGGCGGCGGTGCGCAACTGCGTCGGGTCGCGCCCGTAGAGAGCTGCCAGCCGCAGCGTCATCCGCGCCTCCTGCCACAGGTAGCCGACGTAGCCGGGGACGAGCGCGACGAAGAAAGGCGTTCCCGCGATCGCGCCGTCGATCCGCGCCACGCTCGTCGACTTCCGCCTCAGGTCCTCGGCGATGGAGATGTCCGGGTCTTTGGGACGCTCGACGCGGATCTCGTGCGCCCATTGCGCTGAGGACTCGCCGAGCATCCGCGTCGCGTACAGCGTGATCCTCTCGGCGACGTGCTCGGGATCCCGGTAGATCAACCGGATGAGGTCTCGTGAGCCTGCCAGCGTGCGCCGCGCCGCAGGCCTGAACCGCAACCTGTCCTTGGTCTCCTCGGAGTGGCCGTCCTTTGCCATGCTGGCGGCCACACTACCGTCAGCGGCCGTCGCGGGCACATCACCCCGTTTGCAGGATGTTGCCGTCGGGGCCGTGTGGTTCGATCGGCGGCATCGTGGAAGCGCAATCGATCGACGACGACGATCTCGGCGGCGAGTCGCAGGGCATCACCGGCCCGAAGTACCGCTACGGCTTCGTATTCCTGCTGATGCTGACGCTGGTGGTCTTCCTGATCGCCACGCCCGACGTCTCGTGGTCGCGTGCAATCGCCACGGTGATCAACGGGTCCGCGCTGGCGGTCGCCGTCACAACGGCGCGCGTCAGGAGGTCCCAGCGGCGCGGCGGAGTTGCGGTGATAGCGGTTGCCACGGCGGCTGTCGGCATCGCCGTGATTGCGGGAACCGCGCCCAAGGTCCTGACATCGATATTCGGTGTGGTGATCGGCGTCGCGGTGCCGTGCGTGATCATCAGTGGGCTGCTGCGCCTGTTGCGCGAACGTGGTGTGACCCTGCAGGCGGTGGCGGGCGGCCTCGTGATCTATCTCTCCTTGGGCCTGGCGTTCGCCTACCTGATCTCGTTCATTGCCGTGGTCGCCGGGAGCCCGTACTTCGCCCAGCACACCAATGGCACGCTCGGCGAGCGCGTGTATTTCAGCTTCACGACGCTGACGACGACCGGCTACGGCGATCTGACCCCGGGCCTGGCGGCCGGGCGGTCCGTGTCGGTCGTCGAGATGCTCACCGGCCAGCTGTACCTCGCCCTCGTGATCGGACTGATGATCGGAAACCTCGTCGGTCGCAGGCAGATGCCGTCGCCCAGGCCGCGCCGGCGCGACCGCGGTTCGGGCTGAGCTCGGCGGGCCGTCAGCCCTGGACCACGACCGCGGCGGCCGGGACGCTGCCGATGATCCTCGTGCCCGCCCCGGGCTTCGACACGATCGAGAGCACGCCGCCCACCGCCGCGATCCGATCCTGCATGTTTCGCAGCCCGCTCCCCGAGCTGTGGTCGGCGAGCACGAAGCCTCGACCGCGATCGCAGACCTCGAAGTGCAGCGTTCCGTTGTCGTAGTGCAGCTTGATCGCGACGGGCGCACAGGGACCGGCGTGCTTGGTCGCGTTCTGCAGCGCCTCCAGGCAGCAGTAGTGGACGGCCGTCTCGACCTCCGGGGGGAACCGGCCGATGTCGGGGACGCCGACCGTCACGTGGTAGGGCGAACGGCGAGCCGCCGAGCGCAGCGCGCCCGGCAGGCCGAGATCGGCAAGCAGGCGCGGATGTAGATCCTGAGCGACCTCGCGGATGTCCTCGATCGCCCGCTCGAGCTCCGCATCGAGCGCGGCGAGCATCTGAGCGCTCTCGGGAGACTCGGCCTGAAGCGCGTCGTGGACCATCGCGAGCTTGACTCGCAGGGCGATCAGACGCTGCTGAGCGCCGTCGTGCAGATTGCGCTCGATCCGTTGCCGCGCGGCTTCCTCAGCGAGGATCCTCCGGCGAACGGGCCCCACGTCCTGAGCTCGGACCGCTCCAGCCATCATCGAGAAGCTTCCGTGTTCGCCCGCGGCAGCGCATCACACAAATGGGGTGAAGCCATCCGTAGTTTTCCGGGATCAGCCCTCGTCATCCATGCGGATGCCCCGAAAAATCACCGCGGCGATACTGAGCGGTGCATAATAAAAGCGGGGCTATCGCGCGCACCGTGGTCGCGGTGGCGTGACGCGCTGGGCCTCGACTGGATGCGCTTTGTCAGTGAGCTTTCCCCAAACTGCACAGCAAGCGACGTCGAGGATGAGCGCAGCGAGCGTGCGTGTCGCGATCGCCGAAGACTCCTACCTGATCCGCGAGAGCCTGCTGCGTCTTCTCGGCGACGATGATCGAGTCGAGATCGTCGCCGTGTGCGGCGACAGCGGCACACTCGCTGCCGCCGTGCAGGAGTTCGCCCCCGACGTGATCGTGACGGAGATCCGGCTTCCGCCCGCCGAGGGGCCAGAGGGCATCCGCATCGCGCAACGGCTGCGTAAGACGCACCCGAACGTGGGGGTGCTGATCCTCAGTCAGTACGCGGATCCGGCCTACGCCGAGCAGCTGCTCGAATCCGGCTCGAGCCACCGCGGCTACATGCTCAAGGAGCGCATCCGGCACCGCGGCGAGCTGATCGAGGCGATCCGGGCGGTGGCGCGCGGGGAGTCCGTGTTCGATCCCAAGATCGTCGACGTCCTCGTGCAGGCCCGCAGCAGGGGCGAGCGCTCGCCTCTGACCGACCTCACCCCCAGAGAGCTCGAGCTGCTGCGGATGATCGCCGAAGGCAAGAGCAACGGCGCCATCGCCGAGTCGCTGTTCCTGACCAAGCGCGCCGTCGAGAAGCACGTCAACTCGATCTTCGTCAAGCTCGGCCTGCCGGCCTCGGAATCCGAGCATGTGAGCCGGCGGGTGAAGGCGGCGCTCATCTTCTTGGCGGAGCAGGACTCCTAGCTTCGCTGCCGGCGCAGGTGAGTTTCAGCCCGAGTCGCGCCGGCCCTCCAAGAACCCCCGCCGTTCGAGCGCTCGTGCGCTGGCCTGCGCAATGACATCCCCGAGCAGCGCCCCGGCGATCACGTCACCGGGGTAGTGAACCCCGGTGTGCACGCGTGAATACGCCACCAGAGCTCCGAGCCCCCGAAGCGGGAACGCCGCTGAGGGCAGCACCTGTCCGACCCCGGTCGCGAACGCGAACGCCGAGGCCGAGTGCCCAGAGGGGAACGACGCCGAGCGGGGCATCGGAATCTGCCGCGCCGCCGTGACGACCTCATCCTGAGCAGGGCGTGGTCGCCTGACGAGTGGCTTGATGACGGCGTTCATGACCGCGGAGGTGACGGCCACAGAGATCAGTCCGGTCCCCGCCGCGCGCCGGCCGGTGCGGCCGCCGCCGATCGCGAGCATCCCGGCTACCGCGATCGTGAGGCGCGAGTAGTCGGCGGCCCGGGAAAGCTCCGACAGGGTTCTATCCAGTGTCGGCGTTGGGGTTCCGGCGACGGCCTCGTAGACGGCCTTGTCGACCCCTGCCGCCTCGCCGATCCAACGTCTGGCTAGCTCGAGCATCCTCAGGAAGTCAGCAAGCCGGCGCGCGACGCGTGCGCCACGGCCTCCGAACGCGACGTCGCGCTGAGCTTGCTGTACACGGCGTGAACCTGAGTCTTGACCGTGTTCGGGGAGACGTGAAGGCGAAGCGCGATCTCGCGGAACGAGTAGTGGGTCGGCAGGAAGCGCAGCACCCGCAACTCGGCGGCCGTCAGCGACGCGATACCCGTCAGCGCGGTCTCCGCGCGATCATCGATCGCATCCCACGCTGAGTCGAGCCAGGTTGGGAACAGGGCGGCATCGGAAGTCCGCCGCGCGAGGCGCGAGGCACTCGCCAGCAGCGCGCGCGCCTCCGGAATGTCGCCGAGCGACGTCGCCGTACTGGCGAGCAGGATTCGGGTTTCGGCGCCGAACCACGGAGCGAAGCGATCCAGCTCGCTCAGCAGGACGCCGCACCTGCGGACATGAGCCTTCGCGTCGTCGAAGCCGCCGGAGTGCGCGGTCGTCAGGGCGAGCAACGCGAACGCGAGCGCGGACGTTGGATAGCTGGTGAGGCGGTGCCGCTCGACGATCCCGTTGGCCCGGTCGGCCAGATCGATCGCGTCAGCCCAATCCCCGTCGCCGATTGCGAGGCACGCGAGCTGGTCGAGGCAGAGAGCCGCGATGTGTGGTGCGGCGACCGCGGCTCGATCGGCGCCCTGGTCGAGGAGCCCGCGCGCTGCTGCGCTCTCGCAGCTCAGCAGCGCGGCGGTGCCCTGCAACAACAGGCAGCTGGAGACCCAGCCGCTCTCGCGCGGCAGCAGCGCTTGCGCACGCCTCGCATCGGACATCATCCGGCGCACCCCGTCCCGGGCGGCCCACGCGTCGATCAGGATCTGTCCGGCCGCGATCGACTGCTCGCGCTGCGTGGTGCGCAGGGCGCGGCCGCGCGCGGACGCAGCCTGTGACAGGTGGCGGGCAAGGTCAAGGTCACCGGCGATCAGATGGCTGTGCGCGGCGGCCGTCGCGAGCGATGCGCCGCCGACGATCCGCTCCTCGTCGAAGCGCCCAAGCCATTGCTGGACGGTGCTGTTGCGGCCCTCGCCGACGTAACTGAGCAGGTTGTCCCAGAGCAGCGTTCCGACGCGCCGGGAATCGTCCGCTGCGACGGCGTGGTCGATGGTCCGGTCGAGATCACCGCTCTCGCGGTACCAATCGCTCGCCCGCCGGTGCAGGCGCCGCGCGAGCCGCGGTTCCGCCATCTGGAGCTCGGCCGCCAAGGCTTCGCGCAACAAGCCGTGCAGGCGAAAGTGGCCCCGGCCCGCGTCAAGCGCAAACAGCGGCAGATTCGATCCAGACAGCGCGGACAGTGTTGCGGCCGAGCGCCGCCGCTCGAGCACCGCGTCGCAGAGCGGACCGCAGAGCCGGTCGAGCACCGATGTGCGCATCAGGAATAGCTGCTCCTCGATGCCCAGTGCGTCGAGAAACTCCTCCTGCATGTACTGCGAGACGAGCCGGTCGTCGCCGCTGAACCCACTTGTCACCCCGGCGCCGCCGGCGCGCGAGCGTAGCGACAGAGCAGCGAGGTACAGCCCCGCGGGCCATCCCTCGGTGCGCTGGATCAGGGTCCGCACCGTCGCGAAATCGGGATCCAGCCCGACAGCGCGCAGCAGCGCGGCTGCCTCTCCCGGCGACATCGCGAGATCGCTTACGCCGAGCTCGGTCAGAGCGCGCTGCGCTCGCAACCGGCCGAGGCCGAGCCGGGGCTCGGCCCGAGCAGCGATCGCGATCTGTGAGCCGCTCGGGATTCGGGCCAGCAGCGTCATGACCGCATCACGCAGGACCGCTTGGTCGATCAGATGGGCGTCGTCAATGACAAGCACGAATCCCGGACCGAGGCCCTTGCCTGGCTTCGACGCGCCAACGGAGTCCAAGGCCGTCCCGATCGCGTCGGCCAGCCCGGCCGGCCCGGCGTCGTCGGGGCACCCCGAAACCCAGCCGAACGGACGCTTGTCGTGCGCGGCCCACTCCGAGACCAGCGTCGTCTTGCCGTACCCGGCGGGGGCGGTGAGGAGCGCCAGCGGATGCGTTCGCCCGTCCGCGAGCCGACGAACCAGCTTGGGACGGCGGATCAGCTCGGCGCAGAGCGCCGGGAAGCGGCTCGTATACGAGCCTGCTGCCAGAGGGTCTTCCTTGCCCGAGTCCAGGAACGCGGAATCGTCACGTGCGGTCCCCACAGTGCCATCCTGTGCTTCCCGACTCCTTGCGGCAACAGGGCGTACATCACCTCGGGGGGGATGCGTACACCACCCTTCTTTTGGAGTACTGGCGAGCGCTTACGCAGCCACCGCCCCAGCACAGGAGCAGTTCCGCTCGGCGTCTAGGACTTCGGCGTGTTGAAGTTGGCGTGGCCGAGCAGCTGCCACCCGCGCGCGTCCTTGACGAACACCGACAACCGCGGCGCGTAGCCCGCATTGAACTGCTTGCCGTTGATGATCTGGTCCGAGGCCAGCTCGTAGGTCGCGACGAGCTGGCGTCCGACTGACGTCACGATCATCTGGCGGACCTTGAAGCTCTTGACATCCGGAAGGTCGCGTAGGTACTGCGGCTTGGTCGCGCGCGAGCCGTCCGCCCGCTGGATCTGGAAGGCCGGCGCGAGGAACCTGCGCAGGTCGGCGACGTTCTTGTTCTTTACGTCGTTCAAGAAGCGGTAGACGAGCGCGCGTCCGAGCGCTGCGCGACCATGGGTGACCCGTCCTGACGCAGCTGAGGAAGCGGCCGGTGCGATTACCGCTGTCGCGGCCGCAGCGGTCGCGATCAGGGCGAGGGCTATCGAACGGGTACGGCGAAGCATTCTCTACCTCCGTGTTGGGAACTGCGTCAGGGTAGCGACACTGGCGCTCGACGATCTGCCAGGCTTCCTCGGGCTGTGAGCCCGGAGGACCTTTATGAACTGATGCGTTGCGTGCCCTCGACGCGGCTGTTCACCGAAGAGCCTGTGGCACGTGAGACGATCGAGCGTGTGCTGGACGCGGCCAGGTTTGCCCCCAGCGGCGGCAATCGCCAGGGGTGGAGGGTGATCGTCGTCAGCGACGCGGCCACCCGGCGCGCGCTCCGGGAGCTGTATGTGCCGCACTGGGACGCGTACACGGAGGCGACGGGCATGCGCGCCGCGCTCGATGCGGGCGAGGCCTCCGGCCTTCGTCCGGGCCGGTTGCGGATGCTCCGGCGCGCCGATCAGTATGCGCGGACGTTCGACCAGGTGCCGCTGCACATCGTCATCTGCGTCGAGATGACCGCGCTGACGGTGACCGATATCAAGCTGCCGCGGGCGAGCATCACGGGCGGCGCCTCGATCTATCCGTTTGTACAGAACATCCTGCTGGGTCTGCGCGCCGAGGGTCTGGGTGCATCGTTCACGACGCTGCTGGTCCCCGCTGAGGTCGAGGTGCGCGAGCTTCTGGGGATTCCGGATAGCGTCGCGCTTGCGGGTCACATCTCCGTTGGCCACCGCGCGGATCCGTGGCCGTCGAAGCTCTCGCGCAATCCGCTCGACGAGTTCGCCTTCGGCGAGCGCTACGGCCAGCCTTGGTAGTCGGTCAGTGGCTGTAATGCCAGAGCGCGGCAACCAGCACGGCTAGCACGATCCCCAGCAGATAGACCACCGTTCCCCAGGCGATGTACGCGCGCCGGGCACGGGGGTAGAGCCGGCTCTCGGGATGCCGCCCCGCCGAGATCGCCACCGGCACCATGCACAGGACTCCGAGCAGCAGCAGCAACCATGGACTCAGATCGGTTACGAGGTAGGCGAAGTTCCACTGAAACGAAGCCACGATCGCACCCAGCACGCGGTGCCAGATCACCAGCGGTGCGACGGTGAGCAGGCCGAGCCAGGTGAATGCGACTGCGGCGGGCAAGCCTCACCAATCGCGCGACAGGACCGGCTCGCGGTCCGGTTCGCCGGCCGGCGCCGCGGCGAACTCGCTGATGCTCTCCTGCAGGAGGGCCTCGAGGATCTGCAGTTCGCGCTCGGTTGCCGCCCGGGGCCTGCTGGCGCGCGCGAACGTGTCCCAGGCACGTGGGAACGCGCCAACATCGGTACGCGCGCCGAGACGGTGGGCAGCGAGCATCGGGCAGGCCCGCCCGCGACGATCTGCGTACGCGCCGACGATCAACTCCTCGGACTCGATCGCCGAGAGCATCGCCTGGCGCGTGATCAGCGGCAGCGCTTTTACGGCCCTGCTCAGGGCCTGCGCCTGCCGGCGCCGCCTGCGTTCAGCGAAGCTCGACCACAACAGCACTTTGACGCCTTCTTTCTGGCGTCGCGATCCTACCCTCTAACAACCGGTGCTTACCATCGATCGTGGACGTGGCGGCGGATCAGCCGGTCGTACACGTCCTGCACGCCCGCCAGCTGCTCGGGCCGCAGCGCGGGCAACGAGGCGGCCTGTGCGTTCGCCCGCGCCTGCTCGGCATTGCGCGCTCCCGGGATCACGGTGCTGACGCCGTCCTGATCGATCACCCATCGCAGCGCGAACTGCGCGAGCGTCATGCCAGGATCGACCAGCTCGGTCAGCTCGCGCGCCGCCGCGACCCCGGTCTCGTAGGGGACGCCGGCGAACGTCTCGCCGACGTCGAACATCTCGCCGTGCCGGTTGTAGTTGCGGTGGTCCTCGGGCCCGAAGGTGGTGTGCTCGTCGTAGCGCCCCGACAGCAGCCCTGACGCGAGCGGCACCCGCGCGATGATCCCTACGCCGGCTTGCCGAGCGGCCGGTAGGACCTGCTCCAACGGCTTGAGCCGGAAGCAGTTGAGGATGATCTGGACGCTCGCCACATGGTCGCGGGCGATCGCCTTGAGCGCCTGGGCGCACGTCTCCACCGAGACTCCGTATGCACGGATACGCCCAGCTGCGACCATCCGGTCAAGCGCCTCGAACACGGCATCGCTGTCGAATACCGGATCCGGCGGGCAGTGCAGCTGGACCAGCTCGAGCTGCTCGACTCCCAGGTTCTGCCGGGAGCGGTCATTCCACTGAAGAAAGTTCTCCTCGCTGTAGTTCTCCGCCACCTGTTCGACCCGGCGGCCCATCTTCGTCGCGATGAACAGCTCCGGATGACGCTCGTGCAGCTGACCGCAGAACTGCTCGCTGCGACCGTCCCCGTACACGTCCGCGGTGTCGAAGAACGTGATCCCGGCGTCAACGGCGGCCTCGAGCGTCGCACGCGCATCGTCCGGCGACACGGTCCCCCAATCGGCGCCCAGCTGCCAGGTGCCGAGCCCGACGACGCTGACTGCGCGGCCGAGCCTTTCGATCTCGCTGTGCTCCATATGTGAAGTCATGCTCGCACGTAGTGTGGGCAAAATGCTTCGCGATGAGCGATGAGGGATTGAAGGCCGCCGAGCAGAAGATGGCCGCCGCCGGCCAGCACGAGGAGGCGATACGCAGTTTCCGCAGCGCGTATGAGCGGCTCGTGGGCGGCGAGTCGGCGATGCTCGCGACAAGCGAGCTCGAACCGGCGGGTGACGTGCCCGCGCTCGAGCAACTCGATCCGGCCGACGCCGGCCAGGCGCTCGAGCGCGTCGCGCTGATCAAGCTCAACGGCGGGCTCGCTACGACGATGGGTCTGCAGCGACCGAAGTCGCTGCTGGAGGCGAGAGAAGGCCGTTCGTTCCTCGACATCATCATCGGCCAGACGCTCGCGCTGCGCCGGCGCTACGGCGTCGCGCTGCCGCTGCTGCTGATGGACAGCGAGGCGACACGCGATGAAACGCTCGCTGCACTGGCAGCGCACCCGGAGCTCGCCGGCCAGGGATTCGACCCCGACTTCATGCAGAGCATGATCCCGAAGATCGACGCCGACACGCTGGCGCCGGTGAGCTGGCCGCAGGCACCCGCGCTCGAGTGGTGCCCCCCCGGGCACGGCGATGTGTACGGGGCGCTGCGGCGATCGGGGATGCTCGATGAGCTGCTCGAGCGTGGCATCGAGTACGCGATGATCTCCAACTCGGACAATCTCGGCGCGACGCTCGACCCGCGAATCGCCGCGTATGTCGCCGGCGAGCGCGTGCCGTTCCTGGTGGAGGTGGTGCAGGGCACCGAGGCCGACCGCAAGGGCGGCCACATCGCCCGGCGTCGGGCCGACGGCCAGCTCGTCCTGCGCGAGACGGCGCAGACGCCGACGGAGGACGAGGAGTCATTCCGTGACTACCGCTACTGGCGCTACTACAACACGAACAACCTGTGGGTCGACCTACGCGTGCTGGCCGAGATCCTCCAGTCGAGGGCCGGTGTCCTCGAGCTGCCGCTGATCGTCAACCGCAAGACGGTCGATCCACGCGACTCGAGCTCACCGCCCGTCCTGCAGCTCGAGAGCGCGATGGGAGCGGCCATCGGGAGCTTCCCCGGCGCCAGCCTGCTGTGCGTTCCGCGGACCAGGTTCGTGCCAGTCAAGACGACCGACGATCTGCTCGTGCTGCGCTCGGACGTGTACAGGCTCACCGACGAGATGCTGGTCGAGCCACTGCCGCAGCGCGCCGGCAACCTCCCATTCGTGGCGCTCGACCCGCGCTTCTACAAGCTTCTTGATGCGTTCGAGCAGCGCTTCCCAGCCGGCTCACCGTCGCTGAGGGACGCAGAGCGGCTCGTGGTCAAGGGGGATGTGACGTTCAGCGAGGGCGTCGTCGTGCGGGGCGCGGTCGAGCTCGAGACGGACGAGCCGCTGCGGATAGATCCAGGAAGCGTGCTGGGCACCTAGGGCAAGCGACCAGCTCGGCGGAGGCTCGGTCCGCGGGCACCTCGACGATCAGGGGAAGCCGGCTCCGGCGCGGAGCAGCTCGACGATCTCGCGCACCAGCGGGATGCGTGGGTTTGTACGAATGCTTGGATCGCTGAACGCGGCCTTGGCGAGATCAGGCAGCGCTGCCTCGAACTGCTCGCGCGTGACGCCCGTCTGCGCGAGCGACCGCGGCTCGTCGACCTCCTCGAGCAGCTGATCGACGCGGCTGAACAACCGTTCGCGGCGGGTCTCCTCGGAGCGTCCTCCGTATCCGAGGATCCAGCCGATCTGCGCGTACTTATCGGGCGCGACATACGCGGAATAGCCCGGCGCCGGCATGAACTTACTCGGCAGCGAGGCGTTGTAGCGCAGGACATGGGGGAGGAAGATCGCGTTCGCGCGTCCGTGGGCGATCCCGAACTGCGCCCCCACGGCGTGCGCCAACGCGTGATTGAGACCCACGAACGCGTTTGAGAACGCCAGGCCGGCGATCGTCGCGGCGTTCGCCATCGCCGTGCGCGCCTCCAGATCGCTGCCGTCCCGGTAGGCGAGCGGCAGCGAGCTGAAGATCAGGTTCGCGGCCTGCATGCAGAACGCGTCGGTGTACGGAGACGCGAAGATCGACACGGCCGCCTCGAGCGCGTGAGTGAGCGCGTCGATTCCGGTGTCGGCGGTCACGACCGGCGGCATCGAGACGGTCAGCGTCGGATCGACGATCGCCATGTCCGGGACCAGCGAGTAGTCGACGAGTGTGACCTTGCGATCACCGACCGTTATCACGGCGGCCGGCGAGACCTCCGAGCCGGTGCCCGATGTGGTCGGGATCGCGATCAGCTGGAGCTGGTGCTCGAGCTGCGGGAACTGCGCGATTCGCTTGCGGGCATCCAGGAACGGGAGCGAGAGTTCGCGCACGCTCAGGTGCGGGTGCTCGTGGAACAACCGCATCGCCTTGGCCGCGTCCATCACGGAGCCGCCCCCCACTGCGATGATCAGATCGGCCTCGATCCGCCGCAACTCCTGTACCCCGGCACGGATCTGCTCCTCGCCTGGCTCGGGCTCGATCCCTGAGAACACGTGGATTGAGACCCCGCCCGCCCCGCCAACCCCGCCCATGTAGCGGCGGATCTCGTCCGCGACCCCGCGCGCCTCGCTCGCCGTATCGGTGACGATCAGCGGCGAGGCGCTCGACACCTGGCGCAGGTTCTCGAGCGCGCCCGGGTTGAAGTACGTGTCCGAGGGGACTCGGAACCACTGCGGCGGCGTCTGGCGCCGAGAGACGGCCTTGATGTTGAGCAGGTTGCGGTAGTTGACGTTGTCGGTGGTGTTCGAACCGCCCCACGTGCCGCACCCCAGCGAGAAGGTCGGCGTCATCGAGTTGTAGACGCCGCCGAGCGCTCCGACCGCGGTCGGCGCGTTGACGAGGATCCGGCCGGTCCGGATCGCGAGCGCGAAGCGGTTGATCACGTCATCGTCGGTGGCATACACGGCCGACGTGTGGCCGAGGCCGGCGTGCTCGGTGACGATCTCGCATGCTCTGATCCCGTGTTCGACGGACGGCGAGCGCACCACGCCGAGCACCGGCATCAGCTTCTCCGCCAGGAACGGATGCTCGGCGAACGCCTCGAGATCGGTGGGCAGCGGCGCGAGCAGCACCTTGTCCTCGTCCGCCGCCTCGAACCCCGCCAGCTTGCCGAGATTCACGCACGACTGACCGAGCGCCGCGAACTCGACTCGTCCGTCCTCGGTGAACGACTTCGCGGCCAGCGCCGCGGTCTCCTCCTCGCTCAGAAGCCGGGACCCCATGCGACGGAACTCCTCGATGACCTCGTCGTAGATCGCATCGTCGATCACGCAGGTCTGTTCGGCCGGGCAGATCACCGACGAGTCGAACGTCTTGGAGACGAGGATGTCGACGACGGCCATCCGGACGTCGGCGCTGCGGTGCAGGTAGACCGGCGCATTTCCGGAGCCGACGCCGAGGCACGGTTTGCCGGCCTCGTTCGTGGCGGCCACGGCCTTCGGCCCGCCAGTCGTCCAGATGAAGTCGATGCCCGAATGGTGGAACAGGTACTGGGAGACATCGAGCGTCGGGTCCGGAATGACCTGGATCGCATCCGGTGGCAAACCGGCCGCCTCGCCGGCCTTCTGCAGGATCTCAGCCGCGCGGATCGAGCAGCGCTGGGCGTTGAATGACGGGCGGAAGATCACGGCGTTGCGCGTCTTCGCACAGACGATCGACTTGAACAGCG
The DNA here is from genome assembly GCA_963824755.1 of uncultured Solirubrobacterales bacterium. GTDB lineage: Bacteria > Actinomycetota > Thermoleophilia > Solirubrobacterales > Solirubrobacteraceae > Palsa-465. The sequence goes on along the minus strand of CAWGQT010000026.1, from coordinate 88,177 downwards.
TGGTCGACGTGGGGTTGGTGATCGGCGTCAGCGCCAGTACGACGCCGATCGGCTCCGCGATGTACTGGATCGCGCGCTCGCGATCCTCGTCGATCACGCCGACCGACTTCTTGTCCTTGAGGTAGTCGTAGAGGAACTCGGTCGCGATGTAGTTCTTGAGTACCTTGTCCTCGAGCACGCCGAAGTGCGTCTCCTCCATCGCGAGCTCGGCTAGCTCGATCGCGTGCTCGAGGCCGGCCACCGTCATCGCCCACACGATCCGGTCGACCGCCTCCTGGTCCAGCTGCCGCAGCGCCTTGGCGGCGCTCTGCGCCCGCTCGACGAATCCGTCGAGCCTTGGCTCCCACTCTCCGCCTCCGGCGGCGGCCGGATCATCGATCACGATCGCCATTGCCCGTCAGCGTCGCACCGTCGATGCGTACTCGCATCCGGGGAAGACCGCACCCGAGGCCGGATTCTCCACAGGACATTCGTGCCGAACTGCGGTCGTGACAAGTGTCGCAATGAGCGAACCTAAGGGCGAGGGAGAATGTCTGAGCTTCAGCCCATTCACGTCGGCGCGATGGATCCGCACCGTTTCGAGTCGGTCCTAAAGCCGTCGGACTATGAGGCGCTCCTGCGCCTCATCAAGGTCGGCTCACGTGAGCTTGAAGGCCGCGTGGTGTGGAACGTCAACTCCACCGCCAAGGGCGGCGGGGTGGTCGAGCTGCTCACGATGCTGCTTGCCTACTCGCGAGGCGCGGGCGTCGACGCGCGCTGGAAGGTGATCGGCGGCGGGCCCGAGTTCTTCGACCTGACCAAGCGCCTTCACAACCATCTGCATGGCTTCAACGGCGACGATGGTCGCATGAGCGAGCGCGAGCGGCGCCTGTACGAGCAGACGCTCGCGGGCAGCAGTGCCGAGCTGGCCAAGCTCGTCGACCCGGGCGACATCGTGATCCTCCACGACCCCCAGACGGCGGGCATGGTCGACGCGGTTCGGGCCACCGGCGCGACCGTCATCTGGCGCTGCCACGTAGGTCTCGACACCCCGAACCGCTACGCGCACGAGGCCTGGGACTTCCTGCGCCAGTACGTGATCGGAGCAGACGCGTACGTCTTCTCGCGCGCCTCGTTCGCGTGGGCCGGTCTGGATCCCGAGAAGATCGCGGTGATCCAGCCCTCGATCGACGCCTTCTCGCCGAAGAACCAGGACCTCACCGAGGAGCAGCGCATCGCGATCCTCTCGAGAGCGGGCCTGCTCACGAACGGCGACCACACCGAAGCGACGTTCATGCGCTCGGACGGGACGCCTGGTCGGGTCGACCGCCGGGCCGATGTGCTCGAGGTGGCGCCGCTGCGGCCGTGGGACCGGGTTGTGGTGCAGGTTTCGCGCTGGGATCGCCTCAAGGATCCGCTCGGCGTCATCAACGGATTCGCTGACCACGTCGCGCCGCAGGTCGATGCGCACCTCGTGCTCGCGGGCCCTTCGACGGAGTCGGTCGCGGACGACCCCGAGGGCGCCGGCGTGTTCGCGGCCGTGCGCGATGCCTGGTACGGCTTGCCCGAGGAGATCCGCGCGCGGGTTCACCTCGCTTCGCTGCCGATGACCGACGTCGACGAGAATGCCGCGATCGTCAACGCTCTGCAGCGCCACGCCGAGGTGATCGTTCAGAAGAGCCTCGCCGAGGGTTTCGGCTTGACGGTGGCCGAGGCGATGTGGAAGGAGCGTCCCGTGGTCGGCACTCGCGTCGGCGGAATCCAGGACCAGATCGTCGACGACGAGTCCGGGGTGCTGATCGACGACCCAACCGACCTCGCCGAGTACGGTGCGGCCGTGCTGGGCTTGCTGACCGACACCGAACGTGCCAGGCGCATCGGCCAGGGCGCGCGGGAGCGGATCCGCGGTCAGTTCCTCGCGCCAGAGCACCTTAGGGCGTACTTCGAGCTGATCCAGTCGCTGCTCGTTGCGTCAGGCAGCGAGGTGCGTAAGGCTTCATGAGGTAGTCGGATCGTGCATGCACCGATCCGCCGGACCGTGCATGCACGGTCCGGGCCCCGGCCGCACGCGGCCGGGGCATATGACATCTTCCAGCCCATGTGCGAACGCATCGGCCACGGAGGAGCCAGCGCGCTGGCTCCGGCCAACACGCTCGCGTCTTTCGATGCAGCGCGGGAAGTCGGCGTCGACATGGTCGAGTTCGACGTCCGCGCCTGGCGGGGCCAGCTCGTGCTGGCACACACGGTGCTCCACGCTCGCCGTGGCGGAAACGTCCGCTTCCACGAGGCGCTGAGACACCTCTCCAGCCCGCGGTTCTCGGGCATTGGCCTGAACGTCGATGTCAAGCACGTCGGCTACGAGTCCGCGGTGATCGAGGAGCTGCGCCGCGCCGGGCTGCTGGATCGCGCGCTGGTGTCGAGCCAGGTCGTGGGCGTGCTGGACCGCGTCCGCGCGCTCGACCCGCGGATCCGGACCGGCGTGTCGATCGGCGGCCGGCTGCCGCGGCTCTGCCACCGGCTCGGTGACTGGCGCGCCCACGTGCTGGCGGGCCTGAGCTTCCGGCGCTGGGACGCCGTGATGGCGCAGCACAAGCTGGTCGACGCCTCGCTGCTCGAGGACGTGGTCTCACGCGACGGGCAGCTGTACGCCTGGACGGTGAACGAGCGGACGGCGATCGCGGGGCTACGCGGGCTCGGCGTGCACGGCATCGCGAGCGCCGATCCGCGCCTGTTCGCCTAGCGATGAGGGCAATCGTGGTCTACGAGTCGATCTACGGCAACACACGGGCGGTGGCCGAGGCGATCGCGGCGGGCCTGGGCGAGGTCGAGGTGCTGGCCGTTGGCAAGGCAGCCGCGCTCGGACCGGATCTGCTGGTCGTCGGCGGCCCCACCCATATGCATGGGATCGCGACCGCTCGCAGCCGCCAGATGGCGGTCGCGGCCGCGCAGGAGGATGGCGATGCGCACGTGGAGCCGGGCGCCGCGGAAGGCCCCGGTCTGCGAGGCTGGCTCCGTGACCTGCCGCACACCGACCGCGCCCGCGCGGCGACGTTCGACACGAGGCTCGACCGATCGCCGTGGCTGACGGGGATCGCAGCGCGCGGCATCGCGCGGCGTCTGCAGCGCCACGGCTACGACGTTGTCGGCTCGCAGAGTTTCATCGTGCAGGATGCAGAGGGGCCGCTCGAGCGAGGCGAGCTGGTGCGGGCGCGCGCGTGGGGCGAGGAGCTGGCGCGCTTGTTTGGGTGAGCGCACTGCTGATCGCCGGCTGCGGGGGCGGGGCCAAACACACGACCACTTCTGCGAGCACGACCACGTTACTCACGCGGACGACCACGACCGCGCCGGTGAGGGCGACCGCGGTGCGGGTCTACTCCCCTTCGGGCAAGGTCGGTGTGCGAGCGTCGGGCACCTGCCTCGCGCAGTCGCAGCTCGTCGCGAGACCGAACGTGTGGCGCTGCGCGGTTGGTAGCGAGGTTCGCGACCCGTGCTTTGTGCGGGGAGCACGAGCGGTGCTGTGCTCTGTGGGGGGACCCTGGGGGACCTCGGGGCTGATGATCTCGCTACCGGGCTCGCTGCCGCGGGTGACCGGCCGGCGTCCCGGTCACGTCCTGCCCTGGGCGCTCGAGCTGGGTGATGGATCGCGCTGCGTGCGATTGACGGGCGCCGGTCGCGTCAGCTACGCGTGCGACACCGAGGTCGAGCTGTTCGGGAGTCCCGATCGTCGCCGCCGCGTGTGGACGATTCCCGCCGGGAGCGGTTCAAATCCGGTGGTCAGGCCGAGGCCAATCCGGGTGGCCTGGTTCTAGGCCGAGGTCCACTCTTCGGCGATTCGGTCGATGTGGGCGGGGTTCGTCCCGCAGCAGCCGCCGAGCACGCGCAGCTGGGGGAGGGCAGGTTTGAGGCGGGAGTAGCTCGCGGCCAGCTCGTTCGGGTCGCCGCGGTCGAGCGTGTCGGCGCGGTCGAGCTCAGCGTGGCTCTTTCGGGAGGCGTTGGGGCGGATGCCCCCGAGCCGCGCCAGCCACTCGCCGCCGCGCTCGATTTGTGCTGCGAAGTGGCTCGGGTGGGCGCAGTTGATCATGAAGTACTCAGCGGCTCGGTCGGTGGCCTCGTCGACCTGGGCGATCGCGTCCTGGACCGCCTGACCGCTCGGCAGCCGCCCGTCGGTCTCGACGGTGAACGAGATCGTCACCGGGGTCTTTGCCGCTGCCGCCGCGCGCACGATCCCGATCGCCTCTTCGGCGTACGCCAGGGTGAACGCACCCACCATGTCGGCGTCGGTGTCCTTGAACGTCGTGATCTGCTCGCCGTGGTAACTCTCGGCCTGGTCCGGGGACGTTAGGTTGCCCGGGTGGTAGGCGTCGCCGCGCGGCCCAATGGTGCCGCAGATCGCGATCGGCGTCGACTCGGTCTCCTCGGTGGCGCGGACGTGTGCGGCGAGGTCGACGGCGGCTCGATTGATCGTGTCGAGTGCCTCCGCGTCGTAACCTAGCTTCGCGCCCCAGTCGCGGTTGGCCCGCCAGGTGGGGGTGTCCAGCGTGAAGCCGAGGCCGTGCCGGCGTGCGATCGCGATGTAGGCGCGGTAGTAATTGACTAGCGCCGCGCGCCCACGCTCGCTCTCGAGCAGCAGGAACGACGCGAACTCCGGCAGCTCGATCCCCTCGTCGAAGATCATCGTCGTCTCCATCCCGCCGTCGGCCAGGTACAGGCGGCCGGTCCCCGGGCGGGGGACTCTGTCAATTAACTGTGTCATTTGGTCCAGGATGGCAGGCGGAGGGTTCAGTCGATACTCGACAACCGCTGAGGCGGTCCGCTCGGCGGCTCGCCGGCGAGGACCATCACCCAACCGGGTTCGGCTCGCCACCACCCGCTCGTGGGCCCGGCTCCGTCGCTCCAGGCGACGCTGATTGGCTGCCAGTCGCCGGCGCCGGCATCGGCGGGGGTCACGACCGCGTTGCGGACATCGAGACGGAGGCCCTCGCGACGCACCTTGGCGGCCGCCTCCTTGGCCGACCAGACGAGGTTGGCGAAGCTTGCGCGTTCATCGGGACCGGAATCAAAGGCGCGACGCTGCTCCTCTGGCGCGAGCCACTCGCGGATGAACGCGTCGCTGCGGGGCTCGATGAGCTCCAGGTCGCAACCCGCTACCGCCGGCGCGTCGGCCACCGCCGCCAGCGCGCGGCCCCCGCGATGGCTGAGCGTCACCGAGAGCGGCAGGGGGCGTCCGTCGAGCCAGGCCTCCGGTGCGCCGTCGGCTGCCGCGAGAATCTGGATTCGCTCGGGCGGCACGGACAGCCACGCGCTGATCGCTGACTTGGCGGTCCAGCGCCCGAGCAGCCAGTCTGCTCGCCGGCGCGGGAGGTGGATTCCTGCAAGCACGCGGCGCTCGTCCGGGCCGAGCCAATCGTCGCCGGCACGAACGTCAGCTGCGTGTCGGCTCAGCCAGCCCAGGGTGTCCATTAGTGGCGGCTGCGGCTCTCGCCGGATCCTCGAACTTGCGGATGCCTCGCTCGACGGCGTCGATCAGGAACGGGCGCAGCGAGGACGGCGCGATGATGCTGTTGACCGAGCCCACGCGGACAGCACGCTCGACGCTGTGAACCTCGTCGAAGCGGTCCGCGAACAGGCCGCGCTGCTGCGCAAGCACCTCCGACCAGACCGCGTTGCGCGTCGCTCGCAGTCGCTGGCGCTCCGCTCCTTCGGCGGCCTCGATCTGCGTGTCGAGCTCGACGATCCGCTCGTCGGCGCCGACCGCGCGCTCGACCTCCCGGGCGAACACCACCGCGGCGGCCGGGCCCCCTCCGATCACCGATGCTCGTGCTCCCTCCAGCGCGACCGTCTCGAGGTTTTGGTTGAGCTTCTGCGAGAAGACGACGAATGCTCCGCCGTGGTAGCGGGAGACCACGCAGAACACCATCGGCCCGTCGAAGTTGACGACGGCGCGTCCGATCTCGGCGCCGAACTCGAGCTGGCATTCGCGCATCGACTCGGGCGACCCATCGAAGCCGGCGAGGTTCGCCAGCACCACCACCGGCCGGCGGCCGGCGGCGGAATTGATCGCCCGGGCGATCTTCTTGGAGGAGCGGGGGAACAGCGTGCCCGAGGTCCATTGGTCGGGCCCGTCGGCCGGAAGCGGGCCGTGTCTGGGCAGCGGGTGGGACTCGATCCCGATCACCGACACCGGGCGCCCCCCGAGGTGCGCGTCCCACACGACCCCGATCTCAGCCTCGTGCATCCCTCCCCAGCGCTCCAGCGGAGGACGATCGTTGTCGATCACCGCGAGCATCACGGAGCGGATGTCGAATGGCTTCTTGCGACCCGGGTTGGTCTCGTCGGAGAAGATGTCCGCGACCCGGCTCAGGCCCGCGCTGTGGTCGCGGTGCTCGGCGGCGCCGATGTCGCGCTCGGGCGGGTCGGTGGTGGCCGCCCGCCGCGGGAACCGCTCGCCCGGGGCGACGTAGGTGTGCTCGTAGTAGGAGAGCAGCACACCGCAGGCACCGGCGAGGTCGCCGGCCCAGTACTGAGCCTGGCCGTTCGGACCCATGATCCGCTCGTATCCGCCGATCCCGAAGTTGTCCTCGGCCGACACACCGCCCGACTGGTCGAGCGCCTGCTTGCCCGTCAGGACCATCGCGCTCTGCGGGGTCATGATCAGCGCGCCGCGGGTGTGCATCAGCATCGTCGCTTCGGCGTTCCAGTACGGCTGCGCGCCGACGTTGATGCCTGCGACGACCACGTTGAGCTCGCCTCCCGCCTGCGTGAACAGCACGATCCGCCGTAGCACGTCCGCGATCCAATCCATCGTCTCGGTCCCGCTGTCCATCGCGATCTTCGCGCCGGCGGAGAGCGCAAACCATTCGAGCGGCACGCCCAGTTCCTCGGCGAGGTCGATCGCCGCCATGATCCGCCGGCACTCGGGCTCGGCGAGCGAACCCAGCGCGCGCGTCGGATCGCCCAGCAGGATCACGCGCAAGATGCCCTCGGGATGCCGCTCGGTGAAGTTCTTGACAGTGCCCACCACGATGCCGCTCGGATTGTTGGCGGCGAGGCGGTCGACGGGCTCGAGCTTGCCGTCGTCGGTCAGCTCATGCTCGACGAAGACTCCGGCGGGCTGGCCCTCGGTCCCGTGGTGCGGCGCGAGGATCTTGACCACCTCCGCGGGGTGCAGCGTCCCGCGGCGGCGGGCCGAGATCACCCGGCGGGCACCCTCGTCGAGCGTCATCAGCTTGCGCGTCGGCGGATCGTCGATCTCGACCCGGACGACGTGAGGGGTGGGGATCAGGAAGCGCAGCACACGCCGCCGGATCTGTCCGTCGGACTCGCGCAGGCGGCCCTGGAGCAACAGCATCTCAAGCCCGAGACCGGTGGTCAGCGGCAGCAGGCGCTCGATGAACCTCCGCAGCTCTTCGGGGTCTGGCTCCATCACCGGCCAGACGTGCAGCAGGATGCGGTTCCACAGCAGCCGCCGGCTGATCGGCCGGCGCGACTGCAGGCCGCGGATCGTGCCCAGCGCCTGGACGATCATCTGCTCGAGCTCGGGCAGACCGACCACGCGCCCCTGCTCATCGAACACGCGCGTGAAGTCGCGGACCTCGCCGAGCACGAACAGCCGCTCGTCCTTTGGGTTGGCGCGGGCGACGCCGTGGAACGCGTAGATGTCCTCAGGCGAGGGCACGCGCTCGAGCTCGAACTCCTCCAGTCGCCAAAGCTGGAGGCGGTGCCCCATCATCGGGTGCAGGCCGCGCAGCACTTCGTCCTCCACCATGCCCTCCGGCGAGGGCCGGAACGTCAGCAGGTCGATCGCGGACATGCCCCGACCCCGGCGCGGCTCGGAAACGGCGAACACGATCCGGTGCAGGGAGGGCGGGATCGGCAGAGTTTCGAGCTCCGCGCGCAGCCGTTCGGATAGCTCGGCGTGAGACGGTGCCTCCTCGAGATGCTCGGCGTAGAGGTCGAGCACGGTCAGCTCGCCGTCCGGGAGCTTGGCCGCGAACGCAGTAAACGCCTCGGCCGCCGCCACCATCTTGTCGGGTGCGACATAGGCGGCGGCCAGGTGCCGATCAGTTCCCTGGAACTGATAGCGCCCGACGACGAACCTGAACCCCTCGAGCTCGACGAGCTCGAAACCTTCGAGTGAGCGCACGCGGTAGTAGCGCCGGGCCATGGCTTCGACGAGCAGATCGCGCGTTGGCGGCACCGTCTCGCGCATGGCGGTTGTCAGCCGGGTCGAAAGCGGGCGTGGGCATTCGACGATCGCCCCGATCCGCTCCTCGCGATCCGGGCGGTCGGGATCCTCGGTGAGCGCGACGATGTGACGCTCCATCTCGGCGTACACGCGCTCGCGTGCGGCGCCGATCACGGGCTCATCGAAGTAGCGGAAGCGAACCTCGCGGGCAAGGTCGGCGAGGACCGGGTCGCGACCCTCGAGCGCAACGACCAGGCGATCGAGCGCCTCGCGGAAATCACTGCCGACGTGACCAGCCAGCTGGTCAGCATCTTCGAGGCGGCGATCGAGGATCGCGAGAATCATCCGCCGCGCGGTCTCCGCTCGCTGCTGGGAGAGGAACAGCCGGTAACAGGCATCCTCCAGCGCGGTCGTCCGCTCCAGCGAGTCGATCCCGTAATGAGCGAGGGCCACACGAAGCTGGTCGACGAATGACGCCGGGAGTCCCTCGGACTCCGCGTCCAGGGAGCGCAGCCACGCGTGGAGGTGCTCCTGCGGACGCCGCAGGACCTCGGGGTCTTCATCGTGATCGTGGTGGATCGGAGCGGTGAGCGCCCGCAGGTCAGCGAACATCGCGAGCAGCCGATGCTCGCCGGGAATCAGCGCGGGATCGCACGAGAGCAGATCCGAGCATCGCCCATGGAGATCGGTGATCGCGCGGTCGACCTCGCTCGCGCTGATGTCGTAGCCGAGCACGAGCCACTGCATGCGTCGCAGGTTCTCGCGGCACGGGTCGCGATGCTCGGACTGGGACGCCACGGCGAGCGAAGCGAACGAAACGCGTGTGCCCGATGGCAGTTGGGACTCGCTGGCGAGCGGCTCGAGCACGAGCAGCGGGGCGTGCGCGGCCACGTGCACGTTCTCGCCGGCGAGCACGCGCTTGACACGGCCCCGAAATGGAGCGACCAGAGAGGACTCCATCTTCATCGCTTCGACGACCGCCACCACCTCTCCGGCGTCGACGACGTCTCCCTCCGCGACCGGGATCGAGACCACGACGGCGGGCGAGAGGTTGCGTACGACCCCGCCGTCGTCTCGCGAGATCCGGTGCGGTACGCCGTCGACCTCGACCAGCACGTCGTCGCCCTGCTGGACGGTCAGGGTCCTCTGGCTCGTGCCGTCAATCGAGAGGCGCTGCTCATGTGGTCCGATCCGCCGCGTGCGCGCCTCGATCACGTGACCGTCGACTCCGACGCGGTACTCGTCCGGTGCGACCGGTGAGACCCTGAGCCGATAGGACTGGCCGCGATGGCGCAGCTCGTAGGAGCGGGTCAGCTCAGCGTCGGCCTGCGGACGTCCTCGTCGGGCGTAGGCGTAGAAGCGCGATCGATCGCTGGCTATGTCGGTGGTGGCCAGTTCGATCGCCGCCTGCACGAGCGCCACGTCACCGTGGCGTGCCGGCGTGGCCTCGCCGCTCAGGTACAGACGATCGAGCCACGACGTGTCCACGTCGCCCGATCGAACCTCCGGGCGGTCCAGCAGCTCGAGCAGGAACCCGTGGTTGGTCGTGCCGCCGTCGACAACGACGACCGTGTCGGCGAGGGCGCGATGAAGGCGGGCCAGGGCCTCGTCCCGATCCCTCCCCCAGGCGATCACCTTGCCGATCATCGAATCGAACTCGGCGGGGATCACGTCGCCCTCGGTGACACCGGTGTCGACGCGCAAACCGGGTCCGGTCGGAAGCCGCAGCAGGGTCAGCCGTCCGGGAGCGGGCGCAAAACCCAGCGCCGGGTCCTCGGCGTTGAGCCGTGCCTCGATCGCGTGTCCGACCGGCGGCGGCGGGTCGCCGTCGAGCCGCCCCCCGGCGGCGACGTGCAGCTGCAGCTTGACTAGGTCGAGTCCGGTCACGGCCTCGGTCACCGGATGCTCGACCTGGAGCCGAGCGTTGACCTCCATGAACGAGAAGCGGCGCGTGCTCGGCTCGTACAGGAACTCGACGGTCCCCGCGTTGCTGTAGCCGGCCTTCAGCGTGAGGCGCTTTGCCGCCTCGCAGCACTCACGTTCCTGTTCGGGAGTCAGTGCGGGGCTGGAGGACTCCTCGATCACCTTCTGGTTGCGACGCTGGTAGGAGCAGTCTCGGACCCCGACGGCCCACACGTTTCCGTGGCCGTCGGCGATGATCTGAACCTCGATGTGGCGAGCCGGCGCGAGGAGCTTCTCGAGCAGTAGGGTGCCGTCTCCGAACGCCTGCACGGCCTCGGCGCGCGCACTGTTGAATGCCGCGGGAAGCGAATGGCTGTCATCGACGCGACGGATGCCGCGCCCGCCGCCGCCGGCGGCAGCCTTGATCATCAGCGGGTAGCCGATCCGGTGTGCATGTGCCAGCGCGTCCTCGACGTTCTCGACAGCGCCGCCGCTCCACGGCGCGACCGGGACGCCAGCCTCCTCGGCGAGCTGCTTGGCCCCGATCTTGTCTCCCAGCACCCGCATCACGTCCGGGTCGGGTCCGACGAACACGATCCCCAGGCGCTCGCAGAGCTCTCCGAACTCGGGTTGCTCGGCGACGAACCCCCAGCCGACCCACGCCGAATCAGCACGTGCCTCGACCAGGGCCTGTTCGAGGCCCTGGTAGTCGAGGTAGCCGTTGGGGAGCGCCACCGCCTCGTCGGCGTGGCGGACGAACATCGCGTCGCGTTCGGCTTCGGTGTAGAGGGCAATCAGTCTGATCGGCTCGGCCCGCTGCTGGTTCAGCTCACGTACGGCATGGATCACTCGCATCGCCGCCTCGCCGCGATTGACGATCGCCAGGCGTGAGATCGTGTTTCCCATCGCTTAGCCCAGGTCCGCGGTGTGCATCGCGACGCGGATCGGGTCCAGTGCTGTCGCCTCGAGCTCGCCCGGGAGCTCGACTGTGCGGTAGCCCTCGAGGCGGACCCGCACGCGGCCCGCCTCATCGACGATCTCCGCGTCAACGCCCTTACCGTCCTCGCGTGGGCTCACCACTGCCCACAGCGGGCCCTGCTTTCCAGGCGAGGCGAACCGCACCACCCGGTCGACGTGCGTCGGAAGGGCCATCCGGCCGGCGACGCCTATCTCCCACACGCCGGCGGTCTGGAAGCAAAGCTCGATCAGCCGCGGGGCCAATTCCATCGGCTGGCTGGCGGGCTCGTGGTTTGCGGGCAACTCGCTCGCAAACGTGCCGACCACATGACCGTTATCGCGCCAGGCCCGGTCCAGCACTTGGTAGGCGGGCCCATGGAAGTAGATGCCGTACACCGCGTCCTTGCCGACAATGTCCTTCTCGACATCCGGTGCCGCCGGGTTTTCGCTCGCCATCGGAGCCGACGGAGCCTGCCTGGCGAGCTTTGCCCGACCCACGAAATGGCGGGTCTCCTGCTCGCTGTGGTCGCGAAGGTCGCGGCGGCCGATCAGCTCGCAGTCGGCGGTGATCGTCTGGTTGCCACCGTCTGTCAGGCAAGCGCGGAGGATCACCTCTCGCGGCTGGTCGCGGTAGAACTTGAACGGCGCCAGTAGGTCGACATTGGTCAGCTCGACGACGTGGAACTCCGGGAGCAGCGCACGCGCGACCTCCGCGAAGCCCTCCATGCCCATCACTCCCGGAAGCACGGGCGTGCCATCGATCCGGTGATCGTTGAGGAACGCCTGGCGGGTGGGATCGAGCTCGGTCACGATCGTGATGGTTCCGTCCGAGGAAAACGTGACGACCCGGCCCGTCATCGGCCCGGCATGGTCGGCAAGATTTGCCGTCGCGCGCTCGACGTCCAGGCCGCCCGTCTCGTGGCGCTCCTCGGCCATGATCCCGAGCGCTCCGGCTTCGACGATCTCCGTGGCGGTGTTCGCCACGGTGAGCTCGCGGCGGACGACCGGGATCCCGACCTCGGGCGGCAGCATCTCGATGCCGGCCATCTCCATCATCTTCGGGATTGAGCCCCGGGCTGCCATTCCGATGCTCGCCCATGCGGTCCAATCGATCGCGGTGCCGCGGGTGGGGCTCTTTGTGTGGCGGAAGTTCGACACGCTCTTGCACAGCAGGTCGTTGGCGGCCGAGTAGTCGGTCTGGCCCCCGTTGCCGAACCTGCCGGCAATCGAGCTGAACACGATCGCGGCCTGCGGCGGGCTGTCCGGCTGGCTGGTGTTCAGGGCCGCGAGTAGGTTCAGCCATCCATGGGCCTTGACGTCGAACACGAGGTCGTATTCCTGCTGGGGCTTGTCCGGCAGGAAGTGGCTGATCTCGAGCCCAGCGGCGTGGACGACGACGCTCACGGGCTTTGTCTGTGCGTTCGCGCTGGCCACCGCTTGCGCGACCTGGTCCGGGTCAGTCAGGTCGACCTGGTGCCAGTGGGCGCTGCCGCCGCCCCACTCGATCGCATCGATCGCGTCGAGGGCGGCCTTCGCGCGCTCGAGCTTCGCCAGCTCGCGCTCGATCAGCTTCGGCGTTGGCCGCTCGCCGCGGGCTTTGATGCGCTCGGCAAGGTCACGTTTGAGACCGTCGCGATCGCTGACGAACTTGACGAGGTCGGGATCGTTGCGATCGGGCTCGGGGACCAGATCGAACAGGTGGAAGGTCCCGCGAGATGCCTTCGCGAGGTCGGCGATGATCGCGGAGACGATGCTGCCCGCAGCCCCTGTGACGAGGAAGACGCTGTCCCTATCAAGATCGCGGGTGGCCTCGTGGATGGCCGGCTGCTCCTGGATCGCGACCGTCCACCGCAGACCATCGGCGTAACCGATCTCGACGGCGCCAGGGTCGGCCAGGGTTTCTTCGATGAGGACGTCGGCGACCTCAAGGTCGCGGGCTTCGCCGAAGTCGACGGCCTTGATCAGCATGTCTTCGCGCTCGCGGCCGAGCGCCTTCGTGAACCCGGTCACGGCGCCGCCGAAGACGTTCGCCGCTCCGTCGGCGTCATATCCGTGGCGGCCGCCCAGACGGGTGGCGCTCACCAGGAAGGCGCTGTCCGGCAGCGCGCGCATCGTCGCCGCGAGCAGCTTGACACGCTTGTGGAGAGCGTCGGTGCGGGCCTGTGCGTCCAGTCGTGAGGGAGGGCCTTCGGGATCGAGGGCCGGGAGCCAGTAGACGCCGGTGATCGGGCCTTCTTCGGTCCACCTTGCGAGCTGGTCCTCGAGGCCTTCAACGCTCGGCACGCCATCGATCGTCAAGACCTCGGCGCCCCGCTTTGTCAGCCGGGTGGCGAGTGCCTTGGTGACCCCGCCGGCGTCCGGCATCACGACGACCCGTGTCTTGCTGGGCTCGAGCGTGACGGTCGTCGGGACGCAGTCGTCGAGCGGTGGCCGGAGCACCGGAACCGGCACGCGTCGCGGGAAGCCGGGTGCTTCGGCAATGGGGTGCGGGATGGGCGCGGGCGCCTCTGTCGCGGGCGCTTGTCCCGATTCCGCAGCTGTGGCCGCGGCCGTGCCCGTGTTGTCCTTGACGAAGCCGATCACGTCGTTGAGCGTCGGGTAGTCGCGGAGTTTCAGGGTGTCGTTGCGTTCGATGCCGTAGGCCTCGCGGATGCTGGCGAAGACTTCGGCTTGTTTGACGGTGTCGATGCCGAGGTCGGCTTCGAGGTCGAGGTCCTTGTCGAGCAGGTCGGTCGGGTAGCCGGTTTGCTCGGCGACGATCTCGAGGACCTTGGCTTCGATGTCGGCGTCCGCGGGTGCGGCGGTGGGCTCGGCGACGGGTGCGGGATCAGGGGCCGCGGCAACCGCGGGCTCGGCGACGGGTGCGGGCTCGGGCGCCGCGGCAACCTCGGGCTCGGGTGCCGGGGCCGCGGCGGGCGGTGCGCCGGCGCGGTCTTTGACGAATCCGATCACGTGGTTGAGGGTGGGGTAGTCGCGGAGCTTGATCGTGTCGTCGCGTTCGATGCCGTAGGCCTCGCGGATGCTGGCGAAGACCTCTGCTTGTTTGACGGTGTCGATGCCGAGGTCGGCTTCGAGGTCGAGGTCCATATCGAGTAGGTCGGTCGGGTAGCCGGTTTGCTCGGCGACGATCTCGAGGACCTTGGCTTCGATGTCGGCGTCCGCGGGTGCGGCGGTGGGTGCGGGCTCAGGGGCCGCGGCAACCGCGGGCTCGGCGACGGGTGCGGGCTCGGGCGCCGCGGCAACCTCGGGCTCGGGTGCCGGGGCCGCGGCGGGCGGTGCGCCGGCGCGGTCTTTGACGAACCCGATCGACGTGGTTGAGGGTGGGGTAGTCGCGGAGCTTGATCGTGTCGTCGCGTTCGATGCCGTAGGCCTCGCGGATGCTGGCGAACACCTCCGCTTGTTTGACGGTGTCGATGCCGAGGTCGGCTTCGAGGTCGAGGTCCATATCGAGCAGGTCGGTCGGGTAGCCGGTTTGCTCGGCGACGATCTCGAGGACCTTGGCTTCGATGTCGGCGTCCGCGGGTGCGGCGGTGGGCTCGGCGACGGGTGCGGGCTCAGGCGCCGCGGCAACCGCGGGCTCCGGTGGCGGGGTTGCTGCGGGCTCGGGGGCTGCGCCTGGTGCGGCGCCGGCGCGGTCGCGCACGAACCCGACGACGTGGTTGAGGGTGGGGTAGTCGCGGAGCTTGATCGTGTCGTCGCGTTCGATGCCGTAAGCCTCGCGGATGCTGGCGAAGACTTCGGCTTGCTTGACGGTGTCGATGCCGAGGTCGGCTTCGAGGTCGAGGTCCATGTCGAGCAGGTCGGTCGGGTAGCCGGTCTGCTCGGCGACGATCTCGAGCACGCGCGCCTCGATGTCGGCGTCGCTTGGCGCGGCGGCGGTCGCCGGCTCGGCAACGGGCTCGGGAGCTGGCTCGGGCACCGGCTTCTCGACCACTGGCTTCTCCACCACTGGCTCAGCCGCAGCCGCGGCGGCCGCCCGACCCTGGTCCACGAACCGGAGCCGGTGCTGCACCACCTCGAGCTTGGGCTGCTCGTAGCCGCTGACGCGCTTGGCCCACGTGTTCCAGGTGTCGCGGTCGGCGATCCGGTAGTCATAGCCGAGCTCGTCGACCGCCCGGCGCCGGCCATCGCTCGCCGGCGTCCAGCGGAGCAACAGCATCGCGACTTGCGATCCGAAGCCGGCCGCGAGACGCAGGGCGTACTGCACCGGGTAGGCGCCGCCGCTGCTCAGGTTCAGGATGCCGAGCTCGGGGTCGGGATCGCGGAAGTTGGGCACCGGCGGGATCACGCCGGTCTCGAGCGACTTGACCGCCATCACATCCTCGAGGCCCACGCCCATCGGGTGACCGGTGAAGCCCTTGACGTTGGCGATCACGATGCGATCGGCGTCGTCGCCGAACACGCGACGCAGGGCGTGGATCTCCGCCGCTGCGCTGCCTCCGCGCGCCGGGGTGTAGGTCTCGTGGGAGATGAACACCGTCTCGCTTGGGATGTCGTGGCGGCGGACACCACGCGACTCCGCCTGCTTGACGAGTTTCTCCATCACCGACGAGATGTGCTCGACGTCGAGCCGCGTTCCGTGGAACGCGGAGTTGGCGGTCACGGAACCGAGCACCTCGCAGATCGGGGTCAGCCCACGGTCGCGAGCCGAGGCCGCGCTCTCGACCATCAGCGCCGCGGCGCCCATCCCGATCAGCATGCCGTGCCGGCGCGCGTCGAACGGCAGTGCCGCGTCCTCGACGACCTCGTCGGTCGCGGCGGCGCCCGAAGCGAGGAAGCCGGCGCCGATCCACGGCATCAACGTGTCCGACGTGGCGTCGTCGGCCGCCACGATCAGCACGCGGTTGCAACGACCTGCGCGGATCCAGTCCTCTGCGAGTGCGACGGCCTGCGTGGTGCTGGCACACGCCGAATTGACCTGCGTGTTCGGCCCGCGTGCGCCGATCAGTTCGGCGAGTTGCGAGTGACCCATCGACAGAATCCGGAACAGGAACCGGCGATCAAACGCGTACGGCTCCTCCTCGAGCTGCGCACCGAGGTCGTGGATGCGACGGTCGACCTCGGCCAGCACGACCGGGTCGGTGCCGTTGTGATCGACCATCCGCGCGCGCAGCGTCTCGAGCGCGACCATGCGCTCACGGCGCATATGGTCGGTCGTGTACCGCGCGACCTCGTCGGCCATCTCCTCGAGACAGGGGAACGCGGACGCGAAGATTACCCCCGTGTCGTCGCGCAGCTCGTCGGGCAGCGACCAGCGGTCGGGAAGCTGCGTGCCCGTCGTGGTGGTCTTGTAGCGCAGGACGAGCGGAATGCCCGCGTCGCGCAGCGCGTCGATGCCTGCGGCGATCGCCAGTTTCGTGTCGCGACCAAGCGCCGCGGCGCGGTCTGCGTCGACCCCGAACTCATCTTCGAGATCGAACAGACCAGCTCGCGCCGCGAGTTTGATGACAGCGTCGAGCCGGTCGATTGTCTCGAAGGTGGCGCCGCCGTCCTCGGCTTTCACGAGGCGTGTGATGTGCTTGTCCATCATCTCGCGACGCAGGCGGCCCGGGATCACGTCGATTCCCTGGCGTCCGTCCAGCAGCCGGGCGATGTTGGCGTCATCGAACAGTCGCTCGGCGCCGGGCAGGCCGAGCGCCGCGCCGGTGATCACCACCGGCTCGGTCTGTGCAGGCTCAGCCTCGACAGCGGGCTCCGAAGCCGCAACCGGCTCCGGCTCGCGAACAGGCGGCTCGTCAGGGGCGGCCGGCGCCGTTGGCGCCGCGACTTCAACGCCCTGGAACTCCGCCGCCTCGCGCGACGCCACTTCGCGACCCGCGCCCAGACCCGCGGCCCACAATCCGCAGAGGGCGCTGTTGAACGTAGCGATGTCCCCGGCCTTGGGATGGTTGGTGGCGAGGCTCAGCACGCGGTCGTCACCGAGCACGTCGGAAGCGAAGCCCTGCAAGGCATGCTTTGGGCCGACCTCGACGAACACGCGTGCGCCCTCGTCGTAAAGCGTCCGCAGGCCCTTGACGAACTGCACTGGCGAGGCAACCTGGCGGGAAAGCATGTCGAGCATCTGCTCGACGGCGCCCTCGCCGGACGGATACAGCTCGCCGTTGACGTTGGCGATGGTCGGCAGCTGTGGCTCGCGCAGCCCGAGACGTTCGAGCATCGACCGCAGAGGAGCGCTGACCGGCGCGACGATCGTTGTGTGAAATGCGTGGCTGACCGGCAGCGGGATCGCGGTGTGCCCGCGTTGCTGCAGCTCGGCGACTGTCTGAGCAACCGCTTCGGTCGTGCCGCCGATCACGACCTGGTGCAGCGAGTTGATGTTCGCGAGCACGACGTAGCCGTCGATCTCATCGACCAGCTTCTGCACTTCATCGAGTGGCGCGATCGCGGCGGCCATCGCGCCGGGGTCGTCGAGCTGGAGGTGTGCCATCTCGCGCCCCCGTGCACTCACGGCCTCCATCGCGTCCTCGAACGACAGGCCGCCAGAGGCCACCAGCGCGCCGTACTCACCCACCGAGTGGCCCATCACCATGTCGGGGTTGATTCCGTACTCGCCGAGCAGGCGGGTCAGCGCGGTGTCGACCGTGATCACCGCGGGCTGGGTGATCTCGGTGCGCCGCAGTTCCTCCTCGGCGCGCGCCACCGCGGCGGCATCGTCGGGGTCGGCGAAGACGATCTCCGACAGCCGCCGGCCTTCGAGCAGCGGCGACATGATCGCGTCCGCCTCATCGAACAAATCGGCGACCACCGGCTCGCGCGCTCGCAGCGAGGCGAGCATGTTCGCGTACTGGGACCCTTGGCCCGTGTACAGGAACGCAACCTTCCCCGGAGCGCCGCTGCCGCGATAGATGCCGCGGCCGCGCAGCGCGGGCCATGGGCTCTCCGACCCGGACTGCATCACCTTCAGAGCCATCTCGGCCTTCGCGACCAGATCCGGCCCGTCGGCGTAATCGATCGCGATCCGCTCAGCGGCTCGAAGTACACCGGCACTCGGCGCGACCGGCTCGAGGTGACGGCCCTGGCGCGCCTCGGCGAGTGCCGTCCGCAGCTCGTTGGCCAGCTCCTCAGAACTCGCAGCTCCCAGCACGAGTGCACCGCGGACGGGCGGCTTGGAGACCGAAGACGCAGGGGATCCACCAACGGCCGTCGCGCTAGAGGTCACCTCAACCGGCACCGAAATCGAGCGTCCATGCCCGTTGCTCGACGGCCGGTCCGGGACATACTCCTCCATCACGACGTGGAAGTTGGTGCCACCGAAGCCGAACGCGCTGACGCCAGCCACGCGCGAGCGGTCACCGGCGACGTCCCAGTCACGCAGCTCGGTGTTGACCGCGAACGGCGAGGCGCTCCAGTCGAGGTTCGGGTTGGGACGCTCGAAATTCAGGCTCGGCGGAAGCACTTTGTTGTGTAGCGCGAGCGTCGCCTTGAACATGCCGGCCGCCCCGGCCGCCGCCTTCAGGTGGCCGATGTTCGACTTCACCGAGCCGAGCGCGATCGAGCCGGCCTTCAGCTGTGTCCCCGACGAGAACGCTTCCATCAGCGCGTTCAGCTCGACTGCGTCACCGACTCGGGTGGACGTCCCGTGACCTTCGATCAGCGAGCAATGAGACGGTGACATGCCGGCGCTCTTCCACGCCCGCTCGACCGCGAACTTCTGGCCTACCGGGTTGGGCGCGGTCAGGCCCTTGCCCTTGCCGTCGCTCGAGCTGCCGATCCCGCGTACGACCGCGTAGATCCGGTCTTCGTCGCGGATCGCGTCGGCGAGGCGCTTGACAACGAACAGCGCCGCCCCTTCGCCCATCACGAATCCGTCGGCGCCGTCAGCGTACGGCCGCGTGCCGCTCGGGGACAGCGCGCCGATCGCGCAGAACTTCACGAAAGTGTGAGCGCCCATGTTGCGGTCGACGCCACCCGTGATCGCTACGTCGAACTCGTGAGCGAGCAGACCGGAGACTGTTGCATCCATCGCCGCCAGCGCGGAAGCACAGGCCGCGTCCGTTGTGAAGTTCGGCCCGTGCAAATTGAACAGGTTCGCCACGCGTCCGGCGATGCAGTTGCCGAGCTCGCCCGGCATCGTGTCCTCATTGATGACCGGTAGCCAGTCGTCAAAGCGTGAACGCAGTTCGCCCTCGACCGTGGCACGGACGTCGGCCGGCAACGCCGCAAAGCTCGGGACTCCCCCGAGCTCGCGAGCGAGCTCGGGGAACGCGATCCGCATAGTCGTCCGGTAGTGCTTCTCGCCGGAGATCGCGTTGCCGATGACAACCGCGGTCCGGTCGAGATCGAGCGGGCGCTCGGGCCAGCCGGCGTCCGCGAGCGCCATGCGAGTGCACGCGACCGCCCACTTGTGGGCGTCGTCCATCCCCTCCGAGACCTTCGGGGGGATCGGCAGCTTCCACCCGAGCGGATTCCACTCCCAGTCACGAACCCAGCCACCGATCTTCGAATAGGTCTTCTCGTGCGCCTTCGGATCGGCGTCGTAGTACAGCGCCGGATCCCACCGATCCGGGTCGACATCGCTGATCGAATAGACGCCGTCGCAGATGTTTCGCCAGAACGCCGCTCCATCAGCAGCGTCGGGCATGATCGCGCCGACGCCGATGATCGCGACTGCTTTTTCGAGGGAATCAGACATTGTTCAGACCGGCTTTCGTTTCTGGTGGGGGATTCAAGGACGCATCCGGCCGTAGACCGCCTGGGCAACGACCCCAAGGTCCTCGAGCAGACCTCCCTGGGCTTGATGAATCGATGCAAGATTGATGCGCTGCTCGAGCCCGCCAAGCTCGCCGCCGTCGGCGCCGGCGACCAAGCGGATCGCCTCGGTCCCGATCGTCATCGCGGCGTTGCGTGCATTGACGCGGCTCGCAGCAGCGATGGCGTCGGGCTTCAGGCGCTTTGACGCCTTCTCGTCCAGCTGCTTGTTGGCAGCTCGGTGCGCCCGGCGGGCGAGCGCGGCGGCGCCCTCGGCCTGAGCGATAAGCGAGCCCAGCCGCATCAAGATGTGCTGGTTGCGCGTCAGTCTCTCGGTGCGGCAGCGCTCCATCAGCTCGGCCAGCGCGTGGTAAGCCAGCGCAGCGACGTCGGCTCCCAACGTCGCATCCGCGGTGTGCAGCTCCTCGAGCTCGCGCGCCCGCGCGTGGTAATACTCGCCGCCGGACTTCAGGTGCTCCTGCCAGCGCCCGCGTGCGATCGTGATCTCCATGATCTCCGAGGTGCCCTCGTAGATCCTGGTGATCCGGACGTCGCGCTTGATCTTCTCGACGACGTAGTCGTGGGTGTAGCCGTAGCCTCCGTGTGCCTGGATCGCTGCGTCGGCAGCGGCGTCGCCGGCCTCGGTCGCCAGGTACTTGGCGATTGCCCCCTCGATCTGGAGCTCACCGTGTTCGCCGGAGTCCAGTTGCTCAGCGGTCTCCTCGATCGCCGCCCGCGCCGCCTCCAGCGCGACCGCGTGCGGAACTATCAGCTTGTGCGTGTAGCCCTGCTTCTCGCTGAGCGGGCCGCCGCCCTGGACCCGCTTCTTGGAGTAGGGGATCGCGCGGTCGAGCGCCGACCATCCGGCACCCAGCCCGAACGCCGCGACCATCAGCCGCGTGTACCCGAACACCTTCTGGGCCTGAACCAGACCCTGACCCTCGACCCCGCCGATCAGCCGGTCGGCGTCGACATACACCTTGTCGAGGAACAGCGCCGCCGTGTTGCTGAGGCGAATGCCGTGCTTGTCCTCGTGCTTTCCGTGCGTGAAACCGTCGACGCCGCGCTCCACCACGAACCAGCTCGGACCGCCAGGCGCCATCGCGAGGATCGTGTAGAGGTCAGCGACGCCGCCGTTCGAGATCCATTGCTTGGCGCCGGAGATGCGATAGCCACCGTTCTCAGGGACGGCGACGGTCTTCAGCGAACCGAGGTCGCTGCCGGCTTCGGGCTCGGTCGCGCCGTAGGCGAACATCACGCCTTCCTTCGCGATCCGCCCCATGTAGAGACGCTTCTGGTCTTCGGTTCCACCGACCCTGATCGGGTCGCTGCCGAGGAACGTGGCAAGCTCGGAGGTCGCCAGGCCGAGGTCGATCATCGCCATCCGCTCGCAGATGCGATAGACGTCAAACGCCCCGCCGCCCATGCCGCCGTACTCGAACGGCACGAACAGCAGCTGGATCCCGAGCTCCTCGCCCGATGACATGCGGCGCACGATCGTCTCGGGGAACTCGTCCTTTTCGTCGAGTTCGATCAGCAGTGAATCGGGCAGCTCGCGCGAAGCGAACTCGTCAATCGACTTGAGCGCGACCTTGAGGGTGTCAGCGCTAAGCGCATTGGCCATGTTGACCTCTCCTCCTTCTCCTCAGTGCGTACGCCGACCAGCGTCGCACCTAGCGGGTTTATTGCCATCGGCCTCAAGCCGCGCTTCGCGGGGGAATAACTACGGAGACACGAACCCGGGCCTGCACGGAAGGCAGGCGAGGCCATTCGACGTAACGTCGTCACCCACGGCGCGTGGAACCAGCGCCAGTACAAGAGAACGCGTGGGGAGGAGCCCTCGATGAAGCATTATGTGTTGGTGCGGCCATGAACATCGCGGTCGCAATCAGACTTATGCCGAGCCTCGGCGACGAGCTCGAGATCGACGACAGCGGCGCTGACATCGATCGCGACCTCGTCGAGATGGTGATCAACGAGTTCGACGATCAGGCGCTTGAAGAGGCGGTGTTGATCAAGGAAGCGACGGGTGCGACAGTCACCGCGGTTGCGCTCGATACCGAAGGCGCCGAGCAGGCGCTCAAGGTCGCCTATGCGCGTGGTGCGGACCGCATCGTCCTCGTGCAGGCCGGCGAGCTCGACCCGTACGACACCCGGACCGCATCGCTTGGGTTCGCGCAGGCGGTTCGCGAGCTTAGTCCAGACCTCGTCATGACCGGCGTGCAGACGCCGCATGACGCATTCGGCCAGACCGCTCCGCTCCTCGCGGCTTCACTTGGATGGCCGCAGGCGAACGTCGTGGTCGGCACCAGCGTCGTCGACGGTACGGCGCGAGTGACCCAGGAGTACGCCGGCGGGCGACTTGCCGTGCTCGGCCTGCAGCTGCCGGCTGTCGTCGGCGTGCAGTCCGCGAGTGCGCCGCCACGCTACGTCTCGATGGCTCGGCTGCGCCAGGCGATGACCGAAGCCAGCACCGAGACGATCCCGGTCAGCGCTGCGCCGCGCGCCGGGACCTCCGAGATCGTCTCGCTCGCCCGCCCGGAGCGGAAGGGCGGCGCGACGATGCTTGAAGGCGACGCCCAAGAAGTGGCCACGAAGATCGCAGCGGTGCTGCGCGAACAGGGAGCTCTGGTGAGCTGATGGGTGACGTACTCGTCTATATCGAGCAGACTTCGGCAAGTGACGGCGGCGCAGCGCGACTCCTGGGTTGGGCGCGTCCGCTTGCGCAGGCGACGGGCGGTTCATTGGTCGCACTGACAACGGACGCCGCCACGAATGGCCTGGAGGGCGCGGACGTGGTGCTCGAGGTCTCGCACCCCGCTCTATCCCCGTATCTGCCGGAGGCACATCTGGCGGCACTGAAGGCCGCGATCAACGAGCGCAACCCGGATGTGGTGGTGCTCGAGAACACGACCGCGGGTCTCGACCTGGCGGCATCGTCAGCGGCGGCGACCGACCGGTCGTTCATCGGCTACTGCAACGAGCTGTCGATCGATGATTCCGAGGCGAAATCAGTGAGCGGGATCTACGCCGGCCAGCTGCTCGCGAGCACGCGGGTTTCGCTGCCGGCCGTCGTCACCGTGAACTCGACTGCGCTGCACGACGAACCCGTAACCCCCGGTCGGGGCGAGCGTGCCCAGTTGGCTGCACCCGCCGAGCTGGACAACCTGAAGACCACGTTCATCGAGTCGATCACACCGTCGGACGAGGGCGTCGACCTGACGAAGGCCGAGCGGATCGTATGTGTCGGTCGCGGCATCGGCGGCGAGGACAACATCCCGCTCGCCGAGGAGCTCGCTGAGGCTTTGGGTGCCGAGCTCGCGGCTTCGCGTCCGGTGATCGACTCCGGCTGGCTGCCGAAGGTGCGCCAAATCGGTAAGTCGGGCGCGCGGGTGACGCCGAAGCTGTACCTCAGCCTTGGCGTGTCCGGAGCGCCTGAGCATGTCGAGGGCATGCAGGGCGCCGAGTTGATCATCGCGGTCAACAAGGACCCAGGCGCGGCGATCTTCAACATCGCGCACTACGGCGTTGTCGCCGATCTGTTCGACATTGCCGACGAGCTGACTTCGGCTCTGTCATGAGCCCGGTGCTATTCCCCATCCTGTGGGGTGTTGCCCTCGTGACATTCGCGGTGATCCTCGCGCTGCGCGCGCGTCTGCTTGTGGCGGCACAACCCGCCCAGCGCTTCACCGGCATTCCGCAGCGCCTCAAGCGCATGGTCGTCGACGGCGTCGGTCAGCGGAAGTTCCTGCATGGGGAACAGCCCGCCGGGATCATGCACGCGCTGATCTTCTGGGGTTTCGTCGTGTTGATGCTCCAGGTGATCACGCTGTTCGGCCGTGCGTTCGACACCCACTGGAACATCCCCGGCTTCGGGCCGAACCAAGTGCTGGGGCCGCCGTTCTTCCTCGCTCGGGATGTGCTCGAGCTCCTCGTGATCGTGGGCGTGCTGTACATGCTCTACCGGCGCGTGATCGTCCACACGCCGCGGCTGTTCGGCGCCGCGCGCGGAGAGAAGCGCTACCACGACGCCCCCCATTGGGAGGCGAACCTGATCCTCGTCTTCATCCTGCTGATCATGCTCGGCGGGCTGCTGTACGACGCCGGCTACCTCGTCTACTACAACGTCCACGGCAACGAGCGAGACTTCGCGCCGGTCACGGCCGTCGTCGCCGCCGCGCTCGGCGGGGTGAGCCTCTCGACCGCGCACACGATCATGGAGATCGGATGGTGGGTGCACTGCCTGACGATCCTGCTGTTCCTGAACCTGCTGCCGCTTTCCAAGCACTTCCACATCATCACCGCGCTGCCGAACGTGTTCTTCTCCAAGCTGCCGCCGCGCGAGGTGGAGCGGCCGCTGGCGATCACTCACGTCAAGGCTGCGGGCGTCGCGGCACTCGATCCGCCCGCGAAGAGCGGCTCGATCGGCGTTGCGAGCCTCAAGGACCTCAACTGGAAGCAGGTGCTCGACGCGTTCACGTGCACCGAGTGCGGCCGCTGTACCGACGTTTGCCCGGCCGCCGCCGGCGGAACCCGGCTTGCCCCGCGCCAGGTGATCCTCGATCTCCGCGATCGGCTCTATCACCCAAACGGCGACGCCGAGAAGCCGCTGATCGACGACGACGTGCTGTGGTCGTGCACGACCTGCATGGCGTGCGTCGAGGCGTGCCCGGTGGGCATCGAGCACGTTCCGACGATCGTAGACATGCGCCGCTCGCTCGTCGAGGAGGGTCGGATGGATCCGCTGCTCCAGCAGACGCTCCAGAAGTACGCGACGCAGGGAAACTCGTATGGCAAGTCCTCACGGATGCGCGCCCGCTGGACGAAGAGTCTCGACTTCACGATCCCCGATGCCCGGAAGGAGCACGTCGAATACGTCTGGTTCGTCGGCGATTTCGCCTCGTTCGACGAGCGCGTTCAGGCCGCCTCGCGCAACCTCGCGAACATCCTGCACAACGCCGGCGTGTCGTTCGGGCTCCTGTACGAAGGTGAGCGCAACGCCGGCAACGACGTCCGGCGCGTCGGCGAGGAGGGACTGTTCGAGATGCTCGTCGAGCACAACCTCGGGGTGCTCGGCGAGGCCGACTACGAGGCGATCTTCACGACCGACCCGCACTCGCTCAACACGCTGCGCAACGAATATCCGGAGTTCGGGCTCGACAAGCCGGTCTACCACTACACCGAGCTGCTGGCCGACCTGGTCGCGCGCAGAGTGATCGAGCTCGAGACGCCGTTGACGGGCACGCGGGTGACCTACCACGACCCCTGCTACCTGGCCCGCTACAACCGGATCACCGAAGCGCCCCGCAAGTTGATCGAAGCGACCGGCGCCGAGCTGGTCGAGATGCCGCGCCACGGCACCAACACGTTCTGCTGCGGCGCCGGCGGCGGCCGGATCTGGATGGGCGACGACGAGTCAGACGAGGAGCGCCCGAGCGAGCAGCGGATCCGCGAGGCGCAGGGGCTCGGCGCGATCGACTACTTCCTGGTCAGCTGCCCGAAGGACCTGGCCATGTACTCCGACGCCGCTAAGACGGTCGGAGCCGAGTTCCAGGTCGCGGAGCTGACCGCCCTGATCGAGCAGGCGCTCGGCCGCGCCCTCGAGGTGTCATCGGGCGCGGCCGTGGCGTAGATATGCGAGGCCCGCTCTGAAGCCGGCCGCTCGCTCGCCGTCAACGTCACACTCAACTCCCTCTGATCGGTGAATGTTACGAACACGGCCTGGGAGGCCGTCAATGTGCATCTCGCCTTCCAGAGCCGGTTGAGAGTTACGTTGACGGCCGCATCAGCCGCTCACCCACCCGCTCTTAGCCAGCTGCGAACGCCGGCCACCGATCCAACCGCGGGCGCGAAGCGGCCTACGAACTAAACGTCTCGTCCTCGTCTTCGTCGTCGCGCATCAGCTCGAACAGCGCGGCCACGACCAAGCCGAGTGCCGCCACCTCGAGCAGCAGAATCGATACGACGAGCCAGGTGGTCGGGTTGAGCGCGAGCAGGATGATCAGGCCGACGACCATCAGGATCGGGACACCGATCCCGTAGATCAGCCGCATATCAGCGCCTAGGAATCGCTCGGCTGAATCATCGAAGCCCTGGAATATGTGCCGGTGATGGGTTTGTGCTGAAGCCATGCGCCGAACGTAGGGCAGGCACTGGCCGCCGTCATCCGGTTCGGTCCCTGCATTCAGCGTGTGGAAAACCCGCAGATCGTCACCGTGCGAGCACCGCCCGGACCTGCCGAACGATCTCTAGATCTTCGCGTGCCGCGATTACGAGCGTCCTCGCGGCACTCGGTGAGGCGCTGATGTCTGCGTCGGGCACCACTTGCTCGTTGCGTTCGGGATCGACGTGAACGCCGAGGAAGGACAGGCCCGCAGTGGCCAGCCCGCGGATCGCCGGCGCCCGTTCGCCCACACCTCCGGTGAACACGAGCACATCCATTCCGTTGAGCGCGGCCGCCATCGAGCCGATCCCCGCGCGGAGCCGGTGCAGGTACACCTGGAGCGCGAGAGTCGCGTCCGGGTCGGCGGATCCGGCGCGCTCGAGGATCACTCGCATGTCGGGTGTCCCCGCCAGGCCCTGCAGCCCGGAATCGTGCTCGAGCCCCTCGGCCAGCTCCCGCTCGCTGATCGCCTCCTTCTCGAGCAGCCACAGAAGCATCCCGGGGTCGACGCTGCCCGAGCGGGTCGCCATCACCAGCCCCTCGAGTGGCGTGAACCCCATCGTGGTGTCGACCGACACTCCGTCCTGGATCGCGCACAAGGAGGCTCCAGCTCCGAGGTGACAGCTGACTACCTTGCGCGCGCCTGGCACCAGCGAGGCGACCCGCCGAGCGACCCAAGCGTGCGAGAGCCCGTGGAAGCCGTAGCGCCGCAAGTCCCATCTGGTTCGCAGTGCAGCGGGAACCGCGTACGTAAACGCCTTCGCGGGGAGGGTCGCGTGGAATGCCGTATCGAAGCAGGCGACCGCAGGGAGGTTCGGGAGCGCCTGGTTGACCGCGCCCAGCGCCGCGAGCGACTTCGGCTGGTGCAGCGGCGCGAGGTCGACCAGGCTGATCAGCGCCTGCTGGATTGTGGGGTCGATGCGGACGGCGTCGCGGAACCGCGCGCCTCCATGCACGATCCGATGGCCCACAGCGTCCGCGCCCCCTAGCCTTTCCGCCAGCGCCCGGTTGAGCTCCGCCCGATCGACCTGGCCCTGCGGCGCCTGCAGCTCAACCGCGTCGACGCGCTCGTCGCCGGAGCCGATCAGACTCAGCTTGACGGTGCTCGAGCCGGCGTTGACGACGAGCACGCGCAACGCCCGCACGCCTACTGTGTCGGCGCGACGGGCGTGATCACGCCCGTCGGGGCGGGCGGGGCGCCCGGCCAGGTCCAATCGCGAACCTCGGGGGTGTCGTCACCGTGCTGGCGCGTGTAGGCGCGCTCGCGCAGTCGCGTGTCGACCATCTGCTGGCGCAGCTTCGCGACGCGCGCACCAAGCGACGGCACTCGGTCGATCACATCCATCACCAGGTGGTAGCGGTCCAGGTCGTTGAGCATCACCATGTCGAACGGCGTGGTGGTCGTGCCCTCCTCCTTATAGCCGCGCACGTGGAAGTTGTGGTGGTTCGTGCGACTGTAGGTGAGGCGGTGGATCAGCGTGGGGTACCCGTGGTAGGCGAAGATCACCGGCCGGGAGGTTGTGAAGATCGTGTCGAACTCGCGATCTGAGAGCCCGTGCGGATGCTCGCTGTCGGGTTCCAGGCGCATCAGGTCGACGACGTTGACGACCCGCACGCTCAGGTCCGGGAGGAAGTCGCGCAATAGCGCGGCCGCCGCGACAGTCTCGAGCGTCGGGATGTCGCCTGCACAGGCGAGCACGACGTCGGGTTCCTCGTCACCCTCGTTGGACGCCCAATCCCAGATTCCGATCCCGCGCGTGCAGTGAGCGATCGCCTCGTCCATTGTCAGGTAGTTGAGCGCGGGCTGCTTGCCCGCGACGATCACGTTCACGTAGTTTCGCGAGCGCAGGCAGTGATCGGCCACCGACAGCAGGCAGTTGGCGTCGGGCGGCAGGTACACGCGGACCACTTCCGCCTTCTTGTTGACGACATGGTCGATGAACCCGGGATCCTGGTGCGAGAAGCCGTTGTGATCCTGGCGCCACACGTGCGATGAGAGCAGGTAGTTGAAGGACGCGATCGGGCGGCGCCACTCGATGCCGCGGGTGACCTTCAGCCACTTGGCGTGCTGGTTGAACATCGCGTCGACGATGTGGATGAAAGCTTCGTAGCAGTTGAACAGTCCGTGCCGGCCGGTCAGGACGTAGCCCTCGAGCCATCCCTGGCACAGGTGCTCGCTCAGTACCTCCATCACACGGCCGTCGGGCGCGAGGTGGTCGTCGGTCTCCAGCCGCTCCGCGTCCCACGCCCGGTCGGTCGCCTCGAACACCAGGGACAGCCGGTTCGAGGCGGTCTCATCTGGACCCATGATCCGGAAGTTGTCGGGGTTGAGCCGAATCGTGTCGCGCAGGAACGCACCGAGCACTTTGGTCGCCTCGCTCGTGTTGCACGCCGGGCTCCGGACCTCGACGGCGTAGTTGCGGAAGTCCGGCAGCTCGAGCGGCTTCAGCAGCAGCCCGCCGTTCGCATGCGGGTTGGCGCTCATCCTTCGCGTGCCGGCCGGCGCCAGCTCTGCCAGCTCGGAACGCAACGCTCCCTGCTGGTCGAACAGCTCCTCGGGCCGGTAGGAGCGCAGCCACTCCTCGAGCTGCGCGAGATGCTCCGGGTTCTCGCGAACGTTCGCCAGCGGAACCTGGTGGGAGCGGAACGAGCCCTCGGCGGGAAGGCCGTCAACGGTCTTGGGCCCGGTCCAGCCCTTCGGTGTGCGCAACACGATCATCGGCCAGCGCGGCCGAGCGTGCCCAGCGCCGGCGTCGCCCGATGAGGATTGCCGGCAGCGGGTTTGGATTGCTCCGAGCTCATCGACCGCCTCCTCGAGCGTCTCCGCCATCAGCCGATGCATCGTCTCGGGATCCGAGCCCTCGACGAACAGCGGCGCGTAGCCATATCCCTCGAGCAGCGCCTGCAACTCGTCGCGGGGGATTCGGGCGAGCACCGTGGGGTTCGCGATCTTGTAGCCGTTGAGGTGCAGGATGGGGAGCACAGCGCCGTCGCGCACCGGGTCGAGGAACTTGTTCGAATGCCAGCTCGCGGCGAGCGGCCCGGTCTCGGCCTCGCCGTCGCCGACGACGCAGGCGGCGATCAGGTCGGGGTTGTCGAAGGCGGCTCCGTACGCGTGCAGCAAGCTGTAGCCGAGCTCGCCGCCCTCGTTGATCGATCCGGGAGTCTCGGGAGCGACGTGGCTTGGAATGCCGCCGGGAAAGGAGAACTGGCGAAACAGCCGGCGCAGGCCCTCCACGTCGTGGCCGACGTGGTGGTAGACCTCGGTGTAGGTCCCCTCGAGGTAGGCGTTAGCGACAAGGCCTGGACCGCCGTGACCTGGTCCTGTGACGTAGATCATGTTGAGGTCGCGCTCGCGGATGAGGCGGTTCAGGTGCACGTAGATGAAGTTCAGCCCCGGCGTGGTGCCCCAGTGACCGAGCAGCCGCGGCTTGATGTGGCTCCGGTGCAGGGGCTCCTGCAACAGCGGGTTGTCCAGCAGGTAGATCTGGCCGACCGAGAGGTAGTTCGCGGCGCGCCAGTAGGCGTCGATGAGGCTGAAATCGTCGGACATATCGACCGGGACCAAAGCTACCGGACCTAACCGGGACAAATGTGTCCGTAGTTTGCTCGGGGCACGAGCCGTTGGCAGTGCGGATGCGCCCGCTTCACGAACACGGGACCCTCTGTCCCGATGCCGACGATCCATGCAAACTCGGCGGCCGAGCCAATCACTGCCGACGAATTCGCGCGCGGCTACTACCTCACCGACGGTCGCCGGCTGTTTCGCGTGGTCTCGCAGTTCACCACCACGCTCAGTCCTTATGCCCAACTCGAGGACTGCATGACGCTTACGGTCGACCGTTACACGCCCACCGAGCTATGGGTCATGGGAATCCGCTCGGTGCCTCGGGTTGGGTAGCGGCTCCGGGCGGCCGCCCCGCCCTGACCGGGCGAGGCGGCCGCGGCTCGCGCGGTTTGTTCACGAGCAAGCCGAAGTACTGACAAGGTCGGCCGTCGAACCGTCCTTGTAGACGAAGTGCGACTTGATCACGAAGACCTTCCCCGCGGAGGTCGCGGTGCACGTGCCGGCCTTGATCATCGACCCATGTTTCGGCACGTTCAAGGTCAGCTTGACCAGGACGACCGGGTATGGCCCGACCTTCGTCGCCGGGACGGGGATCTTGAGCTTCGCGCCGACGATGCTCTCGTGAATGACGACCCGCTGCGCAGGAAGCCCCGTCACCCTGGCGGTGGCGACGATCGTCATCACCTTGGGCGCGGTCACGTAGGCGACCGCCGTGGCGTTGAACTTCTGCGATAGCGGTGGCGCAACGACCTGCGCTGTGCCAGTACCGACCTTGGTGCTCGCCGGACATGCCGTCCCGGACGCGAGCGCCTTGTCACTCAGCGTGCAGGGCTTGATCGTCGTGAGGTTGAACTTCGTACCGCCCGGGAACGTGACGACCAGGAGCTTCGCCGGCTTGTACTGGCCGGTTGGCTCGCCGGGGGGGATCGTCGAGAACACATTCGCCTTGATACCAGTCGGTGTTCTCGCCTTTGTCGTGGTGAACGTGATGTTCGAGTGCTGCATGAAGCCGTTCGCGAGCGCGACGCCGGCTAATGCCAGCGCCAGGATCCCGACGAGGGCGGCCACTGCCTTTTTACGCATGACGTTGCTCCTTGTCCTTTGCACGATTCGTTGAAGCGCCGTTCGTTGGGCCGCGCCGCCGCTCCGGCCTGCGCCGGCGACCGAGGTCCACCTTTCCGAGCGCATAAAGTTCACGTTCGAGCTCGGCCACGATCTCGTCTGGATCGGGCACCAGCGCGGCGTCGACCATCAGGCCGACCGTGACCTCGCCGCGATAGCTGAAGATGCTGACGCTCATCCCGATGTGGCCAGAGGTCGGCGCCCACACGAGCACCGTGCGCACCGGCGTTCCGGCCAAATACACGGGGTCGCGCGGGCCCGGCACGTTCGTCATCACCGCGGTGCCCTTCGCGGAGAACAGATCGACGATCCGCCGCTCGATCGGCTCGGGCGTCATTCCGATCGCGCTCAGGAGACCGTATGAGACGGGGCCGTCGCGACCGCTCTTAATCTGTTGCATCCGGCGATGGACCTCGACCAGCCTGCGGTAACTACCGCTGGTCCCGACCGGCAGCGGCAGCATCACCAGCCCGAACTTGTTGCCGAGCTCGCGCGGGACCGGCTTGTCCAGCGGCCTCAGGTTGAACGGCACCATCGCGGAGATCTCCGCGACCGGGCCGCCACGCTCCTGCAGGTAGTGGCGCAGCGCGCCGCTGACGGCCGCCAGCAGCACGTCGTTGACGGTGGCGTCATGACGGTGCGCGATGCGCTTGACCCTGGGGAGTGACAGCGGGGGACTCCACGCGACACGCCGGCTGATGCCCGGATCGCCCTTGATCGCGGTCGCTGCATCCGCTGGCGTGAGCAGCAGCCGCATCAGCGTCGCGCCGTCGCGCCCGACCGCGCCGGCCAGCGACGCGGCATGCGAGGGCGAGGTCACGATCGAGGCGCCCTGACGCGCCAGCGCAGCGCTTCCGTGCAGGGCCATCTCGCCGAGACCCGCCACCGAGCCCAGCAACCCGGACGATGCGTCGACCGCCTCCTCCATGGGCGGTCCGATGCCGGCGTCCGGATCGGAGTCGGTCAGCGAAAGCATGACCCTTGCGAGCGCGATGCCGTCGGCGATGCAGTGGTGCATCCGAGTGATCAACGCGGCGCCGTCGCCGAAGCCGTCGACCATGTAGTCGTGCCACAGCGGACGATTCCGGTCGAGCGGCTGGATCATCAGATCGCCGACCAGCTCCTGCAGAGCGGCGGCATCGCCGGGTGACGGCAATGCCAGATGATGCATGTGGTGCTCCAGCGCGAAGTCCGGATCTTCCTCCCACCGAGGCGGGCGCAACGGTAGGCGGCTCTCGACCGGACGCTGGCGAAAGCGCGGGTAGCGCTCCACCATGCGCTTGGCGATGACCTGCTTGAGTCGCTCCCAGTCGACCGGCTCGTCGAACAGCATCACGGAATTGATCACCATCAGGTTGGTCGGACGGTCCATGTGCAGCCAGGCTGCGTCCGCGTTCGACAGGCGATGGCTCATGACGACGTCCCTTCCGCGTACAAACCGGCGAATACGTCGGCGTACTTTTCATAGACGAACGCGCGCTTGACTTTGAGCGTCGGCGTCAGCTCGCCGTCGGCTTGCGTGAGGTCGTGGTCGAGAATCGCGAAGCGCTTGATCTGTTCGATCCGCGCTAGGTGCCGGTTCGCTGCATCGATCTCCTTCTGGACCTCGGCGCGAACGCGCGGGTCGTGTGCGATCGTCGCGGGATCGGGCGCGATCCCGAGCCGCTGGGCCAACTTCCCCGCCTCGTCGGCGTCGAGCGTGAGCGCAGCGACCAGGTACGGCCGGTTGTCGCCGAACACGACGGCCTCCGTGATGTAGCGGCCCTCGCGCAGCGCACTCTCGATGTTGACCGGCGTGATGTTCTTGCCGTTCGAGGTGATGATCAGGTCCTTCTTGCGGCCGGTGATCCTGATGAACCCGTCATCTGTCACTGCGCCCAGATCTCCGGAGCGCAGCCAGCCATCCTCACTGAGAGCAGCCTCGGTCGCCTCCGGATCCCGGTAGTAGCCCTTGAACACGTGCGGACCCCTGATCAGGATCTCGCCGTCGTCCGCGAGATGGATCTCGGTTCCAGGCAACGGCTTTCCGACCGTCCCGAACCTGAGCGCGCGCTCGGTGTTCAGCGTCGCGGCTGCACAGCTCTCCGTCATTCCGTAGCCCTCGAGCACAAGCACGCCGCAGGCGTCGAAGAACTCCAGCAGCTCCCGCGCAACGGGTGCAGCACCGACCAGCGCGGTCTGCAGACCGTCGCCGAAGGCACGGCGCACCTTGCGAAGCACGAGATGGTCGGCGAGCCGGTACTGCAGGGACTGCCAGGCATTGAGTGGCTGACCGCCGCGCGCGCTGACCCGCGCGGCACGTCCCAGTCCGAGCGCCCACTCGAACAGGGCACGCTTGGGCGCCGGCCCGTCCTGGACCTGGCCGATCACAACGCCGTGCACCTTCTCGTAGATGCGCGGCACGGCCGGGAAGTGCGTCGGGCCAAGCGCGGACACTTCGTCGATGATCAGCTTCGGGTCGCCGCTCCAGAACACGGCGCGCGCGCCACCTCTGATCACGACCGCCTGCGCGACGCGCGCGAGCACGTGCGCGAGCGGCAGGAACTGATAGAGCGTGTGGGTGTCGTTGATCCCGAGCTGCTCGACGTACATCCGCGTCGTCTCGAGCAGATTGCGGTGGGTGAGCATGCAGCCTTTCGGCGGCCCGGTCGTCCCCGACGTGTACACCAGAGTCGCGATGTCGTCAGGCGTGGTCTGGGCGAGCCGGAATTGGACCGCTTCCAAGGAGGACTCCGACGCGCGGTCGAGCAGCTCGGCGAGCGGAATCGAGCCCTGGGCCAGGCCGTGGAACAGGACCACGTGCTCGAGGTCGGGGCAGCGGTGCCGGATCTCGGCGATCTTCGCGGCCTGGTCGGGGTCCTCGCAGAACACCAGCCGCGCGCCCGAATGCTCGAGCACGTACGCGCATTCCTCGGGGGAGTTGG
Organism: uncultured Solirubrobacterales bacterium; assembly: GCA_963824755.1. Lineage (GTDB taxonomy): Bacteria > Actinomycetota > Thermoleophilia > Solirubrobacterales > Solirubrobacteraceae > Palsa-465. The sequence goes on along the minus strand of CAWGQT010000026.1, from coordinate 54,689 downwards.
TGTGGTAGATCGGCGTGACGACGGTGCCGGCGCAAAGGGCGCCGTAGTCGGCCAGCACCCAATCCGCGGATGTGGAGCTGAGGATCGCCACGCGGTCGCCATGCTCGAGCCCAACCGCAATCAGGCCCCGCGCGACGTCGGTGACGATCGCGCCCAGCTCGGGATAGGAGATCGTGATCGTGTGATCGCCCTGGGCGAACTGCATCGCGGTGCCACCGTGCTCACCGGACGCCGCCAGCAGCATCTCACCGAGGTTGTGCGGTCCCTCGGGCGGCTGGCGCCCGGCCGCGGCGTTGTCAACGACGAGGGCGCCAATCTCTTCTGTAATCACGGGGTTCATCGCGCCCCTCCTCTCAGTGCGCCGGCCGTGGATGCCGGTGCGGAATGTGGAGATGCGGCAAGTGCCAGCGTCTTGCCCCGTCCTTCGGCCCAAGCTGTGCCTGTGCCGGCGGTTCGAGGCGCCGCGGGCCCTTTGTCGGCCACCAGCCGAACCGGCCCAGCACAGCTTCCGCTCCGGGGAGCAGCGCCGGGCGGACGATCAGCACGTCGAGCAGGATCGCCGCGGCGACGCCCACGCCGAACTGCCGGATGTTGATCAGTTCCGTGGTCGCGAACGGGATCAGCGCCGCGGCCATGACGATGCCGGCGCCGGTCGATGCCGCAGCCGTTTCGCGCAGCCCGGTGCGGATCGCGGTGCGGCTGTCGCCGTCGACGATGTAGCGCTCTCTGGTGCGCATCAACAAGATCGTCGAGTAGACGGCCGAGATGCCGAATGCGACCGTGAAGATGCCGATGATCGACATCGGATCCATCCAGCCGGGGCCGCCGAGTGGCGGGTTGTTTCCGCCGAACAGCAGTTGCAGCACTCCGAAGGCGGCGGCCGACGCGAGCACGCCGGAGGCCGCTGCGACCAGCGGCAGCACTACCGCTCGCAGCGCCACCATCAGGATCAGCACTGTCGCCACGGCGATCACCGCGACGTCAAGCCAGATCTGCTCCTTGGTCAGGTTCATCTGGTCCAGCAGGTTTGCCGCCGGACCACCGACCGCCACCTCGGCGTTGTTCTTGGCGCCGAACTGCTTGGTCATCGCGATCAGCTGCGTCTCCAGCGCCTGGGTGCGCTTGTCGGTATACGCGTACTTCGGGTAGACGACGATCTGGCCGGTCGTGCCGCCCTTGTCGACGTTCAGCATGAACGTCGCGCCGTTGCGGTCCGCCGGCAGCGCTCCGTTGACCGCTGCCAGGACGAAGTAGCCGTTGCTGAACATGCCAGGCGCGTCGTGGAACAGCTTCTCGAGGGCGGCCGTCGACGGGATCCCGTTGCGGGATTGCGTGACCGCCGACTGCATCGTCCCAAGGCCGGTGACCAGCTGGCCGGCAGGACCGACTCCGCCAGAGAGGCCGGAGGCCAGCTGGCCGGCGCCGTTGACGAGCAACTGCAGACCGGCTTGGAGCTGGCCCGCGCCGTCCTGCAGCTGGGACAGGCCGCTGGTGAGCTGTCCGCCGCCGTTCGCGAGCTGGGACACGCCGCCGGCAAGCTGCGAGTTGCCGTTGCTGATCTGTGCGATGCCGGCTTCGAGCTGTGCGGCACCGTTGTGCAGCTGCTGCAGGCCGCTCACCAATGCGGGTGCCTGGCTGACGACTGAGCCGGAGAGGCTCTTCAGCTGTGAGGCATTGTCGGCTGCCGTGCCGATCTTGTCGGAAGCAGCGCTCATCGAAGCGATCGCGCTCTGAATCTCGCTGACGGCGGCCTCCTGATTCGAACCCTTCGTCTTGATCGCTTCCACTGAGCTCAATGCCGCCTGAGCCGAACCAGTCGCGTCACTCACCGAGCCCTTGGCTCCGTCGATTGCCGAGCTCGTCGCGCCGGCCTGAGAATCGAGGCTCTGCAACCCGACGATGCTCTGCGCCGCGCCGCTGTGCGCTTGTTCGAGGCCGGCGACCAGTTGCTGTGCTCCGCCGAGCGCCTGCGCAGAACCGGTCTTCAGCTGATTGGCCCCTGAGAGCGCTGTGTTCAGGCCGCCGGTCAGTTGCGCCGACCCGGAGTGCGCTTGGCCGAGGTAGCTCTCGATCTGGGCGGCGCCGGTTGCGAGCTGGCCGCCGCCACCCTGTAGCTGCCCAGCGCCGCCCGCCGCCTGCCGCAAGCCTTCTTGCAACTGCGCCGACCCCGAGCCAGCCTGCCCGAGTCCGTTGACCAGCTTCAGCAGGTCCTTCTTGCTCTGCTTGCTGAGGGCCACCGACTGCTTGAGCCCTGGAGCGAAGGACTTCAGCTGCGCAGAGATCGTGTTGATCTGGCCGGGGCCCTGCACCACGCTCACCGCGCTGTGGTTCTTGGCGATCTGGTTCTGAAGGTTGTCGATCGCCACGAGCATCGCGGGGTCGGTGATCGGCCGTCCCTTCGCCTGGATCACGATGCTGTAGGGCGTCGGCCAGCCCGGTCCCATGACCCGGGAGATCTCGTTGAACGCGAGCCGCGCCTGAGAATTCTTGGGCAGCTGGTTCGGTGTCGCCGGTCCCACCTTCAGATCGCTCACCGGAACCGCAAGCACCGCGAGCACGGCGAGTGCGCCGATGCCGATGAACGCGGCATAGGGACGCCGCGCGCTCAGCCTCGCGCCGCCTTCGACCAGCGCCGCCCATGCCGAGCGCAGCGGTTTCGGGGCCGGGAAGCGCAGCCAGTTGATCCGGTGTCCGAGCAGGACGAGCGCCGCCGGCATCACCACGACAGCGCCGCCGACAGCGAAGATCGCCGCGACTGTCATCCCCGTGCCGAGCGAAACCATCAGCTCGGTCGGCCCGATGATCGCCACGAGCAGCAGTGCGACGATAATCGCGGTGCCGCCGATCAGCACGGCGCGGCCGGTCGTCTCGAGCTCGGTCATGGCGGCGGTCACGACATCACGGGGGTGGACGCCGTCGGGAAACTCCTCCCGGTGGAAGCGATCCAGGATCGTCAGCGCGAACCACACGCCGAGGATCAGCCCCGTCATCGTGCCGAGTGCGATGCCGAGCGTATCGAGCTTGGTGATGTATCCCAGCAGCGTGACCTCGCCGAACGCGGCGAGCATGCTGACCCCGCCAACGGCCGTGACCACGAACGCCGCCAAGGGCGCCCGCAACCCGATTAGCAAGAGCAGGAAGATGATCCCGACGGCGATCGCCTCGTCACGCCGGAGGTGGTCCATCGACGCGTTGTTCAGAGCCCGATCGAGGATCGGCTGTCCGGTGATGTAGTGCCGGACCGGTGTCGCGATCGTCCTCGAGACGAGGTTCTCAATCTGCGGCGCGTCGTACTTGACGACGTCCTTCATCGGCCGGTCGACGGCCACCACGATCATCGCCTGGTTCGGGCCAGGACGTAGGCCGGCGCTTGAGCTGCCCACGTCCCACGCGGAAAGGGCCCGCGTGTGGGGGCGCGCAACCAGCGCCTTCACGAGCGCCGGACCCTGCTTATCGAGCTGCGCCTTAGGTCCCTCGAGGAGGATCGGCATCAGCTGGCTCGGGCCGAACTGCTGGTCGGCGAGGGTCTGGGCCTTCATCGACTCGGACTTCTGGACCACCGAGACCGACGGTGACATCGCCTGGGTGACCCCGAAGCCGATCACCGTGAGAGCTGCGGCGATCACCGCCCAGATGATCAGCGCCGATCGTGGTCGGCGAATGGACAACCGCGCGAGGGAGAGCATCTCTCCACCTCCTAAACGAACTGACAGGCTTGCCCGGTCGACGTTCTGCGGCCGGTGCTGCGTTACAACGAACCTACGCCGCTACGTAGTGGACGCCATCCGCATCGCTAACTAATCCTGCTCAGTAGTAACGGCTTATTCACAATCGGGGATGGTGTGCGACCCCGGTAAGGGGCTCCGTGGAGTCCCGCGGGGGCGGACCGGCCACTGTTCCTAGGCTTCGCCCCAGGCCAGAATCCCCGTGATGTCAAGCGTCGAGAGAATGCCTAGCGGCCGCTGCGCGGTGGGATCGACAACCAGCAGATGCGAGACCTTGTGCGTCAGCATGAGCTCGGCGGCAGCACGCAACGCCACGCTCGGCTCGACGTGCACGACCGGCGTCCGCGCGAGGGCGGCGGCGGTCTGCTCGGTGCTACCGCGAATCCCGGAGGCGACGACATCGAGGTCGTAGACGATTCCCCAGATCGTCGCGTACTCGTGCGGCACGCCACTGACCGCGACGCAATGGACGTGGTTGGAGGCCATCAGTCGCGCGACCTCGGTCAGAGGGGTGTCTCCGTCGCAGCTGATGATGCCGGGGTGCATCGCGTCCGCGACGGTCGCGTGCTCGAGCGAGGGCATCAGGTAGCTGCCATGCAATGGCTGGGTCATGGGTGCGGACATTTCGTGCCTCCTGTTAGCTTCAGCCCCGTGACCCTAGACGCGTGGCCCGCGTCCGTCATCCGTCGAGGCCACGAGCCGAGCTCCGGGGTTTCCCGCGGGCGGCCTGGCGTATCGCCCGCACCAGATCCCTCGACGCGGAGTCCTTGAGGACGTACCCATTTGCGCCGGCAAGATAGGCGTCGCGCCTGAAGTACGGGTCGTGCTCCATCGTCAACATGACCACGGAGGTGTTCGGCGAGATGCTCGCAAGCGTACCGATCGCATCGACGCTCGAACCGCCCGGCATGTTGAGATCGAGGACGAGGACGTCAGGCCGGTGCGTGCGCACCTCGCGGAACACGAGCTGAATCGTGGCGGCCTCCGCCACGACCTCAAGCCCGTTCTCGGCGTCGAGCAGCATGCGCAGTCCGTTGCGCATGATCGTGTGGTCATCGGCCAGCACGATCGTGATCGGAACTCCGGCCTCATTCCCGATGGAGTGGGCCACCAGCTGACCGTACTACGTGCTGACGCTCTCCGCACCTGCTCGCGCGGGGACCGGGCCGCGTTGTGACACGAACCGCTGACTTCTGTGCCGTTACTTCTTCGCTGCGGCGCTCCGGCTGCTGCGTGAGCTGCGCGAGCTCGCGGAACCGCCCGAGCTCGAGGCGGCCTTTGTTCCGCCACGCGTCGTTCTGCGCGCTGGGGTCTTGGCCGCCGTCTTGGCCGGCGTCCGCTTCGTGGCCGGCGTCCGCTTCGTGGCCGTCGAGCGCGTCGCCCGTGTCGGGGTGACCGCCGCGGCGAGCTTCTCGAGATCCTGGAGCAGCGCCTTGTTCGTCTTCGCTGCGTCGCGGCGCATGGCCCTCAGCGCTCTTTCGATCTCGCGGTATGCGCGCTTGGCGCCGGTACCCGCGTCCTGGCCGAGTGCCTGAAGCGCGGTGCTGGCCTCGTCGAGCGCCTTCTCGAAACGCGCGATGGCTTTCTCTACGTCCTTGCGAGTTGCGGTTCTCGCGGATGAAGCGCCAGCACGTGCACGGCTGGCTGGTTTCTTGGCGGGCGGCATGAGCAAAACTCCTTGTTGTGTGACGATTGACGTTCGCGCTGTGCTAATCCATATCACGACTGCTCGCGCGCTGCTGAACGCGCAACGCGATATTCAGCTCGCACTGAACTCGCGGTTGATTGCTAACGCGGACTCGGGAGTTATCCGTACTCGTGCTGCGCGCTATTCGGTCTTCTCCGGATGCGTCCGGAGCTGGCCGGTGGTGCACTGGATGTCATGGCCATGGCAGCCCTACCCAACGTTGCGGTGCTCGGGCCCGACCCGTTGCTGAGTATCGCGATCGAATCCCGAGGGGCCGGGGACGACCTACATGTGCACCCTGCCGGTCAGGGCGTCTGGGTTGCGCGGATGGCCGCGGAGCTCGGGGCGTGGCCGGTGCTCTGCTGCCTGCTCGGCGGCGAGACTGGAACGACCCTCGATGCACTGCTCTCCCGGTTGCCGGGAGAACGGCGAGCGGTCCACACGTCGGGCCCGAACGGCAGCTACGTCGTCGACTCCCGCAGCGGGGAGCGATCGGTGGTTGCGACGCAGTTTCGGCCGGCGCCAGAGCGTCACGAGCTCGACGACCTGATCGCGATGACCTGCGCGGCCGCAATGGACTCACGCGCGCTGGTCGTCTGCAACCCCTATCCGCCGGAGGGCATTCCGAACGAGCTGTACGAGACCGTCGTTGCCGACGTGCAGTCCGCCGGCGTGCCCGTCATCGTCGACCTCTCGACCCCGCGCCTTGACGCGACCCTCGCGCAGCGACCCGATCTCGTCAAGCTCAACGACTGGGAGCTCGCGGAGTACGTGCGCGGACCGGTCGACGGTTCCCTTGCGCTGACGGCCGCACGGCGTCTGCTCGACGCCGGCGCCCGGGCGGTCGCGGTGACCCGCGCCGAGGCGCCGATCCTGGTCGCGTCGGATGACTGCGCACCGTACGAGATCATCCCGCCCCCGTTCCCCCGCGGCCACCGCGAAGGCTGCGGCGACTCGATGACCGGCGCGGTCGCGGCGGCGCTTGCTCGCGGGCTCCCGCTGCGCGACGCGCTAGTGCTCGGAGCGGCCGCGGGCTCCACCAACTACCTGCGCCACGGGCTCGGCACGGGGCGCCGAGTGGTGATCGAGCAGCTCGCGCGGCACGTGAAGGTGCGGGACTGGGACCCCACCCCCCATCCAGACGCGGCGGCGGCGTAGGCGCTAGAACGGCGCCACCAGCTCCTCGCCGGCCACGATCCCCTCCGGCGCCACCCGCGCGATCCAGTCGAGAAACGGAGCGATCTCGGGCACCGAAGCGAGCGCCTTCAGCGCGCTCCGCAGCGCCACCGGCCGGCCCGCCAGCGAGGAGTGCGAGTCGCTCGACACAACGTGGACGAGGCCCTCTCGGGCGAGGGCGAGCATGCCCTCGCGCAACCGCCGGTGCGTCAGATACGCCGCGGTGACCTGAACCAGTGCGCCGTCGTCGACGAGCCGGCGCAGGCGCGTGAACAGATCGGGAGCGAGGTGGCGCTCAGGATGCGCGATCAGCGCCCGGAAGCCTCGCGCGTGCAGACGCCACACGGCGGCCGCGAACGAGTCGTCGAGCGGACCTGGCGCCGGCTCGAGCAGGATCCAGCGACCCCCGCCACCAAGCGTCACCGCGCGCAGCTCAACCTCATCAAGACCGTCCAGCGCGGTCGCGGCGACCTCTCCGCCTGGGAGAATGCGCGTCGAGCAGCCTGCGCCTGCTACCGCGTGCGCGAGCTCCTCCAGGCGTCCCGGCAGCTCGGCAATCCGCACATCGTGATCGTGCCGGATATGCGGCGTGGCGCAGATCGCCGCGATCCCGTCGGCCCGCCCGGTTCGCGCCATCTCAACGGCGTCGGATAGGTCACGCGCCCCATCGTCAATGCCGGGCAGGATGTGGCAATGGAGATCGACTGTCGGCCGGACGGACATGTGTGGCAACACCGTAGCTTTACTGCGGAAGCCTCCGGATGTCCGCCGATGCCGCACGGGCTACCGTCGGCAGGCGATGACAGCACTCGCGCACGCCACGGAACCGGCGACGACGATCATGATCGCTGACGACCACCCGATCGTGCGCAGCAGCCTGCGTATGGTGCTCGAGTGCGAGCCATCTTTCCACGTGGTCGCCGAGGCGGGCGACGTGCCGGAGGCGCTGAGAAAGGTGCGCGCCTACAAGCCGCGGGTGGCCCTGCTCGACCTCAGCATGCCCGGTGGCCCGAGCACCGCCGCCATCCCTGACCTCCAGAATGCCTCGCCGCACACCGCGATCGTGTTCCTGACGATGGAGGACGAGCCGGCGCTCGCGCAGGCGGCGCTACGCGCCGGCGCCGAGGGCTTCGTGCTCAAGGAGCAGGCGGACGGCGAACTGGTTGACGCGGTCCGCGCGGTGGCGGCCGGCAGCCGGTATCTGAGCCCGGAGCTGGGCGCCCGGATCGCGAGAATGCCCGACGGTCCTGCGCCGCCACCGGACAATCTGACCGCGCGCGAGCTCGAGGTGCTGCGGATGATCGCGCTCGGACACACCAACGCGGAGATCGCGCACACGCTGTTCTTGAGCGTTCGCACGGTCGAGTCGCACCGCTCGCATATCCAGCACAAGATCGGTCGGTCGACCCGCGCCGAGCTGGTCGCCTACGCGCACGAGCACGAGCTCGTCGAAGCCGGGTCCGGCGCGGAGTAGCGTACGGCCGGATGCTCGGCCTGATCACGGCGAACCTAAGACGCCGAACGACGCGTACTGCGCTCACCGCCGCCGGCATCGCGGTCGGCGTCGCCGTCATCGTCGCTCTGCTGGCGCTCTCCGCGGGCCTCAACCAGACCGCGGGTCAGCTCGTGCACCTCGGCAAGGCCGATCTCGGCATGTTCCAGGCAGATGCCGGCGACCCGACGTCCTCGGTGCTGCCCCTGTCGCTGGTCGGCCGGCTGCGCAAGCAGCCCGAGGTGGCGGACGCCACGCCGCTGCAACTGGTGATCGGAGCTGTCGCTCACGACCCCGCGGCGATCGTGTTCGGGATCGATCCAAATGGCTTCGTCGCTCGCCGGCTCGTCATCACCTCGGGCCGTGGCCTGAACGATGGTCAGGTGGTGGTCGGCGATCTGCTGGCCGGCCAGCTCCACGTCGGTCCAGGTTCGACGGTGCGGCTGCAGAACCGAACGGTGATCGTGGCGGGGGTCTACCACTCCGGCATCGAGTACGAGGACATGGGGCTGATCACGCCCCTGGGCCTCGCGCAGACTCTGGCCGGTCGTACACCGGAAGAGGTCACGACGATCGCCGTCCGTCTCGCCCCGCAGGTCACACCCGCGATGGCCAAGCGAGAACTCACGAAGGCATTCCCGGGCGTTTCCGCGATCTCCGATCCCGGCGAGGCGATTCGTGCCGGGGTCAACACGGTGCTCATCAACAAGGCGGTTTTGCTGATCGTGGTGCTGGCGCTGATCCTTGGCGGCCTCGCAGTCGCCAACACGATGCTTGCCGCCGTGTTCGAGCGCCGGCGCGAGCTGGCGCTGCTCGGGACAATCGGCTGGAGCGGGCGGCAGCTCGCGGGGCTGGTGCTCGGTGAGGCGATCGCGGTCAGCATGCTCGGCACCGGATTCGGGCTCGCGCTCGGCGCACTGGCGAGCGGAGCGCTTCCGCCGGCGCTTGGCCTCGGCAGCTTCATCACGCCAGATGTCACCGGCTGGGTCTTGGGCCGGGCGTGCCTGATCGGCGTCACGATCGGCGTCGTCGGCGCGATCTATCCGATCTGGCGGGTTACGCGCATCCGATCCGCGACGGCGCTCGCGCCGGCGTGAACCGGGCGTGAACCGGTCGTGAACCGGTATGCCCGTACGCCTACGCGCCCGTGACCCTGCCGTCCACGAGGTGAACGACCCGATCGGCGCGCGTGGCCACCTCCGGATCGTGACTGACGATCACAAGCGTCATCCCGTAGCGCTCGCGGAGTGCCGCCAGCAGGTCCAGCGCTCGCCTGCCGCTTTCTGAATCGAGCGCGCCGGTCGGCTCGTCGGCGAGCAGCAGGCGCGGTTGGTTGGCGAGCGCCCGAGCCAGCGCGACGGCTTGGCGCTGGCCGCCCGAAAGCTCTGCGGGGAGGTGCCTGGCGCGATCCGCGAGACCGACCTCGTCCAGCAGCTCGATGCTGCGCGCATGCCGCTCGCGCAACCCGACGCCGGTGGCCAGGAGCGCCGCCTCGATGTTGGCCTGTGCGCTCAGGTACGGCAGCAGCAGGTTGTCCTGAAAGACGAAGCCGACGAGCTGGCGGCGGAACTCGACCGCATGCCGCGGGTCGGGGACGGCGTTGTCGGCGACGGTGATCGTGCCCGAATCGGGACGGTCGAGGCTTCCGATCAGGTTCAGCAGGGTGCTCTTGCCAGAGCCGGAGGGCCCGGTGATCGTGACGAACTCCGACTCGGCCACATCGAGCGAGACGCCGCGCAGAGCGCGGACCGGCCCGTAGGACTTGACGACGTTGCGCGCGCCGATCGCAGCGCCGCGCTGCGTACCGGCGGCCGGCCGCTGCTGGTCAACCGCGGTCATCGGTGCACCGTGACCGGCCAGTCGAGCGTGATCGAGCCGTCCTGGGTGCGGACAACGGCACGGAATGTCAGTGGCTGGCCGATAGCGGCGGGCGGAAACGTCAGCAGGTCGTGCCAGCGACCGTTCTTGACCGGATGGGTCGGCGGCGTGTCATGCCCCACGACCTGTCCCCCGAACACAAACTCGATGTCGACCGTCCCCGACAGCGGCTTGCCGGCGGCGTCCGTCACCGTGACCGAGTAGGGCCACTTCTTGTTCGCGGTCGGAGTGTGGTTCGTGGCGCGCAGCGCGCCACGCACCGGCCCGCTGGTGACCGAGGAGCTGCCACCAGCGGAAGCACTCGATGCGGTCGTGGTGGTGGCGGCCGTGCTGGTCGTGGTTGGCGAGGAGGATGACGAGCTGCTGCCGCAGGCTGCCATGGGCAGGCACAGGGCGACCGCCAGCAAAGCGCGGTGGGCGTGCGGGCTTCTCATTCTCGTACCCCCATCCTACGGATCGGCGCCGCTGGCTAATGTCCGGTCGCGTGATTCTGCTCTGTTATGACGGATCGGTCGATGCTCGCACCGCGGTCAGCGGCGCTGCTGCGCTGCTGCCCGCGGAGCACGCGACCGTGCTGACGGTGTGGGAGGGGCTCGACGAGGTCCTCGCCAGGACGCGCGCGGGCGGCGCATCCACTGCGCTCGACATCGACGAGATCGATGCGGCGGGCGAGCGGGCCGCGCAGGCGCGTGCGCAAGAAGGGGTGGAGCTCGCGCGGCAGGCTGGGCTGACGGCCGAGCCACGGATCAAGAAGCGGGCGGGTGCCGTATGGGAGACAGTCCTTGCGGTGGCCGACGAGCTCGACGTCGGCGTGATCGTGCTCGGCAGCCGCGGGCGAACGGGACTACGTGCGCTGCTGGGCAGCGTCTCGCACTCGGTTCTGCAGCATGCCTCCAGGCCCGTGCTCGTGATCCCCTCGGAGCAGGTCGCCGCGCGGCGCAGGGAGCGCCGGCACTGAGAGCTCCGTCACGCCGGTTGACTCCAGGTCAGCGTCACGGTTGCGCCGGCGGGGAGCGCGTAGGTGAGATAGCGACCGCTCCATTGCACGCCGAAGCGGATCGTGTGCTTGGAGTTGTTGTACACGACGAGCACTCTGCTGCCGTCCGGATTGAGGAAGCCGACGTCGTCGAGGCCGCCGCTGGCGCCGTACTTGCCCTTTGACTGCAGGTAGTAGCCCACGAAGTGCTCGGTCGCGATCCTGCGCGCGCCAGCGTGGACGAAGCGCCCGAACTGACCCAGCTGGTAATAGGCCAGCGTGTACGTGACGCTGCGCGTTCGCGGGTTGATCGTGACAAGGCCTCTGCATCCTCCGCACCCGGCATTCGGGGGCTCCACCGGTCCCCCCGATGGATCCAGCGCGAGGTTCCAAAGCGCAACCGCGCTTGCCCAGTTGCGGATCGAGCCGATCACGATCTCCGAGACCGGGTAGCTGGTCAGCTCGGGCGCGCACTCGCTGACGATCTGATCGAGCGACGGCGCGAGCGAGTGCAATTTGCTCATCACCGCGGGGACACCTGAGTAGCAGTGCCATGCGACGCCGGTCAGCGCGGCGCTTGCGTGGCTCGTCGCGAGCGCATCGAGATACTGGTAGGCGCCCCAGGCGGCGTCGCCGCCGTAGACCTTCGTCGAGAGCTGTGCTGCGCGGAGCGCAGGCTGCAGGTAGTTGACAATCCACTGCGCCTCGGTTGGCTCCGGGAAGCCCATCGAGGGGTATCCCGCCGCGGCTCGCGGCTCGTTCTGCGGCGTGATTGCCGTGATCCCGATGCCCGCCCCGGCATACGCCTGCAGGAACTTGACGAAGTAGTTCGCCAGCGGTCCGTATGCGCCGGCAAGAAGGCTTCCGCGGAAATCCAGGTTGTTGGGGGCGCCGTTGGCCTTCATCCATGGCGGCGGGCTCCACGGATTGGCGAGGATTTGCACGTGCCGGTTGATCGAGAGCATCTGCCGGAGCGCCGGAATGATGTACGGCCGGTCATGCGCGATCGAGAAGTGCCGCAATTGCGGGTCGGATTGGCCGCGCGGGAGGTCGTCGTAGGAGTAGGGCCGGCCCTTGACGGTGAAATCCGAGGAGCCCATCGGCAGGCGGATGAAGCCGAGGTTGATGCCCGAGGCGCCGAACAGGTTCCTCATCAGGACCGCTCGCCCGGCGGCGGACAAGTGGTCGTAGATCAGCCACGCCGAACTGTCGGTCATCGCCGCGCCGATGCCGCTCACCGCCTGGTAGCGCTGCGTGTCGTTGAAATGGATCAGCGGCAAATGGCGCGGCTGGTCGGCGTCAAAGCGCAGGTCCGGCAAGCGCATGAGCCGCTGTGAGAGGTTCGCCGTCGTTTGCACAACCGCGACCGTCGAGGGCTGCTGAGCGCCCGGCGCGACGCCACCGCTGCCTTGATGAGCGACCTGACGGGAGGCGAGCGCAGCAGCCGTGCTCGAGAACGGCAACACGATCGTCGCGAGCGCCACAAGCAACAGACGTATTCGAAGGAATTGCATAAGCGGTCTGGGTCCCCGGCCCCGAGCCCCTCTGTCAGGACCCTACCGCAGGATGTCGCTCGTAGGCGTCATGCGTGGTTTCCCTCAGGCGGCCGCCGCGGTCTCAGCGGATGGCAAGAGCGGGCGTTGGTGATGCAGTGGGTGCGAACAACTTCCCATTTTGCGAGGAGGGGAATTGGGCATGGCCATTGCCGAATCGACCACCTACGAAGCTCCGGGGCAGTCCGGTAGTCCCGTCGAGCTGAAGGACCGCTACGACAACTTCATCGGCGGGGAGTGGATCGCGCCGACGACGAAGGAGTACCGGGAGAATCGGACCCCTTGCACCGGCGAGCCGTTCTGCGAGGTCGCTCATTCGGGGCCGGATGACATAGAGCTCGCGCTCGATGCGGCGCACGCTGCCAAGGACGACTGGGGCCGTCGATCACCCGCCGATCGTGCTGCCGTGCTGAACGCGGTCGCCGATGCCATCGAGGAGAACCTCGAGATGCTTGCGGTCGCCGAGAGCTACGAAAACGGCAAGCCGGTTCGCGAGACGCTGGCCGCCGACGTCCCGCTGTCGATCGACCACTTCCGCTACTTCGCCGGCGCGATCCGTGCTGAGGAAGGGCGGGTCTCCGAGATCGACGAGCAGACGTACGCCTACCACTTCCACGAGCCGCTCGGCGTGGTAGGGCAGATCATTCCGTTCAACTTCCCGCTGCTGATGGCGGCGTGGAAGATCGCGCCGGCGCTCGCCGCGGGCAACTGCACGGTGCTGAAGCCGGCAAGTCCGACGCCGTGGTCGATCCTGAAGCTGATGGAGGTGATCGGCGAGTTGATCCCGCCCGGCGTGATCAACGTCGTCAACGGGCCAGGTGCCGAGATTGGCAAGGCGCTCGCCTCGAACAAGCGAATCGCGAAGATCGCCTTCACCGGCGAGACCGTGACCGGTCGATTGATCATGACCTATGCGGCGCAGAACTTGATTCCCTCGACGACGGAGCTTGGTGGCAAGTCGCCGAACATCTTCTTCGAGGATGTGATGGCGGCCGACGACGCGTTCCTCGACAAGGCGATCGAGGGCCTGGTCCTGTACGCGTTCAACAAGGGCGAGGTCTGCACGTGCCCCTCGCGGGCGCTGATCCACGAGTCGATCTACGACGAGTTCATGGATCGCTGCCTGGAGCGTATTGCCGCGATCAAGCAGGGCGACCCACTCGACCGCGAGACGATGATCGGCGCGCAGGTATCGACCGCGCAGCTCGAGAAGATCGAGGGCTACGTCGCGATCGGGATCAACGAGGGCGCCGACGTGCTGATCGGCGGCCACCGCACGCCCATGGATGGACGCCTGGCGGGCGGCTACTACTTCCAGCCGACCGTGCTCAAGGGACACAACAAGATGCGCGTGTTCCAGGAGGAGATCTTCGGGCCGGTGCTCGCCGTGACGACGTTCCGCGACGAGGACGAGGCGCTCGAGATCGCCAACGACACGATGTACGGGCTGGGTGCCGGCGTGTGGACGCGGGACGGAAGCCGCGCCTTCCGAATGGGCCGCGCGATCAAGGCTGGTCGCGTTTGGACCAACTGCTATCACCAGTACCCCGCGCACGCTGCGTTCGGCGGATACAAGACCTCGGGCGTGGGTCGCGAGAACCACAGGATGATGCTCGAGCACTACTCGCAGACGAAATGTCTGCTGGTGAGCTACGACCCGAACCCGCTTGGGTTCTTCTAGGGGTTCGTGAGTAGTGGGAGCTCCGGTTGCGGCAACCGAGGCGGCTCTCGAGGTGATTCGTCACCTCGAGGCCGCCCATGGGCCGTTGATGTTCTTTCAGTCCGGCGGCTGTTGCGATGGCACGTCGGCGATGTGCCTCAAGCGGGGCGAGCTGCCGCTCTCACCGCACGACATCGAGCTCGGCGAAATCGGGGGCGCACCGTTTTACATCGACTCGGAGCAGTACGAGCGCTGGGGGCGGCCGTCGTTGCTGATCGACGTGTCAGCAGGCGCGGCCGAAGGCTTCTCGCTCGAGGGGCTCGCGGGCGTCCACTTCGTTACGAGGACTCTCTCCCATGCGTGAGCAGCTACTGGCACCGTCGCAGGCATGGGCGCTCGTCCAGGACGGTCGTGCGCAGTTGATTGATCTTCGGGCGCGCGATGATCCTCACCCGGGAGTTCGCATCCCCGGGGCTCGCACGATCGCGCTCGAGGAGCTTGCCCGCGAGCTGGTCACGATCGATCGCGAGCGACCGGTCGTGTTCCTGTCCGTCACCGGGCGCAAGGCGAGGGGCGCGATGAAGGCACTTCGTGCGGCCGGCATGGCCGCGTCGGCCGTCGAAGGCGGCATCCGGGCATGGGTACGCGACGGGTTGCCGATCGAGACCCTCGCGGCCGGAGCGCGACTCAGCTGCTGAGCTCCGGCTCTCGAGCGATCCGTATGACCGTCCGTGCGCCGTCGGATGCGTCGAGCGCGATCGTTATCGGCGCCAGCACCACCGGGCTGTCGACCTCGACCCTGGCGGGCCGTTCGACGGTGTGCTTGATAACGCTCGAGGCGCGAGTCCCGCTCTGGCCGCCGCGCGCGAGCGACACCTCGATCACGTCGCCGCGCCGGTCGTAGGTGAGCGCTTGCAGCGCCAGACGCCCGGCCTCGATCACGCTCCTGCCCGGGCGTGGGATGATCTCGATCGAGACCTCGGCTCCCGGCATCTCCAGGTTGACCGCGTCGAAGTACTCCGACCAGGTCTCATGTGCAAGTTCTCTCGAGTAGTCCATTGTTCTACGCCACCTTCCTCTCATGCACCGCGGCGCGCCAGGGTTTCGATCGGTCCGCGATGACCATCTGATCGATCAGCTCGAGCAGCGCTTCGAAACGCTCCCGCAGGGGGTGGTGGCCCATGCCTTTCCAGATCCGCACGTCAGCATGCGGGAAGGCGGTGAGCACACCGCTGCGGTGCGCCACCGGTACGAGCCGGTCGCGATCGCCCCAGACGGCGAGCACGGGGCCGAGGTAGCGGACCTGGCGGCGATGGAACGCGTCGGCGCTCCGCCCGGCGTCGACCACCGCGCGAGTTCCCTCGCGGGCGCCGTCGACCAGTTGGGCGCCGCGGCTCGTGACCCGGTCAACGAGGCCACGGTCCGGAACACGGCCGTTGGTGACCATCGTGAGGTAGCTCGCGGTTACCGCCAGGCGGCTGCGCAGCGCGAAGGGCAAGGCACGCTCGACGACGCTGCGGATCCCGGGAATCGAGATCGCCTCAGCGAGATGGATTCGCCCGAAGCCCGCGGGTGCGAGCAGCACCATACCCGCGATGCGGTCCGGCATCATCTCGGCCACCGCGGTCGCCACCGCCCCGCCGATTGAGTGGCCGATCACCATGAAGCGCTCGATCCCCAGCATGTTCAGTCCGTCCGCAACGTCGCGGGCATAGCCTTCGATCGAGCCGCACTGCGGCGGGTCGGAGTAGCCGAATCCGGGAAGATCGAATGCGACTCGCTGACAGCTCACGCCCTCGGACAGCCGCCCCCAGCCCTCGGATGAGTCGAGCAGCCCGTGCAGCAGCACGAGCGTCTGATCTCCGGAGCCGGCCCAACGCCGAGCGCACAACGTGCGCCCGTCGGCGAGGCGCAAAGACTCAAGGGTGCAGACGGTCGAACCGCGCGCCCCCGAGACACTTTTCACGGGGTGTGCAGCGCGGCGACTCATCCCCGAGTTTTCGCGCAGCGGAGCCCGCATTGGAAGCGTGGCAACCACGTGACGGCCGGAGGTCGTTTGCTGTTCCCGGCTACGTGGTTCCTACCGACGGGCAGCGACGAGGTATTTTGCCGAAGCACCTCAGCGCCTTTGCCCGGTGGGCACGACCGCTGCCCGGATCTACGCTGCCCAGCATGCCTAGACACCTCCACCTTGCTCGGGTCCAGCCGCCTGGGGGGGATGCGATGCGGCGGGTGCGCGTCGTGCTTGCCGAGGAGCACCCGATGATGCGTCGCAGTCTGAGGCTGCTGCTCGAGAGCGAGGTCGACGTCGAGGTGGTCGCGGAGGCGGTCGACCTGCGCACGACCGAGCGCCACGTCCAGCGCTACCGCCCGACCGTGCTGGTGCTCGATCTCCGGCTGCGCGACGGCTCGAGCATCGAGGCGATCCGCCGGATGCGCGACCGGGAGCCCTACCCGCAGATCGTGGTGCTGACGATGGACGACAGCCCTGGCTTTGCCGAGCAGGCGCTCGAAGCGGGCGCGATCGGGTTCGTGCTCAAGGACACTGCGGACACCGAGCTCGCGGCAGCGATCCGCAGCGCGGCGGCGGGCAAGTGCTACATGAGTCCGCGGATGGGCGCCGCGGGCGCCGCTTGACGCTCGGGGATCGACGCGCGCAGCTCCGTCCCGTCCGCGCCCGAGGAGATCGTGAGCGTGCCGCCCGCGAGATGCACTCGCTCGCGCATGCCGGCCAGCCCGAAGCCTTCGGTGGCCTGGGCTGTGTCAAACCCGGCGCCATCGTCACGGACCGCGATCTCGATCGCGTGCTGACCGGTGAGCACCTCGACGTGCGCCCGGCTCGCCCCGGAGTGCTTGACGACGTTTGTGAGCGCCTCCTGGACGAGCCGGTAGATCGTCGTCTCGAGCTCGGGGCTCAGCGCCTTGCCGCGCTCCTCGGGTTCCGGAACCTCGAGCACCGCCGTGATCTCGATCCCGTCGTGACGACGCCGCTCGAGCAGCGTCTCAATCGCCGGGCGCAGTCCCAGGTCGTCCAGCGCCGCGGGGCGCAGGTCGGTGATGATCGCCCGAAGCCCGTCGATCCCTTGCTCGATCGCCTGCACCGCCTCGCGCATCGCATCTTCGTAGCGGCTCGCGTCGCCGCGTCGCAGGGTTCCCGATAGCAGTACGCGCAGGCCGGCGAAGATCTGCAGCGTCTCATCGTGCAGCTCCCGTGCCCACCGTCCCCGTTCGGCCTCGGCCGCGGTCATCGCAGCGCGCAGACGGTCAGCCTCGACGCTGCGCGCGATCACGACGCCGTTGGCGGCCTGCGAAGCGAACGTGGAGAGCAGCTGCTCGTCCGACTCGGAGAACGGCTCCGCGTGTTCACCCCGATCGAACGCGGCCAGCACGCCGATGCCGGCCCCTCGATGCAGCATCGGGACGATCAGAGCGGTGCGCGCACTCGCCACGCCAAGCTCAGAGGGTGCGATCCCGAGCCGCGAGGCGACATCGGCGATTCGTTCGCCGCGCCGGCGCTCGAGCACCTGACCCGAGGTTGACTCGGCGATCGGGATGTGGTGCCCGGTCACGTCGTCGGCGTAGCCGGCGCTTGCCACCGTGACAAGGTCGGAGCCGTCGCGCAGCATGATCAGCACGGCGCGCGCATTGACCAGCGCGCGCCCTCGCTTGGCGATCAGCTCGAGCACCCGCTCGAGCCCAGTGACGCCGCCGATTGCGACCGCGATGTCGCGCGTCGCCTCCAGGCCACGCACCGCGCGCTCGAGCTCTTCGCGCCGCTGCTCGCTGCGCTCGTACAGCCGCGCGTTTGCGATCGCGGCCGCAGCCCAGGCGGCCAGGATCACGGCCGCCTCCTGGTCGCCGTCGGTGAATTCATCGCCGCCCGCCTTCTCGGTCAGATACAGGTTGCCCCAAGCCTCGCCCCTGATCACGATCGGGACGCCGAGAAAGCTCACCATCTTGGGGTGTCCCTCGGGAAACCCGTAGCTGCGCGGGTGCTCGCCGACCGAACGCAGTCGTAGCGGCCGGGGATCGTCGATCAGCACGCCGAGGACGCCACGGCCCCGGGGCAGCTCGCCGATCGCCTCGCGCGTGGGCTCGTCGACGCCGGAGTACAGGAACTGCGCCAGCTCGCTGCGGTCATCGTTGAGCACGCCGAGCGCGGCGTATCGTGCACCGGTCACCTCTCGGGCCGCCTCCAGCACGCGCTGGAGGATCGCCCGCATGTCGAGGTCGGATACGAGTGCCCTGCCGACCTCGAGCAGACGCCGCATGGGCGGCTCCTCGATGCGGACCTCACCGCCGCCTGATGCCTCTTTTGCCATGGGTTGCAGGGACATTACCTACAGCGTCGCCCGGAGTGGATGTCCTGAGATACGTAGAAAGCACGACCGCCCGGACGTAGGTTTCCGCACCCGAGCTGCGGTCGACTACTGAGGCTGCCATGCGTGCATGGTGGCAGCGTGTATGCGAGCACAATGGGGAGTGTTCAGGTCAGCTGCGTGTTTTGCGGCGAGGTGATCGGCGTATACGAGCCGATGGTCGTGGTGGTCGATGGCCTGGCCCGCGAGACCTCGCAGGCGGCGGAACAGGAATGGGCCGAAGTCTCCGAGGCGGTCCATTACCACCGCGGCTGCTACGAGAGCACTGTGGACTAAGCCCAAGCCGGACTGCGGGAGGATTCGGATGTGCTGCGGGTGGAGATGCCCTACCGTCGATGTGGGCGGAATGCGGCGAAAGGAGTCAAATGATGGCTGCCCAGGTTGCACTTTCGACGCGCCGTGACTCGGTCGCGAAGCGATGAGTGCGCGCCGGCTCGACGCTGCTGAGCTGCGCCGGACCGTCACACCGGATGCGCTCGGCTTTGCCTCGACAGAGGAGGTCGAGGCACTGGATGGCGCAGTCGGTCAAGCGCGTGCGCACGAGGCGATCACGTTCGGCCTGGACGCGCAGACCGCCGGATACAACATCTTCGTCACGGGTCCGGTCGGTACCGGCAGGCGGACCTCGGTTGAGGCGCGGTTGCACGAGCACGCGCGCCGGCGGCCCGCGCCCGGCGACTGGGTCTACCTGCACAACTTCCGCGACCCGGCGCGGCCGATCGTCGTCACGCTGGCGAGCGGCCAGGCGCGAAGACTCCAAGACGACATGCGCCGGTTCCTCGAGGACGCGCGCCGTGACCTGACCGCGGCGTTCGAGAGCGAGACATACGCGCGCCGGCGCCGGGAGGTGACCGAGCCGATCGAACGCGCACAGGAGCTCGCGCTGAGCGAGTTGCGGTCCGAGGCGTTGACCGGCGGGATCGCGCTGGAGCTGACGCCGGCGGGCATTGTCACGGTGCCCGTCCACGACGGCCAGCCGCTGTCACCTGCCGAGTTCGGTCAGCTCCCTGAAGATGATCGGACCACTTACCAGCACACGCTCGAGCAGCTGGCGCCGAAGATGCAGTCGTTCCTGACGCGCGTGCGCACGCTACAGCGCGAGGCACGCGACCGGCTACGCTCGCTCGAGCGGGAGGTCGCGCTGTTCGCGGTCGGGCACCTCATCGACGATCTCAAGGAGCGCCATGGTCAGTCGGAGGAGCTGGCGGCGTGGCTCTCTGAGGTGGCGGAGGACGTGACCGAGAACCTCTCGCAGTTCCAGGCCGGCGAAGGGGCAGGCGAGGTCACCCAGCCATTGCTCGCCTCGATCGGCGGTGGCAGCGAGCAGTCGCTGGCTCGCTATGAGGTCAACGTGTTCGTGACCGCTGACTCGGATGCGCAGGCGCCGGTGGTCGTCGAGATGAACCCCACCTATCCGAATCTCTTCGGACGCATCGAACACCAGGGGCTGCTCGGTGGCGCGTTGATCACCGACCACCGCCTGTTACGGCCGGGTGCGGTGCACCGGGCCAACGGCGGGTATCTGATGCTGCCCGCCGCCGAGATCCTCGCTCAGCCGCTCGTGTGGCTGAAGCTCAAGGAGATCCTCCAGACTGGCCGGATCCGGCTCGAGAACCCGGCTGAACAGTACGCGCTGATCCCGATGACCACGCTGACGCCGGAAGCGATCGAACTCGATCTCAAGGTCGTCCTGATCGGCACACCACCGCTGTATGAGATCGCCTACAGGCTCGACGAGGACGTTCGCAAGCTGTTCCGGGTCAAGGCGGAGTTCGACTGGCGGGTTCCGTGGGACGAGGCCGGCGTGAGTGGCTATGCCCGTTTCCTGAGCGCACAGGTGCGCGAATCCCGACTGCGACCCTTCGATGCCGGTGCCGTTGCGCGGGTGATCGAGCACGGGGCACGGCTTGCGGAGGATCGCGAATGGCTCTCGACGCGGTTTCTCGAGATCGCCGGCCTGGCCGCCGAGGCAAGTCACTGGGCCGGGCAACAAGGAAGCGAGCTGGTCCGATCCGAGCACATCGAGCTGGCGATCGAGCGCAAGGTCAGGCGCTCGGATCTGATCGAGCAGCGGCTGCTGGACATGGTGGCCGAGGGGGCGGTAATGCTCGACTTCGAGGGCGCGCGGGTGGGCCAGGTCAACGGTCTGTCCGTGATCGGTCTCGGCGACTACTCGTTCGGTCGCCCGATGCGGATCACCGCGAGCGCGGGTCCCGGACGCGGCGGACTGGTGAGCATCGACCGCGAAACAGAGCTCAGCGGCCACATCCACGACAAGGGCTTTTTGATTCTCAGCGGTTACCTGCGATCCCGGTACGGCGGCGAGCGCCGGCTGGCGTTGAGCGCGCAGCTCGTGTTCGAGCAGGCTTACGAGAACATCGACGGGGACTCGGCCGCCAGCGCCGAGCTGTATGCGCTGCTCTCGGAGCTGGCCGAGGTTCCGCTACGGCAGGACATCGCGGTCACGGGGTCAGTCAACCAGCACGGGGAGCTGCAGGCGATCGGGGGAGTCAACGAGAAGATCGAGGGTTTCTATCGGGCCTGTCGCATCGGAGGGCTGACCGGTAGCCAGGGCGTGATCATCCCCGCGGCCAACGTGCGCCACCTGATGCTCTCGGGCGAGGTGGTCGAGAGCGTCGCCGCCGGGCGCTTTCACGTGTGGAGCGCGAAGCTGATCGACGACGGGGTCGAGCTGCTGACCGGCATTGCGGCCGGTATCCGCGAGGAGGACGGGAGCTATCCGCCGGGCAGCGTGCACGCTCGGGTGCAGCAGCGGCTGGAGCGCTGGGGGCAGGTCGAGGAGAATTCCCCGAGCGGCGCCCGTCAGGACGGGGCGAGCGTCAGCAGCGCCGCGGAGTAGCCCGGCACGGTCAGCGTGTACGTACCCCGGCGACGGCTTACGGTCGTGTGGCGCGGGCGCCCCTGCCAGCGGGCATCGGCGCCGATTGTCTGACCGCCGAGCGTTATCCCGCGCAGCGAGTTGGTCCCCGCCGCCCACAGCCACCGGACGTTCGCCCGGTTCGATGCCGTCCCGAGGTGGAGCGTTGCTCGGACCCCGCGCGCGCCCTTGTTGAGCAGGAGGATTCGCAACCCGTTCGAGGATCTGACGGCCCAGGCCTTCAGGTGCAGGTCGGCGGGGCCGGTGAGCTCGGTGGTGACGAGCCGGGGCCGTGGCCCGATCATCTGCGCGAAGGTGGAGAGGCCGTAGAGCTCGGGCATCGGATCGATCCCGCCCGCGGTCGGGTGAAACGGGGCGTTGCCGATGTTCGGACGGGTCTCCCAATTGACGCCCGAGACGCCGGTGGTGATCATCTCGAACAGCGCGTCGGGAGTCCACAGAGCCGTGGCGAACGTGTTGGTGACGCCGGGGACGCCGCCGCAGCTCACAGTGTTGATCTCGTTGATCCGCACCTTCATGCCGTGCCTCCGCGCGAAGGTCAGCGTTGGGAGCGCCGTCTTCGCGAGACCGAAGGACCCTCCGTCACCCAGGAACGAGCGCATCGAGGGGTAGTAGTTCGACAGTGGCGGCGCGCAGGTCGAGGACGGGTAACGATGGGTGGTGATCAGCTCCGGGCTCTGCGGACCCAGGCCACCGAGCGTGGTGACCCAGCCGAGGACTGAGGAGACTGTGTCCGGACCAGCGAGCGGGATTCCCGGCACCTGGGCCGTGAGCACGCGCGCGTAGTCGTCGTAGTCGCGCCGGTAATCCTGCGGCGAATAGCCGTGCGTCCAGTCCCGAGACGTCGAGGGCAGCGTGCTCGAGATCCGTTCCTTCTGCAGCGCCGGCTGGAGGTAGTAGAGGTCGGGCTCGTTGCCGACGTCGAGACCGATCAGCGAGTGCGCCGGCAGCGCCGCGATCGCCGCCTTCGCGAAATCCGCGGCCATCTGCGGCGAGTGGACGGCCATGTTCAGTCCGAGCATCACGTGCAGGTGATCGCGCCCGACGAGCGCCGCAAGCTGGGCCATCCACTGATCGTCGAGCTCGAACACCCACGGCGGAGCGTGACTGGGGTCGGTGTCCCAGTACATGTTGTCGCCCGACTTGCCACCGACTCTGAGGACCATCGGGGTACCGTCCTGCGGCTCCATCAGCGACAGCACCCGATCGAACACCGGGCCCTCAGCCTCATAGTCGGCGAGCTCGTCGTACTCGATCGCCAGGCCGAAGAACGACGGCGGGATTCGGGTCTCACGGCGGGTGAGGCTCACGTCTGCCTGTTCGGGTGTCTGCTTGGTGCGGTGAACGGGCAGTGGCTCCCAGGGACCGACCGGCTCGGGCGTGTAGATCGAGGTTCCGAGTCCGGCAGTGGTCGCCTTGAGGTGTGCGTTGACCGAGGGCGGCGCCGCGAGGGCCAGGAAGGCGCCGATAAGCGCGGGGACGGCCGCGCCTATTCTGATCTTGGTCTTCAAGCTTGCTACCACGATGCAGTCGCGCTCCCCACGCTCCGGTCGCACGAGTCTACGTGGCATCGTCAAAATCCGTACTTGCTCCCGAGGTCCGCGGCGGCTCTCCCCTGATGTCGCTTGCCCGTGCCCGGTGCAGACTCAGATCGTTGGAATCGTGATCGTCTACACCGCATACCACCGAGTGCTCGAGCGCGAACGGATCGAGCAAAGCGCCAGGGGCCGAGCCCAGTGAGAGTCGGCCTTGTCCTCGGTGCCGGCGGCGTCCTCGGAGGCGCGTGGCACGTCGGCGCCCTGAACGCCCTCACCGATGAGACCGGCTGGGATCCCGGCAGCGCCGACTACATCGTCGGCACATCGGCCGGGTCGGTGGTCGCGGCCCTCTGCGCGGCGGGTGTCCCGGCGTGGTTCATGCTCGCGCACGCCGCCGGACAGGTCGGCGATGAGGGACGGCCGCCGGCGCAAGGCTACGACGGTGACCGTCGTGGGACCGACCGCTCGGCCGGGGCGCGGTACCGGCTACATGCGGCCGTCCCGGTGCTCGGGCCGGGATCGTGGCGGCTCGCGCTGGGCTCACTGGCGCGCCCGTACCGCTACTCCCCGACTGCCGTGCTCGCCGGCTGGCTGCCGCGCGGACTCATCTCCACCGATCCGCTCAAGGAGACGATCGCGCGCGTGGCCGGCGACGGCTGGGCGCCGCACCCGAACGCCTGGATCATGGCGTGTGACTACGTGAGCGGTCAGCGCACGGCATTCGGGCGCCACGACGCGCCGGTGGCGCCGCTCGCCGACGCGGTCGCTGCCTCATGCGCGATCCCCGGCTTCTACCGGCCCGTGCGAATCGCGGGCCGGCGCTATGTGGACGGAGGCGTCGCGTCGATGTCCAACCTCGACGTGCTGGCCGATCAGGAACTCGATCTCGTGATCTGCCTGAACCCGACGTCGTCCCTGCACGCACCGCAGCCACGGACGTTTGGCGAGCGCGCCGCATCCGTATTGAGGCAGGCCTCTGGGCGCAGACTCGGCGTGGAGGCCAAGCGGGTGCGGGCCTCGGGGACCGGGGTGATCCTCATTCAGCCGACGGTCCACGAGCTCGATGCGATGGGCACCAACCTGATGAGCTCGAGCCGCCGGCGCGAGGTGACCGAGGTGGCGGCGCACACGGTCGCCAAGCACATTCGCGAGACCGATCTCTGCGAGCGACTGTGCGGACTGCCCCGGGGCAGGCCGGAGCTGATCCGCCGTCCGCCGGGGCCGCTCACGGGCCCACCGGACTTCGCGCGGCTGGCGAGACTGCGGTGGGAGTCGGCAGACGCGGTCGTGCCCTAGATCCCGCCGCTCAGGGGATGAGGCGCCGGCTGGTCGCGCGGTGGCGGGTCGTCCGCCACGAGCTCCGGGACGGTGACGAGCTGGAAGTGTCGCTCGCGCAGCCGCGTGATGATGCGTGGAAGGGCGGCCACGGTCTGCGACCGGTCGCCGCCGCCGTCGTGCATCAGGATGATCGCTCCGGGCTGGGCGCCACTGACGGCCACGTAGACGATCCGGTTGACGCCTGGCCGGGAGTAGTCGCTCGTGTCGGCGCTCCAAAGCACCATCAGCATGTGCAGTGTGCCGGCGGTCGCGAGCGTCGTGCCGTTGAACGACCCGTAGGGAGGGCGGAACAGGTGGGGGTACGGGGCGCCCGCCTGCTGGATCGCGCTCGCCGCGTCGGTCAGTTGGGCGCTCTGAGAGCTCGGTGAGAGCTCCGCCAGCGGCGGGTGATCCTCGGTGTGGTCGCCGACCACGAATCCGTCGCGGGCCTCCTCGGCGACGAACTGGGGATAGGTGCGGGCCGAGCGGCCGATCACGAAGAATGTCGCCGCCGCGTGCATCCTCGTCAGGATCCGGAGGATCTGGGGCGTGAACGAGCTCGGTCCGTCATCGAAGGTGAGCGCAACATCCGGCCGGCGATGTCCGGCGAGCTGCACGTACGGCGTGTAGGCCAGCACACGACCGATCGCCTGCTCGAGATTCGCCGGCGCCTGATGAGGCGGCCGCTGCGCGACGCTTCGGACGCCCTTGACGGCGGCATCTGGGTGAGTCGCCGTGGTGCGGCCCGCGGAGCTGGCGCCGCCGATCACGATCGCGACGAGGGCGACCGCGATCACGAGCAGCACCGCGGCGAGCAGGCCACGTCGCCGGGCCCGGCGACGCCGCTCGACTGCGCGTCGCCGTGCCAGCTCTCCCGCGGACAGGCCTCGATCGGGCATCGCCCCGAGTCTGCCACGAGCGGCGCCACAGAAGCCCTCTCCGGCGATTAGAGTTCGCTCGATGACCGCGGCCCACGTGATCGAGCGAGGCGACTTCGACACGTTGCTCGCAGCGCTGGCGGCTCGCGGCTACACCGTGCTGGGACCCACAGTCCGCGAGCAGGCAATTGTCTACGACGAGATTTCGCGGGCTTCGGATCTTCCGATCGGCTGGACCGACGAGCAGGACGGCGGCCATTACCGGCTCGTCCGGCGCGCAGGACGAGGCGCTGTTCGGCTACGCGGTCGGTCCCCAGTCGTGGAAGCAGTACCAGCTTCCGGCCAGCGTGACCGTATGGCGGGCCAAGGTCGGGGACGACGGCGAGCTCAGCCAATTCGCCGAGCCGCCGCGCGATCCGAAGCGCTACGCGTTCATCGGCGCGCGCTCCTGCGAGCTGCACGCGAACGACATCCTCGACCGCGTGCTGCTGGGTGGACGGCATCCAGATCCGGCTGACCGGGCCCGCACCGATGGGCTGTTCGTCGTCGCGGTCCAGTGCGGCCAGGCGGGAGGAACGTGCTTCTGCGTATCGATGAACACGGGCCCGGTCGCCGAGCGGGGCTTCGACCTGGCGCTGACCGAGGTGATCGAGCCCGAGCGCCACTACTTCGTCGTCGAGGTCGGGTCCGACCGTGGGGCAGAGGTGCTCGCGGAAGTTCCGCACGGCGAGGCGGGAGAGCCGGAGCGAGGCGCGGCCTCGCAGGTGCACGAGCGGACCGCGGCGAGCATGGGCCGCGAGCTCGACACCACCGACATCAAGGACCTGCTGTACAGCAACTATCAGCACCCACGCTGGGACGAAGTCGCGAGCCGTTGCCTGACCTGCGGGAACTGTACGATGGTCTGCCCGACGTGCTTCTGCACGACGGTCGAGGATGTGACCGACCTGCAGGGTGAGCACGTCGAGCGCCAGCAGCTGTGGGACTCGTGCTTCACCGTCGACTACTCCTACCTCCACGGTGGCGCGGTGCGCAACTCACCGCGCTCCCGTTACCGCCAGTGGATGACCCACAAGCTTGCGACGTGGTGGGACCAGTTCGACAGCTCGGGCTGTGTGGGGTGCGGGCGCTGCATCACCTGGTGTCCGGTCGGGATCGACATCACCGAGGAAGTCCGGGCGATCAGAGGCAATCCCGCGCACCCACCTCCAACCTC
Organism: uncultured Solirubrobacterales bacterium; assembly: GCA_963824755.1. Lineage (GTDB taxonomy): Bacteria > Actinomycetota > Thermoleophilia > Solirubrobacterales > Solirubrobacteraceae > Palsa-465. The sequence continues at coordinate 28,315 of CAWGQT010000026.1, read as the reverse complement.
CGAGGAATCAGCGCATGCGAACGATTGATCAGTTGATTGCGGAGTCGCCGACGTTCGAGGGCCTGCCGAAGGAGCAGCTCGAGTTCATCGCCGGGTGCGCGTGGAACGAGCGGATCCCGGCCGGCACCCTTGTGCTCCGCGAGGGGGAGCGGGCAGAGCGCTTCTTCTTGATACGTCACGGCACGGTCTCGCTGGAGATCGACGCGCCGGGCCGGGGGCCGCTGTTGATCCAGACTCTGCACGACGGGGAAGTGGTCGGGTGGTCGTGGCTGTTCGCCCCGCATCGCTGGGCGATGGACGGGCGCGCGATCACCGACTGCAGCGTGGTCGCTTTCGACGGGACTTGCGTGCGGGGCAAATGCGAGGCCGACCACGAGCTCGGCTACGAGTTGATGAAGCGCTTCGCGGCAAACCTGATCGACCGCCTCCAGGGAACGCGCATGCAGCTGATCGACATCTATGGACGCGCTCCAGCATCCGCTTGAGGTGACCGGCAGTCAGCGGGGGCCGATGGTCCCCGCGGCGTTCGAGGTCATTGCGAAGCGGCAGGACAGTGTCGACACGTGGACACTCGAGCTAGAGTCCCGCGCCGGCGACCCGCTCGAGTTCGCTCCGGGCCAGTTCACGATGCTCGCGGCCGGCGGCACCGGCGAGGTGCCGATCTCGATCAGTGGCGATCCTGCTCGGCCCGAGCTCCTCATCCACACGGTGCGCGCAGTGGGACTCGCGACGGAGGCGATCTGCGCCGCCGAGCCGGGGGATGTCTTGAGCGTGCGCGGCCCGTTCGGGAGCTCGTGGCCGGTGGATGACGTGCAGGGCTCCGACGTGCTGATCGCCGTGGGCGGGATCGGTCTGCCGCCGCTGCGCCCCGCGATCCTGAGGATCATCGAGCGCCGCGAGCGCTACGGCCGGGTTGTCGTTCTCTACGGCGGCCGCCGCCCGGATGAGCTGCTGTTCCCGGACCAATGGGAGCAATGGCGCGAACGCGACGTGGAGGTGATGGTCACCGTCGACAGTGCGGGCCCGGAGTGGACCGGGCATGTCGGCGTCGTCACGCGCTTGATCCGCCCGGCACAGCTCGATCCTGCGGTGCTCGTAACGATGTCCTGCGGACCCGAGGTGATGATGCGGTTAGTGATCGCGGCGCTGCTGGATCGTGGCGCCAGACCGGAGCGGCAGTTCGTCTCGATGGAGCGCAACATGCAGTGCGGCATCGGCCATTGCGGTCACTGCCAGCTCGGGCCGTCGCTGGTGTGCCGTGACGGTCCCGTATACCGTTGGTCGCAAGTCGAGCCATGGCTGGCGATCAGGGAGCTCTAGTGGATCAAAAGAAGAAGCTCGCCGTCTGGAAGTTCGCATCCTGCGACGGCTGCCAGCTGAGCCTGCTGGACTGCGAGGACGAGCTGCTGGCCGTCGCCGGCCGAGTAGAGGTCTCCTACTTCCTGGAGGCCACGCGGGCCACGGTCGAGGGGCCGTACGACGTCTCGCTCGTGGAGGGCTCGATCACCACGCCGCACGACGCCGAGCGGATCCGCGAGGTCCGCGAGAACTCGCGGACGCTGATCACGATCGGTGCGTGCGCCACCTCGGGCGGGATCCAGGCGTTGCGCAACTTCGCCGATGTCAAGGAGTACACGCAGATCGTGTACGCGACACCCGACTACATCTCGACGCTCGCCACCTCGACCCCGATCAGCGCCAACGTCAAGGTCGACTTCGAGCTGCAGGGATGTCCGATCAGCAAGGAGCAGCTGCTCGAGGTGCTCAGTGCGTTCCTGTACGGGCGGCGCCCGCGGATCCGCGCGCACAGCGTCTGCGTCGAGTGCAAGCGCCGCGGCAACGTGTGCGTGATGGTCGCGCACGGGACGGCGTGCCTGGGGCCGGTGACGCAGGCGGGGTGTGGAGCGATCTGTCCCTCCTACAACCGCGGGTGCTACGGCTGCTACGGACCGATGGAGACCCCGAACACGGCATCGCTCGATGCGTGGTCGGGGCTGCCGGACGTCGATCTAGTCCGTGTCTATCGCACATACAACGCGGCGCGCGAGCCGTTCCGAGAAGCGAGCGAGGCACATGAGCACTGACAGGATCATCCGCACTGACTACCTCGCCCGCGTCGAGGGCGAGGGTGCGATGTACGTGCAGCTCGAGGGCGACCAGGTGCGCGACGTCAAGCTGCGGATCTACGAGCCGCCGCGCTTCTTCGAGGCGTTCCTGCGCGGCCGCGCATTCACCGAGGCGCCCGACATCACATCGCGGATCTGCGGGATCTGTCCGATCGCCTATCAGATGAGCGCGCTCCGCGCGGTCGAGGACGCGTGCGGAGTCGTGATCGACGAGGGTCCGATCCGGGACCTGAGACGCCTGATCTACTGCGGCGAGTGGATCGAGAGCCACACGCTGCACGTGTACCTGCTGCACGCGCCCGACTTCCTCGGCTACGAGGGCTTCGTGGAGATGGCGGCGGACCATCCGAAGCTGGCCGAGCAGGGGCTGCAGCTCAAGAAGGCAGGCAACGCGATCGTCTCGGTGGTCGGGGGACGGGAGATCCATCCGATCAACCTGAGGGTCGGCGGCTTCTATCGGGCTCCCTCGCGCCAGGAGCTGCGCGCGAAGCTGGGCGATCAGCTGGAGCGGGCCCGCGAGCTCGCGCTCGAGACCGTCCGCTGGAGCGGCGGATTGAACTTCCCCGAGGCGCGCTCCGAGCCGGAGTTCGTTGCGCTGCGCGAGCCGGGCCGCTATCCGATCGACTTGGGGGAGATCGTCTCGAGCCACGGATTGGAGATCGCGCCGGCGCAGTTCGGCGTGCATTTCGTCGAGGAGCACGTCGAGCACTCGAACGCCCTCCATGCCCGGATTCGCGAGCGCGGCAGCTATCTGACCGGTCCGCTGGCGCGCTACAACCTCTCGTCGCAGTGGCTCTGGCCACTGGCCCGCCAAGCGGCGGGGGAGGCTGGCCTCGGCGAGCGATGCAGCAACCCGTTCCAGAGCATCATCGTGCGCGCGGCTGAGATCCTGCAGGCCTGCGACGAGGCGCTGCAGATCATCGCCGACTATGAGCCTCCCGATCAGCCCGCGGTCGAGGTCGTGCCCCGCGCTGCCGTCGGGCACGGTGCCACAGAGGCTCCGCGCGGGATGCTCTATCACCGCTACGAGATCGACGAGGAGGGGACGATCCTCGATGCCAAGATCGTCCCGCCCACCTCGCAGAACCAGCTCTCGATCGAAGAGGATCTGCGCGGCGTCGTCCAGCGGTACGCGAGCCTTCCCGACGAGCAGCTGCGGCAACGCTGCGAACAGGCGATTCGCAACCACGACCCTTGCATTTCCTGCGCGACCCACTTCCTTGAGCTGACCGTCGATCGGGTCTGATCTCGTGCCGTGCTCGGTCGTGGTGATCGGGATCGGGAACGATCTGCGGGGCGACGACGCGGCGGGATTGGCCGTGGCCCGGCGGATCGCGGCGCACTCGCAGCCGCAGGGCGTGCGCGTCGAGGCGCACGATGGTGAGGCGATCGGGCTGCTCGAGGTGTGGGAGGGCGCCGATGCAGTGGTGCTGGTCGACACCGTGCGCTCAGCTGCGCGGGCAGGGACTATCCACCGCATCGACGCCTCGAGGACCGCCATCCCCGCCACGCTGCGGCGAGCCTCGAGCCACACGATCGATGCGTCCGAGGTGATCGAGCTCGCGCGGGTGCTCGATCGCCTGCCGGGGACAGTCGTCGTGTACGGGATCGAGGGAGAGCGGTTCGGCGCCGGCGCCGAGCTCAGCTCAGCGGTCTCCGGCGTGCTGGATCAGCTCGCGGACGAGCTCACGCGCGAGGCGGCGGCGCTCGCCGCGACCTAGTCCTTGGGCGTCGGCGTCCTCAGGCCGCCACGAGAGCGACGACGTCGCTGCGCATCCTCAACTGCTTGAGCGCGCGCTGTTCGAGGCGGCGCACGACGTCGGCATCGAGCTCGAGCCGCCGGCCGATCGCGGCGTAGCTATGCGGCTCGCCGTCGCGGCTGAGCCCGTACCGCAGCCGGATCACCGAGCGCTCCGGCTCGGCCATCGTCGCGACCACGTGACGGACCTGCGCGGCCTGGAGGCCAGCTTGCACCTCTTCGGCCACATCCGGGGCGCCCGGGAGGAGCTCGGCGAGCGTCGCGTCCTCCTCCTCGCCGACGGAACGGTCGAGGCTCGTGACGACCCGCGGCGCCTGGCCGACCTTGATCACCTGAGAGACCCGCAGACCGGTCGCCGCTGCGATCTCGCTCGTCGTGGGCTCGCGCCCGAGCTCGAAACTGAGGCGTCGCTCGGCCGCCACCACCTTGCGCTCGTGCTGCTCGACGGCCACCGGAAGCCGGATCACGCGGGCCTTGTCAGCGAGACCGCGCTGGATCGCCTGCCTGATCCACAGGGTCGCGTAGGTCGAGAACTTGAAGCCGCGCCGCCAGTCGAACTTCTCCGCGGCGCGGATCAGGCCGAGTGTTCCCTCCTGGACCAGATCGAGCAGCGACATGTTGAGGCTCACCTGATACCGCTTGGCGATCGACACAACCAGACGCAGGTTGTGCGTGATCAGCTTCTCCTTTGCGTCGAGGTCGCCCTGCTCGATGCGCTTGGCGAGCTCGAGCTCCTCGCGCCCCGTCAGCAGCCGGTAGCGGCTGACGCCTGAGAGGAACTGCGCCATCGCATCGGCCGCGAAATGCGACACCGTGTCCTCGGCCTGTGACGGCTGGTCCTGAAGCTCATCGAAGTCAACCTCGACCCCCTGATCTCCCTCTTCAATCACCATCTCAAAGACCACGTTTCCTGGTTGTGTTGCGGACACCCGAAACGTAGAGCGGACCCCGACGTGTGCCAACCGGAGATCTCACGGTGATCAAAGGTGGCGGAATACGGAGGCCTGGTCCGTCAAAGCGCCGTGCGTCGGGAGTGCACCGGCAGGACGAACGGCTTGGCGCTCGCCGGTGTCTGGCGCACCGATGCGCTATGAACGACTTCGCGCGATACGCCAGCACCGACGAGCACCAACAACCGTCTGATCCCAGGGGTACGCCCGAGCGCCGCGGGAGACACTGGGGAGGCCGGCAACTCAGGCGTTGACGAGATCATGCGGTCACGCTATGGGCCGCACGGAATCCCGACATCCGTAGAACCCTCGACCTTCGTTTGCACGAACTACGGATTACGTCTCCGGATCCGTAGGACCACGGTTGTCGATGCGCCCGCGATCGTGGTCTGGACGGGCCCGCACGGCCCCATGGATGTCGCGAAGCGACCCCAAACGTGCAGTCCGTCTCAGGATCCAGGCGCGGTGGCATCGGGTAAGCCCCCGCCCGCGACCGTGCTTTGTCCCGATGCAGCCCGCGGGCGCTCGGCGGATGCTAGATCGATGACCTGGCTGGTAGATCACCGGGCGCAGATAATGGCTGCGATCGCCGCCGCCTCGATCGTCATCGGCGGGATCTTGCACCTGATCGGGGAGGCGGCGGCAGGCGATCAGGTCTGGCGCGTGGCGGTCGCACTGCTCGCGGCCGAGCTTGCGGCCGAGGTCGTGCGGACGGTCGTGGTCGAGCATAGCCTCGGGGTCGACACGATCGCGCTCGTGGCGATGGTCGGTGCGCTCGCACTCGACGAGCTGCTGGCGGGCGCCGTGATCGGCCTGATGTTCTCCGGAGGAGCATCGGTCGAGGCGCTGGCGTCACGACGGGCGCGCCGGGATCTGACCGCGCTCGTGCAGCGGGCTCCCAAGCTGGCCCAGCTGCGGATCGACGGAGGCCTGCGCGAGGTACCCGTGGAGCGGGTGCAGCCCGGTGACGTCGTCCTGGTCCGCACCGGTGAGGTCGTGCCGGTCGACGGGACCGTGGTCAGTGACGAGGCGGTCGTCGACACCAGCACGCTCAGCGGAGAACCGCTGCCCGAGGCGGTGCGGTGCGGCATGCCGGTGCTCAGCGGCTGCGCCAATGCCGGCCCGCCGTTCGATGTACGCGCCGATCGCCCCGCGAGCGAGAGCGCTTATGCAGCGCTGGTGCGCCTGGTCGAGCACGCGCAGACGCAGCGCGCGCCGATGGTCCGGATGGCCGATCGCTACGCGGGATTCTTCCTCGGAGCCACGCTGATCTTGGCTGGTCTGGCGTGGGTCGCGAGCGGCGATCCGGTGCGGGCGCTTGCGGTCGTGGTCGTCGCGACGCCCTGCCCGCTGATCCTGGCGGCGCCGATCGCGCTGGTCGCCGGCCTATCGCGTGCCGCGCGCGCAGGCATCATCGTCAAAGGGGCGGGAGCGATCGAGACCTTCGGCCAGGCTCGCACCGTCCTGTTCGACAAGACCGGCACGCTGACCGTGGGCACACCGGAAGTGAGGGAGATCGTGTCCGGCGGCACGATCGATCCCGAGGAGTTACTGCGACTCGCGGCGTCGGTCGACCGGCTATCGGCACATGTCCTCGGCGAGGCGCTGGTCGGCGCGGCTCGGGAGGCGGGGCTGGTGCTGACGATCCCGGTGGACGTTGACGAGGAACCGGGACAAGGCATCCGGGGGAGCGTGAACGGTCACCGGGTGGCTGTCGGCAGCCGTGTGTTCATGCGCACGAACGGCGTGCCGACGGATGAGATCTCGCTGGGTGCCCGCGCTGTCACGCGCGGCTCGGGCGAGGCGCACGTCGCGGTCGCAGTCGATGGCCGGCTGGCGGGCATGATCGTGATGGCCGATGAGCTGCGCCCGGACGCCGAGCGGATCGTCGATCGATTGCGCGCGGAAGGCGTTCGGTACGTCGCGATGATTTCCGGCGACCGGCGCTCGGTTGCCGAGCGGGTCGGGCGGGAGCTCGGGATCGATCGCGTCTACGCCGAGCAATCGCCCGAGGACAAGCTCGCGGTGGTGAAGAGCGCCGCCGCCGACCCGAAGCTGCGGCCGGTGATCATGGTCGGCGACGGAATCAACGACGCGCCGGCCCTCGCCCTCGCCGACCTGGGCGTCGCAATGGGGGTTGCCGGCGCGACCATCTCCTCGGAGACGGCAGACGCCGTCATCACGGTCGATCGTGTCGATCGGGTCGCCGACGCGGTGCACATCGGCCGGCGGTCGCTGTCGATCGCGCGACAGAGCGTGATCGCCGGCATGGGCCTGAGCATCGCGGCGATGCTCGTCGCGGCAGCCGGATACCTGCCGCCGGTCGCCGGAGCCCTGCTGCAAGAGGTGATCGACCTCGCGGTGATTTTGAACGCGCTTCGCGCGCTGCGCGGGTGAGCCTGCCACGCTCTAGTGACCGTGGCCCTCGAGCTTGATCAGCCCGTCTCGGAAGGTCTGAGCGAAGCGGAAGCCGCCCGGCGCCTGAAGGAGTCCGACCGGCGCGAGGAGCGGAAGACCAGTCGCTCGTACGCCAGCATCGTCCGGGCGAACGTCTTCACGGTGTTCAACGCCATCCTGGCGGCATTCGGCACCGTCACGCTGCTCTTCGGGGATCCCCGCGACGCGCTGTTCCTCGGGATCATCGTCGCGAACTCGGCGATCGGGATCACTCAGGAGGTCCGCGCCAAGCGCGCGCTCGAGCGCCTTTCGCTGCTTGTCGCGCCGCAGGCTCGAGTGCAGCGCGAAGGCGTCGTGCGGACTGTGCCCGTCGAGGAGGTCGTCGTCGACGATCTGGTCAGAGTGGAGCCGGGCGACCAGGTGATCGCGGACGGGCGATTGCTCACCAGCAGCGATCTGCGCCTTGACGAGTCGGTGCTCACCGGCGAGTCCGAGCCGGCGCAGCGCGAGGTCGGCGAAGAGGTCCACTCGGGCGCGTTCGTGGTCGAAGGAACGGGCGGCTACCAGGTGACGGCCGTTGGCGCGGACAGCTTCGCCGCGAAGATCACCGGCGAGGCGCGGTCATTCCGGCATCCGCGCTCGCCGCTCGAGCGAGCGATCAACCGGCTTCTGTACGGGCTCGTGGTGCTCGTCGTCGTCCTCGGAGCGGTGCTCGGGTTCTCGCTCTACCACCGTCACGTGACGCTCCACGATGCCGTCTCGACGGCCTCGGCCGGTGTCGTCAGCCTGATTCCCGAAGGCCTGGTCGTGTTGGTCAGCCTGACTTACGCTGCGGCTGCGGTGCGGATGTCGCGGCGTGGCGTGCTCGCGCAGCAGCTCAACGCGATCGAGTCGCTCGCTGCGGTCGACACGATCTGCGTCGACAAGACCGGAACGCTGACCGAGCCGTCGCTGAGGGTGGTCGAGCTGGTGGCCGTCCCGGGAATCGGCGAGGAGCAGCTGCGCGCGGCGCTTTCGTCGATCGCGGCGAGCGCGTCGGCGCGCAACATCACGCTCGAGGCGGTCGCGCATGCGTTTCCCGAGCAGGCGAGGCAGACGGTGGCCGAGGTGCCGTTTTCGAGCCGTCGTCGCTGGAGCGCGGTCGGCTTCGGCGATGGCAGCGTGTACCTGGGAGCGCCCGAGCGCGTTCCGGTGCCGGCGCTGTCCGAGCAGGCCGAGCGGCGCCAGCGCGAGGGCCGGCGAGTGCTGGCCGTCGCGCGCAGTGAGCGGCCGCTGTCTGAGCCCGCGCGAGACGCACCGCCCGGCGATCTCGAAGCGCTCGGTCTCGTGGTACTCGCCGAGGAATTGCGGCCGAACGTACGCGCCACGGTCGAGTTTCTGCGCACCGAAGGCGTCGAGATCAAGGTCCTATCCGGCGACGCGCCGGAGACGGTCGCGGCGATCGCTCGCGATGTGGGCATCAAGGTGGGTGGCGTTCGCGAGGGCTCAGACATCCCCGAGGACCCGCTCGAGCGCCGGAGCTTCGCGGTCGACGCGACCGTTGTCGGCCGCATCTCGCCGGAGGGCAAGCAGGCGATGATCCAGGCGCTGCGGGACGAAGGGCGCTACGTCGCAATGGTCGGCGACGGGGTCAACGACGTTCCGGCGCTGAAGAGCTCCAGGCTTGCGATCGCGCAGGGTACCGGCACGCAGATGGCACGCAGCGTCTCCGACCTGGTGCTGATCTCGGGCGACTTCGCTGTGGTCCCTCCGCTGCTCGCCGAGGGTCGCAGGGCCCTGCGCAACCTGGCGCGAGTGTCCAAGCTGTATGTGACGAAGTCCGCCTTCGCCGCGTTCCTGATTCTCACGATCGGCACCAGCTCGGAGGCCTATCCGCTACTGCCGCGCCACCTCACGCTGGCGGCGAGCCTGACGATCGGAATCCCGACGTTCTTCCTCGCGCTCGCGCCGAGCAGCGGCGTGTGGCGCCAGCCTCACTTCGTGCGCGACGTCGCGCGCTTTGCCGTGCCGGCGGGCGCGCTGCTCGGATCGGGGCTCGTGGGCGGTTACCTGTTCGCCCTGCATGACCTCGACGTGTCGGTCGCTGACGCAAGAACGGTCGCTGTGACGGTCCTCGTCGCCTGCGGGCTGTACATGGTGATGGCGCTCGAGGCCGAGGGCTCGCGAAGACGATCCACGCTGGTGGCCGGCATGTGCGCCGTGCTAGCCGGCCTGTACGTGCTCGCGCTGCTGATTCCGTTCGTGCGCAAGTTCTTCGACCTAACCCTCCCGGACGCCGGCATGATCCTCACGGCGCTGGCCGCCAGCGCGATCACGATCGCGGCGCTGTGGCTGTCCGGATACAGGGCGTGGGAACCGGAGGCTCGCGAGCAGGTGGACTAAGCCGTGGGGAAGTGGCTGCTGATCGGAACGCTGGCGAAGGCGAGCTGACGCGGAGCACGATCAGGTACACGACCGGGATCAACGGTGCGAGCACCACCACGCGCAACCACAGCTTGCCGCCGTCGGAACCCGAGCCGAGCGTATGCACGACCCCGAGCACCCAGATCACGGCGGTTGCACGGTGGAGTTTTCGCCATCGACGGGCGCCGATCACGCGACGCAGGTAGAAGCTTGGACCGAGCAGCAGCGCGAGCCACCCGGCGATGATTCCAAGCCCGGTAAAGGTAGGGCGGTAGGTGAGGGCAAACGGGACGGTGATCCCGCGCCAGCCCGGCTTCAGCCACTTGTCGCCAAGGAGCGCGAGGCCATGAACCGCGATCGCGACCAGCGCGACGAGCGCGATGTGTTCGTGCAGGCGCATCACGCCGCGCTTGAAACCCGGTCGTGAGATTGTCTTGGCGGCCATCGCGAGGCCCAGGATCACCGACAGCGAGACCAGGACCAACGCGAGGATCCCGGATGCGCGGCTGACGAGCCACCACAGATACTGCAGCGGCTCGGCACGGCCCTTCACGCGGCCTCCTGAAGCGCCCGCTTGAGCTCGATCGCTCCGCCGGGAGCGGCGAGAAGCTCGACAGCGCCGTCGTCGTGGACGATCACGCCGCCGTGATCGGCGAGCACCGTGCGAGCGCCCTCCGGACCGAGCAGCAGCGCCATCTTCGAGAGCGTCTCCGCCTCGAGCGCGCTTCCGCCGACCGCGGTCACGCCGATCAACCCACTCCACACTGGGGCGCCAGTGCTCGGGTCGAGCAGGTGATGCGCAAAGCGTCCGTTGCGATCGCGCCAGATCCTGACATTCAGCCCCGAACTGGCGACACCGCCGCGGGCGAGCTTCACCGTGCCGATCGAGTGTCGTCTCAGCGGGTGCTCGATCTCGATCGCGTACGGCTGAAGCTGCGCGCCGACGCCACCGACCGCGATGTCACCGCCGCAGTCGACGAGGAACCGTGTGTAGGCGCCGAGGCGCTGGGCGACCGCATCTGCGCAGAGGCCCTTGCCGATCCCGCCCGTGTCGAACATCAGTCCAGGCGGTCGGATGACCTGTCCAGCGTCATCATCGATCCGGACCTGCGACCAGCGGCTTTTCGGGTCCGGGCGGGCCGGGCGGCGCGCGGGAGCTACGCGAAGCGCCTCGATGAGCGATGCCGGCTGCACCCCGTCCATCGAGGTGCGGTAGCCCGACTGCTCGAGCGCGCGCACCAGCGTGGAGTCCACGAGTCCGCCGCTGCGATGCGCTGCCCACAGGCCCGCGCCGACCGCCGCCCGCAGGAGGGGCGAAGCCGGCACGGCGGCGCGGGGGTCGCGGTTGAGCGCAGACAGCTCGCTGTCGGCAATGAAGCGCGAGAGCCGTTGCGCGAACGAATACACGAACTCGCGCTCGCGGTCGGCCGCGTCCAGTTGGGTCGGGATCGAGGGGCTGAGGCGAGGCCCGATCAGCAGCCGTACCTCGCTGCCCATCGCATGGAATGTGTAGTCCAACTCTGGAGTCATGGGTTTCTTCTTCGGTTATGAGGTGCGTGTCGTTGGGGAAGTGCTCGCGGCGTATGTCGAGCCCGAGCTCGATACCGACTGCGACGTGGAGGGTCGGCCCGAGCCCGGGACCGTCTCGATGACCGTCGTCGTGTAGATCCGCTTCATCAAGACGACCGGTCGCGCCGCGTGTGCCGAGGGCGTCTTGAGCTGCCATGCGAGCAAGGCGAGCACGACCAGGAACGCCGCGGTCGAGAACAGGACGACGCTCAGGCGGTCAGTGCCGCCTTTGGCACGCCGCGTACGGTGAGCGCTGGTGAGCGCGATCGGTCTAGTCGCCGCCGCCATCGCCACCGTCCCCGCCGTTGCCATGGCCGCCGCCGCTGCTGCGGGTCGCGGGGCTGCCTGAGGATCCGCCCGAACCGCCGCTCGAGGCGCCCGGGCTCGTGCGCGTGGTTGGCGCGCTTCCTGAACCGCCGGAGCCGGCCGACCCGCCGCTCGAGTGTCCCGGGCTCGTGCGCGTGGTTGGCGCGGTCCCTGAACCGCCGGAGCCGCCCGCGCTGGCCGACGACCCTGCGCCGGCACCGCTCGTCCGCGTGACGGCACCGCCTCCGCCGGACGACGACCCTGCTCCAACCGAGCGGGAGCCACTTGCGCGTGTTGCGACGCCGCCCGCTGCGTTGCCCGAGCCGTGATGTGAGCCGCTGGCACCGGTTCTGGCGCTCGCGCCGTGGCCGGCGCGGTTACCGGGCCCACCCGCTCCGCCGGCTCCTGATCCGGCCCCGCTCCCGGCGCCGGAGCCGTGGCGAACGATGTGGACGGTGCGATGGATCACCTGCGTTCGCACCTGTACCGCGGGGTTGTTGGCTGCCAGTGCGGCCGCCGGCTTGGTCGAGGGCCGCAGCGCGAGTGCCGCCAGGCCGCCTGCCGCGATTGCCGCGAGGGCAGCGGCGGTCCGTATGTACTTGTTCCGCATGTGTCGATCCTCCGGGTCGGTTGCCGCCGCGGACTTTCTCGGGACGACGGTCACGGAGACGCCAAGCACTGGCAAAGGTTTGGCTAAGGCGACAGTTCTCTTAGCCCGACCCAACGATCCTTTTACGCGCCGCCGCCACGCTGGTCCAATGACAACTCACGCGAGCGATGCGGTCGTGATCGTCGGCGGCGGGCTGGCGGGCCAGCGATGCGCCGAGACGCTCCGCCGCCAGGGCTATGAGGCCCCCATCCAGATCGTCTGTTCCGAGCGGCACCCGCCATACGACCGTCCACCCCTGTCGAAGCAGATCCTGAGCGGCGAGCACGCGCTTGACTCGCTCGCGTTCAGGCCGCCGGACTGGTACGAGCACCACGAGATCGAACTGCTGCTTGGCGTGTCCGCGGCCGGGCTGTGGACATCCGAGCGGCGTGTGTCTCTGTCGGATGGGTCGTCGCTGCGGTACTCAAAGCTGCTGATCGCGACCGGCAGCCGGCCGCGCGTGCTGCCGATGCTCGACGGATTCCAGAACGTCTCGACGCTCCGAACGATTGACGAAGCGTGCGCGCTGAGCGCCGTGCTGCTCGAGCGCCCGAGGCTGGCCGTCGTCGGGGCCGGTTTCGTTGGCCAGGAGGTCGCGGCAACGGCGCGCGCCCTCGGCGCGGAGGTGACGATGATCGAAGCAGCGCCATGTCCGCTGATCGGTGTACTCGGCACCGAGCTCGGCGAGTGGTTCGCGCGAATGCACTGCGACGAGGGCGTTGACGTCATAACCAGTGCGACCGTGACGCGTGTCCGCGCCAACGGAGACGTCCGCGCCCTCGAGCTCTCCAGTGGTCGGGCCGTGGAAACCGATCACGTCGTGGTCGGCGTTGGCGTGGAGCCCGAGCTGCAGTGGCTTGCGGGCAGCGGCCTCGACGTGACGCACGGGGTGCCCGTTGATCCACATGGCCGGACGGGGATCGAGGACGTGTTCGCGGCCGGCGATGCCGCCGCCACCTACGACCCCGTCGCCGGCGGCCACGTGCCCGGCTCGCACTGGGAGGCAGCTGGGCGCCAGGGAACGCGCGCCGCTCGCGCGATGCTTGGTCTGGAGCCCGGCGCGGCGCCGGTCACGAGCTTCTGGACCGATCAGTACGGCCTTCGCATCCAGTACCTCGGGCACGCACGCCTCGCCGACAGCCTCGAGATCGACGGACGGCTCGAGGAGCGCAACTTCACAGCGACCTTCACCCGCGCCGGACGACCGGTCGCCGCCCTGATCGTCGATCGGCCTCGCTCACTACCGGCGGCACGCAAAGCAATCGAGAACGGAGATACAGATGGCCTTCTTGGCTGAGATCGACGAAGCGGCCTGCGCCGCACATGGTGACTGTGTGGATGTGGCACCCGACGTGTTCGTGCTCGGCGACGTCGCCGAGGTGATCGGGACCGGGCCAGACGACGTGCTGCTCGCGGCGGCCGAGGCTTGCCCGAGTGCGGCGATCCGACTCGTTGACGCCCGCTCGCAAGAGCAGATCTACCCTTAGTCGTCGCGCTGGCTGCCGGCGCCGGAGGAGTCCCCTGAACCGTCGTTGCTGTTGCCGCGATGGGGGGAGGATTGCTGCGGCGCCGCGCTTGCGGCCCGCGCGACGCTCGTCGGCGTCGTGACCCGCGCCGGCGAGGACGGCGTAGCAGGGGCCACTGCCGGCGCTGGTGGGGCGGGGAGGGGCGAGGCGGTCGTCCGGGCCGAGGTAGCCCTCGGGCCGTTCTCCGACGGGGCCTGGCGACTGGCTACATGGACCTGCCTATGCGGATGCGGGTGCACCCATGGCGGGTGAGCGTCGGGGGCAAGCCCGTTCTGCACCGACAGCGGTGCGGAGGCGAGGCCGATGTGCTGCCCGGCGATCTGGCTCGCCGACCACGTGAGCGCGGCGGCGAGGACGATCCCGAGCGCCGCTGCCACGATCCACAAGAGCACGTGCCGGTTCACGTCAGCGACGTTAGATCGGGGCTGGTTAAGCGGGTGCAAAGTGCTCGTCGGCGCGCGGCTGAGAGCTCGGCGTCGCCGGGAGGGCGAGCGTCGCCACAGCGCCCCCGCCCTCATAGTTGACGATCGTCACCTCGCCGCCCCATTCGCGGGCCAGCTCGCGCGCGATCGCCAGGCCAAGACCGCTGCCGGGCGGACCCGAGCGCCCTGCCTGTCCGCGCCGGAATCGTTCGAAGATGTGCTCGCGCTCGCCAGCGCTCAGCCCGGGACCCTGGTCGCGGACCTCGATCGAGTTGTGGCTGGCGCGCACCGTAACAGTGGTGCCCGATGGCGAGTACCGCAGCGCGTTGTCGAGCAAGGTGTCGAGCGCCCGCTCGAGGTCTTCGCGAGCAGCCCATGTGGCTCCCCCCTGGAGCTTGCGCTCGAGCAAGAGTGCGATCCCGGCACCGTCGGCGGTTGGCCGCCAGCGGTACACGGCCGACCGTGCCAGCCCGTCGATATCGACATTTGAGGCAGCGAGCCTGCGCTCACCCGCGCGGCTAAGCACGAGCAACTCCTCGACCGTGTGCGAGAGACGATTGACTTCCCCGATCGCGGCGTCGAGTTCGACGTCGGCCGCCTGACTCGAGCCGACCGCCTTTGCCTCCTCGAGGCGCAGCTGCAGCCCGGTCAGTGGGGTGCGCAGCTGGTGCGAAGCGTCCGCGACAAAGTCGCGGTGGGCGCGCACGAGTCGCGAGATGCGGTCGGTCATTTCGTTGAACGAGCGTGCAAGCGAACGCTGTTCGCGGCTGCCGTCGACGGTTGCGCGAGCGCTCAGGTCGCCGTGGGCGACACGGCGTGCGACCTGCTCGAGGCGCTTGATCGGCCGCGCGATCTGCGCGGCGATGAGGCCGCCCGCGAACAGACCGAGAAGCAGGACGAGCAGTCCGATCAACGCAAGGCGAAGCTCGACAGAGTTGACGGCCGCGTGGACCGCGGCCACGCTCTGCGTGACGCGGACGGCTCCCGCCGGGCGGCCGTTGCGGATGATCGGGACGGCCGTTGCGAGGATCTGCTGATGGAGCGTCTGCGAATAGCGCTCCCCCTGCACCTGATGGCCGGCCAAGGCCGCCTCGATCTCGGGGCGGCTCTCGTAGTTGACCCCTAGCTGCGGTGGCTGACCGGTGTCGACAAGAACTGCACCGGTCGCGTCGACCACGAGGATGCGACCCCTCACGGAGACCGCGCCCCTCTGTGCCATCGCCTGCAGGGCGCGCTGGTAGCGTGGCGCCAGCAGGTCGGCGGCCGTGGCGGCCACGAGGTCAGCCTGAGCCTGCGCCTGGGTGCGCACCTCGGCGTTCACGCGGCCGCTGAGATTGACCCCGGCGGGCACTCCAAAGGCAACGATCGCCAGCAGCAGGATGTAGGCGAGACCCGCGAGCAGTCGCGTCCTTAGGCTTATGGTCCTTACTCCTTGCTTGCGGCGAGCCGGAAACCCACTCCCCGCACGGTGTGAATGTACGTCGGGGCCGCCGGATCATCGCCAAGCTTTCGGCGCAGCCAGGCGATGTGGACGTCGAGCGTCTTGGTCGAGCCGAACCAGTTCATGTCCCATACGTCAGACATCAGCTGCTCGCGCGTCACGACCTTGCCCGCGTCCTGGGCGAGGCGTGCAAGGAGGTCGAACTCCTTGCGTGTCAGCTCGAGATCCCGGTCGGCGAACCAGCAGCGTCGAGCGCCGGGGTCGAGCCGGAGCTCGTGGACGACGAACTCGTCGGCTTCGGAGCTCGTCGTGACGCGTCCCCGACGCAGGACCGCCCGAATCCGCGCGATCACCTCGCCGACGGCAAACGGCTTGACGACGTAATCGTCTGCGCCGAGCTCGAGCCCGACTACACGATCGGTGACTGTCCCGCTGGCGGTCACCATGATGATCGGGACGTCGGACTGGAGCCGTAGCCGCCGGCAGACGTCGCGCCCGTCGGCGTCTGGCAGCGCCAGGTCGAGCAGGACCACATCAGGAGCGATCTCGCCGACCAGCGTGATCGCCTCGGCGCCGGTGGACGCGACCGTCGCTCGGAAGCCGCTGCGCGTCAGCGCACTGGCGAAGGGCTGCGCGATTGACGTCTCGTCCTCCACCAGCAGCACCGACGGCCCCTTCGGATCCGTCCCGGCTGACTCGGAAGAGGTACTCGGAAGCATGGGACGACGGTAGATCGCAGGGATAAAGCCAACGTTCGCCGTTCAGTAGAGGACGCTCATGGTTGTAATCCAACATGAGACGGTGTTCTGGCCTACAATCGCAACGGTCGAAACAAAACGATGTCGCCAAGAGATTCCGTTTCTAAGCTCGACGAGGATCGGCTGCGAAGACTCATCGAAGCAGGCCGCTCGGTTGTCGCCGAGCGAGAGCTCGAAGGGGTGTTCCAGCGCTTGCTGGAGGTTGCCCGGGAGCTGACGGGCGCGCGCTACGCCGCGATCGGAATCCTCGACGAGTCTCGCGAATCGCTCGCCGACTTCATCACCGCGGGCATCGACCCAGCCGCGCACAGTTCGATCGGCGCGCTGCCTCGCGGTCGCGGCGTCCTAGGCCTGCTGATCTCCAACCCCGAGCCGCTACGGCTGAGCGATGTCGGCGATCACGTGCGCTCGTACGGTTTTCCGCCGGGGCATCCGTCGATGACGAGCTTCCTGGGCGTGCCGATCCTGATTCGCGGCGAGGCGTGGGGCAACCTTTATCTCACCGACAAGAACGAGAATGTGCCGTTCGATGAGGCGGACGAAGAATCCGCCGTGGTGCTTGCTGCCTGGGCTGCGATAGCGGTCGAGAACGCCCGCCTGTACCGTGAGACCGATCAGCGCCGCGTCGAGCTCGAGCGGTCGGTCATGGCGCTCGAAGCCACCTCGGAGATCGCGCGGGCCCTCGGGGGCGAGACTCAGCTCGAGCGCGTGCTCGAGCTGATCGCCAAGCGCTCACGAGCGCTCATCGATGCATCCGGAGTGGCGATCCTGCTGGTCGACGGCGCGGACTTCGTGGTGGCGGCCACTGCCGGCGAAGTGCCCCGGTCGATCACCGGGGCGCGGGTCTCGCGCGCAGACTCGGTCGCCGGGCGGATCGTCGCGGCGGGGCGTCCCGAGCGCGTCAAGGACGTGACGAGCTCGCTGCGCTTCGCGCTTGGCGATATGGGCGTCAAGGCGCGCTCTGGGATGTTCGTGCCGCTCGTGTATCGCGCCAGGGTTCTTGGCGTGATCGAGGCGTTTGACCGCTTTGATGGTCCGGAGTTTCGCGTTGAGGATGAGCGCATGCTGCTGGCAGCCGCCGCCAGCGCGGCGATCGCGGTCGCCACCGCTCAAACGGTCGAGCAGGACCGGCTGCGTCGATCGCTGCGGGCCGCTGAGGACGAGCGCCGCCGATGGGCCCGTGAGCTACACGACGAGACGCTGCAGGCGCTCGGCGGGTTGCGCGTCCTGCTGTCATCGGCTCGCCGCTCCGGTGACGCGGATGTGTTGCGCAGCACGCTCGACACCGCCGTCGACCAGCTGGCGGATGAGATCGCCAACCTCAGATCGCTGATCACCGAGCTGCGGCCGGCTTCCCTGGACGAGCTCGGTCTCGCGCCCGCTCTCGATGCGCTCTTCGAGCGCGTCCGGGCTGCGCACGGACTCGACGTCGTATCGACCGTGGAGCTCGAAACGAGCGACGCTCGCAGTAGTCATCGGCTCGATCCCGATGTGGAGACGATCGTCTACCGCGTCGTCCAGGAGTCGCTGACCAATGCGGCGCGGCATGCCGACGCGGACCACGTCGTGGTCGATGTGGTCGCACGACCCGGAGAGCTGGAGCTCACCGTCAGCGACAACGGCAAGGGATTCGACACCACCGTCCCGACCTCCGGCTTCGGCGTCACCGGCATGAAGGAGCGCGTCGCGCTCTGGGGCGGCGCTCTGAGCATCTCGAGCGAGGCCGGCGCCGGTACGAAGATTGAGGCGACGCTGCCGCTCAGCCAGCGGGTGCGGCAGACGGCTTAGACGCTTCCGCTTCGGGGCGGCCTGGATACCTCCGCCTCGGGTCGGCCTGGATACCTCCGCCTCCGGGCGGCTTCCACCCTCGGCCTCTCGTCGAGTTTCAGCCGTTCACCCCATCGACCATGCGTCCAACAGGCCTGCTCATGTTGGTTAAGCACAATCTTTCGGTAGATCTGCTCAAGTCGGCGCAGTACGCTGCCGATCAACTTCTTGCGCGAGGTTGCAGGTCTTGGGAGACACGCGGCAGGGGAGCCGGGGAGCGCTAACCGCAACTTCTACCCAGGGAGAGAGACATCGTGATCGGCTCCTTCCGCCGCCTTGCTGGGACCGTGTCGGCCGCTTTCGCATGCAGCGCACTCGCGGCCACGGCACTCCCCGTCTCAGCTCACGCCGCGTTGATCAGCCTCAACGCCTGCGACAACTCGGGGCTCAGCCAGCCGTTCACCCCCTGGGCAGACTTCGACTATTACAAGCTTGCTCCGGGCGGTGATTTCGAGGGCACTCTCAGCGGCTGGACTCTGTCCGGCGGCGCCGGCCAGGGCGCCGGCAGCGAGTCTTACGGCGTGACCGGATCAGTCGGCTCTTCCTCGCTGTCACTCCCCGACGGCTCGGACGCCGTCTCGCCCGCAACGTGCGTCAACGCGGCCTATCCGACGTTCAGGTTCTTCGTGCGCAGCGACACGCCGGGCACGCTCGTGACCGAGAGCGTCATCTACACGTCTCCCTTGGGGCCGGTGACGATCCCCGTCGGCACCGTGCCGGCGACCCGCGACTGGCAGCCGACGCCGCCGATGCTGACCGGGTCCGCGATCCCGGGTGCGCTGCACGGCGGGACCGCAAACGTGCAATTGCAGTTCACGGCGAGTGGCGGGCCGGCGCAAGTCGACGACGTCGAGGTCGACCCTTGGGGTCGGGGATAGCTCACGCAGGCCATGGCCGGTAGCGCGGACCGGCGGCCGTAATGAAGATTGATTCATACGACAGCCCTGACGCCGAAGCGCTCCTGCGCGCTGGAGAGGAGCGTCTCGCCCGGCGTTTGCAGCGCCGTCGGGAATTGATCACGAATTGCGTTGGTGCCGCGGGCTTTCTCGTCAGCGCAGCACTGCTCGCCGTACTCGCGCCGTGGCACAAGTCGCTCTCGCTCGGGGCGGTTGTTCTCGTCCTCTTCACGTGGGCCGTGATCGAGCGGGTGAAGTTCCCAGTCGCCGGCGGCTGGTGCTACCCCACCGAGCTCGTATTTCTTCCGGCGCTGTTCATCCTTCCGACGCCCGTGGTGCCGCTGATCGCGATGGTCGCGATCCTCCTCCGACGGGCGCCACATCTCCTCCGTGGCGAGGTCAAGCTGAGGGTGCTGCCCGTGTTCATCGCTGATGCGTGGTTCACGATCGGGCCGGCGCTCGTGATCGTGCTCGCCGGTGCCGAGACGTTCTCCTGGACGCACTGGCCCGTTTACATCGCCGCGATCCTCGCGCAGGTGCTCTTCGACATGATCGCCTCGATCGCGTGGTCATGGATCGGCGAGGGGATCAACCCGCGCGTACAGCTTCCGCTGCTAGTTTGGGTGTACCTCGTCGATCTCACGCTGGCGCCGCTGGGGCTAGTCATCGCGTCGGCCTCCGTCGATCGCCCGGCGCTCGTGCTGATCGCACTGTCACCGACGGTCCTGTTCACCCTTTTCGCCCGCGAGCGCCGGCAACGCCTCGACCAAACCCTGGCCCTCAGCACCGCCTATCGTGGCACCGCGCTGCTGCTCGGCGACGTGGTTGAGGCGGACGATCACTACACCGGAATGCACAGCCGTGATGTTGTAGATCTTTCGGTGACGGTCGCGGATGCGCTCGAGCTCGACGGCCAGGCCAGGCGCAATGTCGAGTTCGCAGCACTGCTGCACGACGTCGGCAAGATCAGGGTGCCGAAGGAGATCATCAACAAGCCCGGCTCGCTCGACCCGGTCGAGTGGGAGATCGTCAAACGGCACACGATCGATGGCGAGCAGATGCTCAGACAGGTGGGGGGGACGCTGGCCAGCGTGGGTCGCATCGTCCGCCACTCGCACGAGGACTTCGACGGCAGCGGCTATCCCGACGGGCTGTCGGGCGAAGAGATTCCGATCGAGTCTCGGATCGTGTGCGCATGCGACGCGTACAGCGCGATGACCACCGATCGCTCGTACCGGGCGGCGCTGTCGGAAGCGGAGGCTCTGGCCGAACTGCGGCGTTGCGCCGGCACGCAGTTCGACCCGCGGGTCGTGGCCGCGATCGACCGGCTCGTGAGCGCACGGGCGGTGGCGGCGCCGGCGGCAACCAAGCGCCGCTGGAGCGAGAAGGTCGGCGCGACGACGCTGTTCTCCCGCGCCGGCAAGCAGGGCCTGCGTTCGCGCGCGGCCGCCGATCAGGCGTCCTGAGCGGAGCACGCGCAGTTTCTGTCACATCGCGAAACTGCACACGCAGCAACGCGCGGAACGCCTAGCATCAAACCATGGCCACGCAAAATCGTGTGGTGATCGTCGGCGCGGGGCCGGCTGCGATCGAAACGGCGCTCGCTCTGCGGGAGCTGGCCGGCGACCGCGCGACGCTCGAGTTGATCTCGCCAGGTCCCGAGCTGGTCGTGCGCGCCTACGAGGTGCTGGCGCCGTTCCGCGAGGGGCGCGAGCACCGCTATCCGCTGGCGCGAATTGCGGCGGACCTGAACATGGAGCTGATTCGCGACGCGCTGGCGAGCGTCGATCCCAGCACCAAGCAGCTCGCGCTGCGACGGGGCGCGAGCCGCGGCTACGACCAGCTGGTCATCGCGGTCGGAGCCCGCCACGTGGAGACGCTTCCCGGCGCGATTCCGTTCAGGGGAATGCAGGACGTGGCGAGGTTGAAGAGCCTGCTCCTCGAGACCCACACCGGGCGCCACCACTCCGTTGCGTTCGTCGTGCCCGGCGGACAGACCTGGCCGCTGCCGCTGTACGAGCTAGCCATGCACACATCCGCATGGCTCGCCGAGCGGCAGGTGCACAGCGTTCCGCTCACGCTCGTCAGTCCCGAGCGCTCGCCGCTGGGGGCGTTCGGAACGCGTGTCAGCGAGGAGGTGGCGTCCGTGCTCGAAGCTCATCACATCGAGTTCATCAACGCGCACGCGATCCGCTTCCAGGACGAGCGGCTGCTGCTGGCGGGAAGCCGCGAGCTCGAGGTCGACATCGCAGTCGCGATGGCGCGGCTGGCGGGCCCGCGGATCGACGGATTGCCGTGCGACGAGGAAGGGTTCCTGGCCGTCGATGAACACGGCCGCGTACGGGGCGTCGAGCACGTCTTCGCAGCCGGGGATGCGACGTCGTATCCGATCAAGCAGGGTGGCCTGGCCACCCAGCAGGCCGACACGATCGCCGAGACCCTCGCAGCCGGGCTCGGAGCCCCGGTGCAGCCCACGCCCTTCCGCCCGCTGCTGCGGGCAGTCCTCTACGGGGGGCGCGACACCCGTTATCTGCACGCCGAGCTAGGCGACGCGCTGCAGGAGAGCTCGACCGCGTCGGAGACTCCGCTGTGGCCCGAGTCCAGCAAGCTCGTCGGCCGCTACCTGGCGCCCTATCTGGACGCACTCGACGAGGCGGACGCGGCGGCCGCCCCGGGCACATCCGTCTCCAGCGCGCCCTCTGCATAGGGATCAACGATCGCAAGCTCGGCGACGATCCGGCCCTCGCTGGGCCGACCCCTGGCAAGGAAGCCGCCGACTAGCTCCAGTCGCGCCTCGATTCGCTCTGCGAGGAGGGCCGACGGAAACTCCCCGCCCGTCCCGTCAACCGCCGCGGCCACGATCCTCAGCTCGGACCCGGCACGCAAGACATCCACGTGGAGACGCGCCGGCTCGGACAACGCCCCCACGAGGTCGTCGACGACCCGGTAGACGGTTGTCTCGAGGTGCGGCGCGAGCCGCTCGCCCAGACCATGGACCACGACGACATGACCTGACCGCGCGAGCGCCCGCTCAGCGAGCCCGAGTAGCGCCGGCTCGAGCCCGAGCTGGTCGAGCGCCGGCGGCCGCAGATCGACCGCAAGCTCGCGCAGCGTCCGCAGCGTGTCGCCGAGATGGCTGCGCAGCGTCTCGACCTGTGCGCGGGTTGGCTCGGAGCTGAGGTCGCGCTCGACCGCGGACATCCCAAGTTGAATCGCCGCGAGCGTCTGAGCGGCCTGGTCGTGCAGTTCGTGTGCGATCGATTGCCGCTCGAGCTCCTGAGTGCTCAGCAACAGCTCGAGTCGGCGTTCCTGCTCCGCGAGCTGGCCGTGCGCCTCACTCAACTCGGCGTGGAGCCTGGCGCGATCGAGCTGCAGAGCAGTGATCCGGTGGTGCTCGGTCGCGACCGCCACCTGTACGGCGAGCAGCTCGAGCGCGATCTGCTCGTCGCGGCTGAAGCGCCGCCCGAGCGGCGGCGAGATCTCCAGCAGGCCGCAGTCGGCCTCGCCGGCGCGCACGATCAGCCTGAAGAGCTCGCCCTCGAGCGAGCCGGTCGTAACCGGCGGAAGCGACTCGATCGTGATCCGGGCGCCGCGTGCCGGGACAAGGGTGGTCGCGACGCGCGCGACGAGCTCCGGCAGCTCACGGGGATCAGTGGACTCGCCAAGCGCCAGGCCGGAAGCGAGCAACTGCTGCTGGCGCGTCCGGGCACCACGCATGCGGTCCGCGTAGCGTCCGCAGATCGCCGCGGTCGCAACCAGCGCCGCGAGGCGCACCGCGAGCTCGCCCCCGTCGAGGGGCACGGTTCGGCTCTCCGACCAGACGATCACCAGCACGAACGCGAACAGCGCCGAGACGATCCCGGCACTCAGACCGAGCTCGAGTGACACCAGCGCCACGGGAACGACGTACAAAAACGACAGTCCGTCCGCGAGATCACCGCTTATCTGGCGCATCACGAAGATCGCGATCGTCAGCAACCCAGCGGCTGCGAGTATGACGTGGCGCCGCTCGAGGCGACCGCGAACAGGTAGTGAGAATTCGCGTTCCATCAGTTCTGGCTGCCCCCTCTCATGCACCCCTCTTAATAGAAACATCCCTGCTGTCCGTTGAATCAGTAGGGAGTACGGATCTGCGCTCGTAGCGCTCGCTGATGAGTGATGCGGAACGCGGGCCTAACGTGGCCTCAATGTCTTCGCGTCTCAAGGTGGGTCACGGTGGTCGCTGCCGCGTGGTCATCGCGGGCGGTGGGGTCGCGGGGCTCGAGGCGCTGATCGCCCTGCGGACGCTGACCGGCGATCGGGTCGAGCTCGAGCTGATCAGCCCTGCACGGACGTTCGCCTACAGGCCGATGATGGTCGCGGCCTCGTTCGGCGCGGCGGCCGGTCCGATCCTCGAGGTCGCGGAGATCGCGCGCGCGGTTGAGGCACGGGCATCGATCGACTCGATCGACATCGTGAATCCCGGGGCGCAGACGGTGACGCTGTCGAGCGGATCGATTTCCCACTACGACGCGCTGGTGGTCGCCACTGGCGCGCGTGCGGAGGACGCGATCCCGGGCGCGATCACGTTCGGCGGTCCCGGCGGGACCAAGCGCTTTCGCAGGCTGCTCCAGGAGGCCGAGCAGGGCCGCGTCGCTCGCGTCGTCTTCGCGGTCCCGGCGCACCCGGGCTGGCCGCTCGCGCTGTACGAGCTCGCGCTGCTCACCGCAGAGCGTCTGAGGGCCCGGTCGGTGAAGGCCGAGATCACGCTGGTGACGCCTGAGCCGGCGCCGCTTGCGGTGTTCGGAGGGCGCGCCAGCGGCGCCGTGCTCGAGGAGCTCGAGGATCGCGGAGTCCATTTTGTGGCCGGCTTACGGGCGGAGGAGCTGGCATGGGGGGTGCTACGCGCAAGCCCGGGCCGGGTGCGGATTCGAGCTGATGCCGTGGTCAGTCTCCCCAGGCTCACCGGCCCGTCGATCGACGGGCTGCCCGGCGACTCAGGCGGCTTCATCCCGGTCGACGCACACGGGCTCGTGCGGGGGTTGACGGACGTGTATGCGGCCGGCGACGCGACCGCATTTCCAATCAAGCACGGCGGGCTGGCGGCCCAGCAGGCAGACGCCGCGGCCGAGGCGATCGCAGCGCGGCTGGGCGCGGCGGTCTCGCCGACGCCGTTTCACCCCGTTTTGCGGGGGCTGCTGCTGACGGGGTCCGAGCCGCGGTATCTGGAGGCTGCCGTCGGCGCCGGCGCCACCGGCGAGACCGGCGCCGCGAGCTCCCGGCCGCTGTGGTGGCCTCCCGCCAAGGTCGCCGGCCGTTACCTCGCGCCGTACCTCAGCGGTCAGGTCACCGGACCGCCCGCGCTCCCCAGCGGTGTGCTGGTCGAAGTCGAGATCGATCCCGAAGCCGATTCCCTAGCGCTGCCACGAGCAGCGGATAGTTCCCGGATAGGCACTTGACGGCGTTATCGTGATCAACATGGAAGAGGAAGCTGCCGCAAACGACGCGATCACAATCGTGATCGCCGACGACCATCAAGTCGTTCGCGCGGGCCTGCGGCTGCTGCTCGAGGCCGAGGAGGGGTTCGAGGTGGTCGCCGAGGCGGGTGACGTCGCGACCACCGAGAGGCGCGTGTCCGCATACCATCCGCGCGTTCTGATCCTCGATCTCAACATGCCGGGCGAGTCAAGCCTTCCGGCGATTCCGCGTCTGCGCCAGAACGCGCCCGCGACCCAGATCGTCGTGCTGACGATGCAGAACGATCCTGCGTTCGCGCGCGAGTCGCTGCGCGCCGGCGCGATCGGTTACGTCCTCAAGGAGGCCGCCGATTCAGAGCTCGTCCAGGCCGTTCGGCTGGCCGCCGCGGGACGGACGTACCTGAATCCTGAGCTCGGCGCACGGCTCGCCGCGGAACCGCCCACTCCTTCAGGGCCGCCCGACGACCTCAGTGCGCGTGAGCTCGAGGTCCTGAAGCTGATCGCGCTCGGGCACACCAATGGAGAGATCGCGCAGACGCTCTACCTCAGTGTCCGCACGGTGGAATCCCATCGCGCCCATATCCAGCAGAAGACCGGGCGCACGACGCGCGCGGACCTGGTCGCGTACGCCCGCGACCACGACATCCTCTAGAGGCTTAGCCGCGGCCGATGCCGCGCGGGATCTCGTAGCGCTTGGCGGGCAACCGCGCGGACTTCGGGACCGCCATCGCGATCGAGTTGGCCGCGGCCGCGACATGTGCGCCCCGGCTCGTCCAGGTCACGTTGACTGGCGCGTGCTTGAGCAGCGCCTGCCAGGTCGATAGCCCGATCACGCCGTCCCTCGTCAGTCCGTGAGCCGACTGGAAGCGCTGCACCGCTGCCTGGGTGTGCGGCCCGAACGCCCCGTCGATCGTGATGTGCTGTCCGGCGCTGTAGAGATGCTCCTGCGCCCAGACGACGAGGTCGCCCGAGGCGCCAGACGCCAGCGCGGGCATGCCGAGCACGACGCGATAGCCGGCGAGCGGGCCGACCGGCTGCGACAGCGCCTGCCAGGCGGCTTCCGGCGTCTGGCTCCACTCCCACCAGCTGATGCCACCAGCGCCGTAGGCGCGCGAGAGCTGACGGAAGCGACGGATCTGCGCGGTCGGAGGATTGGTCGTGATGTCGCCGAGCGGTTCGATCGGGCGGTTGTACGGGCGGTTGTAGACGTAGGTGTGGCTATAGACGTCATCGACCGTCGTGCCAATGTCCGACCAGTACATCTGGGGGGCGTTGTACTGGGCGCCGTTCGGACCGAGGAACACCGAATACGGCAGCGCCGGGTGATAATCGACGTACGGGAAGCTGGCAAGGCCGATCGGGAAGTTCGGGCCGACCAGCCGGCGCAACTGGCGTATATAGATCTGGGCCGAGACGTACTTTCCCTCGTACTCGCTCTCGGCGTCGATCAGCAGGCAGTCGGCGCCGTTGCGGACGGCCTGCGCGCCGACCTGCGCCTCGGCGGTGGGATAGGTCCCGTAGACGTACTGCCACGCGCACACGTGGATTCCCGCGGCGTGCAGGGCGGAGACGAGCCTGCGCGAGAACTGGGACCAGTAGCCCGAGCCGTCACCGCTCTTGATCATCACCGTGCCGAGGCCCCGGCGGTGGGCCGTGGCGATGATCGAGTTGACGTTGCCTCCGTTGGCGTGCGAGACGTACCAGATCCACATCCCGCGATCGGTCAGCGCATTGTCCTGCGCTCCGCTGGCGTTCTTGTGGCGCTTATGCGGCTTTGTGCCGAGTCCGGAGCCACCTGTGGCCGCAGCAGAGCCACCGACCGCAACCAGGGCGGCGGCGGCTGTTCCAAGCACCAGTGCGCACAGCCAGCGATATCCCCCGACACGACAACCGCGCGCTACGCGGTCTTCCGACATACGGCTAAGCACCGTAGCGGATAACTCGGCGAATAGATGAAAGTTGCGGTGCGTAAGGAGCTGTCCGCCCGCCCAAGAAGATGGGAGTTTTCTTCTTAGCGCGGCACCGGGGTTTCTACGGATGCGGACGGGCCCCGGGGGCTCGGACAATCGACCGTCAAATGGCGGCAGTGTTCAATCTCAACCACCCAGCGCACACGCTGCACTGGCACTTCATCTCGCTGTCCGTGTCCAACATCGTGGTGATCGTCGTGATGCTGGTGGTGTTCGCGCTGGCGATCGCACTCCCGTTCCCTCACTCTCGCGAGGGTGGTACGGGCTCGTGAGGGACCCGGCCGGCGCAAGTGGGAAGTCCTGGACGGTCGCCGTTCGAGAGCGCGCGCTGAAGTCTTGGCCGCCGGAGAAGCTGCTGGCAGACCGTCAGCCGTCGTACGTCTCGTCCTGGATCTACGTGTTCGGGGTGCTCTCGATCGCGTCGCTGGTGGTGATCATCGCCTCGGGCACGATTCTGACCCTGAAGGGGCCGGCCTGGTGGCATTTCACCGGGGTTGGCCATTTCTTCAACAGCATCCACCTGTGGTCGGTGGAGCTGTTCTTCTTCTTCATGGTGATCCACCTGTGGGGCAAGTACTGGATGGCGTCGTGGCGCGGCGGCCGGTCGAAGGTTTGGATCACGGGCGCGATCACGTTCCTGGTCGCGATCCCGTGTGCCCTGACCGGATACGTCTCACAGCAGAACTTTGATGCGCAGTGGATCTCCACGCAGGCGAAGGATGCGATGAACAGCGTCGGGATCGGCGCGTTCTTCAACCTCACCAACTTCGGCCAGATGTACAGCTATCACGTGCTGCTGCTGCCGCTTGCGGTGGTGGCGCTGGTGATCGGTCACGTGCTGCTCGTGCGCAAGCACGGCGTGGTGCCGCCGATTCCGCTGGCGCGCGCGGAGCCCACCGCTGAGGACCGCTCGCCCGAAGGCTCGTCGTGACCCGGCGCGAGCGTCGACGTCTCGAGAACGAGGCCGCGCGCACGTGGAAGGGCGGCTACCGCTCCTACGATCTGGTCAAGGAGTTCTGCATCGCGCTGGGGGTTGTGTTCGCGCTGGCGCTCATCCTGACGATCCTCTTCTCATCCCCGGACGAGACGCCGAGCACGATCCAGCAATGGTCGCGTTCGGACCCGGTCGATTTCGTCACCACGGCGGTGAGCGAGCTCGACGGCTCCAGCACGCTCGCCGGTTACGGACCGCCGTACAACCACAATGGCGACGGGCAGCACATGGCCTTCATCCACCTTCAGAAGTGGCTCGGCGTCAGCCATCCGATCGACACCGCAAAGGACTTCGTGATCGCACCGCTGCAAGCGATCCCGGGCCAGCCCGCACTGCAGGACGCGATCGCTACCTACCAGGCGGCGCCCAGCAAGCAGCAGATGGCCTGGACCGACGCGTACACGAAGGCCGTTGGGAACGCGAAGCCCGGCCCGGGAGGCACGGTCGTCGTGCCGCCCGGCGACTACGGCCCCGTGCCGACGTTGATGACGTCGCTGCTCACCTTCGCGCAGAGCGGGGGCCTCGACGGCGCGCTGCTGACCAGCAAGCAGTTCTACCAGACCGATTACACCAAGCCGCTGCTGTTCATGGCCGATGGCGGAGTCCTCTCGACGCGAGCCCAAGCCGATCATCTGCTCGGCAACCAGTGGGGGATGATGAACGAGACGGGCAGCTTCCCAGGACAGGTCTGGCTGTGGCTGTACACGTTCTGGTACCAGATCAAGCCCTTCTCGACATCCGCTAACGCCGATGTCCTCGTGATGGCGGTGATGACCGTGCTGAGCCTCGCCTTCGTGCTGATCCCGTTCATCCCGGGCGTGCGCGACGTCCCGCGCTGGATCCCGCTGTACAAGCTGATCTGGCGC
>CAWGQT010000025.1:0-44173 GCA_963824755.1 uncultured Solirubrobacterales bacterium | reverse complement strand
AGAGAATGCGGCTACTATGCTGCGTCGTAGGTATGCGGCGGTCGTGCTGGGCGGGCTCGTGCTCGGCGGGCTCGTGCTCGGCGGGTGCGGGAGTGCGGGTGCGGTCGGGCGACTGACCGCCGTGCGGGCGCCCCGGCTGGCGCGCTGGACCCCGTATGCACACGTCCGCCGCCCGCTTGACGTGGTCGGTCCGCGGGCCGGCGGGTCGCTGGTGCTGGCGGCCGCCGGGCGGCTGTGGCTCATTTCGGCGGGGGGCGCGTTTGCGCCGTTCGCTCCGGGCTACCGCAGTCCCGGTGGCGAGGAGCCGTATATCGCGCTCGCGCCGGGACGGTGCTTCGGGGCCGGGAACGTATATGCGCTGCGCCTGACGGCGGGCCGGGGCGTGGTCGTGGTGAGTCCTGGGGGTGGGGTGCGGCGGTTCGCCGGCCTATCCGCCCCGGGCTTGATCGACGGGATCGCGTTCGATCGGACGGGGCGCTTCGGGCACCGACTGCTGGTGACGATCAACGCCGGTCCGCGCACGACGATCGACGCGATTGGATGTGGCGGGACGGTGCACGTGGTGACGCGCCGCGCGCCGCAGGTCGAGGGCGGGATCGCGGTGGCGCCGGCGACGTTCGGGCGCTTTGCCGGGGACCTGATCGCGTCGGGCGAGAACTCCGGCAGGATCTTCGCGGTGGCGCCGTCGGGTTCCAGTGCGCTGGTCGCCGACTCGGGGTTGCCGCACGGCGGCGATATTGGCGTCGAAAGTGAGGGCTTCGTGCCGGCGGGATCCCGGGCCGCGTTCCTCGCCGATCGGCTGACACCCGGCAACCGGCATCCGGGCGACGATGTCGTGCTGCGGATTGGTTCGTCTGCGCTGCGTGGGGCGGGCGTGCGGCCAGGGGATTTGCTGGTCGCGACCGAGGGCGGAGCATTGACGGACGACGTCCGCTGCTCGGCGAAAGCGTGCTCGGTGCGGTACGTGGCGAACGGGCCGACGATCGCCCACGCGGAAGGGCACATCGCCTTTCGGTGAGTGTGCAGTTAATTTCGCATAGCGAAAAGAACTGCACATGCGGGGCGGGTGCTAGCCCGATCCGAAGCCGACCCGGTGCTCTTCGTGGTCGACGAGCACGTACACGACCTTGCCCAGGTCGAGCGCGACGGTCCCGTCCTCGGCCGTGACCTCGTGCCAACCCTGGTTGGGGAGTGAGTCGTGGAGCCGGGTGAGCTCGGCGGGCTGCACCCGGGCGCTCAACACCTGGCCGCCGTCGAAGCCGATCGAGACCTTCTGCGGCTTGTCATCTGCCATTAGTGATCCTCAGCGGGTTGGACGATTTCGGTCAGCACGCCACCAGTCGACGCCGGGTGCAGAAACGCCACCCGCGACCCGCGGATCCCGTTGCGCGGGTGATCATCGATGAGCCGCAGGCCGGCGGCGGCGAGCTCGTTGAGCGCCTCCTCGACCGATTCGACCCGGTAGGCCACGTGATGGAGGCCCGGGCCGCGCCGCGCGAGGAACTTGCCCACCGCCGTCTCCGGCCCCAGCGGCTGCAGCAGCTCGACGTGGCTGTCGCCGACATCGAACAGCGCCGCGTCGACGCCCTGCTCCGCGACGGTCTCGCGGTGGACCAGCGGCATCTTCAGCACGTCGCGGTACAGCACCAGCGCCGAGTCGATGTTCTCGACGGCGACGCCGACGTGATCGATGGTCGACAGCATGCGCGCCGGAGCATACCCGGCGGGTTGATCTGGACCCCACCCACCCATCCACCCACCCCCAAGCGCCCCTACTTGTGCCGCTTGGGCGGCGTGGCCGGATGCATCGCCGTTGCGGCGGCGATCGACAGCTCGCCAATTCGCCGGGGCGCCGCGCTCGGCAGGTCGCCCATGATCCGCTCGATGTCCCGGCGCTCGAGGACCTCGTTCGTGAGGAGGGTCGCGGCCAGCTGGTCGAGCTGCGGGCGGTGGCGGTCAATGATCGAGATCGCGGCCCGAAACGCCTCATCGGCCAGCTCGCGGACCTCCTCGTCGCGCATGCGCCGGGTGGCTTCCGCGGCGTTGTCATCCTGAACGCGCAGCGAAGTGACCCCCGTGCCCATCGCGTACTCGTGGACCATCGCCTGGGCGATCTCAGCGACGCGCTTGAGATCGTCCCCGGCGCCGGTCGTGACCGAGCCGAACACGAGCTGCTCGGCGACGCGACCACCGAGCAGCATCGTCATGAAGTCGATCAGCTCCTCGCGGGTCTTCAGGTAGCGATCCTCCTCGGGGAGGTTCAGTGTGTAGCCGAGCGCACGGCCGCGCGGCACGATCGAGATGCGGTGCACGCGGTCGACAGAGGGGAGCAACTCGCCGCATAGGGCGTGACCTGCCTCGTGGTAGGCGACGACCCGCTTCTCGTGGTCGGTCAGCGCGCGCCGCGACTGCATGCCGGCGACCACGCGCTCGAGCGCCGCGTCGAAGTCGGACATCCCGACCTGATCCGCGCCGCGGCGGGCGGCGAAGATCGCGGCCTCGTTGCAGATGTTCGCGAGGTCTGCTCCGGTGAGGCCGGAGGTCTGGCGAGCGAGGAGCTTGAGGTCCACGTCGTCGGCGAGCGGCTTGTTGCGCGAATGGACCTGAAAGATCCGCTCGCGGCCGCCGACGTCTGGCGGCGAGACGAAGATCTGGCGGTCGAAGCGGCCGGGGCGGAGAAGCGCCGGGTCGAGCTTCTCGAGCAGGTTGGAGGCTGCGACGACGACCACGTCCTTGCGGGCGGTGAACCCGTCCATCTCGACCAGCAGCTGGTTGAGCGTCTGGTCGCGCTCTCCGCTGATGTCCATGCCGCGGTGGCCGCCGACGGCGTCGAGCTCGTCGATGAACACGATCGCCGGCGCGTTGCGGCGCGCGATCCGGAACAGCCTGCGGATCCGCGCGGCGCCGAGCCCGGCGAACATCTCCACGAACGAAGCGGCCGACTGCGAGTAGAAGCGCGCCCCGGACTCGTGCGCGACCGCCTTGGCGAGGAGTGTCTTGCCGGTTCCCGGCGGGCCGTGCAGCAGGATGCCCTTGGGAACCTCCGCGCCGATGTCGCGGAAGCGCTTGGGGTCTTTCAGGTAGTCGACGACCTCTCGCAATTCCTCCTTGGCCTCGTCGGCGCCTGCGATGTCCGTCCAGCCAATCGACGGGGAGGCCTCGGGCTTGATCTCGGCCGGCTTGGTCTTCGGCATGTAGCGCATCAGTGCGAACACAGCGACGACCAGCAGCCCCATGAACAGGATCGGCAGCCAGTGGAGCATGAACGTCTGGACGTCCGGCTCCCAGAGGAAGTTCGCGAAGGTCGTGCGCCCTAGTCCGCTCATCGGCAGCGACCTCGGATCACTGAACCCTCTCCAGCCGAGGATTGGGGCTGTAGTGGCGCCCGACCTTGGCGCAGGGCTGGCCCTCGAGCAGCACCACATCGGCCGTGAAGTCATTCTGGCCGCGGATCAGCGAGGAGCCGACCCCGTAGGCGTCGACGCGGATCCCCTGATCCTCGAACTCCTTGATTCGCGTCGCGGTGAAGCCGCCGCTCACAACGATCTTGACGTGTTCGTGACCCGCGGTGTCCAGAGCCTCGCGGACCTTCTCGACCAGTCGGGCGTTCACGCCGGTCGGCTTGAAGCCGCCCATCTCGTCGATCAGGGCACGGTCGACCAGCGTCTCGCTGGTGTCGAGCCGCACGCCCCAGAGCCGATCGCCCAGGGCCTCGGCGACTTGCAATGTGGTCTTCACCGAGTCGTTCTCGAAGTCCACGAGCACGGTGATGTTCATCTCGTCGTGGTAGCGGTCTGCGAACACTTCGGCCGCCTTCACGGTGTCGCCGCCATACGCGGCGATCAGACCGTGCGGCACGGTGCCCATCCCGCGCCCGCCCCACCACGACGCCTGCGCGTCGGTCGAGACGCCGATTGCGCCGGCGACGTGCGCGCTCCAGCCGTCGCCGGTCTGGACCAGCCAGTGGTCGTGGCGGGCCGGGAAGTAGAAGATCTGCTTACCGCGCGCCGCCTCGACGACCTCGGTGACGTTGCGCATGATCAGGGAGCGGCGGGCGAGCACCCCGAGATAGACGGTCTCGAGATGGGCGAACAGGCTGTAGTCGCCCTCGATCGTCAGCACCGCCTCGCGCGGGGCGATCCGGTCGCCCTCGCGCAGCGCATGCACCTCGAGCGCATCCCAGCCGGGGACCCATTCGCCGGTGACGTGCTCGTGGCCGCAGCACAACTTGAGGATCGCGATCGCCTCGTCGATCCCGCCGAGCACCGAGTCCTGCTTCTGGAAGACCTGCATCGTGACGTGCGGATGGTGCCCCTCGGCCTCGAGCAGCTGCTTCGTATAGACGAAGTAGGCATCGGAGTAATAGCCCTGTCGGATGCGCTCGACGGGCAGCCGGAAGATGGCTGGGTCAAGGCGCGCCGAGACCTGCGTCGCCATGCGAAGAGTCTATTGAGAAGGCAATACTTCGCAGTTCGGGGGTTGCTTGGTCGAGGTGGGCGCACATCTCGACGAATTGAAAGTCGGCGCGATACCAGCGCCTCAAGTTCTCGGTTGCGCCGTCGCTCAGACGACGCGGAGCAGTTGCTGGATTGCGATGAGCGCCGACCTCGTCCGTCGGTAGCACCGGTAGTTCGGGCAGGCCAAGCAGTGTGCACAACCGCGCAAAGGATGAGTGAAGACTCGGAAGCCACATGACAAGAAGGAGATCGCTCAAGCGGCTCTCGAAGTAGTCCGGATCGCGAAACCAGTACCAGTACGAGAACTTCACGTGGTAGATCGAGGTCATCGCCTCGTGCGCGGCTGCGCGCAGCGCCTGGTCGTCCGACGACAGCGCCTTCCCGAGGGCGTCGGGAGTCTGAAAGCAGCTGTAAGCCCGCTCCTCTTCCAGCGTCCACGGCTCGTTATAACGAGGACGGCTACAGCGCTGCCGATCGTTGAAGCTGCTCACAAATCGCTCCAGCGGGTCACGTAACACGAAGAAGAACTTCTCACCGGAGGGAATCTGTCGCAGGTCAACGTGATGGCCATCGAGGACGATCTCGTAGCGACCTGAATTCCTCAGCGGCTCGAGCGCGGTGTTGATCGCAGTCCCTCCCGTCTTGCCGACGTGCATGTAGTGCGCCCGTGGCTTTTGTCGTCGGAACCGGAGCCGCACGTGCCTAGGATACGAGGGTCGTGGAGGCGCGCGTATCCCCTCTATGATCACGTGCCGACCGATGGAGATCTTCGAGGACACCGTCTGGCAGATGTCGCTGGGAGAGCGTGCGGCGGTCGAGGGCGTACTGTCCCAGCTCCGGCCGTCGCTCGCGATCGAGATCGGGTCGGCGGAGGGAGCGTGCCTGCGTCGGATCGCAGCTCACGCCGCGGAGGTCCACTCGTTCGACCTGCAACCGCTCAGCCTCGAGGCCCCGACCAATGTCACCTTGCACACCGGCGATTCGCACGAGCTGCTACCCGCCTTCCTGGGGGAACTCGCGGAGCAGGGTCGCAACGTGGACTTCGTGATCGTCGACGGCGATCACACGCCGGAGGGGGTCCGTCAGGATCTCGAGGACCTGCTCGATTCACCCGCGGTGAGGCGAACCGTGATCCTGATTCACGACACTGCCAGCGAGCACGTCCGTCAGGGTGTGGGCGGCGTGCGCTTCGCAACCTGGCCAAAGGTCTTCCACGCCGAGCTCGACTGGGTTCCCGGGCAGCTGTTCGCCGATCCGGCGCTGCGCAACGAGCTTTGGTATGGGCTCGGGCTGGTGCTTGTCGACGCCTCGCGCCTCGCCTGCGGCGAGGGACCCGTGTACGAGCAGCGGTACCACCCGGCGGGTGCGCTGCTTGCGGAGATCCGTGAACTCGTCCGCGCGCGAGAGCTGGCTCCTGAGGCGCCGGATCGCTCGCCCGAACTACGGGCCTTTGACCTGCGCAAACGCCTCGTCCGTCTCGAGGCGGAGCTCGCGTCTGTCCGCACCCACGAGGGCGAGCTGCTGGGTGAGGTGACGAGGCTGCGTGAGCGGGTCGCGAGGGCTGACCGAGCCCTCGAGGACATCAAGACGTCGGCCAGCTGGAAAGCCACTGAGCCGCTGCGCACGGCCAAGCGGCGAGTCGCTCGCCAAAAGAGCTGAGAAGCGGGCCCCGCAGTCGTGCGTATCGCGCTCGTATGCCGTGAGGTGTACCCGTTCGGAGGCGGCGGGATCGGCCAGTTCGTGACCGCGGCGGCGCGGTTGTTGTCGGAGATCGCGGAGGTCACGGTCCTCACGACCTCGCTGTTCGAGCAGGAATACGTGCGGCTGAGCGCTGCCGGGGATGAGCGGTTGCCGCCAGGGGTGCGATTCGTGTTCGTGCCGGAGCCGTCGGTCGAGGAGGCGGAGGCCTGGTACCACGTGATGCATTGCTATAGCGGGCGTGTGCACGAGCGGTTGCGGGAGGTGTATCCGGATGGGGGGCCGGATCTGATCGAGTTCCCGGACTATCTTGGTGAGGGGTTTGTGACGTTGCAGGCTGCGGAGGCGCTTGATCCGTTTCTGGAGCGGTCGCGGGTGTGCGTGCGGATCCACTCGACAGCCGAGATCTGCGAGCTGCTGGACGGCTTCTGCAAACCCGACTTCCCTTCCCGTGCCGTGCATGAGCTGGAGCGGTTCTCACTGGCGAGGGCGGACCGGGTGATCTGGCAGGGAGGGGACATCCTCGACACCTACGCGCGGTTCTACGGGACGGGAAGCATTGCCCCGGCGGTGCGTATCCGCTACCCGTATCGCGGGCCGGCAGCGGATCCAGCGGAGGATGCTTGCTCTGCTATCTCGGGTCCGTTGCGGTTGTTGTATGTGGGTCGCTTTGAGCGGCGTAAAGGTGTGGGGAATTTGGTGGGGGCGGTGCGGGGGTTGGGGCGTGATGATTTTCGGTTGACGTTGGTGGGTGGGGATACGGGTACGGGGCCGTTGGGGGTGTCGGTTCGTGAGCAGTTGGAGCTTGCGATTGCGGATGATGGGCGGGTTGAGTTGCGGGGTGGCGTGGATCGGGCGGGGGTGGCGGAGGCGATTCGCGCGCATGACGTGGTCGTGATCCCTTCGTTGTGGGAGTGCTGGCCGTATGCGGCGTTGGAGTCGTTTCACCTGAATCGGCCGGTGTTGGGTACGCCGGTGGGTGGGTTGGTGGAGTTGGTGGCGCCGGGTGTGAGTGGGTGGTTGGCTTCGGGTACGGATGTGGTTGCGCTCGAGGGGGCGCTTGGGGAGTTGTTGGACCGCCGGGGTGAGTTGGAGGGGATGGTGCGTGGTGGGTTGCCGGCTGCTCGGGGCCGTCAGTTGGCGAATGATGTTGAGATTTTGGATGGGTATCGGGCGTTGGCGCGGGCGGCGGTGGGGCGGTTCGCGGGACGGTTGGCGGGGCGCCATGCGGTGGGCGAGCGGCGGCCGTTGGTGTCGGCGGTCGTTCCCTATTACCGGGGGTCGCGGTTCGTGGTGGATGCGGTTGAGTCGTTGTTTGCGCAGTCGTATTCGCGGCTTGAGGTGGTGCTCGTCAACGATGGGTCGTTTGCGGATGAGGATTGGGTCGTCGCTGAGCTCGCGGCGCGGTTGCCGGTGGTTGTTGTGACGCAGATGAACCAGGGTTTGGGGGCGGCGCGGAACTTTGGGGTGGAGCAGTGCCGCGGGCGCTATGTGCTGCCGCTTGATTGCGACAACGTGGTGGAGCCTGAGTTCGTTGCCAGGTGTGTTGAGGTTCTGGAGCAGCGGCGTGACGTCGCGTATGTGACGTCGTGGTCGCGGTATGTGGACGAGGGTGGGGTGCCGCGGTCCGCCCCGGATCTGGGGTATGAGCCGCTTGGCAACTGGGCGCGGTTGGTCTCGGAGGAGAATGTCGCCGGGGATGCGGTCGCAGTGATCCGCCGGCGGATCTTCGAGGATGGGTTTCGCTACAGCGAGGAGCTGACCAGTTTCGAGGATTGGCACTTCTACCGGGAGCTCGCGCGCGCGGGGCATTACGGGGTCGTGATCCCGGAGCGGCTGATCCGTTATCGCCTTCGCCCCGACTCGATGCAGGCCGAGATCGCACAGCCACACCGCCGGCGCCTGGAAGGCGAGATCGAAGCCCTCATCCAAGAGCACGCGATCAGATGGACCGCTCCGCCGACTGACGACGGACCCGGCGATCCGGGAGAATGAGTGGCAATGGACGTTGTCGAGCGCCTGAGGCTGGAGGCGGCGCACGCTGACACGATGGTTGCCTCCGAGCACCGGCACCGGTACGAGCTCGCCGCGCGGCTGTGCGCCGGCAAGCGCGTGCTCGACCTGTGCTGCGGCGCGGGGTACGGCACCGTGATCCTGGCTGGCCACGCGCGCGAGGTGGTCGGTGTCGACAACGATGCCGCGGCCGTCGAGACAGCCCGCCTGACGACGATCGGTCGTGAGGCACCGAACGTCAGCTTTGAGCTCGCCGACGCGCTCGCGGTCCTCGGCAACGATGACGGCTGGGGCTATGACGTGGTGGTGTGCTTCGAAGGTATCGAGCACCTGGGCGAGCTCGATCGAGCGCTTGCTCTGCTACGTGCCCATGCCGAGCGCGGCACCCAGATCATCGCCTCCGTGCGAAACCGCAAGATGCTCGATGGCGCGAAGCCGTCCGGCGTGATCGAATTTGGATACGACGAGGCACGCGCGGCGTTCGCGGCGTTTCCGAACGCGGTGATGATCCCCCAGTTCCTGGCCGAGGGGTCGCTGATCTGCCCGCCCGGCGCCACCGAGACCGTGATCACCCTCAGCCTCGAGAGCCGCGACGAGCCCGAGTACGCCAACTACTTCATCTTCTTCGTGGGCTTTGAACCTGATGAGGTGGAGCGGGCTCACAATGGCCTGATTCAGCTCAGCACCGGGCCGGCGTTCAACCGAGAGGTGGAGGACCTCAAGCGCGGCATCGCCGCGCTTCGCCGCGAGAATGCGCGGCTGGCACGGGGGCGGCTGGGCAAGGGAGCGTCGGCCGCAGCGTCCGCACTGGCTCGCATCGCCGAGCGCGAAGCTCGGTTTGCCGAGCTAGAAGCTCGATGCGCGGCCGCCGAGACCCGCGCGAGGGAGCTCGAGCAGGAAGTGCTCGCGAAGCTCGATGCCGAATCGCCGGCCGCTCGGTCCGTTCCCGATTCGGAGGCCGAGGTGGCGGGGATCGCCCCGACGATCGCGGCCGTGCCGGTGCCGGTCGCGCCAGGCGAGAATCCCAACACATGGGAGCACCGACGCCGCCGGGCCGCCGAGATGATGATCCCTTGGATTGAGCAGACCGTGCCACTCATCGGGGCAACGGTGCTCGAGTACGGATGCGGGAACGCTGCCGTGACGTGCGCGGTGGCCGAGCGCGCCGGCCGGGTGATTGGGGTCGACATCGATCCCGGCTGGATCAAGCTCGGAAACGAGCAGGTGAGCCGGCGCGGACTTCGCAACGTCGAGCTCGAGCAGCATCCGGTCGAAGCGATTTTCGATGCGGTCGCGGGCCGCCGCGGGGAAGTAGACGTGTTCCTGCTGTACGCCGTGCTCGAGCACCTGACGGTGGCGGAGCGTCTGGCCGTCCTGAAGCTCGCGCGCGAGGTTGTCAAGCCCGACGGGGCGATCGTCGTCTGCGAGGCGCCAAATCGCCTGATCTACTTCGATCATCACTCAGCGCAGATGCCGTTCTTCGGCGTGCTGCCGGACGACCTGGCCGCGGACTACTACGAACGCTCTCCGCGCCCGGATTTCAAGGCTGCGATGGACGATGCCGCTCACGGCGGCCGCGATGCACTGCTCGAGGCGCTCACCCGCTGGGGTCGAGGCGTCAGTTTCCACGAGTTCGAACTCGTCTTTGGTGATCGGCTCGGCGAGCATGTGATCGCGTCCAACTACGATCCGCTCCTGTTCGCTGAGCGCCCGATCCAGCCCGACGAGGTCATCCTCGCTCGGTATCTGGCACGGTGGCTCCCCGACCTGGCGCCGGTGTGGTCACGCTACTGGCTTGATCTGATTCTCTCGCCCCGCCCGCGTGAGAGGCGACCTTCTTTCCTCAGGCCGTGGAGTGCGGACACGATCGAGAGTGAAGGTGTCGGATGGACGAACTCCGAGAGGTTGCGACTGCGCGGCCCGGACGCGACGCTGTGGATCAACCTGCCCCAGCCCACCGGCCGCCTCGTGGTCGGATCCATCACCAATGACGGTCGGTGGGTGTCGCTGACGGTGCAGCCGCATGGCGCGCACGCGGCGCTGCTCGCCAATCACCGGGCTCCTGCCAACATCGCGGCGTATTCGACCTTCATGCTGCCTGCACCGACGAGCCGAATCGCCCTGCGCTCCAGCGAGCCATGCGAGCTGGTGTTCGTAGGGTACGAGGACTGATCTCGGGCGCTACGGCGCGTGCAGGGTGAGCTTTCGCTGGACCGTCGCGGCAGGGCCGACCGCACCACGGGCTACGAGGCGTGCGGACACGGTCACGCTGCCCAGACTCTTCAGCAGCGAGCGGTACTGCTTCGCGATCCTAAGCGTCGGGGACGCGGTGCCCAGCGGCCCGAGCCTGAAGTTCGCGGTCGCGAATCGGATCAGGCGAAGGCGCCCTCCGATCCTGAGCGAGCGCTCGACGACGAGCGAACCGCTGACCCGGAACGCGTTGCCGTTGCTCAGGTGAACGCGGGTCACCCAGTTCTTGCTGGGACGGAGCACGTCGCGCGGCGCGGAGGGCGTGATCCGTGGGTCGTGCAGCGCCAGCTTGGGGCCACCCGGAAGGAATGCCTCGAGCCCGGCGGGTGTGCCAAGTCCGGTGGGGCCGTCCC
Source organism: uncultured Solirubrobacterales bacterium (assembly GCA_963824755.1). Lineage (GTDB taxonomy): Bacteria > Actinomycetota > Thermoleophilia > Solirubrobacterales > Solirubrobacteraceae > Palsa-465. The sequence goes on along the minus strand of CAWGQT010000025.1, from coordinate 33,402 downwards.
AGCCGCGAACCGCCTTGCAGATCAGGCCGGGGCAGTCCGCAGCGTTGGCGCCGGTCGTGATGTCGTGGAAAGCGCTTGGGTCGCTGTGGGCCCGCTGGTAGAGGATCTGCGCCTCACGGCTTCCCATGCTGCCCGCGAGCCCGATCACCCCACCGATGATCGGCGACGAGAGGCTGGTGCCGCTTGCCAGATACCACGGTCCTCCGGGCTGACCGGCGCCCGTGATGTGCACGACCGCGCCGGGACTGGCGAGCGCGGCTACGTCTGCGCCGGCGCGCTGTGAGCCGCACGCGCTCTTGGTGGCCGCGTTCGTCTGCCAGGGTGCCGGATGGAAGTAGAGGCTGCAGCCACTGACGGTCCCGCTCCACGCCGTCTCTCCGCTCCCTCGCCCTGTGCGCAACTGCGTGCCGCCGACGGCCAGCACGTCCGGCAACGACGAGGGGAAGTTGAGCTCGCCGCTGTAGCCCCATTGGTAGCCGCCCGGCGCATCGCCGACGGCGGAGACGACCGCCGCGTGCGGATCCGAGTAGTAGTGCTCGAACTCTGACGCGAGCGGGTCCTCGGCCGGGGTGAACGTGGTCACAACCACCGTGGCGCCTGCTTGCGCAGCGGCACCGACGGCCTTCGAGAGGTCCGGCGGCGAGTCCTGGTCCGCCTCGACCAGCACGATCGAGCAGCTCTGGCAGACGGCATGGGCGACCTCGGTGCCGAGCGCGGACTCGGTGATCCACATGCCACCGGTGGCATCGGGGCCCGGCAGTGGCGACGGCTTGCCGCGCTCGTTGAGCTTGCCCAGGCACCTGTTCTGGAACGTGCACGGTGGGAGACCAAAGCGCTTGTCGTAGGCGTTCAGGTCGGCCTGCAGATGCGGGTCGTCGTAGGCGCTGATGATGGCGATCCTCTGTCCCCGCGCGCCACGCTCCGGCAGCGCATACACGGCATGGATCTTGCTCGGTGTGAGGGCCTGAGGGGCTCGGGCGGCCTGAGCGCTGCCTTCGATCGGTGCCGCGGGGGTGATCGTGACAGGAGCTTCGGCGAGGTTGGCGGACGGCGGCGCGGTGCTCGCGGATGCGCTTGGGCACGCGACGGCGGCCAGCGCGACCGCCGCAGCGACGGCCCGAAGCGCGCGAGCCCGGAGCCGACCGGGTGTCAAGTGGGCGAAGGGCATGTCCCCGTTCCTAACAGATGGCACCGTGCAAGGTTGCGCCGGCGCGGCGCCTTGTAAGCAAAAGGCGGCCCCCGCGGGGATTCCGCGGAGCGGGTCTGAAGCCCCGTGGGGCTGGCCCCGCGAGGCCGGCCAGCGGTGAAGTCGGCTAGCGCCTGTGGTCGCGCTTGCTGACGTTCTTCCTGCTGGGGTGCTTGTGGCTCTTTGCGAGATGCCTTGCGTTGTATGCCCCCAGGATCGCTGATGAGTTGACCGAAGCCACGATCTGAGAGACGTTCTGAGCATCGGCAGGGACAGTGAACTCAGTGAACGGCTCGGTGAAAGCTGCGTCTGTGCAAATCACATGGGAGGGAGTGGTGTCATCGCAGCCGCCATGGAGGAACTGCACCTGCGTGGCTTTGCTCAGCACCGGCGCCGGGTACTTGAGCAACACCTGCGTCGGGCCAGGCCCTGCCGATGCGTCGAACGTCGCCTTGTAGGTGCCCAGGATCGGGTTGCCCCCACCGTCCAGCACCCTGATCAAGCCAGCGTCCGAGAGAGCGACGTTGATGACGCGGGCGTCGAGGTTGACGGAGACCCGTCCGATGTTCTTGTTGATCACGATGCCGAAGACGTCAGGACCGGTGGTGAACCCGCGGGCGACCCCGCCGGCGTTGCCGCCAATCGGGGCGGAGCCGGGCAGACTCAGCCCACTGGGGGCGACGTTGTCGGCCGACTGGACCGCACCGAGCCCAGCCCAGGCGAGCACTGCGAACTCGGACTGCTTCGAGAGGTCGCCGCTGAACTGCGCTGTGCAGACAGGGGCGCCGTTGCACGTGGCCTTAGTGGCCTGAATGGACGTTCCGTTCACGAACTCCGCCCGGAACTGGGCCGCGTCAGCGTTCACGACGTTGCGGTCGAAAGTGAACGTGATCGAGTCCTGAACCCGGTTCATCGTCACCGAGACCAGGTCAGGCCGCCCCGTGGAGCAGGGGCTTGTACAGCTGGGCAGGTCCGCCGACACGTTGGGATTCGACGACAGGGGGTCGGCCTGCGCGGTGACGGCGCCCTGGAAGATCCCCGCCTTGACGGCGTTGATCACCCCACCGCACGGCCCGTCGTCGAACTGAATCGTGATCGTGGTGGTGCCGTTTCCCGACAACGTCGCAATCGGCAGGCCGATGCAGAGGGTCCCGGACGCGGTCTCGAAGAAGAACCGGGTGTTGGTCGCCGCGGCGGTGACGGCGTGCTTGTCGAACACGTAGGTCAGCGAGTGCGTGACCTGATTGGTCCCGCTCGGCGCAAGAACCCCGACGAGGTTCGGCGACGTCGTGGTGTCTGTGGTGCCGGAGTGGCTGGTCGAACCCGTGAGGGCGACCGAGTCGGCCAGATTGGGAACGAGGCCCGTGTTCGCCACAACGGCGCCCGGGCTCACCGTGAGGATCGTGTAGTTGTTGATGTCCCCGGCAGCGGCTGGGAAGGAGACCAATACGCACATGGTGTTGGTCGGATCGACGGCCGCAAGACTTCCCCCCGACGCAGTTTGCAGGCGGCCGGCTCGGTAGCCAGCGAGGAAGAAGTTCGGCGCGGTTACCAAGCTGTTTAGCGTTTTGTCAAAGCAGACGTGCACGCCGGTCGGGCCCTCAGTCGGGTCGATCGTCGCACTGCGGAGATCCGGGTGGATCGTCGTCGTCGACGGGATGGCCCCTGCGATCGATGCCTGCGCGACGCTGGTCGCCAGCAGCGGGAACGCGAGTACAGCCAGGCCCACTGCGAGGCGCGCAAACCAAGCGCGCGTCAGCCAATTAGGCATGAGCACAACATCCTCCTTGAATCGATCGGCCAGCAGGTAGGCCGCGGTCCCGGATCGGGGTTGGCGCTTCGGGCGCATCTTCTACCACAGGCTGCGGCGGCTGCATGCATCGACATATACCGGTGACGAGTTCCAGGCGCGCGCAGCGTAGTGCGGGACCCTGAACCAGACCGTGTCCTCTCCTAAACAAAAGACGGCCCCCGCGGAGACTCCGCGGGGGCCGTCCGACAGCCCGGTTGGGCTGTCGGCCCGCGAGCGGGCCGACAGCGGCATCCGGTTCAGCGCGTGTGGTGGCGCTTGATGTGGTGCTTCTTCATGTAGGCGTGGTACCCCTTGAGGATCGCCCCAGTCGGAACCGTACCGACGATCTGGTCGACGTTCTGATTGTCGGCCGGCGCGGTGGCGTTCGGCGGAGCTAGCTGAGTGAACGGCGAGGTGAACGCCGCCCCCGTGTTGCTGCCCAGGAACGCCACCTGGGTGGCGTTCGTCAGGATCGACGGCGGGTAATTGAGCGTCACCGTTTCGGGCCCAGGCGGTGCCGAGGAGTTGAAGTTCGGCGTGTAGGAGCTCACGATGGGATTGCCCGCACCGTCCAGCAGGACGATCTTACCGCTGCCCGACAGAGCCACGGTTTTGACGCGGGAGTCGAGGTTGACGGAGACTGCCCCGCTGGTCTTGTCGATGTTGATCCCGAACACATCGGGACCCGTCGTGAACCCGCTGGCGAAGGCGCCGGGATTGCCGCCGACCGGAGCGTAGCCGGGAAGGTTCAGCCCGGTGGAGCTGATGTTGTCGGCCGCCACGACCGCGGCGAGCCCAACCCACGAACCCACTGCGTACTCCGACTGCTTTGAGAGGTTGCCACTGAACTGCGCGGTGCAGACCGTGGAGCCGTTGCAGAGGGCGCCGGTCGCGTTCAGCGTTTGTCCGTTGGAGAACTCCGCCTCGAAACCGCTCGCGTTGGTGAGCACGACGTTGTGGTCGAACGTGTACGTGATCGAGTCCGAAACGGGGTTGATGACCGCCGAGAGCAGGTCCGGCCGCGAAGTGGAGCAGGGGCTCCCGCAGGTCGGCAGGTTCGTGAGCACGTCCGCGTTCGTCGACCCGGTGTCGTACACCGCGGTGGTGCCGCCCGCGAAGATGCCGGCCTTGACGGCATTGACCACGCCGTTACAAAGATTCGGCGGGAACGGAGGGGCGCCGTCGTTGAACTCAACCGTGATCACGTTGCTGTCTTGACCGGACAACACGGCGAGGCCGGTGCAGACACCGCCATTCGCGGTCTCGAACAAGAACCGGCTCGGGTTGACGACGTGCGTGTCCTTGTCGAACACGTACGTCAGCGAGTGCGTGAGCTGGTTCGTGCCCGACGGCGCGAGCACGCCGACGAGATTCGGCGCCGACGTGACGCCTCTCGTGCCGGAGTGGCTGGTCGAACCTGTCAGGGCGACCGAGTCGGGCAGGTTGGGTGCGAGGGGGCCGCTGTTATTGCGAACGGCGCCCCCTGTCACCGTGAGCACCGTGTAGTTGTTGATGTCCCCGGCAGCGGCTGGGAACGAGACCAACACGCACATGGTGTTCGACGGATCGACTTCCGCAAAAGCTCCCCCCATCGCAGTCTGCTGACGGCCGGCACGGTAGCCAGCGAGGAAGAAGTCCGGCGACGAGACCAAGCTGTTTAGCGTTTTGTCGAAGCAGACGTGCACGCCGGTCGGGCCCTCAGTCGGGTCGATCGTCGCGCTGCGGAGGTCCGGACGGACCGTCGTCGTAGACGGAATGGCAAACGCGACCGACGCCTGCGCGACACTCGTCGCCAGCAGCGGGAACGCGAGTACGGCCAAGCCGACTGCGAGGCGCGCCACTGAGGCACGCTTCAGTCGATTAGGCATAAGCACAACATCCTCCTGTGGTTGGATTACCAGCTGATAGGACCGCGTTCCCGCTCAGGGAGTCGGCCTCTCGGGGCGCATCTTCTACCACGCGTACGCCCGCGTCAAGCGAAAGTCTATGGGCAAGCGCGGTTGCAAACCGACTCGGCCACACAGCTTTCACGGGCGCGCGCGAGCAGACGCCCCTCTTTGATCGTGCGGCGATCATGGCAGCCTGCCTCGTGGGCCAAACCCGGAGATTGGATGCCGAACACCGCCTCACACCTGGATAGAACGTAAGAGACCCCCAAGTGTTGCTCTTTTGGTTCGCAAAGGAACCCTACGGTCAGCGTCGTGACCCCCCATCCGAGGAAAACCCGGATCCCGCCAGATGCCGAATACCCTACCGCGATCCGGGATAAACCCCGATCGCGGCCGCTCCCATCGATCCCGTCCGGGGCTGCTAGGGTTCCCTCGCTGCTGGCGGTGGTGGCCGGCCTCGTGGCAGACCGAGAACCAGGACCGGGCTGACGACGACTAGAAGGGACGGCGATGCGATCACGAACCCAAGCCCAACGGCCAGCGGCCATCGACAGTGGCTCTCGCAGCCTCGTTTACGCCGCGATCCTTGCTTTCGCCGCGCTGATGTGCGTGTATGCGGGGCCGGCGCAGGCTGCGGCTCCGGGCTCGTTGGATCCCAGCTTTGGCTCCGCCGGCGTTGCGTCGTTGGCCCCGGGAACGCAACTGTTCGGGGTGGCGGTGCAGCCGAACGGGCAGCCCGTCGCGGTCGGGCAGTCGGGCGGGAAGGTGCTGGTCGAGCGCTTCACGGCCGCCGGCAAGCCAAACGGCGTGTACGTCGGCGCGGCAGGCTACGCCCGGGCGGTCGCAATCCAGTCCGACGGCAAGATCGTGATCGCCGGCTCAGGCGGCGGCGCGATGCTCGTACAACGCCTCACCTCGAGCCTTAAACCGGACTCGAGCTTCGGCTCCGGCGGTAGCGTGAGGATATTCAGCGGTCAGTCGGCCGTCGCCAACGCCGTCGGGATCGGCTCGGATGGGAGCATCGCGACGGCGGGCACGGTCACCCCGCCGGGTACTCAGGTCGGTGCTGCACGGCTCAGCGCCAACGGCCACGTGCAGTGGAGCAAGGTCCTGAACTTCGGCAACCTCTCGGTCGCCACAGGGTTGGCGGTGCAGCCCGACAACAAGATCGTGCTCGTCGGCCGCCAGACCCCGATACAGATCACCAATGCGGTGGTCGCGCGTCTGAACAGCAACGGAAGCCTCGATAGCTCGTTCGGCAGCGGTGGCGCGCTCACCTACACGGTTCCAAACGCGGGTTACACGTCTCTGAACTCCGTGACGCTCCAGCGCGACGGGAGGATCGTCGCCGCCGGCGCCGCGATCCCCAGCCAGCCCGTCGCCCTGTTCTTGCGGTTCAATTCCAACGGTCGGCTGGACTCGAGCTTCGGAGCCGGAGGTGCGGCCACGCTGCCGGCCGGCGACAGCGTGACCGTGCCGACCGATCCGATCGGCGCATATGGCGTCGGCATCGCGGCCGGGGGGCGGATCGTCGGCGCCGGCAACTACGAGCACACCGGCGTCCAGGTCGACGCCGCCGCATATGCGCTGACTGCGAACGGCGCGCCGCAGCCGGGCTTCGGAACGGGCGGCGTGGTCAGGGACCCCACGGGTGCAATCGAGTCGTGCTCGCTCGCGGTCGCGCCGAATGGGAACCTGATCGCGGCGGGCGACGCCGTCTCGACCTTCCCCAACAAGAACCCGTGCAGCCCCAGCAGCACGTCGAACGGATTCGCCGCCAGCTATATCGGCTTCGGCTCCGTGGGGCCACCCCCGCCGCCGCCTGCCCTCAAGGTGACGCTCGTGGGCCTCAAGTCGACCTACAAGAAGTCTGATGTGGCGAAGAATGGCCTCACGTTCGGCGTCAGCTGCAACCGCTCGTGCAATATCAAGACGACGCTCGTCGGCAGCGCCGCGCTCGCCAAGCGCCTGCACATCGGCACCACGACGAAGAAGTGCAAGACGGTGCGCGGCAAGCGCCGCTGCACGACGGTTCATCACTACAAGCCGGTGACGCTCGCGAGCGCCCAAGGCAGATTGGGTGCCGCCGGGGTCAAGACGTTCCTGCTGAAGACCGCGCTCCTCAGCAAGGCGATGCGTCTTTCGGGGACGGTGACGGCGACGTTGAATGTCGCAGTGACCGCCCCACCATCGACCAAGCAGACCTCGCTGAAACGGGTCCTCACGTTCAAGTAGTCCGTACAGAAGGCAACGCGAGGGGTAGGGACGATGCGTGATCGGTGCAGCGCCGTTCTAACGGCGACACTGGCCGTACTGCTGGGCACACTCGTGTGGGCGGGAGCGTCGGCAGCCGCGCCGCAGCCGGGGACGCTCGACGGGAGCTTCGGCTCCGGAGGGATCGTCCCTGCCTCAGGCACACAGCTGCTCGGGGTGGCAGTGCAGTCCGATGGCAACGTGATCGCCGCGGGGTCTGCCGGGGGCCGCGTCGTGGTCCAGCAGTACAGCGGAATCGACGGTCACCTGATCAACACCTACACCGGCCCGGGCGGCTACGCGCGCGCGGTGACGATCGCGCCGAACGGTGACATCGTGATCGCGGGCTCGCTGGTGGAGCGTCTGACCGCCAATCTGGTGCCCGACCCTGGCTTCGGGGTCGCGGCCGCTCCGGGCGCGGCGAACGGGGTCGCGGTCGGGCCGGATGAAAGCGTCGCGGTCACCGGGACGCTCGGGGGCCAAATGGTCATCGCTCGCTACGGCGCCGCCGGCGGTACAGCGCTGTGGACCGAGTCGCTGGGCGGTCCGAACTCGGCCGGCAACGGCGTGGCCGTGCAGCCGGACGGAAGGATCGTGGCCGTGGGCCGCCAGCGACCCGTGCAGGTGACGAACGCAGTCGTCGTGCGGCTCAACACCAACGGCAGCCTTGACAGCACGTTCCGCGGCGGTGGGGCGTTCACCTACTTCTGCTCCAGTACCGGCTACACGGAGTTCACTTCCGTGACCCTCCAGAGCGATGGCAAGATAGTCGCCGGCGGCGATGACGCTGCCGGTCCGTACGCGGTGTTTGCGCGCTTCAACTCCGACGGCTCCGCCGATCAGGGATTTGGCGGCGGCGGATCATGTCCCAACGGAACAACGATGCCAGCCGGCCAGAGTGTGTCGGTGCTTGGCAGCCCGATCGGCGCCTACGGCGTCGGGATCGCGGGCGGCGGCCACATCGTCGGCGCCGGCGGTTTCGCCAACACGGGCGTCCAGATGGACGCGGCGGCGTGGGCTCTGACCTCTGGCGGCGCGCCTGAGCCAACGTTCGGGAGCGGCGGCGCGGTCAGGGGTCCGCAGGGTGCCTACGAGGGCTGCGCGATCGCGGTGGCGCCCGATGGCAGCCTGGTCTCGGTCGGGGACAGCGTGACCTCGTTCCCAGACGTTGCTCCCTGCGCGGTCGGCGGCTCGTCCAGCGGGTTCGTCACGCGGCGGATCGGGTTCGGTCCGCCTTCGCCGCCGCCGCCGCCCAGTGGGCCGCCGGTGGTGAGCACCGGGGCGGCGAGCGGCGCCAGCGAGGTCGCGGCGACAGTCAGCGGTCAGGTGAACCCCAATGGCCTCGCGACGACGTACCACTTCGATTTCGGAGCGTCGACGTCGTACGGGTCCAGCACACGGAGCACGACGCTGACGTCGACCGCCAGCTCTGCGGCCACCGTCTCCGCCGGGATCACCGGCCTCCGCCCCGGGACCACCTACCACTACCGGGTAGTCGCGCACAACGCGGATGGCACGACCTACGGCCGCGATCGCACGTTCAAGACGCTGCCGAGGATGCAGGTCAAGCTGCTCGGCGTGTCGAGCTCCTACCGGACCTCGGTCGTCGCAGAGCACGGTCTGATCGTCTGGGTCTCGTGCAGTCAGCCCTGCTCGATCAGTGGCTCGCTCGTGATCCCCGCGGCGACGGCCAGACGCAGGCATCTCGGTACCCGTCCGATCGTGCTCGGCGGTGGATCGGCGCGGCTGGCACGTGCCGGCACGACAAGCCTCCGGCTGCAGCTGACCGGCAGCGGCAAGCGAACCCTCTCCAGCGCCGGGACGATCAACGTCACGCTTTCAGTCACCGGCCGACCGATCGCCGGCGGGCCGCCCGCGAGCGCCTCGAAGACCGTCACATTCATGTCCTGAAGCCGCCCCCGTCGGGAGCTGGTCAGCCGAGCAGCTCCCGAGCCAGATCGGCGTAGAAACCTGCCGCGAAGCCGAGGTCGCGGACGTCGATCCGCTCGTTGGCGTTGTGGATCAGCGGGGCCGCCTCGAGCAGGGTCTGGTGGCGCTGCGGGAAGAAGCCGTAGGCGATGCAGTCCGGGAACGCTTCGCGGAACCAGCGCGAGTCGGAGAACCCCGGGAGGATCAGCGGGACGGCGTCGGCGTCCGGGTCCTGCGCCGTCACCCACCCCTTGATCGTTTCCATCAGCTCGGTGTCGATGCTCGAGGCGTTGCCCATGACGGTCTCGGTGAACTCGACCTCGAGCTGGGGCGCGAGCTCGCCGAATGTCTGCTCGATCCGCCGGCGCACCGCCTCCTCGCCGAGTCCGGGCGGGACGCGGCAGTCGATCTTGAGCGAGGCGGTCGAAGGGATCACGTTCATCTTGTCTGAGGCGTGGACCATCGTCGGGGTGAGGGTCACCCCGAGCATCGGCTCGAAGAAGATCGCAAGTCCGGGGTTGGCTTCCGCGACGGCTTGGACGGCGCCCGCCGGGTCGTCGGGGTCATGGCCGAGGGCACTGAGCAGCGCGGCCGGTCCCTCGGTCATCTCGAACGCCATCTCGCTGCCGGCCAGCTTCTGCAGCACCGGGCCGAGCTTCAGCAGGGCGTTGTCGCCGGTGCGCGGGATCGAGGCGTGGCCCGCGACCCCGCGGGCCGTAACCGTGAAGCGGAAGATCCCCTTCTCCGCGCAGCAGACTCCGTAGCGGCGGCGCCCGTCGTACTCGAACACGGTGCCGCCGCCCTCGTTGAGCAGCATGTCGGAGCGGACCTTGTCGGGATACGTCTCGGTCAGCCAGCGGGCTCCGAGGGCGCCGCCGGTCTCCTCGTCGGAGACGAACACCAGCAGGAGCCTGCCCTGTTTTGGTCGCCACCCTTGCTTTGCGAGCGTCGCTCCCGCGACCGCCTCGGCCGCCACCTGGGACTTCATGTCAAGCGCGCCGCGTCCCCACAGATAGCCGTCCGCGAGCTCGCCCGACCATGGGTCGTGCGTCCACTCCTCGGGGTGGGCGAGGACGGTGTCGACGTGGCCGAGGTAGGTGAGGGTTGGGCCGTCGGTGGCGCCGTTGAGTGTCGCGACGAGGTTGGGACGGTTCTGGTCTTCGGCGAGGATCTCCGCTTCGAACCCGGCCCCTTGGAGGTAGTCGGCCAGGTACTCGATCGCCGGCCGCTCGTTGCCCGGAGGATTGACGGTGTTGAAGCCGACCAGTCGCTGGAGGACTTCCGTCGTCTCGTGCTGGAGTCCGTTCGGCATGGTTCTCGCATGAGCCTATACGTCGGGGCGCATTAGCATGCCGCCGGTGACCGCCGACCCGGAAGACCTCGCGCTGGCGCTCGAGCTGGTCGACGTCGCGGACAGGATCACGCTCGGTCGCTTCCGGGCCGCTGACCTCGACGTTCAGACCAAGCCGGACCTGACGCCGGTCACCGAGGCCGACACGGCGGTCGAGCACGCGATCCGCGAGCGGCTCACCGCTGTGCGGCCGGGCGACTCGGTGGTCGGCGAGGAGTACGGAGCGTCGACCGCGCCGGATACCGACCGCCGCTGGATCATCGATCCGATCGACGGGACCAAGAACTACGTGCGAGGGATCCCGGTGTGGGCGACACTGCTCGCGTTGGAGGTCGGCGGTGAGATCGTGCTCGGCGTTGTGTCCGCACCGGCGCTGCAGCGCCGGTGGTGGGCGGGGCGGGGCGCCGGCGCGTTCGGGCGCGACGGGCTGACCGCCGAACCCCGGGCGTTGCGGGTGTCGAGCGTCCGCGAGCTCGCCGATGCGCAGCTGTGCTTCCCCGGGCTCGAGGATTGGGACACCTCGGTGGGGATCGACGCACTGCTGCAGCTCGGCAAGAGCTGCTGGCGCACCCGCGGCTACGGGGACTTCTGGGCGTACATGCTGATCGCCGAGGGCGCGGTCGACGTCGCATGCGAGCCGATCGTCTCGCTGTGGGATCTCGCGGCGCCGCTCGTGATCGTGGAGGAGGCGGGCGGGCGGTTCACGGATCTCGGAGGGGTGGCGCGGGCGGACGGCGGCGACGCGCTGGCGACCAACGGGCCGCTGCACGAGGCGGCGCTGGCGATCATCGGGCGCTGAGAGGCTCGCGTGTTGCTGTCGCCCGGCGCGTCGTGGCGCCATCGGCCGCACCTACGGTCTGTTCCGCCCGTGTTGAGGTTGCCGCTATTATCGACGCGCTGGACTGACGACTACAAGGGGACGAGGGGCTCTTGTGGATGACGCCGCTGGTGGCGAGGCGCAGTTAGATCGTGCCGGCTTTCTCGCCGGTCACACGCGACGCGAGGTGCTGCAGTACGGTGCAGCAGCCACAGCCGCGGTCGTGTTGACAGGTTATGACCCGCGCGCGCTTGCGGCTCCGAACCATCCAGCCGCAGCCTTGCTGCATACGTTCAGCGAGCGCGAGGCCGAAACACTCGAGGCGATGCTGGAGCGCATGATCCCGAGTGGCGAGTCGGGCGACGGAGCAAAGGAGGCGGGCGTCTTGCGCTACATCGACCGGGCGTTGGCGGGTGACTACAGCGATCTGGCCGGTGAATATCGAGTGAACCTGAAGGCGCTGGACGAATACGCGCGTGAGCACTTTGGGAAGAGCTTCATTGGACTTGTCGGCACCGACGCGGACGCCGTGATCACCGCGATCGAGAAAGGCACGGCAAACGGTTTCAGACCCGATGCGACGACCTTCTTCGCGATGCTGCGCGCGCATGCGATCGAGGGTATGTTCGGCGACCCCTACTACGGCGGCAACCAGAGGTTCGCGGGGTGGAGGCTGATCCAGTACCCCGGGCCGGCGCTCGTCGTGCCGTCGTCCCACCAGCAACTGGACGTCAACGTACCGGCCAAGCGGACGTCGATCGCCGGCTATCCGCAGTTCGAGATGCTGCCGGACGTCGGGCCGGTCGGGCCTCCTGATTGGTGAGGCGATGCAGACGCTGAAGAAGACGGATGTGGTCGTGATCGGCCTCGGCGCCGCCGGCGGGTTCGCATCATTGGCGCTCGCGCGTAAGGGCATCGAGGTGATCGGCCTGGAGGCGGGGCCGCGCCGCACGACCAGAGACTTCCCGCTGGACGAGATCCGCAATGACGTGCGCAACCACATGGGGGCGCCGAAGTTCAACCGAGAGATCCCGACCTACCGGCCCAACGACGTGACGCCTACAAGGCCCGCATTCGGATACCCGATGGTCAACGGTGTCGGCGGAGGCTCGATCCATTACGGAATGGCGACCTGGCGCTACGCGCCGTGGAGTTTCGAGATGCGGAGCCGGACGCTCGCTCGCTACGGCCCATCCATGCTGCCGAGCGGGTCGCTGATCGAGGACTGGCCGCTGTCCTACGAAGACCTCGAGCCCTACTATGACGCGGTCGAGTACGAGATCGGAGCCTCGGGGCAAGCCGGCAACATCAACGGACGCATCGACGCGCGGGGCAACATCTTCGAGGGCCGACGCAGCCGTCGCTATCCGTTGCCGCCGCTGCGCTCGAGCGGATGGACCGAACTGGCCCACTCTGCGGCGAAGCGGATGGGTCTGCATCCCTGCCCTGGGCCGGCGGCGATCCACTCGAAGCCCTACCGGGGTAAGCCTGCGTGCACGTATTGCGGCTTCTGCGCCTCAAATGGCTGTTACATCAACGCCAAGGGCTCGACCTTTCTGAACGCGATCCCCGACGCCGAGCAGAGCGGAACCATGAAGGTGGTGCCGAACGCCCGCGTGCTGCGAATCGCGGTCGACAGAGACGGCCGCGCTCGCGGCGTCGACTACCTGCGTGGCGGCCGGACATATCATCAGCCTGCGTCGGTGGTCGTCCTCGCCTCCTACGTCTACGAGAACGTGCGGCTCTTGCTGCTCTCGAATTCGAAGGCTTATCCGAACGGACTGTCCAACAACCACGGACAGGTTGGCGTCGGCTACATCAGTCACATCTACGGGGGCGCCGGCGGACTGTTCGAGGGTCGCCGCCTGAACCTGTACGGCGGCGCGTCCGCGCAGTACACGTCGTTTGACGACTTCAACAACGACAACTTCGGCCACCAGGGACTTGGATTCATCGGTGGTGGCGGGATGGGCGCCGGGGTGGGGCTGAAGCCGATCGGGGCAGCCTTGCACACGCCACCGACGCTGCCGCAGTGGGGCCCTGAGTGGAAGCGGTGGTTGGCCAGGAACGCCGGCTCGGTCGGGGGGGTCGGCTTCCAAGCGGAGTCGCTCCCGTACGAATCGAACCGGCTGGACCTCGATCCGGTGGCCAAGGACGACCTCGGTATCCCCAGGATCCGGATCACAATGGCACCGATGCAGGAGCAGGAGCGACTCCGAGCAAGCTTCCTCACCGATAAGGCCACGCAATGGCTTCAGGAGATGGGAGCAAGCCAGATCTGGCCCTCGCAACCGAGCAACCCGCCGATGAACAACCACGCCTTCGGTGGAACGCGGATGGGCACCAGCCCCGACAACTCGGTGGTCGATAGGTGGCTCCTGTCGCATGAGGTGCCGAACCTGGCGATCCTGGGTGGAGCGGCGTTCCCGAGCAGCACTGGCCGCAACCCGACCGAGACGATCGAGGCACTCGCACTGCGTACTGGAGAGCACATCGCAGCGAACTGGGCGACTATCGCGGCGTAGCCGCTGGGCGGCGCCGACCAATCCTCGCTGTCCTGCCGGGCAAGCCCGCGTGGTGCTAGAACGGCTTGGTGCCGCACGCGAAGAAGTACGGCAGCTGCGTCAGCGGCGCCGCGACCCTCGCGCTGATCGGACCGCGGTAGCGCTTCTTGCTGACCGGCGAGCGCCAGCAGCCAGCCGGGAAGTACACAGTGCGTTGCGTCGCGCCGTCGGTCACGACTGGTGCGACCAACACGTCGGGCCCGAGCAGCCATTCCTGATCCTGTGCCCAGGTGCGCCGGTCGCCGGGGTACTGCAGCCACAGGGGGCGGGTGACTGGGATCCCAGTCCTCGCGGCCTGCTTCCACAGCCGCATGATCAGCGGCACCGCGGCCAGATGGAGCTTGGACAGCCGGTTGTACACGGTGACCGTCTGGCTGTCGTATGACCATGGCGTGTGGGTCCCGCTGCGGCCGGACCCGTGGAGGCGGAACACCGGGCTCAGCGCCGCCCATTCAGCCCACCGCAGGAACAGCTGCTTGGTCGTCGGCGGGGTCGTGTAGTCGTAGTAGCCGCCGATGTCGGTGCCATAGCCGTAGGCCCCGTCGACCGCGCGACCGAGCATGTCGCTGGTCAGCGACGCGAGCCCGCCGCCGTGGTCCCAGGCGGTCGCCTCGTCTCCAGGGAAGTTGCCCCCTTCGAACGCCGCCGATCCGGGCAGGCCCGTGTAGCCCGCGCGGGTGAAGAACCACAGCCGGCGCCCGGGATGGCGCTTCTCGTAGGCGGTGATCGCCTCGCGCGTGGCCCGTGCATAGTCGGTCAGGTAGGCGTTGTGCATCGTCGTGCCGGTGCTGCCGTCGTGGAAGTGCATCGCGTACAGGACCTCCTCGCCGAAGTCCTGCATGAACCCGTCGGCGCCGAGCGCGAACACCTTGTCCACCTCCTGCCGCCAGAAGCGCACGGCGGCCGGGTTGGTGAAGTCGAGCAGGTCGATCGGCTGCCCCGAGGTGCCCGTCGTCTGGTAGGGCTTGCCGTTGGCCTGACGCACGACTAGCCCCTGCCGCTCTGGCGCCGACCCCGGCGTGATCCACGGCCGCAGATAGACCAGCGGGTGGATGCCGCGGCGGTGCAGCTCCGCCACAACCTGGGCCTGCATCGAAGGAGAGATGAACGAGTGCAGCGCGAGACCGTCGTTGTCCGGGTTCCGCAGGCCCCAGCCCTCGATCCGGTAGGCGGTGAGCGGCAGGTGGTAGCGCCTGATGTTCACCAAGTCGGCGCGGACGTTCGCCTCGTAGTCGGCCTCGGTTTCACCAACGTTCTTGACGAGTCGGTCGAGCATCGGGCCCAGTGCCCAGCGCGGCGGAACCGGCTGTCGCCCGCTGAGCGCGGTCAGCGTCGCGATCGCGTGCGCCGCCGTGCCCGGCGCGACGATGTAGTCAAGCCGCGGCGCCGAGACCGTCGCGTTCCACGCGTCAGGGCGGTCGGCGTCGAGCTTGAAGCGCGCCAGCTGCGACTGCGTGATCAGGAACCCGTACGGCCGCGAGGAGTACATCTCGGCTTGCGGGTAGTACGCGGCGGTTGCGCCGTTCGGATACAGCGCCAGGTTCGAGCCGGGGAAGGCCGAGAAGTTCTCCTCCTCGACGAAGCTCGAGAACACGCCGCCGCGCTGGTTGATCGCGTTGTGCCGGCCGCCGAAGCCGAAGAAGCCCTCGTCACGTCCGGACGCGAACGAGTCACCCACCTCGGCGACACCCGCAGACGGGCTCGCGAGCGCCGAGACGCGGATCGCGTTCCGGCCGATCGGCGCCACGCTCACCAGCAGCCGCCGGCCGCTGGGGTCACTGGTCGACAGGACGAGCCGCACGCCGCCCCCAGCCCGAGTGGCCGACAGCACCCGTCGTGCCGAGTACAGCGTGCCCGAGCGCAGCCCGTTCATCGGGTTGCCGCCCCACACCAGGCCCTGGTACTGGGTGAGGCTCTCGCTGCCGACGAGGAACGACAGTGGCGCGTACAGCGTCGTCGTCGACGCGTTGTCGGTGCCGGGCAGGACAGGGTCCACCGTCGGCGGCTCGAGCAGCGGTCGCGGTAGGCCGTTGGGGACCTCGCTGAGTGCCCGCTTGCCGTTTCCCTGCTCGATCCCGAGCCGGAACGGGTTGCGGGTGACAACTGCGCGCGCTCCGGGGGCGAAGACCTCGATCCGGCCCTTGGTGAACGTAACGGCGGCGTGCGCCGGCGCCGTCGCGAGGAGCGCCAAGGTTGCGGTCGCGGGAATCAGACGGCGCATCATTGTGCGGATCTTGCCATCTGGGCGTCCATACTTCGCGCATGGAGCGACTGTTCGGCGAAGAGGAGCCGGGCGTACGGGGCACGACCGCGCCGCCGGCGTCGTACGCGCCGCTCGCGACAAGGCTGCGCCCGCGCACGCTCGATGAGTTTGTCGGACAGGAGCGGCTGCTCGCAGCGGGCTCCGCGCTGCGCCGCACGATCGAGGAAGGGCATCCGCACTCGATGATCCTGCACGGACCCCCGGGAAGCGGCAAGACCACGCTCGCCCGGATCGTCGCGGACGCATCGGGAGCGGCGTTCGAGGAGGAGAGCGCGGTCGCGGCGGGACGCGCCGAGGTGCGAGCCGTGATCGAGCGCGCGCGCCACCGGCTCGGGACCAACCACCGTAAGACGATCTTCTTCCTCGACGAGATCCATCGCTTCAACAAGGCCCAGCAGGACGCGCTGCTTCCGTCGGTCGAGGACGGGCTGATCACCCTGATCGGAGCCACCACCGAGAACCCCTACTTCGAGGTCAACTCGGCGCTGCTGTCGCGCGCACACGTGTACGAGCTCCAGGCGCTCGGGCCAAACGACATCCGCGTGTTGCTCGACCGCGCCGTGGAGCGGGGGGAGTGCGGTTCGGTTGACCAGATCGAACCCGCCGCGCTCGAGTTCCTGGCCGAGCGCTCGGGCGGCGACGCCCGAGCGGCCTTGAACGGACTCGAGCTGGCGTGCGAGGCGGCGGGGGCCGGCGAGCCCGTGACGCTCGCCCACGCCGAGGACGCTCTGCAACGACGTGCGCTGCTCTACGACCGGCAGGCAGATCGGCACTACGACACGATCTCGGCCTGGATCAAGGCGACCCGCGGCTCCGATCCAGATGCATCGCTCTACTACCTGGCGGTGATGCTCGAGGGGGGCGAGGATCCGCGGTTCATCGTCAGGCGGATGATCGTGTTCGCCTCCGAGGACATCGGCAACGCCGATCCCGGTGCGCTGAGCGTCGCCACCGCGGCGGCCCATGCGGTGGAGCACGTGGGCATGCCGGAGTGCCAGTTCGCGCTCGCGCAGGCTGCGATCTACCTGTCGCTTGCGCCGAAGTCCGACGCTGCAAAGCGTGCACTGTCCGCGTCCATCGGCCACATCCGCGAGCACGGCGCCGAGCTGCCGCCGGCGTACCTGCGCTCCTCGACCCGCCGCGAGGGCGACTACGACAACCCGCACGCCCGTCCCGACCATCTCTCGCCGCAGGAGCTGATGCCGGACGGTGCGATCGGCCGGCGCTTCTACGAGCCCGACGAGGCGGAGGCTGTGTTCGCGGAGCGTTTGGAGGAGATTCGGCGCCGGCGCGGGGCGTAGAAGGGGGGCTGCGGCACCCTTCACTTCGTGTTAACGCTCACACCAGTCCAACCTACTACCGTGTAGCAAGGATGGATCCAGGCTTTCAATCCGGTGCGCTGCTCGCGCAGTCCTATCCGCTGGAACGAGGCCCGCGGGTTCGGCTGCGGCTTGCGCAGGGGCGGGATCGTGAGGAGATTGCAGCGCTGTTCGCGCTCAACGGGCTCGAGCCCGACAGGCTCGAGGTCGCGAAGCTGCTGCGATCGGGCCCGCGCGACCGGATCGTGATCTGTGCCACCGCGCTGATCGGCTCGACCGAGACGATCGTCGGGTTCGGCGCGATCGAGGTCGGGGCGTCGGAGCCCGACATTCTGCTCGCCGACACGATGCTGACCGGCGGGCTCCCGGAGCTCCTGAGGAGCGCGCTCAGAAGTCGCTCTGACGCGATCGCCAGACGGCTCGCGGCTTAGGGCCTATCTGTACGCGGATAAGCTTCCGCGCGTGAATGCATCCACGGCCACGGCGCAGCTCGAGTCGTTCAATCCGGCCACCGGGGAGCGGCTCGGGGCGGTTCCGACGACTGCACCAAACGACGTGCAAGCCGTCGTCGAGGCGGTATCGAAGGTACAGCCGTTCTGGGCTCAGCTGACGCTCGGTGATCGGGCGCGCTACCTCGAGCGCGCGGCACAGGTACTGATCGATGAGGCCGACGAGATCCGCGACCTGCTCGTGCGCGAGCAGGGCAAACCGCGTACCGAGGCGTTCTCGATGGAGGTGCTGCCGACGATCGACGCACTGCACTGGATCGCCCGCGCGGGGAAGGAGATCCTCGCGGACGAGAAGATCCCGATGCCGCAGGCATTTCTGAAGACCAAGCGCTCCGCGTTCATCTACGAGTCGCTCGGGGTGATCGGGATCATCTCGCCCTGGAACTACCCGTGGAGCATTCCGTTCGGCGAGGTCGCGATGGCGCTGATGGCCGGCAACGGCGTGGTGCTCAAGCCCGCCTCGCTCACGCCGCTGGTCGGCGAGCGCATCCGCAAGGTGTTCGAGCGCGCGGGCGTGCCAGATGGGCTGGTGCGCGTGGTCCACGGTCCGGGCACGGGGTCCGCGCTCGTGGAGTCGAGCGTGGCGAAGGTGTTCTTCACCGGATCGGTCGAGACGGGACGCGGTGTCGGCGAGGCGTGTGCGCGGCAGCTGAAGGGCTCCGTGCTCGAGCTCGGCGGCAAGGACCCGATGATCGTGCTGCCCGACGCGAACCTCGAGCACGCCGTGGCGGGCGCGGTGTGGGGAGGGTTCGCGAACGCGGGGCAAACCTGCGCCGGGATCGAGCGCGTGTATGTGATGCGGGAAGTGTCGGAGCGCTTTATCTCGGGTGTGGTCGAGGCCGCCCGGCAGCTGCAGGTGGGCGATCCGATGCAGTGGCGCACCGCGATCGGGCCGATGGTGTCCCGGGAGCAGTACGAGGTCGTCGCCGAGCTGGTCGATGATACGCTCGCCGCCGGGGCCTCGCTCTGCTGTGGCGGCCCGCACGAACCGCCCGCCGGCCTCGCCGGAGCGTTCTACGCCCCGACCGTGCTGACCGACGTCACCCACGAGATGCGGATCATGCGCGAGGAGATCTTCGGTCCCGTGCTGCCGATTGTGATCGTTGATTCCGAGGATCAGGCGGTGGCGCTTGCCAACGACTCGGACTTCGGGCTGGGCGCGTCGGTGTGGACCTCGGATCGCAGTAAGGGCGAGCGGATCGCGCGTGAGCTCGAGGCCGGGATGGTGTGGATCAACGACCACATGTTCAGCCACGGCGCCTGCCAGTGCTCGTGGGGGGGCGTGAAGGATTCGGGACTCGGCCGCACGCACTCCAAGTTCGGCCTGTACGAGTGCGTGAACATCAAGCTGCGCGTGTGGGACTCCTCTGCGATTCGCGACCCCTGGTGGCATCCGTACGACGAGACCGTCGGCAGCGCGCTGCGGCAGGCCGCGACGATCCTCTATGGGCGGCCGTCGATCAGAGTCGGGGCGCTGCGCGCCGGGTTTGCCCCGCTGCTGAAGCTCGGCGCGCGCCTGGCTCGCGACGCGATCCGGCGCTGAGCAGCAGCTCCGATACGGTGCTGGCTACCCTATGGGGGATGCCAGCTCAGGCCTACCGCGGGAAGGAATGCGTCTGCCAGTTGCGGCGTGGCATCTGCGACCAGTCCTGCGTCCAGGACATGCTCGCGACGCCGTTCTACATCGCCTGCCTGCGGCTGAAGGGACGCCGGTGTCTGGTCGTGGGAGGCGGTGACGTCGGCCTCGAGAAGGTCGAGGGGCTGCTCGCGTGCGACGCCGATGTGACGCTGGTCGCTCCCGAGGCACACCCTCAGCTCGTCCAGCTCGCGCTCGAGGGCTCGATCCGATGGGAGCAGCGCGACTACCGCGCGGAGGACCTCGACGGCTGCCTGATCGCGATCGCCGCCACCGACGACACCGACGTGAACATTGCGGTGTTCGAGGACGCCGAAGCCCGCTCGATGCTCGTCAACGTCGTCGATGTGCCGCCGCTGTGCAACTTCATCCTCCCAGCGATCGTGCGCACCGGGCCGCTGGCGATCGCGATCTCGACCGCCGGCGCGTCGCCGGCGCTCGCCAAGCGGATGAAGCGGGAGATCAGCGAGCTGTTCGGCGAGCCGTACGCGATGCTCGCGGTCCTGCTCAACGAGGCGCGCGGGTGGGCCAAGGCGACGCTGCCGACCTACCAGGACCGTAAGGAGTTCTTCGAGTCGATCGTGAACGGCGAGCCCGATCCGATCGAGCTGCTGCGGGCCGGCGACTTCGAGGGCGTGCGCGAGCTGGTCTCCTCGGCTCAGCGCGTCCACGCACCGGCGTGAATGAGCTGACCCATCTCGACGCCGCCGGGCGCGCCCGGATGGTCGACGTCGGCGACAAAGACGCCACGGACCGCCGTGCGGTAGCGCGCGCGATCGTCAAGGTCTCCGCGGCGACGGCGCGCGCCGTCCAAGAGGGCGACGCTCCCAAGGGCGACGTGCTCGGGGTCGCCCGGATCGCGGGGATCCAGGCGGCCAAGCGCACCTCCGAGCTGATCCCCCTGTGCCATCCGCTGGCGCTGACGTTCGTCGGGGTCGACGGCGCGATCGACGCCGACGCGGGCGAGATCAGCCTGACCGCCGAGGCGAGGACGACGGGGCCGACGGGGGTCGAGATGGAGGCGCTCACGGCTGCGACCGTCGCGGCCTTGACCGTTTACGACATGGTCAAAGGAATCGAGCGCGGGGCGGAAGTTACCTCGGTCAAACTTGTGCAGAAGTCGGGCGGCCGCTCAGGCGAGTGGCGGGAAGCGCGCGCGCGCGACGCCGGATGACGGTTACGAGCCCGCGCCGGCTCAGGTCTCGAACGCCGAAATCGAGCGCTGGATCAAACGCGACTGGTCGCGCCACTGGTTGGGTGGGGCGGCGCCGACGATCACGGTGGTTGCATGCTGGCCGGCGACCAGGCATGCGATCTCGATGTAGTGGGCGTGGGTCTCGGTGGCGTAGGAATCCTGGACGCACGAGCCGTGGCCGTTGCGGAACGGCAGGTTCGTAGCTGCGGCGATCGTGCGGATATCGCTGTCGCCCTCCTCCTTGTTGTGGGCCACGCGGAAGTGAGCCCAGTTGGTGAGCGTCTCAGTTCCCTGGCGGGGCGTGGCGTTGAGGTATCCCAGGAAGACGCCGTGAACGCTGCGCAGAGCAGCGCTGACGGTGCCGGGATCGCTCTCGAGCCGGTTCCAGTGCGGTGGATACGCCATCGTGGCGCCGTTGGGGATCGTGGCGCTCAGCCAGCGGGACGGGGCCGCGGCCGGCTGCAGCCACGCAAAACCCGCGGGGGCGGTACCGACCGTGGCCGTTCCAGTGACCGTCGTGGTCGAGCTACTCGAGGATCCGCACGCCGCGGACGCGAATCCCAATCCGGCGATGCAGAGTGCCGCGGCCGCCGTACGAAGGTGTCTCAAGACGGCTACTACATGTTGCCGTCGCCGTCGCTGGGCCCGCCGTTGTTGTCGGCGTCGTGATCGCCGCCATTGTTCTGCGGGATTCCGGACGCGGACGCTCCTCCAGATCCGGTGGAGCCGGTGGCTCCCGTGGACGCTGGTGCGGCAGACGTCGAGCTTGGCGCCGCGGCGCTGCTCGCGGAGCTCAAAGAAGAGCCGCCACCGCAGCCGGCGACCGCAAACGTGACCACAACGAGGGCCAGGCCGAGGAAGTGGAGACGGTGTTTTCTCATTTTTGTGTTCATGGTGAACAAGACCCCGCAGCCCGGACATCCTTCCCGGCGCGCGCGGTGGGTGGGGGTGGGTGGGTGGTCGACCGTATCCTGTCTGGCCACGATGGAAACCGTAGTCATCACGATTTCGACCTCCGTCTCGCGGGGCGAGAACGAGGACACATCCGGCGCGGCGCTGGCCGAGCTCGCGGAGGCCGCTGGCGCGCAGATCGTTGCCCAGGAGGTGATCGCCGACGATCGGGAGGCGATCGAACAGACGCTGCGCAGGCACGTGAACGCGGGTGCGGCGCTGATCTTCACGACCGGGGGCACCGGTCTGACTTCTGACGACGTCACCCCGGAAGCCACCCGAGCGGTGATCGAGCGAGACGCTCCGGGATTCGCCGAGGCGATGCGGGCGGAGTCCCTCAAACACACACCGATGGGCATGCTGAGCCGCGGCGTATCCGGGGTCGCCGGCCAAACGCTGATCGTCAACTTCCCGGGCAGCCCAAAAGCGATCCGACAACTGTTCGGCGTGATCGCCCCGACCCTGCAGCACGCCGTCGCGACCTTGCGGCGTGAGGCCGGGCGCAGGACGCCGGGCCACTGAGCTCGTGATACGCCGGTCGAAAGCGCTGCTCGTGATGCTGCTGTTCCTGCTGGCGCCCGCGGGCGCGGTCGCGGCCCCGGGCGCTCTCTCCTGGACTGCGCCGCGCCTGATCGACCAGGGTCCGCCGTTCGGCACCGGACACGCGATCGCCGCGGCGTCGTGCCCAGGCGCCTCGCTCTGCCTGGCTGTCGACGGTCCGAACGTCCTCAGCTCGACGGACCCGACCGGATCGCGAACGACGTGGTCGCTCGCCGAGGTCGACCCGCAGGCCGCTTCGCTGCAGGCGATCTCGTGTCCGTCGACGAGGCTGTGCGTCGCGGTCGATGCGAGCGGCAACGTCGCGACTTCGAAGAATCCGGCCGGTGGCGCGGGGGCGTGGCATCTCGCGCACGTCGATGACGACCAGCTGACGAGCGTCTCGTGCCCGTCCACGGGGCTGTGCGTTGCGCTGGACCTCGCCGGCTACGCGCTCACGTCGAGCAATCCGGCGGGTGGCGCGACAGCGTGGCAGCGGACGCAGATCGACCCGGGCGGACACGGTGGATCGATCTCCTGCCCGACGACCGCACTATGTGTGGCCGAAGAGATCGTCGGGAACGCGGCCGCGGTGCCCGACGACATCGTCAGCACAACCGATCCGATGGGCGCCACCACCGCGTGGCACGTCGTCAAGGCTCCTGCCGGAATCCGCTTCTCGCTCTCCTGCCCTTCAGCACAGCTCTGCGTGGGCGTCGGCGAAGGCCCGACCGCCGACGGCGAGGTGGTCGTGTCGACCGAGCCGACCGGTGACACCACCGCCTGGCGCGCGAGCGCCATTGCAGGGACAGGCGCATTCACGGGCGTCGCGTGCGCGTCGGTCAGCCTGTGCCTTGCCGGCTATGGCGGCGCGATCGCAACCACGACCGCGCCGATCAGCGGTTCGTGGCAGACGCACACGCTCGAGCGAGGCGGCGAGCAGATCCAGGGCCTGGCGTGCCACTCGGAGTCGCTCTGCATCGCGACCGACGATCAGGGTCACATCCTGAGCGCCACGCAACCGGCCGGCGGCTCATGGCGGAGCGCATGGGTCGACGGCCAGAACGCAATCGTGGGGCTGGCGTGTCCATCCTCGTCGGCATGCATCGCGTTCGACGACGCCGGCAAGGTGCTGACCTGGACGCCCGCCCAGCACGGCCCGGGCGCATGGACGGTCGTCCCCGGACTGCACATCACTCCGAACCTGGAGGGCTTCTCCGCCACCGCGGTGCACGACGTGGCCTGTCCGTCGGTGTCGTTGTGCCTCACGGCCGAGGGCGGCCTGATCCTCACCTCGACGAAGCCATTCGAATCGCGCCCACACTGGACGGCAACGGACACGCCTGGGACGGAGATCGACGCACTCTCGTGTCCCTCGATCAAATTGTGCGTGGCGATCGACAACGAGAGCCTGAACGAGAGCATCTTCGTGAACGTCCTGGCTTCGACCAACCCGGCGCGCGGCGCCTGGAGAACGACGGCGCCGGCGCTCCCCCAGCCGACCGTCGACTTCGGCGCCGTCGTCTCGTGCTCCTCACAGGCGCTGTGCGTGATCGGCGGTGACGGCACGATCGCGGCGAGCACCAATGCCCTCGGGGATGCTTCGGCGTGGCGGCTGGCGTCGCCGACGGAGATGCCGGTGCAGTCGATGTCGTGCCCCTCAAACGACATGTGCGTCGGCGTCAACGACGTCGGACAGCTCCTGGTTGCGCACCACCCGGTTCAGGGGCCGTGGACGCCCGTGACCGTCACCGGCCGCACCCAGATCAGCTACGTCACCTGCCCCTCGACTAGGCTTTGCGTCGGCGCCGGCAACGGCGTCTTGATCTCGACAACTCCCACCGGCGGCGCACGAGGGTGGCGCGCGGCGCGCATACCCGGCTACCGCGGGCAGGCGTTCACGAACGCTTCGTGCGCCTCCACGTCGTTCTGCGTGGCTGCAGGCGGAGAGGCGATCGTCGTGGGCACGCGCCGGACCCACCGGTGAGCGAACCGCCGGCGATCGAGCTGCGGGGACTAACCCGCCACTTCGGTGAGCGGACCGCGCTGCGGAACGTGTCCGTCGAGATTCGCGCCGGCGCGACGCTCGCGGTGCTCGGTCGCAACGGCGCGGGCAAGTCGACGCTCCTGCGGATCCTCGCGACGCTGCTGCGACCACACACGGGTGAGGCGCACGTTCTCGGGGAGCCGCTGCCCAAACGCGCCCACGCGGTCCGGGGGAGGCTCGGGCTGCTCGGCCACGATCCGCTGCTGTACCGCGACCTGACGGGCCGCGAGAACCTCACCTACCACGCGCGCCTTCACCAGGTCGATTCCGACCGGGTCGAGGAGCTGCTCGGAGCCGTCGGGATGGGACGGCGCGCAGACGAGGCGGTGCGCCTGCTGAGCCGGGGGATGGTGCAGCGCCTCGCCGTGTGCCGGGCGGTTCTCCACCGCCCCGAGCTGTTGCTGCTGGACGAGCCGCTCGCGAACCTCGACCCCGCGGCCGGCGAGCTCGTCGAACCGTTGATCGGCCGCTCGAGCGGGCGCACCCGGGTGATCACCAGCCACGATCCGCAGGCCGCGCTCGCGGAGGCCGACCTCGTGCTGGCGCTCAAGGACGGCGCCCCGGCGTTCCTCGGCCCGCCCGCGCAGCTCGACGCCAAGGCACTCAAGGAGCTCTACGCGTGAGGACCGCCGCCGCCGTGCTGCGCAAGGACCTGCTGCTCGAGCTGCGGACCTTCGAGGCGGTCCCGTCGATGATCCTGTTCTCGGTCGTGACGTTCGTGATCTTCCATTTCGCGCTGAACCGGGCGACGGTCGCCGGCCAGCTCGCCGCCGGCGTGCTGACCACGACACTGCTGTTCGCGTCGATGCTCGCGGTCAACCGGCTGTTCGTCGCCGAGCGTGAGCAGGGGGGATTCGACGCGTTCCTGCTCGCGCCGGTGGACCGCAGCGCGATGCTGTTCGCCAAGGTCGCGGCGCTGTACGTGTTCCTGTTGGCGCTCGAGATCATCGCGGTACCCGCGTTCGCGTTGCTGCTGCTCGGACCGTCGCTGTGGCCGTCGCTGCTGGGGCTGATCGCGGTGCTCGCGCTCGCCAACCTCGCGCTCGCGGTGATCGGGACGCTGGTGTCGGCGATCGCGGTGCAGACGCGGGCCCGCGACCTGATCGGCCCGGTGATCGGCCTGCCGCTGCTGATTCCGGCGCTGATCGCCACGGCCCGGGCGACCGGGCCGCTGCTCACCGTCCACAGCTCCGGAAGTCCCCCCGCGAAGTGGCTGGCGATCCTCGGGCTTTATGATTTGGTGTTCGCCCTCCTCGCGTACGCCGTATTCGATTTCCTGCTGGAGGACTGATTCGTGAGTAGCTTCGGCCGCGGATTGCGCGGCCTTTCCATCGCCACCGTCGCCACGATCACCGCTGCATTCGCGCTCGTGTTCTTCTATGCGCCGCTGGACGCTGACCAGGGGTTCGTGCAGAAGATCTTCTATATCCACGTCCCGCTCGCGATCGTGTCGTTATGCGGCTTCGTGTTCGGCGGGCTGCTCGCGATCGGCTATCTGCGCACCGGCGACCGCAAGTGGGACATGCGCTCCTACGTGGCGATCCACATGGCCCTGATCTTCTCGATCGGCGGGCTGCTGACGGGCGCGATCTGGGCCAAGGCCTCGTGGGGACACTGGTGGGTGTGGAACGAACCGACGCTGGTCTCTTACCTAATCGTCGTGCTGCTGTTCGCGACCTATCAGCCGATGCGGTTCTCGATCGAGGATCCTGAGCGCCAGGCTCGCTACGCGAGCGTGTTCGCGATCGTCGCGGGCGCGTTCGTGCCGCTGAACTTCATCGCGGTGCGCCTCGCCCAGCAATACGTCCATCCCCGGATCCTCACGCTCGGCGGCGGCAACCTGCCCGGCTCGATGCGCCTCACGTTCCTGATCTCGCTGCTGGGGATCACGCTGCTGTACGTGACGCTGTGGAAGTACGAGATGGCCGCCAAGAACGCGCGGATGCAAATACGCCGCCTGCGACGGTCAATGCTCGGACACGACGCGGTGAAGCCACTCGGAAGGAGCGCCGCGCCGTCATGAGCCTTGTCCTTGCAGCACCAGCGCTGCCGCTGCACAGCGCCGGCAAGTACGTCGCCGGTGCGTACATCGTGTTTGTCGCGCTGATCCTGATCTACGTCGGCATCATGGCCCGCCGCCTGAATCGGACCGAGCGCGACCTGAGCGAGCTCAAGCGGGAGGTCGAGGCCAGCGAGCACGAACACGACCAGGATCGCGATCTGGAGGCGGTATCGCGGTGAGCGAGCTGCTCGCGATCGGCGTCTCTCACAAGACCGCGCCAGTCGAGGTCCGCGAGCGCCTGGCGCTGCCCGAGGCGCGCGCCGGCGACTTCCTGCGCGATCTGCGCGGCGCCGCCGACGTCTACGAAGCGGTCGCGATCTCGACCTGCAACCGGACCGAGCTATACCTCGTCGTCGGCGACCCGGTCGAGGCGGAGAGCATGGTGCTGGCGATGCTCGCGACCCTGGCCGGAATTCGTCCAACCGGGCTTGCATCGGCGATCTACTCGCACCGCAACTGCGATGCGGCTCGGCATCTGTATCGCGTGACCGCAGGGCTCGAGTCGATGATCATCGGCGAGGCTGAGATCCAGGGCCAGGTGAAGCGCGCCTACGAATCGGCGCTGGCAAAGGAAACCGTCGGACCGCTGACCAACCACCTGTTCAAGGCGGCGCTCGCGACCGGAAAGCGGGTGCGCAGCGACACCGCGATCGGCGAGCGCCAGCTGAGCCTCCCCGCCGTCGCTGTGACGCTCGCGAAGGAGCAGCTCGGCGCGCTCGACGGCCGCGAGGTAGTGATTGTCGGCACCGGCGACACGAGCGAGCTGACCGCTCGCGCGCTGGCCGACAGCGGCGGTCGCACGGTGTTCGTAGCGACCCGCCGCCGCGATCGCGCGCTGAGCCTGGCACGACGTTATGGAGGTACCACCGTCAACTTCGATCAGCTCCCGTCCGCCCTACTGAGCGCTGACATCGTCGTCGCCGCAACTGCGTCGCCTCATCTGCTGCTCGAGTCACGGGAGCTGACCGAAGTGATGGACCAGCGAGGCGGGCGACCGCTGCTGCTGATCGATCTCGCGGTGCCGCGCGACATCGACTCCTCGTGCGGAGACATCCCTGGGGTCTCGCTGTACGACATCGACGACCTGCAGGCGGTGATCGCCCGCAACCGCAAGGTCCGCCAAGCGGAGGCGCGCAAGGCCGAGGGCATCATCGAGGAGGAGATCCAGCACTTCGCGGCGTGGCTCGGGTCGCTCGAGGTGCTGCCGACGGTCGCGGCGCTTCGCGCGTACGCGACCGGGATCGCCGAGCAAGTGATCCGCGACAACGCGGGCAAGTGGGAATCTGCCTCACCACGGGACCTCGAGCGCGTTGACGCGCTGGCCCGTGCGATCGTCAACCGCCTGCTCCACGATCCGACCGCACGGATGAAAGAGCTGCGGGACGATCGCGTGCATGCGCGGATGGCGCTCGTCCGGGATCTGTTCGGGCTGGCCGCGGAAGAGGGCACCTTCGAGGAGGGGGCCGAGGACGTCGAGCTCGCCGAGGTCCGCGAGCTTCGTCGCCGTTGATCCGGATCGGCACGCGCGGCAGCGCGCTCGCGCTCGCGCAGGCGAGCTGGGTCGCGGAGCGCTTCGAGGAAGGGACCGAGCTCGTCGTGCGAAGCGCGGCCGGCCCGATCGATGACAAATCGCGCTGGGTGTCCGAGCTCGAGCGAGCGCTGCTCGCAGACGAGATCGACGTCGCGGTGCATTCCGCCAAGGACGTGCCGGCCGAGCTGCCCGACGGCCTGGCGCTGGCCGCGCTCCCGCAGCGGGAGGACCCGCGCGACGCGATCTGCGGCGCGGCGTCGCTCGCGGCGCTCGCGCCCGGCGCCCGGGTCGGCACGAGCAGCCTGCGCCGCGCGGCGCAGATCCGGGCGCTGCGCGAGGACCTTAATGTCGTCGAGATCCGCGGAAACGTCGACACCCGCCTGCGGAAGCTCCGGGACGGGGAATTCGCCGCGATCGTCCTGGCCCTCGCCGGCCTACGGCGTCTCGGCCTGAGCGCGGACGGGGTGCTGGACGAGCTCGTCCCGGCGGCCGGTCAGGGGGCGCTGGCGCTGGAGGCTCGGGCGGGATGGCAGGCGCCGGCCGGACTGGTGGACTCCGACGTAGCGGCATGTGTCCACGCCGAACGCGAGCTTACGCGCGCGCTCGGGGCGTCGTGCAACACGCCCGTCGGCGCGATCGCGCGGGCAGTGGAAGGCGAGCTCGAGTTGCGCGCGTGGGTGGGCCAACCGGATGGGTCGTCGTGGATCAGCGACTGTGCGCGGGGGGCGTCCGCGGGCCTCGGGGCTGAAGTTGCCGAGCGGATGGTGGCGGTCGGCGCGGCGGAGATGCTCGCGTGAGTGTCCATCTGGTCGGGGCGGGCCCCGGAGATCCCGGTCTGATGACGGCGCGAGCGCTCGAGCTGATCGCGCGCGCGGATGTGATCGTCTACGACCGGCTGATCCCCGAATCGGCACTGTCGGCGGCGAGAGCGGACGCCGAGCTGATCTACGTCGGCAAGGAGGGCGGCGGACCCTCGGCGTCGCAGGCGGAGATCGAGCGACTGCTCGTCGAGCACGGCCGCGCCGGCCGGACGGTCGTGCGGCTGAAAGGGGGCGACCCGTTCGTGTTCGGCCGCGGCGGCGAGGAGGCCGAGGCGCTCAGAGAGGCCGGGGTCGAGTTCGAGGTGGTGCCGGGCGTGACCGCCGGCGTCGCGGCGCCGGCGTATGCGGGCATTCCGGTCACGCACCGCGACCTCGCGAGCTCGGTCGCGTTCGTGACCGGCCACGAGGACCCGACCAAGCCGGAGTCCGCGCTCGACTGGAACGCGCTCGCGGCGTTCCCGGGGACGCTCGTGGTGTACATGGGAATCCGCCAGCTGGGCGCGATCACCGAGCGGCTGATCGCCGGCGGGCGCGATCCGGCCGAGGCGGCAGCGGTGATCGAGCGTGGCACGCTCCGAGATCAGCGCGTCTTCAACGGGACGCTCGCGACGATCGCTCAGGCGGGGGCCCGGGCGCCGGCGATCGCTGTGCTCGGGCCGGTCGCGGCGCTCGCCGAGCGACTGGAGTGGTTCTCGCCCGGACCGCTCGCCGGGCGCACGATCGCCGTGACTCGCGCGCGTGAGCAGGCGAGCGCGCTCGCGTCGCGTCTGCGCGGGCTCGGGGCCGCAGTCGTGGAGGCCCCGGCGATCAAGATCGTGCCGCTCGACGGGCCCGCGCCGGACGTCGCCGCGTACGACCTTTTGTGCCTGACGAGCCCAAACGGGGTCAGGCTGCTATTCGAGCGACTGGGACGCGACGCGCGCGCTCTCGCCGGTGTGCGCGTCGCCGCGATCGGGCCCGGGACCGCGGCGGCGCTGCGCGACCACGGCGTGATCGCCGATGTCGTCCCGGAGCGGTTCACGGCGGAGGGACTCCTCGACGCGCTCGCCGGCGATCGAGCCGGGCGAGTATTGGTCGCACGGGCGGCTGAGGCCCGCGACGTCCTGCCGGACACGCTCCGCGAGCGCGGCGCCGAGGTCGACGTGGTCGCCCTGTACGAGACGGTCGGGGAGCCGCTGAGCGAGTCGCAGCTGGAAGCGGTCGCGACCGCCGACTACGTGACGTTCACGTCCTCCTCGACGGTGCGCTACTTCCTCGAGGCCGCCACGCTGCCACCGAACGCGCGGCTGGTGAGCATCGGACCGGTGACGAGCGCGGCGCTGAGAGAACGCGGGCTCGAGCCGACCGTGGAGGCTGCGCGGCACGACATCGACGGCTTGGTCGAGGCGCTGGTCGCGGACGCGGCCGGGTGAGCGGTCCGGACGGGCCCTTCCGGCCCCATGGACGCCGCCGCAGGCGGCCCCATCATTTAGGCAGATGGGCCGGGATCGGCTGGATCTCGGCCGAGCGGCCGGCGTCCGCAACCGTTTCGGCGTACGAGGCTCTGAGCGCGTCGGCATCCGCCGGATCGACCTTCAGCCCGGTACCGACCGGGAGCACGTCGTAGGTCGGATGCTGCACCCAGATCGGCACGTAGTGCACGAACGTGACGCGGGACTGATTGCCCTGTACGCGGATCGTGAGGATCGCCATCAGCCCGCCCTGCGTGCCGGGGCCGCAGCAGGACTCGGTCTGGTTCGAGATCAGATTCCCCTCGCCGAACACGACGAACTTGCCGTTGATCTTGCGGATCGGCTGCACCACGTGGACGTGCTGGCCGACGACCGTCGTGATCAGCGGCGAGGCTGTCAGCTGCCGGGCGAGCCCCATCTGGAACGCGTTCGGCTGGTTGGTGTACTCGTCGCCCCAGTGCAGGTTGACGATCACGACCTGCGCGCCCTCATGGCGGGCGCGGCGCGCCTCGCCGAGGATCGCCGGCGCGCTCGCGCGGTTCACCGACCACGGGTGCGGCGAGGGGATCCCGTTGGTGATGTCGGTGTAGGAGAGGAAGGCGACCTTCACGCCCTTGATGTTCATCATCAGCACCTTGTGCTGCGCGGCCGCCGACGGGAACTCGCCGGTGTTGAGCACGCCGGCGTGATCGAGGAAGTGCACCGTCTGATCGATCCCCGACTGCCCCTGATCGAGGCTGTGGGTTGCCGCATCCGAGCAGGCCTTGAACCCGACCTGGTGGATCGCGGTGGCCAACTCCGGCGGCGTATTGAACGTCGGATATCCGGTCGGCGGCGCCGTCGTCATCGGCGTCTCGACGTGGCACAACGGCAGGTCGACGCCATGGATGATCGGCTTGATGTACTTGAACAGCGCGGCGAAGTTGTAGTGGTTGCCCCCGCCGTCGGCGAGCGCCGCCTCCCACACGGGCGAGTGGATCAGAAGGTCTCCGCTCGCCTCGACCGTGAAGGTGACCACGCGATTGCGGTGCGCGGCTCCAACCGCGGCACGGTGCGCCTGGGTGGAGGACGAGCTTCCGCTGGACGCGCCCCCGCTCGAGCTCAGCACGATGATCAGGACCGCCACGATGACCAGCACAATTGCCCCGAGCGTCGCGCGGCGGCGGCGGATCGCCCGGGCGCGGGCGGCGGCCCGGCGCCGCCGTATCTGGTCCTCGGGAAGCACGGCTTCGGGCGCAATCATACGATGGACGCGCGATGAAGCCGCTGATCACGTTCCTATCCGACTACGGGCTCGAGGACGACTTCGTCGGGGTTTGTCACGGCGTGATCGCGACGATCTGCCCGGACGCCCGGGTGATCGACATCACGCACGGAGTCGGCCGGCACGACATCCGGGGCGGAGCGGCGATCCTCGAAGAGGCGCTGCCGTTCTTTCCGGTCGGGGTGCACCTCGCGGTTGTCGACCCCGATGTCGGCGCGGAGCGGCGCGCGGTCGCGCTGCGGCTTGCCGACGACCGGATGCTCGTCGGTCCTGACAACGGGTTGCTGTCGCTCGCCGCCGTGCGGTGCGGTGGGGTGATCGAGGCGGTCGATATCGCTCACTCGCGGTTCCGCCTGGAGCCGGTCTCCGCGACGTTCCACGGGCGCGATATCTTCGCGCCGGTGGCGGCCCGGCTCGCCGCCGGCGTGGCGCTGGCGCAGGTGGGAGAGCCATGCGACCCCGATCGATTGGTGAAGGTCGAGGTTCCTGGGCGGTGGTCGAGGACGGGGTACTCCTGACGCGCGCCGCCTATGTGGACCGGTTCGGCAACGTGCAGCTCGGTGCGGACGACCAGGACCTGGTCGGGTTCGGGCTCAAGCTCGGACAGCAGGTCGAGCTGGAGGTTACGGGCGGATCATTCCAGGCACGGTTTGCGCGGACGTTCGCCGAGGTTCCCTCGGGCGAGGTGCTGCTGTACGAGGACGCGTACCGGCGCGCGGCGATCGCCGTGAGCCACGGCAACGCATCAGAGCGGCTCGGCTTGAGGGTCGACGACGAGCTGCGGATCACACCGAAGTGAGCACGAGGCTCGGTCATCCGCGGGTCCACTTTCGTGATGTCGATTCGACCAACACGCGTGCGCGCGAGCTTGCGCATCGCGGCGCTCCGCACGGCACGCTCGTCACTGCCGCCGAGCAGTCGGCGGGCCGCGGCCGGCAAGGCCGCACGTGGACGGCGCCGGCGGGCCGGGCGCTGCTGTGCTCGGTCGTGATCCGTGATCCGCCGCGCCTGCTGCCGCTCGCCGCAGGCGCAGCGGTTGCCGAGGTGTGCGGGGCCGGGGCGCGCGTGAAATGGCCGAACGACGTATGGGTCGACGGTCGCAAGGTGGCAGGCATCCTCGTGGAAGGGCGTCCGCAGGAGGGCTGGGCGGTGGTCGGCATCGGCCTGAACGTCGCCGTGCGAATGGAGGATTTCCCCGCCGAGCTGCAGCAGATCGCCGGGACGTTGGGCCTCGACCCTGATGCGATCGAGCCGATGCTCGAGCGGCTGCTGGGTGCGCTGGCGCAATGGCTGGCGGTTTCTTCTGAGCAGCTTCTGGAGGCGGTTCGTGCGCGTGACGCTCTGCGCGGGCAGCCGATCCGCTGGGCCGACGGCGAAGGCCTGGCGTCGGGCATCGACGACACGGGCAACCTGCTGGTGCAGACCGCCGCCGGACAGGTGGCCCTCGGCTCCGGCGAGGTGCATCTGTTGCGGTGAGTTCGCATGACGGTCAAGATGCGGTGATGGAACGAGCTGACGTGACATTCACCTCCGGCGGTGTCGAGTGCGCCGCGTGGCTGTACCGACCGCCTGCTGAAGGCGCCTCGCCGATCGTCGTGATGGCGCACGGGTTTTCCGGCACACGGGAGATCAGGCTCGACGCGTACGCCGAGCGGTTCTGCGCCGCGGGCCTCGGCGTGCTCCTGTTCGACTACCGGCACTTCGGCGCGAGCGCCGGCGAGCCCAGGCAGCTGCTCGACATTCACAAGCAGCACTCCGACTACCAATCGGCGGTCGGCTACGCGCGGACGCTGGAATGGGTCGATCCGAGCCGCGTGGCGCTGTTCGGCAGCTCGTTCTCGGGCGGGCACGTGCTGGTCGTTGCGGCTCGGGACCCGAGGATCGCCGCGGTCGTGTCGCAGTGCCCCTTTACGGACGGCGTCGCGTCGCTGCCGAAGATGGGCGCGTCGAACATCCTGAAGGCGAGCGTGGCGGGTCTTCGCGACCAGATGTCGTCTCGGTTCAGCCGGGGACCCGTGTATATCCCCGCAGTGGG
>CAWGQT010000024.1:0-28361 GCA_963824755.1 uncultured Solirubrobacterales bacterium | reverse complement strand
CAAGCGGAGTCGCTCCCGTACGAATCGAACCGGCTGGACCTCGATCCGGTGGCCAAGGACGACCTCGGTATCCCCAGGATCCGGATCACAATGGCACCGATGCAGGAGCAGGAGCGACTCCGAGCAAGCTTCCTCACCGATAAGGCCACGCAATGGCTGCAGGAGATGGGAGCAAGCCAGATCTGGCCCTCGCAACCGAGCAACCCGCCGATGAACAACCACGCCTTCGGTGGAACGCGAATGGGCACCAGCCCCGACAACTCGGTGGTCGATAGGTGGCTCCTGTCGCATGAGGTGCCGAACCTGGCGATCCTGGGTGGAGCAACGTTCCCGAGCAGCACTGGCCGCAACCCGACCGAGACGATCGAGGCGCTCGCGCTGCGTACGGGAGAGCACATCGCAGCGAACTGGGCGAGTATCGCGTCGTAGCCGTTGGGCGGCGCCGAACAATCCCCGTTGTCCTGCCGGGCAAGCCCGCGTGGTGCTAGAACGGTTGGTGCCGCACGCGAAGAAGTACGGCAGCCGGTCAGCGGCGCCGCGACCGTCGCGCTGATCGGACCGCGATGCTTCCCGCTCCGGCGAGCGCCAGCAGCCCGCCGGGAAGTACACAGCGCGTTGCGTCGCGCCGTCGGTCACGACTGGTGGACCAACACGTCGGGCCCGAGCAGCCATTCCTGATCCTGTGCCCAGGTGCGCCAGTGCCGGGGTGACCCCGCCACAGGGGGCGGGTGACTGGGATCCCAGTCCTGCGGCCTGTTCCACTGCCATGATCAGCGGCACCGCGGCCAGATGGAGCTCGGACAGCCGGTTGTACACGGTGACCGTCTGGCTGTCGTATGACCCTGGCGTGTGGGTCCGCTGCGGGCCGGACCCGTGGAGGCGGAACACCGGGCTCAGCGCCGCCCATTCAGCCCACCGCAGAACAGCTGCTTGGTCGTCGGCGGGTCTTAGTCTAGTAGCCGCCATGTCGGTCCATAGCCGTAGGCCCCGTCGACCGCGCGACCGAGCATCTCGCTGGTCAGTGACGCGAGCCCGCCGCCGTGGTCCCAGGCGGTCGCCTCGTCTCCAGGGATGTTGCCCCCTTCGAACGCCGCCGATCCGGGCAGGCCCGTGTGCCCCCCTAAGAACCACAGCCGGCGCGCGGGATGGCGTTTCTCGTAGGCGGTGTCGCCTGCGCGTGCCCGTGTATCGGTCGGTAGGCGTTGTACATCGTCGTGCCGGTGCTGCCTCTGGAAGTGCATCGCGTACAGGACCTCCTCGCCGAAGTCCTGCATGAACCCGTCGGCGCCGAGGGCGAACTCCTTGTCGACCTCCTGCCGCCAGAAGCGCACGGCGGCCGGGTTGGTGAAGTCGAGCAGGTCGATCAGCTGCCCGGAGGTGCCCGTCTGTGGTAGGCTTGCCGTTGGCCTGACGGACGATTAGCCCTGCCGCTCTGGCGCCGGCCCGGCGTGATCCACGGCCGCATAGACCAGGCGGTGGATGCCGCGGCGGTGCAGCTCCGCCACAACCTGGGCCTGCATCAAGGAGGGATGAACGAGTGCAGCGCGAGACCGTCGTTGTCCGGGTTCCGCAGGCCCCAGCCCTCGATCCGGTAGGCGGTACGGCAGGTGGTAGCGCCTGATGTTCACCAAGTCGGCGCGGCGTTCGAACCTGTAGTCGGCCTTGGTTTCACCAACGTTCTTGACGAGTCGGTCGAGCATCGGGCCCAGTGCCCAGCGCGGCGGAACCGGCTGTCGCCCGCTGAGCGCGGTCAGCGTCCCGATCGCGTGCGCCGCCGTGCCCGGCGCGACAATTATCAAACCGCGGCGCGAGACCGTCGCGTTCCACGCGTCAGGGCGGTCGGCGTGAGCTTGAAGCGCGCCAGCTGCGCTGCGTGATCAGGAACCCGTACGGCCGCGAGGATACATCTCGGCTTCGGTATACGTGGCGGTTGCCCGTTCGGATACAGCGCCAGGTTCGAGCCGGGGAAGCCGAGAAGTTCTCCTCCTCGACGAAGCTCGAGACCGCCGCCCCTGGTCCATCGCGTTGTGCCGGCCGCCGAAACCGAAGAAGCCCTCGTCACGTCCGGACGCGAACCGGTCACCCACCTCGGCGACACCCGCAGACGGGCTCGCGAGCGCCGAGACGCGGATCGCGTTCCGGCCGATCGGGACACGCTCACCAGCCCGCCGGCCGCTGGGTCACTGGTCGACAGGACGAGCCGCACGCCCCCCCCAGCCCGAGTGGCCGACAGCACCCGTCGTGCCGAGTACAGCGTGCCTGGCGCAGCCCGTTCATCGGGTTGCCGCCCCGCACCAGGCCCTGGTACTGGGTGAGGCTCTCGCTGCCGACGAGGAACGACAGTGGCGCGTACAGCGTCGTCGTCGACGCGTTGTCGGTGCCGGGCGGGACAGGGTCCACCGTCGGCGGCTCGAGCAGCGGTCGCGGCAGGCCGTTGGGGACCTCGCTGAGTGCCCGCTTGCCCCGGAACGGGTTGCGGGTGACAACGGCGCGCGCTCCGGGGGCGAAGACCTCGATCCGGCCCTTGGTGAACGTAACGGCGGCGTGCGCCGGCGCCGTCGCGAGGAGCGCCAACGTTGCGGTCGCGGGAATCAAACGGCGCATCATTGTGCGGATCTTGCCATCTGGGCGTCCATACTTCGCGCATGGAGCGACTGTTCGGCGAAGAGGAGCCGGGCGTACGGGGCACGACCGCGCCGCCGGCGTCGTCGCGCCGCTCGCGACAAGGCTGCGCCCGCGCACGCTCGATGAGTTTGTCGGACAGGAGCGGCTGCTCGCAGCGGGCTCCGCGCTGCGCCGCACGATCGAGGAAGGGCATCCGCACTCGATGATCCTGCACGGACCCCCGGGTAGCGGCAAGACCACGCTCGCCCGGATCGTCGCCGACGCATCGGGAGCGGCGTTCGAGGAGGAGAGCGCGGCGCGGCGGGACGCGCCGAGGTGCGAGCCGTGATCGAGCGCGCGCGCCACCGGCTCGGGACCAACCACCGTAAGACGATCTTCTTCCTCGACGAGATCCATCGCTTCAACAAGGCCCAGCAGGACGCGCTGCTTCCGTCGGTCGAGGACGGGCTGATCACCCTGATCGGCGCCACCACCGAGAACCCCTACTTCGAGGTCAACTCGGCGCTGCTGTCGCGCGCACACGTGTACGAGCTCGAGGCGCTCGGGCCCCACGACATCCGCGTGTTGCTCGACCGCGCCGTGGAGCGGGGGGAGTGCGGTTCGGTTGGCCAGATCGAACCCGCCGCGCTCGAGTTCCTGGCCGAGCGCTCGGGCGGCGACGCCCGAGTGGCCTTGAACGGACTCAGCTGGCGTGCGAGGCGGCGGGGGCCGGCGAGCCCGTGACGCTCGCCCACGCCGAGGACGCTCTGCAACGCCCTGCGCTGCTCTACGACCGGCAGGCAGATCGGCACTACGACACGATCTCGGCCTGGATCAAGGCGACCCGCGGCTCCGATCCAGATGCATCGCTCTACTACCTGGCGGTGATGCTCGAGGGGGGCGAGGATCCGCGGTTCATCGTCAGGCGGATGATCGTGCTCGCCTCCGAGGACATCGGCAACGCCGATCCCGGTGCGCTGAGCGTCGCCACCGCGGCGGCCCATGCGGTGGAGCACGTGGGCATGCCGGAGTGCCAGTTCGCGCTCGCGCAGGCCGCGATCTACCTGTCGCTTGCGCCGAAGTCCGACGCTGTAAAGCGTGCACTGTTCGCGTCCTCGGCCACATCCGCGAGCATGGCGCCGAGCTGCCGCCGGCGTACCTGCGCTCCTCGACCCGCCGCGAGGGCGACTACGACAACCCGCACGCCCGTCCCGACCATCTCTCGCCGCAGGAGCTAATGCCGGACGGTGCGATCGGCCGGCGCTTCTACGAGCCCGACGAGGCGGAGGATGTGTTGCGGAGCGTCTGGATGAGATCCGGCGCCGGCGCGGGGCGTAGAAGGGGGGCTGCGCCACCCTTCACTTTGGTTAACGCTCACACCAGTCCAACCTACTACCGTGTAGCAAGGATGGATCCAGGCTTTCAATCCGGCGCGCTGCTCGCGCAGTCCTATTCGCTGGAACGCGGCCCGCGCGTTCGGCTCCGGCTTGCCCAGGGGCGGGATCGTGAGGAGATCGCCGCGCTGTTCGCACTCAACGGACTCGAGCCCGACAGACTCGAGGTTGCGAAGCTGCTGCGATCGGGCCCGCGCGACCGGATCGTGATCTGTGCCACCGCGCTGATCGGCTCGACCGAGACGATCGTCGGGGTCGGCGCGATCGAGGTCGGGGCGTCGGAGCCCGACATTCTGCTCGCCGACACGACGCTGACCAGCGGGCTGCCGGAGCTCGTGACGAGCGCGCTCAGAAGTCGCTCTGACGCGATCGCCAGGCGGCTCGCGGCCTAGGGCCTATCTGTACGCGGATAAGCTTCCGCTCGTGGACGTATCCACGGCCACGTCGCAGCTCGAGTCGTTCAATCCGGCCACCGGGGAGCGGCTCGGGGCGGTTCCGACGACTGCACCAAACGAAGTCGAGGCCGTCGTCGAGGCGGTCTCGAAGGTACAGCCGTTCTGGGCTCAGCTGACGCTCGGCGATCGGGCGCGCTACCTCGAGCGCGCGGCACAGGTACTGATCGACGAGGCCGACGAGATCCGTGACCTGCTCGTGCACGAGCAGGGCAAACCGCGCACCGAGGCGTTCTCGATGGAGGTGCTGCCGACGATCGACGCACTGCACTGGATCGCCCGCGCGGGAAGGAGATCCTCGCGGACGAGAAGATCCCGATGCCGCAGGCATTTCTGAAGACCAAGCGCTCCGCGTTCATCTACGAGTCGCTCGGGGTGATCGGGATCATCTCGCCCTGGAACTACCCGTGGAGCATTCCGTTCGGCGAGGTCGCGATGGCGCTGATGGCCGGCAACGGCGTGGTGCTCAAGCCCGCCTCGCTCACGCCGCTGGTCGGCGAGCGCATCCGCAGGGTGTTCGAGCGCGCGGGCGTGCCGGATGGGCTGGTGCGCGTGGTCCACGGTCCCGGCACCGGGTCCGCGCTCGTGGAGTCGAGCGTGGCGAAGGTGTTCTTCACCGGATCGGTCGAGACGGGACGCGGTGTCGGCGAGGCGTGTGCGCGCCAGCTGAAGGGGTCCGTGCTCGAGCTCGGCGGCAAGGACCCGATGATCGTGCTGCCCGACGCGAACCTCGAGCACGCCGTGGCGGGCGCGGTGTGGGGAGGGTTCGCGAACGCGGGGCAAACCTGCGCCGGGATCGAGCGCGTGTATGTGATGCGGGAAGTGTCGGAGCGCTTCATCTCGGGTGTGGTTGAGGCCGCCCGGCAGCTACAGGTGGGCGATCCGATGCAGTGGCGCACCGCGATCGGGCCGATGGTGTCCCGGGACCAGTACGAGGTCGTCGCCGAGCTGGTCGACGATGCGATCAGCGCCGGGGCGTCGCTCTGCTGTGGCGGCCCGCACGAACCGCCCGCCGGCCTCGCCGGAGCGTTCTACGCCCCGACCGTGCTGACCGACGTCACCCACGAGATGCGGATCATGCGCGAGGAGATCTTCGGTCCCGTGCTGCCGATTGTGATCGTTGATTCCGAGGATCAGGCGGTGGCGCTTGCCAACGACTCGGACTTCGGGCTGGGCGCGTCGGTGTGGACCTCGGATCGCAGCAAGGGCGAGCGAATCGCGCGCGAGCTCGAGGCCGGGATGGTGTGGATCAACGACCACATGTTCAGCCACGGCGCCTGCCAGTGCTCGTGGGGAGGCGTGAAGGATTCGGGACTCGGTCGCACGCACTCCAAGTTCGGCCTGTACGAGTGCGTGAACATCAAGCTGCGCGTGTGGGACTCCTCGGCGATTCGCGACCCCTGGTGGCATCCGTACGACGAGACCGTCGGCAGCGCACTGCGGCAGGCCGCGACGATCCTCTATGGGCGGCCGTCGATCAGAGTCGGGGCGCTGCGCGCCGGGTCTGCCCCGCTGCTGAAGCTCGGCGCGCGCCTGGCTCGCGACGCGATCCGGCGCTGAGCAGCAGGTCCGATGCGGGGTGCTGGCTACCCTATGGGGGATGCCGGCTCAGGCCTACCGCGGAAAGGAATGCGTCTGCCAGTTGCGGCGTGGCATCTGCGACCAGTCCTGCGTCCAGGACATGCTCGCGACGCCGTTCTACATCGCGTGCCTGCGGCTGAAGGGACGCCGGTGTCTGGTCGTGGGAGGCGGCCACGTCGGCCTCGAGAAGGTCGAGGGGCTGCTGGCGTGCGACGCCGACGTGACGCTGGTCGCTCCCGAGGCACACCCCCAGCTCGTCCAGCTCGCGCTCGAGGGCTCGATCCGATGGGAGCAGCGCGATTATCGCGCCGAGGATCTCGACGGCTGCCTGATCGTGATCGCCGCCACCAGCGACACCGACGTGAACATCGCGGTGTTCGAGGACGCCGAAGCACGCTCGATGCTCGTCAACGTCGTCGACGTGCCGCCACTGTGCAACTTCATCCTCCCGGCGATCGTGCGCACCGGACCGCTGGCGATCGCGATCTCGACCGCCGGCGCGTCGCCGGCGCTCGCCAAGCGGATGAAGCGCGAGATCAGCGAGCTGTTCGGCGAGCCGTACGCGATGCTCGCGGTCCTGCTCAACGAAGCGCGCGGGTGGGCCAAGGCGACCCTGCCCACCTACCAGGACCGCAAGGAGTTCTTCGAATCGATCGTGAACGGCGAGCCTGATCCGATCGAGCTGCTGCGGGCCGGCGACTTCGAGGGCGTGCGCGAGCTGGTCTCCTCGGCGCAGCGCGTCCACGCGCCGGCGTGAATGAGCTGACCCATCTCGACGCCGCCGGGCGCGCCCGGATGGTCGACGTCGGCGACAAAGACGCCACGGATCGCCGTGCGGTAGCGCGCGCGATCGTCAAGGTCTCCGCGGCGACAGCGCGCGCCGTCCAAGCGGGCGACGCTCCGAAGGGCGACGTGCTCGGCGTCGCCCGGATCGCTGGGATCCAGGCGGCCAAGCGCACCTCCGAGCTGATCCCCCTGTGCCATCCGCTGGCGCTGACGTTCGTCGGGGTCGACGGCGCGATCGACGTGGACGCAGGCGAGATCACCCTGACCGCCGAGGCGCGGACGACGGGGCCGACCGGGGTCGAGATGGAGGCGCTCACCGCGGCGACCGTCGCAGCGTTGACCGTCTACGACATGGTCAAGGGAATCGAGCGCGGGGCGGAAGTGGCCTCGGTCAAACTTGTGCAGAAATCGGGCGGCCGCTCGGGAGAGTGGCGGGAGCAGGGCGGGCGCGACCTTCCTTGAACGCTCACGTCTCGAACGCCGAGATCGAACGCTGGATCGCTGGCGACTGATCGCGCCACCGGTCGGGTGGGGCGGCGCCGACGATCACGGTCGTTGCGTGCTGGCCGGCGACCAGGCAGGCGATCTCGAT
Source organism: uncultured Solirubrobacterales bacterium (assembly GCA_963824755.1). Lineage (GTDB taxonomy): Bacteria > Actinomycetota > Thermoleophilia > Solirubrobacterales > Solirubrobacteraceae > Palsa-465. The sequence continues at coordinate 20,952 of CAWGQT010000024.1, read as the reverse complement.
GTAGTGAGCGTGGGTCTCGGTGGCATAGGAATCCTGGACGCACGAGCCGTGGCCGTTGCGGAAGCGCAGGTTCGTAGCCGCGGCGATCGTGTGGATGCCGCTGTCGCCCTCCTCCTTGTTGTGGGCGACGCGAAAATGAGCCCAGTTGGTGAGCGTCTCACTGCCCTGTCGGGGGGTGGCGTTGAGGTACCCGAGGAAGCCGCCGTGAACGGTGCGCAGAGCGGCGCTGACGGTGCCGGGATCGCTCTCGAGCCGGTTCCAGTGCGGTGGGTACGCCATCGTGGCCCCGTCGGGGATCGTGGCGGTCGGCCAGCCGGACGGCGCCGCGGCCGGCTCGAGCCACGTAAATGAGTGGGCAGCGGCCGCGGTGGTCGTCGTGCTCGAGCTACTCGAGGACCCACACGCCGCGCATGCGAATCCCAGTCCGGCGATGCAGAGTGCCGCGGCCGCCGCACGAACGTGTCTCAAGACGCCGCGCTAGAAGAGCCGCCGCCGCAGCCGGCGACCCCGAGCGCGAGCAGGACGAGGGCCAGGCCGAAGAAGTGGAAACGGTGTTTTCTCGTTTTTGAGTTCATAGCCAATTAGACCCCGCGGGCCGCACATCCTTCCCGCTGCGCGCGCTGGGTGGGGGTGGGTGGGTGGTCGACCGTATCCTGTCTGGCCACGATGGAAACCGTAGTCATCACGATTTCGACCTCCGTCTCGCGGGGCGAGAACGAGGACACATCCGGCGCGGCGCTGGCCGAGCTCGCGGAGGCCGCTGGCGCGCAGATCGTTGCCCAGGAGGTGATCGCCGACGATCGGGAGGCGATCGAACAGACGCTGCGCAGGCACGTGAACGCGGGTGCGGCGCTGATCTTCACGACCGGGGGCACCGGTCTGACTTCTGACGACGTCACCCCGGAAGCCACCCGAGCGGTGATCGAGCGAGACGCTCCGGGATTCGCCGAGGCGATGCGGGCGGAGTCCCTCAAACACACACCGATGGGCATGCTGAGCCGCGGCGTATCCGGGGTCGCCGGCCAAACGCTGATCGTCAACTTCCCGGGCAGCCCAAAAGCGATCCGACAACTGTTCGGCGTGATCGCCCCGACCCTGCAGCACGCCGTCGCGACCTTGCGGCGTGAGGCCGGGCGCAGGACGCCGGGCCACTGAGCTCGTGATACGCCGGTCGAAAGCGCTGCTCGTGATGCTGCTGTTCCTGCTGGCGCCCGCGGGCGCGGTCGCGGCCCCGGGCGCTCTCTCCTGGACTGCGCCGCGCCTGATCGACCAGGGTCCGCCGTTCGGCACCGGACACGCGATCGCCGCGGCGTCGTGCCCAGGCGCCTCGCTCTGCCTGGCTGTCGACGGTCCGAACGTCCTCAGCTCGACGGACCCGACCGGATCGCGAACGACGTGGTCGCTCGCCGAGGTCGACCCGCAGGCCGCTTCGCTGCAGGCGATCTCGTGTCCGTCGACGAGGCTGTGCGTCGCGGTCGATGCGAGCGGCAACGTCGCGACTTCGAAGAATCCGGCCGGTGGCGCGGGGGCGTGGCATCTCGCGCACGTCGATGACGACCAGCTGACGAGCGTCTCGTGCCCGTCCACGGGGCTGTGCGTTGCGCTGGACCTCGCCGGCTACGCGCTCACGTCGAGCAATCCGGCGGGTGGCGCGACAGCGTGGCAGCGGACGCAGATCGACCCGGGCGGACACGGTGGATCGATCTCCTGCCCGACGACCGCACTATGTGTGGCCGAAGAGATCGTCGGGAACGCGGCCGCGGTGCCCGACGACATCGTCAGCACAACCGATCCGATGGGCGCCACCACCGCGTGGCACGTCGTCAAGGCTCCTGCCGGAATCCGCTTCTCGCTCTCCTGCCCTTCAGCACAGCTCTGCGTGGGCGTCGGCGAAGGCCCGACCGCCGACGGCGAGGTGGTCGTGTCGACCGAGCCGACCGGTGACACCACCGCCTGGCGCGCGAGCGCCATTGCAGGGACAGGCGCATTCACGGGCGTCGCGTGCGCGTCGGTCAGCCTGTGCCTTGCCGGCTATGGCGGCGCGATCGCAACCACGACCGCGCCGATCAGCGGTTCGTGGCAGACGCACACGCTCGAGCGAGGCGGCGAGCAGATCCAGGGCCTGGCGTGCCACTCGGAGTCGCTCTGCATCGCGACCGACGATCAGGGTCACATCCTGAGCGCCACGCAACCGGCCGGCGGCTCATGGCGGAGCGCATGGGTCGACGGCCAGAACGCAATCGTGGGGCTGGCGTGTCCATCCTCGTCGGCATGCATCGCGTTCGACGACGCCGGCAAGGTGCTGACCTGGACGCCCGCCCAGCACGGCCCGGGCGCATGGACGGTCGTCCCCGGACTGCACATCACTCCGAACCTGGAGGGCTTCTCCGCCACCGCGGTGCACGACGTGGCCTGTCCGTCGGTGTCGTTGTGCCTCACGGCCGAGGGCGGCCTGATCCTCACCTCGACGAAGCCATTCGAATCGCGCCCACACTGGACGGCAACGGACACGCCTGGGACGGAGATCGACGCACTCTCGTGTCCCTCGATCAAATTGTGCGTGGCGATCGACAACGAGAGCCTGAACGAGAGCATCTTCGTGAACGTCCTGGCTTCGACCAACCCGGCGCGCGGCGCCTGGAGAACGACGGCGCCGGCGCTCCCCCAGCCGACCGTCGACTTCGGCGCCGTCGTCTCGTGCTCCTCACAGGCGCTGTGCGTGATCGGCGGTGACGGCACGATCGCGGCGAGCACCAATGCCCTCGGGGATGCTTCGGCGTGGCGGCTGGCGTCGCCGACGGAGATGCCGGTGCAGTCGATGTCGTGCCCCTCAAACGACATGTGCGTCGGCGTCAACGACGTCGGACAGCTCCTGGTTGCGCACCACCCGGTTCAGGGGCCGTGGACGCCCGTGACCGTCACCGGCCGCACCCAGATCAGCTACGTCACCTGCCCCTCGACTAGGCTTTGCGTCGGCGCCGGCAACGGCGTCTTGATCTCGACAACTCCCACCGGCGGCGCACGAGGGTGGCGCGCGGCGCGCATACCCGGCTACCGCGGGCAGGCGTTCACGAACGCTTCGTGCGCCTCCACGTCGTTCTGCGTGGCTGCAGGCGGAGAGGCGATCGTCGTGGGCACGCGCCGGACCCACCGGTGAGCGAACCGCCGGCGATCGAGCTGCGGGGACTAACCCGCCACTTCGGTGAGCGGACCGCGCTGCGGAACGTGTCCGTCGAGATTCGCGCCGGCGCGACGCTCGCGGTGCTCGGTCGCAACGGCGCGGGCAAGTCGACGCTCCTGCGGATCCTCGCGACGCTGCTGCGACCACACACGGGTGAGGCGCACGTTCTCGGGGAGCCGCTGCCCAAACGCGCCCACGCGGTCCGGGGGAGGCTCGGGCTGCTCGGCCACGATCCGCTGCTGTACCGCGACCTGACGGGCCGCGAGAACCTCACCTACCACGCGCGCCTTCACCAGGTCGATTCCGACCGGGTCGAGGAGCTGCTCGGAGCCGTCGGGATGGGACGGCGCGCAGACGAGGCGGTGCGCCTGCTGAGCCGGGGGATGGTGCAGCGCCTCGCCGTGTGCCGGGCGGTTCTCCACCGCCCCGAGCTGTTGCTGCTGGACGAGCCGCTCGCGAACCTCGACCCCGCGGCCGGCGAGCTCGTCGAACCGTTGATCGGCCGCTCGAGCGGGCGCACCCGGGTGATCACCAGCCACGATCCGCAGGCCGCGCTCGCGGAGGCCGACCTCGTGCTGGCGCTCAAGGACGGCGCCCCGGCGTTCCTCGGCCCGCCCGCGCAGCTCGATGCCAAGGCACTCAAGGAGCTCTACGCGTGAGGACCGCCGCCGCCGTGCTGCGCAAGGACCTGCTGCTCGAGCTGCGGACCTTCGAGGCGGTCCCGTCGATGATCCTGTTCTCGGTCGTGACGTTCGTGATCTTCCATTTCGCGCTGAACCGGGCGACGGTCGCCGGCCAGCTCGCCGCCGGCGTGCTGACCACGACACTGCTGTTCGCGTCGATGCTCGCGGTCAACCGGCTGTTCGTCGCCGAGCGTGAGCAGGGGGGATTCGACGCGTTCCTGCTCGCGCCGGTGGACCGCAGCGCGATGCTGTTCGCCAAGGTCGCGGCGCTGTACGTGTTCCTGTTGGCGCTCGAGATCATCGCGGTACCCGCGTTCGCGTTGCTGCTGCTCGGACCGTCGCTGTGGCCGTCGCTGCTGGGGCTGATCGCGGTGCTCGCGCTCGCCAACCTCGCGCTCGCGGTGATCGGGACGCTGGTGTCGGCGATCGCGGTGCAGACGCGGGCCCGCGACCTGATCGGCCCGGTGATCGGCCTGCCGCTGCTGATTCCGGCGCTGATCGCCACGGCCCGGGCGACCGGGCCGCTGCTCACCGTCCACAGCTCCGGAAGTCCCCCCGCGAAGTGGCTGGCGATCCTCGGGCTTTATGATTTGGTGTTCGCCCTCCTCGCGTACGCCGTATTCGATTTCCTGCTGGAGGACTGATTCGTGAGTAGCTTCGGCCGCGGATTGCGCGGCCTTTCCATCGCCACCGTCGCCACGATCACCGCTGCATTCGCGCTCGTGTTCTTCTATGCGCCGCTGGACGCTGACCAGGGGTTCGTGCAGAAGATCTTCTATATCCACGTCCCGCTCGCGATCGTGTCGTTATGCGGCTTCGTGTTCGGCGGGCTGCTCGCGATCGGCTATCTGCGCACCGGCGACCGCAAGTGGGACATGCGCTCCTACGTGGCGATCCACATGGCCCTGATCTTCTCGATCGGCGGGCTGCTGACGGGCGCGATCTGGGCCAAGGCCTCGTGGGGACACTGGTGGGTGTGGAACGAACCGACGCTGGTCTCTTACCTAATCGTCGTGCTGCTGTTCGCGACCTATCAGCCGATGCGGTTCTCGATCGAGGATCCTGAGCGCCAGGCTCGCTACGCGAGCGTGTTCGCGATCGTCGCGGGCGCGTTCGTGCCGCTGAACTTCATCGCGGTGCGCCTCGCCCAGCAATACGTCCATCCCCGGATCCTCACGCTCGGCGGCGGCAACCTGCCCGGCTCGATGCGCCTCACGTTCCTGATCTCGCTGCTGGGGATCACGCTGCTGTACGTGACGCTGTGGAAGTACGAGATGGCCGCCAAGAACGCGCGGATGCAAATACGCCGCCTGCGACGGTCAATGCTCGGACACGACGCGGTGAAGCCACTCGGAAGGAGCGCCGCGCCGTCATGAGCCTTGTCCTTGCAGCACCAGCGCTGCCGCTGCACAGCGCCGGCAAGTACGTCGCCGGTGCGTACATCGTGTTTGTCGCGCTGATCCTGATCTACGTCGGCATCATGGCCCGCCGCCTGAATCGGACCGAGCGCGACCTGAGCGAGCTCAAGCGGGAGGTCGAGGCCAGCGAGCACGAACACGACCAGGATCGCGATCTGGAGGCGGTATCGCGGTGAGCGAGCTGCTCGCGATCGGCGTCTCTCACAAGACCGCGCCAGTCGAGGTCCGCGAGCGCCTGGCGCTGCCCGAGGCGCGCGCCGGCGACTTCCTGCGCGATCTGCGCGGCGCCGCCGACGTCTACGAAGCGGTCGCGATCTCGACCTGCAACCGGACCGAGCTATACCTCGTCGTCGGCGACCCGGTCGAGGCGGAGAGCATGGTGCTGGCGATGCTCGCGACCCTGGCCGGAATTCGTCCAACCGGGCTTGCATCGGCGATCTACTCGCACCGCAACTGCGATGCGGCTCGGCATCTGTATCGCGTGACCGCAGGGCTCGAGTCGATGATCATCGGCGAGGCTGAGATCCAGGGCCAGGTGAAGCGCGCCTACGAATCGGCGCTGGCAAAGGAAACCGTCGGACCGCTGACCAACCACCTGTTCAAGGCGGCGCTCGCGACCGGAAAGCGGGTGCGCAGCGACACCGCGATCGGCGAGCGCCAGCTGAGCCTCCCCGCCGTCGCTGTGACGCTCGCGAAGGAGCAGCTCGGCGCGCTCGACGGCCGCGAGGTCGTGATTGTCGGCACCGGCGACACGAGCGAGCTGACCGCTCGCGCGCTGGCCGACAGCGGCGGTCGCACGGTGTTCGTAGCGACCCGCCGCCGCGATCGCGCGCTGAGCCTGGCACGACGTTATGGAGGTACCACCGTCAACTTCGATCAGCTCCCGTCCGCCCTACTGAGCGCTGACATCGTCGTCGCCGCAACTGCGTCGCCTCATCTGCTGCTCGAGTCACGGGAGCTGACCGAAGTGATGGACCAGCGAGGCGGGCGACCGCTGCTGCTGATCGATCTCGCGGTGCCGCGCGACATCGACTCCTCGTGCGGAGACATCCCTGGGGTCTCGCTGTACGACATCGACGACCTGCAGGCGGTGATCGCCCGCAACCGCAAGGTCCGCCAAGCGGAGGCGCGCAAGGCCGAGGGCATCATCGAGGAGGAGATCCAGCACTTCGCGGCGTGGCTCGGGTCGCTCGAGGTGCTGCCGACGGTCGCGGCGCTTCGCGCGTACGCGACCGGGATCGCCGAGCAAGTGATCCGCGACAACGCGGGCAAGTGGGAATCTGCCTCACCACGGGACCTCGAGCGCGTTGACGCGCTGGCCCGTGCGATCGTCAACCGCCTGCTCCACGATCCGACCGCACGGATGAAAGAGCTGCGGGACGATCGCGTGCATGCGCGGATGGCGCTCGTCCGGGATCTGTTCGGGCTGGCCGCGGAAGAGGGCACCTTCGAGGAGGGGGCCGAGGACGTCGAGCTCGCCGAGGTCCGCGAGCTTCGTCGCCGTTGATCCGGATCGGCACGCGCGGCAGCGCGCTCGCGCTCGCGCAGGCGAGCTGGGTCGCGGAGCGCTTCGAGGAAGGGACCGAGCTCGTCGTGCGAAGCGCGGCCGGCCCGATCGATGACAAATCGCGCTGGGTGTCCGAGCTCGAGCGAGCGCTGCTCGCAGACGAGATCGACGTCGCAGTGCATTCCGCCAAGGACGTGCCGGCCGAGCTGCCCGACGGCCTGGCGCTGGCCGCGATCCCGCAGCGGGAGGACCCGCGCGACGCGATCTGCGGCGCGGCGTCGCTCGCGGCGCTCGCGCCCGGCGCCCGGGTCGGCACGAGCAGCCTGCGCCGCGCGGCGCAGATCCGGGCGCTGCGCGAGGACCTTAATGTCGTCGAGATCCGCGGGAACGTCGACACCCGCCTGCGGAAGCTCCGGGACGGGGAATTCGCCGCGATCGTCCTTGCCCTCGCCGGACTACGGCGTCTCGGCCTGAGCGCGGACGGGGTGCTGGACGAGCTCGTCCCGGCGGCCGGTCAGGGGGCGCTGGCGCTGGAGGCTCGGGCGGGATGGCAGGCGCCGGCCGGACTGGTGGACTCCGACGTAGCGGCATGTGTCCACGCCGAACGCGAGCTTACGCGCGCGCTCGGGGCGTCGTGCAACACGCCCGTCGGCGCGATCGCGCGGGCAGTGGAAGGCGAGCTCGAGTTGCGCGCGTGGGTGGGCCAACCGGATGGGTCGTCGTGGATCAGCGACTGTGCGCGGGGGGCGTCCGCGGGCCTCGGGGCTGAAGTTGCCGAGCGGATGGTGGCGGTCGGCGCGGCGGAGATGCTCGCGTGAGTGTCTATCTGGTCGGGGCGGGCCCCGGAGATCCCGGTCTGATGACGGCGCGAGCGCTCGAGCTGATCGCGCGCGCGGATGTGATCGTCTACGACCGGCTGATCCCCGAATCGGCACTGTCGGCGGCGAGAGCGGACGCCGAGCTGATCTACGTCGGCAAGGAGGGCGGCGGACCCTCGGCGTCGCAGGCGGAGATCGAGCGACTGCTCGTCGAGCACGGCCGCGCCGGCCGGACGGTCGTGCGGCTGAAAGGGGGCGACCCGTTCGTGTTCGGCCGCGGCGGCGAGGAGGCCGAGGCGCTCAGAGAGGCCGGGGTCGAGTTCGAGGTCGTGCCGGGCGTGACCGCCGGCGTCGCGGCGCCGGCGTATGCGGGCATTCCGGTCACGCACCGCGACCTCGCGAGCTCGGTCGCGTTCGTGACCGGCCACGAGGACCCGACCAAGCCGGAGTCCGCGCTCGACTGGAACGCGCTCGCGGCGTTCCCGGGGACGCTCGTGGTGTACATGGGAATCCGCCAGCTGGGCGCGATCACCGAGCGGCTGATCGCCGGCGGGCGCGATCCGGCCGAGGCGGCAGCGGTGATCGAGCGTGGCACGCTCCGAGATCAGCGCGTCTTCAACGGGACGCTCGCGACGATCGCTCAGGCGGGGGCCCGGGCGCCGGCGATCGCTGTGCTCGGGCCGGTCGCGGCGCTCGCCGAGCGACTGGAGTGGTTCTCGCCCGGACCGCTCGCCGGGCGCACGATCGCCGTGACTCGCGCGCGTGAGCAGGCGAGCGCGCTCGCGTCGCGTCTGCGCGGGCTCGGGGCCGCAGTCGTGGAGGCCCCGGCGATCAAGATCGTGCCGCTCGACGGGCCCGCGCCGGACGTCGCCGCGTACGACCTTTTGTGCCTGACGAGCCCAAACGGGGTCAGGCTGCTATTCGAGCGACTGGGACGCGACGCGCGCGCTCTCGCCGGTGTGCGCGTCGCCGCGATCGGGCCCGGGACCGCGGCGGCGCTGCGCGACCACGGCGTGATCGCCGATGTCGTCCCGGAGCGGTTCACGGCGGAGGGACTCCTCGACGCGCTCGCCGGCGATCGAGCCGGGCGAGTATTGGTCGCACGGGCGGCTGAGGCCCGCGACGTCCTGCCGGACACGCTCCGCGAGCGCGGCGCCGAGGTCGACGTGGTCGCCCTGTACGAGACGGTCGGGGAGCCGCTGAGCGAGTCGCAGCTGGAAGCGGTCGCGACCGCCGACTACGTGACGTTCACGTCCTCCTCGACGGTGCGCTACTTCCTCGAGGCCGCCACGCTGCCACCGAACGCGCGGCTGGTGAGCATCGGACCGGTGACGAGCGCGGCGCTGAGAGAACGCGGGCTCGAGCCGACCGTGGAGGCTGGGCGGCACGACATCGACGGCTTGGTCGAGGCGCTGGTCGCGGACGCGGCCGGGTGAGCGGTCCGGACGGGCCCTTCCGGCCCCATGGACGCCGCCGCAGGCGGCCCCATCATTTAGGCAGATGGGCCGGGATCGGCTGGATCTCGGCCGAGCGGCCGGCGTCCGCAACCGTTTCGGCGTACGAGGCTCTGAGCGCGTCGGCATCCGCCGGATCGACCTTCAGCCCGGTACCGACCGGGAGCACGTCGTAGGTCGGATGCTGCACCCAGATCGGCACGTAGTGCACGAACGTGACGCGGGACTGATTGCCCTGTACGCGGATCGTGAGGATCGCCATCAGCCCGCCCTGCGTGCCGGGGCCGCAGCAGGACTCGGTCTGGTTCGAGATCAGATTCCCCTCGCCGAACACGACGAACTTGCCGTTGATCTTGCGGATCGGCTGCACCACGTGGACGTGCTGGCCGACGACCGTCGTGATCAGCGGCGAGGCTGTCAGCTGCCGGGCGAGCCCCATCTGGAACGCGTTCGGCTGGTTGGTGTACTCGTCGCCCCAGTGCAGGTTGACGATCACGACCTGCGCGCCCTCATGGCGGGCGCGGCGCGCCTCGCCGAGGATCGCCGGCGCGCTCGCGCGGTTCACCGACCACGGGTGCGGCGAGGGGATCCCGTTGGTGATGTCGGTGTAGGAGAGGAAGGCGACCTTCACGCCCTTGATGTTCATCATCAGCACCTTGTGCTGCGCGGCCGCCGACGGGAACTCGCCGGTGTTGAGCACGCCGGCGTGATCGAGGAAGTGCACCGTCTGATCGATCCCCGACTGCCCCTGATCGAGGCTGTGGGTTGCCGCATCCGAGCAGGCCTTAAACCCGACCTGGTGGATCGCGGTGGCCAACTCCGGCGGCGTATTGAACGTCGGATATCCGGTCGGCGGCGCCGTCGTCATCGGCGTCTCGACGTGGCACAACGGCAGGTCGACGCCATGGATGATCGGCTTGATGTACTTGAACAGCGCGGCGAAGTTGTAGTGGTTGCCCCCGCCGTCGGCGAGCGCCGCCTCCCACACGGGCGAGTGGATCAGAAGGTCTCCGCTCGCCTCGACCGTGAAGGTGACCACGCGATTGCGGTGCGCGGCTCCAACCGCGGCACGGTGCGCCTGGGTGGAGGACGAGCTTCCGCTGGACGCGCCCCCGCTCGAGCTCAGCACGATGATCAGGACCGCCACGATGACCAGCACAATTGCCCCGAGCGTCGCGCGGCGGCGGCGGATCGCCCGGGCGCGGGCGGCGGCCCGGCGCCGCCGTATCTGGTCCTCGGGAAGCACGGCTTCGGGCGCAATCATACGATGGACGCGCGATGAAGCCGCTGATCACGTTCCTATCCGACTACGGGCTCGAGGACGACTTCGTCGGGGTTTGTCACGGCGTGATCGCGACGATCTGCCCGGACGCCCGGGTGATCGACATCACGCACGGAGTCGGCCGGCACGACATCCGGGGCGGAGCGGCGATCCTCGAAGAGGCGCTGCCGTTCTTTCCGGTCGGGGTGCACCTCGCGGTTGTCGACCCCGATGTCGGCGCGGAGCGGCGCGCGGTCGCGCTGCGGCTTGCCGACGACCGGATGCTCGTCGGTCCTGACAACGGGTTGCTGTCGCTCGCCGCCGTGCGGTGCGGTGGGGTGATCGAGGCGGTCGATATCGCTCACTCGCGGTTCCGCCTGGAGCCGGTCTCCGCGACGTTCCACGGGCGCGATATCTTCGCGCCGGTGGCGGCCCGGCTCGCCGCCGGCGTGGCGCTGGCGCAGGTGGGAGAGCCATGCGACCCCGATCGATTGGTGAAGGTCGAGGTTCCTCGGGCGGTGGTCGAGGACGGGGTACTCCTGACGCGCGCCGCCTATGTGGACCGGTTCGGCAACGTGCAGCTCGGTGCGGACGACCAGGACCTGGTCGGGTTCGGGCTCAAGCTCGGACAGCAGGTCGAGCTGGAGGTTACGGGCGGATCATTCCAGGCACGGTTTGCGCGGACGTTCGCCGAGGTTCCCTCGGGCGAGGTGCTGCTGTACGAGGACGCGTACCGGCGCGCGGCGATCGCCGTGAGCCACGGCAACGCATCAGAGCGGCTCGGCTTGAGGGTCGACGACGAGCTGCGGATCACACCGAAGTGAGCACGAGGCTCGGTCATCCGCGGGTCCACTTTCGTGATGTCGATTCGACCAACACGCGTGCGCGCGAGCTTGCGCATCGCGGCGCTCCGCACGGCACGCTCGTCACTGCCGCCGAGCAGTCGGCGGGCCGCGGCCGGCAAGGCCGCACGTGGACGGCGCCGGCGGGCCGGGCGCTGCTGTGCTCGGTCGTGATCCGTGATCCGCCGCGCCTGCTGCCGCTCGCCGCAGGCGCAGCGGTTGCCGAGGTGTGCGGGGCCGGGGCGCGCGTGAAATGGCCGAACGACGTATGGGTCGACGGTCGCAAGGTGGCAGGCATCCTCGTGGAAGGGCGTCCGCAGGAGGGCTGGGCGGTGGTCGGCATCGGCCTGAACGTCGCCGTGCGAATGGAGGATTTCCCCGCCGAGCTGCAGCAGATCGCCGGGACGTTGGGCCTCGACCCTGATGCGATCGAGCCGATGCTCGAGCGGCTGCTGGGTGCGCTGGCGCAATGGCTGGCGGTTTCTTCTGAGCAGCTTCTGGAGGCGGTTCGTGCGCGTGACGCTCTGCGCGGGCAGCCGATCCGCTGGGCCGACGGCGAAGGCCTGGCGTCGGGCATCGACGACACGGGCAACCTGCTGGTGCAGACCGCCGCCGGACAGGTGGCCCTCGGCTCCGGCGAGGTGCATCTGTTGCGGTGAGTTCGCATGACGGTCAAGATGCGGTGATGGAACGAGCTGACGTGACATTCACCTCCGGCGGTGTCGAGTGCGCCGCGTGGCTGTACCGACCGCCTGCTGAAGGCGCCTCGCCGATCGTCGTGATGGCGCACGGGTTTTCCGGCACACGGGAGATCAGGCTCGACGCGTACGCCGAGCGGTTCTGCGCCGCGGGCCTCGGCGTGCTCCTGTTCGACTACCGGCACTTCGGCGCGAGCGCCGGCGAGCCCAGGCAGCTGCTCGACATTCACAAGCAGCACTCCGACTACCAATCGGCGGTCGGCTACGCGCGGACGCTGGAATGGGTCGATCCGAGCCGCGTGGCGCTGTTCGGCAGCTCGTTCTCGGGCGGGCACGTGCTGGTCGTTGCGGCTCGGGACCCGAGGATCGCCGCGGTCGTGTCGCAGTGCCCCTTTACGGACGGCGTCGCGTCGCTGCCGAAGATGGGCGCGTCGAACATCCTGAAGGCGAGCGTGGCGGGTCTTCGCGACCAGATGTCGTCTCGGTTCAGCCGGGGACCCGTGTATATCCCCGCAGTGGGTCCTCCCGGGTCGTTCGCGGTCATGACCACCCCTGACGCGGAGCCAGGCTTCAAGGCGCTGCTACCGACCGAGACACGTTGGGAGAATCGCGTGGCCGCTCGGATTGCGCTGTATGCCGGCACGTACCGACCCGGGCGGGCCGCGGCGAAGCTTGCGTGTCCCGTCCTGTTCTGCGTCTGCGACAAGGATGCGCTGGCCCCGGCGGAGGTGACGGTCCGCTACGCCCGGGCCGCCGGACGTGGCGAGGTTAGGCGCTACCCGCTCGGACACTTCGACATCTACATCGGCGAGGCGTGGGAGCGGGCGGTGAGCGACCAGACGGAGTTCCTCGCGCGTCAGCTGCTCGGCGATGGGCCGGCGCGTGCGGGCGATCCGGCGGCGCAGACGCCGGCGGCGTCTGCGCCGCAATCCTCTCAATGAGTGTCTTGATCGGGCCCTAAATACCGAGCCAGCGCTTCGGGTTTTCGATCATCATCGTCTCGAGCTGCTCCTCGGTCATCCCGCCGTCCTTTAGTGTCGGGATCACCTGCTCGAAGAGGAACGTCATGCTCCAGTCGTTCGCCGCGCCGGCCGCTTGGAGCTGTTCGATCACTTCGGGCGGGTACCAATCAAGACCATTTGCGATCGGAACGTCGAAGTCCTGCGAGAGGAACATGCGCTCGACGTGTCCCCGCTTGAGCAGCTCGAGGGTCGTTGCATTGCGCTTCGGGGTCGGCAGGAAGAGATCGATGCCGTAGCGATCGAGGCCGATGTAGACGCCCTTGTCGAGCAGCTGCTGGATGTAGTCGAGATCGTCGGTGTCACCGGTGTGGGCGATCTGGATCTTCTCGGGCGCGACGCCCTCCTCGAGGAAGATGTCGACCTGGCGGGGACCGGTTCCGGAGGCGGGCCGCGAGTGGGCCATGATCGGTACGCCGGTCTGGAGCGAGGCGCGGGCCGCCGCGCGGTGGACCTTCTCGATCCGCTCGTTGACACCGGGCTCATCCGCCGCGCACTTGATGAACGCGGCCCTGATATTGGTGCCCTGGATGCCGTTTTCGATGTCGTGGACGAACAGCCCTGCGATGAAGTCCTCGTTGCGGTTCAGCAGGAACTGGGGGAGATGGTCGTAGGTGTAGATCCCGGTGCAGACGACGAGCTGCAGCTTGGTGTCCTCGGCGAGGCGCTGGAGCCCGGGAATGTCGCGGCCGAGCAGCATCGCGGTCGGCTCGACGACGGTCTTGACGCCGTGGCTCTGGACGGCCTGCGCCGACTCGAGCGCCAGCTGGTACTCGTGGTCGCGGTCGCGCACGTGCGGCCACTGGATCGAGACCGCCTCGTCGCTCGAGAAGAAATGCTCGTGGATCAGGGTGAGTCCGAGCTCGTTCACGTCGAGCGGTCCGTTGATCGTCTGCACGGTCGGCATCGCGTCTCTCCTCTCTCGTGGGGTCCGGTGGGACCCGGGGAGTCGATCCTAAGGCTTATGTCGTGGCGCCTGCGACCGTCTTGGCGCGCTGGCGCTCGGGCGCAATCCGCACGACGTTCCAGGCCAGGCCGAGTCGCTGCATGAACGATATGAACAAGCCGGAGGGGTCGAGCTCCCAGCGCTTCAGGCCATGGTAGGCCGAACGCGGGAACGCGTGGTGGTTGTGGTGCCAGGACTCGCCGAGCGAGAACACCGCGAGCCACGAGACGTTGGTCGACTGGTCCTCGATGTCGAAGCGCCGGCGGCCGAAGAAGTGGCAGACCGAGTTGACCGACCAGGTCACGTGGTGGACGAGGAAGATCCTGACGAGACCGCCCCAGATATAGCCCCGGATCGCACCCTCGAGCGTGAAGCCGTCGAGCACGAATCCCGCGACTGTCGGGATCAGCAGCGACAGGAGCACGAGCCACGGGAACCGGCGCCCGATTGTGCGCATCGACCGGTCCTCGTATAGGTCTGTCGCGTACTTCTTCCAGTCCGCCTGTCCCTGGGTGTGGAGAAGCCATCCGACGTGCGCGTACCAGAGGCCCTTGAGGCCGCTGCCGTGGCCGACGTGCGGGCTGTGCGGGTCGCCCTCGCGATCGGTGTGCGCGTGGTGCTTGCGGTGGTCGGCGACCCAGTCCATGACCGAACCCTGCACCGACAGCGAGCCGAGCACCGCGAATGTCCGCTCCACCCACGGATAGGTCTGGAACGAGCGGTGGGTCAGGAGCCGGTGAAAGCCGACCGTGACGCCCAGCCCGCTGAGGAGATACATGACCACGAGGATCGCGAGATCCGTCGCGTCAACCCAGCTGTTCCAGAGCAGCACGATCGCCACGAGCACGCCGGCGACAGGTGCGACCACCCCGATCAGGTTCATGTTGCGCTCGGCCTTGGTGATAGCTACACCGTGTCATATGAGGTCCGCAATTTCTTAGCGTTTTGGACGCGGTCTGGCTTCGAAATTTGTAAGCCGCGTATAACGTACTTCGGCGTGGCAGCAGTTTTCCGCCGTATCGGCATAAAACTGCTGCCAGCCGCGGTTGGTGCGCGTTCAGAAGTGCTTGTACTTGCCGTTGCCGATCGTGAAGCCGTGGCCGTTGGTGTTCTTGCACGTCACGGTCTTGCCGACCGAGCAGGTGACGCCGTTGCGGCTCCAGGTAGAACCGTTGGCGAGCATCTTGATCTTCTTCGTCCGATACTCGTTCTGGCTGATCAGCTCGAGCTGCGGCTTGCCGGTCTTGCCGAGCTGCACGAAGGGGTCGCCGGCCGGGCCGCCGTGCGGCTTGCGCGGGATGCCCTTGGCCGAGCAGAGAAGCGGTGCCTTCGCGAGCGGTGAACCGATCCTCAGTCCACAGACGACCTTCTCGGACTTATTCACCCAGAGCAGTGCGCTCGAGCTACCGCCGGCGGCTACAGCAGGCGCGGCCGAAACGGCAACAGTGGCAACAGCGGCGATCGAAAGACGACGAAACATCCAGTGCTCCCTCCTTGGTGGTGCGGATACAACGCGGCCGGGTGACCGGAAGTTGCGGCGCTTACGCCGCGGCCTCGGTGTCATGCGGCGAGTCCTCGTCCGGCGAGTCCTCGACCGGCGAGTCGTCATCCGGCGAGTCGTCATCCGGCGAGTCGTCATCCGGCGAGAGGCCTTCTGCCGAGTCATCGTCCGGCGACTCCTCATCTCGCGGGCCCTCGTCCCCCGACCCCTCGTCCTCTTCCCGAGCCTCGTCGTCGGCCTCGAGCGTCGCGGTCTGGACGGCGCCCTCGGCTGCCTCGCTCGATCCCGCAGCTCCCTCGGCGCCGGCGCCGGCCTTGCGCCGGCGGCGACCCTTGCCGCGCCGGCCCTTGGGGAAGTTGCGCAGCAGCTCACGCGCCAGCGCCGCCGGCTTGCGCGCCATCCGCGTCCGCGCCCCGCGCAGCGCCTCCTCGGCCTCGGGCGTATGCGCCAGCGCCGCGGCCAGGAGCGCCGCCGAAAGCCGCCGGTCCTCCTTGCGCGTCGCGTGCACCAGCCGGCGCGCGTTCCGCGCGTGGGCCGCTCCGGAGGAGTTGACCAGGAGCCCCAGGAGCCGCTTGGTCTCGGGCCAGCGCTGGACGGCGTACTCCTCGTGCACCTCGCGCGTGTACTCGGCCATCCGCCAGATCCACGCGTTGGCCTGGTCGCGCCGGCCGATCCGCCGCTCTGCGAGCGCCTGGAGCATGATCTTGACGCCTTCGCGGCGCTCGTCTCGGGGCCAACCGGCCATGATGTCGATCGCGGTGTCGAACGCCTCGGCATCGCGCGAGGCGGCGATCTCTTGCAGTGCGCGCAGCCGCAGCTGGGGGTTGCGATTGCGCTGCACCGCGGTCAGCACGAACCGGCGCTTGAGCTCTCCGCCGCGGTCGAAGTGCAGCATCGCCTTGGCGCGGCGCCAGCCATTCGGCGTCACCCGGGCGCCGGCGAGAGCGGCCCAGCCGTGCTGCTCGCCGTAGTCGAGATGCTCGACCGCGATCCGCCAGAGCTCGCGCTCGAAGACCTCGAGGCGCCTGTCGGGATCGTTGGTGACGGGCAGCACCCGGCGCTCGACCCGCACGCGCCGGCCACGCCCGCGGCGGACGGGACCGACGACGATCGCGCCGCCCCGGTAGACGTCGCGATCCAGGAGACTGTGCAGCGTCACCACCGGATCGTCGTGCTTGGTCGCCGGATGGACGAAGTCGACGACGATGCCGGCTTCCTTGCCCGGGTGTCTCCGAGTGACGCGCCCGACGCGCTGCTGGTAGATGCGCTTGGACGCCGTCGGCGCCAGGTGCATGCACAGCGTCGCGCGGGGACTGTTCCAGCCCTCGGCCAGCAGCATCGCGTTGACGAGCACGTCGATCTTGCCCGACTCGAAGTCCGCGAGGATTCGCGCGAGCTGTCGCTTCGGAGTCTCACCGGAGACTGCCTGGGCCTTGATGCCCAGATCGCGGAAGGCCTGCGCCACGTTGTAAGCGTGGCGCACACCGGCGGCGTAGACGATGCCCGGGACCCCATTGAACCGGGTCTTATACAAATCAGCGATCGCGACGTTGAAGGGCGTCTGGTCGAGCAGTTCGGCCAGCATCTCCTGGTCGAATTCGGTGTCCACCTCGCCTCGGCGCAGCGGCACCTTGGCGATCGTCCTCACGCCCGGGCCGGGCGGGATGCGGATGCACCGCAGCGGCGCGATCACGCCGCGCCGGGCGGCCTGGGCAAGGTCGAAGCGCGAGGTCTGAGTCGGGAACAGGTCGGTGACGTGACGCGCGATCAGCGCCCCGGTCGCGGTCATGCCGATGAACACGGGGCCGGTCCAACCGCGGATCGAGGCCGAGGTCTTCTCGCCCAGCGCGGTGTGCGCCTCGTCGCAAATCACGATCGTGTACGCGTCCGAGATGCGCCTCGCGTTGCGCACGAACCATTGGTAGGTCTCGACGGTCACCGGTCCGTTGGCGGCGTCGCGTCCGTCGAGTAGCGGCGCGTGGATGCGGTCGCGGTAGCCGCGGTCGCGGAGCTCGCCATTGAACTGGTCGACCAGGTTGCGGCGGTGCGTGAGAATCAGGATGCCGCCGGTGCGCGAGGCCTCGACGAAACCGAGCGCGGCGACAGTCTTGCCGGCGCCAGTGGCGTGCTCGAACCAGAAGCGGCGGGCGGCGTTGGGGTCCTCAAGCTGCTCCTCGCGGACGTCCGCATCGAGCTCACCGTCGTCCTGCCAGTCCCGCGGCTCCTCATCCTCGTCGCCGTCGTCGTCCTCGTCGAGCTCGGATTCCTCCTCGCCGGGGATGACCGAGGACGCCAGCTGTGCGGGCGCGGAGCCATTTGACGAGCCGTTACTCGAGCCGCCGCCGTTGCCGTTGCGCTGGGCCTCGGCGAGGAGCGCCGTCAGCGTCCCGGACAGCGCATCGACCTGATGGGCGGAGAGAACTGCTCCGTCAGCCAGGTGCGGTTCGTCCTCGGAGAGCAGGCGCTCGAGCCCGAGGAGCAACGAGAAGCTGCGGCGCCACTCGATCGACGGCTGTGTCGCGCCGCCTTCGATCTCAGTCAGCGCAGCATCGAGCGCCCGGCGTCGTGCGGACCCCGATGAGAGAGCGTCTTCAAGCGTCTCGCCTTCATAGACGAAACGCTCGCGGGTGAACAATTCCGCACGCGCGATCGCGGCAGGACTTGGAAAGGGGGTGGAAGCACCCATGTCTAGTAGGAAGTTGCGTCTACATGTGCGAGCCGCGGCAACACATCCTGGCGGCTCAAGCAATCTCGGCTTTACGCCGAGCCGGCGAGGAAATCCCTCAGTAGCAGCGCCCCTCGCCGGTCTGGCTTACGAGGATAGCGAGTATTTAAGCAGATCCAAAGAATCAAACCCCGTCCGCCGCAGCCGCGACCATCCAAGCCGCCCACCCCACCTGCCACGTATGGCAAGCTCTCGGCAGATGTCTCGACGTCTCGTCTGTGCGGTGATGCTCACCACCCTCGCGCTCGCCGGGTGTGGGAGCCAGCCGCGCAACCAGGCGCCCTCGGCTGGCACTGTCGAGGCTGCGTTCAAGGGATCGCCGGCTCCGCTGGCTGCCCTGCACGACAAGGCCAACCAGCTGCTCGGTGGCGGGCCGACGGCCTTCAAGTCGATGCTCGCCAGCGTCAGGGGTTACCCGGTCGTCGTGAACAAGTGGGCGTCGTGGTGCGGACCGTGCCAGACGGAGTTTCCGTCCTTTCAACGGGCGGCGGTTCAGTACGGCAAGCAGGTGGCGTTCGTCGGGATCGACGGCAAGGACCACAACGGTTCCGCGATGGCGTTCCTGAAACGCTTCCCGGTCACCTATCCGAGCTACACCGACCCGGGGGAATCGATCGCGCGGGACTTCCAAGCCGCGACCTACTTCCCGCAGACGCTGTACTTCAACCGCCAGGGCAAGCTCGTCTATGACCACGCCGGTCCGTATCTCAGTGCCAGCGCGCTTGAGCAGGACGTGCGCCGCTACGCGCTCGGATCGGGATGACGACCGTCTACTACGACGTCCGCCGTGTCGCCGACCAGCGTGAGATGGCCGACGCGCTCAAGCTCCGCCACGACGTGTTCTGCGTCGAGCAGGGAGTCCCCGAGCACGAGGAGCTCGACGGCCGTGACGGCGACGGCATCCATCTCGTCGCGGTCGCCAACGGCGAGATGCTGGGCACGTGCCGGCTGCTGATGGTCGGAAGCACCGCCCAGTTCAGCCGGCTCGCGGTGCTTCGCTCGGTGCGCCGGCAGGGGATCGCGACTGCGCTGCTGGCGGAAGCGGATGCCGAAGCCCGCGCCCGTGGTGGCCGGCGGATCGTGCTGCACGCGCAGACCTACGCGCGCCGCCTCTACGAGTTGGCCGGCTACCGTCCGAGGGGCCGAGTGTTCACCGAGGCTGGGATCGAGCACATCGCGATGGAGAAGCACCTGTAAGTGGCCCCCAACTACGACCACTAGGTGCCTGAGCTGCGGATCGATCCGCTGACGGGCCTCCGGGCGATCGTCGCCGGTTCGCGCGCCGGACGTCCGGGCGGCGAGCTGTCATCGCCGCCGGTCCAGCCGATCGACCCAGAGACCGACCCGTTCGCCGAGGGCCACGAGGATCGCACGCCCCCAGAGCTGTTTGCGCTGAGAACCAACGGTGGGCCGCCGAATTCCCCCGGCTGGCGAGTCCGCGTCGTGCCGAACTTGTATCCCGCGCTGAGCGAGGACGCGGATCCGCCAACCCCCGAGGCAAACCGCGACCTGTTCTGGGCGGCGCCCGCGCGCGGGTCTCACGAGGTGATCATCAACGCGCCCGACCCCGTCGTGTCGCTGAGCGATCTGACCCCCGAGCAGGTGGCGACGGCTGTGGACGTCTGGCGCGAGCGCATGCGGGTGCACGCGTACGCCACGTACACGCACCTGATCGTCAACGAGCGACGCGAGGCCGGAGCCTCGCTGCCCCACAGCCACGCTCAGCTCTATGCGCTCGACTTCGTGCCGGCGGCGATCGCTCGCGAGCGTGAACGGTTCAGCGCCTACGCGACGCGGACGATGGGTGGCAACCTGCTCGGCGATCTGGTCCAGGAGGAGGTGCGCAAGCGCGAGCGGATCGTCGCGATCGATTCCGAGAGCGTGCTGATGGCTCCGTTCGGCGCACGCGTGCCCTACCAGCTGCTACTGGCGCCACGCACACCCCGGGGGCGCTTCGAGGACGACGGGCCGACCGGTGCCGCGATGCTGCACGAGGCGCTGCGCCGGCTGGCGCGCCGACTCAAGGGCACCCCGCCGCTGAACCTATGGGTGCGAACCGCTCCACAGGGCGCGGAGCACTTCTGCTGGCGGATCGACATCCTGCCGCGGCTCACCCACTTCGCCGGCCTGGAGCTCGGCGCCGGAGTGAACCTCAACATCGTCCCGCCCGAGCTCGCCGCCGCCGAGCTGCGCGACGTGTAGAACAGAGCCGTGCGCGCACTGGTGCAGCGCGTCACCCGCGCCTCGGTGAGCGTCGACGGCCGCGAGGTTGCGCGGATCGGCCCGGGCCTGCTCGTGCTCCTCGGGATCACGACCAGCGACGAGGAACAAACAGCCGACTGGCTGGCTGACAAGGTCCGCGCGCTGCGGATCTTCCCGGACGCCGACGGCCGGATGAACGAGCCGCTCGGCGACCGTGAGGTGCTGTGCGTCAGCCAGTTCACGCTGTACGGAGACGCCCGCAAGGGCAACCGACCGAGCTACGTCGCGGCCGCGCCTCCGGAGCACGCAGAGCCGCTGTACGAGCGCTTCTGCGATCGGTTAGCGGCGCAGCGCGGCGTGTTCGGCGCGATCATGGCGGTCGAACTCGTCAACGATGGACCGGTGACGCTGCTGGTCGAGTCCCGCTGATGATCTCTGCACATGCGCCGATACAGCTATCTGTTCTCGCAGCTGGTGCGCCGCGAGCTGCGGCAGAAGTACATGGGCTCCGCGCTCGGGGTGCTCTGGTACCTGGCGAACCCGCTGGTCCTGCTTGGCGCGTACACGCTGATGTTCGGGCTCGTGCTGAAGGTGCAGTCGATTCCGGACTACCCGCTGTTCTTGATGGTCGGACTCGTGGCGTGGACGTTCCTACAGCAGTCGCTGCTGGGCGCTGCGCCGTCGCTGATCGACCAGG
>CAWGQT010000023.1:0-23467 GCA_963824755.1 uncultured Solirubrobacterales bacterium | reverse complement strand
AGGCCGCCACGCTGCCACCGAACGCGCGGCTGGTGAGCATCGGACCGGTGACGAGCGCGGCGCTGAGAGAACGCGGGCTCGAGCCGACCGTGGAGGCTGGGCGGCACGACATCGACGGCTTGGTCGAGGCGCTGGTCGCGGACGCGGCCGGGTGAGCGGTCCGGACGGGCCCTTCCGGCCCCATGGACGCCGCCGCAGGCGGCCCCATCATTTAGGCAGATGGGCCGGGATCGGCTGGATCTCGGCCGAGCGGCCGGCGTCCGCAACCGTTTCGGCGTACGAGGCTCTGAGCGCGTCGGCATCCGCCGGATCGACCTTCAGCCCGGTACCGACCGGGAGCACGTCGTAGGTCGGATGCTGCACCCAGATCGGCACGTAGTGCACGAACGTGACGCGGGACTGATTGCCCTGTACGCGGATCGTGAGGATCGCCATCAGCCCGCCCTGCGTGCCGGGGCCGCAGCAGGACTCGGTCTGGTTCGAGATCAGATTCCCCTCGCCGAACACGACGAACTTGCCGTTGATCTTGCGGATCGGCTGCACCACGTGGACGTGCTGGCCGACGACCGTCGTGATCAGCGGCGAGGCTGTCAGCTGCCGGGCGAGCCCCATCTGGAACGCGTTCGGCTGGTTGGTGTACTCGTCGCCCCAGTGCAGGTTGACGATCACGACCTGCGCGCCCTCATGGCGGGCGCGGCGCGCCTCGCCGAGGATCGCCGGCGCGCTCGCGCGGTTCACCGACCACGGGTGCGGCGAGGGGATCCCGTTGGTGATGTCGGTGTAGGAGAGGAAGGCGACCTTCACGCCCTTGATGTTCATCATCAGCACCTTGTGCTGCGCGGCCGCCGACGGGAACTCGCCGGTGTTGAGCACGCCGGCGTGATCGAGGAAGTGCACCGTCTGATCGATCCCCGACTGCCCCTGATCGAGGCTGTGGGTTGCCGCATCCGAGCAGGCCTTAAACCCGACCTGGTGGATCGCGGTGGCCAACTCCGGCGGCGTATTGAACGTCGGATATCCGGTCGGCGGCGCCGTCGTCATCGGCGTCTCGACGTGGCACAACGGCAGGTCGACGCCATGGATGATCGGCTTGATGTACTTGAACAGCGCGGCGAAGTTGTAGTGGTTGCCCCCGCCGTCGGCGAGCGCCGCCTCCCACACGGGCGAGTGGATCAGAAGGTCTCCGCTCGCCTCGACCGTGAAGGTGACCACGCGATTGCGGTGCGCGGCTCCAACCGCGGCACGGTGCGCCTGGGTGGAGGACGAGCTTCCGCTGGACGCGCCCCCGCTCGAGCTCAGCACGATGATCAGGACCGCCACGATGACCAGCACAATTGCCCCGAGCGTCGCGCGGCGGCGGCGGATCGCCCGGGCGCGGGCGGCGGCCCGGCGCCGCCGTATCTGGTCCTCGGGAAGCACGGCTTCGGGCGCAATCATACGATGGACGCGCGATGAAGCCGCTGATCACGTTCCTATCCGACTACGGGCTCGAGGACGACTTCGTCGGGGTTTGTCACGGCGTGATCGCGACGATCTGCCCGGACGCCCGGGTGATCGACATCACGCACGGAGTCGGCCGGCACGACATCCGGGGCGGAGCGGCGATCCTCGAAGAGGCGCTGCCGTTCTTTCCGGTCGGGGTGCACCTCGCGGTTGTCGACCCCGATGTCGGCGCGGAGCGGCGCGCGGTCGCGCTGCGGCTTGCCGACGACCGGATGCTCGTCGGTCCTGACAACGGGTTGCTGTCGCTCGCCGCCGTGCGGTGCGGTGGGGTGATCGAGGCGGTCGATATCGCTCACTCGCGGTTCCGCCTGGAGCCGGTCTCCGCGACGTTCCACGGGCGCGATATCTTCGCGCCGGTGGCGGCCCGGCTCGCCGCCGGCGTGGCGCTGGCGCAGGTGGGAGAGCCATGCGACCCCGATCGATTGGTGAAGGTCGAGGTTCCTCGGGCGGTGGTCGAGGACGGGGTACTCCTGACGCGCGCCGCCTATGTGGACCGGTTCGGCAACGTGCAGCTCGGTGCGGACGACCAGGACCTGGTCGGGTTCGGGCTCAAGCTCGGACAGCAGGTCGAGCTGGAGGTTACGGGCGGATCATTCCAGGCACGGTTTGCGCGGACGTTCGCCGAGGTTCCCTCGGGCGAGGTGCTGCTGTACGAGGACGCGTACCGGCGCGCGGCGATCGCCGTGAGCCACGGCAACGCATCAGAGCGGCTCGGCTTGAGGGTCGACGACGAGCTGCGGATCACACCGAAGTGAGCACGAGGCTCGGTCATCCGCGGGTCCACTTTCGTGATGTCGATTCGACCAACACGCGTGCGCGCGAGCTTGCGCATCGCGGCGCTCCGCACGGCACGCTCGTCACTGCCGCCGAGCAGTCGGCGGGCCGCGGCCGGCAAGGCCGCACGTGGACGGCGCCGGCGGGCCGGGCGCTGCTGTGCTCGGTCGTGATCCGTGATCCGCCGCGCCTGCTGCCGCTCGCCGCAGGCGCAGCGGTTGCCGAGGTGTGCGGGGCCGGGGCGCGCGTGAAATGGCCGAACGACGTATGGGTCGACGGTCGCAAGGTGGCAGGCATCCTCGTGGAAGGGCGTCCGCAGGAGGGCTGGGCGGTGGTCGGCATCGGCCTGAACGTCGCCGTGCGAATGGAGGATTTCCCCGCCGAGCTGCAGCAGATCGCCGGGACGTTGGGCCTCGACCCTGATGCGATCGAGCCGATGCTCGAGCGGCTGCTGGGTGCGCTGGCGCAATGGCTGGCGGTTTCTTCTGAGCAGCTTCTGGAGGCGGTTCGTGCGCGTGACGCTCTGCGCGGGCAGCCGATCCGCTGGGCCGACGGCGAAGGCCTGGCGTCGGGCATCGACGACACGGGCAACCTGCTGGTGCAGACCGCCGCCGGACAGGTGGCCCTCGGCTCCGGCGAGGTGCATCTGTTGCGGTGAGTTCGCATGACGGTCAAGATGCGGTGATGGAACGAGCTGACGTGACATTCACCTCCGGCGGTGTCGAGTGCGCCGCGTGGCTGTACCGACCGCCTGCTGAAGGCGCCTCGCCGATCGTCGTGATGGCGCACGGGTTTTCCGGCACACGGGAGATCAGGCTCGACGCGTACGCCGAGCGGTTCTGCGCCGCGGGCCTCGGCGTGCTCCTGTTCGACTACCGGCACTTCGGCGCGAGCGCCGGCGAGCCCAGGCAGCTGCTCGACATTCACAAGCAGCACTCCGACTACCAATCGGCGGTCGGCTACGCGCGGACGCTGGAATGGGTCGATCCGAGCCGCGTGGCGCTGTTCGGCAGCTCGTTCTCGGGCGGGCACGTGCTGGTCGTTGCGGCTCGGGACCCGAGGATCGCCGCGGTCGTGTCGCAGTGCCCCTTTACGGACGGCGTCGCGTCGCTGCCGAAGATGGGCGCGTCGAACATCCTGAAGGCGAGCGTGGCGGGTCTTCGCGACCAGATGTCGTCTCGGTTCAGCCGGGGACCCGTGTATATCCCCGCAGTGGGTCCTCCCGGGTCGTTCGCGGTCATGACCACCCCCGACGCGGAGCCAGGCTTCAAGGCGCTGCTACCGACCGAGACACGTTGGGAGAATCGCGTGGCCGCTCGGATTGCGCTGTATGCCGGCACGTACCGACCCGGGCGGGCCGCGGCGAAGCTTGCGTGTCCCGTCCTGTTCTGCGTCTGCGACAAGGATGCGCTGGCCCCGGCGGAGGTGACGGTCCGGTACGCCCGGGCCGCCGGACGTGGCGAGGTTAGGCGCTACCCGCTCGGACACTTCGACATCTACATCGGCGAGGCGTGGGAGCGGGCGGTGAGCGACCAGACGGAGTTCCTCGCGCGTCACCTGCTCGGCGATGGGCCGGCGCGTGCGGGCGATCCGGCGGCGCAGACGCCGGCGACGTCTGCGCCGCAATCCTCTCAATGAGTGTCTTGATCGGGCCCTAAATACCGAGCCAGCGCTTCGGGTTTTCGATCATCATCGTCTCGAGCTGCTCCTCGGTCATCCCGCCGTCCTTTAGTGTCGGGATCACCTGCTCGAAGAGGAACGTCATGCTCCAGTCGTTCGCCGCGCCGGCCGCTTGGAGCTGTTCGATCACTTCGGGCGGGTACCAATCAAGACCATTTGCGATCGGAACGTCGAAGTCCTGCGAGAGGAACATGCGCTCGACGTGTCCCCGCTTGAGCAGCTCGAGGGTCGTTGCATTGCGCTTCGGGGTCGGCAGGAAGAGATCGATGCCGTAGCGATCGAGGCCGATGTAGACGCCCTTGTCGAGTAGCTGCTGGATGTAGTCGAGATCGTCGGTGTCACCGGTGTGGGCGATCTGGATCTTCTCGGGCGCGACGCCCTCCTCGAGGAAGATGTCGACCTGGCGGGGACCGGTTCCGGAGGCGGGCCGCGAGTGGGCCATGATCGGTACGCCGGTCTGGAGCGAGGCGCGGGCCGCCGCGCGGTGGACCTTCTCGATCCGCTCGTTGACACCGGGCTCATCCGCCGCGCACTTGATGAACGCGGCCCTGATATTGGTGCCCTGGATGCCGTTTTCGATGTCGTGGACGAACAGCCCTGCGATGAAGTCCTCGTTGCGGTTCAGCAGGAACTGGGGGAGATGGTCGTAGGTGTAGATCCCGGTGCAGACGACGAGCTGCAGCTTGGTGTCCTCGGCGAGGCGCTGGAGCCCGGGAATGTCGCGGCCGAGCAGCATCGCGGTCGGCTCGACGACGGTCTTGACGCCGTGGCTCTGGACGGCCTGCGCCGACTCGAGCGCCAGCTGGTACTCGTGGTCGCGGTCGCGCACGTGCGGCCACTGGATCGAGACCGCCTCGTCGCTCGAGAAGAAATGCTCGTGGATCAGGGTGAGTCCGAGCTCGTTCACGTCGAGCGGTCCGTTGATCGTCTGCACGGTCGGCATCGCGTCTCTCCTCTCTCGTGGGGTCCGGTGGGACCCGGGGAGTCGATCCTAAGGCTTATGTCGTGGCGCCTGCGACCGTCTTGGCGCGCTGGCGCTCGGGCGCAATCCGCACGACGTTCCAGGCCAGGCCGAGTCGCTGCATGAACGATATGAACAAGCCGGAGGGGTCGAGCTCCCAGCGCTTCAGGCCATGGTAGGCCGAACGCGGGAACGCGTGGTGGTTGTGGTGCCAGGACTCGCCGAGCGAGAACACCGCGAGCCACGAGACGTTGGTCGACTGGTCCTCGATGTCGAAGCGCCGGTGGCCGAAGAAGTGGCAGACCGAGTTGACCGACCAGGTCACGTGGTGGACGAGGAAGATCCTGACGAGACCGCCCCAGATGTAGCCCCGGATCGCACCCTCGAGCGTGAAGCCGTCGAGCACGAATCCCGCGACTGTCGGGATCAGCAGCGACAGGAGCACGAGCCACGGGAACCGGCCCCCGATTGTGCGCATCGACCGGTCCTCGTATAGGTCTGTCGCGTACTTCTTCCAGTCCGCCTGTCCCTGGGTGTGGAGAAGCCATCCGACGTGCGCGTACCAGAGGCCCTTGAGGCCGCTGCCGTGGCCGACGTGCGGGCTGTGCGGGTCGCCCTCGCGATCGGTGTGCGCGTGGTGCTTGCGGTGGTCGGCGACCCAGTCCATGACCGAACCCTGCACCGACAGCGAGCCGAGCACCGCGAATGTCCGCTCCACCCACGGATAGGTCTGGAACGAGCGGTGGGTCAGGAGCCGGTGAAAGCCGACCGTGACGCCCAGCCCGCTGAGGAGATACATGACCACGAGGATCGCGAGATCCGTCGCGTCAACCCAGCTGTTCCAGAGCAGCACGATCGCCACGAGCACGCCGGCGACAGGTACGACCACCCCGATCAGGTTCATGTTGCGCTCGGCCTTGGTGATAGCTACACCGTGTCATATGAGGTCCGCAATTTCTTAGCGTTTTGGACGCGGTCTGGCTTCGAAATTTGTAAGCCGCGTATAACGTACTTCGGCGTGGCAGCAGTTTTCCGCCGTATCGGCATAAGTGGGCTATCCACTTCGGTCCCCCGATCCGCTCTAGGTGCTGGCGGTAGCGGGATTCGGCGCTATGAGCGTCTTGTACGGCTGCGGGTCGGTCGCGACGGCCCGTTCGAGCAACCGGTAGAACAGGAGTCCGCGGTGGCGCGAGCGGCGGCGGTTGAAGCGGAAGGTGAACTCATCCAGGTAGTAGTCGAGCTGCTCGTGGCTGACCGCACCCTGGTGGGTCCCGAGCAGCCAGCGCTTGAGCAGACTTGCGACCCGGTGCACCTCTGGCATCACAACGTGGGCGGGATCGCCGGTCTCCCTCAGGCTGGTGACGACATGCGAGAAGCGGTAGCGGCCGATCTCGTTGTAGCCCTGCCAAGCATCGGTGCGGACCTCGCTTCCGCGAGCGACGTTGTCGAGCACGAACTCTGTGAGCACGTCGCTCGACGCGTTCGCGATCCGTTGCATCCGCATCCTTCCCGGCCCGCCGTCGCGGCACTCCACGGCGATCACGACCAGCGCCTTGCCGTCCGCGCTGCGCCCGGGCTTGCCCGGTTTCACGCCACCGATCGGGGTTTCGTCAACCTCAACGGCGTCCGTCAACTGGTCGCGGTCGGGACGGACCATCGCTCGTCGGAGCTTATGCAGCCACGCCCACGCCGTCTGATAGCTGCCGAACCCGAGCACGCGCTGCAGACCCAGCGCGCTCACCCCATTCTTCTGGTTGACCACATACCAGGCCGCCGCGAACCAGCTCACCAGCGGGATCCTCGTGCCGGCGAGGATCGTGCCCGCCGTCACCGAGGTCTCCCGCCGACACACCGCACAGCGACGCAGCCCATCGCCCATCCGCCAGTACTCACCGCCGACCCGCCCACAGAAGCGGCACACGAACCCATCGCCCCACCGCAGCCGCTCGAGGTATCTCACGCAGGCTCCGTCATCCGGGAACCACCGCAGCAGCTCGTGGTAGTTGCGCGGGTAGTCCACCCCAGCGATCGGATGCGCGGCGTCGCCCATCGCCCACGCACCCTACGGCGCCAGGGGGACGGAAGTGGATAGCCCACTCGGCATAAAACTGCTGCCAGCCGGGGTTGGTGCGCGTTCAGAAGTGCTTGTACTTGCCGTTGCCGATCGTGAAGCCGTGGCCCTTGGTGTTCTTGCACGTCACGGTCTTGCCGACCGAGCAGGTGACGCCTTTGCGGCTCCAGGTCGAACCGTTCGCGAGCGTCTTGATGGTCATCGTCCGGTACTGGTTCTGGCTGACGAGCTCGAGCTGCGGCTTGCCGACCTTGCCCAGCTGCACGAATGGGTCCCCGACTGGGCCGCCGTGCGGGTTGCGTGGGATGCCGTTGGCTGAGCACAGCAGCGGGGCCTTCGCGAGCGGCGAGCCGATCTTCAGTCCGCAGACAACGCTCTTGGCCTTGTTCTGCCAGACGAGAGCGGTCGAACTACCGCCCGAAGCGACCGCCGGCGCGGCGGATACGGCAAGCGACGCCGTGAGTGCGGCGATTGGAAAACGACGAGTCATTCCGGTCCCTCCCGGGTCGTGGCGCGGATAGAACGCTGCCCGGGCCACGAAGTTGCGGCGCTTAGGCCGCGGCTTCAGCGTCGTGAGGCTCGGGCTCGTCCTCGTCAGGTTCGCCTTCGGCGGGTTCGGCCCCGTCGCGCGGCTCGTCCTCATCCGGCGAGTCGTCATCCGGCGAGTCGTCATCCGGCGAGTCGTCATCCGGCGACTCGTCATCCGGCGAGAGGCCTTCTGCCGAGTCATCGTCCGGCGACTCCTCATCTCGCGGGTCCTCGTCCCCCGACCCCTCGTCCTCTTCCCGAGCCTCGTCGTCGGCCTCGAGCGTCGCGGTCTGGACGGCGCCCTCGGCTGCCTCGCTCGATCCCGCGGCTCCCTCGGCGCCGGCGCCGGCCTTGCGCCGGCGGCGACCCTTGCCGCGCCGGCCCTTGGGGAAGTTGCGCAGCAGCTCACGCGCCAGCGCCGCCGGCTTGCGCGCCATCCGCGTCCGCGCCCCGCGCAGCGCCTCCTCGGCCTCGGGCGTATGCGCCAGCGCCGCGGCCAGGAGCGCCGCCGAAAGCCGCCGGTCCTCCTTGCGCGTCGCGTGCACCAGCCGGCGCGCGTTCCGCGCGTGGGCCGCTCCGGAGGAGTTGACCAGGAGCCCCAGGAGCCGCTTGGTCTCGGGCCAGCGCTGGACGGCGTACTCCTCGTGCACCTCGCGCGTGTACTCGGCCATCCGCCAGATCCACGCGTTGGCCTGGTCGCGCCGGCCGATCCGCCGCTCTGCGAGCGCCTGGAGCATGATCTTGACGCCTTCGCGGCGCTCGTCTCGGGGCCAACCGGCCATGATGTCGATCGCGGTGTCGAACGCCTCGGCATCGCGCGAGGCGGCGATCTCCTGCAGTGCGCGCAGCCGCAGCTGGGGGTTGCGATTGCGCTGCACCGCGGTCAGCACGAACCGGCGCTTGAGCTCTCCGCCGCGGTCGAAGTGCAGCATCGCCTTAGCGCGGCGCCAGCCATTCGGCGTCACCCGGGCGCCGGCGAGAGCGGCCCAGCCGTGCTGCTCGCCGTAGTCGAGATGCTCGACCGCGATCCGCCAGAGCTCGCGCTCGAAGACCTCGAGGCGCCTGTCGGGATCGTTGGTGACGGGCAGCACCCGGCGCTCGACCCGCACGCGCCGGCCACGCCCGCGGCGGACGGGACCGACGACGATCGCGCCGCCCCGGTAGACGTCGCGATCCAGGAGACTGTGCAGCGTCACCACCGGATCGTCGTGCTTGGTCGCCGGATGGACGAAGTCGACGACGATGCCGGCTTCCTTGCCCGGGTGTCTCCGAGTGACGCGCCCGACGCGCTGCTGGTAGATGCGCTTGGACGCCGTCGGCGCCAGGTGCATGCACAGCGTCGCGCGGGGACTGTTCCAGCCCTCGGCCAGCAGCATCGCGTTGACGAGCACGTCGATCTTGCCCGACTCGAAGTCCGCGAGGATTCGCGCGAGCTGTCGCTTCGGAGTCTCACCTGAGACTGCCTGGGCCTTGATGCCCAGATCACGGAAGGCCTGCGCCACGTTGTAAGCGTGGCGCACACCGGCGGCGTAGACGATGCCCGGGACCCCATTGAACCGGGTCTTATACAAATCAGCGATCGCGACGTTGAAGGGCGTCTGGTCGAGCAGTTCGGCCAGCATCTCCTGGTCGAATTCGGTGTCCACCTCGCCTCGGCGCAGCGGCACCTTGGCGATCGTCCTCACGCCCGGGCCGGGCGGGATGCGGATGCACCGCAGCGGCGCGATCACGCCGCGCCGGGCGGCCTGGGCAAGGTCGAAGCGCGAGGTCTGAGTCGGGAACAGGTCGGTGACGTGACGCGCGATCAGCGCCCCGGTCGCGGTCATGCCGATGAACACGGGGCCGGTCCAACCGCGGATCGAGGCCGAGGTCTTCTCGCCCAGCGCGGTGTGCGCCTCGTCGCAAATCACGATCGTGTACGCGTCCGAGATGCGCCTCGCGTTGCGCACGAACCATTGGTAGGTCTCGACGGTCACCGGTCCGTTGGCGGCGTCGCGTCCGTCGAGCAGCGGCGCGTGGATGCGGTCGCGGTAGCCGCGGTCGCGGAGCTCGCCATTGAACTGGTCGACCAGGTTGCGGCGGTGCGTGAGAATCAGGATGCCGCCGGTGCGCGAGGCCTCGACGAAACCGAGCGCGGCGACAGTCTTGCCGGCGCCGGTGGCGTGCTCGAACCAGAAGCGGCGGGCGGCGTTGGGGTCCTCAAGCTGCTCCTCGCGGACGTCCGCATCGACCTCACCGTCGTCCTGCCAGTCCCGCGGCTCCTCATCCTCGTCGCCGTCGTCGTCCTCGTCGAGCTCGGATTCCTCCTCGCCGGGGATGACCGAGGACGCCAGCTGTGCGGGCGCGGAGCCATTTGACGAGCCGTTACTCGAGCCGCCGCCGTTGCCGTTGCGCTGGGCCTCGGCGAGGAGCGCCGTCAGCGTCCCGGACAGCGCATCGACCTGATGGGCGGAGAGAACTGCTCCGTCAGCCAGGTGCGGTTCGTCCTCGGAGAGCAGGCGCTCGAGCCCGAGGAGCAACGAGAAGCTGCGGCGCCACTCGATCGACGGCTGTGTCGCGCCGCCTTCGATCTCAGTCAGCGCAGCATCGAGCGCCCGGCGTCGTGCGGACCCCGATGAGAGAGCGTCTTCAAGCGTCTCGCCTTCATAGACGAAACGCTCGCGGGTGAACAATTCCGCACGCGCGATCGCGGCAGGACTTGGAAAGGGGGTGGAAGCACCCATGTCTAGTAGGAAGTTGCGTCTACATGTGCGAGCCGCGGCAACACATCCTGGCGGCTCAAGCAATCTCGGCTTTACGCCGAGCCGGCGAGGAAATCCCTCAGTAGCAGCGCCCCTCGCCGGTCTGGCTTACGAGGATAGCGAGTACTTAAGCAGATCCAAAGAATCAAACCCCGTCCGCCGCAGCCGCGACCATCCAAGCCGCCCACCCCACCTGCCACGTATGGCAAGCTCTCGGCAGATGTCTCGACGTCTCGTCTGTGCGGTGATGCTCACCACCCTCGCGCTCGCCGGGTGTGGGAGTCAGCCGCGCAACCAGGCGCCCTCGGCTGGCACTGTCGAGGCTGCGTTCAAGGGATCGCCGGCTCCGCTGGCTGCCCTGCACGACAAGGCCAACCAGCTGCTCGGTGGCGGGCCGACGGCCTTCAAGTCGATGCTCGCCAGCGTCAGGGGTTACCCGGTCGTCGTGAACAAGTGGGCGTCGTGGTGCGGACCGTGCCAGACGGAGTTTCCGTCCTTTCAACGGGCGGCGGTTCAGTACGGCAAGCAGGTGGCGTTCGTCGGGATCGACGGCAAGGACCACAACGGTTCCGCGATGGCGTTCCTGAAACGCTTCCCGGTCACCTATCCGAGCTACACCGACCCGGGGGAATCGATCGCGCGGGACTTCCAAGCCGCGACCTACTTCCCGCAGACGCTGTACTTCAACCGCCAGGGCAAGCTCGTCTATGACCACGCCGGTCCGTATCTCAGTGCCAGCGCGCTTGAGCAGGACGTGCGCCGCTACGCGCTCGGATCGGGATGACGACCGTCTACTACGACGTCCGCCGTGTCGCCGACCAGCGTGAGATGGCCGACGCGCTCAAGCTCCGCCACGACGTGTTCTGCGTCGAGCAGGGAGTCCCCGAGCACGAGGAGCTCGACGGCCGTGACGGCGACGGCATCCATCTCGTCGCGGTCGCCAACGACGAGATGCTGGGCACGTGCCGGCTGCTGATGGTCGGAAGCACCGCCCAGTTCAGCCGGCTCGCGGTGCTTCGCTCGGTGCGCCGGCAGGGGATCGCGACTGCGCTGCTGGCGGAAGCGGATGCCGAAGCCCGCGCCCGTGGTGGCCGGCGGATCGTGCTGCACGCGCAGACCTACGCGCGCCGCCTCTACGAGTTGGCCGGCTACCGCCCGAGGGGCCGAGTGTTCACCGAGGCTGGGATCGAGCACATCGCGATGGAGAAGCACCTGTAAGTGGCCCCACAACTACGACCACTAGGTGCCTGAGCTGCGGATCGATCCGCTGACGGGCCTCCGGGCGATCGTCGCCGGTTCGCGCGCCGGACGTCCGGGCGGCGAGCTGTCATCGCCGCCGGTCCAGCCGATCGACCCAGAGACCGACCCGTTCGCCGAGGGCCACGAGGATCGCACGCCCCCAGAGCTGTTTGCGCTGAGAACCAACGGTGGGCCGCCGAATTCCCCCGGCTGGCGAGTCCGCGTCGTGCCGAACTTGTATCCCGCGCTGAGCGAGGACGCGGATCCGCCAACCCCCGAGGCAAACCGCGACCTGTTCTGGGCGGCGCCCGCGCGCGGGTCTCACGAGGTGATCATCAACGCGCCCGACCCCGTCGTGTCGCTGAGCGATCTGACCCCGGAGCAGGTGGCCACGGCTGTGGACGTCTGGCGCGAGCGCATGCGGGTGCACGCGTACGCCACGTACACGCACCTGATCGTCAACGAGCGACGCGAGGCCGGAGCCTCGCTGCCCCACAGCCACGCTCAGCTCTATGCGCTCGACTTCGTGCCGGCGGCGATCGCTCGCGAGCGTGAACGGTTCAGCGCCTACGCGACGCGGACGATGGGTGGCAACCTGCTCGGCGATCTGGTCCAGGAGGAGGTGCGCAAGCGCGAGCGGATCGTCGCGATCGATTCCGAGAGCGTGCTGATGGCTCCGTTCGGCGCACGCGTGCCCTACCAGCTGCTACTGGCGCCACGCACACCCCGGGGGCGCTTCGAGGACGACGGGCCGACCGGTGCCGCGATGCTGCACGAGGCGCTGCGCCGGCTGGCGCGCCGACTCAAGGGCACCCCGCCGCTGAACCTATGGGTGCGAACCGCTCCACAGGGCGCGGAGCACTTCTGCTGGCGGATCGACATCCTGCCGCGGCTCACCCACTTCGCCGGCCTGGAGCTCGGCGCCGGAGTGAACCTCAACATCGTCCCGCCCGAGCTCGCCGCCGCCGAGCTGCGCGACGTGTAGAACAGAGCCGTGCGCGCACTGGTGCAGCGCGTCACCCGCGCCTCGGTGAGCGTCGACGGCCGCGAGGTTGCGCGGATCGGCCCGGGCCTGCTCGTGCTCCTCGGGATCACGACCAGCGACGAGGAACAAACAGCCGACTGGCTGGCTGACAAGGTCCGCGCGCTGCGGATCTTCCCGGACGCCGACGGCCGGATGAACGAGCCGCTCGGCGACCGTGAGGTGCTGTGCGTCAGCCAGTTCACGCTGTACGGAGACGCCCGCAAGGGCAACCGACCGAGCTACGTCGCGGCCGCGCCTCCGGAGCACGCAGAGCCGCTGTACGAGCGCTTCTGCGATCGGTTAGCGGCGCAGCGCGGCGTGTTCGGCGCGATCATGGCGGTCGAACTCGTCAACGATGGACCGGTGACGCTGCTGGTCGAGTCCCGCTCATGATCATCCTGCACATGCGCCGATACAGCTATCTGTTCTCGCAGCTGGTGCGCCGCGAGCTGCGGCAGAAGTACATGGGCTCCGCGCTCGGGGTTCTCTGGTACCTGGCGAACCCGCTGGTCCTGCTCGGCGCCTACACGCTGATGTTCGGGCTCGTCCTGAAGGTGCAGTCGATTCCGGACTACCCGCTGTTCTTGATGGTCGGACTCGTGGCGTGGACGTTCCTACAGCAGTCGCTGCTGGGCGCTGCGCCGTCGCTGATCGACCAGGCTCACGGCTCGGGTCCGCCCCCCCGGGAAACGCGGACCTCGCCAAGCGTGCCCCCACGATCCTGTTCGTCGGCAGGCTCTCGCCGCACAAGCGCCAGGACGAGGTGATCAGGACGTTCGCGCTCTACCGGCGACACCGCGCCCCACACGCACGGCTGAGGCTGATCGGCGATCCGATCTCGAGCGCGTATCTCAACCACTTGCACAGGATCGCGGGCGAGCTGGCGCCGGGGGCGGTCACGTTCGAGACGGGCCTCCCGAACGCGGAGCTCGGCGAGCGCTACCGAAGCGCCGACGTGTTCCTGTGCATGTCGGCGCACGAGGGGTTCTGCATCCCGCTGGTCGAGGCGCTGCAGTTCGGGGTGCCGCTGATCGCCCGACCGGCGGGAGCCGTTCCGGACACCGTCGGCGACGCCGCGGTGCTGGTCGACGATCCTGACCTGGCGGTCGTCGCGGAGCTGGTCCACCTCGCCGTGAGCGATACCGAGCTGCGGCGCGAGTTGCGGCGGCGGGGGCAGACACGCGTCAGGGCCTTCTCGCCGGAGGCGATCGCCGCCAAGCTGAAGGAGGCGGTCGAGGCTACAGCCCGATCACGATCTTCTTGATGTCGACCTGTCGGCGCGACGAGAGGTCCGGTCCCGGGACCGCCGGGTTCATTCGCCACAGCTGAAACTGCGCGTTGGCGAACAGCGGACGTCCGACCGCGTCGCCGGGGCGGCCCTGACTTCGTAGCGCGATCACGTAGTCGGCCTTACGGCCCTGCGGCGGGTGCGGGAAAAAGCCGCCGAGCGGATCGAGCGCCGACAGCGGGTGGTCGTTGAACATGTAGGTGGTCCACAGCTGGTAGCCGGTCGGCGGCACGTCGATCCGGACGCTCGTCCCGTGCGGGAGCGCCAGGTCCCACCTGTGCAGGGCGAGCACCGACGGATTGGCCTGGTCGTAGGTCGCGTTGATCTCTCGGGCGGCGCTGATCGGCACGACCACGAGTGCCGCGGCCAGCCCAACGGCCCCCAACAGTGCGCTTGACCTGCGTGCCGACGCCGTGAGCCCGCACAGCCCGATCACCGCCAGCATCAGCACGTACGGCCCGAGGAACGCGAGGTCCTTGAAGAAGAACAGCTGACCGCCCGTGCGCTCGCGGAAGTACAGGCCGATCAGGCCCATCACGACGATCATCGCCGCGAGCGGCCGGCGCGCATCTGAGCGCATCCGCCATAGCGCGAGCGCCGCGAGCGCAGCCACGATCACCAGGCCGGCCACGCCGGCCGCTCCTCCCGGCATTCCCACGAACCGCGGCCACGGCAGAAATGGCAGGGCCGTCCCGGACCAGCCGCTGAGACTCGTCCACGGCGCGAACACCGCCAGCGCCGACAGCGTCTTCTCGAAGAAGCCCCGCACGAGCACGAGCGCGACCGGAATCCCGATCAGCACGACCGGGATCCAAAGCCAGGAACGGGCTCCCGGACGCGGGATCCTGAGCGCCGAGATCCAGGCGGCGGGCTCGCCGGCTCCGCGCCGCCGCCGCCACGTGACAAACGCGAAAACCCCGAGGAAGATCGCCGGAAACGGGACCATCAGCGGATACGCGAGCAGCCCGAGGACGGCGAACAGGGCGAACATGATCGCGCTGCGACGGTCTGGTGCGCGCAGGAAGTTGACCCCGGACAGAAGCATGAACGGGAGCGCGAACTGCCCCCACAGCTCGTTGTAGTAGGGGTGGATCGTCACGTACATCACGATCCGGTCGAGCGGAACCAGGAACATCGCGAGCAGCGCAACCCACGGTGGCGCGCGCAGCACAAAGCGGGCGAACAGGTACAAGCCGAGCACGGTGAGCGCCAGCATCAGCGCCGAGACGGTGGCGAACGCCTGAATGGGGTCCTGGCCGGCGAGCGTCGCGATCCCGGCAAGCGCGTGGTAGATCGGGTACTTGGAGCGCCATTGCAGCGGGATGTGGTTGATCGGCAGGTCCGTTCGGTTGGCGGTCGGCGGGGCGTGCTAGAGCAGCACCGCGCTGCCGACCACCAGGATCGCGTCGCCGTTCTGGCCCGGGACGGTGGCGAATCCCGAGCGGAAGATCGGGATCAGCGAAATCGCGGCGACGATCGCGGCGAGCGCGAACGGAAGCGCGATTCGCGTGAGCGCCGATTCGCGGGTGCTGCCCTCCGACGCGCCGCCTCGCGTGCCCCGCGCCACGCTGAGCGCGGCCGTGAGCGCGGCGGCGAGGATCACGATCGCAAGCGAGACCTTCAGCGGCACGTGGAGCAGTCCGAGCACCGCGAGCGCGAGGCTCGAGATCGTCGCTCCGAGGGGCAGGCAGAGGAGGACCCTGTGGACGCTCAGTCCACCGCCGACGAGCGTGCGTGCAGCCGCATATCCGCTCGGCGCGAACAGGACTACTCCCACCAGAGCCGTCCGGAGCACGGCCGGCACCGCCGAGACGCCGGCGACGCCTGCACCGAGCGCCAGGATCAGCCCGACCGCCGCTGCGAACACGAACGCCAGCCCCGCCAGCAGGCGGGGATCAGCGACCCGTAGTCGGGCGGGGAGCGCTAGGGGCGCGCCAGCGTCACGGGAGGGCGTTCGCGGCGCGCCTCGGTCGCGACCCGGCTCAGGAACACCGGGTTCCCGAGCAGGTAGCGACGCCACATCCGCTGCGGCTCGATCGCGAGTCTGAAGATCCATTCGAGTCCATTGTCGGCAAGCCACCGCGGGGCGCGCGGCGTATGGCCGGAGACGTAGTCGAACAATGCCCCCACCGTCCACACGACGGCCCCGTCGAGGCGGTCAGCGTAACGATCCACCCACAGCTCCTGCTTTGGTGTCCCCATTCCGACGAGGACGATCCGGGGGGCGTGCGCGTTGATGTCCTCGATCACGCGCTCGTTGTGCGGGGAGTCGAGTTCGAAGTACCCGTGGTGCGCGCCGGCGACCTCGAGGCGCGGGTACCAGTGGCGCAGCCGGGCCGCTGCCTCCCGGGCGAGCGGCGGCTCGGAGCCGACCAGGTAGATCGGGAGTCGAGACAGCTCGCAGAGCGTCGACAGCCCCCAGATCCAATCCGCTCCGGTCATCCGGTGGGGGACGGGCTTGTTCAGAACCCGTGCAGCGAGCCGGACCCCGTACCCGTCGCAGTAGACCAGGTCCGCGCGTCGCAGCGCATCGCCGAGCCCTGCCGTCACGCGGGACTGGTTGACTACGTGGGCGTTGACGTACATCACCCGCCTGGTCCGGCGCTGAGAGGCCCAGCCGGAGATCGTCCGCAGAAGCTCCGCCGGCTGCCCCAGGTCGATCGGAATATCGAACAGCGCAGCGGACGGCCTGGCCGCCTCCCCGACCCATCCCATGCCTGTACGGTCTGCCTCGCGGATAGCGTGCGCAGTCACGTCGCCGAGGCATGCTACGCCGCGCTTCCGGCGCGCGCGCCAGTATTCCAGCGGCATGGCCGAGCGATCCCGACCACTGAAAATCAGCGTGATCGTGCGCACTCGCGATGAGGCCGCGAGCCTCGGCCACTGTCTTGGTCTGCTTACCGCACAGCGGACTCTCGGGGTGTCGCTCGAGACGATCGTGGTCGACAGCGGCTCCAGGGACGACACGATCCCGATCGCGCGGGCTTACGGCGCACGGGTGCTGACGATCCCGCGGGAGTCATTCACCTTTGGGGGCTCCCTGAACCTGGGTGCAGCCAACGCCAGAGGCCAGGTGCTGATAGCGCTCTCGGCGCATGCCTTCCCCGTTGACGATGGGTGGCTGGAGCGCCTGCTCGACGCCGTCTCTGGCCCTGGCGTGGCGTGTGCCTCGGGGGATCGCTACGGACCGGATGGCGAGTCGCTGACGCACGCGATTCGTCAGGGCGCAGAGCTCGCCCGCCGCCAGCCGGCGTGGGGGTACTCCAGCGCGGCGGGAGCCTTCCACGCCTCGCTGTGGCGCCGTCGGCCATTTCGCTCCGACCTGCCCGGCTGCGAGGACAAGGAATGGTCCTGGCACTGGCTGCAGCGCGGGTACGTCAGTGTGGTCGATCCGGGGCTTGTGGTCGACCACGACCACACGCACGATCCGCTCCCGAGCATCTACCGCCGCGCCCGGCGAGAGGCTCAGGGCATGACCACCGCGTTCAACTTGCCGGCGTACGGCTGGAGCGAGCTACTGCATGAGTGGTGGTCAGATCGCCGCTGCTACGACTCAGCGGTCAAGGCCCGCCTCAGTCATAGACGGCTGGCGAGGCTGCTTGGTACGTACGCTGGACGCCGGCGCGCGGTGCGCGGCTGATCCCGCCGCCGTCGACGATCGCCACGGCGTCCCCGACGCGAACGGTGCCGCCGCTCACGATCTTCGCGTTGACTCCGCGGAGGTTCAGCTCGCGGCCCGCCGCCGAGTTGACGAACCGCTGCGCGTCGATCCCGAAGCGCTTGAGGAACTTGCCGCAGCCGCGGTGCGGGAGATCGGTGATCTCGATCAGCGCCGAGCCGAGCCGCAGACGCGTGCCCGGCGGGATGTTGGCGTAGCTGAGATTCAGGTCGAGGTACAGCTGGTCGCCGGCCAGTTGACGCCGCTCGGGCCGGCCGGCGACGAGCGCTGCAACCCGCGCGTTCATCAGCGTCAGCCTGGCCG
Organism: uncultured Solirubrobacterales bacterium; assembly: GCA_963824755.1. Lineage (GTDB taxonomy): Bacteria > Actinomycetota > Thermoleophilia > Solirubrobacterales > Solirubrobacteraceae > Palsa-465. The sequence continues at coordinate 5,676 of CAWGQT010000023.1, read as the reverse complement.
TCGGGGTTCGGCAGGCCGTCCTTGCTCGCCAGCCCGCGAGCCTTCCAGCTGTCGCCGAGCAGCCCCTCGGCGGGATCGAGCCGGGCCTCGGCAAGCTGCTCGCGCTCGCCGGGAGCGGGCCGGCGCACGATCAACTCCACCGGTCCGCTGTCGGCCGGGGAGGAGCGGATGTGGTCGAGGGCCGTCTCGAGCGTGGCGAGCGGAACGTGGTCCATGCAGCTCAAGGATGCCGGATCACGCACTCGGACGCCGGGGCGTAGTTCACCGCGGAGCGATCGGTTGCGAATGCGGATGTGCCCGAGAATCGGGGGCGCATCGCTTTCAGTCGATGTCGCACGGCGTCGGCAAGGAACGGTGGTGGGCCCTGATCGCGCTCGCGGTGTGCAGCGTGATCATGAGCCTCGACGTCACGGTGCTGAACCTGGCCCTGCCGACGCTCGCGCTCAAGCTGCATGCCTCGAGCGGCGATTTGCAGTGGTTCGTCGACGCCTACACGTTCGTGTTCGCCGCGGTGATCCTTCCGGCCGGCCTGCTTGGCGACCGCAACGGGCGCAAGCGCGTGATGCTGGCCGGCCTCGTGCTGTTCGGATTTCTTGTTCCGTTCCCGCGGATTCAGCGCGGGCACCGCGCTGGCGACGCTTTCGACGCTCGTGATGTTCGGGCTGCTGTACGCGATGCCTCAGTACTTCCGCGAGGTCGTGGGCACGTCGCCGATGGGCGCCGGGGTCCGACTGCTGCCGACGATCGGCGGGCTTCTGGTAGGCCTGCTGCTCGCAACCGGCCTCGAGCGGCCCGCCGGCGGACGCGCGCGGATGGGAGCGAAGGCGGCCGCTGCGCTTGGGTTCGCCGTGATGGCCGTGGGGGTGTTCATCGGTGCCCGGACCACTGTCGCCACCGGCGAAGCGTTCACCGCCGGCTGGTTCTTCGTCGTCGGGTTCGGGCTTGGCTTCGTGCTGCCGACCGTGATGAACGCGGCGCTGGGGGCGCTCTCGCCGGAGCGCAGCGGCGTGGGGTCCGCGCTGATCATGGCGCTGCGGTTCGTCGGCGCGACGATCGGCGTGGCGGTGCTCGGCACGCTCCTCAACAACGCGTACGGCAGCCGCATCGATGCTGCGCGGCTGCCGGACTCGATCCCGCGCGTCGTCCACCAGGGCGCGGCCGAGGGAGTGGCGGTCGCCGAGAAGCTCGGGCTGCCGGGCCTCCTGCACCTCGTGCGCTCCGCGTTCGTCCACGGCATCGACGTGACGCTCATCGCGTGCGGTTTGATTGGCGTGGTGGCGGTGGTGCTCGCGCTCGCCTTCCTGCCGAGCGGCCAGGCTGCGACCCCGCAACTGGTGGAAGCGCGCGAACCGGAGCCGGGCGAGTACGAGCACCGGCTGGCGGCCTGAACGCTGGCGGTCAGGGTATGGATTGGGGCCTGCTGACGCAGCGTCCATGGGACCGGGAGGGCCCATCCGGACCACCGCTGCGTGCGTCTGGCCGTCTTCGTCACACTCAACTCGCCGCGAGGAGCGAGAGTCACGTTGACGGCCTGGTGCGCCGTGTTCGTCGCTCTCACCTCGTAAGCCGCGCTGAGTGTGACGTTGACGGGCGCGCCGGCGGCTCACACCGAGGCAGCTCGCACGCCAAACCGGCGCCGGGTGCCGCGGTCGGCTTCTAAGGGCCTATCTCAATAGGCAGGCGCTTGGGTGGCGACATGGGCTTTCTTGAACGCGATCAGCCCGCTGGCGAGCTGCAGTAGTGCGAGGTGGTTCTCGTCCTTCTTTGACCAGCGGATGAGGATCCCGCGATTGCGGTTCAGCCACGAGTGGCAGGCCTCGACCACCCACCGCCGGGGCTTCCACTCGGGATCGCGGATCTGCCCGGCGGTGTCTTCACCGCGGGCGCGGATGTGCGGCGTGAACCGCTGCGCGATCACCGACGCGCGCGTCGAGTCGTAGTCGTAGCCGCGGTCAAGGCACAGACCTTGCGGGTGCTCATCGGTGGGGATCGGACGTGCGATCGGGGTGGAGGCGATCGTGTCGTCCAGCAGCTTCATGTCATGGCGGTGCGCACCCTCGTGCGCGAGCCCGATCGGGACCCCTGCGGCGTCCGTGAGGACCGAGCGCTTGGCCCCCTTTTGGGGGCTCCCGGCATCGATGTAGGTCGGCGCGGCGTCGGTTTCGGCGTTTGAGCGGGGGGTTCGCGGCCCGGCTGGCGCGGTGGGAGTCGTGCTCTGCTTCTGCGGGATGGAGGCTGCCTGCGTGAGGGGGTCGCCCGGCGGCCATGGATGGCCGGCGGAATGGGCATGGAAGGGGCCGGGAGTGCCGCGGCCGTCGGGGTGACGCGCCGCCGCCCTCATCAGGCAAGCTGGCGGCTTTCCAAGGTCAGTCAGCTCACAAGGAGGGCGACGATGCGCGTCTGCGCGGCATTCTCGCGCCTGTTGCGCCTGGACGGGATCTGGGTGCGGCGGGTGCAGTTCTTCGCCGATCGGGTGGTCGTCTCGGTGGCGCTCAGACGCCGTCGGCTGCACTGCCCGCTGTGCTCGTTCTCGACTCGCCATCGTCACAACCGTCAGCAGGTCGAGTCGGTCTGGCGGCATCTCGATCTCGGGATCTGGCGCCTGGAGATCCGCGCGCAGCTGCGGCGACTGGAGTGCCCCGAGCACGGGGTTCGGGTCGAGGGCGTGCCGTTCGCTCGGCACCGCTCCGGGTTCACGCGCGACTTCGAGGCGCTCGTCGCCTGGCTGGCCACCAAAGTTGACAAGACGACGATCACCAGGCTGGTGCGAATCGACTGGGACACCGTTGGGCGGATCATCAGCCGGGTCTGCGCCGATGAACTGGACCCGGACCGTCTCGAGAACCTGTTTGAGATCGGGATCGATGAGGTCAGCTGGAAGCGCCAGCACAACTACCTCACGCTCGTGGCCGACCACATCCGCGGCCAGATCGTGTGGGGGACCGAGGGCAACGACAGCCAGGCGGCGAACCGGTTCTTTCGCCAGCTCGGCAAATCCCGCTCGCACGCGATCGAGGTGATCTCGCTCGACATGGGCCCCGGGTACGCGAAGTCGGCGCGGGAGCACGCGCCCCAGGCGACCATCGCGATCGACCCATTTCATGTCGTGGCCCTCGCGAACCGGGCGCTGGATGACATCCGCCGCGCCTACTGGAACAAGCTCCGGGAGCTCGACGACCCCGACGCCGCCCGCCGGTTCAAGGACGCCCGCTGGTTCTCTGCTCAAGGCGCCCGACAAGCTCAACGATCACCAATCGCGAACGCTGAGACGGCTGCGGGCAGCCGGCGGCGAGGTGTGGCGCGCCTACACGCTCAAGGAAGCGCTGCGGGCGATCTTCAAGCCCGGCCTCACCGTCGAGGACGTGGAGATCCTGATCGACCGGTTCATCAGCAAGGCCGCACGCAGCCGCCTCAGACCGTTCGTCCGGCTCGCCAAGACGATCCGCAAGCACCGCGACGGCATCCTGCACGCGATCCGGCTCGGGATCAACCAGGGCCGCACCGAAGCGCTGAACAACAAGGTCCGCTTGATCACCCGCCGCGCCTACGGGTTCCACACCGCCAAAGCCGCGCTCGCGCTCGTGATGCTCACCTGCGGACCGACCACCCTCACGCTCCCCCACGAACTACACAGGTGACCGCAGTTCACCTACATCGATGCCGAGAGAGCCCCTTTTGGCTCTATCCGTAGGGTTTGGGCCGGTCTTCGGGCCGCCCAGCGGGGCCTTGGTCATCGCCCCGTCGGCGGCCAGGAACGACCAGTCGATTCCGATCTGCTCGTCGTACTCCAACAGCGCCTGGCGCCAGATCTCGTGGAACACGCCCGCCGCGCGCCACTCCTGAAAGCGCCGGTGCGCAATCTTCGAGTTACAGATCCCGGTCGCGTCCAGCGCGTTCCACTGCATCCCCGTCCGCAGCACCATCAAGATCGCGTTCATCACGATCCGATCAGGCACCCGCGGACGACAGCAAGCCAGCGGATGCGCCGGCGGCGGCGGGATCAGCGGCGCCAGCCGCTGCCACAACCAGTCCGGGATCCGCCATCCATCATCACCGCTCACCAACCCGCTAGAGCGAGCCACCTCGACCTCCTCGGCCGGTTCTTCCTCCCACGCCAAGGAGTTCGCGACGGTCTACATAACTCCTCTATTGAGATAGGCCCTAAGCTGCCGCGCGTGGCGGTTCAGCCGATGCAGGGGCGGCGCAGCGTCGCGCGTAACGTCGGCCTGCCGGCCGCGATCGACGCACGCTGGGCACTCCCGGCCGTCCTACTCGGTGGCGAGCACCGAGATCACGCCGCCGGGCTACTTCTACTTCCTGCACGAGTGGCTGGGCCACTACGGGGCGCACTCGGAGTGGATCGCGCCGGCTGCCTTCGGCGCTGGCCGGGGTGCTGCTGGTGGCGGCGGTCTACTGGCTGACGTCGCTCGTCAGCGAGAGACGAGCCACGGCGCTGTTCGCGGCAGCGCTCGCGGCATGCTGCCCGTTCGTGCTCGAGTTCGCGCAGCGGGCGCAGGGGTATGAGTTCGTTGCACTCGCGGTGACGGTAGCCGTAGCGGCCGCGGTGCAAGCCGAGCGCCGCCACTCGACTCGCTGGTTCGCCGTCGCACTGATCACCGCGATCATCGCGCTGTGCGTGCACTACACGGCCGTGCTGGTGCTCGCTCCACTATGCGTGTGGACTGCGACGCGCCCCGCCTTCACACTCCGCGCAAAGGTGCTGTCCGTCGGCATGTGCACCGCCGTAGGGATTGCCCTAATTCCGCTGCTGATCAGGCAGCACGATGCGTTTCCGACTCGCAGCGGCGTCGGCGCGAGCGGCAACGTGACGGTCACGAACGTCCTCAAGATGATAATCGACCTGCCGTTCACCGGCCGCGTCCAGGCCTCCGGCCGCTGAGCGTCGCGGTCGGGGCCGTGGTCGCGCTCCTCGTGGTGCTGAGGGAGCGCCGGCGCGAGTCGGGCGAGCTGCGCCTCGTAGCCATGATCGCGATCGGCGAGCCGCTCGCGCTCGCAATGCTGAGCGCGGTCGGTGGCGGCTCGTTCTGGGGCCACCTGATGGTGATCAGGAACGCCGTCGTGGCGGTGCCGTTCATCGTCGTGGCGATCGCGGCGGCAGTCGAGCTCCTGCCACGCAAGCTCGGCGCGGCGCTGGCCGCGGCCGCCATCCTCGCCGCGGTCGCCGGGTCGATCGAAAGCCACCGCACCCAGGCCTTCGACCCCGATGCGCGCGGCGCCGCCCACTACATCGAGGCACACGCACGCCCCGGCGACATCCTCGTGACGCCATGGTCGACCGGCACGACGGCGCCACTGCCGTACTACGGCCTTGGACGCGAGCACGTCCAATGGACCGCCGCTCCCCCGATCGGCAAAGGCCGCGTCTGGCTGATCGCACAGCTTCCGCAGCACAACAGCCTCACGCCAAGGGCCGTGCTGGCAGCGGAGCGTGTCGCGCTCGCCCGCTACGGCTACCGGCCGATAACGGCTCAGATCTTCGCGTCCGAGGCGCCGCTTGCGGTCATGCTCGCTACGAGCCCGAACGGCACGCGCCCAACCCGCCGGCGGGCCTGAATCGCGCGCCGCCGGCGCAGTGCTCCCGGCATGCGGCGCGCCGCCTCGACGTACCCGCCGAGCAGCTACTGCTCGCGCAGCACCGCATAGCCCAGCGCGAGC